>NZ_CP118224.1:170000-1380000 GCF_030849025.1 Oceanimonas pelagia
ACTTCGGGAGAAGGTACGCTGGAGCGGGTGAAGTCCTTCGCGGATGGAGCCTGAGCCAGTCGCAGTGACCAGGTGGCTGGGACTGTTTATCAAAAACACAGCACTGTGCTAACTCGCAAGAGGACGTATACGGTGTGACACCTGCCCGGTGCCGGAAGGTTAATTGATGGGGTTAGCCGCAAGGTGAAGCTCTTGATCGAAGCCCCGGTAAACGGCGGCCGTAACTATAACGGTCCTAAGGTAGCGAAATTCCTTGTCGGGTAAGTTCCGACCTGCACGAATGGTGTAACCATGGCCACGCTGTCTCCACCCGAGACTCAGTGAAATTGAAATCGCCGTGAAGATGCGGTGTACCCGCGGCTAGACGGAAAGACCCCGTGAACCTTTACTATAGCTTGGCACTGAACATTGACCCTACATGTGTAGGATAGGTGGGAGGCTGTGAAGCGGTGACGCCAGTTGCCGTGGAGCCGACCTTGAAATACCACCCTTGTATGTTTGATGTTCTAACTTGGCCCCGTTATCCGGGGTGAGGACAGTGCCTGGTGGGTAGTTTGACTGGGGCGGTCTCCTCCCAAAGCGTAACGGAGGAGCACGAAGGTTGGCTAAGTACGGTCGGACATCGTACGGTTAGTGCAATGGCATAAGCCAGCTTAACTGCGAGACAGACACGTCGAGCAGGTGCGAAAGCAGGTCATAGTGATCCGGTGGTTCTGAATGGAAGGGCCATCGCTCAACGGATAAAAGGTACTCCGGGGATAACAGGCTGATACCGCCCAAGAGTTCATATCGACGGCGGTGTTTGGCACCTCGATGTCGGCTCATCACATCCTGGGGCTGAAGTCGGTCCCAAGGGTATGGCTGTTCGCCATTTAAAGTGGTACGCGAGCTGGGTTCAGAACGTCGTGAGACAGTTCGGTCCCTATCTGCCGTGGGCGTTGGATGATTGAGAGGGGCTGCTCCTAGTACGAGAGGACCGGAGTGGACGAACCTCTGGTGTTCGGGTTGTCACGCCAGTGGCACTGCCCGGTAGCTAAGT
The DNA here is from genome assembly GCF_030849025.1 of Oceanimonas pelagia. Lineage (NCBI taxonomy): Bacteria > Pseudomonadati > Pseudomonadota > Gammaproteobacteria > Aeromonadales > Aeromonadaceae > Oceanimonas > Oceanimonas pelagia. The sequence goes on from NZ_CP118224.1 coordinate 171,040, forward strand.
TCGGAATCGATAACCGCTGAAAGCATCTAAGCGGGAAGCGAGCCTCGAGATGAGTCATCCCCAGAGCTTCGAGCTCTCTAAAGGGCCGTCCGAGACCAGGACGTTGATAGGCAGGGTGTGGAAGCGCTGTGAGGCGTGCAGCTAACCTGTACTAATGACCCGTGCGGCTTAACCATACAACACCCAAGAAGTGTGAGGCCTTGCAGGTCGAGACTACAAACAGATTCATCAAACACAGTTTTTTCCGAATTAAGTTTTATGCCTGGCGGCCATAGCGTTGTGGAACCACCTGATTCCATGCCGAACTCAGCAGTGAAACGCAACCGCGCCGATGATAGTGTGGCAGCTGCCATGTGAAAGTAGGTCACTGCCAGGCACCCAATACCAAAAGCCCGATACTCACGTATCGGGCTTTTTTCGTTTCTGCGAGATGGAGTGACCACGGCCAGGCACACTAACCAACTTGGCAGATCCGAATTGATTCGGGCAGGAGACAGCCCCTTGCTCACGCGGGTGGCTTTTTCGTGACGCAATGGCGGATTTCTGCTCGAACGCTCTCTCCTTGCAAGGCCAGCGCTTGCCGAGCGAAGAAAAAAGGCATAGCGTTAAATTGTAATAAAGCTGTCATGGCCCGGTGCTTTAACTGGACCATGACCACGACAAGGGCCTGGCCCGGGGAGCACGCCTATGGACGGCTACGACCGCAAACGCTTTATTCTCGATACCAACGTACTGCTGCACGAACCCCTCTCCATTTACTCCTTTAAGGAACACGACGTCGTTATACCCATGACGGTGCTGGAAGAGCTGGATCGCATCAAGGATCGGCAGAAGGATGTCAGCCGGGACGCACGGGTGGCCATTCGCACCCTGGAGGATATCTTTCACGATGCCACGCCGGAGCAGATTATTGCCGGGGTGCCACTGGGGCTGAAGGACGACGAAGCCTCGGGGCGTATTGCCATTATTTCGGATCGCCACCTGCCGGAAGGCTATGCGGTGTTTACCGACGATGAGGCCGACAACCGCATTATCAATACCGCGCTTTATCTGCAAAAACATCATGGCGGCAGCAAAGCGGTGCTGGTGACCAAGGACATCAACATGCGGCTCAAGGCCAAGGGCGCCGGGCTGGAGCATGTGGAGGACTACCGCTCCGATCAGCTGGTGGACGATATTCGGTTGCTGGCCAAGGGATTCTGCCATGTTGAAGACAGCTTCTGGGATCGGGTGGGCGAGTGTGAAAGCGAAACCCACGGTCGCGAAGTGATCCATACCGTCTCGGAAGAGTTGCTGCCGGGTGCCCATATCAACCAGTACCTGATCGACGATACCGACGATTTTGCCGGCCGGGTGATAGGGAAGGAAAACGGCCATCTTCGTTTTGTGGATTTGGGCCGGGAGCGCATGATGGGACGCAAGGCCTGGGGTATTCAGCCCAAGAACATTTATCAGGCCATGGCCCTGGATGCCCTGCTCGACCCTCATATCGACATGGTGATCCTGACCGGGCCGGCGGGCTGCGGCAAGACCCTGCTGGCCATGGCGTCGGCGCTGGAAATGACCATTGAAAAGGGCATCTACGATCGGGTGATTGTCACCCGCAACACCCCGGAAATTGCCGAGAGCATCGGTTTTCTGCCCGGCTCGGAAGAGGAAAAAATGGCGCCCTGGCTGGCGGCCATCACCGATACCCTGGAAGTGCTGCACAAGCAGGACGAATGCATGGACGGCTCGCTCAGCTACATCATGGGCAAGGCCAATATTCAGTTCAAGTCGGTCAACTTCATGCGCGGGCGCAGTATTCAGAACACCTTTGTGTTGCTGGACGAATGCCAGAACCTGACCGCCTCCCAGCTCAAGACCATTATTACCCGCTGTGGGGAAGGCACCAAGCTGGTGTGCTCGGGCAATCTGGCCCAGATTGACTCCAACTATCTGACCCCGGTGACCTCCGGACTGACCTATATCGTGGAACGCTTCAAGGACTTTGAAGGCAGCGCCAATGTCTACCTTAACGGCGTGATGCGCAGCCGGCTGGCGTCCTTTGCCGAAGAGAACCTGTGAAAATCACACAAGGAGTGAGGCAAGCTCACTCCTTTCCCTTTCCTGTGCACATTCCCAAATAGGCTTTTAATTCGGGGGTACGGGGAGCCAACAGCAGCGCCCGGTCTCCCTGCTCAAGAATACGGCCGTCATGCACATAGGCGATGCGGTCGGCAACCCGCGCCGCCTCTTCCGGATGGTGGGTGACCAGCAGTACGATGAGGCCCAGCCGGGTGGTTTGTTCCCGCAATAACTGCAGCAGTTCAAAACGCAGCGCCGGATCCAGGGCCGAAAAGGGTTCGTCCAGCAGCAGGACCGGCCGGTTGCGCACCAGACAACGGGCCAGACCCACCCGCTGCTGCTGTCCGCCCGACAGTTGTGCCGGCTTGCGCTTCAGCAGCTGAGTAATGTTCAGCTGGGCCGCCACTTGCCGTACCTGTTGTTGCTGGTCGTCGTTCAGGCGCAATCCGGCATCCAGGCCAATGGCGATATTCTGATATACCGTCATGTGCCAGAACAGGTTATTGTCCTGAAACAGGGTGGTCAGGGGGCGCTCGGCTGGTGGAAGGGACAGCAACTCCCGGCCACTCAGTGTCAGGCTGCCCGAGTCGATACCGGCAAAGCCGCCAATCATGGCCAGCAGGGTAGACTTGCCGGCGCCACTGGGACCGAGCAGCGCGGTAATGGTGCCCGGTGCGGCGCTCAGGGAAAAGCACAGACGTTGTTCCGGGTAATGAGCACTCAGGTTAGTCAGCGTGAGCATGCTTGCCTCCCAGTACTCCTTCAATTAGCAGGAACAGTGCCAGGTTCAGGGTCAGCAGCACCAGGGCGGTGGCGGCAGCCTCGGTCATCTGGTAGCTGCCCAGCTGCTGGTACAGCAGCCAGGGCAGGGTCTGCAGGTGCTGATTGCCAAACAGCGCAATGGCGCTGAGATCCCCGAGGGACAGCATCACCGCCAGCGCCAGAGCCAGCGCCAGCGGCCGGCGCAGCAGCGGCCACTCCACCAGGCGAGCCCGGTCCAGGGCGCGCACGTTCAGGCTGGCACACAACCGGTCGTAACGCAGGACTACCTGTTCCATGGGTTGTTGCAGGGTGCGCAGGCCATAGGGCATGGCCATCAGCGCATTGACCAGGATCACCAGCAAGGGACCAAGAGCAAACACATCGGCCACGCCTCGCAGCAGAATAAACAGGCCGGTGGACAACACCACGGCAGGCAGCACCAGAATGACGGAGCCGCCGGCTTCCAGCCCGCCGGCAAGCCGGCGGCGGCCTTCCCTGAGCTTCAGATGCCGGCTGGTGAGCAACAGGCCTGTGGTCAGCAGTACCGACAGCAGGCCGGCGCCAATGGCAATGACCATGGACTGGCTCAGGGCAGACCACAGCCGGGCCGAAACCAGTGCCGGAAGTAACTGCGGATTGAGACCGGCGGTGACGATGGCCAGCAGTGGCGGCAGGAAAATGCTCAGTGCCAGTGTCATCACCAGCGTATCGGTCAGGCGGGTGTGCCACCAGCGGGCGTCATGGCGCGGGCAGCATGGCTGAGCCTCACCCCGGAATGCGGGGGGCTTGCTGACGCGATATTGCAGCCACAGGAAAGCGCCGCAGAACAGCAGTTGCAACAGCGCCAGACTGCCCGCCAGAGGCAGATCGAAGTCGTAGCGCAGGGCCTGATAAATGGCCACTTCCAGGGTGGTGGATTTGGGGCCGCCGCCCAGCGCCATCACGGTGGCAAAGCTGGTGAAGCAGAGCATGAAGATCAGGCTGGCCAGCCCGGGCAGGGCAGCGCGTACCGCCGGCCAGACCAGCCAGCGAAACAGCTGCCGGCTGTTAAAACCCAGCTGGCTGGCCAGCCGCCACTGGCTGGCGGGAATGGCTTCAATGCTTTGTAGCAGAATACGTGCCGCCAGCGGCATATTGAAAAACACGTGGGCCAGCAGAATACCGGTCAGGCCATAAAGGTAGCTGACCGGCTCAACCCCCAGCCATTCCAGCAACCGGTTGCTCCAGCCCTGACGACCGTGCACCGCTACCAGGCCGAACACCACCAGGATCACCGGCAGCACCAGGGTCAGGCCGAACAGCCGCAGCAGCAGAGTGCGGCCGGGAAAGCGCCGGCGCGACAGGGCCTGGGCCAGGGGCAAGGCCAGGCCCAGGCTGAGCAGGGTGGACAGGGCCGCCTGGTAAAAGCTGAACCAGATCACATGGCGCAGGTAGGTGTCGCGCAACAACGGGCTCAGGTCGGCACTGCCCTGCACCAGCAGGGCCGTAATGGGCGCGGCGGTGAGCAACAGAATGGTGCCGGTGCTGAGTGACCCCGGCAGCCACCATAAACGCAATGGCATCAGCGGGTGGTGGCGGCGAGCCACTGACGCAGCCATTGTTTGCGCTGGCTGGCCACTTCCTCGGCAGTAAAGCTCAGCGCCTGCGCGGGTATCACCAGCTCGTCAAAACCGGTGGGCAGCTCGGTGTCGATCACCGGATACATCCAGTTGCCCGCGGGAATGTGCCGCTGAAAGCCCGGGCCGGTCATAAACCGCAGAAACCGGTCGGCCAGCTCGGGCTGGCTGCTGCCCTTGATCTTGCCGGCCACTTCCACCTGCATATAGTGACCTTCTTCAAAGGCGGCGGCCCGGTACTGGTGTTGTTGCTCCGCCTCAATGTGATAGGCCGGCGAGGTGGTGTAGGACAGCACCAGATCGGCCTCGCCCTTGAGGAACATGCCGTAGGATTCGCTCCAGCCCTTGGTCACTGCCACGGTACGCTTGGCCAGGTTTTGCCACACGTCCGGGGCCTGGTCACCATAGAGCTTTTGTACCCACAGCAGCAGGCCCTGGCCCGGAGTGCTGGTGCGGGGATCCTGATACAGCAGGGTCAGTTCGGGACGCTTGAGCAGCTCGGCAAAACTGGCGGGGGGAGTGGCCAGCCGTTCTGTGTTGTAGATAAAGGCGAAATAGCCGTAATCAAAGGGCAGAAAGTAGGGATTGCTCCAGCCGCCGGGCAGGGTCAGCCCGGCGGGCGTCAGGCCATGAGGCTCAATCAGGCCGGTGTCTTCGGCCGCCTGCAGCAGGTTGTTGTCGAGTCCCAGCACCACATCGGCTTTCGTGTTGTCTCCTTCCAGCCGCAGCCGGTTGAGAATGGACACGCCGTCGTCCAGTGCCACCCACTGCAAATCACAGTCACATTCGGCTTCAAAGGCCTGCTCAATGGCCGGCCCGGGCCCCCAGTCGGATGCAAATGAGCTATAGGTATAGATGGTAAGCGTCGGTGTCTGTGCCGCCAGCGGTACGCTGGCCGCCAGCAGCAAGGCAAACAGAGTCTGTTTCACGGGCCACTCCCTGGTTGGGTTTTTGCATCGGGGGGAACACGCTGCTTTTGCCGGCGAGCCCGATTGCAATGGGGTAAGGGCGCTATTGTAGGAAGATTTATCCTGTGAAACCAGCCATTGAAAGGATGAGCCCATGTTATCTGCCAACAAGGAGCAGCGGCTGTTCAGCCGCATTCAAGTCAATGCCACCGTGATCCTGGCCACCACCAGCGAACGTATTCAGGGAACCTGTCTTAACCTGAGTCCGGAAGGCGTGCTGATGGAAGTGGAGTGCGGCCGCTGCAGGCCGGGCCAGCAGTGGCAACTGGTGCTGCCTTCGGCCGGCGAGCGGGTGCCGCCGCTCAAGGCCATGGCCCGGGTGCTGAGGGTGGAAGAAGGCGTAACCAGCGATCTGGTGGCGCTGTTTCTGGAAGATGTGCACTGAACCAGCATGCCAATAAAAACGCCGGCCCAGGCCGGCGTTCTGCATTGTGTTTCAGGTTTACAGCCAGGCCGGCTGCCGGGCCTCGTAGGCGTCGATTTGATCCGCGTGTTGCAGGGTCAGGCCGATATTGTCGAGGCCGTTGAGCAGGCAGTAGCGGCGGAACTCGTCAATCTCGAACGAAAAGGCGTGCTCGCCGGCGCGCACTTCCTGCGCTTCCAGATCCACGGTGATCTCGGCACCCTTGTGGGCGGCCACGTGCTGGAACAGGGCTTCCACCTGCGCTTCGGTCAGCCGCACCGGCACCATGCCGTTGTTGATGGCGTTGCCGTAGAAGATGTCGGCAAAGCTGGGGGCGATCACCGCCTTGAGGCCAAAGTCGGCCAGCGCCCAGGGCGCGTGCTCGCGGCTGGAGCCGCAGCCGAAGTTTTCCCGGGCCAGCAGGATCACCGCCTGATCGTAGGGCGCCTGGTTGAGCACGAACTCGGGGTTCGGCTGCTCGCCGGCGTCATCGAGAAAGCGCCAGTCGTGAAACAGGTGCTTGCCAAAGCCGGACCGGGTCACCTTTTGCAGAAACTGCTTGGGAATGATCTGATCGGTGTCTACGTTGGCCGCATCCAGGGGGGCGGCGATACCGGTTAATTGCTTGAATCCGCTCATACTATTCCCCTTACAGATCCCGAATGTCGACAAAATGACCGAACACGGCGGCGGCGGCGGCCATGGCCGGGCTCACCAGGTGAGTGCGGCCACCCCGGCCCTGACGGCCTTCAAAGTTGCGGTTGCTGGTGGCGGCACAACGCTCGCCCGGCTGCAGCCGGTCGTTGTTCATGGCCAGACACATGGAGCAACCGGGCAGGCGCCATTCAAAACCGGCTTCGATAAAGATCTTGTCCAGGCCTTCGGCTTCGGCCTGGGCCTTGACCTGCTGGGAGCCGGGCACCACCAGCGCCTGTACGCCGGCGGCCACCTTACGGCCTTTGGCGATGGCGGCGGCGGCGCGCAGATCTTCGATGCGGCTGTTGGTGCAGGAGCCGATAAACACCTTGTCGATGCTCACGTCGGTGAGCTTGCCACCGGCGGGAATGTCCATGTACTGCAGGGCCTTGACCGCAGACTGACGCTCAACGGCATCGTCAAAGTCTTCCGGCGCAGGAATGGTGCCGTTCACCGGCATCACCTGGCCCGGGTTGGTGCCCCAGGTGACCTGCGGCGCAATGGCGTTGCCGTCGAGCTCGACCACGGCGTCGAATTCGGCGCCTTCATCGGACTTGAGGGTCTGCCAGTAGGCCACGGCCTGCTCCCACTGCTCGCCTTCGGGAGCGAAGGGACGGCCCTTGAGGTAGTCAAAGGTGGTCTGATCGGGGGCGATAAGACCCGCCTTGGCGCCCAGCTCGATGGCCATGTTACAGATGGTCATGCGCGCTTCCATCGACAGCGCCTCGATGGCGCTGCCGCAGAACTCCACCACATAACCGGTGCCGCCGGCGTGGCCGACCTTGCCGATGATGGCCAGCACCACGTCCTTGGCGCTGATGCCCGGGTTGAGCTCGCCGTTGACCTGAATCTTCATGGTCCTGGCCCGGCCCTGCTTCAGGGTCTGGGTGGCCATGACGTGTTCCACCTCTGAGGTGCCGATACCGAACGCCAGGGCGCCAAAGGCACCGTGGGTGGCGGTGTGGGAGTCGCCGCAGACGATGGTGGTGCCCGGCAGGGTCAGACCCAGCTCGGGGCCGATGACGTGCACTATGCCCTGGTACTTGTGGTGCAGGTCATAGAGGGGCACGCCGAACTCTTCACAGTTCTTGGCCAGGGTTTCCATCTGGATTCGGGCCATTTCACCGGAAGCGGCGATGTCGTTGGTCTCGGTGGAGACGTTGTGATCCATGGTTGCCCAGGTGCGGTCGGGGCGGCGCAGCTTGCGGCCCTTTTCGCGCAGGCCGTCAAAGGCCTGGGGCGAGGTGACTTCGTGCACCAGGTGGCGGTCGATGTACAGCAGCGGGGTTTCGCCGGCTTCGTTGCGCACCAGGTGGGCGTCAAATACTTTCTGGTAAAGGGTCTTGGCCATTAGCTTGCTCTCCGGATACGGGACACGATCTGCTCACCCATTTGACTGGTGGACTGCACCGGATGTTCGGCCTTGTCGCTGTACAGGTCGCCGGTGAAGTAGCCGGCGGCCAGGGTTTCGGCCACGGCGCGCTCAATGGCCTGGGCCGCTTCTTCCTGCTTGAAGCTGTAACGCAGCATCAGGGCGGCGGACAAAATCTGGGCGATGGGGTTGGCAATGCCCTTGCCGGCGATGTCCGGGGCGGAGCCGCCGGCGGGCTCGTACAGGCCAAAGCCCTGATCGTTCAGGCTGACGGAGGGCAGCAGGCCCATGGAGCCGGTAATCATCGCCATTTCGTCGGAGATGATGTCGCCAAACAGGTTGGAGCACAGCAGCACGTCGAACTGGGACGGATCCTTAATGAGCTGCATGGTGGCGTTGTCGATATAGATGTGGTTCAGGGTCACATCCGGGTAATCCCTGGCGACTTCGGTGACCACGTCGCGCCACAGAATGGAGGCCTGCAGTACGTTGGCCTTGTCGACGGAGGTGACGATGCCACGACGGCCCTGAGCCGCCTCAAAGGCCAGGCGGGCGATGCGCTCGATTTCATAGCGGTGATACACTTCGGTATCGAATGCCTTTTCCTGCGGGCCAGAGCCTTCGCGGCCCTTGGGCTGACCGAAGTAGATACCGCCGGTCAGCTCGCGCATGCAGACGATGTCAAAGCCGCGGGCGCTGATGTCGGCGCGCAGCGGTGAAAAGCCTTCCAGCCCCCGGTAGATCTTGGCCGGACGCATGTTGCAGAACAGCTTGAAGTGGCCGCGCAGGGGCAGCAGGGCACCGCGTTCGGGCTGCTCGTTGGGGGGCAGGGCTTCCCATTTGGGGCCACCTACAGAGCCGAACAGCACGGCGTCGGCGGCTTCACAGCCCGCCAGGGTGGCGGCGGGCAGGGGAGTGCCGTGGTTGTCGATGGCGATGCCGCCCACATCATAATGGCTGTATTCCAGTTGCAGGCCGAATTCGGCCTGCACTCTGTCCAGCACACGAATGGCCTCGGCCATCACTTCCGGGCCAATGCCGTCACCCGGCAATACCGCGACCTTGTAGCTTGCGCTCATGTTCACACTGTCTCCATACGTATTTTTTTCTGAATTTCTTCTTTCTTTTCCGCGACCTGCTCGGCCCGGTAAATGCAGTTAATCACGTGCACCAGCGCCTGGGCTGACGACTCGACGATGTCGGTGGCCAGGCCCATGCCGTGGAACTTGCGGCCCTTGTACTCGGCGACGATGTCCACCTGACCCAGCGCGTCCTTGCCTTCGCCTTTGCTCTTGAGCTCGTACTTGTCGATGCGAATGTCGTAACCGGTAACCCGGTTGATGCACTGATACACGGCGTCCACCGGGCCATTGCCGACGGCGGCCTCGTTGACGATGTTGCCGCCCACTTCCATGCGCACGCTGGCGGTGGACATGACGTTGCTGCCGGACTGCACGCTCAGGTACTTGAGCTTGAACTGCTCGGGCTCTTCGTGGATCTGGCTGAAGAACACCAGGGCTTCCAGATCGTAATCAAACACCTGCCCCTTGCGGTCGGCCAATGCCAGGAAGCTGGTGTAGAGGGTGTCGAGATCGTAGTCCTGCTCGCTGTAACCCATCTCGGCCATGCGGTGCTTGATCACGTGGCGGCCGGAGCGGGAGGTCAGGTTGAGCTGGTTTTTGGGCAGACCGATGCTCTCGGGAGTGATGATCTCGTAGGTGTTCTTGTTCTTGAGCACGCCGTCCTGGTGAATGCCGGAGGAGTGGGCAAAGGCGTTGGCGCCGACGATGGCCTTGTTGGGCTGTACCGGCATGTTGCACAGGTTACGCACCAGCTGGCTGGTGCGGTAGATTTCCTGGCTCTTGATGTTGGTGTGCACCCCGAGCAGTTCGCCCCGGGTCTTCATCACCATGGCCACTTCTTCCAGCGAGCAGTTGCCGGCCCGCTCGCCAATGCCGTTGATGGTACATTCAATCTGGCGCGCGCCCTGCTGCACGGCGGCAATGGAATTGGCCACCGACATGCCGAGGTCATCGTGGCAGTGCACGGAAATCACCGCCTGGTGAATATTGGGCACCCGTTCGAACAGGGTCTTGATGATGCCGCCGAACTCGCTGGGCACGGTATAGCCCACGGTGTCGGGAATGTTTACGGTGCGGGCGCCGGCCTTGATCACCGCTTCCACCATGCGGCACAGGTTGTCGATGGGGGTGCGGCCGGCATCCTCGCAGGAGAACTCCACATCGTCGGTGTAGCCGCGGGCGTGCTTGACCGCCGCCACGCTCATTTCCACCACCGAGTCGAAGTCCTTGCGCAGCTTGCTCTGCACATGAATGTCGGAGGTGGAGATAAAGGTGTGAATACGGAACTGATCCGCGACCCGCAGCGCCTCGCCGGCGGCGTCGATGTCGGCCTTGAGGGCGCGGGACAGGGCACAGACCCGGCTGTTCTTGATGTGGCGGGCGATGGTCTGCACCGACTCAAAGTCGCCGGGTGAAGAAATGGGAAAGCCCACTTCCATCACGTCCACACCGAGCCGTTCCAGAGCCTGGGCGATCTGCAGTTTTTCCTTGACGGTCAGGCTGGCGGAAAGCGCCTGTTCACCGTCCCGCAAGGTGGTATCGAATATGATGACTTGGTTCGACATGTCGCTTTCCTCTGTGTATTCGTGCCGCCCGAGGCAGAATGAAAAAAACCCGTGCGGACGGCACGGGTTTTTAAGTGTGAAACTGTGTGAATGATAAATTCCAGCTACGCCTGACCCCGTGCGCTAAAGCACCTTGTCGGTTAGTAGTAGTAGCTGAATTCGCTTTTGCATGGTCACTCACATCAGGAAAGAATCCGTTAACAACGCTATACAGATAACGATTAACGGCAGCGCTGTCAACTTTGTGCCGGCCGGCAATGATGTTGAAATGGTTTAAATATGAATGAAACAACGCCGCGTTATGGTTTTTTGTGCTGTTTAATTGTCTTTTTTGCATTCGTAATACTGCTGTTTAACTGTAATGCCTGTTTATTGTTTTGTTGTTGCTAAATTCTTGAGTGGCCGGACCGGCTGGTGAGGCTTTGAGCACTGGCGCCAGTGGCCATATTTTGTTGGCGCTGTTGCGCCCGGGGCCTCTATGGCAGGCTGTTCCGAGCGAAGCCGACGGATTTGCCAAAGCCCGTAGACAACGGATTTAAAGCAGGTTAAGGTGATTTTTCATCCTTTTTCTGCTTATCTTCAGCTTCGCTGTTGTAAGTTGTTGTTTTATAAATATAAAAAGTCGCTTATTTTGTCATGTTGCCCGGCTGGCGGCCGCGTGTGGCTGTACGAGAGAGTGGCAAGGTGAACGGAGCAGAGCCTGGAGGGCTTTACCATGGAGATGTTATCAGGCGCAGAAATGGTCGTGCGAGCGCTGGAGGACCAGGGGATTGATTACCTGTTTGGTTATCCCGGCGGCTCGGTACTGGACATCTATGATGCCTTGTTTGAAAACAGCAAAATAGAACACGTGCTGGTGCGCCACGAGCAGGCGGCCGTGCACATGGCCGATGGTTATTCCCGGGCCACCGGCAAGGTGGGTACCGTGCTGGTAACCTCGGGGCCGGGCGCGACCAACTGCATTACCGGCATTGCCACCGCCTATATGGATTCCATTCCCCTGGTGGTGCTGTCGGGCCAGGTGCCGACCAACTACATTGGTGATGATGCCTTTCAGGAAACCGACATGATCGGTATTTCCCGCCCCATCGTGAAGCACAGCTTTTTGTGCAAAAAGGCGTCCGACATTCCGCTGGCCATTAAAAAGGCCTATTACATTGCCGCCTCCGGCCGGCCCGGCCCGGTGGTGGTGGACCTGCCCAAGGACATTCAGAATCCCAAGGAAAAGCATCCCTACGTCTACCCCGCGTCGGTGGACATGCGTTCCTACAATCCCACCGGGGTGGGCCACAAGGGCCAGATCAAGAAGGCGATGAAGGCCCTGGCCGCCGCCAAACGGCCGGTGATGTATGTGGGTGGTGGCGCCATTACCGCCGAGGCCAGCAGCCTGGTGGTGCAGCTGGCCGAGCAGTTCAACCTGCCGGTGACCAACACCCTGATGGGCCTGGGCGTGATGCCCGGCACCCACAAGCAGTTTATCGGCATGCTGGGCATGCATGGCACCTATGAAGCCAACAAGACCATGCACAACTCGGATCTGATCCTGGCCATTGGCGCCCGTTTCGACGACCGGGTGACCAACAACGTGGCCAAGTTCTGCCCCCATGCCACCATAGTGCATGTGGACATAGACCCCACCTCCATTTCCAAGACCATTCCGGCACACATTCCCATTGTGGGTTCGGCCGACACCGTGCTGGCGCAGATGCTGGAAGCGATTCGCGAGCTTGGGCTCAAGCCCGACGCTCAGGCGCTGGACGACTGGTGGGTGCAGATCGAGCAGTGGCGGGATCGCAAGTGCCTGAGCTACGAAAAGAGCGACAAATACATCAAGCCCCAGCAGGTGATCGAGTCTGTTTACCGCATCACCGAAGGCAAGGCCATCATCAGCTCCGATGTAGGCCAGCACCAGATGTTTGCCGCGCTCTACTATCCCTACGACAAGCCGCGCCAGTGGATCAACTCCGGTGGCTTGGGCACCATGGGCTTTGGCCTGCCCGCCGCCATGGGCGCCAAGCTGGGCTGTCCCGATGCGGTGTCGGTGTGTGTGACCGGTGACGGCTCCATTCAGATGAACATTCAGGAGCTGTCCACCTGTATGCAGTACAACATACCGGTGAAAATCATCTCCATGAACAACAGCGCCCTGGGCATGGTGAAGCAGTGGCAGAAGATGTTCTATGAAGGCCGCCAGAGTCATTCCTACATGGACTCGCTGCCCGACTTCGTCAAGCTGGCCGAATCCTACGGCCACGTGGGCATGAAGGTGACGGATCCGGCGGAGCTGGACGCGGCCCTGGAGAAGTGTTTCTCCCTGACCGACAAGCTGGTGTTCATGGATATTCAGATCGATCCGGAAGAGCATGTGTACCCCATGCAGATCAAGACCGGAGCCATGGATGAAATGTGGTTGAGCAAAACGGAGCGAACCTGATGCGGCGTATTATTTCCCTGTTGCTGGAAAACGAGTCCGGCGCCCTGAGCCGGGTGGTGGGGCTGTTTTCCCAGCGGGCCTACAACATTGAAACCCTGACCGTGGCGCCCACCGAGGATCCCACCCTGTCGCGCATGACCATCGTCACCAGCGGTGACGAGCGGGTGATCGAGCAGATCACCAAACAGCTCAACAAGCTGGTGGACGTGCTCAAGGTCAGCGATCTGACCGACGGCGATCATATCGAGCGGGAAATCGTGCTGGTCAAGGTGCGTGCCGACGGAGCCAACCGCGACGAGGTCAAGCGCACCGCCGACATCTTCCGCGGCCAGATCGTGGACGTGACTCCGCACCTGTATACGGTGCAGCTGGTGGGCACCAGCGACAAGCTCGACGCCTTTATTCGCAACATGAGCGAAACCACCGAGGTGGTGGAAGTGGTGCGCAGCGGTGTGTGTGGCGTGTCCCGGGGCGAGAAGGCCCTGCGGGCCTGAGCCGCGCCGCCATGTAAAAAAACCGCCTGCGGGCGGTTTTTTTGTGAGTGCGCTTTCGGCCTCACGCTTCGTTTCAAAAAAAGTTGACATTCATTACCAGCGATTGAAAATCAGAGCCAGAGACAAGGGGTGGGAGCCAGCAATGCCAACGGAGAGTGGGACGGCCCGTTCCGGGGCGGCCCGTATGCTGAATACAAGGGCCACGGTGGCCGGGGTAACGGAACAGGATGCCCTGGCCGTTTGTGCCCGGCTGGTGGACGGACTTGCCGCTCTGTATGGCCGGCACAGCGAGGCGGTGCTCTTTCGGCTGGACCAGCCCGAGGGCGTGGCGGTGCGCCTGGCCGGCGGCAATCGCCAGCCGGGTGCCGCCATGAACGATGCCGAGCAACGGCTGCTGGCCGAACTGCAACGCCGGGGAGAAGACCGCCTGTGTCTGACTCACAAGCGCCTGGGCGCGCCGGTGCGCAGCCTGGTGCAGGCGGTGCGTGGTGCCCATGGAGAGCTGGCCGGGCTGCTGTGCCTGCACCTGGATCTGGGCGCGCCCCTGCACCAGCTGATGGCCGATTTGCTGCCGCCGGAAAACGAGCGGCCCCAGGCTTCGGCGGAAAACTTCAGCAACAACGTGGAAGAGCTGGTGACCCTGACGGTGGAGCGGACCATCGAGGCCATCAATGCCGATCCGGACGTGGCCAACAACGCCAAGAACAAGCAAATTGTCACCACCCTGTTTGAAAAAGGCATCTTCGACATCAAGGACGCCATTGCCATGGTGTCGGACAAGCTCAACATTTCCAAACACACTGTCTACCTCTATATCAGGCAGAAAAAACGCGATGACGAGGAGTCGTCGCCCTATAACCAGGAGAACCCATGACTAAAACCGTAATCGCCACCGACCAGGCACCCGCCGCCATCGGCCCCTATGTTCAGGCCACCCGTGTAGGCAACATGGTCTACACCTCCGGTCAGATCCCGCTGGACCCGGCCACCATGGACGTGGTGGAAGGCGGCATTGAAGCCCAGACCAAACAGGTAATGGACAACCTGATGGCGGTGCTGGCCGAAGCCGGCGCCGATGCCAGCAGCGTGGTCAAGACCACCTGCTTCCTGTCCGACATGAACAACTTCCTGGCCTTCAACGAAGTGTATGCCAGCTACTTTGCCGCCGGTGCCCCGGCCCGCTCCTGTGTGGAAGTGGCCCGTCTGCCTAAGGACGTACTGGTGGAAGTGGAAGCCATCGCCCTGGTGAAGTAAGCGTTTCGAGAGCGGCAGTGGCCGCTCTTTTGTTTTATACGGATTATCTTCATGACCGATTCCCCCCTGCGCTTTGCCCTGCTGGTTACCGGCCCCTGCTACGGCACTCAGGCCGCCGCCGATGCCTGGCGTTTTGCCCGTGCGGTGCTGGAGCAGGGACATGTGATCGACAGCGTGTTTTTCTATCAGGAAGGGGTGCATAACGGTAACCGCCTGATGCAGCCCGCCAGCGATGAATTCGATCTGCACCGGGCCTGGGTGGAGCTGGCCGAGCGCCATCAGCTCACCCTCGACCTGTGTGTGGCGGCGGCGCTGCGGCGTGGCCTGTGTGACGATGCCGGGGCCGGCGAGGCGGGGCTGGGGGCCGGCAATGTGGCGGTGCCCTTTCGCCTGAGTGGCCTGGGGGCCCTGGCCCAGGCGGCATTGACCGCCGATCGCGTGGTGCAATTCTGATGAACAAGGTTGCCTTTCTTTTTCATACACCGCCCCACGGCAGCACCGCCGGCCGGGAAGGGCTGGATGCGGTGCTGGCCACCTCGGCCCTGAGCGAGGAGCTGGCGGTATTCTTTATCGGCGACGGTGTCTATCAGCTAAAAAAAGAGCAGGCGCCGGCGGCCATTCACGGCCGGGATTATGCCCCCACCTTTGGCCTGCTGGAGCTGTACGACATCGAACGAGTGTATGTGTGTGCCGAATCGCTGGCTGAGCGGGGCCTGAGCCGGGCCGATCTGTGTATCGACACCATTCTCTGTGATGCCGATGAACTGCGTCGCCGCCTGGGTGAGCACGACGTTCGGCTGACCTTCTGAGGGCCTATGCTGCATACCGTCAAACATTCCCCCTTCAGTCACCACAGTCTGGCGCAGGCACTGCGCCATCTGCAGCCCGGGGATCAGCTGGTGCTGTGGCAGGACGCCGTGATCGCCGCCACCCTGCCGGCCTGGCTGCCCCGGCTGCAGCCCCTGGCCGACGATGGCCGCCTGTATGTGATGCAGGAGGATCTGAGCGCCCGTGGCCTGGCGCCCATTATCGGCGAACCGCTGACCATGGCCGGCCTGGTGGAGCTGATCGTCAGTCAGGGCAGCCCCACAGCGTGGTGACTGGCAAGCGTGCCGGCGCAGGCAGCCCCGCTGCTGTCTGTTTTCCGGGTAATTGTATAAATCTTGACTTGCCCTCGGGGCGAGCATAGAATTTTGCGTCCCCGCTTTTGGGGATGGATTTTTTCAACTGTAGAACGACATTATCAGGAGCTGTTAATGGCAACTATTAACCAGCTGGTGCGCAAGCCTCGCCAACAAGCCGTTGCTAAAAGCAACGTGCCGGCGCTGGAAGCCTGCCCGCAAAAGCGCGGCGTGTGCACCCGCGTATACACCACCACTCCGAAGAAGCCGAACTCCGCACTGCGTAAAGTGTGCCGTGTTCGTCTGACCAACGGCTTCGAAGTGAACTCCTACATCGGTGGTGAAGGCCACAACCTGCAGGAGCACTCCGTTGTTCTGATCCGCGGTGGTCGTGTAAAAGACCTTCCCGGTGTGCGTTACCACACCGTGCGCGGCGCGCTGGACACCTCCGGTGTTTCCGCCCGTCGTCAGGGCCGTTCCAAGTACGGCGCCAAGAAGCCCAAGGCTTAATGGTTCTCCGTTAAGTAAGGCCAAACATTTATTTTTTTAACCTGTTTTGTTTTGGGTTATTCCTGAAGTTACGGAGAGTTTGCAATGCCAAGACGTCGCGTAATCGGCCAGCGTAAAATCCTGCCGGATCCCAAGTTCGGATCCGAACTGCTGGCCAAGTTTGTAAACGTAGTAATGGTAGACGGCAAGAAGTCTACCTCTGAAAAGATTGTTTACGGTGCTCTGGACATCGTTGCCGCCAAGACCAACAAAGAGCACCTGGCGCTGTTCGAAGAAGCCCTGGACAATGTTCGTCCTACTGTTGAAGTTAAATCCCGCCGGGTAGGTGGCTCCACCTATCAGGTGCCCGTTGAAGTGCGCCCCGTGCGTCGCAACGCCCTGGCCATGCGCTGGCTGGTGGAAGCTGCGCGCAAGCGCGGCGAAAAATCCATGGCCCAGCGTCTGGCTGGCGAGCTGATGGATGCCTCTGAAAACAAAGGCTCCGCGGTCAAGAAGCGTGAAGACGTTCACCGCATGGCCGAAGCCAACAAGGCCTTCGCTCACTACCGCTGGTAATGAGAGCGGGCGCGGCCCAGGCCGCGCCCCTTGTGGCTCACTAAGGACATTCGACCTTGGCAAGAGGATCTTATTGTGGCTCGTACAACCCCGATTGAGCGCTATCGTAACATCGGTATCAGTGCTCACATTGACGCCGGCAAGACCACGACCACCGAGCGCATCCTGTTCTACACCGGTGTAAGCCATAAACTGGGTGAGGTTCATGAGGGCGCCGCCACCATGGACTGGATGGAGCAGGAGCAGGAGCGTGGCATCACCATTACGTCTGCAGCGACCACCTGTTTCTGGGACGGCATGGATCACCAGTTCCCCCAGCATCGCATCAACATCATCGACACCCCCGGACACGTGGACTTCACCATTGAAGTGGAACGTTCCATGCGGGTGCTCGACGGTGCTGTCATGGTATATTGCGCCGTGGGTGGTGTTCAGCCCCAGTCCGAGACGGTATGGCGTCAGGCCAACAAATACCACGTTCCCCGTATTGCCTTCGTCAACAAGATGGACCGTACCGGTGCCAACTTTCTGCGCGTGGTCGAGCAAATCAAGACCCGCCTGAAAGGGACGCCCGTGCCGGTGCAGCTGCCCATTGGCGCCGAAGAGCACTTCAAGGGCGTGGTTGACCTGGTCAAGATGAAGGCCATCGACTGGAACGACGACGACAACGGCACCACCTTTGTCTATCACGACATTCCTGCCGAGCTGCAGGAGCTGGCCGAGGAGTGGCACCAGAACCTGGTGGAAGCCGCCGCCGAAGCCAGTGAAGAGCTGATGGAAAAGTACCTGGAAGAAGGCGAGCTGAGCGAGGAGGAGATCAAATCCGGCCTGCGCAGCCGCGTGCTCAACAATGAGATCATCCTGGTGACCTGTGGCTCCGCGTTCAAGAACAAGGGCGTACAGGCCATGCTCGACGTGGTGGTGGAATACCTGCCGTCGCCGGTGGAAGTACCTGCCATCGCCGGTGTGAAGGAAGACGGCGAAACGCCCGACACCCGTCCCGCCGACGACGCCGCGCCCTTTGCGGCGCTGGCGTTCAAGATCGCCACCGATCCCTTTGTGGGCAACCTGACCTTCTTCCGCGTGTATTCCGGTGTGGTCAACACCGGCGATACCGTGGTGAATCCGGTCAAGGGCAAGCGTGAGCGCATTGGCCGCATCGTACAGATGCACGCCAACAAGCGTGACGAGATCAAGTCCGTGTGCGCCGGCGACATCGCCGCCGCCATCGGCCTGAAGGACGTGACCACCGGCGACACCCTGTGTGCCCCGGAGGCGCCGATCATTCTGGAGCGGATGGAATTCCCCGAGCCGGTGATCTCCGTTGCGGTCGAGCCGAAAACCAAGGCCGACCAGGAGAAAATGGGTCTGGCCCTGGGCCGCCTGGCTCAGGAAGATCCCTCGTTCCGGGTCTGGACCGACGAAGAGTCCGGTCAGACCATTATCGCCGGCATGGGCGAACTGCACCTCGATATCATCGTGGACCGCATGAAGCGCGAGTTCAAGGTGGAGGCCAACGTGGGCAAACCCCAGGTGGCCTTCCGTGAAACCATTCGTGGTTCCGTGGAGCAGGAAGGCAAGTTCGTGCGTCAGTCCGGCGGTCGTGGTCAGTTTGGTCACGTCTGGATCAAGATCGAGCCCCAGGAAGAGGGCGCCGGCTACACCTTCGTGAACGCCATTGTGGGCGGTGTGATTCCCAAGGAATACATTCCGGCCGTGGACAAGGGCATTCAGGAGCAGATGAAGCAGGGCGTGCTGGCAGGCTACCCGATTGAAGACATCAAGGTAACCCTGTTCGACGGCTCGTTCCACGATGTTGACTCTTCCGAAATGGCCTTTAAGATCGCCGGCTCCATGGCGTTCAAGGCGGGTTTCATGAAGTGTAACCCGGCTCTGCTCGAGCCCATGATGAAGGTGGAAGTGGAAACGCCGGAAGACTATATGGGTGATGTGATCGGCGATGTGAACCGTCGTCGTGGCATCATCGAAGGCATGGAAGACGGCCCCAGCGGCAAGATTGTGAACGCCCTGGTTCCGCTGTCCGAAATGTTCGGTTACGCTACCGACCTGCGTTCGCAGACTCAGGGCCGTGCTTCCTACTCCATGGAGTTTGCCAAGTACGCCGAAGTGCCCGCGAACATGGCCGAGGCAGTCATTGCTGCCCGCCGAGGTTAATTAATCTTTGTTAAATCTTCCCGTCCGTCGTTTCGGACGGGAGCAAATCAGGAAGGACTAGTCCGTGTCTAAAGAAAAATTTGAACGTACGAAACCGCACGTTAACGTTGGTACCATCGGCCACGTTGACCACGGTAAAACCACTCTGACCGCTGCCATCACCAACGTGCTGGCCAAGAAGTTCGGCGGTGCCGCCCGTGCTTTCGATCAGATCGACAACGCTCCGGAAGAAAAGGCCCGTGGTATCACCATCGCCGCTTCCCACGTTGAGTACGACACCGAAACCCGTCACTACGCTCACGTTGACTGCCCCGGCCACGCCGACTACGTGAAAAACATGATCACCGGTGCTGCCCAGATGGACGGCGCGATCCTGGTAGTTGCCGCCACCGACGGCCCCATGCCGCAAACCCGTGAGCACATCCTGCTGGCTCGCCAGGTAGGCGTTCCTTACATCATCGTGTTCATGAACAAGTGCGACATGGTTGATGACGAAGAGCTGCTCGAACTGGTTGAGATGGAAGTTCGTGAACTGC
This sequence comes from Oceanimonas pelagia, assembly GCF_030849025.1. Classification (NCBI taxonomy): domain Bacteria; kingdom Pseudomonadati; phylum Pseudomonadota; class Gammaproteobacteria; order Aeromonadales; family Aeromonadaceae; genus Oceanimonas; species Oceanimonas pelagia. The sequence continues at coordinate 190,650 of NZ_CP118224.1, forward strand.
TGTCCGAGTACGATTTCCCGGGCGACGACATTCCGGTTATTCAGGGCTCTGCTCTGAAGGGCCTGGAAGGCGATGCTCAGTGGGAAGAGAAAATCCTGGAACTGGCCGCTGCTCTGGATTCCTACATCCCCGAGCCCGAGCGTGCCGTTGACGGTGCCTTCCTGCTGCCGATCGAAGACGTATTCTCCATCCAGGGTCGTGGTACCGTTGTTACCGGTCGTGTAGAGCGCGGTATCATCAAGGTGGGTGAAGAAGTTGAAATCGTGGGTATCAAAGACACCACCAAGACCACCTGTACCGGCGTTGAAATGTTCCGCAAGCTGCTGGACGAAGGCCGTGCCGGTGAGAACGTAGGTGTTCTGCTGCGTGGTACCAAGCGTGAAGACGTTGAGCGTGGTCAGGTTCTGGCCAAGCCGGGCTCCATCACCCCGCACACCGACTTCGAATCCGAAGTATACGTACTGTCCAAGGACGAAGGTGGCCGTCACACTCCGTTCTTCAAGGGCTACCGTCCGCAGTTCTACTTCCGTACCACCGACGTGACCGGTACCATCGAACTGCCGGAAGGCGTTGAAATGGTTATGCCTGGCGACAACATCAAGATGGTTGTAAGCCTGATCGCCCCCATCGCGATGGAAGACGGTCTGCGCTTCGCTATCCGTGAAGGTGGCCGCACCGTAGGCGCCGGCGTTGTAGCCAAGATCATCAAGTAATTGATGTCTGGCGCAACCCGCGCTGCAAAAAAGGAGGCTTCGGCCTCCTTTTTTCGTTCTTGCGCTTGTGTCCATGCCTTTATGTTAATAATTTCTAATTTAAAGGCATGGCTGCCGTGCTCAGGTGAGCCGTGCAGATGAGACATCAGCGAGGACAGGTACATGGACATCAGACAGGTTACTCCGGACTTTGCGGTGGCGGATCAGGTGACCGCCGGCGATCTGGCTCGGCTTAAGGCGCTGGGATACCACACCCTGATCTGCAACCGCCCCGACGGCGAAAGCGCCGGCCAGCCAGCCGCCGAGACGCTGGCCGGACAGGCGAGGGCATTGGGCTTTGCCTGGGAGTGGATACCCATCAGCTCCGGCGACTTTACCGACGAAGCCATCAATGGCTTTGCTGCCGCCCTGGAGCACCATCAGGGCCCGGTGCTGGCGTTCTGCCGCACCGGTACCCGCTCCATCACCCTGTGGGCGCTGTCGCAGGCAGCACGGCAGCCGGCAGAGGCGCTGCTGCAGCAGTGCGCCGCCGCCGGCTATGACCTGTCGGCGCGGAAGGAGCAGCTCGTTGCCAGGCGGCAAGACTGAGCCCGGCATCATGTTGTGAGCCGACGTCGTTTTTTTCAACAAAATTAACTTGCACTGATAACTGCTATCATTTAGATTTGTCCTGAACGCGGAGGACATTATTCATGTATGTGTGTTTGTGCAAGGGCATTACCGAACGCCAGTTGAAAGAAGCCATTGCCGAGGGGAATACCGAGTTTATGGATCTCAAGCGTGAGCTGGGGGTCGGCTCCCAGTGCGGCAAATGCATTCCCGTGGCGCTGGCCATTCTGGCGGAAGAAACCGCCAAGAACGCCGTCTATTACGAAGTGGCCTGACCGCCTCCGCTCCCCTCTGCAAAAGCTCCTTCGGGAGCTTTTTGTCGTTATGGGCCGGAAAGCCCGTACGCCGGTCCTCTTAGCCCCGACCCAGCTGCTTGTAGGCGTAGCGGGGCCGTGTGTTCAGGATCTGGCTTTTCTGCTCTTCGGTCATGTTGGACGGGTTCAGCCCCAGCACGCGAAAGGTGAGCAGAGGGCGGGCTTCCAGGGTGATCATCAGTGGCTTGATGGCCTGCAGACTGTGTTCACCCGGTTCGCCGTAGGCATAGGTGAGAATGCCCTGCTCCAGCAGATTTTTGACGCTGGGCTCGTTGACCGGCAATTTTATGACGCTGCGGCGCTGGATCACAAACTCCCGCAATACCGCCTTTTCGCTGGCATCCAGGTATTCCAGCAGCTCTTTCAGCAGCTTTTGCCGGGTCAGCCGTTGTTTACGATAAAACACATGCTGGAACAGCAGCAGGGCGCCAATGGACAAAAAATAGGTGGCCGACAGTACCATGGCCAGCACAAACAGCAGCCGGTATTCCCCCAGCCAGGCGCCAAAGGGGCCGGAAAACAGCCGCTCCGGCAGCAGGGTGATCATCAGGCAGCTCAGCATCAACCAGCACATGAACCAGTTCAGCGTGGAAACCTGTCGCAGCTCCGGCATTGTTTTGTTCTCCGTTGAATGATGCCTGTGCCGGGGTTGAGCAATATTCGTGCCATAAGCATAGTTGTGAAGGCGGCGACTGGCGTCAGGGGGCTCATGTTAAAAATGCGGCCGGGGTAGCGCAAAGGTGACGGGAAAATTATCTTTATATTAAACGTATACAAATATCTGTTAACTTTGTCGCGATTTTGTGTTTTATTAGTCTCCAGTTGGTAATACTTTAGTATGGCTAGACAGGGAGTCATTGAGTAATGAATACGGTTTCACTTGAACAGGCACTGGCAATCACTCAGGGCGCGCTGCAACGAGGCAAGGAAATGTCGGCGGCGCCACTGACCGTGGCGGTGCTCGACAGTGCCGGAGTGCTGGTGTCGCTGCAGCGGGAAGATACCGCCAGCTTGATGCGTCCCGATATCGCCATTGCCAAGGCCTGGGGCTCCATTGCGCTGGGCCGCAGCTCCCGTGGTCTGGCAGAAATGGCGGCAGCCCGGCCGGGCTTTATGCAGTCGCTCAACACCCTGGGTGAAGGCAAAATTCTGCCCGCACCGGGTGGTGTGCTGATCCGCGATGAAAACAATCTGATCATCGGTGCCGTGGGCATCACAGGTGACCTGTCCGATGTGGACGAGGCCTGTGCCGTGGCCGGCATCGAAAAGGTGGGCCTGAAGGCCGACTGCAGCTAACCGGCATTGTTGTACCAACCTGTTGTTTTGGTCGAGGGGTAACCTTGGTTACTCTTTTTTCGCGCTCACCTGTGGTGGGCGTTTTTTTTATGCATTTCGGCCGGATTCCGGTATGGTTGGCAAAAAACACAGCCACCCGGTGTGGCCGGAGCCTAAAAACAAGCATGTCACGGATAAGAGCCAAAAACGAAGAAAAGATCATACGCGCCGCCAGCCGGGTGTTTGCCGAGCATGGCTACGCCGCCACCAAGACCGCCGATATCGCCAAACTGGCGCAGTTGCCCAAGCCCAACATCTATTACTACTTCGGCAGCAAGGAAAACCTGTACCGGGCGGTGCTGGAGAGCGTGACCGAGCCGCTGCTGGCGGCCTCGGCCCCGTTTGAGGAAAACACGGATCCGGTGGTGGCGCTGACCGCTTACATTCGCGCCAAGCTGCTGATCTCCCGGGACTACCCCCATGCCTCCAAGGTGTTTGCCAGCGAAATCATGCACGGCGCCCCGCACCTGCCGGAAGACATCATCGCCCGCCTGAGTGCGCAGACTCAGGCCCTGAGTGACAAGCTGAGTCACTGGATGGGGCAGGGGCTGATCGCCCGCCTTGAGCCCCGGCACCTGCTGTTTGCGATCTGGGCCTCCACTCAGACCTACGCCGACTTCAACTGGCAGATCACCATGGCGCTGGGCAAGGAAGAGCTGGACGACGGCGATTTTGATCAGGCCGCCGAGGTGATCACCCGGCTGGTGATTGAAGGTTGCCGGGTGAGGCCACTGGCCGAGGCCTGAACCCGCTAGCCGGGCTGATTCTTGGCCTGGTTGCCCAACTCCCGATCCGGCATGGCAAATCCCAGCAGCAAGCAGATAAGGCCATAGGCCGACAACGAGGCATACACAGATGTCGTCCAGTCGGTGAGCTGCTGCTGGTACTGCCAGCCCAGCCAGATAACCCCGAGCGTACCGCCCAGGGAGCGGCAGAAGTTCATCAGTGCCAGCCCCGCGCCCAGCTGGTTGGATGGCAGGGCGTTCTGCACCGCAATGGAGCAGGCTACTATCAGAAAACCGATGCCGATGCCGCCGGCAATCAGGCCGCCATAAAGCCAGATCCCGTTCAGCCACTGGCCGACCAGCCCCCACAACACCACGCAACCCAACCCCAGCAACAGCCCGCCGGCCCATGGAAAGGGACGGCAATAACCCGCATGGGCGATGCGTTTGCCGCTGACAAAGGTGCCGGCGGTCACGCTCAGAATAAACCACAGCAACACGCGGCTGGTGTCATCCGGGCTCAGCCCCCGCTGCTGTTCCAGCGCCAGCGGAACATACACCAGCAGCCCCAGGCGCACCCCTTCCGACAGCGCCAGCAGCAACACCGCAATGGCCATCAGCCGGTTGCCGAGCAGACGCAGCGGCAGCACCGGGTGCGGATGGTGCCATTGTTGCACCAGTAACAGCAGGCTGAGCAGGGCGGCGCCGGTCACCAGAGCCGGTTGAAACGGCGCCAGGGCCGGCAGCAGCTCGGCGGTATGGGTGGACAGACCCCAGCCGGCCCCGGCCAGCAGCAGCAGTATCATGCCTGCATGATCCGGCGTGCTGCGGGCGCCAGCGTGCCCCAGTCCCTGTAATGCCCGGTAGCTTACCGCCATCGCCAGCAGTCCCAGAGGCAGTTTGAACAGAAACAGCCAGCGCCAGTCAAAGCGGGCTACCAGAAAGGCCCCCAGCAGTGGCCCGGCGATACTGGACACCGCAAACAGGGTGGAGATCAGCCCCTGGTAGCGGCCCACCTGACGGGGCGGAATCACGTCGGCAATGACCGCGAACGACAGCGCGATCAGACCGCCGCCGCCCAGCCCGGTGAGCAGCCGGGTGGTCAGCAGCAGTGGCAGGCTGTCGGTGAGCGCACTGGCCAGAGAGCCGATGGTAAAGAGCCCAAGAGCGGCGGTCAGGCAGGGACGACGGCCAAAACGATCGCTCAGCCGGCCATACACCGGCATGGTCAGGGTCATGGTAAACAGGTAACCGCTCACCAGCAGCGGCGCCAGGGCGGGTGCGTCAAAAAGTTGCCCCAGGCGGGAAATGGCCGGCATCAGCAGGGTGATCTCGAGCGCGCCCAGCATGATGGCCAGGGCCACACCGGCAAACACCAGGTGCGCCTGCCGGCTCTGCCGGTGTGTCTTTGTTTCAGACATGATAAACATTGCTCCCACTACACTTGAAGAAAAGGCCGCATGCCCGGCTGAGGTAGTGCCTGAAAATTGCATTTACAGCAGGCAGTTAACTATGAAGTGGGCATCAGTCGCAACCCGGGTGTAAATTTTTTGTTGACCGGGAGGTCAGATTTTAATTTAATTAGATGTGAAGATATTAACAACTCATTTGTTCGGCCAGACGCTGTAACCCCTGAAGGAGGCAAGCCGTGATCACCTTTCTGTTAAATCAGGAGCTGCGACAGGAACAAGACCTGTCCCCCAACATGACGGTGCTCAATTATCTGCGCACCCGCGTCGGCAAGACCGGCACCAAGGAGGGCTGCGGCTCGGGAGACTGCGGCGCCTGTACCGTGGTGCTGGGCGAGCGCGACGGCGATCGCATTCGCTACCGCTCGGTCAACTCCTGCCTGACCTTCGTTTCGGCGCTGCATGGCAAGCAGCTGATCACCGTGGAAGACCTGAAGTCGAAAGACGGCCGCCTGCACCCGGTTCAGCAGGCCATGGTGGACTTCCACGGTTCCCAGTGCGGTTTCTGCACCCCGGGCTTCATCATGTCGATGTTCGCCCTGAGCAAGAACAAGCCGGCGGCCAACAAACACGACATTCTCGAGGCGCTGGCCGGCAACCTGTGCCGCTGCACCGGCTACCGCCCCATCGTGGATGCCGCCAGGGCCATTGCCGAGCAGCCCGGCCTGGCCGATGAGTTCTCCCGCTACGAGCAGGAACTGGTGGCCCGGCTGGCAAAGATCGAGACCGACACCCTGGTGACCCTGAGCGGCGACAACAAGGTGTGCTTCTCGCCCACCAGCAGCGACGAGCTGGCTACCCTGCTGATTGAGCACCCGGATGCCCGGCTGCTGGCCGGCGGCACCGATCTGGCGCTGGAAGTCACCCAGTTTCACCGCGAGCTGCCCAAGATGATTTATCTCGGCAATGTCGCCGAGATGAAGACCCTGGAAGAAACCGACGAGGCCCTGATCATCGGTGCCGCCCGTAGCTTAAGCGACAGCTATGAGGCCCTGAGCACACTCTATCCCGACTTCGGCGAGCTGCTGCACCGCTTTGCCTCGTTGCAAATCCGCAATCAGGGTACCCTCGGCGGCAACATCGGCAACGCTTCCCCCATTGGTGATGCACCGCCGGTACTGATTGCGCTGAACGCCACGCTGGTGCTGCGCAAGGGGAACGCCGTGCGCGAGCTGCCGGTGGAAGACTACTTCCTCAGCTACAAGGTCACCGCCCAGGAACAGGGCGAGTTTATTGAACGCATTATCGTGCCCAAACCGGCGGCCCATCAGCACTTCAGGGTGTACAAGCTGTCCAAACGACTGGACGACGATATTTCCGCGGTCTGCGGTGCCTTTAACCTGACCATTGAAAACGGCATCGTCACCGACGCCCGCATCGGTTTTGGCGGCATGGCGGCAACTCCCAAACGCGCTGCCGGCTGTGAGCGGGCACTGGTGGGGCAGGCCTGGAACATGGCCACCGTCAAGACCGCGATGAAGGCCCTTGAAGCCGACTTCGAGCCGCTGTCGGACTTTCGTGCCAGCAAGGAATACCGCACCAGAACCGCGGCCAACCTGCTGTACAAGTGCTTTATCGAGCAACAGGATCTGAAACTGGAAACCAGGGTGACGTCTTATGTCTAACAAACCTCAGAACACGCTCACCATCGACGAAATGATGGCGAAGATCAAACAGGAGCTGCAAACCGGTGTGGGCCGCAGCGTGCCCCACGACAGCGCTGCCCGGCAGGTATCCGGCGAGGCCCAGTACATAGACGACCGGCTGGAGTTTCCCAACCAGTTGCACGTGTACGCCCGGCTGTCCGACAAGGCCCATGCCCGCATCACCAGACTGGATGTGAGCCCCTGTTACGACTTTCCCGGCGTGGCCATTGCCATTACCGCCGACGATGTGCCCGGCGAGCTGGACATCGGTCCGGTGCTGGCCGGCGATCCGCTGCTGGCCGACGGCAAGGTGGAATATTACGGCCAGCCGGTGCTGGCGGTGGCTGCCAATGATCTGGAAACCGCGCGCAAGGCCGCCATGGCCGCCATCGTGGAATACGAAGAGCTGCCGGCGGTGCTGTCGGTGGAAGAAGCGCTGGAGAAAGAGCTGTTTGTCACCGAAAGCCACAAGCAGCAGCGGGGTGACTCTGCCGCCGGCCTGAAAAAGTCCAAACACGTGATTGAAGGCAGCCTGCATATCGGCGGTCAGGAGCACTTTTATCTGGAAACCCAGATAAGTTCGGTGGTGCCCACCGAAGACGGCGGCATGATGGTGTTTACCTCCAGCCAGAACCCCACCGAGGTGCAGAAGCTGGTGGCCAGCGTCCTGGACGTGCCCATGAACAAGGTGGTGATCGACATGCGCCGCATGGGCGGCGGCTTCGGCGGCAAGGAAACCCAGGCCGCCGGCCCGGCCTGCATTGCCGCCGTGGTGGCCCGCCTCACCGGGCGCCCGGCCAAGATGCGGCTGCCGCGCATGGAAGACATGATGATGACCGGCAAGCGGCACCCGTTCTACAACCAGTACAAAATCGGCTTTGACGATCATGGCCGCATTCAGGCCGCCGAAATCACAGTGGCGGGCAACTGTGGCTATTCACCGGATCTGTCCTCGTCCATCGTCGACCGGGCCATGTTCCATTCCGACAACGCCTATTACCTGGGGGATGCCACCGTCATCGGGCACCGCTGCAAGACCAATATCGCCTCCAACACCGCCTACCGCGGCTTTGGCGGCCCCCAGGGGATGATGACCATAGAGCATGTGATGGACGAGATCGCCTCGTACCTGGGCAAGGATCCCCTGGAGATCCGCAAGATCAACTTCTATGGCAAGGCCGAGCGTAACGTCACCCATTACCATCAGCCGGTGGAGCACAATATCATTCACGAGCTGGTGAACGAGCTGGAGCTGTCGTCCGAGTATGCCAAGCGCCGGGAAGAAATCCGGGCCTTTAACGCCAACAGTCCGATTCTGAAAAAGGGCATCGCCATCACCCCGGTGAAGTTCGGTATTTCCTTTACCGCCACCTTCCTCAACCAGGCCGGGGCGCTGATCCATGTTTATACCGACGGCAGCATCCATCTCAACCATGGTGGCACCGAGATGGGCCAGGGCCTGAACACCAAGGTGGCCCAGATCGTGGCGGAAGAGTTCCAGGTCGATATCGATCGCATTCAGATCACCGCCACCAACACCGACAAGGTGCCCAACACCTCGCCCACGGCGGCGTCGAGCGGTACCGATCTGAACGGCAAGGCGGCCCAGAACGCGGCGCGCACCATCAAGCAGCGGCTGATCGACTGGGCGGCGGGGCACTTCCAGGTAAGCCCGGAAGAGGTGGTGTTCAAGAACAACTTCGTGCAGATCCGCGATACCCTGATGTCGTTCCCGGAGTTCGTGCAACTGGCCTATTTCAACCAGGTGTCGCTGTCGAGCACCGGCTTCTACAAGACACCGAAGATCTACTACGACCATGCCACCGGCTCGGGTCGTCCCTTCTACTACTTTGCCTACGGCGCCGCCTGTGCCGAGGTGGTGGTGGACACCCTGACCGGCGAATACAAGCTGCTGCGCACCGACATACTGCACGACGTGGGTGACTCCCTGAACCCGGCCATCGACATCGGTCAGGTGGAAGGGGCCTTTATTCAGGGCGCCGGCTGGCTCACCACCGAAGAGCTGGTATGGAACGACCAGGGCCGGCTGATGACCTCCGGGCCTGCCAGTTACAAGATTCCGGCGGTGGCCGACATGCCGGTGGATTTCCGCGTGAAACTGGTGGAAAACCGCAAGAACCCGGAAGACACCGTCTTTCACTCCAAGGCCGTGGGTGAGCCGCCCTTCATGCTGGGCATGTCGGTGTGGTGTGCACTGAAGGACGCCGTGGCCAGCGTGTCGGGTTACCTGCGTTATCCGCACATCGATGCGCCGGCTACCCCGGAGCGGGTGCTGTGGGCGGTGGAGCAGATGCATGAGCTGGTGGAGCGCAACGAAGCCGCCAGCGACGAGCCGGTCACCGCCAAGTAAGCCATCGGCGAACAGGGGCGGTGCGCCGCCCCGGGAGCAACACATGTTCAAGGACAACTGGATTCAGACCCTGGCCGAGCTGGAGCAGAGAGGCGAGCCCTGCGTCATGGTCACTGTGGTGGAGCACAAGGGCTCCACCCCGCGGGACAGCGGCACCAAAATGCTGGTGACCGAGTGCGGCTGTTACGCCACCATAGGTGGCGGCCACCTGGAGTACAAGGCGCTTGAGCTGGCGCGGCAGATGCTGGCCAGTGGCGAGCAGCAGATGCGCATCGAGCGTTTCAACCTGGGTGCCAGCCTGGGCCAGTGCTGTGGCGGCATGGCTACCATCATGCTGGAGCCGGTAGTACGGCCCCGCCATCATCTGGTGCTGTTTGGCGCCGGTCACGTGGCCAAGGCCCTGGTGCACATACTGGCGACCCTGCCGTTTCGCATCACCTGGGTGGACTCCCGGGCCGAGGAGTTTCCCGCCACCCTGCCCGAGGGGGTGACCGCTCTGGTGAGTGACGAGCCGGTGGACGAGGTGGACGATCAGCCTGCCGGCAGTTACTACCTGGTGATGACCCACAACCATCAGCTGGATCTTGAGCTCTGTGCCCGCATCCTCAAGCGGGGTGATGCCCGCTACTTTGGTGTGATCGGATCCCGTACCAAGCGCAAGCGCTTTGACTACCGGCTGAAGGAGCGGGGCTTTGACGACGCCGCCCTGGCCGGCATGATCTGCCCCATCGGCCTGCCCGAGGTGGCCGGCAAGCACCCGGCGGAGATCGCCGTGTCGGTGGCCGGCCAGCTGATCGCCGCCTACCGGGCCGGTGAGCCGGCCGCGGTGAGCGAGTCGGCCTCCGCCCCCCGGGCCGAGCACGCCTGATTTTACTGATTTCAAGGAGACGCGCAGAGATGACGCAACCCGTAGCCTATCGCGCCGCCATGCTTTACAGCCTGGGTGACCCGGTCAGGGTCGGCCTCGACAATTCCTTCGTCTGGCATGAAGACGGGATACTGGTGGTGGCCGATGGCCATGTTCAGGACGTGGGTCCGGCCCCCGAGGTGCTGGAGCGGCTGCCCGCCGGCACACGCGTGGTGACGCTTGAAAACCGGCTGATCACGCCGGGCTTTATCGATACCCATATTCATTTTCCCCAGACCGAGATGATCGCCTCCTACGGCGATCAGCTGCTCGACTGGCTCAACAACTACACCTTTCCGGAAGAGCGCAAGTTCGCCGACCGGACTCATGCCAGCAGGGTGGCCGGGTTGTTCCTGGATGAGCTGCTGCGCAACGGCACCACCACCGCCATGGTGTTCGGCACCGTGCACAAGCAGGCGGTGGATGCCTTTTTTGCCGAATCGGACCGGCGCAACACCCGCATGATCGCCGGCAAGGTGATGATGGATCGCCACGCCCCCGAGTTTCTGCTGGATACACCGGCGTCGTCCTACGCCGACAGCCGGGAGCTGATTGAGCGCTGGCACAACAAGGGCCGCCAGCTCTACGCGGTGACCCCGCGTTTTGCGCCCACCAGCACCGCCGAGCAACTGGCGGTGGCCGGCCGGCTGATGCGTGAATACGACGATCTCTACATGCAGACCCACCTGTCGGAAAACCGGCAGGAAATCGAATGGGTCAAGGCGTTGTTTCCCGAGCAGAAGGGCTATCTGGACGTGTACGACCACTTTGGCCTGCTCGGCGAGCGTTCGGTGTTCGCCCATGCGGTGCACCTGGAGCAGGAAGAAAGCGAACGCATGGGGGCGACCGACTCGGTGATTTCCCACTGCCCGACTTCCAACCTGTTTCTGGGCTCCGGACTGTTCGATCTGCCCGCGGCCGAGCGACACCGGATTCGGGTGGGGCTGGGCACCGACGTGGGCGCCGGCACCAGCTTCTCCATGCTGCAGACCATCAATGAGGCCTACAAGATCCAGCAGTTACAGCAGCACAAGCTGCACCCGATGAAGGCCTTTTATCTGGCCACGCTGGGCGGGGCCGAGGCGCTGCGTCTGGACGACAGGCTGGGCAACCTGCTGCCGGGCAAGGAGGCCGACTTTCTGGTGCTGGATCTGGCGGCGACGCCGCTGATGAGCGCGCGAATACAAAATGCTCAAACCTTGTACGAAAAGCTGTTCGTGCTGATGATGCTGGGGGACGACCGGGCCATTGCCGAAACCTATGTTTACGGTGAGTGCCGGCACAGACGTGACCATCCCCAAGCGCAATAAGGGCCATTCGAGTATGAAAAAACGCCCGGGCCGGGCGTTTTTTGTGTTCAGTCACAGACTTGGACATTGCGACTGTCCCATTGGCCAAAAGCGCGTTAAATTGTATACGTGATCTGTAACAATTTTTTAACTGGAAATGGCAAGGGTGGTGGTGCTCACGTCACCGCAGCCAACACCGCAACTGGAAACCAACTATGAGTTCACTCAGTCAACTGGAGCCAAGACCTGTCAAGTCGAGCTCAAATACTCAGGACGATATCGTCTACGAACACATTTTCGACGCCATACTGGAACAGCGCCTGGCGCCGGGCACCAAGCTCAGCGAAGAAGCGCTGGGCGAGATTTTCGGTGTCAGCCGCACCATCATTCGCCGCGCCCTGTTGCGTTTGTCCCACGAGCAGGTGGTGATTATCCGGCCCAACCGGGGCGCCGTGGTAGCCGCGCCCAGCGTGGAGGAAGCCCGGCAGATCTTTGCCGCCCGCCGCGTGGTGGAGCTGGCGGTGACCGAGCTGGCAGTACTGAATGCAACCCCCGAGAGCCTGGCCCGCATGCGCGCCATGGTGCAGGAAGAGCAGGACGCCTTCGCCCGGGGCGACCGGGGCACCGGCATACGTCTGTCGGGGGAATTTCACCTGGAGCTGGCGCACATGGCTAACAACACTCCGCTGCTCAACTTCCAGCGCAGCGTGGTGTCCCAGACCTCGCTGATCATCGCCCAGTACGAAGTCGGCCATCAGGCCCACTGCTCCTTTAACGAGCACGAGATCCTGCTCAACGCCATCGAGAGTGGCGACAAGGACACGGCGCTGCAGAAGATGACCGAGCACCTGAACCACATTGAGGCCAAGCTCAATCTGGACGGCGACTCCGCCTCCACCGATCTGCACGTGGTCTTTTCCGGCGTCGCCAAAAAGCGCCGCGGCCGCTGAACCCCCGCACAAAACGGCTTTCGGGGCAGAATCACTTCCGCCCCGGCCTTGCCATGTCCGTGTTTTGCCCGCCCTTGTCTTTTTACCCTCGCTGCTGATTGTCTGGTGGTCCAAGTCAAGCCATGCAACTGGCGCTACCGGGTCTTGTGCCTTTCCCCCTAATGTTATGAGCATGTAAACGGCCCGGTGTGCCGGGCCATGTTCATTGCCACTTGCTGGCCAAGGGAGAATTGATATGTCCACTGAAAACAACCAGAAAACCATTGCATTGCTGGAGCAGCTGTTCGCCGCCTTTAACCGCCACGACATTGACGGCGTCATGGCCTGCATGACCGACGATGTAGTGTTTGAAGGCGCCGCCGGCCCCGAAGCTCACGGCAACCGCTTTGTCGGCGCCGATGCCGTGGCCGCTGCCTTTATCAATGTGTGGACCACCATGCCGGATGTGCAGTGGAAAAACACCAGCCACTTTGCAGTGGGTGATCGGGGCGTGTCCCAGTGGACCTTCTGCGCCAGCACCCCGGACGGCCGTCGCATTGAGGCCGACGGGGTGGATCTGTTCACCCTCAAGGGTGGCAAGCTGGCGCTGAAACAGGCCTTCCGCAAGGATCGTCCGCTGCTGGATCCCCAGTAAGCCTCGGCCGTCTCATTCTGCTAACGGGAATCACGAATATGGATATGGTCAACAACACTCAGGCGGACTTCCGCCAGCCGGCCAAGGCCGATACCGTGCTGGATCGTTACGATCCCAGCTATGATCCCCTGGTGGCCGCCACGCCCGGACGGGGTCAGCAGTATGCGCCCACCTACTGGGTGGCCACTGCCGGAACGCCGCCGGAGGATGATGGCCCCGTGACCGGTGACATGGATGTGGATGTGGTGATCATCGGCAGTGGCTTTACCGGCCTGTCCGCCGCCCTGCACCTGGCCAAGGAGCACGGCATCAAGGCCACCGTGCTGGAGGCCAACCAGGTGAGCTGGGGCTGTACCAGCCGCAACGGCGGCCAGGCCCAGAACGCCTCGGGCCGGCTGACCCGCTCCCAGTGGATCAAGCGCTGGGGGCTGAGCACCGCCCGCAAAATGCACGACGAGGTGCAGGAAGGCTTTGACACCTTCAAAAACCTGATCAAGGAAGGCAACATTGACTGTGATCCCCAGACCGGCGGACACCTGTATATTGCCCACCGCGACAAGGCCATGCGCAAGCTGGAGGCAGAAGCCAGGGTGCTGCGGGAGCAGTTCGGCTATGAAACCGAACTGCTCGACAAGGCCACCCTCAGCCGCGACTACGTCAACGAGGCAGAAGCGGTGGGCGCCATGCACGAGCCGGAAGGCATTGGCGTGCATCCGCTCAAGCTGGCCCACGGTTACCATCGCATGGCCCGGGAGCTGGGTGCCACCATACATCCGTCCAGTCCGGTGCTGGGCTGGGAAACCATCAATGGCGTGCATCACATCAAGACCCCGGGCGGCACGGTGCGGGCGCGGGCGGTGGGCGTGGCTACCGGGGGATATACTTCCCAGGGGCTGCATGCCAGCCTGAACAGCAAGATCATGCCCATTCTGTCGAACTCGCTGGTGACCCGGCCGCTGACCGAGCGCGAGATTGCCGAGTGCAACTTCAGAACCAATGAAGTGATCACCGACACCCGGACCCTGCGCTACTACTATCGCAAGCTGCCCGACAACCGGGTGCAGATCGGCAGCCGCAGCTCCATTACCGGCGCCGATGCCCACAACCCCAGGCACCTGCAAATGCTGATCGACGGCCTGCATCGCAAGTTTCCGCCGCTCAAGGGCATTCAGATCGACTACTCCTGGTGGGGGTGGGTGGATGTCAGCCACGACATGATGCCGCGCATCTACCAGCCCGACGACAGGGAGCAGATTTTCTATGCCCTGGGCTACGGCGGTAACGGCGTCATGTTCTCGGCCCATGCCGGCCGGCGTATGGCCCAGCGCATTGCCGGCATTCGCGAAGGCTTTGAGCTGCCCATTTACAACTCGCCGCTGCCGGGGCACCTGTTCGCACCCTTCCGCCGGCTGGGGCAGCGCATGCTCTACCACTGGTATCATTTGCGTGACGAAGTACTGTAAATTGGCATTTCATTGTTAACAATGCTTTTACTTTTCCGCCCTGTGAGTTAAAACAATTTTACTCACAGGGCGGACCGCATGTTCCCGCCAGACGAACCCGACTCGCTGACAGGAAAGCCTTTTCATGTTTCAGTTGTTCCACCTTTCCACCGAAAAAAACACCAGCCTGCAACAACAGCTGCGCGAGCAGATCGCCGCCGCCATTCTCAATGGCAACATTCCCCTTGACACCCCGCTGCCGTCCAGCCGCAAGCTGGCCAAGCAGCTCAGCATTGCCCGCAATACCGTGGTGCTGGCCTATGAGCACCTGCTCGACGACGGCTACCTGCTGGCCAAAGAGCGCAGCGGCTATTTCGTCAATCCGGAGATTCTGTCAAAGCGCCCCGAGCTGCCGGCGGAAAAGGCACCGGTTACCGAGGGCACGCCGCCGGACTGGCGCCGCAAGCTCAAGCTGCACCCCAGCGAGCAACACAACATCAGCAAGCCCAGAGACTGGCAGAAGTACCCCTATTCCTTTATCTACGGCCAGTTCGATCCCACCCTGTTTCCCAGCAACAACTGGCGCGAGTGCTGCCGCGATGCGGTGAGCATTCCGGCCATTCGCGACTGGGCGTCCGACAGTTTTGACAACGACGACCCCTTGCTGATCGAGCAGATCCGCACCCGGCTGTTGCCCCGGCGCGGCGTCTGGGCATCGGCGGAGCAGATCCTGGTCACCGTGGGCGCCCAGCAGGCGCTGTATCTGCTGGCCAAGCTGCTGCTCGACAAGGACAGCACCATCGGTATTGAGGATCCGGGCTACGTCGACATTCGCAATATCGCCACCATGAACCCGGCCCGGGTACGGCCGCTGCCGGTGGATGAGCAGGGGCTGGTCATCGATGACAGACTGGCCGGCTGTGACCTGGTGTACACCACCCCCAGCCACCAGTGTCCGACCACGGTGACCATGCCCCTGGAGCGGCGCTTTGCCCTGCTGGAGCAGGCCAGCGCGCAGGATTTCCTGATCATCGAGGATGACTACGAGAGCGAGACCAACTTCAAGGCCAACCCCACACCGGCACTGAAGAGCCTGGATCGCAATGATCGGGTGCTCTATGTGGGCAGCCTGTCCAAGACGCTGGCGCCGGGGCTGCGGCTGGGTTACCTGGTGGGGCCGGCGGAGCTGATCCGCGAGGCCCGGGCCCTGCGCCGGTTGATGCTGCGCCACCCGGCCGCCAACAACCAGCGCTCGGTGGCGCTGTTTCTGGAGCGGGGCTACCACGATGCCCTGATCATGAATCTGGCCAAGGCCTATGAGGCACGCTGGCAGGAAATGGGCGCGGCGCTGGATGAATTGCTGCCCAGCTCCAGCCGCCAGCCCGGTTTTGGCGGCTCCTGTTACTGGGTGCGGGGGCCGGAAGGCCTCGACAGTCGCATTTTGCGCAAGGAGGCGGCGGATCGGGGCATATTGATCGAGCCCGGGGATATTCATTTCTTCGGCGATGAAGTGCCGCTTAACTATTTCCGGCTGGGCTATTCCTCCATCGCCGCCGAGCGCATTCGCCCCGGCATTGAAGCCCTGGTGGCGCTGATCCGGGATATGACCTGATAAAGAAAGCCCCGCATTCGCGGGGCTAAAAATAGCAAGGCTAATAAAAAGAAGGAATATCAGCCCATCAGCAGCAGGTAGGCGATCACCAGCAGGGCGATAAAGGCGGTTTCCAGCACCACCAGCAGCACCGGTTTCCAGCCCACCGACAGAATGTCCTTGAGCTGGGTGCGCACGCCCAGGGCGGCAATGGCGGTGAGCAGCAGCCAGGATGAACTGCCGGCCAGGGGCTGGGCGATGTCCTGGGGAATCCATCCCAGGCTGTTGAGCACGAACAGCACCACAAAGCCAATCAGAAACCCGGGAATGGCCACTCGGCTGCCACTGCCGTTTTCGCCCTTTTGGCTGGCGGCGCGACGGATCAGAATGCCGATGGTCATCACGATGGGCACCAGCATGGCCACCCGCAGCAGCTTCACAAAGGTACTGAGGTCACCCACCTCGGCGGACATGCTGTAACCGGCGCCCACCACCTGGGCCACGTCGTGAATGGTGGCGCCGATAAACAGGCCGGCTTCCTGCTCCGACAGGCCCAGCGCTTCGCTGATCATGGGGTAGAAAATCATCGCCAGGGTGCTGAGGGTGGTGACGCTGATCACGGTAAACAGGGTGTCGCGCTTGGCCTGCTCGCTCTGGGGCAGCACACTGCTGATGGCCATGGCCGCCGAGGCGCCGCAAATGGCCACCGAGCCACCGGTGAGGGTGCCGAACTCCTTTGAAAAGCCCAGCCAGCGCGCCATGATCACACCAAAGCAGATGGTCAGCACCACCGCGGAGCACACCATCAGCATGGGTTGCCAGCCAAGCGTAAGCACGTCGCCAAAGGTGATGCGCAGGCCCAGCAGGGCCACGCCCAGGCGCAGCACGGTTTTGGCCGACAGCTCCAGGCCGGGGGCGCACTGGGTTTCATGGCTGAGAAAATTGAAGGCCAGCCCCAGCAGCAGGGCCATCAGCATGGCGGGAGCGCCGTAATGCTGAGACAGAAAACTGGCGGCAATGCCGATGGTGGCGGCCACGCAAATGCCGGGAAAATAGCGTTTGCGGGTGCCGTCGAGGCGGTGCAGCAGGCCCATTACCGGAGAGTGGGTGTCGGCAGCCATGGGAGTTCCTCCGAGAAGCAAGACATAGGTATGAATGTTGCTGTTATGTTATTGATGATGGTGTCGGGCGAGCCAATGCCGTTTTCGGCCATCACGGTTACTTTTTTGCATAGGCGCTATTTTCACAGACAAGGACGCATTGATGGAAACCAAATGGCTGCATGATTTTATCGCGTTGAGTGAGCAGGGCAGCTTTTCCCGGGCGGCGGAAAGCCGCTTTGTCACCCAGCCCGCCTTCAGCCGGCGCATTCGCTCGCTGGAAAACTGGCTGGGGGTGGCACTGGTGTGCCGCAACCGCTATCCGCTGGCACTGACTCCGGCGGGCGAGGCCTTTCTGGAACAGGCCCGCCAGTTGCTGGCCCAGATCTACGGCATACGCAGCCAGCTGCGCCTGAGCCAGCAGCAGACCCCGGGCCTGAGCCTGATCACCCAGCCGGCGCTGGCGGTGACCTTTTTTCCCGCCTGGCTGCACCGGCTGCGTCCGGCCCTGGGCGAGGGCCTGGTGCGGCTGAACACCGGTCATTACCACGAGGCCATGGAGCAGTTTCTGGCCGGAGCGGTGGACTTTCTGCTGTGCTTTGCCGAGTCTGACGGCGCCGAGGCGCTGCAGCGCCCGGACGTGGAGCGGCTGCAAGTGGGCCAGGACCGGCTGGTGCTGGTAAGCGCCACCGACGAGCGGGGCGCGGCCCGGTTTCGGCTGGATGACGACCGGCCCCTGCCGCTGTTGCTGTACCCCGCTGATGCCTTTCTCGGTGCCCTGATCCAGCGCCAGTGTCTGCCGGAGCTGGGGGAGCGCCCCTGGCTGCCGGTGTGTGAAAATGCCCTGGGCGAGGGGCTCAAGGCCCAGTTGCTGCAGGGGGAAGGCGCGGCCTTTCTGCCCGAAAGCCTGGTGCGTGACGAGCTGGCAAGCCATCGGGTGGTGGCACTTTCCGGGGTGCGCACCCTGGAGCTCAACATCGAGCTGTGCCGGCTGGGCGAACCCCGTTCAACGCTCGCCGGGCGCTTCTGGCAGCAAAGCCGTTTACAGGCCGGCGGCTGAGCCGGTCGATCCCATTTTTTTAACGCTGGCGTAACATGGGTGGCAAAACTGGCCCTATGTTCCCTTGCCCCCCCTTCCTAAGCTGTTTCCCAAGCGAGCCGTCAAAGTCCCTGTGTGGCTTTGAGGCCTGCTCGTCATAACAAACGCAAACGTACCGGTTGCCGAACAGAAAACGGAACATTGAACTCAACCCAACCGAGGGGGATGGCTTCAGGCCGCCACCAACGGGAAACAGCAAAAGGAAGACAGCTATGCCACGTATGACTCCCAGTGAAGCTTTGGTCGAAACCCTGGCGGCCAACGGTGTTACCGACGTTTTCGGTATCATGGGCTCTGCCTTTATGGATGCCATGGACATCTTCGCCCCCGCCGGCATTCGCCTGATCCCCACGGTGCACGAGCAGGGCGCCGGACACATGGCCGACGGCTATGCCCGGGTCAGCGGTCGCCACGGTGTGTGTATCGCCCAGAACGGCCCCGGCATCACCAACTTCGTGACCGCCATCGCCGCCGCCTACTGGGCCCACAGCCCGGTGGTGTGCATCACCCCGGAAACCGGCTCCATGACCCAGGGGCTGGGCGGCTTCCAGGAAGCGCAGCAGCTGCCCTTCTTTGAAACCATCACCAAATACCAGGGCCATGTGGCCAACCCGGCGCGCATGGCCGAGTTTACCGCCCGCTGCTTTGATCGCGCCATGCTGGAAAACGGCCCGACCCAGCTCAACATTCCGCGGGACTTCTTCTACGGCGACATCAACGTGGAAATCCCTGAGCCGATCCGCATTGAACGCGGCGCCGGCGGCGAGCAGAGCCTGCAGCAGGCCGCCGCCCTGCTGGCCGAGGCCCAGTTCCCGGTGATCATCTCCGGTGGCGGCGTGGTCATGGCCGACGCGGTGGAAGAGTGCAAGGCCCTGGCCGAGTACCTGGGCGCTCCCGTGGTCAACAGCTACCTGCACAACGACTCCTTCCCCGCCAGCCACCCGCTGTGGTGTGGTCCCCTGGGCTATCAGGGCTCCAAGGCCGGCATGAAGCTGATTTCCCGTGCCGACGTGGTGCTGGCCCTGGGTACCCGCCTCGGTCCGTTCGGTACCCTGCCGCAGCACGGCCTGGACTACTGGCCGAAGGAAGCCAAGGTTATTCAGGTGGACTGCGACGCCAAGATGCTGGGCCTGGTCAAGAAGATCTCCGTGGGCGTGTGCGGCGATGCCAAGGCCGCCGCCGTGTCGATTCTGGAGCGTCTGCAGAACCTGAACGTGGCCTGTCTGGAGAACAAGGGCGCCCGCGCCAGCGAAATTGCCGCCGAGAAGCAGGCCTGGGAAGACGAGCTGGATCAGTGGATCCACGAGAAGGACGACTACTCCCTCGACATGATCGCCGAGCAGTCGGAAGAGGAAGGCAGCTACCTGCACCCGCGTCAGGTGCTGCGCGAGCTGGAAAAGGCCATGCCCGAAGACGTGATGGTGTCCACCGACATCGGCAACATCAACTCCGTGGCCAACAGCTACCTGCGTTTCGAGAAGCCGCGCTCCTTCTTTGCCGCCATGAGCTTCGGCAACTGCGGTTACGCCCTGCCCACCATCATCGGTGCCAAGACCGCCGCGCCTCATCGCCCGGCCGTGTCCTACGCCGGTGACGGCGCCTGGGGCATGTCCATGATGGAAATCATGACCTGTGTGCGCGAGAACATTCCGGTCACTTCCATCGTGTTCCACAACCGCCAGTGGGGTGCCGAGAAGAAGAACCAGGTCGACTTCTACAACCGCCGCTTCGTGGCCGGTGACCTGGAAAACCCGAGCTTTGCCGACATCGCCCGCGCCATGGGTGCCGAAGGGGTGACCGTCGACAAGCTGGAAGACGTGGGACCCGCCCTCAAGGCCGCCATTGAGCGCCAGATGGAAGAAGGCAAGACCACCGTCATTGAAATCATGTGTACCCGCGAGCTGGGCGACCCCTTCCGTCGTGACGCCCTGTCCAAGCCGGTACGTCACCTGGATAAGTACAAAGACTATTGCTGACAGGTACGGCTGCCCGCTCCGGGCAGCCTTTTTGCCCGGTCGCCCGCGGCCGGGTCTTTTCAGCAAGCCAACCCAATCCCGTTTGCCGAGCGGTATTCGGTTGTCTACTGATCACGTCAAAGGGAATTCAGTGATGCTCAATACCAATCCGAAGGAATGTCCACCCCACCTGCTGGCGCAGGCACGGCAATACCCGGCCGTGAGCACGGTTGTTATCAATCCGGTCAACCGGGTGTCGCTGGCCAGTGCTCGCATGGCGCAGGACGAAGGCTTGATTATTCCCGTGCTGGTGGGCGATGAGGCCCGGATGCGGGAAGAAGCCGCGCTCATGGGCTGGGATCTGGCCGGCGTGCGGCTGGTGGATGCCAGCGACGAGGCCGAGGCCGCCCGTCTGGGCGTGGCCCTGGTCAGTCAGGGCGAGGCCGACGCCATCATGAAGGGTCATGTTCATACCGACGTGCTGCTGCGGGCGGTGCTTAACCGTGCCGCCGGGCTGCGCACCGACAGCCGCCTGAGCCATGTGTTTCACATGACGGTGCCGGGCAGCTGCCGGGCGCTGTGCATCACCGATGCGGTGATCAACGTGCAGCCCGGGGTGCTCGACAAGCTGCATATTGCCCGTAACGCCATTGAGCTGTTGCACGCCCTGGGCTGCGACGAGCCGAGGGTAGCGCTGCTGTCGGGCACCGAAGAAGTCAGCAAGGCCATGCCGTCCAGCCAGGATGCCGCCGAGCTGGTCAAGCTGGCGGCCATGGGGGCTTTGCCCGGCGCCGTGGTGGAAGGGCCGCTGGCGTTCGACAACGCCGTGTCCCGGGAAGCGGCCGAGATCAAGGGCATCTCCGGAAAGGTACCGGGCGAGGCCGACATTTTGCTGGTGCCCAATCTGGAGTCGGGCAATTTTCTGTTCAAGCAGATGGTGTACTTCATGGGGGCCACCGCCGCCGGCCTGGTGCTGGGGGCCCGCGTACCGATCATTCTTACCTCCCGCGCCGATCCGCCCGAGGCCAGGCTGGCGTCCTGCGCCCTGGCCAGTATCGTGCATCACAACCGCAGCGCCGTTGCCCCGGCAGTCCGTGCCACCGCCTGAACAAGGAGACCACCAAATGCGCCTGAGTCGTTACGGATTTATCGTGAAAGCTCCGGATCTGGAGCTGTTCAAGCATCACGGCCGGATCAAGAGCGAGGGCTTTGATCTGGCGGTGTCCGGCGTCAGCACCCTGGAGGAAGCCATTATGGCCGCTCAGGAAATGCTGACCCGCCGCATTGAACTGATCGAGCTGTGCGGTGGTTTCACCGCCGAGGAAGAAGCGGCGATCCGCGAGGCGATCAACGATCATGTGCCTCTTGGCCGCGCCGTTACCCGCCCCGAGGACCAGGATCGCGTCCAGTGGGGATGACCCAGCCGCTTCACTTCATTCTTATACCGGGCGAAAGCCCGGTTTTTTTATTGGGTAATGCACCGGTGACGGCGGTGGTCCACCCCCCCGTTATTGCCGTGAACAGGGGAGTCCGGGAGCAGTGGCGGTGGATGGCCCCCGCCTTAGCGGGGGACGTAGCTGGTGAGTTTCGGGGGTGACGTCGGGAGTTGCGGGGGGACCCCCGTCCGGGAAAAGGATCAGGACTTGCTCTTTGCCGGGCGGGGCACGATCAGGGTGGGAATGCGCGACTCGCGCAGCACGTTCTTGGCCACGCTGCCCAGCAGGGTATGCAGCCAGCCCTTTTCGTGGGCGCCCATGATGATGAGATCGCACTCCAGCTCCCTTGCGCGCTTGAGTATGGTCTGCTCCGGGTAGCCTTCCACCACTTCGCAGCCCACGATCTTGGTGCGCAGCGCCTTTTCTTCCGGGGCGATGTGTTCCCAGAAGTAATCCTGGCGTTCCTGCAACTGGGCCCTGGCATGATTCAGGCGCTGGTGCAGAAACTCTTCCCGGCTGCTCTGGTTGAGAATGTAGGACTGCAGGGTGAGCTTCTCGTCACCGGAGAGCTGCTCCACCACCTTGAGAATATGAATGTCGGCACCGGTCTGCCTGGCCAGATACACGGCATACTGAAAGGCATAGGAGGCGTTCTTCGACAGATCGGTGCAATACAGGATTTTGTTGACTTGCGGCAGCATGTGGCACTCCCTTACTGGCTGGAACTGGGGTTTGATCATGTTCAGCATAGTCGCCGAACCATGACCTCATGATGAGGCCGCCGGGGCGATCGGGCCTTGACCCCGATCACGCCGGCGGCGTTGAACACTCGTCTGAGCCTGTTGCCCTAGTAGCCGAGCAGCCTGGGCAGGAACAGGGTAATTTCCGGTACAAAGGCGACAATGAACACGGCAACCACCGAGGTCAGCGCAAAGGGCAGGGCCCGCAGCGAAATTTCCTCGATGGAAGTGCCCGACACCCCGGAGGCAATAAACAGGTTCTCGCCCAGGGGCGGGGTCTGAAAGCCGATGGACAGGCAGCACACCACTACTATGCCGAAGTGCACCGGGTCAATTCCCAGGCTGTAGGCCACCGGCAACAGCACCGGGGTGAGGATCAGAATGGCCGCCAGGGTCTCCATGAACATGCCCACAAACAGCAGGAAGAAGATGATCAGCGCCCAGATCAGGTAGATGTTGCTGGTCATCTCCAGCATCGAGGAGGCGACGATGGCCGGAATCTGGTTTTCCACCAGCAGCCGCCCGAACACGGTGGCGGTAAACAGGATCAGCAGCACGCGGCCGGTGAGCCAGGTGGTGGTTTCCAGCGAGCGCAGCACATCCTTCACCTTCAGCTCCCGGTGCACGAAAAAGCCGATGAACAGGGTGTAGAAGATGGCGACAATGGCCGACTCGGTGGGGGTGAACAGGCCGCTGTAAATGCCCCCGAGAATCACGATGGGAGCCAGCACCGACCAGGTGCCCTTGCGCAGCGCGGTGAGAATGTTGGCGCCGGACCAGCCTTCGGTGGTGCCGGTGTAGTTCTGCTTTTTACACAGAAAATAGTTCATGGTCAGCAGACCGCAGGACAGCACCAGCCCCGGCAGAAAGCCGGCGATAAACAGCTTGGGAATCGACACCGACTGGAACTGGCCGTGCTCGGCAATGGCTTCGGGGGGCGGCATCAGGCCGATGGCGGAAATGCCGAAGATCACCATGGGAATGGAGGGCGGAATCACCACGCCCAGGCCGCCGGATGAGGCGGTAATGGCGGAGGCGTAGCCCTTGCCGTAGCCGCGCTCGACCATGGCCGGAATCATCAGCATGCCCACGGCGGCGGTGGTGGCCGGGCCGGAGCCGGAAATGGCGCCAAAGAACATGCAGGCCATCACGGTGGCGGCCGACATGCCCCCGGTAAAGGGGCCGGCAAAACTTTCCGCCAGGTCCACCAGCCGTTTGGAAATGCCGGCGGCCTCCATCAGGGCGCCGGCCAGAATAAAGGCGGGCAGCGCCATCAGCGGAAAGGAGCCTACCGAGGTAAAGGCGATCTGCACGAACTTGATGGGGTTTTCACCCAGATACAGAAAGGATGCCAGCGCCGATACCCCGAGCGATACACTGATGGGGGCGCCCAGCAGCAGCAGGGTCAGAAAGCTGCCAAACAGGATCAGTACGACAGAAGATTCAACCATGATGAGCTCCGGCTTTGACGCGGCCCTGAGTGGGGGACTGGGGGTTGTCTTGTGCCGACGAGGCCGGCGACGCTGGCGATTTCGCCGAGTCCATCAGCTTTTCCACTTCCAGTGACTCGGGATCGCGAATGTCGATGCCCTTGATCAGCTTGTAGTAGTTCACCTGCAGAATGCGAAAGGTCATCAGCGCAAAGGCGACGGGCAGGATCACGTACACGTATTTCATCGGAAACCCAAGAGTCTGGGACTTCCAGAACAGGTTCATCTTGTTGAATACAAAGTCGTAACTGAGCCAGACGAAATAGCTGTTGAAACCTACCCAGATCAGATCGGCCAGGGCTTCGCTGTATACCGCCACCCTGGGCGGAAACAGCTTGAACTGAAAGGTGACCCGGTTGTGGGCCGCCAGTTTGGTGGCGTAGCTGGCCCCAAAGTAGACGAACCAGACAAACATGTAAGTGGATAGTTCTTCACTCCAGGCAATGGAGTAGTCGAACAACTGCCGCGAAATGATCTGAATAAACAGAATGACAACAAAGGTGGCGAGCAGGGTGCTGCAAAGAACCCGTTCAATGTTGTCGAGAATTTTATAAGTAAGTTTGCCGATACTCATGGCATTTTCCTCCCTGATGGACGCTGCCCCCGGCGGGGCCGGGGGCAGTATCACTAGGCCAATTGCTTAGATGGTGTCCCGGCCCAGGGATTTCAGGATCTTGTTCAGCTCTTCCTTGCCACCCAGTTGATCGTAGTACTTGGGCCAGACCTGGCTGACGGCCTTTTCAATCCACGCTTTCTCGCCGTCTGCCGGCTCGGTAATTTCCATGCCCTTCTCAACCAGCTCGGCCTTGATCTTGTCTTCCTGGGCAACCAGCCACTGGGCGCTGTGCTCGGTGGCTACCTTGCCGGCTTCCAGAATCGCCTGCTGCACGTCTTCCGGCTGTTCCTGGAACACGGCTTCGGACATGACCAGCGGCTCAATGGAGAACAGGTAACGAATGTTGGTGATGTACTTCTGCACCTCGTCGAACTTCATGGAAGAAACGGTGATATAGGGGTTGTCCTGACCGTCGACCACGCCCATCTGCAGGCCGGTAAAGGTTTCGGACCAGGCCATGGGGGTGGGGTTGATGCCCCAGGCGCGGTAGGTATCGATCATGATCTCGTTGTTGGGCACCCGAATCTTGAGGCCCTGCAGATCGTCCAGGCTGTGCACCGGTTTTTTGGAGTTGGTCAGCACCCGAAACCCGGTATAGGTCCAGCCCACAATGCGCACACCGGCATCACGAATGGTGTTTTCCACCAGCTTCTGACCCACCTCTCCCTGAGTCAGGGCCACGGCGTCATCCAGGCTCTGCATCATGTAGGGCAGGGTCAGTACCCCCACGGACGGCGAAAAGGGAGTCACGTTATTGATGGCCAGAATGGAGAAGTCGAGCAATCCCATGGCGGCATCGTTGACGGTGGCCTGCTCATCGCCCAGCTGGCCGTTGAGGAACATCTGGGTGTCGTGCTTGCCGCCGGTTTTTTCTGCAAATGCTTCGGAAAACTTCAGACCCAGCTGATGCTGGGCACTGCCGGCAGCGTCACCGACTGCGATGCGAAACGTCTTCGCCAGGACATGGGGGCTGGCCATGGCGGCGCCAAGGCAAAGGGCGAGGGAGACGGATTTCACAAAACGTTGCTTGAATATCATGGTTTCTTGCTCCAGTTGTGTGGCCCGGTGGTCACCGGGCGTTTACCTTCCGTGATAGCCGGAGTGCGAACACTCCGCGAGACTGGCTCAATACACGCCGCTCTGCCCTGTAAGGGACCGCCAGGACGGCTGGCCGTGGTGTCCGGCTTTCTCGAAAGCCTGACTGTATCTTTGAATGAGGCTGTTAAATTGGTTAGGGCCACTTGTGTTTTCGCACTGGGTCCAGACTAAAAATATTTTATTTTCAATGAATTAAAAATGATTATTGTAAAATTGATGTTAACTTTTATGTTTCCGGAAAGCCGCCGTTGGCGGCTGGCTCAGCCCCGCATGGCCCTTGTGATAAGGGCCAGGATTTCATCAAAAATCCGGTTGTCGGGGCTGTGCTCCAGATCCAGCAGCTGGTTGTGGCGGTAATAACGGCTCAGATCCAGCCCGACCCCCAGGGCGCACAGCCGAATGCGCGGATCCCGGTCGATGCGATCGGCCACCGCCATCAGGTGAGCGTCGAGAATGTCGTCGGCGTTGCTCTGGCGGGTGGCGGTGTCCATGGGACAGCCGTCGGAGATCACCAGCAGAATACGCTCGTTGACGTGCTCGGCCAGCAGCCGCTGTTCGGCCCACAGCAGCGCCTCGCCGTCCAGCCCTTCACGGAACAGGTCGCTCTTGAGCAGGGCCGCCAGGCTGCGCCGGGCCCGGCGCCAGGGGGTGTCGCTGTTTTTGTACACCAGGTGGCAGCGCTCGTTGAGCCGGCCCGGGTTGGCCGGCCAGCCCCGGCGTTGCCAGTCCTTCAGCGGCTGGCCGCCGTTCCAGTGGCCGGTGGTAAAGCCCAGTACCTCGGTGCGGGCGCCGGTGCGCTCCAGCCCCTGCACCAGCAAATCGATGAGCATGGCAATGTGCTCCATGTGGGGACGCATGGAGCCGGAGTTGTCCACCAGAATGGTGACCGCGGCATTGGCCCGCCATTCCTCCCTGGGTTGCTTGAATACCCGGCGGTCGGCGTGGCTGGTGACCAGGGTCGACAGCCGGCGGCCGTCGAGCCGGCCTTCCTCCTCGCCAAAGCGCCAGCCGTCCTGGTGGGGCCGGGCCAGCAGCCGGCGCAGCTTTTTGGTGAGACCGTTGAGGTTGAGCCCCTGCTCGCGAATGCGCTGATCCAGCTGCCGGCGCAGCCGCTCCAGCAGTTCGGGGCGTACCTTTCTGGCGGCCTGCCATTCCTTGTCGTAGCGACCGGTAAAAATGCGGTAAGCGGCCTCGCCATCGCTGTTTCGGGGGGAAGCGCCGCCGGCCTGGCTGCCGGCCTGATCGCCGTCGCCATCGAAATCCAGCAGCAGGCCAAAGCCGTTGCCGACTTCCTCCAGGGCGTCCTGGTCCTGCTCATTCCCGGCCAGTTGCTGTTGCAGATCGGCCACCAGCTCGTTGACGGAGAGGGCAATGGCCAGCGCCTGCTCGGCAAAGGCGGCCTGATCTTCCCGGCAGCGGCGAATGCGACCAAAGGGCTGGCCGATTTCCCGCAGCAAAAACATGCGGGTCGACTCGATCAGGTGCTCGGTGCCCTCGTCGATGGGGCCGCCGCCGAGCTGCACCCAGCTCATCATCGACAGGGTGAACAGCAGCAGACCCAGGTGGCTTTCGGTCTGGCCCGAGGCCAGAAAGCGGTTGCTCCAGGCGCTGAAGCGGTAATGCAGGTTGCGGCGGCTGCCGGGATGGTGGGCGGGCACCAGGGATTCGACACGAAGCTGCTCCAGCAGCTCGAACACCAGCCGGGCCACCGGCGGCGTGGGCAACCAGTGGCGGTGCAGCTCGGGATCGTGGTGGCGCAGACGCAGGGCAATGGCATCGGCCACGCCCCGGCATGACCCCCAGTCGTCCTGTTGCGCGTCCAGTTGCAGGTGGGGGGCGCGCAGCGGATAGGCCTTGCCGCGCCATTCCAGCCGGTGGCCCCGGTAGCGCACTTCGGCCTGAGCCGACTGGGCCCGGATCAGGGCCGCACACAGCTCTTCCAGCCGCTGCTGGCGGCGGGCCTCGGCGGCCGCATTCGGGGTGTTGTCGGTGGGGGCGGCCATGAGTTACACCGCCGTCAGTTGCAGGGCCTGGGGCTCGGGCAGCTCCTGATCGAAGCAGCGCTGGTAATACTCGGCCACCAGCGGACGCTCGCCCTCGTCGCACTTGTTGAGAAACGACAGCCGGAATGCCAGCGCGGTATCATTGAAGATCTCGTTGTTTTCGGCCCAGGCGATCAGGGTGCGGGGCGACATCAGGGTGGACAGATCCCCGGCGGCAAAGCCGGCCCGGGTGAGCTCGGCCACCGCCACCATTCGGCTGATCAGCTCATGGCCACGGGTGTCGTTGTAGCGGGGTACCTTGCCCTGAATGATGCGAATTTCGTCTTCCCGGGGCAGGTAGTCGAGCTTGGCGACGATGTTCCAGCGGTCCATCTGGGCTTGGTTGATCTGCTGGGTGCCGTGATACAGGCCGGTGATGTTGCCCAGGCCCACGGTATTGGCGGTAGCGAACAGGCGGAAATGGGGGTTGGGCGTGATCACCTGGTTCTGATCGAGCAGGGTGAACTTGCCGTCCTGCTCCAGAATGCGCTGGATCACGAACATCACGTCGGGGCGGCCGGCGTCGAACTCGTCAAAGATCAGCGCCACCGGCCGGCGCAGCGCCCAGGGCACTATGCCTTCCTGAAAGCGGGTGATCTGCTTGCCTTCCTCCAGCACTATGGTGTCCTTGCCCACCAAATCCAGGCGACTGATGTGGCCGTCCAGGTTGACCCGCACGCAAGGCCAGTTGAGGCGGGCGGCCACCTGCTCGATGTGGGTGGACTTGCCGGTGCCGTGCAGGCCCTGCAGCAGTACCCGGCGGTTGCGGGTGAAACCGGCCAGAATGGCCAGGGTGACGTCCGGATTGAAACAGTAGCTGGGATCGATGTCGGGTACGTGCTCGTCCCTGTGCTCGAACACCGGTACCTGCATGTCTATGTCGAGGTTGAACAGTTCGCGCACCGGGCGCAACCGGCTGGGGTGGTCGTGAAGAAGATCGGTCATGGCACTGGCCTCACTGGCAACGGCTAAAAATAACAAGGTGTTAACACACTCTAACCCTCACCCCTGCCCTGAACAGGGCCAGTTGCGCGCCGGCCATATGGCCAGCGCGCCGTCAGTCTTCCGCCTTTGCTTTCTCCGCCGGCTGCCCCGGTGGCCGAATATGACATTCCCGGAAGATGCGCGCGGTGCAGGTGCGGCACACCTCGGCATCCAGCTGATCGTAGATGCGGTGAATGGCCTGGCCCTTGTTGATGAACACATGGTCCCGGCGAATATCGTCGAGCCGGTTATTGCGCAGCAAAAAGCGCAGCACGCCTTCACGCAGGTTGCACAGATACAGATCGCCGCCCAGCTCCCGGCGGCGTTCGGCCTCCTGTACCAGCATGTCGGCGCCCACCATGTCCACAAAATTGATGCCGTTGCCCACGATCAGCAGCCGGGGCTCGCGGATGGCCTGCAGGTATTCCTGCACATGGTTGACCGCGCCGAAGAACAGCGAGCCCTCGATGCGGATCACCCTGAGCTGGGGGCAGTAGGGCAGGCGCCGGCGCTCGGCGTTGACGAAAAACGGATGCTTGCTGTCCGGGTCGGGCAGGATCGACACCACCCGGGGGGTGGAGGTGCGCTTGAGGTAGAACACCAGCGACAGTATCACCCCGGTGTAAATGGCGAATTCCAGCTCCACCAGCAGGGTGGCGGCAAAGGTGGCGGTGAGCACGGTGGCCTCGGAACGGGAGCCGCGCATGATCAGCCGAATATGATGAAAATCGATCAGGTTCCAGGCCACCACCAGCAGCAGCCCGGCCATGGCCGGGCGGGGCAGCCAGGTGGTGATGCCGGGGGCCAGCAGGATGATCAGCAGCAGAAAGCCGGAGGCGAACATCGCCGCCATGGGGGTGCGGGCGCCGGAGGTATAGTTGATGCCCGAACGGGTAAAGGATCCCGATGAGGCATAGCAGGAGAAAAAGGCGCCGACGATGTTCGACAGTCCCTGACCGATGAACTCCTGGTTGTCGTCCAGGCGCTGATGGGAGCGGCTGGCGATGGCCCGGGAAATGGCGGCGGCCTCCACCAGCCCCAGCAGGCTGATGGCCAGGGCCCCCGGGGCCAGGGCGCTGATGCTGGTCAGGCTCAAATCGGGCAGGCTGAGCGGCGGCAGGCCGGTGGGAATGGCGCCCACCAGGGCGATGTGCGCATGAGTGGGATCGATCAGCACCGCCAGTCCGCTGGCCAGGGCCAGGGCAATCAGCATGTTGGGCCAGCGCGGCCGCCAGCGCTTGATGCCCACACAGGCGAGCACGGTAAACAGGGCCACCGTCAGGCTGTAATAGTCCACCTCCGTCAGATGATGCAGCAATTGCCACCAGGTGCCGGGCACGCTGCCTTCGTTATTGACCGCAATGCCCAGCAGGGTGGGCAACTGGCTGGAGGCGATGACCACGGCGGCGCCGGCGGTAAAACCGATCACCACCGACTGGGACACAAAATTGACCAGCACCCCCAGCCGGGCCAGGGCCAGCACCAGCTGAAACACCCCCTTCATCAGCGTCAGGGTCAGCGCCAGGGCGATAAAGGCGGCGCTGCCGGGCTCGGCCAGCGGGCTGACCGAGGTAAACACCACCACCGACATGGCGGCGGTGGGGCCGGAGATCAGATGCCAGGACGAGCCAAACAGGGCGGCAATAACGGCGGGAATAATGGCGGCGTAGAGGCCGTATTCCGGCGGCAGCCCGGCGATCAGGGCATAGGCCACCCCCTGGGGCAGCACCACGATGGCGTTGGTCAGGCCGGACTGGGCGTCGGCCCGCAGGCTGGCGCCATTGACCAGGGGCCACCAGCCGAGAAAGGGCAGCAGGCGCTGCCAGCGTAAATAAAAGCCGGCCGTCGGCTCGGGCATGGGTATTCTCTCCTGGTTCCATTTAACGGAGGAAACTGGCCATTGCCGGCCAGTTAACAAATCAATAACGTCGGTAACAACCTGGTGTCGAGTGCCACCATCGCATTCAGTATACCAGCCGATTTCGTTACCGAGGGGGCGGTGAGCCCGGCCCAAGGAGCCGTGTGATGACCTTTGTTTCCTTTGATCCCAGCACCGGGCGGGTGCTGGCCCATCATGCCTGCCTGAGCGGCGCCGGCCTGGAACAGAGCTTGGCCCGGGCCCACGCGGCCACAGAAGACTGGCAGAATGTGGCGCCGGCGGAGCGGGCGGCGCTGCTGTTCCGGCTGGCCTCCACCCTGTCGGCAGGGCGTGAGCGCCTGGCCCGGGAGCTCTGCCTGGAAACCGGCAGCCTGCTGGCCGACTGCCTGCAGGAGGTGGCGCGCTGCGCCGAGGAATGCGCCCATTTCGCCGCCCACGGCCAGGCCATGCTGCCCTCGGCGCGCAGTCAGCTCAGCCAGCGGCCGCTGGGACTGATGCTGGCGCTGACCGCCGGTCCGGCGCCGCTGTGGCAGTGTTTTCGCGTGCTGGTGCCGGCGCTGATGGCGGGTAATGGCCTGTTGCTGAAGCCGGCGGAGCATTTGTCCGGCCTGGTGGCCGTGCTGGCGCGGCTGATGACCGAAGCCGGGGTGCCGGAAGGCCTGGTGACGCCGCTGCGCATTTCCAAGGAGCAGGTGGCCGGGCTGGTGGCGGACTCGCGCATCGGCGGCCTGGCCTACAGCGGTGAGCGCCGGGGCGGGGCGGCCATGGCGGCGCTGGCCGGTGCCCGGCTCAAGCCGGTGCGGCTTGAGCTGGCCCGGGCCAGTGTGCAGCTGATCCTGGATGACGCCGAGCTGGCGCCGGCGGTGGAGTCGGTGCTGAATGATGGTTTTCGCTACCGGGCCAGCTGGCGCCAGAGCGAAGGCGGGGTGCTGATCACCCCCGGGCTGGCAGAGCCCTTTCTGGAGCTGCTTACCGCCCGGCTGGAGCAGCTGCGCCCGGGCCGGCCCGATGATATGGGCGTGGAGCTGGGCCCCCTGGCCAAGAGCGGTCAGCGGGAATGGCTGGAACGCCAGCTGCGCGAGGCCGAGCGCCAGGGCGGGCGCATTCGCTGTGGCGGTTACCTGCCCGACGACGAGGACGGCTGGTATTACCCGGCCACGCTGATTGAAGGCAGCGAACCGGCCATGACGCTGTTTCCCGCCTGGCCTGCCGGCCCCCTGTGCGGCGTGCTGCGCGTGCCCGACGAAGCGGCCATGCTGGCCCTGTGCCGAGCGTTGTCGCCCGACGGCATGGCTTCCATCTGGACCCGGGATCGGGCCAGGGGAGAGCGCCTGGCCAGGGCGCTGCCCTTTGACCTGTGCCGGGTCAATCCGGATCCTTATCATGACCGGCACTGGCCGCCGCTCTCGGATCCGGCGCAGCGGCCGGCGCTGAAGGAGTTCTGCCGGGCCAAAACGGTGCTGATCTCGGCCTGATCCGGGTGGCCCGGCCAGGCAACTGGTGCCAGCGTCCGGGTGGAACTGGCCCTGTTCAATGCCGCCGGGCCGGGCTACACTTGCCGCCCTGTTGCTCGCCCCGGCCCGCATGTGTCGGCGCTGCTCAAGGAAGAAGGCCTGCAGCAACAGTTTGCTCCGCCAGCAGCGGAGTGGTGTTGATTGATAAACCTTCAAGTGAGCAGCAATGAGCGAACAGTATCCCACCCTTGCCCAGATGGGTATTACCTCCTTTGACAATATCAGCCGTTACCAGCTGCGCCGTGAAGGCCGGGCGGACGTGCTCAAGATTTATTACCACAGGCCCAAGGGCTCGCTGCTGTCGCGCAGCAAGAAGTTCACCTTTGCCCGTCCCAAATCCCTGGGACCGGTGGAATTTCAGAAAACCGAGCAATGGCATCAGCTGGAAGACACCAGCCCGATTCTGCGCCAGGCCCTGCTTGAGCTGCACCGGCTGCTGGGCAGCGAGGCGCACACCGCCGATGAGACCACCGCCGACACCAAACAGCAGTTGCTGGCGGATCTGGAGCACATGGAGCGGGTGATGCAGGACAAGCTGAACGAGCTGCGCCGCCAGATAGAAGCGCTGAAGTAACCACAGCAATAACGCCATGCCCTGCGCATGGCGTTATTTTTTCAGGCCTGGGCCGCCTGCTGGCGCAGCATGGATTCGGCCATCTTTTTTCCAAACAGCTCCATCACCGCGGCTTCGTCGTCGCCGGCTTCCTGCAGCGCCGCCACCATGGCCTCCAGGGTGGGCCGGGTCTTTTCCACCAGTTGTTGCACATACTGCTCGGCGCTGACGCGGGTCAGGGCTTCGTATTGTTCAAACAGCTCTGCCAGCTCCTGGCTCAGGGTGAGGGTAAGGGAGTGTGCGGTCATGGCGACGGCTCCTTGTCTTGTGGTCGTGTTCACGGGGTGTGGTCTCACTCTAGAAGCAGCCCCGCATTCGGATTAGCACCAGCCGGGGCCGTTCCATAGGGCCAGTTGGCCATATGCCTCGTGCACAACTGGCCCTAGCGCTCCCAGCCCTGAATGGCTAGCCTTGCGGTTAATAAAATGTAAATATTTTGTGCAACCGAAGGGGCTCATCATGACACAGGCTTATTCCACACTCGCCGCCATGGGCATTGAAGATGTCGGTGCCATCAGTCGGTTTCGCCTGTGTGACACCGACACCCACAAGGAGCTCAAGATCTGGTTTGAGCGCGAGCCCGATTCCTGCCTGCCCGCCAGCCTCAAATTCCGCTTTTCCAGGGTCATCAGCCGGGAAGAGGCGCGCACGCTGGATGCGGCCATTGCGGAGCTGGAGCAGCTGCTGGGCCGGGAAAGCTCCCGGGAGCGGTTGCTGCTGGAGCTGAGCCGGTTTGAACAGGTAATGAACGACAAGATGAGCGAGCTGCGCCGGCGCATGAGCCGGCTGGCGGGGTGAACTCACGGCTTCCGTCGATTCCGGCGAACGCCGGAGCCTGTTCAAGGCAGACAGCAAGAGGCCGGGTCAAGCCCGCATGACGGGACACCGCCAACAAAAAAGCCACCGCACTGCGGTGGCTTTTTGCTTTCGCTGGCAGCGGTTTACATAAAGATAAACTTGGCCACGAAAATGGCGCTGAGCACATAGACACCGGCGGAGACCCTGGCGGCCTGGCCGGTGGCCACCTTGAGCACGGTATAGGTCACAAAGCCCATGGCGATGCCGTTGGCGATGGAAAAGGTCAGCGGCATCATCAGCGCGGTAATGGCGGCCGGGGCCATCTCGGTATAATCCTGCCACTCAATCTTGGCCAGGCTGCTGGCCATCAGGAAGGCGACATAAATCAGTGCACCGGCGGTGGCGTAGGCGGGCACCATGCCGGCCAGCGGGGCCAGGAAGATCGACAACAGGAACAGTGCGGCTATGGTCACGGCGGTCAGGCCGGTACGGCCCCCGGCGGCCACGCCGGCGGAGCTTTCCACATAACTGGTGACCGGCGGGCAGCCCACAAAGGTGCCAATGACCGAGGAGGCGCTGTCGGCCTTGAGGGACTTTTTCAGGCCCTCAATAGTGCCGTCGGGGCGGCGCAGGTGGGCGCGCTCGGCCACACCCATCAGGGTGCCGGCGGTGTCGAACATGTTCACAAACAGAAACGCCAGGATCACGGTGATCATGCCCACATCCAGGGCGCCCATGATGTCGAGCTTGAACAGGGTGGGGGCCAGGCTGGGGGGCGCGGCGAAAATGCCGTTGTACTCCACCAGGCCCATGCCCAGGCCGATCAGGGTGGTGCCGAGCACGCCGATCAGTACGGCGCCGAACACGCGGCGGTGGGCCAGCACGGCAATGATAAGAAAACAGGCGATGGCCAGCCAGGCACTGGGCTGGGTCAGATCCCCGGAGGTGAGCAGGGTGGCCGGGCTGGCCACGACGATGCCGGCGGTCTTCAGGCCGATCAGGCCCAGAAACAGGCCCACGCCGGCGGTCATGGCATAGCGTAAAGATTCGGGAATGGCGTCGAGTACCCACTCACGGATTTTCCAGAAGCTCATGGCGGTAAAGATGATGCCCGACCAGAACACGGCGCCCAGCGCCACTTCCCAGCTGTAGCCCATTTCACCGACCACGGTAAAGGCAAAGAAGGCATTCAGGCCCATGCCCGGCGCCAGGCCCACCGGCCAGTTGGCGTAGAGCCCCATAAACAGGGTGGCCACGGCGGCACCGATGCAGGTGGCCACAAACACCGCCCCCGAGTCCATGCCCGAGGCGGACATGATATTGGGGTTGACGAAAATGATGTAGGCCATGGTGATAAAGGTGGTCAGACCGGCCACCAGCTCGGTTTTTACCGTGGTGCCATGGGCGCTGAGTTTAAACAGTCTGTCCAGAAATCCCGAAGAAGCCGGGAGGCTTTGAGGGGTTGGCTCGTGCTTGGCGTGTTCCATAACCGGAAGTCCTCGTGGGTGATTTGCAGACTGCTCATGCCGCCAGCCATTCCCTGGGCCGGCGACATGAGCAGGAGCCGTCTGCGACCCTTAGCTACCGCGGTAGGTAGAGTAGCTGTAGGGCGCGATCAGCAGGGGTACGTGATAGTGCTCTTCGCCTTCGGCAATACCGAAACGGATAACAACGTCATCCAGGAACGCCGGCTCGAGCAGTTCAATACCTTGTTTCTTGAAATAAGGAGAGGTGTGGAATACCAGCTGGTATTTGCCGGATACATAGTCTGCACCTTCCAGGATGGGCGCGTCGGTACGGCCGTCGTGGTTGGTGTAAACGGTGTTGATCAGCGTGGTCTGCTCGCCGTCAACCTTGTACAGCTCAACCTTGATGTCGGAGCCGGGCAGGCCCTTGGCAGTATCGAGTACGTGAGTAGTCAGTCTTCCCATTTTCAAGTTACCTTGCGCATGATTGCGTCTTCAAAGTCCAAGGTACTGCCGACGGAGTACGCCGGCAGAAGTATTTTTACATCAAGATAACCGGCGAGTCTACATTGTTTTAACATCGAGAGATGTTTTTTAGCGTGCCGGATCACATTTTTGAATGCGAGCATCTTGATTCATTGCCGATTGTCTTTGCTTTGGGGTCGCAAAGCAAGAATTCCGGCAGGCTTCCGATACAAAAACTAAACCAGTCATTTACATAAGTTGATTTTATTGTATACAATGGGAAGATTGTGACGACCGTCAAACTCTCTCTTTCCGGCTGTGTTTGGCCGGCATGTAATCCTTTGTTTTTTTAGGAGTTTTCCGATGAGCCAAAACAAAGACTATCCCCGCGACCTGGTCGGGTATGGTGCCAACCCGCCTCACCCCAAATGGCCCGGCGACGCCCGTATCGCCATCAACTTTGTGCTGAACTACGAAGAAGGCGGTGAGCGCTGTGTGCTGCACGGCGACGGTGAGTCTGAAGCCTTCCTGTCCGAAATGCCGGCCGCCGTATCCTGGCCCGACGTTCGTCACATGAGCATGGAATCCATCTATGAATACGGCAGCCGTGCCGGCGTGTGGCGCCTGCTGCGCCTGTTCAAGCGCTACGACATTCCGCTGACCATCTTCGCCGTGGCCACCGCCATCGAGCGTTATCCGGAAATCGCCAAGGCATTCATGGACGAAGGTCACGAGATCTGCTCCCACGCCTACAAGTGGATCACCTACCAGTTCATGAGCGAGGAAGAAGAGCGCGAGCACCTGTACAAGGCACTGGAAATCTTTGAACGCGTGTGTGGTGAGCGTCCGCTGGGCTGGTACACCGGCCGCGACAGCCCCAATACCCGCAAGCTGGTGATGGAAGAGGGCGGTTTCCTGTATGACTCCGACTCTTACGCCGACGATCTGCCCTACTGGGTAGACAACAACGGCAAGGGCCACCTGGTGATCCCCTATGTCATGGACACCAACGACATGCGCTTTGGCCAGGGGTGCTACAACAACGGCGAAGAGTTCTACCAGTACCTGAAAGACGCCTTTGACGTCCTGTATGAAGAAGGCGCCGAAGCCCCCAAGATGCTGTCCATCGGCATGCACTGCCGCCTGCTGGGCCGCCCGGGCCGCATGGCCGGCCTGGAGCGTTTCATCAAGTATGCCCGCAGCCACGACAAGGTGTGGTTCACCCGCCGCATCGACATTGCCAAGCACTGGTATGAGCACCACCCCTACAAAGGAAACAAGTAATGAGCCTGTTCAAGACCTGTACTCCCTCCGCCATGGGCCGCGACGAGTTTGTAAAAACCTTCGCCGACATCTACGAGCATTCACCCTGGGTGGCCGAGCAGACCTTTGATCAGGGCCTGACCGAGGTCGACAACGAGATTGAAAAGCTGCATGCGCGCATGGCCGGTGTGCTGCTGAACGCCGACAAGCAGGCTCAGCTCGACCTGATCAATGCTCACCCGGATCTGGCCGGCAAGGCTGCCCAGCGCGGCGAGCTGACCGAAGCCTCCACCAACGAGCAGGCCGGTGCCGGCATCAGCGAATGTACCGCGGAAGAGTTTGAACGCTTCACTTACCTGAACAACGCCTACAAGGAAAAATTCCAGTTTCCTTTCATCATGGCGGTAAAAGGTTCCAACCGTCACCAGATCCTGGCGGCGTTTGAAGAGCGTATTCACAATGACTACGACACCGAGTTTGATCGCGCCGTGAAAGAGATCAACAAGATCGCCCTGTTCCGTCTGAGCGACATGTAACAGCGCCTGGCGAGGCGTTCTGCCTCGCCTCGCTTTCCTTTTCTCTGCAGGAGGCAGTAATGATCAAAACTCTCAAGATCGAGCCGCTGACCAAGGAAGCCTTTGCGCCCTTTGGTGACGTGATCGAATCCGAAGGTCGTGACTACTTCATGATCAACAACGGCTCTACCCGCCGTTATCACAAACTGGGTGAGGTGCAGCTGGACGAGCAGGGCCAGGGCATTATCAATATTTTCCGTGCCGAGATGCTGGAATACCCGCTGCCGATCAAGATGCTGGAGCGTCACCCGTTCGGTTCCCAGTCCTTCATTCCGCTGTTCGGCCACGATTTCCTGATCGTGGTGGCACCGGTGGGTGACGGCAGCCTGCACATCGACCCGGCCACCGTGCGTGCCTTCCGCGCCACCGGTCGTCAGGGCGTGAACTACCACAGGGGCGTGTGGCACCATCCGATCATGGCGCTGCGCGACAACGACGAGTTCCTGGTGGTGGACCGCAGCGGTCCGGGCAACAACTGTGACGAGTTCTACTTCGACGAGTCGGTGCAACTGACCGTTGAGCTGGACTGAGCCAGAGCCCATTGATGCCAAAAGGCCCGCATGCAGTGAATGCGGGCCTTTTTGTTTTTGGCGTGTGAGCTTCAGCATCGTCTGTGACATGGACCCCCGCCTTCGCGGGGATAACGGTTTACTGTGTCGTTCCCGCGCAGGCGGGAACCCATGCATTCGGCGCCGGGCTGGCTAACGGGCCTCAGTCCTCCGGTTCGCGGCCGTTGAACTCCCGCATAAAGATATCCCAGAACACCAGGAACAGCGCCGCCACCAGCGGGCCGATCACGAAGCCGTTGACCCCCATCAGGCTGATGCCGCCGAGGGTGGAGAACAGCACCAGATAGTCGGGCAGCTTGGTGTCGCGGCCCACCAGCAGCGGCCGCAGCACATTGTCGGCCAGGCCGATCACCAGGGCGCCAAAGGCCACCAGTACGCTGCCCGATACCCACTCGCCGGTAGCGAACAGGTAGATGGCCACCGGCAGCCACACCAGGGCCGCACCAATGGCCGGGATCAGCGACAGAAACGCCATTACCACGCCCCACAGCAGCGGGCCGGGGATGTCGAGCACCCAGAAAATAAAGCCGCCCAGGGCTCCCT
This sequence comes from Oceanimonas pelagia, assembly GCF_030849025.1. Lineage (NCBI taxonomy): Bacteria > Pseudomonadati > Pseudomonadota > Gammaproteobacteria > Aeromonadales > Aeromonadaceae > Oceanimonas > Oceanimonas pelagia. Next base: position 228,890 of record NZ_CP118224.1, read on the forward strand.
GGGCCATGGCTACCAGAATGTTGCCCTTGACCGTGGCCCGGGTCACTTCCGAAAACTTGGCAAACAGCATGCGCTCGCGGTCGTCGCCCAGGGGCAGGGCCCGCACCAGCAACTCGGTGATCTGATGGCCGTCGCGCAGCAGAAAGAACGCCAGATACAGCATCAGCGCCACGTCCACCACAAAGGTAAAGGTACTCTGGCCGGCGGTCAGCGCCTTGCCCGCCAGCAGCTTGCTGGCGGCCACCGCCGTTTCCGACAGCTTCTCGCGCACGCTTTCCAGGTCGATGCCCAGCCGCGTCAGCAGGTCGGGCAGCAACGGAAAGGCGGTGCGCACCTGCTCCAGCAGCTTGCCCGGGCTGATTTCGCCCTGGTCGATGCGCTGGTACAGCAACAGTCCCTCCTGGGCGAATGAAGCCGCGATAAACAGCACCGGCAGCACCACGATGACCACACACAGGATCAGGGTCAGCAGCGCCGCCCGGTTGGGCTTGGGGCCGATGCGCGCCATGATGGCGTTTTGCAGCGGATAAAAGATCACACTGATGGCGCAGGCCCAGAAAATGGCCCCCCAAAAGGGCCTGAGCACCAGTCCGAACAGCAGACTGACCAGCAGCAGGGTGAACAGAAAGGAACGGCGTTCCAGTTTTTCGCGCATAAGAAAAAGGTTCCGAAGGAAACGGAACCTCAGTGTAAAGAAGGGAGAATCAAGTGGCCAGTGAATGCCGCCGGCGGCGGGCTGGATCTCCCGGAGTGGTAGCGGCCCACCGGTTGCTGAAGCGCTGGCATTGGCAGGCCAGGTCGCCCGGGTTGCCGCTTCGGGTTTAGCTGGTGCGGTAGCGGCCCACCGGTTGTTGAAGTTCTGGCATTGGCAGGCCAGGTCGCCCGGGTTGCCGTTTCGGGTTTAGCTGGTGCGGTAGCGGCCCACCGGTTGTTGAAGTTCTGGCATTGGCAGGCCAGGTCGCCCGGGTTGCCGTTTCGGGTTTAGCTGGTGCGGTAGCGGCCTACCAGTTGTTGAAGATGGCTGGCCAGTTCGCCCAGCTGGCGGCTGGTCTGGCTGGCCGCCCGGGAGCCGGCATTGGTCTGTTCGGCAATGGCCACTATCTGATGCACATTGGTGTTGATGCTTTCCGACACCTGGGTCTGCTCTTCCGCGGCACTGGCGATCTGGGCGTTCATCAGGTTGATGGTGTTCACCGCGGTGCCGATGTCGAGCAGGGCCTCGTCGATGCGCCGGGCTTCAGTAACGGTGTGGCTGCTGCCGTCGCGAATGCTCTCGATGGCCTGCACCGCCTCCTTGGCCCCCTGCTGCAGCCGGGTGATCATGGTGTGGATCTCCTCGGTGCTGGTCTGGGTACGGCCGGCGAGGGTGCGCACCTCGTCGGCCACCACCGCAAAGCCCCGGCCCTGCTCGCCGGCCCGGGCCGCCTCGATGGCGGCGTTGAGCGCCAGCAGGTTGGTCTGCTCGGCCACGCCGCGGATGACATCGAGAACGGTGCCAATCTGCTCCGATTCCTGCCCCAGCCGCTGAATGATGTCGACCCCGGCGGCCACCTGGTTTTCCAGCCCGTCAATCACCGCGATGGCGCCCTGCAACTGTTGCTGGGCGTTGTTCACCAGGGCTTCCGCCTGCTCGGCGGCGCTGGCGGCGTTGGCGGCACTGGCGGCCACCTCCTGGGCGGTGGCCGACATCTGGTTCATGGCGGTGGCGAGCTGATCGCTTTCATGATGCTGGCGGCTGATGCCGGTTTCGGTTTCCTCCATAAAGCGCCGCAGCTCATTGCTGGCCTGCTGCAGGGTGTCGGCGGAATGGCGGGTATCCTTCACCAGATCGCTGATCTGGCCGGCGAACTGGTTAAAGGAGCGGGCCAGGGTGCCCAGTTCGTTTTGTTGCCGGGCATCCAGCCGGCGGGTGAGGTCGCCTTCCCCCTGAGCGATGTTTTCCATGGTGTGCACCGCCTGACGAATGGGCGCATGAATGCCCCGGGCGATCACCAGGCCCACGGCGGCGATCAGCGCCAGCAGCAGGCTGGCGGAAATGGCGGAATTGATCAGCCCCTGGCGCACCGAGGCCGACAGCTCACTTTCCAGCCTGGCCACGGTGGCGAGCAGATCGTCGATGTAAAAACCGGTGCCCAGCAGCCAGTCGGTGCCGGGAACGGGCATGATATGGGCCAGCTTGGGCGAGCCTTGCTGGCTGTTGGGCTTGGGCCAGCTGTATTCCACATAACCGCCGCCGCTGCGGCCCAGCTGAATGTATTCCTGCACCAGGTGGCGTCCGTCGGGGCTGGTGGCGTTGTAATAGTTGTTGCCTTCCCGGGCCGGGTTGTCGGCACTCACCACCTGTACGCCATCATGGTTATAGACAAAGAAGTATCCGGCGCCCTTGTCGAAACGCAGCCGGCGCAACTGCTCCTTGGCGATGTCGGTATCGCCCCGGGCCAGCAGCGGCTGAATGCTGGTAATGGCCAGCTCCATATAGTTGGCCAGCTGCTGTTTGCGGGACTCAAAAAGCGATTGATGCAGACTCTGGCCGCTGAGCTCCTTGAGCCGCAGCGACTGGGAGACGTTGATCCAGGTGCTGACACCGGCCAGCAGCAGCAAGGGCAGCAGTGCCAGCAACAGAATTTTTTGCCTGATGGAAAGTCGTTTCATCCTTGATCTCACCCTGTTTTTGTTTACATCTTTGTATCATCTTGTTTCCTTGGTGTCATTCAAGTTGATACAAAATAGTGCTCAGCAAGTGAGCAGCCGGTACAGGGTTAACGGCAGAAATCGTCCGGGCTTGAGCCCGGCCTGCTTTCAAGGCGCCAGCCCTGTGGTTATGATGGGCCGACGGCTGAATCAACGGACTTTTCATGGACTCCACCATTCTCGCCGGCCCGCTGTTGCGCCGGGCCGACTCCACTCGCCTGGTGTTCTGGCTGGCCAGCCGCGAACGGCTGGCCTTTCGCCTGTGCCTGCCCGACCGCGCACCGCTGCTGTTTGCCGGTGAGCGCCAGCGCCAGTTGCGGGTGGGAGAGTCCTGCTTTATTCAGCTGCTTGACCTGCCCCTCGACGAGCCTCTGCCCACCGACACAGTGCTGGCCTACGATCTGCAATGGCAACGGCCGGGAGAGGCGCACTGGCATGGCATGGCCGAGTGGGGGAGTGAGCTGTGCTACGCAGGGGAAAGCCTGCCCAGCCTGGTGATCCGCAGCCGCCTCGACAGCCTGTTGCACGGCTCCTGCCGCAAGCCCCACCATGCCGCTCCCGATGGCCTGGTGGCGGCGGATAACTGGCTTGCTGAGCGCCATGAGCAGGCCTCCCGGCGCCCGGCGCTGCTGATGCTGAGTGGCGATCAGATCTACGCCGACGACGTGGCCGGCCCCATGCTCACCGCCATACACCAGCTGATCCGCGAGCTGGGACTTTATGACGAACAGCTGGAAGGCGCCCGGGTGGCCGACAGCGCCGAGCTGTTTGCCAGTCCGCTCAACTACTACCGGCGCCATGAGCTGTTACCCGACACGCGGGCCAACCTCCCCCTGCAGAAGCGCTTTTTTGAAGGGGTGCGCAAGCCCATCTTTACCACCAGCAGTGCCGCCAACCACCTGATCACCCTGGCCGAGGTGCTGGCCATGTATCTGCTGGTGTGGTCGCCGGTGCCCTGGCGGCTGCTGCCCGATGACCGGCCGCGGCTCGACGGCAAGCTGGCCGAGCGTTACCAGCGCGAGCGGCAGCGGCTGGCGGCTTTTGTGGGCGGGTTGCCGGCGGTACGCCGGCTGCTGGCGCACTTGCCCACTCTGATGATCTTTGACGATCACGATGTCACCGACGACTGGAACCTGACCGCCGCCTGGGAAGAAAGCGCCTATGGCCACCCGTTCTCCCGGCGGATCATCGGTAATGCCCTGACCGCCTATATGATCTGTCAGGGCTGGGGCAATGATCCCGATGCCTTTGCCGGCGATCCCATGGATCGGTTGCAGGCCTGGAGCGAGCAGCCCGTCAGTGAGCAGCAGGATCGGCTGATCGACACTCTGCTGAAGTTTGATGGCTGGCAATACCGGCTCGACACAAAGCCCCGGCTGCTGGTGCTCGACACCCGCACAAGGCGCTGGCGTTCCGAGTCCAATTTTAACCGGCCCTCGGGGCTGATGGACTGGGAAGCGCTCACCGAACTGCAGGGGGAGATGCTGAATCAGGAATCGGTGGTGGTGGTCTCGCCCACGCCGGTGTTCGGGGTCAAGCTTATCGAGGTGATCCAGAAGATCTTTACCTGGCTGGGCAAGCCGTTGCTGGTGGATGCGGAGAACTGGATGGCCCACAAGGGCACCGCCAACGTGATCGTCAATATCTTCCGTCATGCCCGTACCCCGGCCAACTATGTGATCCTCTCCGGCGATGTGCATTACTCCTTTATGTATGACATTCGTCTGCGTCACCGGAGCGGTGAGCCCCACATCTGGCAGATCACCAGCAGCGGTATCAAGAACGAGTTTCCTCACCGGTTGCTGGACGTGCTCGACCGGCTCAACCGCTGGCTTTATGCGCCGCGTTCGCCGCTGAACTGGTTTACCCGCCGGCGCAAACTGCGCATTACTCCCCATTCACCGGTGGGAGCCTCAAGGGGAGAGCGGCTGCTGAACCGGGCCGGCATCGGCTATGTACGCTTCAACGAGGCGGGCGAGCCGGTGTGCGTGCAGCAGATCACCGCCGAGGGGGAGGTGGACTTTATTGAGACTGCGACTGAGTCTGTGCCGGCGATGGCCCGGCAGCCGGACCCAGGGGCTGACCGAAGCTGAACTCCACCTGATTGCCGTTCGGGTCTTTCACACCGCAGTAATAGCCCACCGGAAAGGGCTCGTTCCGGGGTGGCCACAGCAGGCAGCCCGCCTGCCCGGCCCGCTCGGCGAGGGCGTCCACCGCGGCACGGCTTTGCAGGGCAAAACCGAAGTGGCGGTAGTCCCGCTCTCCCAGGTGCAGATCCTCGCCACCGTTCATCAGCACAAACACAAAATCCCGCTCCCGGCCCGGCTCCGCCAGCCAGACGATGGTCTGGGGGCCGCTTTGCCGCCGGTGGGTTTCTTTCATGCCGCAGAAATCATGGTAAAACCGCAGGCAGGCGTCGAGATCCCGCACATGCAGGGCCAGGTGAGTGAGGCGGGGGTAGTGAATGTGGGCCATGGCATGCTCCCGGATGGCTTGCGCATGGAACTGAGTATGGAAGCGGGGGCAGGACCGTGCCACGGCGGGCAATAAAAAAGCAGAGGGGGTCCTCTGCCTTTTTAAGTCATGTCGTCAGCCCGTTATCAGTCGGCCGGCACCGCTGCCACTATCGGTTGCTCCGCCAGGGGAGCTGGCTCGCCCACGGTTTCCCGGCCATTGAGCCAGCGGAAGAAGCCGTACAGCATGATGAAGATTACCACCATCAGCGGCAGCGAAGTGACGATGGCCAGGGTCTGCACCGTGCTCAGGGGCGCATCGATAAACATCATCGCCAGGGGCACCGCCGCCAGGATCAGACACCAGAACAGCCGCAGCGCCGTGGGTGGGTTGGCGTTTTCATCCAGCTGGTTGGCCGCGGTGGCCGCCAGGGTAAAGGAGGCCGAGTCCAGGGTGGTGGCCAGGAACAGAATGGACATGACCGCGAACACCACGATGAACAGGGCGCTGAACGGCAGGGTCTTCAGCACTTCCACTACCGTGGCCGAGCCACCGATGCTGTTGAGGGACTCAGTCACGTTCACCAGCTCGTTGAGATGGGTGCTCATGCTGTAGCTGCCCAGCACCCCGAAGAAGATAAAGCAGCCGGCGCTGCCGCCCAGCACCATGCTGAGGATCACTTCCTTCAGGGTACGGCCGGCGGACACCTTGGTGACGAACAGTGCCATAAAGGGTACATAGGTCATCCAGTAGGCCCAGTAGAACACGGTCCAGGAAGTGGGGAAGGAGCCGCCTTCCACCGGATCGGTCCACAGGCTCATGCGAATGAAGTTCTGCAGCATCAGGCCATAGCCGTTCACCGACTGGTCGATGATAAAGGTGGTCGGGCCCAGCACCAGAATGGCCAGCACAAACAGCACCGCCAGCTTGGTGTTCATGTCACTCAGCTTGGCCATGCCCTTTTCAATGCCCACGTAGGAGCTGATGGTAAACAGGGCGGTGATGCCCAGCATCAGAGCCAGGTTCATGCCAAAGCTGCTTTCGGTGCCCAGCAGTTCGGCGATGCCCTCGGTGACCATGGGCACGCTCAGGCCCAGGGTAATGCCCATGGCGCCCACACAGCTGAAGATGAAGATGGTGTCGATGGTCTTGCCCACGGCGGCGTTGTAGAACCGGCCCATGATGCTTTCACACACGGCGGAGAGCTTGAGCTGCGGGTTCTTGCGCACGTGAAAGGAGTAAGCCACCGGCAGCGAGGCGATGCAGTACAGCGACCAGGCCGAAATGCCCCAGTGGAACATGTTGTAGCTGGTGGCCCATTCCGCCGCCTGGGTGGAGTTGGCCTCAATGTTGTAGGGCGGGCTCATGTAGTAATAGCCCCACTCCAGAAAGGCCCAGTACACGGTGGCCGAGCCCAGTCCGGCGCAGATCATCATTGCCAGGTAGGTAAACAGGCTGTACTGGGGCTTGTTGTCGCCCAGGCGAATGTTGCCGTGCTTGCCAAAGGCGATGCAGGCCAGGGCGATCACGCTGAAAAAGCCGAACAGCAGATACACGGAGCCGAACTGCTCGGTGAGTACGTTGAACAGCTGTTTGGCCATGGCGTTGCCCTGTTCGGGAAACAGTGACAGGCCGGCCACGATAAAGAAGATGGTGGTCAAACTGACCAGCATCAGCGGTTTGTCTACGGTATTTCTCTGTTGTTTCATGTCGAATGATTCCATTTCATTGATTACACGCGGTACCGACCGATGATGTCTTCGTTTAGTTCGACACCCAGTCCGGGTGCGTCCGGAACCGGCACATGGCCATCTGTAAAGGGCAGACGGTTGCTCACCAAATCGGTGAACAGGGGGCTTCGGCTCTGGGAGTATTCCATCAGGGTGCCGTGTTCGCTGGCCGCGAGGAAGTGCACCGAGGCGGCCAGCAAAATGCCGGTGCTGAAGCCGTGGGGCACCAGTTGCACGCCGTGCAGCTGGGCCAGATCGTAGATCTTCTTCATTTCGGTGATGCCGCCGCAGCGGGTGATGTCCGGCTGCACGATATCGACCCCGGAATGCTCCAGAAAATGTTTGAACTCGTAACGGGTGGTGAGCGACTCACCGCCGGCCAGTCTGGCCTTGAGCTTGCCCGCCAGCTTGCTGTAGCCGGCCAGATCGTCGGCCAGCACCGGCTCTTCAATCCAGTTCAGGTTAAAGGGCGCCAGCCGCTCGGCCATAAAGGCGGCATGGCCGGAGGTGCGCCACTTGGAAGCCAGATCGATCTGTACTTCAATCTGATCGCCCACCGCTTCACGTACCGCCTTGACGATGCGGTAGTCGGTGTCGGGATCGTCGCCGAACACGCCGCCGCCAAACTTGAGGCTGGTAAAGCCCTGGGCCACCAGGCCGGCGGCAATGGCGCCGTTGGCCTCGGGGTTGGCGTCGGGAATAAAGGTGCCGTAGGCCTTGATACGGTCGCGGTATTTTCCCCCCAGCAGGGTGTGCAGCGGCACCTGGTAAAACTGGCCGGCGATGTCCCACAGCGCGATGTCGATGGCGCTGATGGCATGAATGCCGGCGCCGCGGCGGCCCACGTAGTTGGAGGCCCAGTACATCTTGTTCCACAGCCGCTCGATTTCCAGCGGGTTTTCGCCGATCAGCAGCGAGCGCAGGCCGTGGCAATAGAGGTTGGACTGGGGTGTTTCAATACAGGCCTTGATCACCGCCGGGGAGCTGTCGGCTTCGCCCACACCGATGAGGCCGGCGTCGGTGTGCACCCGCACCACCACAGCATCTTCGCCCCATTCGCATTCCTGATCCGCCGCGGGCACCCGCAGGCAGATCACTTCCACATCGGTAATACGCATACGAATTCTCTTAAACCGGTTGGGAATGGATCAGTGTCTCCAGACGCTGATCCTTCTGATAAAGCGAGCAGTAGGCAAAGCCCACTTCCTCGATGGCGGTTTGTTCGCCGTCGATCACGCGATCCAGGCAGTCGAGCACCTGATCGGCGGCCTGATCCACGCTCTGGGTGGCGGCCATGATGCCGCTCACGTCCACGTCGATGTCTTCGGTGATCAGTGACGCATTGCCGCTGACCCGGATCACCGGCACGATGGGGTTGCTGAAGCCGGCACCGCCGGTGGTCCACAAAATCACCTGGGCCCCCAAGGCGGCGAAGTGCATGCCCGAGGCGCCGCACAGGTGGCTGGTTTCGGACAGATACATGCCCGGCGCCTGGGGTTGTTCAATGCCTTGCGGGGTAATGCGCAGCACGTCCTGAATGGGCCGGGTGCCGGTCTTGTGCAGGGCGCCCAGGGCCTTTTCTTCCAGGGTGGTGAGGCCGCCGACGCTGTTGCCGATGCTCATGGTTTCCACCTCGGTGCCGGGCACGTGCCAGCGCCGCTCTTCGTCCAGGATCAGCCGTTCCAGCTTGTCGGCCACCGCCGGGGTCACCGCGCGCTGGCGCAGAATGTCTTCGCAGCCAATCAGCTCAATCAGCTCGCCGGCCACACAGCTGGCGCCGGCGTCCACCAGGGCATCCACCGCCCGGCCCACCGCCGGGTTGGAGGCAATGCCGGAGCTGGTGTCGGAGCCGCCGCATTTCACTCCCACCAGCAGCTCGCTGATGGACACCGGCTCCACCGGCACCTCTGCCGCCTGTGCCACCAGCTCCTGTGCCAGTTCAATGCCCTGGCGAATGGTCTGGCGGGTGCCGTTGTTCTTGATGATCGACAGCCGCCGTACCGGCTTGCCGGCCTGCTCCAGCGGCGCGGCGATCAGCGCCGGATCGATGCTGCCGCAGCCCATGTTGAGGATCAGCGCGCCCGCCACGTTGGGGTTGAGGCCGGCGCCGATCATGATGTTGACCAGCTCCTCGTTGCCGCCATACATGCAGGTGTAGTGGTTGGTCACGATGACGCAGTCGCTCACCTTCTGGCGAATGGCCTGGGCAATGCCTTCGGCGCATTCATCAATGGCAAGGATCAAAATATGATTGCGGATCCCGGCCTGGCCGTTGGCGCGCCGGTAACCCTGAAAATGTTGTTTCATTCGGTCTCGATCCGCATTTGTTGAATGATCTGCTCGATGATGTTGTCCGGAATATCGACCCGGCTGCTGCGCACGTTTTGCACATGCACCAGCTCGCCGGCGGGAATGGCCCTGATCGCCCGTCCGATGTCATAGCCGGCCTTGCGGATGGGCTGCTCGGCGGCAATGGCGTGCAGCGCCATCTTGTTGCCGAAGGGAATGGCCTGCAGCGTCTGGAAGCTGCCCACCCGCTGGTTTTGATCGTCGATGACCTCCACTGTCTGATGCTTGCTTGCATCACTCAGCAGGGTGGCGACATTGTCTTGTTGGTCTAACCGAATGGCTTTGACTGTCATGTTCACCTGATCCTTTTTGCTGATTGTCCTACAATCTACGGTCGGCGATTTTGACACAGGTCAAAACCGAGGAACAGGGGTAAATGTGTCTGTTTTGTTGATAGTCTGAAGCAAAACTTTGTAGAGCGGTTGCCGGGTGTAACATCGCCTGGCGATGCAGATCCTGTACAATGGCCCTGCTGGATTCACCCTGACGATTGATATGTAATGAAAAAAATCATTAAAAGCAGTCTGGAAGAACAAGCCGCCGATTACCTGCGGGAGCTGATCCTGAGCGGCCATTACCAGATGGGACAAAAGCTGGTGGAAAGTGCCCTGGCCCGGGAGCTGGAGCTGTCGCGCAGCACCATTCGCATGGCGCTGAACACCCTGGCCCACGAGGGTATAGTGGTACAGACCCCTTATGTGGGCTGGCAGGTGATCGATCTGAACGAGCACGATCTGTGGGAGATCTTTCATCTTCGCGTGGCGCTGGAGCCCAGATCCGCCTGGCTGGCGGCCGAGCGCCTGAGTGACGAGGGCCGCCGGCGCCTGCAGGAGATGATGGCGCTGTTTCTGGAAAAGGCCGCTACCCCGGGCGTGGACAGCCAGGAGCTGAGCCGCATGGAGCTGCAGTTGCACAGCCTGATCGTGGAGCTGAGTGAAAACCAGCGGCTGTACAGCATCTACCAGAACGTGGCCAATCAGATGCTGATTTATTTCAACATCGATCTGGTGACCTACGAGCCGGAAGAGATCGCCGGCAGCCACCAGCCGCTGGTGGACGCTATCTGCGCCGGCGACGCCGAGCTGGCGGCCCGGCTGGCGGAAGAAAACATCACTACCTTCAGCGAGATAGGCGAGAAGTTCAAGGCCCACTGCGAGCAGTCCCGCAAGCGGGCAGCCGGGCGCTGACCCGGCTCCGGGACGCCCGTGCCGGTGGCTGGTAGAATGGTGCTCATAACATAACGACACAGAAGCAAGCATGAGCAACCTTACCGGAACCCTGATCAAGATGCCGGCCAGCCTGGCTGGCCCCGTGGCCTACCAGCTGGCGCTGGGCGAGCACCGCATTGACCTGAACGCCCGTCTGGGCCAGCCCCTGACGCTGACCTTTACCGGCAACATTTACTGCGATGCCTGTGGCCGCAAAACCAAAAAAAGCTACTCTCAGGGCCACTGTTTTCCCTGCATGAAAAAACTGGCGCGCTGCGACATGTGCGTGATGAAGCCGGAAACCTGCCACTATTTTGAAGGCACCTGCCGCGAGCCCGAGTGGGGCGATCGCAACTGCATGGTGCAGCACATCGTGTATCTGGCCAACACCTCCGGCCTCAAGGTGGGCATTACCCGCCATACCCAGGTACCCACCCGCTGGATTGATCAGGGCGCCACCCAGGCACTGCCGCTGCTCAGGGTGGCCACCCGCCAGCTCTCCGGTTTTGTGGAAGTGGCCCTGGCCGATATGGTGGCCGACAAAACCAACTGGCGCGCCATGCTCAAGGGCGACGAGGCACCTTTGAATCTCAAGGCCGAAGCCGAACGCCTGCTGCCGGAAATAAAGGAAAAACTGGCCGAGCTCACCCTTAAATACGGCGACGACGCTATTACCGTGCTCGATGAGCCGGTGGTCGAGCTCAGTTACCCGGTGCTGGAATATCCGAAAAAAATCACCAGCCACAACTTCGACAAGAACCCGGAAGTGGCCGGCACCCTGCTTGGCATCAAGGGCCAGTATCTGATTTTCGACACCGGGGTGATTAACCTGCGCAAGTTCACCGGCTACGAGGTGACCCTGGACTGAGGTTGCCAGACAACAAAAAGCCGGCCCACAAGGCCGGCTTTGGCATATCTGGCGTGAGCAATCAGGCTTCGTCGGCCAGCATGCCCTCGTTGCGGCCCTTGATGCGGGTAATGAGCATGGCGGTGATCACCAGGGTGAGTACCAGGCCGGTGACGGTGGACAGGGTCATCGGCAGGCCGGCGCCCAGGGTGGCGGAGTTCAGCAAAAAGCTGATAACGACCGTGGTCATAAACATGGCCGGCACGGTGGCAATCCAGTGCAGCTTGTTGTGGCGCAGCAGGTAGGCCGAGGCGGTCCACAGCATCATCACCGCGGTGGCCTGGTTGGCCACGCCGAAGTAGCGCCAGATAATGCCGAAATCCACCTGGGTCAGCACGGCGCCAATCACGAACAGCGGAATGGCCAGCAGCAAACGCTTGGGCAGGCGGTTTTGCGGCATATTGAAATACTCGGCCAGGATCAGGCGGGCGGAGCGGAAGGCGGTGTCGCCGGAGGTGATGGGCAGCACAATCACGCCCAGTACCGCCATAAAGCCGCCCACGGCGCCCAGCAGGCCGGTGGAGGCCTCATACACCAGATTGGCCGGGTTGCCGCCCATGCCGGTGTTCAGGCCTTCCACGCCCCCGAAGAACGACAGGGCAATGGCGCACCAGATAAGGGCGATAATGCCTTCGCCGATCATGGCGCCGTAAAACACAAAGCGGCCATTGCTTTCATTTTCCACGCAACGGGCCATCAGCGGCGACTGAGTGGCGTGAAAGCCGGACACGGCGCCACAGGCGATGGTGATAAACAGTGCCGGCCACAGCGGCATGTCGTTGGGGTTCAGGTTCTGGAAGAAGTCGCCCACTTCAAAGCCCGGCAGCATGGTGTGCTCGCTTGAAGCCACCAGCGCCACGGTGAGGCCCACCGACATAAAGATCAGCAGGGCACCAAAGAAGGGATACAGGCGACCGATGATCTTGTCTACCGGCACTATGGTGGCCAGCAGGTAATACACGAAGATCACGCCCACAAACACCGACACGCTCACGCCGGTGATCTTGGCCAGCAGGCCGGCGGGGGCGGAGATAAACACCACGCCCACCAGCAGCAGCAGCACAATGGCGAACACGTTCATAAAGTTTTTGGCGCCCCGGCCCAGGTATTTACCCGCCAGGTTGGGCACCGACTGACCGCCGTTACGCACCGACAGCATGCCCGAGAAGTAGTCGTGCACCGCGCCGGCGAAAATGCAGCCCAGCACAATCCACAGCATGGCGGCGGGGCCATAGAGCGCACCCAGAATGGGGCCGAAGATGGGGCCGACACCGGCGATGTTGAGCAGCTGAATGAGGTAGACCTTGCCTTTGGACATGGGCACATAGTCCACGCCGTCGCCCTGGGCAAACGCCGGGGTCTGGCGTTGTGGCTTGATGCCGAATACCTTTTCGACAAAGGTGCCGTAGATGAAATAGCCGCCGAGCAGCAGGCCGACGCAGAGCAAAAACCAGGTCATAACATCATCCCTCTTGTAGAAATTGGCGCCAGTGTAGGCAGTAAACAAGACGGGAAAAGTGCTACCTGGGTGAGCGGTTGAATGGGCGGGGTAAGCGGTCGCCAGCGGGACTGAACGATCGCTCACTTTGCTGCTAGTGAAAGCCGAACAACTGCTTCAGCGGCTTGAGGTAGCGGCGCGACACCGGCACCCGGGCGCCGGCGCGGGTGGTGAGTTCGGCGCCGGCCTCCAGCACCTCGATTTCGGCAATGGCGCCGGGGGCTACCAGGTATTGCCGGTGGCAGCGTACCAGCGGGGTTTTTTCCTCTATGACCTTCAGGGTCATGTGGGTGTGCACTTGTTCGCCGGCGGTGGCCACGTGCACGCCGGAGAGATCGCTGAACACGTATTCCACCTCCTTCACCGCCACCACCTTCAGTTTCTGACCGCTGTAGCAGGGCAGGTGCTCCAGCCGGCTGGGGGCCAGCGCCGTTACTGCCTGCGGGCGTAGATCCCGGCGCACTTTTTCCAGGGTTTGTTGCAGCCGCTGCTCGTCCACCGGCTTGAGTAAATAGTCAAAGGCGTGGCGGTCAAAGGCCTGCACCGCAAACTCGTCGAAGGCGGTGACGAACACCACCCGGGGCATGGTGGCCGGATCCAGCATGGCGATCAGCTCCATGCCGCTGATGCGGGGCATCTGAATATCCAGAAACACCAGATCGGGCTGTAGCCGGGTAATGGCCTGCATGGCCTCAATGGCGTTGCCGCACTGACCCACTATCTCGATGTCGGGGGCCTCGGCCAGCTGGGTGGCCAGCTCGTCCCGGGCAAAGGGTTCGTCGTCGATAATCAGGCAGGTGATCATGCTGAGGGCTCCGTCACGGGCAGGCGAATTTCCACTTGCGTAAAGTCACCGGGCTCATACTCCACGGTCAGGCCGTAGTCGGGCCCGAACAGGTTCTGAATGCGTTTGTGCACCAGGTTCATGCCCAGGCCATCCGAGTCTTTTTTGGGCTGATACAGGCCGGCGTTGTCGGTGACCGTCAGTAATAATACACCCTCGCCGATACTGGCGGTGACCCGAATATGGCCGGTGTCCAGCAGGTGGGAGGTGCCGTGCTTGACCGCGTTCTCGATAATGGGCTGCAGGGTAAAGGCCGGCACCCGAACGCCGTGCAGCGATGCGGGAATGTCGATGTCTACTTGCAGCTTGTCGATAAATCGGGCCTTCTCGATGGTCAGGTAGGCGTGAATGTGCTCCAGCTCGTCGCCCAGGGTGACCAGGCCGGTGGTGCGCTTGAGGTTGATGCGCAGAAACTGGCTGAGCTGCTGCAACAGCTGGCGCGCCTTGTTGGGATCCCGGCGGGTGATGGCCCCTATGGTGCTTAATGCATTAAACAGAAAGTGCGGATTGACCTGGGCCTGCAGCAGCTTCAGCTCCGCCTGGGTCAGCAGGCTTTGCTGCTGCACAAAGCGGCCAAACAGGATCTGGCTCGACAGCAGGCGGGCAATACCTTCCCCCAGGGTACGGTTGATATTGAGAAACAGCTTGTTCTTGGGCTCGTACAGCTTGATGGCGCCCACCACTTCGTTGTCGCTGTGCAGCGGGATCACCAGGCTGGAGCCAAGGGTACAGTGCGGCGACATGGAGCAGGCGTAGGGGGTTTCCACCCCGTCGGCAAACATCACCTTGTTTTGCTGCATGGCGTCCAGGGTCATCTGTGAAGAGATGGGTGCGCCGGGCAGATGATGATCGGCGCCGATACCGATAAAGGCCAGCAGCTTCTCTCTGTCGGTAATGGCCACGGCGCCGACTTTGGTTTCTTCGATTAATATGCGCGCCACCTGGGCGCTGGTTTCCTCGTTAAAGCCCTTGCTGAGCAGGCCCACACTGCGCTCGGCAATTTTCAGCGCCTTGGTGGAAAAGGCCGACGACTGCTTGTCGAACATGGTTTTCTGATCCCGAATCATGCTCATGAACAGGGCGGCCCCCACCGAATTGACCAGCAGCATGGACGGCGCAATCTGCAGCACCAGTGCCAGGGCATCGTCAAAGGGGCGGGCCAGCAGCAGAATAATGGCCATCTGCATCAGCTCGGCAAACAGGGTCAGCAGGCAGACCCGCAGCGGATTGAACACCTGCTCGCTGCGGCCGGTGCGGCGCAGATACAGGCTGACCAGACCGGCACTCAGCCCCTCAAGGGTAGTGGACACGGCGCAGGCCAGATCGGTAAAGCCGCCCAGGCTGTAGCGGTGCAGCCCGCCGGTGAGACCCACCAGAGTGCCGGTCACCGGGCCGCCGAGCAGGCCGCCCAGCACGGCGCCCATGGCGCGGGTATTGGCGATGGCGCCGTGGGTCTGCTCGCCAAAATAGGTGGCCATGATGCAGAAACCGGAAAATACCAGATAAATGAATATCTTGTGGGGTAACCGGGTGGAGGCTTCGGTAAACAGCTTGAACAGCGGCGTGCGGCTTACCAGGTACACGATGACCAGATAGAGCGACATCTGCTGAGTCAGCAGCAGGATAAGCGACATGGCGGCTCCTTGAGGGCGGGCGCTGATCCCGATTTTATAATAGTCCCGCTGCGATCGGCTATCGGGGTCATCGTTGGCCCTTGTGAGGCCCGCAGAATACCGTTATTCAGCGGGATGTTCCGTTATGGATTCCGGCTCGGGGACCGGAATGATCGCTGCTGTCGGTGGATGGCTTGCGGGAGGCCAGCCCGTTGAGGGTGGCCTGCAACAACGGGGTGATGGGTGCATTCAGCTTCAGACTGAGCAGCTCATCGGCGCGGGTTTTGCCAAGGGTAAGGGCGGCAATGGGCTTGTTCCACTCCTGTGCCTTGCGGCAGAAGCGAAAGCCGGAATACACCATCAGCGACGAGCCGATCACCAGCAGGCCGTCGGCCGCTTCAAGCGCATTCAGTGAGTCCAGCACCCTTTGCCTGGGCACATTGTCGCCAAAGAACACCACATCGGGTTTGAGAATGCCGCCGCACCGGTGGCACTCGGGAATACGAAAACGGCTGAAGTCCACGTCCAGATCCGCATCGCCATCCGGGGCGGTGGCGGCGGTGTAGTGAATGAAATCCGGGTTCAGCTCGGCGCTGCGCCGGTGGGTTTCTTCCCGGCTGCAACGGTAATGACAGCTCATGCATATCACTTGATCGGAGCGCCCGTGCAGATCCACCACCTTTTCGCTGCCGGCGCGCTGATGCAGGCCGTCCACGTTCTGGGTGACCAGCAGGCTGACATGGCCCAGCTGCTCCAGTTGTGCCAGAGCCGAGTGGGCCAGGTTGGGCCGGGCATCGCGCATCACCGGCCAGCCCACCAGGCTGCGGCCCCAGTAGCGTTTACGGGTATGCTCGCAACCCATAAAGTCCGGGTGCTGCACCGGCTGCCGGCGCTTCCACTGCCCCTGATGATCCCGGTAGTCGGGAATACCGGAGTCGGTACTGATGCCGGCTCCGGTCAGCACCAGCAGGCGAGGGTGGGCCTGAATGAATTCAATCAGGCCGGAATGGGGCTTTTGCATCATGGCGCGGCTCCCGAAGGTAGATGAATGGCATAGAGGATGGCTGCCTGGCACAACCGGGCACCTTCGTTTTATTATGCCCTATGGCCAGCGCCTGTATAGCTGCGGGAGCCCGGCTGGAAGGAACGGGCGGCAGTTGCACTGATCACTGTTTGGGATGGATAATGCCGCCGGGCTTTCTGAACGGTCGTGTCCGGCGGTGAGGAATGGTTCAGAATTAAAGCCTTTTTTGTCAAGATCATGGCATGATCGCCCGCATTCCCCTCTGCTTTCATTTTTTGCTAACTCCCCTTCC
The DNA here is from genome assembly GCF_030849025.1 of Oceanimonas pelagia. Classification (NCBI taxonomy): domain Bacteria; kingdom Pseudomonadati; phylum Pseudomonadota; class Gammaproteobacteria; order Aeromonadales; family Aeromonadaceae; genus Oceanimonas; species Oceanimonas pelagia. The sequence goes on from NZ_CP118224.1 coordinate 245,500, forward strand.
TTAGAGAAACTGGTATGAACCTGGCGCACAAGGCACTTGCCATTCAGCAAGGCATTCAGGACCAAATCGCCCGGCACGCGCCGTTTGACGATATCCTGACCAACATTATCGACATGGTCGCCCAGCAGCTGCCTGACGCCCGGGTATCCCTGATGATGCTGGACGAAAAAGAGGGCACGCTGAGCCTGGTTGCCGCCCGGGGATTGTCCGATGCCTATTGCCGGGCGGCTCAGCAGTTGCCCGTGGGCCCGGCCATGGCCGCCTGCGGTGTGAGCGCGTACAGCCGCAATGTGGTGATCACCGACAATATTGCACAGGATGCCAACTGGCGGCCGTTTCTTGAATATACCCGTGCTGAAGGACTGGCTGCCTGCTGGTCTGCCCCTGTGGTGACCGCCGATGAGAAATTGCTGGGGACCTTTGCCATTTATCATCACTACCCGAAATCCCCGAACGACGCGGAGCGCAACCTGCTGCTGCAGGCGGCCGCCCTGCTGGCCCTGACCATTGAGCGCCAGCGGGACCGGCAGGCGCTGCAATTGCACGAACAACGTTTTCGCTCATTGTTCACCCATCATCCGGATGCAGTATTCGAGTTTGATCTGGAGGGGCGCTTTCTATCCGGCAATCAGGCCCTGACGCGCATGACCGGGTTTTCGCAGCAGCAGCTCAGGGGCTTTCCTTGCGAGCAGTTTGTGGCGAAAGCAGACAGGGCACGGGCGCGCAAAGCGTTTCGGCAAAGTTGCCGGGGCCTGCCCCAGCACTACGAACTGACCGCCTATAATGCGCGGGGCGAGAGCTATCGTATGGACGTTACCAACCTGCCCATCGTCATTAATGGTGATGTGGTCGGGGTTTACGGCATAGGGCGGGATGTGACCCGGCAGCGCAGCCAGGAAGCCGAGCTGCATTTGCTCAAGCGCGGAATTGAGGCCACACCCAACGGCATTGTCATGGCGGATGCCACGGCACCGGACTTGCCCCTGGTTTACGTTAATGCGGCTTTTCTCAGCATCACGGGGTACCGGCGCGAAGAAGTGCTGGGCCGCAACTGCCGTTTGCTGCAGGGAGAAAACACCGATCCCCGGGCCGTGGCCGCCATCCGCGCCGCCATTGCCGACCGCCGTGAACATGAAGTCACCCTGCTGAATTACCGCAAGGACGGCACTCCCTTCTGGAATCAGTGCATACTGGCGCCGGTATTTGACGCGCAGGGGCAATGTACCCATTACATTGGCATTCAGCAGGATGTGACCCGGCAACGCGAAAACGAAGAGACGCTGCGCTTTCAGCGTTCACACGATCTGCTGACCGGCCTGCCCAACCGCATGGCCTTTCAGGCCCGGCTGGCAGAGCACTGCCGGCTGTTTGGTCATCAGGCCCGTTCGCTGGCGGTGCTGGCTGTCAACCTGGACGGTTTCAAAATCGTCAATGACGGTCTGGGGCACCAGGTGGGCGACAGCCTGCTCAGGGCGGTGGCGCAACGGCTGACGGGCTGGCTGAAACCGGGGGATTTGCTTGCCCGCCTGGGCGGAGATGACTTCGGCCTGTTGCTGCCAAACCGGCAGCAGCAAGACATGATTGAGGCGGCGGAAAGTCTGCTGGAGTTGTTGTGCCGGCCGTTTGATATTGGCGAGCATCCGCTGCACCTGAGTGCCAGTATCGGCATTGTGGCTGCCGGGGAGCCGCTGCACGACGGTGGTGAGCTGCTTCAGCATGCCAACCTGGCCATGCGTGAAGCCAAACGGCAGGGGCGTAATACCTGGCAGTGGTACAGCGGTGGCATCAACACGCATATTCATCACCACATTACCCTGCGCCGGGAAATTCAGGAGGCGCTGGAAAATGACCAGTTTACGGTATATTACCAGCCGCTGGTGGATGCCCGCAGTGGTGAAATACGCAGCCTGGAAGCCCTGATCCGATGGCAGCATCCGCAGCGGGGCATGGTGCCGCCGGGAGATTTTATTCCACTGGCCGAGCAGACCGGCCAGATCATCGGCATCGGCCGCTGGGTGTTGCGGCGGGCCTGCCAGGATGCCGCCCGGATCAATGCCCGCCGGTCCGCGCCCTTGCGGGTGGCGGTGAATGTGTCGCCGCTGAGTTTTCAGCGTGGTCAGTTTCTGCTGGACGTCAAACAGATACTGCAGGAGACCGGAACGGCGCCTTGCCTGCTCAAGCTGGAGCTGACCGAAGGGGTGTTGATGTCGGGAGCCGACCATGCCATTGAGAACCTGCGGGCCATACGCGAGCTGGGCGTCAAGGTGGCCATTGATGACTTTGGCACCGGCTTTTCCAGCCTCAGTTATTTGCGTCAGTTGCCGGTTAATCAGCTCAAGCTGGATCGCAGTTTCATTCACGACATTACCAGCAACAAGGACAGTGCGGCCATTGTGCAGGGGGTGATCACCATGGCGCATCACCTGGGCCTGCAGGTGGTGGCCGAGGGAGTGGAAACCCGCGCCCAGCAGGACGATTTGATTATGCGGGGCTGCGACCTGCTGCAGGGATTTCGTTTTTCCCCTCCGCTGCCCCTGAACGAGGTGTTGCAGCTGCCCGCCAGGCTGCCAGCAGCCCAATAATTCCAGCCGCCATTGATTCGGTGTAGATGATGACCTGTTTAATGCCCAAGTCCTGTCGCAACGATAACGCACAAGCCCAACGTCTTGCCGCGCTGGCCGCTTACGAGATCCTGGATACTCCGCCGGAGGCGGCGTTTGACGAGATCACCGAGTTGGCGGCGCTGATTTGTGATGTGCCGGCCGCCGTGATTAATTTTATCGATCGCGATCGGCAATGGTTCAAGTCGGAGCGGGGCCTGGGGATCAGAGAAACGCCTCTGGATATCTCTATTTGCGCACACGTCATTCTGCAGTCGGAATTATTTGTGGTGCCCGACATTCGGCTGGATCCCCGGTTTGCCCATTTTCCACTGGTAACAGGCGAACCGCACCTGCGCTTTTATGCCGGTGCCTTGCTGAAAAGTCCGGACGGCATCCCCATTGGCACCCTGTGTGTGCTTGATTATCAGCCCAGAGAGCTGTCGCAGAAACAGCGTACCGCTCTCATCACCTTGGCCAACCAGGTGATGGCCAACCTTGAGCTGATGCGGGCGCACCGGGCTCAGGCTACGTTAATTCAGGAACTGCAGTCGGCTCAAAAGGAGCTGATGCACCTGGCCTCGACCGATCCGCTGACCGGGCTGTTTAATCGCCGGGCAATGGAAGAACGTCTGAACCAGGCAAGAGCACCCGGCTGGCAGCGCGGAACGCCGGCCACGCTGATGCTGATGGATCTGGATCATTTTAAGGCGATCAATGACGAATTCGGTCATGAAACCGGCGACAGGGTCATTGCGCATTTTGCCGGTATTTGTAAGAAGGTGTTTCGTCAGTCCGATGTGATCGGGCGCTGGGGCGGCGAAGAGTTTATTGTGCTGCTGCCCGATACCACGGAAGACGAGGCCCGGCAGGCCGCAGCGCGTTTGCATCGGTCACTGCGGCGGAGCCCGCTTGCATGTGATGATTATCGTTCCCTGTACATTACCGTAAGTGCAGGCCTTTGCGGCCTGAGCAGCGACAGGGAGCTGGAACATACCCTGCGCCTTGCCGATCGGCTGCTGTATCAGGCCAAGCGCAGCGGCAGAAACCGTACCGTATATGAATCGCAACAGGACGGGCAGCATTCGGCACACACCGGTATTCCCTGAAATGGCGGGGTAATGTAGCCGAGGCACACCAAATGGCACAAAAAAAGCCGGCGCATGAATGCGCCGGCTTTTCCGTATTTGCATGGTGGCCCCTGCCCGACTTGAACGGGCGACCAATCGATTATGAGTCGACTGCTCTAACCAACTGAGCTAAGGGGCCAAAAGTGGGCTGATTATAGGGGAAGGGGCGGGGGCCTGTCCACCTGTGGCGGCGGCTTAGGCGTTTGATTTTTAAGCGGTTGGTGGGTGTGCAAGCAAAGAAAAAGGGCGCCGGAGCGCCCTTTGGACCTGGTGTTGCTGCTTGGCTTATTCGTCGAGGAAGCTGCGCAGCACTTCGGAGCGGCTGGGGTGACGCAGCTTGCGCAGGGCCTTGGCTTCAATCTGGCGAATACGCTCGCGGGTAACGTCGAACTGTTTGCCCACTTCCTCAAGGGTGTGGTCGGTGTTCATGTCGATACCAAAGCGCATGCGCAGCACCTTGGCTTCCCGGGCGGTCAGGCCGGCCAGTACGTCCTTGGTGGCGTTGCGCAGGCTCTCGCTGGTGGCGGAGTCCGCCGGCAGCGACAGAGTGGTGTCCTCGATAAAATCGCCCAGATGGGAGTCTTCGTCATCACCGATGGGGGTCTCCATCGAGATCGGCTCCTTGGCGATTTTCAGCACCTTGCGGATCTTGTCTTCCGGCATCGCCATGCGATGGGCCAGCTCTTCCGGGGTGGGCTCGCGGCCCATTTCCTGCAGCATCTGGCGGGAAATCCGGTTGAGCTTGTTGATGGTCTCGATCATGTGCACCGGAATCCGGATGGTGCGGGCCTGATCCGCAATGGAGCGGGTAATGGCCTGACGGATCCACCAGGTGGCATAGGTCGAGAACTTGTAGCCGCGACGGTATTCGAACTTGTCGACCGCCTTCATCAGGCCGATGTTGCCTTCCTGGATCAGATCCAGGAACTGCAGGCCGCGGTTGGTGTACTTCTTGGCAATGGAGATCACCAGACGCAGGTTGGCTTCCACCATTTCCTTCTTGGCGCGGCGGGCCTTGGCCTCACCAATGCTCATGCGGCGGTTGATGTCTTTGATCTGGGAAATGGTCAGACCGGTTTCTTCTTCCACTACCTTGAGCTTGCCAATGGCGCGCAGCACGTCTTCGGAGACGTCCTGCAGCCGGGCAGACCAGGTCTTGCCGGCGGCCAGCTGGGCGTTGAACCAGGCCTGCTCGCTTTCGTGATGGGCAAAGGCCTGCACGAAGGTTTTCTTGGGCATCTTGCACTGCTCAACGCACAGCTTCATGATGATGCGTTCCTGCACCCGCACCCGCTCCATCATGTCGCGCATGCTGTTCACCAGGCGGTCGAACTGCTTGGGCACCAGGCGGAACTGGCGGAACAGGTCGGCGAGGGCGGTGATCTGCTCGGCGGCTTCGTCCGAGGTACGGCCCTTGGCGGCAATGGCGTCTCTTACGGCTTCGTACTGGCTGCGCAACTGGCTGAATTTTTCACGGGCCACTTCCGGATCCGGGCCGTTGTCGGAATCGGAGTCCTCGTCTTCGTCCTCGTCTTCATCCTCGTCGTCGTCTTCGTCGTCGAGGTCCTTGTCGCTCAGCTCGGAGCCGATGTGAGTGGCGGTGGGGGCCACGTCGTCGGCTTCATCCAGATCCACAAAGCCGGAAATAATGTCACTCAGCTTGATGTCGCCGGCTTCAAAGCGGTCGAACTGATCCAGCAGATAGGTGATGGCTTCCGGGTACTCGGACACCGAGCTCTGCACCTGGTTGATGCCGTCTTCAATGCGCTTGGCGATGTCGATTTCGCCTTCGCGGGTGAGCAGCTCCACGGTGCCCATTTCGCGCATATACATGCGCACCGGGTCGGTGGTGCGGCCAATTTCGGATTCAACAGACGCCAGTGCCTGGGCGGCGGCCTCGGCGGCGTCTTCGTCGGCGGTGGTTTCCGACATCATCAGATCATCGGCGTCGGGGGCGTTTTCCACCACCTGAATGCCCATGTCGTTGATCATCTGGATAATGTCTTCGATCTGATCGGAGTCGACAATATCCTGAGGAAGATGATCATTTACCTCGGCATAGGTCAGGTAGCCCTGTTCTTTACCTTTGGCAACGAGAAGCTTAAGCTGTGACTGCGGGGTTTGCTCCATAGAACTCGTCCGGTTAGATGTTGCAAGAGGGTGTGGGTACTGGGGCACTCATTTCTGGCGCGCAAGTAGCCGATTATATCAAAAATCAACCAGTCTGGCTAACTGGTCCGAGCTTGCCAACACCTCGCCCTTGAGCCGAGCGTGCTGCAGCGTTCAATGGTTTCTCTTCTACCCGTGTTCGGGCCTTCACTACAATGTTGGGGCAGTTCGCCCGTTTTTCAATTATAAGACCGCGCCGCCCTTGCTTTCTGTCAGCAGCAGCAGTAATTCCTGTTTTTCCGATGGCGTCAGTCCGTCGCGGCTGCGGCTTTTTTGCTGCAGCAGCTCAATGCGCCGGGCCAGATATTCATTGATGAGCACCACGAAGATGTCCTGCAGCTCCTGCTCGATATGGTCGCCGGCAAAGGCGCTTTCGGCCATGGCCAGCCGCGACAGGGCCGGCTCTGAAGGATGTCCCCGCCAATGCTCCAGCAGCTGCGCGGTATTCATGCCAGGGCGCTCGCGTACCTGGGCCAGCAGTGCCAGCAGCAGCTCCATGCCCGGCATCGACAGCTCTTCCAGCGCCGGCATTTCCGGCAGCCGGGCCGCGGCAGCCGGATATTGTAGCACAAGGGCGATGGCCCGTCGAAGCGGGGTCAGCTTGAGTTTTTGTGCCGGGCGCGCCGGTGTTTTTTCCTGGCCGTCGGCGGGCTTCAGCCGCGCAAACAGCTCCTTTACCCGGCGCTCGTTTTCCCCCCAGTTGAGCTGGCGCGACAGCCGGGTGACCAGGCCTTCCCGGGTAAAGCCCTCGGGTACCCGCATAATGGCTTCGGCGGCCTTGTGGGCCAGTTCGTGCTGGCCGGCGTCGCCGTCCATGCTGTCTTGCGCCAGGCGTTCAAACAGAAAATCGCCAAAGTCCTGGGCGTTATTCAGGAGCCGTTCAAAGGCTTGCTGGCCTTGAGTGCGCACCAGGCTGTCGGGGTCTTCGCCGTCGGGCAAAAACACAAAGCGCAGGCTGCGGCCGTCCTGCATCAGCGGCAGGGCGTTTTCCAGCGCCCGCCAGGCGGCCTCGCGGCCGGCGCGGTCGCCGTCGTAGCAGCAGATCACCTCGCGGGTGGTGCGATAGAGCAGCTGCAACTGATCGGAAGTGGTAGAGGTGCCGAGGCTGGCCACCGCATAGTCGATGCCGAACTGGGCCAGGGCCACCACGTCCATGTAGCCTTCCACCACCAGCACTCGCTCCGGGTTGCGGTGGGCCTGGCGCACTTCATACAGGCCGTACAGCTCCCGGCCCTTGTGAAACACCGGGGTCTCCGGCGAGTTCAGGTATTTGGGCGTGCCGTCGCCCAGCACCCGGCCGCCAAAGCCGATGGTGCGGCCGCGTCTGTCCCGAATGGGAAACATGATGCGATCGCGAAAGCGGTCATAAACCCGGCCGTTGTCGTTTTGCAGCAACATGCCGCCGTCGATCAGCTGACGCTCGCTGTCGCGGCTTTTTCCAAAGTGCCGTTTGACACTGTCCCATTGGTCCGGCACATAGCCGATGCCAAAGCGCTTCACCACTTTGCCGCTTAAGCCTCGGCCCTTGAGATAGTCAATGGCTGCCGGCGCCCCGCGCAACTGCTGCTGGTAAAAGTGGCTGATGTCGTTCAGCAGACCGTAGAGATCCTGGCGCTCGGCCCGCGCCGCCGCCTGTTGCTGGGACGAGCCGCTGCCGGTGTTTTCCCGGGGCACGGTCAGGCCGTGCAGCGCCGCGAGTTCGTCGATGGCGTCGAGAAATTCCAGTCCGTCGTATTCCATCAAAAAGCCAAGGGCGGTGCCGTGGGCGCCACAGCCGAAGCAGTGATAGAACTGTTTGTCGGGACTGACCGTAAAGGACGGGCTTTTTTCGTTATGAAAGGGGCAGCAGGCCTGATAGTTCTTGCCGGCCTTTTTCAGCCGTACCCGCTGGTCGATGAGATCGACAATGTCGGTACGGGCGAGGAGATCATCAATAAATTGTTGGGGGATTCTGCCAGCCATGATTCACCGTAAAGCAAAAAACAAAGCCGTGCATTCTCGCGAAGCACGGCCCGTTGGCAGCTCAGCGGCGGTTATCAGGCCAGTTTGGCCTTGATGGTGGCGCTGACCTTGCCCATGTCTGCACGGCCCTGGATCTGCGGCTTGAGCGCCGTCATCACCTTGCCCATGTCCTGCATGCCGGTGGCGCCGGTGTCGGCGATGGCCTGCGTGAGCAAAGTGTCCAGCTCGTCTTCGGTCAGGGGTTGCGGCAGGAATTCCTGCAGCACCGCAATTTCCTGGCGTTCACCGTCGGCCAGTTCCTGACGACCGGCCTGTTCGAACTGGCTGGCGGCATCCTTGCGCTGTTTCACCATTTTGGTGATCACCGCGATGATGCCGTCATCGTCCAGGGTTTCGCGGCTGTCGATCTCTTTTTGCTTGATCTCGGCCATCAGCATGCGCAGGGTGCCCAGGCGTGCCTTGTCTTTGGCGCGCATGGCATCTTTCTGCTGGGCTGACAGCTGGTCTTTCAAAGACATGAGATCAACAACGCCTTAGTACAGACGAGTGCGACGTGCGTTTTCGCGAGCCAGCTTCTTGGCGTGACGCTTAACAGCGGCAGCCTTGGCGCGCTTGCGCTCGGTAGTCGGCTTTTCGTAGTGCTCGCGGCGACGAACTTCAGACAGGATACCGGCCTTTTCGCAGGAACGCTTGAAGCGACGCAGGGCTACGTCGAAGGGCTCGTTTTCACGTACTTTAATTACTGGCATGTGCCTCTCACCTCGGTTAACTGGCCTGTTACCAACCAGTATGACAATAAAATGGTGCGAAATTCTACTATTAACCGGGCCCGGCTGTAAAGTCCGGCAACCCTTTGCTGGTTAAAAAAGCGCGGGCAGGGTAACATGACTGCCTATTTTTCGACAGCGTTATTCATTATACCCATGCGTGTACTAGGCATCGAAACTTCCTGCGATGAAACCGGCATCGCCATCTATGACGACCGGCTCGGTATTCTCTCTCATCAGCTTTACAGCCAGGTCAAACTTCATGCGGACTACGGCGGCGTGGTGCCCGAGCTGGCCAGCCGGGATCACATTCGCAAGACGATTCCGCTGATCGAAGCGGCGCTGGCGGAGGCCGGTTGCGGCAAGGACGACATCGACGGCGTGGCCTACACCGCCGGCCCCGGGCTGATGGGTGCGTTGCTGGTGGGAGCCACCATAGGTCGCAGCCTGGCCTTTGCCTGGGGCAAGCCGGCGGTGGCGGTGCACCATATGGAAGGGCACCTGCTGGCGCCCATGCTGGAAGAGCGCATGCCGGCCTTTCCCTTTGTGGCGCTGCTGGTGTCCGGCGGCCACACCCTGCTGGTGCGGGTGGACGGCATCGGCCGCTATGAGATCCTCGGCGAGTCCATCGACGATGCCGCCGGCGAGGCCTTTGACAAAACCGCCAAGCTGATGGGGCTCGACTACCCGGGCGGTCCGCGCCTGGCGAAGCTGGCGGAGCGGGGCGTGTCCGGCCGCTTCAAATTCCCCCGGCCCATGACCGACAGACCCGGGCTGGACTTCAGTTTCTCCGGGCTTAAAACCGCCACCGCCACCACCATTGCCGCCGAAGGCGACGACGACCAGACCCGGGCCGATATTGCCCACGCCTTTCAGCAGGCGGTGGTCGATACCCTGGCCATCAAGTGCAAACGGGCGCTGGAACAGACCGGACTCAACCGGCTGGTGGTGGCCGGCGGCGTCAGCGCCAATGTGTCGCTGCGGAAGCAGCTGGAAGCGTTAATGAAAGGGCTGAGCGGTGAGGTGTTTTATCCGCGCAATGAATACTGCACCGACAATGGCGCCATGATCGCTTTTGCCGGTCTGCAACGGCTCAGGGCCGGTCAGATCGAGCCGCTGCTGGTTCGTGCCCGGCCACGCTGGCCGCTGGATGAGCTACCGCCCGTCGGTGAGGGGTAAGGAGTGAGGGGGGAGGTGAGAGGCGCGTGGTGGACTCCTCACCCTTCACCCCTCACTCCTCTCGGTTGCGTTTCAACCGGTTGAGGATGGGCGTTTCCTCGTTGTGATACAGCCGGCTGATGTTGCGGTGGTGGCGAATAATAATAAGGCAGGACAACAGCGCCACCGCCAGGGTGTATTCGGGCTTGATAAAGTACACGAACAGGGGCGCGAACAGAGCGGTGATCAGCGACGCCAGCGACGAATAGCCGAACAGCCCCAGGCTGACCAGCCAGGTGAGCAGCAGCAGGCCGGCCATGTCCATGCCCAGGGGCAGCAGGGCACCCAGCGCCGTGGCCACGCCCTTGCCGCCGCGAAAGTGAAAGAACAACGGAAACATGTGCCCCAGGCAGGCGGCCATGGCGATAAAGGCCAGATAAAGCGGGCTGATATCCAGAAACCAGCCCAGATACACGGGCAGGGTGCCCTTGAGAATATCAAGCAGCAGCACCCACACCGCCGCGCTGCGGTTGCCGGTGCGCAGCACATTGGTGGCGCCGGGGTTGCCGGAGCCATGGGTTCGGGGGTCGGGCAGGCGGTACAGACGCGAGATCAGCACGGCGCTGGACACCGAGCCTCCCAGATAAGCCAGTATGATCATGAACAGCGTTAGGGCGGTCATCTCGCGGTTTATACCCCGGGTTCAATCCGTTATGATTGCGCGCTGATATGGCCTCACGGCCTGCTCGCCAAAGACCGCCCCAGCTTAACAGAAGACGAAGACGATGGATAAAGTGTTTGTGCAAGGCCTTGAGGTGCTGACCACCATAGGCGTTTACGAGTGGGAAAAAGGTATTCGCCAGAAGATCCGGTTCGATCTGGAAATGGGTTACGACAACCGGCCGGCGGCGGCGGGGGACGACATTGGCTGCGCCCTGGATTACGCCACTCTGTCGCAGAAGGTCACCACCTATGCCGAGCAGAACCATGTGGAGCTGGTGGAAACCATGGCCGAGCACATCGCGCGACTGATCCTGACCGAGTTTCCGGTGCTGTCGGTCAAGGTGCGGCTCACCAAGCCCGCCGCCGTGCCCAATGCCGCCGGGGTGGGAGTGGAAATCGAGCGGTTCGCCAGCCGCAATCTTCAGGGTTAACGTCATTCCCTTGTCATTGAGCGCGGTTATACTGAGTTCATCCTTACTTAAGAGAACGGCCTCATGGAAGTTCATGCCATTCTGCTGGCCCTCATTCAGGGCCTGACCGAGTTTCTTCCCGTTTCCAGCTCAGCCCATCTGGTGTTGCCCTCCGTGTTGCTGGGCTGGCCCGATCAGGGCATGGCCTTTGATGTGGCCGTGCATCTGGGCAGCCTGCTGGCGGTGCTGTTCTATTTTCGGCGCGAGGTGGTGACCCTGGCGCTGAGCTGGTGGGTTTCGCTGCGCGGGGGCGGCCACAGTGCCGAGTCGAAACTGGCCTGGGGCATCATACTGGCCACCGTGCCCGCCTGTGTGGCGGGCTTGTTGCTGGGGGATGTGATTGGCGTCTACCTGCGCTCGGGCTGGGTCATAGCCACCGCCACCATCGTCTTTGGCCTGCTGCTGTGGTGGGCCGACCGCATGGCCCGCCAGTGCAAGAATGAATACCAGGCCGGCTGGCGCGGCGCCCTGCTTCTGGGCTGTGCCCAGGCACTGGCGCTGATCCCCGGCACCTCCCGCAGCGGCATTACCCTCACCGCCGGCCTGATGCTGGGGCTGACCCGGCAGGCGGCGGCGCGGTTTTCCTTTCTGATGTCGATTCCGGTGATCCTGCTGGCGGGCAGCCATCAGGCCAGCGGCCTGGTGGGCAGCGGCGCCGTCATGCCCTGGCCGGCGGTCTCTCTGGGGGTGCTGGTGTCGTTCGCCAGCGCCCTGGCCTGCATTCATCTGTTCCTGAGCCTGCTCAACCGCCTGGGGGTACTGCCCTTTGTGCTGTACCGGCTGGCCCTGGGCGCGGTATTGATTGGCGTGCTGAGTCAGGCCTGAAGCAACTGCACCAGCCGCGCCAGCCTTGCCTCACGGATGGCCTCGCCAATGGCGGGGCCTTTCAGCCCCCGAGCCACAAAGGGCCGGGCGGTAATTTGCTTCAGCTCCTGCAGCCATCGCCATAACCGTTCCCGCTGGGGATAGGGGCGTTGTTCAAAGCCGGTGCGGCCCTGCAGATCGGCCTGAGCGCACAGCAACAATTCGGCAAAGCGATCCGGTTTGCGCCAGGCGTCGGTATGATCCAGCAGCTCCAGCACCGTGTGCGCCTGCTGCGGCGCCGGCTCGGCCAGCCGGTGCAGGCAGATATGCCAGCGGCTCATCAACACTGCCAGTTCTCTGTGCTCGGTGGGCACCTTCAGCCGTTCACTCAACGTCCGAATAGGCGCAATGCCCAGCTCGCCGTGGTGGTGGTGGCTGGGCCAGTGTTCGGGCGGCGTGAGTGCCTTGCCCAGATCGTGGCACAGGGCGGCAAAGCGGCAGGGCAGGCTGGCGCCCAGCTCGGCGGTACGTTTGAGCACCATCATGGTGTGCAGGCCGGTGTCGATCTCCGGGTGCCAGTCCCTGGGACCGGGCACACCGAACAGGGCGTTCACTTCCGGAAACAGCACCGCCAGGGCGCCGCAGTCGCGCAGCACCTCAAAAAATACCTGGGGGTTGTCACAGGCCAGGGCCTTTTCGGTTTCCTTCCATACCCGCTCGGGGGTGAGAGCGGTGAGCTCGCCGCCGGCGGCCATGTTCTGCATCAGGGCTTGCGTTTCCCGGGCAAGAGTAAAACCCAGGTGGTGAAAGCGGGCGGCGAAGCGTGCCACCCGCAGCACCCGCAGCGGATCTTCGGTAAAGGCGCCGGACACATGACGCAGCACCCGGGCCTGAATATCGGCCACACCGCCGTAGGGGTCGATCAGTTCGCCGGTTTCACTCCGGGCAATGGCATTGATGGTGAGGTCCCGCCGGCGCAGATCTTCTTCCAGGGTCACGTCGGGGCCGAAGTCGCAGATAAAGCCGGTGTAACCGCTGCCGGCCTTGCGCTCGGTGCGGGCGAGGGCGTATTCCTCCTTGCTGTGGGGGTGCAGAAACACCGGAAAGTCCCTGCCTACCTGGGTATAGCCGAGGTCGAGCAGCTGCTTCGGCGTGGCGCCCACCACCATGTAGTCCCGCTCTGTTACCCTCAGGCCCAGCAGCTCGTCTCTGACCGCGCCCCCCACCAGATAGATTTTCAACGCCGCACTCCCACATGCAAAACCGCCATTATAACGGCTGAATATGAAAAAGGCGCTGCAGCGCCTTTGAGAATTATTTTCATTATTTTACTTGGCGAAAATGTCATTTTCATGTGGTCATTCCGGCCCGCGAGCCGGAATCCATTCAGCAGGCGCCGGTGCACCCGTGATGAACTCCGGCCCGTGCCGGAGTGACGAGTGCAGCATTGGTTTTGCCCGCTTTCAGCCTTTTACCCTTCTCCCAATGACAGCAGGGTGGCATTGCCGCCAATGGCGGTGGTGTTGTTGGTGATGGTTTTTTCGGTGATGAAGCGGGCCAGGTAGTGCGGGCCGCCGGCCTTGGGACCGGTGCCCGACAGGCCCCGGCCGCCAAAGGGCTGCACACCCACCATGGCGCCAATCTGATCGCGGTTGATATAGACGTTGCCGGCCTCGATCCGGCTGGCCACCTGGGCGGCAAAGGATTCGTTGCGGCTGTGCACGCCCAGGGTCAGGCCGTAGCCGGTGGCGTTGATGTCGTCGATCACCTTGTCGATGTCCTTCGCCCTGAAGCGTGCCACGTGCAGTATGGGACCGAACTGCTCCTTTTCGAGTTCACCGATGCCGCCGATTTCCAGCGCCGTGGGGCGAATATAAAAGCCGTTGGCGCAGGCCTCGGGCATGGGCGCTTCGGCAATGATTCGGTGGCCGGCGGCCTTCATCGCATCCAGGTGTTCCTGCAGCCCGCTCTGAGCATCGGCGTCGATCACCGGGCCCACGTCGGTGGACCAGAGCGCCGGATCCGCCACGCTCAGCTCCTGCATGGCGCCTTCAAGGAGCTCCAGTACCCGGTCGGCGATGTCGTCCTGCAAATACAGCACCCGCAATGCCGAGCAGCGCTGGCCGGCGCTCTGAAAGGCGGCGCGCAGCACGTCCCGCACTACCTGCTCGGGCAGGGCGGTGGAGTCCACTATCATGGCGTTCTGACCACCGGTTTCGGCGATCAGCGGCACAATGGCGCCGTCGCGACTTGCCAGGGTCTGGTTGATCAGCCGGGCGGTGTCGGTGGAGCCGGTAAAGCACACGCCGGCAATGCGCGGATCTGCCGTGAGTGCGGCACCGACGGAGGCGCCGTCGCCGGGCAGCAGCTGCAGCACGTCACCGGGAATGCCCGCCTCATGAGCCAGGGTCACCGCCCGGTGGGCGATCAGGCTGGTCTGCTCGGCGGGCTTGGCCAGCACGGTATTGCCGGTAATCAGTGCCGCGCTCACCTGGCCGAGAAAGATCGCCAGGGGAAAATTCCACGGGCTGATGCACACAAAGGGGCCGCGGCCCTGTGCCTGCAGCAGATTAAGCTCGCCGGTGTAGCCGGGCAGCTTGACGGGCTCGGCCATCAGCCGGCGGCCTTCATTGGCGTAATAACGGCAGAAGTCCACCGCCTCACGCACCTCGTCGATGCCGTCCTGCAGCAGCTTGCCCGCCTCTCTGGCACACAGGGAAATAAACTCGGCGCTGTTTGCTTCAAGCAAATCTGCCAGTTTTTCCAGTGCCGCCGCCCGGGTTTCTACCTGTGTATCCCGCCAGCCTTTAAAGGCGTTTTCGGCATGGGTAATGGCCTGCTCCACCGTGGTCTTGTCGGCAAATACCACTGTGCCCACCTGCTGAGCCGTGTTTTGCGGGCTGAGCACCGGACGCTGTTCACCGCTCACCGTCTTGCCGGCCACCAGGGGCGCGGCCTGCCATTGCTTGCCGGCGAGCTGCTCCAGTGTGTGAAACAGGGGCGTGCGGGTGGCTGCAATGTTCAGGTTGATGCCGGCAGAGTTTTTGCGATCGGCAAAAATGTTGCGGGGCAGTGGAATTCTGTCGTTGGCCAGGCTGCGGCATTCCCGCAGGCTGGTTACCGGATGGGTGATCAGGGTATCGATGGGGGTGTCCGGATCCACCAGCTTGTGCACAAAGGAGGTGTTGGCACCATTTTCCAGCAGCCGGCGCACCAGATAGGGCAGCAGATCCTTGTGGGCACCCACCGGGGCGTAGATGCGGCAGTGCAGACCGGGGTTTTCCGTCAGCACGGCGTCGTAGAGCTCCTCGCCCATGCCGTGCAGGCGCTGAAATTCAAAGCGTCGCTCGCCGGCCATATTGAGCACCGCCACCACGGTATGCGCGTTGTGAGTGGCAAACTGCGGATAGATGGCCCCCTCGGTAGCGGCGCTCAGCAGGTAGCGGGCGCACACCAGATAGGCCACATCGGTGCCCGCCTTGCGGGTATAAACCGGGTAGCCGTCGAGCCCGGCCTGCTGGCTGTGTTTGATCTCGCTGTCCCAGTAGGCGCCCTTGACCAGCCGCAGCGGAATCTCATCGCCCTGCTCCCGGGCTAGGGCGGTCAGCCAGCACAGCACCGGCAACGCCCGTTTGGAATAGGCCTGCACCACCAGCCCCAGGCCGCCCCAGCCCTGGTTGACGTCACTGCGATAGAGCTTTTCAAACAGGTCGAGCGACAGCTCCAGCCGATCCATTTCTTCCGCATCGATGGTAATGAACACATCCAGTTTGCGGGCGGTTTGCAGCAGTCCTTCCACGGTGGCATACAGCTCGGACAGTACCCGCGCACGGTTGGCTTCTTCGTAACGGGGGTGCAATGCCGACAGCTTGATGGAAATGGACGGACGCGGCACCTCGGGGTGGTTGAGCTTTTCATTCCCCACGGCGGCAATGGCGCTGGCGTAATCGGCCCGGTATTTCTCGGCGTCGGCGGCGGTCATGGCCGCCTCGCCCAGCATGTCGTAGGAGTGGGTGTAGCCCTGCTCCCGGGACTTGCGGCTGGCCTTGAGCGCTTCACCGATGGTGCGCCCCAGCACAAACTGCTTGCCCATGATTTTCATGGCGGCATACATGGCCGAGCGCACCACCGGCTCGCCCAGACGGTTGATCATGCGGCTCAGCACGTTGGCCGGATTGCCGTCGAGCTTCTTGTCCATGCGCACGATGCGCCCGGTGAGCATCAGTCCCCAGGTGGAAGCGTTGACCAGGGTGGAGTCGCTCTGGCGAAAATGCCTGGCCCAGTCTGCCCCGGACAGCTTGTCCTTGATCAGTTCGTCGGCGGTATGACTGTCGGGAATGCGCAGCAGGGCTTCGGCCAGGCACATCAGAATGATGCCTTCCTGGGTGTCCAGGCTGTATTGCTGCAAAAAGGCATCGATGCCGTCGCCGCCGTCGCTCTGTTCCCGCACCCGGGTTACCAGCCGGCGGGCCTGGCTTTCCAGGTGTGCCATGTCCGGCCCCGAGGCGGGCAACTGCTCCAGCAGCCGGGCCAGCCAGGCGTTTTCTTCCACCGCATAGTTGTGCGTGATGTCCTGACGCAGTGCGGCCAGATCGGAAGGGGAGTAATCGGGAGCGAAAACACGGGCGACGGTAAACATGGCGAAAGTCCTGAGGTTGCGAGTGGAAAAACGAAGGCGCCTTGCTGCAATGAATATAGTTCAACCGCCGTGAGCGAGCCCTTGCCTGAGGGTTCACGCCCCCTATAATGCCCGCTCGTTTTGTTTGTGGGTTTCCGGCTGTGCACTATCAACGTCTTCCCAAGGGGCACTTTGCCCTGTTTGTGATTTATCTGATCACCGGCGCCTCCATTGCCGCCTCCATGGTGTTTTCCCTGCTGTTGTTCCTGTCTCTGGATCAGGGGCCGCTGATGAAGGTGATGTTCGGCGGTCTGGCGCTGGTGTTTGAGGTGGGCAAGTTCTACATCTGGTATGAGGTGGGCGAGCGCTTCAACCGGCGGGATCGGCTGGGCGCCGGCAAGGCGCTGTGCTTCTACGGCATTCTGGCGGCCCTGTCGATCGCCGGCAGCGTGGGCGGTATCAATGCCGCCACCAACACGCTGCTGCAGGCGGACGAGGCCAGGGCGGCGCTGGTGCAGGGCTATGATGACCGCATTGCCGCCCTGGCGCGGGAAATCGAGATCAATGAGCAGGCGGCTCAGGCCTATATCGAGATGGAGCGCATTGCCACCGGCATGACCCGTATGCTGCAGCGCAATCAGGCGCTGATGGCACAGCAGGATGAACTGCGCCGGGAGCGGGATCGGGTGGCGGTGGAGAATCAGGACTCACTGATGGGGCTGATGACCAGCCTGGCCGACGGCCTGGGCTGGCCGCTGTCCCGGGTGCAGTTTGGCATAGTGGCGGCACTGTCGATGCTGCTCGACTTCTTTGCCGCCTTTTTCATCTCGCTGCTGGGTGAGGAAATCCGTTTTCGGCGTCACTATCGTCAGCACGGCACTCGGCCAGCCCCGGCACAGCCCGTGAGCGAGCCGGCTCATGAGCCCGCCGCGGTGACGCCCGTGCAGCGCCCGGATTACTACCACGAGCTGGTGGCGCGGCTGAAGGCGGGTGAACTGCGCTGTGCCAAGGGGGCAGTCTCGGCGCTGCTGAACAAGTCGCGGGAAGAGGTGGAAGATATTTTTCTGTGGCTGCAGCAGGACGGCGTGGTGTATCGCAAGCCCAACCGGCACTTCGCACTGAATGACGTGGAGTAACGCTTGTCTCTGAGCGCCTGCCGGCGCTAATGCAGGCGAGCCGCCTGTGCTCCATGGATATGATGTTTTCTGGAGCGCGGGCGGCCCGCCCGCAAATTGGCGCGAAGCGGCAACCATCTTTGCGGAAAACAAAAAAGTCTGCAGGCACTGTGATGCACCTGCAGACTTCCTAATCCCTAATCCCTAATCCCTAATCCCTAATCCCTAATCCCTAATCCCTAATCCCTAATCCCTAATCCCTGATCCCCGGGGTTTAGTTCATCCATCTGTCCTGGCGCTTGCGCCGCCGCAGGGGCACCATCGGCAGCACAAAGCCCACCAGGGCGCCGACACCGGCCACCAGACCACCGTGCACCAGCCAGTCCAGGCGCATCTGGTGCTCCTTGTTGTCCATCAGGCTGGTCAGGCGTTCATTTTCGCTGGACAGCCGCTCATGGCTGCTGCTGAGCTCGTCCAGGCGGGCGGTCAGGGAGGCCAGCTCCTGCTGCTGGCGCTCGATCAGGCTGACCTTGTCGGCCACGTCCCGGGCGTGACGTTCGTCCACGCCGGCCAGTTGTGCTCGGGCTTCGCTGAGCGCCTTTTCCAGCTCCGGCAGGCGGGAGCGAAAGCTGGCGTCGGTTTGCAGAAACTGGCCGTCCATCCAGCCGGTACGGCCGTCGGCGTCCTTTATTTGTACATACTTGGTGGCGGCGTTGCGATCCAGCAGGTCCACCGGCTCACCGGCCTTGATGGAGCCGATAATGCGGTACTGGTTGCTGGGACCGGCATGCAGAAAAGCATACACGTCATCGGAAATGTAGCGGGTGGCGGCACTGGTCTGGCTCACCCAAAACAGGCTGCACAGCAGCAGAAGTTTTGCTCTCACCTGAGAATCCTTGGGGCTCTAGTCGTGACGCCATGGTAATGGTGAGAAGCGGGAAGGACAAGAACAAGGGGGGGCTCAGGCCCCCCTGTGTTGGTGCGGGATCAGGTGAACATCCACTGAATGGCGTAGAAGAACACGATGGCCAGCACGGCGCCGGCGGGCAGGGTCACCACCCAGGAAACCACGATATTGCGCAGCACGTTCAGGTTCAGGGCGGCAATGCCCCGGGCCAGGCCTACCCCCATCACCGCCCCTACCAGCGTCTGGGTGGTGGAAATGGGCAGGCCGGTACCCGATGCGATCACCACTGTCGCAGCCGTAGCCAGCTGGGCCGCAAAGCCCCGGCTGGGTGTCAGGTGGGTAATGCCGGTGCCCACCGTGGCCATCACCTTGTGCCCCAAGGACGCCAGGCCGATGACGATGCCGACCCCGCCCAGCGGCAGGATCCACCAGGCAATGCTGGACTGGGAGGCGATCTGGCCGGCGCTTTCCACCACGCTGACCACCGCCGACAGCGGACCAATGGCGTTGGCCACGTCGTTGGAGCCGTGGGCAAAGGCCATGGCGCAGGCGGTGACCACCATCAGAATGCCGAATACCTTCTCCACGTTGGAGTAGTGCATGTCCTTGTCGTCATTGGGGTTGTAGCTGCGGCCCTTGATGTAAATGCCGCAGAGCACGGCGCTGGCCAGTGATACCAGCACCGACAGCCCCCAGCTTTGCATGTCGCTCAGCTCCAGCCCCACGTGCTTGAGGCCCTTTTTCAGGGTGACCAGACAGATCACCATGACGGTGAGGAAGATATAGGCGGGCACGTACTTCTTGGCTGCCGCCAGCGGGCTGTCGGCGTTAAAGATAAGCCGCTGCACGCTGATAAAGGTGAAGTAGGCGAGCAGGCCCGACAGTGCCGGGGTGACGATCCAGGAGCCGACCACGCCGCCCAGCTTGCCCCAGTGCACGGCCTCGGAACCCAGCGACACCAGTGCGAAGCCGACGATGGCGCCGATGATGGAGTGGGTGGTGGACACCGGCCAGCCGAAGTAGGATGCCAGCAGCAGCCAGGTGCCGGCGGCCAGCAGCGAGGCGATCATGCCGAACACCAGCAGGTCGGGATGGTCGTTAAAGGCGCTGGAGTCGATAATGCCGCTGCGAATGGTGGAGGTGACCTCGCCGCCGGCCAGGTAGGCGCCGGCGAATTCAAAGATCATGGCGATGATGATCGCCTGCTTGATGGTCAGGGAACGGGTGCCGACGGAGGTGCCCATGGCGTTGGCCACGTCGTTGGCGCCAATGCCCCAGGCCATGAAGAAGCCGAAGACGGCCGCCACCAGGATCAGCGTGGTGCCGTAGTTAGCAATGATATCCATTTATTTACCTTGTCGTTTCGCTCAGGAGCGGGACAGCATGAGTTCCAGGCGGGAACCCACCCGCTCGGCCTGATCGGCCAGGTCGCCGACCCACTCAAGGATCTTGTACAGGAACATGACGTCGATGGGGTTGTAGTTTTCTTCAATGGCCTGCAGCTGGCGGCGCAGCTTGGCCTGCATCACGTCGGTGTCGTCTTCAATCAGGTCCAGCTGGTGGATCATGTCGGTGACCAGATCCATTTCCCGGCCCTTGAAGCCGGTTTCCAGCAGTTCGTCGAGCTCGTCGATGGCCTTGGCCGCCTGAGCGGTGGCATCGATACAGCGGTTGAGGTAGTCCATGAAGGCGGACTTGAGCTCAACCGGAATGGCCATCTGGCGGCCCACGATGCGGCCGGAGATATCCTTGGCCTTGTTGGCGATCTTGTCCTGTTGGGTGAGCAGCTCCAGCATGTCGGTGCGTTCCACCGGCATGAACAGGCCGCGGGGGAGTTTGAGGCGGATTTCGCGCTTCAGCGCATCGGCTTCCCGTTCCAGCTGGGAAATGCGACGCTGGATCCGTTCGGCGCTTTCCCAGTCCTGCTCCCACATGGCGTCGAAGAAGGGAACCAATTGCTGCGCAGCTTCATGGACCTTCATCACATGCTTCTGCAGGGGCTTGATAGGAGACTTGGCAAAGAGTCCCAAAATAGTATTAACTGGCATAGCCAACCCTGTGTCGGTGAAAAAACACTCGATACGTCAATGTGGCGCGCATGGTAACGTAACTCCCCAGGCAAGAAAACAGCATTTTTCATAAAACCGTCATGCTACTCTGGTAGCGGTTTTTGCTTTCGCATTCAAATACAGAAGGTTGGTTTTCCGGACACCCCTATGGATACAGAAATCGAGATCAAGTTTCTTGTCTCACGTGAACTCAGTGACAGCCTGCCCGAGCTGCTGCCATCCTGCCGAATTCTTGAACACGACCGCCAGCATCTGGCCAACACCTACTTCGACACCGCCGAGCTGGGCCTGCGCCGGCTGGGGGCCGGGCTGCGCATTCGCAGCCGCAACGGCGCACTGGAGCAGACCGTCAAGCTCGCCGGCAGTCAGGTGGGTGGCCTGCACCAGCGTCCGGAATACAACGTGGCCCTGAATGTGCACAACCCGGATCTGTCGCTGTTTCCCGCCACCATCTGGCCGGAAGGGGCCGACCCGCAGGCGCTGCAGCGCGGGCTGCAGCCGCTGTTCTGTACCGACTTTGTCCGCCGGCGCTGGCTGGTGGAATTCAATGGCACCGAGATTGAACTGGCCCTGGACGAGGGCGAGGTGCAGGCCGGTGAACGGCGCGAGCCCATTCGCGAACTGGAGCTGGAGCTGGTGCGGGGCGACGCCTCGGTGCTGTTTGAGCTGGCCGAGCATCTGGTGCGTCAGGGGGGCCTGCGCCTGGGGGCGGTGTCCAAGGCCCAGCGCGGCTACCGGCTGGCGGGGCTGAGTTCCATGCCCGAGTTGCAGGTGCTGGAGCCGGTGGCGCTGCAACCGGAGCAGTCCTGCGAGCAGGCCATGGTCGAGCTGCTGCACCAGGCCCTGGCTCACTGGCAGCATCACGAGGAAGGCTGGCTGGCCCGGCCCGGCATCGACTGGCTGGTGCAGCTGCGGGAAGGCGCGGCCCTGGTGCACCAGATATTGCTGATGTTCGGCGAGCGGGTGTCGCTGCGGGTCAACAGCGGCTGGGTGGACGATTTATTGTGGCTGCAACAGCAGTTGTCCTGGCTGGACCGGGCCCAGATGCTGGCTCACCTGACTGCCGACAAGGGACATTACCTGCGCCGGCTCGATTGTCGCAGAAGCCTGCTCAGGCTGCTGACCGAGCAACAGCTGTGTCTGCCCGACGAACTATACCTGCGCGAGCTGCTGCACAGCCCCCGCTACGGCCGTCTGGTGCTGGGCCTGACCCACTGGCTCTACCGGCAGGACTGGCGTGCCGGGCTGACCCGGGAGCAACAGCACCAGTTGCTGGCGCCGGTGGCCAGCCTGGCCGATCCGCTGCTGGAGGACAGCTGGCAGACTCTGCGCCACAGCGCCCTGGGGGCGGAGCAGCTCAGCGTGGAGCAGTACATTCAGCAAAAGGGCAAGCTGCGCCGCAACCTGATGGTGGGACTGTGCTTCAGCCGGCTGTTTCCGGAAGCGGAGCGGCTGGGCTTTCGCATGCCCTGGCTCGATATTCTGCGCGGCATCGAGGATCTGGACATGCTGTCCCCCCTGCCGGAGCTGGTGGACAGGCTGGAAACAGATGAGGCCGAAGAGCTGGAGCAGTGGCTGGCGCGCAAGCAGGGCTTTCTGCTGGAAGCGCTGGAGCAGTCCCGCCGTCAGGCGCTGGAGCTGACGCCCTACTGGCGCTGAAAGCAATAAAAGGAGTCAAAGGGCTCCTTTTTTAATATTGCTGTGTCAGGCTCTTTCCTGCTTTTTACTGTATTCCAGCAGCTCGTCCATCACCCGGTGCTTGATTTCCAGCTGTTGCTCCGGTTGCAGACCGTAGCGCTCGGCCAGGTGCACATAATCCTCCGGACTCAACGATACCGTCAGCCTGGGGCGTTTGGGTTTGGCCGAGGTGGGCAGGCTGAGAATATGACGGATCTGATCCGAGGGGCTCAGGCCATTGTCCAGTGCCTCGCGGCGAATGCGGTATTGCAGCTTTTCGTCCATGTCAAAGGCCACCTGTACCGCCCGGGCGGCGCGCACCGAGCTCTGCCACTTGTCCGGCAGCTTGCGTTGAGTCATGGGCGGGTATTCCGTTGTTGCCGCAACCGGGCCAGCACCTCGTCGGCGCTGTGCCGGTGCGCCTGGCCGCCGGCCGGTGCCGGCTCGTCGGGCTGAACCTGTTGCTCCCGGGCGCGAATGTGGGCCAGGGCCTGTTTGGCGTTGATCAGGGTGACCGCCGGATGCTCGCGAATGGCGGCCATGGTCTGGCGCACGCAGCGGCTGGCCCGGGCCATGGCCAGTTGCCGGCACAGATCGTGGTAGTGGCGCTCCGCCTCCAGCCAGCGGCGGCGGTAATAAGCCAGCCGTTTTTCATCATAGGCCCGGCGGACGGCCAGCGCTTCCTGCTCGTTTTCCAGCTCCGCCAGGGCCTGGGCCAGGGCGTGGGCCCGGCCGGGATCGCCGTCGAGCGCCGCCAGGGCAGCCTGTTCCAGCTCGCCATGGCGTTGCGCCAGCCGTTCCGACTGCTCGCCGGCGCCGGCCAGTTCCGCTTTGAGCTGGTCGCACTGGCGTGCCAGCCCGGTCATGTGTTGTTCGGCGTGACGGCAGTCCTGCACCAGCTGTACGCATACCCGTTCCGAATCCAGGCTGCCGTCCTTGGCATCCTGCAGGCTGCGCAGCACGCGACCCAATACGCTCATACTCGTGCCCTCACAACAAGAATTCCGCCATGTCTTCGATCACTTCCAGACAGTTGTCGCT
Organism: Oceanimonas pelagia; assembly: GCF_030849025.1. Taxonomy (NCBI): domain Bacteria; kingdom Pseudomonadati; phylum Pseudomonadota; class Gammaproteobacteria; order Aeromonadales; family Aeromonadaceae; genus Oceanimonas; species Oceanimonas pelagia. Next base: position 268,710 of record NZ_CP118224.1, read on the forward strand.
CAGCACCGCCAGCTCGTGCTCAATGTCGGCCAGGGCGGAGTTGAGCGACAGGGCGCCAAATACCACGTACCAGTCGTCGAGCCGGGCAAAGGCCGACAGCGGCATGGGAATGTTCATGTCGAGCATGGCCTCCAGCATGGCCTGGCGCCGGGCCGGATCCACCTGGCTTTCGTCCCACAGGTAGCAGATGCACAAAATCTGATCGTCGGACACGGAAATAAACAGGGGCAGCTCTTCCCGCCCTTCCACCGTCACCCTGAGCACTTCCACCTCGCCGGGAATGGGGTAGCACTGAAAGGCAAAACCTGTGGTCGAGGCCTCGCCCAGCTGCTCCAGGTGGCGGCCGATTACTGAAAGTTCCATGCACAAATCCTGACATAATAAGTCGGCTAAAGACTAATTCAGCCGGCCTTGCCAGTGCAAGCACGGCGTGGTGCGCGAGAATTTGCGCCGGGCCCGCTGTGCCGGCCCGGCAAGGGTGGTAGTCTGAAGGCCATTGTTGAACAGAAGGAACTGCCCATGTCTGCATTGCCCGCCCCGCTCGCCGCTCAGGCCGACAAGCACTGGTCCCATTTTGCCGAACGCGCCGCCGAGTTGCTGCCCCGACTCGACCACGAGCGCATTGTACGGCTGAAACGGCTGTTTGCCTGCAGCGACTTTGCCGCCGACAGCCTGTGCCGTCAGCCCGAGCTGGCGCTGGAACTGGAGGATGAGCGGGATTTGTTCAATGCTGACCGGGCCGGGCGTTATCAGCCCGAGCTGGCGGCCATGCTGGCCGAGGTGAGCGACGAAGCCACCCTGATGCGTGTGCTGCGCCAGTACCGGCGCCGGGAGCTGCTGCTGATCGCCTGGCGGGAAATGCTGCTGGGGGCCGAGGTGGAAGAAAGCTTTGTGCATATCTCGGCGCTGGCCGACGCCCTGATCGTGGAGTCTTACCGCTGGCTGTACCGGCGCCAGTGCGGCGAGCTGGGCACGCCCACCGATGCCGAGGGCAACGCCGTGCCCATGCTGATCCTCGGCATGGGCAAGCTGGGGGGCGGCGAGCTCAACTTTTCATCCGACATCGACCTCATCTTCACCTTTCCTCACAACGGCGTGACCAGGGGCGGACGGCGGGAGCTGGCCAACCAGCAGTTTTTTATTCGCCTCGGGCAGAAGCTGGTCAACGCCCTCAACCAGACCACCATAGACGGTCAGGTGTACCGGGTGGACATGCGCCTGCGGCCCTTTGGCGAGTCGGGTCCGCTGGCGGTGAGCTTTACCGCCATGGAGGACTATTACCAGCATCATGGCCGCACCTGGGAGCGTTACGCCATGGTCAAGGCGCGTATTCTCAACGACGAGGGCGAATACACCGCCGAGCTGCGCGCCATGCTCAAGCCCTTTGTGTTCCGCCGCTACATCGACTTTGGCGTCATCGACTCGCTGCGCCAGATGAAGGCCATGATCGCCGCCGAGGTACGCCGCAAGGGGCTGAGGGACAACATCAAGCTGGGCGCCGGCGGCATTCGCGAGGTGGAATTTATCGCTCAGGTGTTTCAGCTTATTCGCGGCGGCCGGGAGCCGGCACTGCAGGTGCGCCACCTGCCCGAGGCGCTGGCGGCGGCCTGTGAGGCGGGGGCGCTGGAGCGGGAGGTGACCGAGCAGCTGCACGCCAGCTACCGTTTTTTGCGCAAGGTGGAAAACTACCTGCAGGCCTTTGCCGATCAGCAGACCCAGACCCTGCCTCAGGACGAGCTCAATCAGGCCCGGCTGGCCTGGCTCACCGGCCACGACAGCTGGGAGGCCTTTTATGCCACCCTGCACACCGCCATGAGCCGGGTGCACCGCCAGTTTGAGCTGCTCATTGGCGACAGCACCGAAGCCGAGGAAGAAGGCGTGGCCCAGATCTGGTCCGATATCTGGCAGACCGACTGGGAACAGGAAAGCGAGCTGACGGCCCTGCTGCAGGAGCAGGGCATGGCCGCCGACAAGGCGGCGCGGCTGGCTCATGCCCTGAATACCTTCAAGCAGGAATGCCCGCGCCGGGCCATGGGCCCCCAGGGGCGACAGGCGCTGGAAAAACTGATGCCGGTGCTGCTGGAAAAGGTCAGCCAGTCCGACACGCCGGGCATTTTGTTTGCCCGGCTGCAGAAGCTGCTGCTGCAAATTGCCACCCGCACCGCCTACCTGCAGCTGCTGGTGGAAAACGCCGGTGCCCTGACCCAGCTGATTCGCCTGTGCGAGGCCAGCTCGCTGGTGGCCGAACAGCTGGCGCGCTTTCCCATTCTGCTGGACGAGCTGCTGGTGCCCCAGGTGCTGTACAACCCCATTCCGCTGGACGCCTACAAGGACGAACTGCGCCAGTTTCTGCTGCGGGTGCCGGAAGAGGATGTGGAGCAGCAGATGGAGGCGCTGCGCCAGTTCAAGCAGATCCAGTTGCTGCGCATCGCCGCCGCCGACATTGCCGGCGCCCTGCCGCTGATGAAAGTGAGCGATCACCTGACCTGGCTGGCGGAAGCCATTGTGGAAGAGGTGGTCAACCAGGCCTGGGCCCAGATCAGCGCCCGTCACGGCGTGCCGGCCCAGCTGGCGGACAGCGGCGACAAGGGCTTTGGGGTGGTGGCCTATGGCAAGCTGGGGGGCATAGAGCTGGCCTACAGCTCGGATCTGGATCTGGTGTTTGTACATCAGAGTGGCATCAGCGGCCAGACCAACGGCGACAAGCCGCTGGACAGCCGCCAGTTCTACCTGCGTCTGGCCCAGCGCATTATTCACCTGTTCAGCACCCGCACCGCCAGCGGCGTGCTCTATGAGCTCGACATGCGTCTGCGCCCCAGCGGCAACTCCGGGTTGATGGTGAGTCCGCTTGACGCCTACGGCCATTACCTGGAGCACGAGGCCTGGACCTGGGAACACCAGGCCCTGGTGCGCAGCCGCCTGATCGTGGGCGAGCCGGCGCTGGCCGACGAGTTTGCCCGCCTTCGCGCCGGGGTGCTGAGCAAGGCCCGTAACCGGGATGAGCTGGCCAAAGAGGTGGTGGCCATGCGTGAAAAGATGCGTGAGCACCTGATCAAGGCTGGCCCGGGGGAGTTTCACCTCAAGCAGTCGGTAGGGGGACTCGCCGACATCGAGTTTCTGACCCAGTACCTGGTGCTGGCCCACAGCGCCCGGCACCCGGAGCTGACCCGCTGGTCCGACAACATGCGCATTCTGGAAACCGCGGTGGAAGTGGATCTGCTCGAGGAAGACGAATCCCTGCGCCTGCGCCAGGCCTATTGCGCCATTCGTGACCGGGGCCATCGCCTCAGCCTCTCGGATCAACCCGGTCGGGTGTCCGACACCGAGCTCACCCAGGAACGGGAGTGGGTGGTGGCCAGCTGGAAAAAATGGCTGCAAGCCAGTGAGGAGTGAAGGGTGAGGAGTGAGGAGAAAAACACCGCCTGCTGCAGTGCTCCTCACCCCTCACGCCTGACCCCTCACGACATCAGTACCGGTACGCCACGCCTTCCGGGGTGGTCTTGAACCGGCGATGCAGCCACATGTACTGCTCCGGGGCGCGGCGAATGGCGGCCTCAATCACCTTGTTGCCGGTGATGGCATCGGTTTCGTCGTCGCCCACCGGAAAGTTCTCCAGCGGGGCCTGGATCACCAGCCGGTAGCCGTTTTTTTCCCGCAGGGTAAAGCAGGGCAGGGTGACGGTGTTTTTCACCCGCGCCAGGGTGGCGGTGCCGGTAATGGTGGCGGCCTTGTCGACGGCGAAAAAGGGCACGAACACGCTGGCGTGGCGGCCGTAGTCGTGATCCGGGGCGTACCAGAGCGCATCGCCGGCGCGCAGCGCCCTGAGCATGCCCTTGATGTCGAGCCGGTCCACCAGGTACTTGTTGGAGCGGCAGCGGCCGTGCACCTGGGCGTATTCCAGCACCGGGTTGGTATTGGGCCGGTAGACCCCCACGCCGGGACGATAGAGGCCAAACTGGCGGGCGTTGAGCTCCAGGGTGAGAAAATGCGCCGACAGCAGCAGCATGCCCTGGCCGCTTTCCACGGCGGCGTCCACATGCTCGGTGCCGTCCAGGGTGGTCAGGGCGCGCATGCGCCAGTGGGGCCAGAACCAGGCCATGCCGGTCTCGAAAATGGCGCAGCCCACGCTTTCAAAGTTGGCCTGCAGCATCCGCTCGCGCTCGGCTTTTTCACGTTCCGGCAAGGCCAGCTCCAGGTTGCGCCGGGCTACCTTCACCCGGGACTTGAGCACCGTCATCGACAGTCGCCCCAGCCCCCGACCCAGTGCCATCTGGGCGCGCCAGGGCAGCAGGGTCACCAGCAGCCAGAGCACACTCAGCCCCAGCCAGGCGGGCCAGAAGCGCGGGTGCAGCAGGGCTGCGCGAAAAGGGGGAAGCCGGTGGTCTTGCATGGAACGACGCCAGTTTAAGGTGAATGGCCGGATTCTAAATAACTCCGGCGGCAATGACCACCCGTGCGCACTCAAGCCGTTCAGGCTGTGATATTATTCGGCCTTTCCATGTGTCAAAGAGTCGGAACCTATGAAGATCAAGCTGCCGGAATTTGATGGCGCCAGGGTGCTGGTGGTCGGGGACGTGATGCTGGACCGTTACTGGTCGGGCCCAACCGGACGCATCTCGCCCGAGGCCCCGGTGCCTGTGGTCAAGGTTGAGCACAATGAAGAACGTCCGGGAGGCGCCGCCAACGTGGCGCTGAACGCCGCCGCCCTGGGGGCCGGCGCTCATCTGCTGGGGCTGACCGGCAACGACGAGGCCGCCAACGCCCTGCAGGAACGCATGCAGGCGGTGGGGGTGGAATGTGATTTCGTGCGTCACGCCACCCATCCCACCATCACCAAGCTCAGGGTGATGAGCCGCAACCAGCAGCTGCTGCGCCTCGACTTTGAAAACGGCTTTGACGCCGACGATGCCGCCCCGCTGACCGAACGCATGCACGCTGCTCTGAGCGGGGCCGGCGTGGTGGTGCTGTCCGACTACGCCAAGGGAGCGCTGGCCCGGGTGCAGGAGCTGATTCGGGCCGCCAATCAGGCCGGGGTGCCGGTACTGGTGGATCCCAAGGGCACCGAGTTTGAAAAATACCGCGGCGCCACCCTGCTCACTCCCAACATGAGCGAGTTTGAGGCCGTGGTGGGCAAGGTGAAGGACGAGCAGGAGCTGGTTGCCCGGGGCCGGGAGCTGGTGGAGCGCTTTGAGCTGCAGGCGCTGCTGGTGACCCGCTCCGAGCACGGCATGACCCTGATCCGCCGGGAAGAAGACGAGCTGCACCTGCCGGCCCGGGCCCACGAGGTGTATGACGTCACCGGCGCCGGTGACACGGTGATCGCCACCCTGGCCACCAGCCTAGCCGCCGGGCTGGCACTGGAAGAAGCCTGCGCCCTGGCCAATGTGGCCGCCGGCATCGTGGTCGGCAAGCTGGGTACCTCCACCGTGTCCGCCATCGAGCTGGCCAACGAGCTCTATGGCGGCCCCGAGTCGGGCATGGGCGTGGTCAGCGAGCAGCAGCTGAAGTTTGTGGTGGAAGCGGCCCGCCGCCGGGGCGAGAAAATCGTGATGACCAACGGCTGCTTCGACATTCTCCATGCGGGCCATGTGTCCTACCTGAACAACGCCCGCAAGCTCGGCGACCGGCTGATCGTGGCGGTGAACACCGACGAGTCGGTACGGGCGCTGAAGGGCGAAGGCCGGCCGGTGAATACCGTGGATCGCCGCATGGCGGTGCTGGCGGCGCTGGGCGCGGTGGACTGGGTGGTGCCATTCAGTGAAGACACGCCCCAGCGGCTGATCGCCGGGGTGCTGCCCGACATTCTGGTCAAGGGCGGCGATTACCAGCCGGAGGAGATCGCCGGTTACGCGGAAGTGACCGCCAACGGCGGCGAGGTGAAAGTGCTCAACTTTGAGGACGGCTGCTCCACCACCGCCATTATCGAGGCCATTCGCACCCGCTGAGGGCGTTCCTCGCTCTGCCTTTAATGCCGGCCCCGGGGCCGGCATTGTTTTGCCCGCCGTTCAGGGCGCCAGCGAGCCGGTCCAGGTACGTATAAAACCCTGCTTGTCGAGGGGATCCAGCGCCGGCAGCAGCGCCGGGGTGAGGGGAATGGGCGTTACCGGCCCTTCGGGGGTAACGGTCAGCCCGGCGTCGGGGGTCAGCAGCGGCAGCAAGCCGCCCTCGGCCAGCGCGGCCTGGCCGGCGGGGGAGAGCATAAAGTCGAGCAGCTCCCCCGCCAGCCTGGCGTGCCGGGCATAGCGCGGGATCAGCGCCACGCGCATCAGTATCAGGCTGTAATCCCGCGGAGCCACCGCCACCAGTTGCGGATGCCTGGCCACGGCGGCGGCCACGTAGGAGCCGAGCAGGTTGTAGCCCAGCACGGCCTGGCCGCTGGCGAGCTCGGTGAGCATTTGGTTGCTGCTTTCACTCAGGCGTACCGACAGACCGCCAAAGGCTTCCAGCAGCCGGCCGTAGCTTTCACCCTGCAGACTGTCCTGGGTGGCCAGCAGGTAGCCCACCCCGCTCTGGGTAATGTCGTAGGTGCGAAGGCGGCCGCGAAAGCGCTCCGGATCCCGGCGCAGCAGCGTCAGCAGCTCCTGGCGGCTGCGGGGCAGGGCATGCTCGCCCAGCCGTTCCCGGTTGAAGACCATTACCACCGGCTCCACGGTAATGGCGAACAGCTCGTGGCGCCAGTGCACGCCGGCGGGCAGCGCAAGGGTTCGCTCGGAGCGCCAGGGCTGGGCATGGCCGTCGTTAACCAGTTTCAGTTGCAGATCCATGGCCGAGCTCAGCAGCAGATCCGCCGGCGACGCGGCGCCTTCTTCCAGAAAGCGCTGGTACAGCTGCTGGGAGTTGGCGTCCACAAAGCGAATGGCCACCTGGGGCCGGTGTTGCTGAAAGGCCCGCAGCAGCGGGGCCATGTGGGCGTAGTCGGTGGCGCTGTAGATCACCAGTTGCTGCTGCGGCTGTTCATGCGCCGGCAACAGCACCGTTTCTTCCGCCCGCACCGCCAGCACCCAGAGCAGGGCCAGGCAAGCGCAGCACCACTTTTTCATGTGGCCTCCGTGGCAAACTGAATTTCCACCACCAGGCCGTGGGGCACATTGTCGCTCAGGCGAATGCGGCCATGATGGTGTTCGGCCACATCCCGGGCGATGGCCATGCCCATGCCGCTGCCGTGATGGCGACTGGCGGGGCCCCGGTAAAAGCGTTCAAATACCCTGGCTTTTTCCTCGTCGGGAATGCCGGGGCCCGTATCCCGAATGCAAATGCCGCCGTGCCCGGTCACGCTGATTTCCACCTGTCCGCCCGCCGGACTGTGGGCCACGGCGTTGTCGATCAGGTTGTTAAGCATCTGGGTGAGGGCAAAGGCATCCCCCTGAATATGCTGTTCCTTGGGCGCCGGTTCAAAGGCCAGCGCGACCCCCCGGTGCAGGGCCTGCACCGCCAGCTCCATGCAGATCTGCCGTACTAGGGCGTTGAGCGCCACCGGCTCCGGCTCACGGCTGTGAAAGCGGTGATCGAGCATGGCCTGATTGAGCAGGTGGCGCACCGTCAGCGACAACTGATCGCACTGCTCCATCAGCCGGGCCAGCAACTGCTGCCGGCGGGTTTCATCGGTTTCGTCCCGTGCGTTTTCGCACAGGGCGCGCAGGCTGGCCAGGGGCGTGCGCAACTGGTGGGCGGCCACCGAGGTATAGGACTCCACCCGCTCCAGCAGTGTCCGCTGGCGGGCGATAAAGTCGTTGATGGTGTCGAGCAGGGGCAGGGTTTCTTTCGGCACCGGCAGCGCCAGGGGGGTCAGATCCCGGGGCGAGCGCCGGGACAGTGCCCGGGCCAGCTGGCGAAACGGACTAAAGGCGTAATAAATGCCCAGCCACAGCAGCCCCAGCGCCACCGCCAGCACCGCCAGCATCAGTTCCAGCGCCGGATGCAGCATGGCCTCGGCCATGGCGTTGCGGGCCTGGCGGGTCTGGGCCAGTTCAAACACGATCTCGTCCTGGGGCAGGCGCTCGGTGTTGAGCCGCACCAGCCGGGCCACCCGCACCGGCTCGCCCCGGTAGGTGAGGTTGAAAAAGTCCGGCCGGGCTTGGGTGAGCGCCCGGCCCGAGGCCGAGCGGGGCGGCGGCGCGGGCAGATCCGGGTAGCCGGTGAGCACCTCGCCATTCACGCTGATGCGGTAAAACACCCGATCGTGCCGGGCCTGGGCCAGGGTGGCAAAGGCGGCCACCGGCAGGTCCACGGCGAAGCCCCGGCTGGTGCGGCGCACCGACTGGCTCAGTTGCAGCACGGCACTGCCCAGCATCATGTCGTAACTGCGATCGGCGGTACGGCGGGCATAATTGTGCATCAGCACCAGTGCCAGCAGTGCCAGGGCCGCCAGCACGGCGCCGCTGAGGGCCAGCAATCGCCGGCGCAGGGCCGGATGATGCAGGCCGTCGGCTCTGGTCACGCTTTTTCCTCAAGCTTCACATGGGCCACATAACCCAGGCCGCGCAGGGTCTGAATGTGCACCGAGCTGCCCGCCAGTTTCTTGCGCAGCCGGGCCACATAGAGCTCGATGGCGTTGGCGGAGGGGGTTTCGTCGGCGTTGAACAGCTTGTCGGTGAGCTCTTCCTTGCTCATTACCCGCTCCAGCGCGCCGAGAAAAATCTCCAGCAGCCGGAATTCCCGGTTCACCAGCACGCAGGGTTGCCCCGCAATGGTGACCGTCTTGGCGGTGCGGTTGAACACCAGGTTGCCGTGTTCGCTCACGTCCGAGGCATAGCCCTGGCGGCGGCGCAGCAGAGCGCGCACCCGGGCTTCCAGCTCGCCAAAGTCAAAGGGCTTGGCCAGGTAGTCGTCGGCGCCGGAATCCAGCAACTTGATGCGATCGTCAACGCCGTCCCGGGCGGTGAGAATCAGCACCGGCGTGGTGTTCCTGCGCTGGCGCAGCTCCGCCAGCAGGGCGTCGCCATTCAGCCCGGGCAGGTTGAGATCGAGAATGATCAGGTCCACCTGCTGATGGCGCAGCCAGTCGGCAGCCTGGCGGCCGTTGCCAATCAGATCGGTGCCGTGGCCCAGCTTCTGCAGCCGCTCGGCAATGGCCTCGCCCAGCACCACAGTGTCTTCGATCACAAGAATGCGCATTGTGTGAGCTCAACTCCTTCATGACAGCCTGGTGACAGCTTGCGCCGTTAGCATAGGCAATTGTAAACCCCTTGTTAACAACATTGATGTGAACGCAAGGGGCTGGCTTCAAGTGGCCGAGAGTGTGCCATGGAACCTCAAACAAGGAGAACTGTTATGAAGCTGCATTCCCTGACCCAGGCCCTGCTGGGCGCCGGCCTGCTGATGATGACCGGTGCCGCCAGCGCCAATTTTACCCCCGACAAGCCCGAGTGCATCGCTCCGGCCAAGCCGGGTGGCGGCTTTGACCTGACCTGCCGCATTTTGACCGGCGGTCTGGACAAGTCCGGCCTGCTGGAGGAGCCGATGCGGGTCACCTTTATGCCCGGTGGTGTGGGTGCCGTGGCCTATACCCACATGAACAGCAATCGCCGTGAAGACAACAATGCCGTGGTGGCGTTCAGCTCCGGCTCGTCCCTCAACCTGGCGCTGCACAAGTTCGGCCGGGATCTGGATGTGGACGATGCCCGCTGGGTGGGGGCCATCGGTACCGACTACGGCGCCATTATCGTCAAGGCCGACGCGCCCTGGCAGAGCCTGGAAGAGCTGGCCGCAGATCTCAAGGCCAACCCCAACAAGCTGGTGTTTGGCGCCGGTGGCACAGTCGGCAGTCAGGACTGGATGAAGGCGGCCTTCCTCTATCGCAGCCTGGGGCTGGATCCGCGCACCATGCGCTATGTGGCCTACGAGGGCGGCGGTGATGCCATGGCGGCGGTGCTGGGCAACCACATTCAGGTGTATCCGGGTGACATGTCCGAGATCAAGGGCCAGCTGGACGCCGGCATAGTGCGGGTGCTGGCGGTGATGGCACCGGAGCGGCTGGACGGCGATTTTGCCGGCATTCCCACCGCCCGTGAACAGGGTTTTGACATGGAGTGGCCCATCATGCGCGGCTTCTACATGGCACCCGACGTGTCCGACGAGGCCTACGACTACTGGGTGCAGCAGTTCAACAAGCTGTACCAGACCGAGGAATTTGCTCAGGTGCGCGACCATCAGGGGCTGTTTCCGCTGTCCGTGGCCGGTGCCGAGTATGAAGCCTACGTAAAGGCGGAAATCGAGAAGTTCCAGGCCCTGTCCCGTGAGATGGGCCTGCTCAGATAAGAGGTAGCGTCATGGCGGATCGTTGTTTTTCGCTGGCGCTGATGGTGCTGGCGGTGGCCCTGGGGGCCGCCGCCTGGCAACTGGACGTGCCCTTTCAGTATGAGCCGGTCGGACCCAAGGCCATACCCCTGATCCTGGCGGTGCTGTTATTGGCCACCGCGCTGTGGCTGGCCATTCGGCCCGACCGGCTGAAAGAGGCCTATGGCCGCGGCCTGTTTGTACGCCATCTGGTGGTGGTGCTGTGCCTGCTGGCCTATGCCTGGAGTTTTGAATTGCTGGGGTTTGTGCTGTCCACCTGGCTGGTCGGCACCCTGTTTGCCCGCCTGTTCGGGCTGGACTGGGGCCGGGCCCTGGTTTACGCCGCGGCCCTGGGCGGCGTGGGGCACCTGGTGATGAGCTGGCTGCTGGAGCTGAATGTGCCGGTGGGCACTGTGTTTGGAGGTTAATCTCATGGATGTGTTGTCTACCCTGGCCAGCGGCTTTGCCGTGGCCCTGACGCCCATGAACCTGGGGCTGGTGCTGGCCGGCTGCTTCTTTGGCACCCTGATGGGCGCTCTGCCGGGCATCGGGCCCATCAACGGCATCGCCATTCTGCTGCCCCTGGCCTATTCCATCGGCCTGGAGCCGGCGTCGGCCATTATTCTGCTGGCCGGTGTCTACTACGGTGCCGAATACGGCGGCCGCATTTCCAGCATTCTGCTGAACGTGCCCGGCGATGCCGGTGCCATCATGACCACCCTGGACGGCCATCCCATGGCCAAGCGGGGCGAGGGCGGCCGGGCGCTGGCGCTGTCGGCGGTATCCTCCTTTGCCGGCTCCATGGGCGCGCTGATCCTGCTGGTGATCTTTACCCCGCTGCTGACCCGGCTGGCGGTGACCTTTGGCCCGGCGGAGTTTGTGGCGCTGATGGTGTTTGCGCTGTGCTGCCTGGCGTCCATGGTGGGCTCGCGCCCGGTGAAAACCGTGATCGGCGCCCTGATCGGCCTGGCCATGGCCACGGTCGGCGTGGACTCCGGCACCGGCGTGCTGCGCTTTACCTTTGGCATTACCAGCCTGTTTGACGGCATCGATTTTCTGGTGGTGGTGATCGGCATGTTTGCCATCAGCGAAATTCTGCTGCTGGTGGAGCATCACTACGGCGGTGGTGGCCGGCTGGAAAAGGTCAGCAAGTCCTTCGTCAGGGCGGCGGATCTGGTGCAGGTGCGCTGGACCGTGCTGCGCTCCACCCTGGTGGGCTTTGTGATCGGCGTGCTGCCGGGCACCGGCGCCTCCGTGGCCAGCGCCGTGGCCTACGGCACCGAAAAGCGTCTGGCCGGTGAGCACAACGAGTTCGGTAACGGCGACGTGCGCGGCCTGGCGGCCCCCGAGGCGGCCAACAACTCGGCGGCGGTGGGCTCCATGGTGCCCATGCTGACCCTGGGCATTCCCGGATCCGGCACCACCGCCATTCTGCTCGGCGCCCTGCTGCTGTTTGATGTGACCCCGGGTCCGTTGCTGTTCAGTCAGAAGCCGGACATTGCCTGGGGTCTGATCGCCTCCATGTTCGTGGGTAACATTGCGCTGCTGGTGATGAACCTGCCCCTGGTCGGCATTTTCGTACGCATGCTGAGCGTGCGTCAGGCCTACCTGGTGCCGGTGATCGTGATGCTGACCTTTGTGGGCATCTACTCCATTCACGGCGCCAGCTTTGATCTGTTCTTCATGATCCTGCTGGGTGTGTTTGGGTTCCTGCTGCGCAAGCTGGGCTTTTCGCTGGCGCCGGTGATCCTGGGCCTGGTGCTGGGTGAGGTGCTGGAAGACAACCTGCGCCGGGCCCTGTCCATCAGTGCCGGTGACTGGAGCATACTGTTCAACAACGGCGTGACCCTGACCCTGTGGGGCCTGAGCGCGCTGGTGCTGGTGCTGCCGCTGGTGATGAAACGTCGCCGCGCGCTGCGCCGCCGGCAGGCGGCCGCCGAAGCATGATGATCTGGCTGCGTACCGGTGTGCTGGGCGCGGCAGGAGGCGGGCTGGCCCACTGGGCCGGCTTTCCTTCCGACTGGCTGCTGGGCGCCATGCTGGCGGTCACGGTGGCCGTGCTGCTGGGCCTGAAAGTGGCACTGCCCCGGCGGCTGTTGCCGCCGATACAGGCCTGTCTGGGCGTGGCCGTGGGGCTGCGGCTGGATGTGCACCTGCCCGGCCCCGCCTCGCTGTTGGTCAGCGTGGCGGGGCTTTTGCTGTGTCTGGCCACCCAGATACCCCTTGGCCAATACCTGCTGCACCGGCTCGGCTGGTCCCGGCAGGAAGCGGCCATGGGCGCGTCACCGGGAGCGCTGTCGGTGATGGCGGCGCTGGCCACGCAGCTGGACAATCCCATTCGCGTGATCCTGTCGCAAACGGTGCGGGTCATTGCCCTGGTGGCCACGGTCAGCACCGCCATGGTGCTGGAATGGGTGCCGCTGGCGGCCACGCCCGCCAGCCAGACCCTGTCGGCCGTGGCCAGCCTGGTGCTGGTGGCCACGGCCTGGGGAAGTGGCGAGCTGCTGGCCCGGCTCAGGGTGCCCGCCAGCCATATTCTCTCCGGGGTGTTTGTGGCCGGCGCCTGCGCCGCCTGGCTGGGTGAGCCGGCGCTGCCGGTGGACGGACTGATCCCGGTGAGCATGGTGCTGCTGGGCGCGCTGGTGGGCAGCCGGTTGCGACCGCTGCCGGCGCGGGAAATGGCCGCCCTGCTGGTGGCAGGGCTGCTGGTGAGTCTGTCGAGCTCGCTGGTATCCTTGCTGTGGGCGGGGCTGGTGGGCTGGTGGCTGGGTCTGCCGGTGTTTCAGGTGTGGCTGGCCTATGCCCCGGGAGCGGTGGAAGCCATGATCTACCTGGCCCTGGTCACCGGGCTGGAGCCGTCCTGGGTGATTTTTCACCATGTGCTGCGCATTGTGTTGCTGGGCGTGACCGCCGGCTGGTTGATGCGCCGGGCCGGCGTTGATGCTCCCGAAACGAAAACGGGCTGAGGGTGATCAGTTGATCCTGAACAGCTCCACCTCAAAGATCAGCACGGATCCCGGCGGGATTTTGCCCACGGCGCGGTTGCCGTAGGCCAGCCTGGCGGGAATGAAGAAGCGGGTCTTCTCGCCTTCCACCATCAGCTGCAGGCCCTCGGTCCAGCCCTTGATCACCTGATTGAGGCCAAACTGTATGGTCTCACCCCGCTCTACCGAGCTGTCGAACACGCTGCCGTCGAGCAGGGTGCCATGGTAGTGCACCGTGACCTTGTCGCTGGCCTTGGGGTGTACCGTGCCGGTGCCTGCTTTCAGCACCTGATACTGCAGACCGGACTCTGTGGTCTGCACCCCTTCCTTTTGCTGGTTGTCGGCCAGAAAGGCCTCCCCGGCCCGAATGTTTTCGGCCGCCGCCTGCTTGTTGCCCTGGGAGCGGTAAATAAACAGCACCACCAGTGCCACCAGAATGATACCCAGAATGATTTTAACCACGCGAATTCCTCATTTTCCCGGTAAATACAAGGGAAGGCACATGCCTTCCCCTACGTCTTGCGTCTCACGTTACCGCTGCAGACCGTTATTGATATCGATCAGGTCCTGCTCGGTCAGGTTACCGGCGGCCTGCTTCAGTTGCAGCTGGCTGACGATGTAGTCGTAACGGGCAGAAGACAGTTGTTGCCGGGCATTATAGAGCTGGCGGGTAGCGTTGAGCACATCCACTATGGTACGGGTGCCCACCTCGTAACCGGCCTCGGTGGCGCTGAGGGCACTTTCGGCCGAGATGACCAGCTGTTCAAAAGCACGAATGGAGCCCAGTGCCGCGGTCACGTCGTTATAGGAGGAATACACATTGCTCTGCACCGCGCGAAAGCTCTTTTCCAGCAGCTCACTTTCCGCCACATAGTTGTATTGCGCCTGGCTCACTTGCGAGCGGGTGGCGCCGCCGGAATAGAGCGGCAATTTAAAGGAAACGCCTATGCTGCCTTCGTTCAGGGTACCGTCATTCGGGCTGTCGTTCTTGAAGTCGCTGTGGGTGCTGTTGAGCCCGGCGTTCAGATCCAGGGTGGGCAGGTGGCCGGCCCGGGCCAGATCGATCTGCTCACTGGCGATGTCCTTGGCAATGCGCTGGCCGTGCAGGGCCAGGTTTTGCTCCAGGGCGATCTCCAGCCAGCCATCGGCACGCATGGCCGGCGCCTGGGGGCTGAAGGTCTCGGTATTGAGCGGCGCCAGCCGGTCGTAGTGCATGCCGGTGAGCTCGCGCAGGGCTTCCTTGCTGTTGTCGAGGGCGTTGCGGGCCAGAATTTCGTCTGCCAGCGCCTGGTCGTACTGGGCCTGGGCCTCGTGCACGTCGGTCATGGCGCTTAAGCCCACTTCAAAGCGCTGTTTGGTTTGCTCCAGCTGGCGGCTCACCGCCTCCTTGTTGGCCTGCACAAAGCTCAGGGCGTCTTCGGCGTTGAGCACGTTGAAATAGGCCTGGGTGGCGCGCACGATCAGGGCCTGCTGTTCCTGCTTGTAGCCGACTTCGCGCTGGGCGGCCTGCTTTTCGGTGATGTCGAGGCTGACCCAGCTCGACTTGCGGTACAGCGCCTGGCTCAGGTTGACACCGGCGGTGCTGGTGGAACCGGTACGCAAATCGTTCTGGCCGGTCTGGGCATAATTCAGACCGGCACTCAGGTCTACCTGGGGCAGCAGGGAAGCGCGGGATTCGTTGATTTTTTCAAAGGCGGCGTCGCGCCGGGCCTTGGCTTCCCGTACCTGAGGGTCGTTCTGGGTGGCCTGCTGATAGATTTCCAGCAGGTTTTCGGCCTGGGCCTGGCCCGCCGCGCACAGCAGCACCAGGGTCGACAACAGTGTTTTTTTCATGGGTTGGCCTTGTATAACGGATGATGCCATGATCGCCGTGCCCAAGCAGGCAGTCGGTTTTCGTCTGTTCAGTATAACGGTAACATAAGCCGTGTTTGCCGGGGCCGGCGGCGGTGTGAGTGAACCGGCGCGGCCATGGCAAGTTAGTGCAAGAGAATGAACGTTCATTCATTCGAGGGTTTTCAGTCTAGATTTTGTCGCCGGAATGTCAAGCAAGGAGCCGACATGCGCAACAAAAATGATGCCCGTTTCGGGCGCCAGGACATGCAGGTGGTGGCCGAGGAAACCGGATACCAGGGTTTTTTCCGGCTGCTGAAGGTGCGCCTGCGCCATCGGCTGTTTGCCGGCGGCTGGGGGCCGGTGCTGACCCGGGAGTTGTTTGACCGGGGCCACGCGGCGGCGGTGCTGCCCTACGATCCGGTGCGCGATGAGGTGGTGCTGGTGGAGCAGTTTCGCGTGGGTGCCATTCATCACCACGACTCTCCCTGGTTGCTGGAAATTGTGGCCGGCATCGTCGAGCCCGGTGAATCGGAAGAGGCGGTGGTGCGCCGGGAAGCGCAAGAAGAAGCCGGACTTACCCTGGGACGGCTGACCCGGGCGCTGGGTTATTTTTCCAGCCCGGGCGGTTGCAGCGAACGCATTACCGTGTTTGTGGGCGAGGTGGATGCGACCCAGGCTGCAACTCATGCGGGGCTGAGTGAAGAAGGAGAAGACATTCGCGTGCACCGGCTGCCCAGAGAGCAGGCGATGCAATGGCTGGCGGATGGTAGAATAGATAACGCCGCCAGCGTGATCGCCCTGCAATGGCTGGCATTGCATCGTGAGACCGGACTCTGGACATAGCCCGGCCCGTACAAGACGAGGAGACACACTTGGTTTTCACTACCACCCGCAAGCATGTGCCGGATCTCAAGGGGTTGCAGCGTACCTGCGACACCAACTACATGGCGCTGATGAAACTGCTGCCCAGCGAGGCGCGGGTGGGAGAGAGCCTGTCGGTGGGCATCAGCGAGCGGGTGCTGTTTGTGCTCAGGGTACTGGAAACGGCGCCCTATACCTGGCATGTGTCCATTGAGCAGTGCACTCCCGGCCTGCCGGTGTTTATGCGCATGAAGGTGCGGGTGCGGCTCTATCACGATGTACGAATGGCTGAAGTGTGTGCAAGCCAGCAGATTTCCACCCTGCAGCCAAGTTATGATTACCCCAATAAAAACATGCATCACCGTAACGAAAAGGAACAGGTCAACTTCTTTCTTGCCGAATGGCTGAGATGTTGCCTGCAACACGGATTCAGCACGGTTAAACAGCTTTGAGCGAGGCAATGACGCTTTCCACCCTTCCCCTTGGAGCCCATGCCGACAACGGCGTACTTGAGCTTTCCCAGATCACCGATACTCACCTGTTTGCCGACAAGAACGGCGATCTGCTGGGGGTGCCCACCTGGCACAGCTGTCGGGCGGTGGTGAATGCCATGAAGGAAGAGCTGGCTGGCTGTGACGCCATTCTGGCCACCGGTGACCTGTCCCAGGATCAGAGTGCCGAGTCCTATCGCCATTTTGTGGCCATGATGGCCGAGCTGACGCCGCCGGTGTTCTGGCTGCCCGGCAATCACGACGAGGCGCCGGTGATGCAGGCCGAGCTGGATGCAGCCGGCATCAACCAGGCCAAGCATTTGCTGGGCGAGCACTGGCAGGTGTTGCTGCTCGACACTCAGGCCGAAGGGGAAACCTGCGGCCGGCTGAGCGAGCACCAGCTGGCGCTGCTGGATGCGGCCATTGATACCTACCCCAACCATCACCTGCTGCTGGCGGTGCATCACCAGGCGGTGCCGGTGGGCTGCGCCTGGCTGGATCAGCACAATCTGCGCAATGCCGATGCCCTCACGATCCGGCTGGCGCGCCACCGGGCCAGCAGCGTGGTGTTGTGCGGCCATGTGCACCAGGGCTTTGATGAAGTACGGGGCGGCATTCGCTATCTGGCCAGCCCCTCCACCTGCATTCAGTTCAAGCCGCTGTCCGACGATTTTGCCCTGGACTATATGGCCCCGGGCTGGCGCCAGCTGTCGCTGTATCCGGATGGCCGGCTCGGCACGCGGGTATGGCGGCTGCCGCCCAATGCCTTTGTGCCCGACTTCAGCGCCAGGGGGTACTGATAATGGCGACCCTGCTTTATCTGCATGGCTTCAACTCGTCTCCCAATTCCATCAAGGCCCGGCTGATGCGGGAGCACCTGCAACAGCACAGGCCCGACATTGAACTGATCTGCCCGCAGCTGGCGGCCACGCCGGCTGCGGCCTGGGAGCAGATTGCGTCCATTTGTGACCAACAGCGTGTTCCCTTCGGTGTGGTGGGGTCGTCCCTGGGTGGCTTCTGGGCCACCCGGGTGGCGGAGCACTACGGCGTGCGCGCTGTGGTGGTGAACCCGGCGGTGAACCCCCATGTATTACTGGCCGACTGGCTGGGGGAGCAGGTGAATCCCTACACCCACGAGCGCTACACATTGACCGAGCGGCATATGGCCGAGCTGGCCGAGCTCAGAGTGAATGATCCGACCTGCCTGGACCGCATCTGGCTGCTGCAACAGCAGGGCGACGAGGTGCTCGACTACCGGGAGGCCCTTGATTACTACCACTTCGCCCGGGTCTGCATTCAGAAGGGCGGCGATCACGCCTTTATCGGCTTTGAGCACTACTGCGCTCAGATCATCCGTTTTCTTCAGCTGTAAGCCACTCTCGTTCCCACGCTCCGCGTGGGAATGCATATTGTCATTAATCTGGCCCCGCTGTGAAGCGTGTCGGCGCAGGTAACCCTGCTGATGCTTTACATGGCGCCATTTGCATCCCGCTTCCCGCAATGGGCTTCGAGTAGTAAGATCCGGCAATAACCCCAGATTACCGAAGGTCAACATGACATCGAGTCAATATACTGCCGACGCCATTGAGGTGCTCAATGGCCTGGAGCCGGTGCGACGTCGCCCCGGCATGTATACGGACACCGCCCGCCCCAACCACCTTGGCCAGGAAGTCATCGACAACAGCGTGGACGAAGCCCTGGCCGGTCATGCCCGCAAGGTGGAAGTGATCCTGCATGAGGATCAGTCCCTGGAGGTGATCGACGACGGTCGCGGCATGCCGGTGGACATTCATCCGGAAGAGGGCATTTCCGGGGTGGAGCTGATCTTCAGCAAACTGCATGCCGGCGGCAAGTTTTCCAACAAGAACTATCAGTTCTCCGGCGGCCTGCACGGGGTAGGCATTTCCGTGGTCAATGCCCTCAGTTCGCGGGTGGAGGTCACCGTGCGCCGGGGCGGCCAGGTGTTTGAAATGGCCTTTGAACATGGCAACAAGGTGAGTGAACTCGCGGTCACCGGCACCTGCGGCCAGCGCAATACCGGCACCCGGGTGCGGTTCTGGCCCGATGGCAGCTACTTCGACTCACCCAGGTTTTCCGCTTCCCGGCTCAGGCACCTGCTGCGGGCCAAGGCGGTGCTGTGCCCCGGGCTCACCATTCGCTTTGACGACAAGGCCAATAACGAAACCCTGGAGTGGTGCTATGAGGACGGCCTGAAGGACTATCTGGTGGAAGCGGTCAAGGACTCCCCCTGCCTGCCGGAAGCGCCCTTTACCGGCAGCTTCTCCGCCGAACACTCGGCGGCGGACTGGGCCCTGTGCTGGCTGCCGGAGGGCGGCGAGACCCTGGGGGAAAGTTACGTCAACCTGATCCCCACCGCCCAGGGCGGCACCCACGTTAATGGCCTGCGCCAGGGCCTGCTGGATGCCATGCGCGAGTTCTGCGAATTCCGCAACCTGCTGCCCCGGGGCGTCAAGCTGACCCCGGACGACATCTGGGAGCGCTGTGCCTACATTCTGTCGGTGAAAATTCAGGATCCCCAGTTTGCCGGCCAGACCAAGGAGCGGCTGTCGTCCCGTCAGTGCGCGGCCTTTGTCTCCGGGGTGGTGAAAGACGCCTTCAGCCTGTGGCTGAACCAGCATATCGAGCTGGCCGAGCAACTGGCCGATCTGTGCATCAGCAGCGCCCAGCGCCGGCTGCGTCAGGCCAAAAAGGTGGTGCGCAAAAAGGTGACCCAGGGGCCGGCGCTGCCCGGCAAGCTCACCGACTGTGCCTGCTCCGATCCGCTGCAGGGCGAGCTGTTCCTGGTGGAAGGGGACTCCGCCGGCGGCAGCGCCAAGCAGGCCCGGGACCGGGAATTTCAGGCCATCATGCCCCTGCGTGGCAAGATCCTGAACACCTGGGAAGTGGAGTCCGGCCAGGTGCTGGCGTCTCAGGAAGTACACGACATTTCGGTGGCCATCGGTCTGGATCCGGACTCGGACGATCTGTCCGGCCTGCGCTACGGCAAAATCTGTATTCTCGCCGACGCCGACTCCGACGGCCTGCACATCGCCACCCTGCTGTGCGCCCTGTTCGTGCGTCACTTCCGCCATCTGGTGGCGGCGGGACACGTGTTCGTGGCCATGCCGCCGCTGTACCGCATCGACGTGGGCAAGGAAGTGTTCTACGCCCTGGATGAAGACGAGCGCGACGGCGTGCTGGAGCGCATTCGCGCCGAGAAGAAAAAGGGCAAGGTGCAGGTTACCCGCTTCAAGGGCCTGGGCGAGATGAACCCCAAACAGCTGCGGGAAACCACCCTGGATCCCAATACCCGCCGGCTGGTGCAGCTGACCGTGGACGATGCCGAGGCCACCGAAAAGCTGATGGACATGCTGCTGGCCAAGAAGCGTGCCGGCGATCGCCGGGAATGGCTGGAAACCAAGGGCAATATGGTCGACCCCCTGGCCTGAGGATAACAATACAATGAGCAATCAAGACTTTACCATGGAAGGGGTGGAGCGCCTGCCGCTGCACACCTTTACCGAGCAGGCCTACCTCAACTACTCCATGTACGTGATCATGGACCGGGCACTGCCGCACATCGGCGACGGCCTCAAGCCGGTTCAGCGCCGTATTATTTACGCCATGAGCGAGCTGGGGCTGTCGGCCCTGGCCAAGCACAAGAAATCCGCCCGTACCGTGGGCGACGTGCTGGGTAAATATCACCCCCACGGCGACTCCGCCTGCTACGAAGCCATGGTGCTGATGGCCCAGCCCTTCTCCTACCGCTACCCGCTGGTGGACGGCCAGGGCAACTGGGGGGCGCCGGACGATCCCAAGTCGTTCGCCGCCATGCGCTATACCGAGGCGCGGCTGTCGCGCTTCTCCGAGCTGCTGCTGAGTGAACTGGGCCAGGGCACGGTGGAGTGGATCCCCAACTTCGACGGCACCATGAAGGAGCCGCGCATGCTGCCGGCCCGGCTGCCGCACATACTGCTGAACGGCGTCACCGGTATTGCCGTGGGCATGGCCACCGACATTCCGCCCCATAACGTGCGCGAGCTGGCCAGTGCCTGTGTGCATTTGCTGGACAACCCCAAGGCCACGGTCAGCGAGCTGATGGCCCATGTGGCCGGGCCCGATTACCCGACCCGGGCCGAGATCATCACTCCCAGGGCCGATATTCAGAAAATCTACGAAACCGGCAAGGGCAGCATCAGAATGCGCGCCGTCTACCATCAGGAGCAGGGGGACATCGTCATTACCGCGCTGCCCCATCAGGCCAGCGGCGCCAAAATTCTGGAGCAGATCGCCGGTCAGATGCAGGCCAAGAAACTGCCCATGGTGGCGGACCTGCGCGACGAGTCGGATCACGAGAACCCGACCCGGCTGGTGATCATTCCCAGATCCAACCGGGTGGACGTGGAGCAGCTGATGCAGCACCTGTTCGCCAGCACGGATCTGGAGAAGACCTACCGGGTCAACCTCAACATGCTGGGGCTGGATAACCGGCCCCAGGTGAAACCCCTTGATCGCATTCTGTCCGAATGGCTGCAGTTCCGCCGGGAAACCGTGCGCAACCGGCTGCAGCACCGGCTCGACAAGGTCGAAGCACGGCTGCATATTCTGGCCGGTCTGCTGATCGCTTTTCTCAATATCGATGAAGTGATTGAGATCATTCGCACCGAGGATGAGCCCAAGCCGGTGCTGATGGCCCGTTTCGGCCTCACCGAAACCCAGGCCGAGGCCATTCTCGAGCTGAAACTGCGCCACCTGGCCAAACTGGAAGAAATGAAGATCCGCGGCGAGCAGGACGAGCTGGCCGCCGAGCGGGACAAGCTGGCGCAGATTCTGGGATCCGAACGCCGGCTCAACACCCTGCTGAAAAAGGAAATTCTGGCGGACGCGGAGAAATACGGCGACGAGCGCCGCTCGCCGCTGGTGGAACGGGAAGAGGCGAAGGCCCTGAGCGAAAAGGAGCTGGTGCCGAGCGAGCCGGTGACCATAGTGCTGTCGGAAAAAGGCTGGATCCGCTCCGCCAAGGGCCATGAGGTGGACGGCGCCGGACTCAGCTACAAGGCCGGCGACGGTTTTCTCGATGCCGCCCCCGGGCGCAGCAACCAGATGGCGGTGTTCCTGTCGAACACCGGCCGGGCCTATGGCCTGGACGCCCACAGTCTGCCCTCGGCCCGGGGCCAGGGCGAGCCGCTCACCGGCCGCTGCAGCCTGAGCCCGGGGGAGCAGGCCCGCTTTGTGCTGGCCGGCGAGGAAGACCGGCTCTACCTGCTGGCCTCCGACGCCGGTTACGGCTTTGTCTGCCGCTACGGCGACATGGTCAGCCGCAACAAGAACGGCAAGGCGCTGCTGACGGTGCCCGCCGGTGGCGAGGTGCTGAAACCGGTGCCGGTGGCGCAGGTGGACAGCGAGCTGTGCCTGGTGGTGACCAACGAGGGCCGCATGCTGCTGTTTCCGCTCAAAGACCTGCCCATGCTGGCCAAGGGCAAGGGCAACAAGCTCATCGGCATTACCGGTGCCAAGGTGCAGGCCCGGGAAGACTTTATCAAGCAGCTGGCGGTGGTGCCGATCGGTGCCAGCGTGACCCTGCACGCCGGCAAGCGCAAGCTGACCCTCAAGCCCGCCGATCTGGCCCACTACCAGGGCGAGCGCGGCCGCCGCGGCGCCCTGCTGCCCCGCGGCTTGCAACGGGTGGACAGCCTGGAAATTGAATAAAAAACGTGAGGGGTGAGGCGAAAGGAGTGAGGTGATTCCCCCTCACTCCTCACCTTTTACCCCTCACATGCACTCTGCAGCTTTGCCACTATCGGGCGGTTGGCGGCGGGAAAGTCGTAGTGGTGCAGCTCGCTTACCGGCACCCAGCGGCTGGGCTGGCCCTCGCGGCCGTGGGGCTCGCCGGTAAAGGCGGTGACCCGGTGAATGTCGAGGGTCACTCGCTTGTCGCCGTAGTCGTGGTCAATGCGCATAAAGGGCGCGCAGGCGGTCACGGCAATGCCGATTTCCTCTTCCAGCTCCCGGGCCAGGGCCTGGGCCACGGTTTCGCCGGCCTCCACCTTGCCGCCGGGAAACTCCCATTTAAAGGCCTGGTGCTGGCTTTCGCCCCGGCGGCAGATAAAAATCTCGCCGGCGGCGTTTTCAATCACGCCCACCGCCACCAGTACGGATGTTTTAACCTCAGTACTCATTTTCGCCGTCCTGCTCCGGCAGCCAGGCGGGGTCGCCGGGAATGCGTTTTTCCTCGTCGGCCCATTCCCCCAGATCGATCAGCTGGCAGCGCTTGCTGCAAAAAGGACGAAAGGGGCTTTGTTCACCCCATTCCACGGACGCGCCGCAGGTGGGGCAGGGGACGGTAGTGATGTTGCTCATTTGATGTTCGCCAGTTCAAAGTCGATGTTGCCGATATCGGTGTTGCCCACCGGCATAAAACGAATGGTAAAGCGGTACTTGTTGCCGCTGACCACCGGATAGACCGGCTGCTCGCCGGGCAGGCGCAGCCGGATCATCTCGGTGTGCTCGGCGCTGTCCTGAAAGAAGCCGGCATTGGCCCGCTGAGTGGTGAACTGGCTGCTCTCCCGCCACAGGGTCAGCAGCAGGCTCAGGCCCTGTTGCAGCAGACCGAGTTGCTCCACCCAGGCGTTCAGATCCTGCTGCTGGCGCTCTGCCGGCTGGTGCAGCCAGTGGTGCAGCTGGGGCACGTCAAAGGCACAAAGGCCGCCG
Organism: Oceanimonas pelagia; assembly: GCF_030849025.1. NCBI lineage: Bacteria > Pseudomonadati > Pseudomonadota > Gammaproteobacteria > Aeromonadales > Aeromonadaceae > Oceanimonas > Oceanimonas pelagia. The sequence continues at coordinate 291,865 of NZ_CP118224.1, forward strand.
GGAATGGCAAAGCGGCTGCGCACCGCCGACAGCAGCCTGTCTTCGCGCAGGGCCTGGCCCAGGCGGGCGCTGCGGGGCAGCTGCTGGCTGATGGACTCGAGTTTCTGGGAAAACTGCTCGAGGGCGGCGGCGTCCACTCCGGGTACTCGGGCCCAGGCTTCCAGCCTGCTGTTCTGTTGCTCCAGATCCTTGGCCAGATCGGTGCGCAGATCGCAGCGTTCCAGCAACTCCAGGGCGTCGAGCAGGGCCTTGAACAGGGCGGTGGCCTGGCCGGGAGCATTCAGCCCCCGGCACTGGTCAATCTGTTTCAGCAGCTCGCTCAGCCGCAGGTAGTTGCGGCATTTTTCGTTGAGGGGAAATTCGTAAACCAGTGATGACATAACACGTTTGGCCTGTGGTTCGAGGCGATAATGGGGCCAGTGTACCCGCTTCACTCCTCAAGAAACAAATCGAGCAACCGGTTGAGAAAGCGCCGGCCCAGGGGCGTAACCTGCCAGTGTGTACCGGTATCCTGCAGTAATTCCAGCCGCTGTGCCTCGGCCAGCGGGGCCTGCAACTGCGCCAGGGGCTGACCGGTGAGGGCGGTGAATTCCTGCTCGGGAATGGGCTCGAACAGCCGCAGCCGGTTCATGAAGTATTCCAGCGACAGATCCTGTGGTGCTATGTGCCAGTGCTGATCCAGATAAGGCCGTGACGGCTCCAGATAGCCCCTGGGGTGCTTGACCTTGACGGTGCGCAGAATGCGCCCCTGCAACGGCAGGGTGATTTTGCCGTGGGCACCGCAGCCAATGCCCAGATAGTCGCCAAAGCGCCAGTAATTGAGGTTGTGTCTGGCCTCGAAGCCGGGCCTGGCGTAGGCGGAGACTTCGTATTGCCGATAACCGTGGGCCAGCAGCAGCTCGTGACCGCGCTCATAAATCTCCGCCAGGGTGTCGTCTTCCGGCAGCGCCGGTGGGCGCGAGGCAAAGGGGGTGTTGGGCTCGATGGTGAGCTGGTACCAGGACAGATGCGGCGGCGCCAGGGCCAGGGCCTGCTCGAGGTCAAACAGGGCGTCTTCCGGACGCTGCCCGGGCAGGCCGTGCATCAGATCGATGTTGAAGCTGTTGAGCCCCACGCCGGCGGCTTCTTTGGCGGCAAAGCGGGCCTGCTCGGGGTCGTGAATGCGGCCCAGGCCTTCGAGCTTGTCGGCCTGAAAGCTTTGCACGCCGATGGAAATGCGGTTGATGCCGGCTTTTTTAAAGCCGCCAAAGCGGCCCGCTTCCACCGTGCCCGGGTTGGCCTCCAGGGTGATTTCAATGTCGTGCTCAAAGGGCAGGCGCTCGCGCACCCCGGTCAGCAGCCGGCCGATGGCCTCCGGGCTCAGCAGGCTGGGGGTGCCGCCGCCGATAAAAATGCTGTGCAGTTTGCGGCCCTGGGCAAAATGCAGATCGGCATCCAGATCCGCCAGCAGGGCATCCACGTATTCCCGCTCGGGAATGTCGGCCTTCAGGGCATGGGAATTGAAGTCGCAGTAGGGGCACTTCTGCACGCACCAGGGAATGTGGATATACAGGCTCAGGGGCGGCAGCGTCAGCATCAGATTTCTTCTCGCAGCAGCTGCTGCAACTGGTGCAGGGCGCTGGCGCGGTGGCTGTGGCGGTTTTTCTCGGCCGGGGTCAGCTCGGCGGAAGTCTTGCCCGCTTCCGGCACCAGGAACACGGGGTCGTAGCCAAAGCCGTGTTCACCCCGGGGGGCGGTGGTGATCTCGCCCTGCCAGCGGCCGGTGCAGATCAGCGGCGTGGGATCATCGGCGTGGCGCATGTACACCAGCACGCACCAGAAGGTGGCCTGGCGCTCGCCGGCGGGCACGTCCTGCATCTGCTCCAGCAGCAGTTCGAGGTTTTGTTGATCGCTGGCATCCGGGCCGGCAAAGCGGGCGGAGTAAACACCGGGACGGCCGCCGAGGGCGCTCACCGCCAGGCCGGAGTCGTCGGCAATGGCGGGCAGGCCGGTTACTTGTGCGGCATGGCGGGCCTTGATAATGGCGTTTTCCACGAAGGTGGTGCCGGTTTCGTCGGCGTCGGTCACGCTCAGCTCGGTCTGGGGCACCACGCTCATGCCCAGTCCGCCCAGCAGGCTTTGCAGTTCGGCTACTTTTTTGGCGTTGCCGGAGGCCAGTACGATTTTTTGGGTCACCTTTCGCTCCTGTGGATTACCGCGTGCGGGCATGATACCACCACAGAAACGTAAGAGGTAAAGGGGAGCCGTAAGAGGAAAAATGAAATGGAAATGTAAGACGTAAAAGGGAAGACGTAAGACGAGGAGATCCATTACGTCTCACGTCTCACGTCTCACGTCTCACGTCTCACGTCTCACGTCTCACGTCTCACGTCTCACGTCTCACGTCTCACTCGGTATAGAAGGTATGGCGAAAGCTCAGCTCGCCGCCCTGTTTGGGGCCGCGAATGTCGATGGTGAACAGCACATTGTCTTCGTTGCGGTAGGGGTACTGGGCAATGTAGTAGAGTGCCTCCCCTTCGCGAATGGTCTGAAACTCCAGCCGGCGCACGTTGCCCAGCAGGTTCTTGCCTTCACCGCTCAGAACCACCTGCACCGGCTTGCCGTCGGCGTCGAGCACGGCGATGTTGAGCAGGCCGTTGTAGCGGCTGCGTTCAATGTTGTTGCTCTGGGCCACTTCCGGGGACAGGAAGGTGGAAGGGAAGGCGCTGTAGTGCACCGTCCAGTCGCCGATGCGGGTTTCCTCGGCGAAAGCCTGAGAGGTAAACAGCAGGGCCAGAGCGGCGATCATTGCTTTGAACATAACGATTCCTTAATTACCAGTAGCAGTTAGTGATCAGTTTAGGACGCCAGGCCGAGGAGTTCCGCCAACTCGGGCGGAATTAGAGCCGGGTGGTCAATCACCACCTTTTTGTGGCGGCTGCCATGGCCGGCCACCAGTTCCGCCCGGGATTTGGCCACGCCGCATTGCCTGGCCAGCCATTTCAGCAGGTGGGCATTGGCCTTGCCGTCCACCGGCGGGGCGGTAATGGCCACCCTGAGTTCATCGCCGTGCAGGCCGAGAAAGGCGTCCCGGCTGGATCTGGGCTGCAGGTAAAGACGGAGGTGCAGTTGCTGCTCATGCAGCCGCACCGCACCGGTTACAGTTGCCACCACAGCGGACCGAACAGATCGCCCATCAGCCAGTTCAGTGCCTGCAGGGCGATAAAGGCCACCAGTATGCTCAGATCCAGCCCGCCCATGGGCGGAATGATGCGGCGCAGCGGGGCCAGCAGGGGCTCGGTGAGCTGGTACATGACGTATTCGATCTGGCTGCGGCCCTGGCTGACCCAGCTCAGCAGGGCGCGAATGATCAGAATCCAGAACAGCATGACCCCGGCCTTTTTCAGCACGGTGATAAGCCCCACCAGCACCACGGTACTCCAGTCGGCATAGAGCAGGTTCATGGCCTTGAACAGGGCCAGCTTCACCGTGGCCACAATCAGGGCCAGCAGCACCGCCGCCATGTCGATGCCGAAAAAGCCGGGGATCACCCGGCGCAGGGGTTTGAGCACCGGATTGGTGGCCTTGACCACGAACTGGCTGAAGGGGTTGTAGAAGTCGGCACGCACCAGTTGCAGCCAGATGCGCAGCAGCACCACCATCAGGTAGAGGTCGAAAACCGTGTTGATCAGGTAATAAGCGGTGTTCATGGTGCGTCCTTAAAGCTGGCGTTCCAGTTCCCGGGCCCGGGCCACGGCGGCGGCCATGGCATCCGCCACCAGGCGGTCGAGGCCGTTGTCGTTAAAGCGGCGAATGGCCTCGGCGGTGGTGCCGCCTTTTGAGGTAACCTGCTCGCGTAACTGGCTCAGCGACAGTTGCGGGTTGGCGGCCACCATGTTGGCAGCGCCCAGCGCGGTCTGCTGCACCAGCAGGCGGGCGTCATCGGCGGAAAAGCCGCTTTGCTCGGCCTGTCTGGCCATGGCTTCCATAAACAGAAAGAAATAGGCGGGGGCGCTGCCGGCGGCGGCAATCACCTGATTGATGCCGTCTTCCTCGTCCACCCACAGCGTCTTGCCCACCGCCTCCATCATGTGCTGGCAGTAGGCCCGATCGGCCTCGGCCACATGCGGCCGTGCATACAGGCCGGTCATGCCCAGGCCCAGCAGCGACGGGGTATTGGGCATGGTGCGTACAATGCGGGTGTGACCACCGGCCATCTGCTCCAGCCGGGCCACGGAAATGCCGGCGGCAATGGAGATCAGCAGCTTGTCGCCGAGTGTGGCGCCGGCGGCCAGCAGCTCGCTCAGCATGGCGGCCATCATCTGGGGCTTGACCGCCAGCACCACGGCCTCGGCCTGCGTTACGGCTTCAAGGTTGTTCTGGGTGGTGCGAATGCCAAAGTCGGCGGCCAGGGCGTCGAGTTTGGGCCGGGACGGATTGGCGGCGATAATGCAGTCGGCGGGGTAGCCGGACTGGATCAGCCCGGAGATCAGGCTGCGCGACATGTTGCCCGCGCCGATAAAGGCGAGTTTTCTGTGTTCCATCAATGATCACTCAAGGGTTGCGGGAGCCGAAGATGGCAGTGCCCACCCGTACCAGGGTGGAGCCACAGGCCACTGCCAGTTCCAGATCGTTGCTCATCCCCATCGACAGGGTGTCCAGCTGGGGGTGTTTTTTCTGCATTCTATCAAAGAGATGCTTCAACTCTAGTAATTGTGCCCGCAGGGTCTCGGAATTGTCGGTTGCCTCCGGAATTGTCATCAGGCCACGCAGGCACAGGCGGGGCAGGGCGGCCACCTGCTCGGCCAGGAGCTCAGCCTCGGCGGGGGCAAGGCCCGACTTGCTGGCCTCGCCACTGACGTTGACCTGCAGACAGACATTGAGTGGGCGCATATGGGGGGGACGCTGATCGTTGAGGCGCTGAGCGATTTTCAGCCGGTCCACGGTCTGTACCCAGTCGAAATGCTCGGCCACCAGCCGGCTTTTATTGGACTGCAGCGGGCCGATAAGATGCCAGACGAGGTCGGGACAGCGCTTTTTCAGGGTGGTGATTTTATCCACCGCTTCCTGCACGTAGTTCTCGCCAAACCAGCGCTGGCCGGCGGCCCAGGCCGCCTCCACATCCGCGGCGGGTTTGGTTTTGCTCACCGCCAGCAGGGTGATATCTTGTGAAGCACGGCCGGCCTGGGTGGCGGCCTGGGCCAGGCGGGTGTGAACGTCTTGCAAATGCTGTGCAATAGTACTCATATGAATAAATTCGATTCAGGCTCAAGCGACGGGGACAAAATATGGACATTACCGAATTACTGGCGTTCAGTGTAAAGCATAATGCCTCCGATCTGCACCTCTCCGCCGGCGTGCAGCCGCTGTTGCGGGTGGACGGCGAGGTGCGCAAGATCAACCTGCCGGTGCTGGATCACCGGGAGGTGCACCGGCTGGTGTACGACATCATGAATGATCGCCAGCGCAAGGAGCTGGAAGAAAACTTCGAGGTCGACTTTTCCTTTGAGCTGCCGGGGCTGGCGCGCTTTCGGGTGAACGCCTACCACCAGGCCCGGGGCGCGGCGGCGGTATTCCGGGTGATCCCGAGCGAGGTGTGGACCCTGGAGCAGCTGGGTGGCCCGGAGATCTTTGAGCGCATTGCCGAATATTCCCGTGGCCTGGTGCTGGTCACCGGCCCCACCGGCTCGGGCAAGTCCACCACCCTGGCGGCCATGGTCAATCACATCAACGACAACTTCAACAAGCACATTCTGACCATCGAGGATCCCATCGAATTTGTGCACGACAACAAGAAGTGCCTGGTCAACCAGCGGGAAGTGCACCGCGATACCCACTCCTTCAGCAACGCCCTGCGCTCGGCGCTGCGGGAAGATCCCGACATCATTCTGGTGGGCGAACTGCGGGATCTGGAAACCATTCGGCTGGCGCTTACCGCCGCTGAAACCGGCCACCTGGTGTTTGGCACCCTGCACACCTCGTCGGCGGCCAAGACCATCGACCGTATCATCGATGTGTTTCCCGGTGCCGAAAAAGACATGGTGCGTTCCATGCTGTCGGAGTCGCTGCGGGCGGTGATCTCCCAAAACCTGCTGAAAAAGATAAACGGCGGCCGGGTGGCGGCTCACGAGATCATGCTGGGTACCCCGGCCATTCGCAACCTGATCCGGGAAGACAAGGTGGCGCAGATGTATTCGGTGATCCAGACCGGCATGGCCCACGGCATGCAGACCATGGATCAGTCGCTGAAGCGGCTGGTGGCCGGTGGTCTGGTATCGCCCGCCGACGCCCGTGCCAAGGCGGTGGATCCCCAGAGCATCTGATGACTTAAGCGGAGGGAACAATGGAGCTGGCTTCATTACTGGGCAGAATGTGCGAGAGTAAGGCCTCGGACATGTACATTTCGGTGGGGGTGGCGCCCACCATCAAGAGTCAGGGCAAAATGCTGCCCATCGGCGACCACCCGCTGAGCGAGGGCGAGGCGCTGGCGCTGGTGGAATCCTGCATGACCGACGAGTGCCGGGAGCGCTTTCACCGGGAGAAAGAGGCCAACTTCGCCATTCACGACGATGAGCACGGCCGGTTCCGGGTGAGCGCCTTCTGGCAGCAGGACAAGGCCGGCATGGTGCTCAGACGCATTGAGAGCCGCATTCCCACCTTTGAAGAGCTGTACCTGCCCGAGGTGCTGCGCGAGGTGGCCATGGCCAAGCGTGGCCTGGTGCTGTTTGTGGGCGGCACCGGCACCGGCAAGTCCACCACCCAGGCGGCCATGATCGGCCACCGCAACCGCCATGCCGGCGGTCATATCCTCACCATTGAGGATCCGGTGGAGTTCGTGCACCAGCACGATCAGTCGATCATTACCCAGCGGGAAGTGGGCATCGACACCGAGTCGTTCGATGCGGCCCTGAAAAGCTCGCTGCGTCAGGCGCCGGACGTGATTCTGATTGGTGAAATCCGCTCCGAGGAAACCATGGGGTATGCGCTGTCGTTCGCCGAAACCGGCCACCTGTGCATGGCTACCCTGCACGCCAACAATGCCAACCAGGCCATTGATCGCATCATGCACCTGGTGCCGGAAAACAAGCACCGTCAGCTGTTGTTTGATCTGTCGTTCAACCTCAAGGCCATTGTGGCCCAGCAACTTATTCCCACCCGGGACGGCAACCAGCGCCGGGGGGCCTTTGAAATATTGCTGAACACCCCCATCGTGGCCGACGTCATTCGCCAGGGCGACATGCACCGGCTCAAGGAGATCATGGGCAAGTCCCGCGAGGCGGGCATGCAAACCTTTGATCAGGCGCTGTTTGACCTCTATACGCGCCAGCATATAGGCTACACCGAAGCCCTGGCCTACGCCGATTCCCCCAACGATCTGCGGCTGATGATCAAGCTGCAGGGCGGCGGCGGGCTCGACTCCGGCCTGTTTGACAACGTAACCATCGAATCCTGAGGACCCTATGCTGATAGTGGTGTCGCCCGCCAAGACCCTGGACTTTGATACGCCGCCGGTGATTGCCGATTACACCCGGCCCGAGTTGCTGCAACATTCGGCGGAGCTGATTGCGCGGGCCCGTGAGCTGACCCCGGCGGAGATCGGCAAGCTGATGAAGATCAGCGACAAGCTCGCCGGTCTCAACGCCGCCCGTTTTGCCGACTGGACGCCCGAGTTCACTCCCGACAATGCCAAGCAGGCGCTGCTGGCGTTCAAGGGTGATGTCTACACCGGTCTGGACGCCGAGACCCTGAGCGCCGACGACTTTGCCTTTGCACAGGCCCATTTGCGCATGCTGTCGGGCCTCTATGGCGTGTTGCGGCCGCTGGATCTGATGCAGCCCTACCGGCTGGAAATGGGCACCCGGCTCGACAATGCCCGGGGTAAGGATCTGTATGCCTTCTGGGGCAATATCATCACCGACGCCCTGAACCAGGCCATGGCGGAGCAGGGCGACAACGTGCTGATCAATCTTGCCTCCAACGAGTATTTCAAGGCGGTGAAGCCCGGCCAGCTGGAAGGCCAGATAGTGACGCCGGTGTTCAAGGACTGCAAAAACGGCCAGTACAAGATCATCAGCTTCTACGCCAAGAAGGCGCGGGGCATGATGGCCAGATACATTATCGAAAACCGGCTGACCGAAGTGAGCCAGCTCACCGGTTTCGATACCGCCGGTTATTACTTCGCGGAAAGCGAGTCCAGTGCCACCGAGCTGGTGTTTAAGCGGGAAGAGCAGAATGCCTGAAAAAAGTGAAAAAGGGCGGGAACCTTTGGCGCGTGGAACGGCTCTATAAGGATGTGTCTACTGAGTTTCAGCAATTCCCTTTTTTGACTCTCTCTTTTGTTTGACCGGCCGGTGAGGCCGGTTTTTTTATGGGCCGGGCACCGCCATTCACACGTGGCTTACAGCCATTGAGGGTGATAGTCGGTGCGGCGGCGGCCATGGTCTTGGCGCCGGTCGGGGTTGGCGGGCTCCCAGCGCACCAGGGCGCGCCGGTCGATGATGACGCGGCGCTGAATGCAGCGCCGCTCCTGTCCCTGATAGGTTTTCATGGGGGTGTCCTGCAGTGGCCTGCCTTTCAGCATAGCCGCGAGGGCGGTATTTATTCTTCCCGGCCGCCCTTGTCCTTCAGCCAGCGGGGCTGTCCCTTGGCCTTCTTGTCGCGCAGGCGCACCTTCTTCTTGGGCTGGGCGGCCTTTTTGCCCTTGCCGTCGGCTTCTTTCTTTTTGCGCACCGCCACCGTCGCCTCCTTGTGTTTGGGACGCAGCTCGTCGATCACCCGGCGCTTGAGCTTTTGCTCGGTGTAGCGCTCCACCTTGACCACCATGGGCATGTCGTGGGCCTCCACCAGGCTGATGGCAATGCCCTTGCGGCCGGCGCGGCCGGTGCGGCCGATACGGTGTACGTAAACGTCGGCGGTGCGCGGCATGTCGTAGTTGATCACATGGCTGACCTCGGGCAGATCAATGCCCCGGGCGGCGACGTCGGTGGCCACCAGAATGTTGACCTTGCCGTTGCGAAAGCGGCGCAGGGCCTCAAAGCGTTTTTCCTGATCCATTTCGCCGCGCAGCCAGGCATTGTCCAGGCCTTCCTGCTGCAGCCGGCTGGCCAGTTCCATCAGCCGTTCCCGGGTCTTCACGAACACGATGCTGCGGGTGACGTCGGGCTGGCGCAACAGGTGGCGTAACAGGGCAAACTTGTGCTCGGCGTCGTCGGCCAGGTGCAGCCACTGGGTGATTTTCTTGCGCTCGCTGCGCGGTGGCTCGGCAGACAGCTCTACCGGCTCCTTGAGAATATCGGCGGCAAACTTCATCAGGCCGCGACCTTCCAGGGTGGCGGAAAACAGCATGGTCTGGCGGCGCCAGCGGGCCTCGGCGGCAATGCGGTCCACGTCCTGAATAAAGCCCATGTCGAGCATGCGATCGGCTTCGTCGAGGATCAGCATTTCGATATCGCGGCTGTCGAAGGATTCTTCGTCTATGTATTGCAGCAGGCGTCCCGGGGTGGCCACGACAATGTCGGTGGTCTTGGTCAGGGCCGGCAGGTGCTTTTCCGCATCCACGCCGCCGGTAATGGTTTCCACCCGCAGGCCGGTGTCCTTGAGCAGGGCCTTGGCGTCGTCGGCAATCTGCTTGGCCAGCTCCCGGGTGGGGGTGAGCACCAGCACCCGGGCCGGGCCGGCCTGGCGGCGGGGAAAGTCAAGCAGGTGCTGGCAGGCCGGCAGCAGAAAGGCGGCGGTCTTGCCGGTGCCGGTGGGGGCCGAGGCCATGATGTCCCGGCCGCTCATGGCTTCGGGTATGACCTGGCTCTGAATGGTGGTGGGTCTGGCATAGCCCATGCGGGCCAGGGCGCGAACCAGAATGGGGTCCAGCTCCAGTTGCTCAAAGGTCATACTGCTCATGTTCAATTCCGTCAGCCAAAATGGCCGAGTATTATAGGCGAACTTCCAGCAAAATACTCACAGGATCACCATGGCCGGCCGCGGTTTTACCCTCAAGCAATTTCATATCAATCACGACCGGTGCGCCATGAAAGTGGGCACCGACGGCATTCTGCTCGGGGCCTGGGCTCCCCTGGGACCAGGCCGGCGCATTCTGGATGTGGGCACCGGCTCCGGGCTGGTGGCCTTGATGCTGGCCCAGCGGGGCGGTGAGGCGGTGCATATCACCGGGCTGGAACTGGATGAAGCGGCGGCGGGGCAGGCTGCCGACAATGTGGCGGCCTCGCCCTGGCCGGAACGGGTAAGCATAGTGCAGGGCGCGCTGCAGCAGTTTGAGGCCGCGCCCTTTGAACTGATCGTCTCCAATCCCCCCTATTTTGCGCCGGGACAACACTTTGACTGCGCCGCCCGGGCCAGTGCCCGCCACGGCGGCAGCCTGAGCCTGGCGGCCTTGTTTGCCCATTGTGAGCGGCTGCTGAGCGAGGCCGGCGAGCTGTGTCTGGTGCTGCCCTGGCAGGCGCGGGAGGAAGCCCTGCTTCACGCAGACTCAAATGGGTTGTTTTTACTGGAGCAGCAGCAGGTTGTCACGCGGGAGGGCAAAAATCCGGGTCGTTTTTTGCTACGCTTTGGCAGGATCAAAAACTGTTTAAAGCGCGGTGAAATTGTCATAAATACTGCTGAAGGTGGATATGGCGACATATACAAAGGTCTGGTGTCGCCCTTCTACCTTAAGATGTAAATTTTGTATTGAAGATAATTTTCACATCATTATGCTACTTGGCAGCTCGCGCGCTGCCAGTTTTTAGTATTTTACAAGCCGCAAACGGCAGCGCATCGTTTTGTTTGTTTTGTTAGTTTCCAAACGAAACTTTCATAATGCGCATTGCCGCCACGAGGTTTGTCTTGAAAAAGTCATTGTCCACTTTCGATGTTATGGGTCTCGGATTCATGACATTCGCCTTTTTCCTCGGGGCCGGGAATATCATCTTCCCCCCCCTGGCCGGTTTCCTTGCCGGTGAACATCTGACCAGCGCCATGTTCGGCTTTCTGACCACGGCGGTGGGCCTGCCCCTGGCCGGCCTGGTGGCCGCGGCCCTGGCCGGCGGCGGTCTGCCGGTGATGGGCCGTTACCTGCCGCCGCTGGCCATAACCCTGATGGGCAGCGCCATTTTCATTATTATCGGCCCGGCCTTTGCCGCGCCCCGTACCGGCCTGGTGGCTTATGAAATGGGCGTCAAACCCTTTCTCGACAACCCCGGCCAGGGCGCGCTGACCCTGTATACCCTGGTTTTTTTCGGGGTGGCGCTGCTGTTGTCCTTAAGTCAGGGCCGGTTGCTGGAAGCGGTGGGCAAGCTGCTCACCCCGCTGCTGCTGTTGCTGCTGGTAGCCCTGGCCATTGCGGTGTTTGTGAACCCGCAGGGCACGCAGCCGGCGGTGACCGAGGCCTATATGGCCCAGCCCTTTGTGAAGGGCTTTATCGAGGGTTATAACACCATGGATACATTTGCATCCCTGCTGTTTGCCATGCTGATCCTGGATGTGCTGCGCAAGAAGGGGGTGACCGAAACCCGCGCCCAGTCCCGCTACCTGATGGCGGCGGCGCTGATCGCCGCCGCCGGCCTGGGCTTTGTGTATATCTCCCTGTTTGTGCTGGGCGGCACCAGCCAGGGGGTGGTGGCGGACGCCGGCAATGGCGGCGAGATCATCAGCGCCTATGTGCTGTCGCTGTTCGGCGCGCCGGGGCTGTGGATCCTCTCGGCCATCGTCACCCTGGCCTGTCTGACCACGGCGGTGGGCCTGGTGTCCTCCTGTGCCGATTACTTTCACAACCTGACCGGCAAGGGCAGCTACAAGGGCTGGGTGATCGGCATTGCCGCCGCCTGCATGCTGGTGGCCAATGTGGGCCTCAACACCCTGATCAGTGTGTCGGTGCCCATTCTGGTGGCCCTGTATCCGGTGGCCATCGCCCTGGTGGTGGCCACCTTCCTGCGCCCGCTGATGCGCGCCCCGGTGTTTGCCTTTCGCCTGATCATGAGTGTGGCCTTCTTCTTTGGCCTGCTCGACGGTCTGCAGGCCGCCGGCCTCGACATGAGCCTGCTCGACTTTATGCCGCTGTTTGGTGTGGGCATGGCCTGGGTGCTGCCCACCGCCATTGCCGCCCTGGTGGGCCTGGTGGGTGGCAAGGCGTCGCAGCCGGTCACGGCCTGAGCCGTTGAACGGGCATGAAAAAAGCGGCGTTAAGCCGCTTTTTTCGTTGCGGGGGCAAGGAGCTCAGAGCGCGGCGATTTCATCCAGGATCTGCGCCACCCAGGTCTGAATACGCTCGTCGGTGCTGTCGTACTGGTTGGCTTCGTCCAGCGACAGTCCCACAAAATATTTGCCGTCGTCGGTGAGCGCCTTGGACGCCTCGAACTCGTAACCCTGATTGGGCCAGTAGCCGACGATGCTGGCGCCCCGGGCCACCACCTTGTCGTGCAGCATGCCCAGCGCATCCTGAAACCACTCGCCGTAACCCAGCTGATCGCCCATGCCAAACAACGCCACCACCTGGCCGCTCAGATCCAGGGTGTCGATGTCGTCCCAGTGGGATTCCCAGTCTTCCTGCAGTTCGCCGAAATCCCAGGTGGAAATGCCCAGGATCAGAATGGGGTAGTCTTCGGCGCGCTTGAGCGGCACATCCTTGATATTATGCAGGTCGACCAGCTCGGCACCGAGCTGATCGCGAATTTTCTCGGCTGCCATTTCGGTGTAGCAGGTGGTCGAGCCGTAAAACAAACCGATATTCATGGGGCTCCGTTCGCTCTTTTGAGAATGGCGCCATCATAACAGAAGCCGCCGTGCAGGCGGAGTAGGGAGTCAACATGAGTCATCCGCTGGTCGAGCAATTCATCGACGCCCTCTGGCTGGAAAAAGGGCTGTCCGACAACACTCTGGTTTCCTATCGCAGCGATCTCGGCCACTTCGCCGCCTGGCTGGACGGCGAGGGCGGCAGCCTGCTGGCAGTGGATGGCCTGACCCTGCAACAGTACCTGGCCCATCGTATCGACCTCGGCTTCAAGGCCAGCAGCACCGCGCGCATGCTCAGCGTGCTGCGGCGGTTTTTTCAGTATCTGCACCGGGAGCAGCTGCGCGCCGATGATCCCAGCGCCCTGATTGCCGGCCCCAAGCTGCCCAAACGGTTGCCAAAAGACTTGAGCGAGCAACAGGTGTCGGCGCTGCTCGACGCCCCCGAAGCCGATGATCCCCTTGAGCTGCGCGACAAGGCCATGCTGGAGCTGCTCTATGCCACCGGCCTGCGGGTCACCGAGCTGGTGAGCCTGTCGATGGAAAGCGTGAGCCTGCGCCAGGGGCTGGTGCGGGTGACGGGCAAGGGCAACAAGGAACGGCTGGTGCCCATGGGAGAAGAGGCGCTGTACTGGCTGGGCCGGTTTCTCAAGGAGGGGCGGTCGGCGCTGCTGGGCGAGCAATCCTCGGACGTGGTGTTCCCCTCGCGCCGGGCCCGGCAAATGACCCGCCAGACCTTCTGGCACCGTATCAAGCATTACGCCCTGCGGGCCGGCATTACCCAGGAGCTGTCGCCTCACACCCTGCGCCATGCCTTTGCCACCCACCTGCTCAACCACGGCGCCGATCTGCGGGTGGTGCAGATGCTGCTGGGCCACTCGGACTTGTCCACCACTCAGATCTACACCCATGTGGCCACCCATCGCCTTAACGCCCTGCATGAGGAGCATCATCCTCGAGGATAATCGCCTGCGGCGGGAGCGTTGCAAATTTCACCTTGCCCGGTTAGTGTTACCAGCCTGTTTAAACAGCCAGTATTTTCCATGTCCGTGTCTTCCCCCTTGCCCATTCGCCGGCGTGCGCCGGTGGCTCACCAGTTGCCTTCCGAGCTCTCTCCCATACTGCAGCGGTTGTATGCCAGCCGGGGAGTGACCAGGCCGGAGCAGCTCAATCTGCAGGCCAGCGCCCTGCACAAGCCGGTGTTCAAGGGCATGAGTGAAGCGGTGCGCTTGCTGAGGCAGGCGCTGAATGATCAGTGCAGCATATTGATCGTGGGTGACTTCGACTGCGACGGCGCCACCAGCTCGGCGCTGATGGTGCACGGCCTGCGGGCCATGGGCGCACAGCGGGTCGGCTACCTGGTGCCCAACCGTTTTGATTATGGCTATGGCCTGAGCCCGCAGGTGGTGGAAGAGGCGACGGCGCTGGGCGCCGAGCTGCTGATCACCGTGGATAACGGCATTTCCAGCATCAGCGGGGTGGCGGCGGCCAAAGCCGCGGGCATGCGGGTGATCGTCACCGATCACCATCTGCCCGGTGACGAGATCCCGGAGGCCGATGCCATCGTCAACCCCAATCAGCACGGTTGCGACTTTCCTTCCAAGAATCTGGCCGGGGTGGGAGTGGCCTTTTACCTGCTGCTGGCGCTGCGCTCGGCCCTCGGTGAGCAGGGCTGGTTTGAGCAACAGGGCATTCGTCCGCCCAATATGGCGGATTACCTGGATCTGGTGGCGCTCGGCACGGTGGCCGATGTGGTGGCGCTGGACGGCAACAACCGGGTGCTGGTGCATCAGGGCCTGCAGCGCATGCGCGCCGGCCGGCTGCGCCCCGGCATTCAGGCTTTAATCGACATTTCCGGGCGTAACCAGCAACGGCTGGTGGCGTCCGATCTGGGCTTTGCCCTGGGGCCGCGGCTCAATGCCGTGGGCCGGCTCGATGATATGTCGATGGGGGTGGCCTGCCTGCTCTGTGACGATATCAACGAAGCCCGCCGGCTGGCGGCGCAGATGGACGAGCTCAACCGGGAGCGCAAGGCCATTGAGACCAGCATGCAGCAGGAAGCCCTGGCCACGCTGGCTAAGGTGCGCATCAGCGACGGCGAACTGCCGTCGGGGCTGGTGCTGCACCAGGACGACTGGCACCAGGGGGTGGTGGGGCTGGTGGCCTCGCGTATCAAGGAGCAGTATTACCGCCCGGTCATCGCCTTTGCCGAAGCCGGCGACGACGAGCTCAAGGGCTCTGGCCGTTCCATTCCCGGCGTGCATCTGCGGGATCTGCTGGAGGCGGTGAGCAGCCGCCACCCGGGGCTTATCACCAAGTTTGGCGGTCACGCCATGGCTGCCGGCCTGTCGATCACCAAGGGGGCGCTGGCGCCGTTCAAGGCCGCCTTTGAGCAACTGGTGGAGGAGTGGGTCAGTCCCGAGCTGCTGAGCGGTGAGATCCTCAGCGACGGCGAACTCGCTCCCGCCGAGCTGACCCTGGAGCTGGCCGAGCAGCTGCGCTTTGCCGGCCCCTGGGGGCAGGCCTTTCCCGAGCCGCTGTTCGACGGCGAGTTTCGCATTATTCAGCAGCGGCTGGTGGGGGACAAGCACCTCAAGCTGGTGCTGAGCCCGGACCAGGGCCGCACCGTTATCGACGCCATCGCCTTCAACGTGGATCTCGGCATCTGGCCCAACGCCGCCATTCAGAAGGTACAGCTGGTGTACAGGCTGGATGTGAACGAGTGGAAGGGGCGGCGCCAGCTGCAACTGCTGGTGGAACGGCTGGCGCCTTTGTAACAGGAGAGTAGTGAGGTGTGAGGAGAGTCGCCCCTCATCTTTTCACTCCTCAACGCTCACATCTTAAAGGGTAAAGGCGCTCACCAGGCCGTTGAGCTCGCCGGCCTGCTGGTGCAGCTCTTTTGACTGCTGCAGCGACTGCTCGGCATCTCCCGCCAGCTCGTCGGACACGTCCTTGATGGCGGTGGTGTTCTGGGTGATCTCCCCGGTCACCTGGCTCTGCTCCTCGGCGGCGGTGGCAATCTGCCTGGCCATGTCGGAAATCAGCCCCACGGCGGCGGTGATCTCTTCCAGCGCCAGGGCGGCGGCCTCGGCGTCTTCCACGCTCAGCTCGGCCATGTTGCGGCTGGCCTGCATCAGCTTCACCGCTTCGCCGGTGGCCTGCTGCAGGGTGTCTATGGTGCCCTGAATTTCTTCGGTGGAGGCGTGCGTGCGCTGGGACAGCACCCTGACCTCGTCGGCCACCACCGCAAAGCCCCGGCCCTGTTCGCCGGCCCGGGCCGCCTCAATGGCAGCGTTGAGCGCCAGCAGGTTGGTTTGCTCCGCCACCCCCTGAATGGTGGCCAGCACGCTGGAAATATCGTGGGCGTGCTGGTCGAGGCGGGTGATCACCGCTGCCGCCCGCTCCATTTCCCTGGCCAGGCCAAAGATCGAATCCCGGGTCTTGTTCACCAGTTGCTTGCCCTGCTCGGTGCTGGCACTGGACTGCTGGGCCGCGGTGGCGGTCTGCTCGGCGTTGTGCGCGATCTCCTGAGTGGCCGAGGCCATTTCGGTGACGGCGGTGGCCACCATGGTCACTTCCTGCTGAGCCCGGGCCAGCTCGGTTACGGTCTGGTTGGCCCGCACCGAGGCCTGCTCGGCACTGCCTCCCAGGTGTTCGGCCTGGTGACGGATTTGCCGGATAAGCTCGGCCTGGCTGGACACGAAACGGTTGAAGTTGGCGGCCAGCAGGCCCACTTCATCGCGGCCGTGCAGCTCAATGCGCTGGGTCAGATCGCCCTGGCCATCGGCAATCTGGGCCAGGGCCCGGGACACCTTGATCAGGGGGCCGAGCAGATATTGCACCAGCAGGCCGATCAATACCACGGCGGCGAGGATCACCAGGGCAGACACTCCGAACTGGCGCCACAACAGGCCGGTGAGCGGGGCTTCCAGTGCCGCCTGGTCGAGCATGAACAGCAGCTGCCAGTTACTGTCCGGAATGGCCTGGGCATAGACCAGTTTGGCTTCGTCGTTGAGGGTCACCGGGTTGAGTTGAGTGAGCCGTTGCCAGCGCGACAGGTTGGCGGCGGTCAGCTCTTCGTCCAGGCGGGTGGCCGGCTGCAGCGCCAGGCTGGCATCCTGGTAGGCGATCAGGGTGCCGTCCTGGCTCAGCATCATGGCCTGGCCCTCGGCGGGCAGGCGAATGGCATTCACGCTGTCCACCAGGCTGGAGATGGCCACATCGGCGCCGATCACGCCCGCCAGTCCGCCCGCCGCATGGGTGACCGGCTGGGCCAGGGTCACCACGGTGCCGCCAAAGGTGGCATCCTCGTAGGGCGGTGTGACAATGGCGCGGTTTTCCTGCTGTGCCTGCTTGTACCAGGGGCGGACACGGGGGTCATAACCGCTGCGTTCCCGGGGCTGGGCGTCGATCATCACGCCGTCGGCGGTGCCGAAATAGGCCAGCTGAAAATCACCGGCCTGCTCCACCAGTTGCAGTGCCGGGCGGGGATTGTCCCCCAGTTGCTGGCCGGCGGCGGTGAGCATGGCCTGGCGAATGCGCAGCCATTCCGACACGCGGGCGGCTTCCTTTTCGGCCAGCACGGCCACCGCCTGTTCGCTGTCCCGGTAGAGCAGGCTTTTCATTTCCCGAAAACTCAGGGCACTGACGATGGCCACGGTCAGCACGATGGCCACCACAAAACTCAGCAGAATTTTGTGCTTTAATTTCAGGTTGTTCATTTTTTATATTTTATAAATGTGGGTGGCGGTCTTTATCGGCCGCCATTGACAAGATCTTGAGTGGTATTTATCACTGCCAGACGGTGCCGGCAACGCCCCGCCTTCGCTGCCGGCGGAAGGGTGCCAGTGGGGCTCAGTTGCCCAGTATCTGGCTCAAAAACAGCTTGGTGCGTTCAGACTGGGGGTGGTGGAAGAAGGTTTCGGGGTCGTTTTCCTCGATGATCTGGCCGGCGTCCATAAAGATCACCCGATCCGCCACGGTGCGGGCAAAGCCCATTTCGTGGGTCACGCACATCATGGTCATGCCCTCTTCCGCCAGCTCGATCATCACGTCCAGCACCTCCTTGATCATTTCCGGATCCAGCGCCGAGGTGGGCTCGTCGAACAGCATGATCTCCGGGTTCATGCACAGGCTGCGGGCAATGGCCACCCGCTGCTGCTGGCCGCCGGACAGTTGCCCAGGGTATTTTCTGGCCTGGTTTTCAATCTTGACCCGGGCCAGCAGCTTCATGGCAATCTCTTCCGCCTGCCGCCTGGGGGTCTTGCGCACCCAGATCTGCGCCAGGGTGCAGTTTTCCAGCACCGTCAGGTGGGGAAACAGGTTGAAGTGCTGAAACACCATGCCCACTTCCCGGCGAATGGTCTCGATGTTCTTGACGTCGTTGGTGAGCGGGGTGCCGCGCACGATAATGTCGCCCTGCTGGTGCTCCTCCAGCCGGTTGATGCAGCGAATGAGCGTGGACTTGCCCGAGCCGGACGGCCCGCAAATCACAATGCGTTCGCCCTTGGTTACGGTCAGGTCGATATCGCGCAGAACGTGAAAGTCGCCATACCATTTATTGACCCCGCGCAGGGTTACCATGGCTTCCTGTTGTTGTGCTTCCATGTACTTACTCCAGTCGATGCGGCTAACGTTTTTTGTGGCCGGTGTGCAGCTTGCGTTCCAGGTACTGGCTGTATTTCGACATGCCGTAGCAGAATACCCAGAACACCAGGCCGGCAAACACATAGCCTTCGGTGGCGTAGCCCAGCCAGTTGGGATCGGCCAGCCCCGCCTGCACGATGGCCAGCAGGTCGAACAGGCCGATGATCAGCACCAGGCTGGTGTCCTTGAACAGGGCGATAAAGGTGTTGACGATGCCCGGAATCATCAGCTTCAGCGCCTGGGGCAGCACGATCAGCACCATCATTTTCCAGTAGTTCAGGCCCAGCGCCTCGGCCGCCTCGTACTGGCCCTTGGGAATGGCCTGCAGGCCGCCGCGTACCACCTCTGCCATGTAGGCGGACTGAAAGAAGATGATGCCGATCATGGCCCGCACCAGCTTGTCGAGGGTCAGCTCCTCGGGCACGAACAGCGGCAGCATGACCGAGGACATGAACAACACGGTAATGAGCGGCACCCCGCGCCAGAACTCGATAAACACCACCGACAGGCTGCGCACTATCGGCATGTGGGAGCGCCGCCCCAGAGCAAGCAGGGTGCCGATGGGCAGGGCGGCGGTAATGCCTACCACCGCCAGTATCAGGGTCAGGGTCAGGCCGCCCCACTGGTGAGTGGGCACCTCTGCCAGGCCGAAGTGGCCGCCATAGAGCAGCACCCAGGCGATAACCGGAAATACCAGCACCATAAAGGGCGCCAGCCACATCTTGCCTGGCAACCGGGGCAGGGCCAGCCACAGCAGTTGCGCCACAAACAGCACAAAGGTCAGATTGATGCGCCACAGCTCGCCGGTCGGGTAAAAGCCGTAGGTAAACTGTTGCAGCCGGTTGGTGATAAATACCCAGCAGGCGCCGTCACTGGTGCAGGCCTCCCGGTTGCTGCCGGTCCAGTCGGCGCTGACGATGGCCCAGTCGATAATGGGCACCAGTATCAGATAAAGGGCGTAGAGCCCCAGCAGGGTCACTGCCGTGTTGAGCGGGCCGGAAAACAGGTTGGTGCGCAGCCAGCCCACCAGTCCCTTGCGTGCGTCCGGAGCCGGGCGCTCCGGGGTGAGGGTGTCCTTGAACATGCTATCTCTCCACCAGCGCCATGCGCTTGTTGAACCAGTTCATAAAGAAGGACACCGACAGGCTGATACTGAGGTACACCAGCATGGTGATGGCGATCACCTCTATGGCCTGGCCGGTCTGGTTGAGGGTGGTGCCGGCAAACACCGACACCAGATCCGGATAGCCGATGGCGGTGGCCAGCGACGAGTTCTTGGTCAGGTTGAGATACTGGCTGGTCAGCGGCGGAATGATCACCCGCATGGCCTGGGGAATGATCACCAGCCGCAGGGTCAGGCTGTCCTTGATGCCCAGGGCATGGGCCGCCTCGGTCTGGCCGTGGGAAATGGCCTGAATGCCGGAACGCACGATTTCGGCGATAAAAGCGGCGGTATATACGGTAAGCGACAGCCACAGTGCCAGAAACTCGGGGATCACCGTCATGCCGCCGCGAAAGTTGAAGCCGCGCAGGGCCGGGTAGTTCCATTCCAGCGGTGAGCCCAGCGCCACGAAGGTGAGGCTCGGCAGCAGCAGGATCAGGCCTGTCGCTATCCACCACACCGGCAGGCGCTGGCCGGTGGCCTCCTGGCGCTTGTGGTTGAAGTGAAACAGCCACACCGCCAGCACCACCGCCAGCAACAGGGCCAGCCAGACCCAGTGAAAACCGGCCCCCGGCAATGGTTCGGGCAGATACAGGCCACGGACGTTGAGAAACACGCTGTCGCCAAAACCGAGGCTGTCACGGGGGCCGGGCAGGGTGCGCAGCACCGCGAAATACCAGAAAAACATCTGCAGCAGCAGCGGCAGATTACGGAACAGCTCCACATAGGCCGAAGCCAGCCGGGCGATCAGCCAGTTGGGCGACAGCCGCGCCACGCCGATAACAAAGCCGAGCAGGGTGGCGCCGATAATGCCGAGAAAGGATACCAGCAGAGTGTTGAGCAGCCCCACCACAAAGGTGCGGCCGTAGGTGTCGCTCTCGGTGTAGGGGATCAGGGACTGGGCAATGGCAAAGCCGGCCGGATCGTCGAGAAAATCAAACCCTGTGGTAATGCCACGGGTGCTGAGGTTATCCAGAGTGTTGTTGACTATCAGGGTGATAAAGGCGGCGACGGCACACAGCAGCACCAGCTGAAAAACCAGGGCGCGCTTGGCCGGATCGCGCCAGAACTTGACCGCAGGAGCGGAAGGGGGGACCGGTGATGACATGGGCGTTATCCCTCACGGTAGCCAGAAAACGGGCTGAGCAACGGTGGGCAAGCGGGCCGCACTCCGGCGGCCCGGGTCAAGGTGTCAGCGCACCGGCGGAGCGTATTGCAGGCCACCCTCGGTCCACAGGCGGTTCAGGCCGCGCTCCACCTTGAGGGGGGAGTTCTGGCCAACGTTGGCGTCAAAGATCTCGCCGTAGTTGCCCACCTGTTTGATGATGCGGTAGGCCCATTCCTTGTCCAGCCCCATGCCTTTGCCGAAGTCGGCTTCCTGGCCGAGCAGACGGCGAATATCCGGGTTCTCGCTGCCTTTCATCTCGTCCACATTGGCCTGGGTGACGCCCAGCTCTTCGGCGTTGAGCATGGCGAAGTGGGTCCATTTGACTATGTTGAACCACTGATCGTCGCCCTGGCGCACCGAGGGCCCCAGGGGCTCCTTGGAAATCACCTCGGGCAGGGCCACGGCGTCTTCGGGTTTGGACAGCTTGATGCGCAGGGCATAGAGCTGGGACAAATCCGAGGTGAGCACGTCGCAACGGCCCGCTTCCAGCCCCTGCACGGTTTGCTCCGAGGTATCGAAGACCACGGCGTTATAGCTGATGCCGTTGCGGCGGAAGTAGTCGGCCACGTTCAGCTCGGTGGTGGTGCCCGACTGAATGCAGATGGCGGCGCCATCCAGCTCCCTGGCGCTGGTGACTCCCAGGTTTTTGTTGATCAGAAAACCCTGGCCGTCGTAATAGTTGATGCCGGTGAAGTTGACGCCCAGCTCGGTGTCGCGGCTGGAAGTCCAGGTGGTGTTGCGCGACAGCACATCGATCTCGCCCGACTGCAGCGCGGTGAGCCGCTCCTTGGCGTTGAGTGGAATGTACTGCACCTTGTCGGCGTCGTTGAACACGGCGGCGGCAATGCCCCGGCACAAATCCACGTCCAGCCCTTTCCATACCCCCTTGTCGTCGGGGTTGGAGAAGCCCGGCAGGCCGCTGTTAACACCGCACTTCAGCACTCCCCGCTGTTTGACGTCGTCCAGGGTGGCTGCCTGAAGGCTGGTCGCCATCAGCATACCGGCGGTCAGCAGGGCCGTTGTTCCTTTGCCTGTCATAATCATGTCCTCTTGAATGGCGATGCGAAATAGCGTTACTCATTTGGGGCATAAAACCGCAATGCCACTTAGAGTATTAGCACAAAGATGGAGGGTGGCGGTGGCAAGAGGCGAATAAAATGGTGACCGGCAAGTCACCGCCGCTTTACTAAAATGGGCCTCTGCTGCTGCGTTTGGGCCCGGCTTTGGGTAGAATAAGTGCCTCATTTTGGCGAGCGCCAAATCACTCACTCAGTCAACAGAGAGTCTGTCAGTCCATGTTTGAAACAAACCCTGTGTACAACAAACTTAAGGAGCTGTCTGAACGGGCGCAGCTTCTTAGGGGGTACCTTTGACTACGACGCCAAGAAAGAGCGTCTGGAAGAAGTAAACGCCGAGCTGGAACAGCCGGATGTGTGGAACCAGCCCGAGCGCGCCCAGGCACTGGGTAAGGAAAGATCCGCCCTGGAAACCGTGGTGGAAACCCTGGACGAGCTGGACCGGGGCATCACCGACATCGGTGACCTGGTCGAGCTGGCGGTGGAAGAAGAAGACGAAGATACCTTTGAGGAAGCCAAGGCCGATCTGGCCGGCCTTGAGAAAAAGCTCGAGGAGCTGGAGTTCCGCCGCATGTTTTCCGGCGAGCAGGACGCCTCCGACTGCTATCTCGACCTGCAGGCCGGCTCCGGCGGCACCGAGGCCCAGGACTGGTGCAACATGGTGCTGCGCATGTACCTGCGCTGGGGCGAGTCCCGCGGCTTCAAGACCGAGATCATCGAACTGTCCGAAGGCGAAGTGGCCGGCATCAAGTCCGCCACCGTGCGTTTTACCGGTGAATACGCCTACGGCTGGCTGCGCACCGAGTCCGGCGTGCACCGCCTGGTGCGAAAGTCTCCTTTTGACTCCGGTGGCCGCCGTCACACCTCGTTCTGCTCCGCCTTCGTGTATCCGGAAATCGACGACGACATCGAGATCGAGATCAACCCGGCAGATCTGCGCATCGACACCTACCGCGCCTCCGGCGCCGGTGGTCAGCACGTTAACCGGACCGACTCGGCGGTGCGGATTACCCACGAGCCTTCCGGCATCGTGGTGCAGTGCCAGAACGATCGCTCCCAGCACAAGAACCGCGATCAGGCGATGAAGCAGCTGAAGGCCAAACTCTATGAGCTGGAGCTGCAGAAGCAGAACGCCGAGAAGCAGGCGCTGGAAGACAGCAAGTCCGACATCGGCTGGGGCAGCCAGATCCGTTCCTACGTGCTCGACGACGCCCGCATCAAGGATCTGCGCACCGGCGTGGAAACCCGCAACACCCAATCGGTGCTGGACGGCGACCTGGACAAGTTTATTGAAGCCAGCCTCAAGTCCGGGCTGTAAATAAAAAGATTCAAACAAGGCTTAATCATGACCACAGAGCAGCAACAAGACGAGAACAAGCTCATTGCCGAGCGCCGGGCCAAGCTCGAGCAGATCCGCAAGGACTGCCCGGCCAACGGTCACCCCAACGATTTTCGCCGGGAGCACCTGGCCGCTGACCTGCAGGCCGAATTCGGCGAACAGGACAAGGACAGCCTGGAAGCGCTGGGCAAGGTGGTGTCCGTGGCCGGCCGCATCATGGCCAAGCGCGGCCCCTTCTTGGCCCTGCAGGACATGTCCGGCCGCATTCAGGCCTATGCCACCAAGGAGGCCCAGGCCTTCATCAAGGAGCAGTACAACGGCCTGGATATCGGTGACATCATCGGCGTCACCGGCACCCTGCACAAGTCCGGCAAGGGCGACCTCTACGTCAATATGGACAACTTCAAGCTGCTGACCAAGGCGCTGCGCCCGTTGCCCGAAAAGTTCCACGGCCTGTCGGATCAGGAAACCCGCTACCGCCAGCGTTATCTGGATCTGATCACCAATGAAGAGTCCCGTCAGACCTTTGTGGTGCGCTCCAAAGTCATGGCCGCCATCCGCCGGTTCATGAACCACCACGGCTTCATGGAAGTGGAAACCCCCATGATGCAGGTGATTCCGGGGGGCGCCTCGGCCCGTCCGTTCATCACTCATCACAATGCGCTGGATCTGGACATGTATTTGCGCATCGCGCCCGAGCTGTACCTGAAGCGGCTGGTGGTGGGCGGTTTCGAGAAGGTGTTCGAGATCAACCGCAACTTCCGTAACGAAGGCCTGTCGCCCCGGCACAACCCCGAGTTCACCATGATGGAGTTCTACTGGGCCTACGCCGACTACCGCGACCTGATGGACTTCACCGAGGAAATGCTGCGCACCGTGACCACAGAGGTGCTGGGCAGCGCCGAGGTGAAATACGGCGAAGAGACCTTTGACTTCGGCAAGCCGTTCGCGCGCCTGAGCATGAAGGACGCCATCCTCAAGTACAACCCGGAAGTGACCCTGGACCAGCTGGCGACCTTTGAAAGCGCCTGTGAAGTGGCCAAGGATCTCAAGATCAAGGTCGAGAAGAGCTGGGGCCTGGGCCGGGTGATCACCGAGATCTTTGAAGAGACCGCCGAGCACCGCCTGATCCAGCCGACCTTCATCACCGAATATCCGGCGGAAGTGTCGCCGCTGGCCCGGCGCAACGATCAGGATCCGAGCATCACCGACCGCTTCGAGTTCTTCATCGGTGGCCGCGAGATCGCCAACGGCTTCTCCGAGCTGAACGACGCCGAAGATCAGGCGCAGCGTTTCCGTGATCAGGTGGAGCAGAAGGACGCCGGTGACGACGAAGCCATGTTCTACGACGAGGACTATGTGACCTCGCTGGAGCACGGCCTGCCGCCCACCGCCGGCCAGGGTATCGGCATCGACCGTCTGGTGATGCTGCTGACCGACTCCCACACCATTCGCGACGTGATCCTGTTCCCGACCCTGCGTCCGCAGCGTTAACAGGAAAGCAGAGTCTGCCATGCGAAACATCGGCAGGGTTACCTGCGCCAACACGCTTCAAGCCCATCCATGGGACGCTCGGCACATGCCGTCCATGGCATGTGACGGTTGGCTCCGGTAATCCCTGCCGCTGCTTCGTGCAGCACCGGTATTGTCTGTATATGTTCATCAGGCAAGCCGGTGCTCTGAAAACGAAAAAGGGCCTGTCCATGACAGGCCCTTTTTTCATTCCAGACCGTAGGTTGGCGATGAACGTAGTTAATTCACAACGATTTCATCGTCGCCTTCGTGTTGTGGTTCGCTTCGCCCATCACAACCTACACGTCTTGCGTCTTACGTCTTGCATGGTTAGTCCCTGGCCGGACGCCATTCGCCGCTGCGCACCAGCTCGTCGGTGACGCGATTGACCGCCTTGGCGGTGCGGGCGACGATGTCGTCAATGTCGTCGGGAGTGACCACCAGCGGCGGCGCAAAGCCGAGAATGTCGCCGTGGGGCATGGCCCGGGCGATCAGCCCCTGCTGCAGGCAGGCGGCGGCGATGCGCGGACCCACCTTGAGGGCAGGGTCCAGTGGCGTGCGGCTGGCCGGATCGGCGGCAAACTCCAGCGCCGCCAGCAGGCCAATGCCCCGGCACTCGCCCACCAGGGGGTGGCCGGCAAAGGTGTCCCGCATGCGTTGCTGCAGATGAGCGCCGGTACTTTCGGCGTTCGCCACCAAGCCTTCCCGCTCGATAATGTCCAGGTTGCACAGCGCCGCCGCCGCGCCCATGGGGTGGCCGGAATAGGTGTAACCGTGGCCGATGGCGCCCCAGTCGTCGGTGCCCTGTTCCAGTATTTTCCATACCTTTTCACCGACAATCGCCCCGGAAAGCGGCTGATAGGCCGAGGTCAGGCCCTTGGCGATGGTCATCAGATCGGGGCGCATGTCGTAGTACATGGAGCCGAACTCGGCGCCCAGCCGGCCAAAGCCGCACACCACTTCATCGGCGATCAGCAGAATGTCGTATTGGTCGAGCACCTTGCGGATTTCACTCCAGTAGCCTGCCGGCGGCGGCACGATACCGCCGGTGCCCAGCACCGGCTCGGCGATCATGGCGGCCACCGTGTCCGGGCCCTCCGCCAGAATTTTCTGCTCGAGCTGGTCCGCGCACCAGCGGGAAAACGCCTGCTCGCTCATGGTGCTGTCTTCACGACGATAATAATAGGGCGCCACCGTGTGATGAATGCGCTCCATGGGCAGATCAAAGTGCGCGTGAAACAGCGGCAGACCGGTCAGCGAGCCGGCGGCCACGCTGGAGCCGTGGTAGCCTCGCTCCCGGGCAATGATTTTTTTCTTTTCCGGACGGCCCAGCACATTGTTGTAGTACCACACCAGCTTGATCTGGGTTTCGTTGGCGTCGCTGCCCGACAGACCGTAGTAGACCTTGCTCATGCCCGCCGGGGCCTTGGCGAGAATGCGCCGTGACAGCTCAATCAGCGCCTCGTGGCTGTGGCCCACATAGGTGTGGTAATAAGCCAGCTTTCTGGCCTGCTGATAGAGGGCCTCGGCCATCTCCACCCGGCCATAGCCGATATTGACGCAATACAGGCCGGCAAAGGCGTCAATCAGCTCGTTGCCTTCCGAGTCTTTAATACGAATGCCCTCGGCACCGGTAACGATGCGTCCGTTCAGCTCGCCCCGGGCATACTGGCCCAGGGGGGTCGAGGCGTGAAACACGGTATTGCGGTCGGCCTCCAGCCATTGTTGTGTGCGCAGGGTCATGGTGAACCTCCTTTCCGATGCATGATTACAGCCCGCCGAGGCAGGCGTATTTAATGTTGCTGAAGTCATCAAAACCATGGCGGCTGCCTTCCCGGCCCAGGCCCGAGTGCTTGATGCCGCCAAAGGGAATGCAGTGGCCGGTCATTTTCACCGAGTTGACCGCCACCATGCCGAACTCCAGACCGTCCAGCAGCGACCAGATCAGCCGCTGATCCTGGCCAAACACATAGGCGGCCAGGCCATATTCGGTGTTATTGGCCAGAGGCAGCAGGTCATGGTGCGAGTCATAGGGCAGCACCGCGGCCACCGGACAGAAGTTTTCTTCCCGGAATACCCGCATGGCCGGGGTTACGTCTGCCAGCAGCACCGGCAGAAAAAAGCGGGGGCCGGGGCCGGGCCGGCGGCTGCCGGCAAACAGCCGGGCCCCCTGTGCCAGGGCGTCGTCCACCAGCGTATGGGCGTTGTTCACCGCCTGGCGGTGGATCAGCGGTCCCATGGTGACCCCGGCTTCCAGGCCATTGCCCACGCGCAGGCGGGCCATTTCGCCGGCAAAGGCGTCGAGAAACTCCTCGTAGTGCGCCCGGGGCACCAGAATGCGGTTGGCGGCCAGACAGTCCTGGCCGGCGGTCTGGAATTTGGCGGCCACCGCCGCCCGGGCCGCGGCCTTGACCTCCATATCGGGCAGCACGATAAAGGGGGCATTGCCGCCCAGCTCCAGGGCGCATTTTTTTACCGTATCGGCGCTGGCGGCCAGCAGCCGCTTGCCCACTGCCGTGGAGCCGGTAAAGGACAGCGCCCGCACGCGGTTGTCCCGGCACAGGGCCTGGCCCAGCTCGGCGCCGGAGCCGGTGAGCACATTGATCACGCCCGGGGCAAAGCCGGCCCGCTCGGCCAGCTCCGCCAGTGCCAGGGCGGAAAATGGCGTTTCGCTGGCGGGCTTGATCACCAGGGTGCAGCCCATGGCCAGGGCCGCCGCCGCCTTGCGGGTGATCATGGCGTGGGGAAAGTTCCAGGGGGTGATCAGCGCCGCCACGCCCACCGGCTCGCGCAGGGTGAGCAGGCGGGCGCCGGGAATGTGGCCGGGAATGGTGTCGCCGCCGGCGCGGCGGCCCTCTTCGGCAAACCAGCGCACAAAGGAAGCGCCGTAGTCGATTTCCCCCCGGGCGTCCGCCAGCGGCTTGCCCTGCTCCAGCACCATCAGGGTGGCCAGGTCTTCCCTGTGCTCCAGAATAAGATCGTGCCAGCGCAGCAGCAGGGCGGCGCGTTCGTCGGCCAGCAGGCTGCGCCAGCCCTGAAAGGCGGCCTGGGCGGCATCCACCGCCTGGGTGGCCTGTTCGCCGTTGAGCCGGGGCACATGGCCAATGACATCTTCGGTGGCCGGATTGAACACCGGCAGGTCTCCCTGGCCATGCACCCACTGGCCGTTGATGTAGGCCAGCTCGCGCACCAGGCGGGGATCCTGCAGGTAGGGCATGAGGGCGTCGGTGACCTTGTGATTACCGTGCATGGTGGTCATGGGCGTCACTCCTTGAAAGCCGGGTCGTGTGCAAAGTCTAGGAGCGAAGCCGCGGTGTTTTTTTTCGTTGTCATGCCGGGCAGAGGGAGTTTTTTTTGAAAGTGGCGAGAAAAGGCCGGCTTTTTTCGCGGGAGCGTTTTCGGCTTGCACCTTTGGCTCAACTTTGGATAATTCGCACTTCATTGCCTGCCGGAGAAACGAGATGACAGAACAGAACCCGTCCGCCCAGACCGAGGAAGAGTTGCGCAAGCGCAAGATCCGCAGCTTTGTGCGCCGGGAAGGCCGCCTGACCAAGGGCCAGGAAAAGGCGCTGGCGGAGCAGTGGCCGGTGATGGGCATCGACTTCAGCGGCGAACGGCTGGAGCTGGACGCGGTGTTTGGCCGCGCCGCGCCGCGGGTGCTGGAAATCGGCTTTGGCATGGGGGCTTCGCTGGTGGAAATGGCCGCCGCCGCCCCGGAGCAGGACTTTATCGGCATTGAAGTGCACACCCCGGGGGTGGGCGCCTGCCTGATGGGCGCGGCGGAAGCCGGCCTGACCAACCTCAGAGTAATGTGCCACGACGCAGTGGAAGTGTTCGAGCAAATGTTGCCGGAGCAAAGCCTGGATCGGGTGCAGCTGTTTTTTCCCGATCCCTGGCACAAGAAACGCCATCACAAGCGTCGCATTGTGCAGCCCGCCTTTGTGGAGATGGTGCGCAGCAAGCTGAAGATCGGCGGTGAGTTCCACATGGCAACCGACTGGGAAAACTATGCCGAGCACATGCTGGAAGTGATGCAGGCCGCCCCCGGCTACGCCAATGCTTCGGGCGCCGGCGACTATATGCCGCGCCCCGATTACCGCCCGCTGACCAAGTTTGAGCAGCGCGGCCACCGCCTGGGCCACGGCGTGTGGGATCTGATCTTTACCCGCACCGAATAACCGGATGGTGATAAAGGGGAAGTCAATGGCTTCCCCTTGCTCTTTTCGCCTTACCCCTTACATCTTCTTACGTTTCACTGTTTCACCGTTTCACCGTTTCTGCCTTTTGCCAGCGCCAGATAGTGCCGGTGCAGCCGGGCCACGGCCTGCTGCAGCCCCGCCAGGTCGGGGCTGTTGTTGTCGATCACGTCGTCGGCGGCGGCGAGACGCTGCTCGCGGCTGGCCTGGGCGGCCATGATGGCCCGAATCTGGGCCTCGTTGCTGTTGTCCCGCCTCACCGTGCGTTCCAGCTGCGCCTTCGGGCTGACGTCCACCACCAGCACCCGGTCGCACAGGCCGGTGAGGTTATTCTCCACCAGCAGCGGCACCACCAGCAGGCAGTAGGGTGAGGTGCTGGCGGCGCAGGCGGCCACCATGCGTTCACGGATCAGCGGATGCAGCAGGGCGTTGAGCCAGTCTTTTTCCTGCGGATGAGCAAACACGCGGCCACGCAGGGCGCGGCGGTCCAGTTCGCCACCGGCGGTGATCACCCGGGGGCCAAAGTGTGCGGCAATGGCCGCCAGCGCCGGCTCGCCGGGAGCCACCACCTCGCGGGCGATAACGTCGGCGTCGACAATGTCCGCGCCCAGCTCGGCAAACAGGTTCGCCACCGTGCTTTTGCCGCTGCCAATGCCACCGGTGAGTCCTACCACATAGCTCATAACGCCAGCCTCCAGTACAGGTTGACCACCTCGGTGCCCCACATCAGATAACACCAGCCGCCCAGGGCCAGGGCCGGGCCAAAGGGCAGCACACGGTCTTCGCCCAGGCGGCGCAGGGCCATCAGCCCCAGCCCCAGCGCGGCGCCGGTAAAGGAGGCCAGCAGCAGTACCGGCAGCAGGCTCTGCCAGCCGAACCAGGCGCCGATGGCGGCCAGCAGCTTGAAGTCGCCGTAGCCCATGCCTTCCTTGCCGGTGGCCAGCTTGAACAGCCAGTACAGGCTCCACAGAATGCCGTAGCCGGCGGCGGCGCCGATCACCGCCGATGGCAGCGATACGAACAGCTCGCCCACATTGAGCAGCAGCCCCAGCCACAACAGCGGCAGGGTCAGATCGTCGGGCAGCAGCAGGTGATCCAGGTCGATCAGGGTCATGCACAGCAGCAGCCAGCTGAACACCAGTGCCGCCAGCAACTGAGAGCCCGGGCCAAAGCGCCACAGGGCCAGGGCGGCGATCAGCGCCGAGGCCAGTTCCACCAGCGGGTAGCGCCTGGCGATGGGGGTGTTGCAGTAGCGGCAGCGGCCTTTCAGCCACAGCCAGCTGAGCACGGGAATATTGTCTCTGGCGGCCAGGGCATGCTGGCAGTGCGGGCAGCGGGAGCGGGGCACGCACAGGTTAAAGGGGGCGTCGTCGGCGACTGGCTGATTATTCAGCCCGGCGCACTCCCGTTGCCACTCCCGCTGCATCATCAGCGGCAACCGGTGGATCACTACATTAAGAAAGCTGCCCACCAGCAACCCCAGCAGGGGGATCACAATATAAAGCAGAGCGGTATTGTCGAGCAGTTGGGTCATGAGGTTTCCAGTATTGGTATTTGCTTGCTGGGGTGTACAACGTCGTCTCTGACCGCCATGGATGCCGAAAATGCAGGAACAATTTTCGGCTCTGGCGCAGAGGGTGCGGCGAAGCAGACGCCCCTTGCTCTCCTCGGGGGAACACCGAGCTGACTGTCGGTTTGTACAGGCAGCTCGGCAGCTTCCCAAAGTTGCAGTGGGGATTGCCGTAGCCGACCGTCACATGCCATGGATGGCATGTGACGAGCGTCCCATGGATGGGCTTGAAGCGTGTCGGCGGAGTGCAACCGCACTGCAGCTTTGCATGGCGATACGGCGGATTGTTTTCATCAGCGTACCACGCTGCCCAGGTTAAAGATGGGAAGATACATGGCAATGACCAGGCCGCCAACCAGCACCCCCAGCACCACCATGATCAGCGGCTCAATCAGGCTGGTGAGGCCGTCCACGGCGTCGTCCACCTCCCGTTCATAAATGCTGGCCACCTTGTGCATCATGTCGTCGATGGCACCGGACTCCTCGCCGATCATGACCATCTGCACCACCATGTCCGGAAACAGCCCGGTGGCGCGCATGGCGATGTTCATCTGCATGCCGGCGATCACCTCGTCGCGCAGCTGCAGCACCGCCTGGCGGTACACCACGTTGCCGGCGGCGCCGGCAGACGACAGCAAACCTTCCACCAGCGGAATGCCGGCGGAAAAGGTGGTGGCCAGGGTGCGGGCAAAGCGGGCCAGGGCGGCCTTGTGCAGGATCTTGCCGACAATGGGCAGGCGCAGTACAAAGCGGTCGGTGGCGTCGCGCACCTTTTGCGAGCTGCGCCAGGCCCGCACATACAGCCAGCCGCCCACCGCCATGGCGGCCAGAATATAGAGCCAGTATTGCTGCAGCCAGCGCGACAGGTTGATCACCACCTGGGTGAACAGCGGCAGGGTGGCGCCAAAGCCGGCAAAGATCTCCTCAAACTGCGGGATCACGAACAGCAGCAGAATGGCGGTCACCACCATGGCCACCAGGATCACCATGGCCGGATAGAACAGGGCCTTGCGGATTTTCGACTTGATGGCCTCGGCCTTTTCCCGGTAGATGGCGATGCGGTCAAAAATATGCTCCAGCGCCCCGGTCTGTTCGCCGGAGTGCACCAGATCGCAGTAGAGATCGTCAAAGTGGCGCGGGTGTTTTCTCAGGGCGTCGGACAGCGGCGTGCCGCCTTCCACATCGGCGGCCAGGGTGCCGGCCAGCTCGCGAATGCTGGGTTTCTCGTAGGAGCGGGCGATGATCTGCAGGGTTTGCACCAGGGGCACGCCGGCGCCCAGCATGGTGGCGATCTGCCGGGTGATGATGGCGATGTCGGCGGGCTTGACGGCGTCCTTGTAGCGGGCCAGCAGGCCCTGGCTCTTGCGTCTGACCTTGAGGGCATTTACGCCCTGGCGCTGCAGCTCGCGCCGGGCGGCCTTGGCATCGGCCGCCTGCACAAAGCCCGAGACCTTCTGGCCCTTGCGGTTAATGCCTTCCCATTTATAGGGA
Source organism: Oceanimonas pelagia (assembly GCF_030849025.1). Classification (NCBI taxonomy): domain Bacteria; kingdom Pseudomonadati; phylum Pseudomonadota; class Gammaproteobacteria; order Aeromonadales; family Aeromonadaceae; genus Oceanimonas; species Oceanimonas pelagia. Next base: position 323,724 of record NZ_CP118224.1, read on the forward strand.
TAAACCCGAAAGTCCTTTGCGCTTGCCATGGTGCCTTCCTGTTACCAATGAGCCTCAGCCGGTGATGCGGTTGACTTCCGCCAGGCTGATAATGCCGAGCCGCGCCTTGTCCAGGGCCGCCCGGCGCAGGGTGACCATGCCTTCCTCTTCCGCCGCCCGGGCCAGGGCCAGAGAGCCGGCGCCTTCCATGATCAGGTGGGCCAGACGCTCGCTCATGGCCATAACCTCATACACGCCGATGCGGCCCTTGTAGCCCTCGGTGCACTGGGGGCAGCCCACCGCCCGGTACAGGGTAATGCCCTCGGCCAGCTGGGCGGGGGTAAACCCCAGCCGGGTCAGCTGGTCGGTGGGCAGCACCTCGGGGGCACGGCAGTGGGGGCACAGTTTGCGCGCCAGCCGCTGGGCCATGATCAGGCTGACCGATGAGGCGATGTTGTAGGCCGGCAGTCCCATGTTGCCGAGCCGGGTGAGGGTTTCGGCGGCGGAGTTGGTGTGCAGGGTAGACAGCACCAGGTGGCCGGTTTGCGCCGCCTTGACCGAGATCTCGGCGGTTTCCAGATCGCGGATTTCCCCCACCATGATGATGTCGGGATCCTGGCGCAGAAAGGCGCGCAGGGCATGGGCAAAGGACAGCCCGGCCTTGGGGTTGATCTGCACCTGGTTGATACCGGGCAGGTTGATCTCCACCGGATCTTCGGCGGTGGAGATATTGGCGGTCACGGTATTGAGAATGCTCAGGCCGGTGTACAGCGACACCGTCTTGCCCGAGCCGGTGGGGCCGGTGACCAGTATCATGCCCTGGGGGCGTTTCAGCGCCTTGAGGTACAGCGCCTTCTGTGCCTCGCTGTAGCCCAGCTGATCGATATCGAGGCGGGCGGCGGAGCTGTCGAGAATACGAATAACGACCTTTTCGCCCCACATGGTGGGCAGGGTGTTGACCCGCATGTCCACCGACTTGGACGCGGTCAGCTTGAGCTTGATGCGGCCGTCCTGGGGCAGGCGGCGCTCGGCAATGTCGAGCCGGGCCATCACCTTGAGCCGGGCGGCAAAACGGCCGGCCAGGTGCACCGGTGGCGAGGCCACCTCGTGCAGCATGCCGTCGATGCGAAAGCGAATGCGGAAAAAGCGCTCAAAGGGCTCAAAGTGCAGATCCGAGGCTTCCTTGCGTACCGCATCCAGCATGATCTTGTTGATGTAGCGCACGATGGGGGCGTCGTCTTCATTGCGGCCCACCTCGTCGTCGCGCTCGCCGGGGTCTTCCCCCAGCTCCAGACCGGCGATGTCGTCGTCGCCGATGCCGTCAATATCCAACCCGGTGCCGCCGCTTTGCTGCAGGCGCAGCAGCAATTGCTGCAGCTTGTCTTCCTCCACCAGCAGGGTGTCGGTGACCAGGTTGAAGCGAAAGCCGAAGTCTTCCAGCGCCGCCACATGGGTGGGATCCGACATGGCCAGGTAGAGCACCCGGTTGTCCAGCTTGACCGGAATGGCGTGGTGGCGCTCGATCAGATCCATGCTCAGAAACTGGGGCGGCAACTGTTCGATGTCGAAGTCGTCGAGATCCAGCAATGGCTGGCCGTATTCCCGCTCGCAGAAGCGGGCCAGCTCCCGGGAAGACAGCAGTTGTTTTTCCACCAGCATGGTGCTGAGGGGCTTGCCTTCCTGCCGGGCCAGGGTCTGCACCTGATCCAGCTCGGTGGCAGACAGCAGCGAAGAAGCGGCCAGGCTTCGGGCCAGGCCGCTTCTGGAGGTATTAACGGGGATGGTCATATTGGATTAGCAGAGGCCGTCAGTGACACAAGAACCACTGGTGACCCAAAATACTTGTGATCCGGCAGATAAAGTATCTACAGCAGGGCTAGCAATCAGTTCAAATTCAGAATCGTCAACTTCTGATGTTCCTATGGCAAGTATCTTACCATCTTCGTCAATACTCATCGACGCAACTAAGCCAGTACCACCAGCATTCGAGGCCATTGTGCCTAGGTTGGTTCCACACGCTTGGGCTCGGGCGTCTGTGGCTGCACCTTGAACACAAACTTCAACAGCCGTTTTTACTGCGCCAGTAGCCGCAATTACCTCACTAAATTTGGCACGCTTGGTATAGGTCTGATACGCCGGCAGGGCTACCGCGGCCAGTATGGCCACAATCGCCACCACTATCATCAGTTCAATCAGGGTAAAACCGCCCTGGGGGCGAGTGTGGGAGCATTTTTTCATGGGTGTCTTCCTCGAGCAGCGATTCGTCTTGTTGGGCCGGCCTTGATTGAGCCTGCAACATATCTATAGCAAGCCATTTGAATATTGCCCACCGAATTATTGAACGGAATGAAAAAATTAATGCCACTTTTGACGTGGATCTACTCATATAATGCAATGGTTGTTTTTCAAACACCTGCTACCGTTAAATTGTTGGATTCATTTGGGTTTTCAATGTCGCGCGGGCACAAAAATGCCGGGCGGGCCCGGCATCACACATCAAAAAAATGCAGGTGTTCAAGCTTTTCGTTTCATCAGCCTTCCACGCGCAGCGACAGGTCGAGGGCGTGCACGTGCTTGGTGAGGGCGCCCACCGAGATAAAGTCCACCCCGGTGGCGGCGTAGCCGGCAATGGTCTGCAGGGTCACGTTGCCGGACACTTCCAGTTTGGCCCGGCCGGCGGTGGTGGCCACGGCGGTGCGCATGTCGGGCACACTGAAATTGTCGAGCATGATGATGTCGGCGCCGGCGGCCAGGGCCAGCTCCAGCTCGGCCAGGGATTCCACTTCCACTTCCACCGGCTTTTCCGGCTGCAGCCGGCGGGCCTCGGCCACCGCCTTGTCGATGCCGCCGCAGGCGAAAATGTGGTTTTCCTTGATAAGGTAGGCGTCATACAGACCCATGCGGTGATTGTGGCCGCCGCCGCAGGTGACCGCGTATTTCAGCGCCTGGCGCAGGCCGGGCAGGGTCTTGCGGGTGTCGAGCAGGCGGCAGTGAGTGCCGGCCAGCTTGTCCACATAGCGTCGGGTTTCGGTGGCCACCGCAGAGAGGGTCTGAATAAAGTTCAGGGCGGTGCGCTCGCCGGTGAGAATGGCCCGGGCCGGGCCGGTGAGGGTCAGCAGGCGCTGGCCGGCACTAATGGCGTCGCCGTCGTTCACCAGCCAGTGCAGCTGCACCTGGCCGCCCAGCTGGGTAAAGGTTTCCTCGGCGAAGTCCCGGCCGCAGAACACGCCGTCTTCACGGGTGATGAGATGGGCGGTCACCTGCTGCGCCTCGGGCAGCAACATGGCGGTAATGTCCTGCCTGGGATCCAGGCTGCCACCCAGGTCCTCGCTGAGGGCGGCGGTCACGTTAAAGCGGATTTCCTTGGCCAGGGTGGCGTTGTGCATTGAATCTACCTTTTTGTCACGGGGTTACTGGCAAGCGTGCGGGCCGGGCTCAGGGCGCCGGCGCCATATAGGTAATGGTCATTCGTTCGCCCCGCTGCACCAGCTCGAAGTGACGCAGGGCGTTCATGCCCAGCAGCACTTCGTCGCTCTGGCTGGGCATGATGACGGCGTCCAGATCGTACAGGGTGAAGGGCCCCAGCGACAACGATTTAATCCGCGTGCGGTAGCCGGTGACCCGGCCCGCCGCCGTGCTCAGGGGCAGGGCCTGGCCCGCCGGCAGTTCCAGCCGGGCGGCCACGGCCTGGGGCACCGCCATTTGCGTGGCGCCGGTGTCGAGCAGAAACACCACCGGCTGCTGGTTGATGGCGCCGCTGGCGAGGTAATGGCCGTGGCGGTTCTGCTCCAGCACCACGGTATGGGTGTCGAGCACCCGCACCTGCTGGTTGGGATTGTGTTCCCGCAGCAGCCGTTGATTGAAGTACCAGGTCAGCAGCAGCAGGCTCAGGCCCCAGGCCAGTATCCACATAATGCGACCGGTACGGCGCACCGGATCTGACGGTTGTGCCATGCTGACTCCTTGTAAAACTGCGCCGTTAAACTGTTAGTATACGCCCGCTCACTTCAGGCTTACGGACTTGTTATGGCTTTAACCCTCAATCACGGCTGGCTGAGTCCGGCCCGCCACTGTGAATCCCCCCATCAGGACGAGCGCCCCGAGGGCGAGATTTCGCTGCTGGTGGTGCACTGCATCAGCCTGCCGCCGGGAAAGTTTGGCGAGGGCTTTATCGATGATCTGTTTCTGGGGCGGCTGAATGCGAACGCCCATCCCTATTTTGCCGGTATTCACCGGTTGCGGGTGTCGGCCCACTGCCTGATACGGCGCGACGGCGAGCTGGTGCAGTATGTTCCCTTTCACCGCCGGGCCTGGCATGCGGGTGTGTCCTGCTTTGAGGGGCGGGAGCGCTGCAACGACTTTTCCATCGGTATTGAGCTGGAAGGCACCGATACCGGGAATTACACCCCGGAGCAATACCGGGTGCTGGCCGAGGTGAGCAGTACGCTGATGCGGGCTTATCCCGCCATTACTCCCGAACGCATTACCGGCCACAGCGACATTGCCCCGGGCCGCAAGACGGATCCCGGCCCGGGGTTTGACTGGGCACGGTTTCGCGCCTTGCTCTGAAAGCGCTCACCGCGAGAATCAGCAGTGCGGCTGGGCTCCGCCGACACGCTACAATGAAAGCCACTCACTAAAAATACCTGCTGCGAACATACTCAATGCTCGGTCAGGCATTTTTACTTCGTCACGGCGAGCAAGCTCGCCCCATGTAACGCTCGAAAATGCCATCCATGGCATTTAATGGTCGGCTTCGGCAATCCCCACTGCTGCTTCGGGCAACATCGGTGTTGCCTGCTACACCACCAGTCCCCATTCCCTAATCCCGATTCCCTCCTGGTTTTGTTTGGTCAGACCATTCCCGATTTCCTTGTGTTTTCATGGGGCTGGGCTAATTTTATGAGCTGGCCCAAAAAAGCGCGGGGCATACCTGTCTTTTTGTGTGCAATGATCACAAAAAAAATGGACAATTCTTGCCTGCTCTGATACCTTTTTTTAACAGTGTTAATTGGTATTACCAATTTTAAAAGCCAGAGCGAATGACCTACCAGCGCATCAAACAGCCCAAACTTGCCGAAACCATCGCTGCCAAGCTGGAGCAGATGATAGTGGAAGGCAGCCTGCAGCCGGGCCAGCGCCTGCCGCCCGAGCGCGAGCTGGCCGAGCAGTTTGCGGTGTCGCGCCCCTCGGTGCGCGAAGCGATTCAGCACCTGGAGGTGCGCGGTCTGGTTTCCCGCCGCCAGGGCGGGGGTACCTATGTGCAGAATGCCCTGACCAAGGGGCTGGCGGATCCGCTGTTTCAGCTGCTGGCGGAGCACCCGGAGTCCCAGTACGACCTGCTGGAGTTTCGCCACACCATGGAAGGCATCTCCGCCTATTATGCGGCGCTGCGCGGCACCGAAACCGACTTCGATGCCATTCGCGCGGCCCAGCAGGCCATCATTCAGGCCCAGGAAAAGGGCGATCTGGCCGCAGAGGCCAAATACGCCGCCGAGTTCTATCTGGCGGTGGCGGCGGCGGCCCACAACGTGGTGCTGCTGCACCTGTTGCGCGCCATTCAGCCCATGCTGGAGTCCAGCATTCTGCGCAACATTCAGATTCTCAACCGGCGAGCCGGCATGGTGGAGAAGATCCGCAAGCATCGCGCCAATCTTATCCAGACCATTTTGTCACGCGAGCCGGAGCAGGCCAGGGACGCTTGTCATGAGCACCTGGCCTTTATTGAAGAAACCCTGTTAGACATTCAGCGCGAGGAAAGCCGCATTCAGCGCTCCCTGCGCCGGACCCGTCAGCAGGAATAATAATGCCTTCGGCAGCGACGAAACCCATGGGCACTTGCCCCAAACGAGATAGGAAACAGCCATGTCTGATATCCTGAAAAACGATGTGGATTCAATAGAGACTCAAGAGTGGCTTGACGCCCTGGAGTCTTTGATCCGTCAAGAAGGACCTGAGCGCGCTCAGTACATTTATGAGCGCCTGACCACCAAAGCCATCAAGCATGGCGTTGCCGTGGCCCGAAACGCTCACTCAGATTACGTCAACAGCATTGCTGCCGACGCCGAGCCTGAGTACCCGGGCAACTGGGATCTGGAACGTCGGATCCGCGCCATCATCCGCTGGAACTCAGTCATGATCGTACTGCGCGGCTCCAAGAAAGACCTGGACCTGGGCGGTCACATGTCTTCCTTCTCCTCCAGTGCCACCATGTACGAAGTGGCGTTCAACCACTTCTTCCGTGCCCGTAACGAGAAAGACGGCGGCGACCTGGTGTTCTTCCAGGGCCACATCTCTCCCGGCATTTATGCCCGCGCCTTTGCCGAAGGCCGCCTGACCGAAGCCCAGCTCGACATGTTCCGTCAGGAAGTGGACGGCAAGGGCATTCCGTCTTACCCGCACCCCAAACTGATGCCGGACTTCTGGCAGTTCCCGACCGTGTCTATGGGGCTGGGTCCGATCAACGCCATCTATCAGGCCCGCTTCCTCAAGTACCTGACCGACCGTGGCCTGAAAGACTGCTCCGAGCAGCGCGTTTACGCCTACCTGGGCGACGGCGAGATGGACGAGCCGGAATCCAAGGGTGCCATCACCATCGCCGCCCGGGAGAAGCTGGACAACCTGTGCTTCATCATCAACTGTAACCTGCAGCGCCTGGACGGCCCGGTGGTGGGTAACGGCAAGATCATCAACGAACTGGACGGCCTGTTCACCGGAGCCGGCTGGAACGTGGTCAAGGTTATCTGGGGCCGTCGCTGGGACGAGCTGCTGGCCAAAGACAAGTCCGGCAAGCTGGTTCAGCTGATGAACGAAACCCTGGACGGCGACTACCAGACCTTCAAGTCCAAGGACGGTGCCTACGTGCGCGAGCACTTCTTCGGCAAGTATCCGGAGACCGCCGAGCTGGTGAAGGACTGGACCGACGAGGAAATCTTCGCCCTGAACCGGGGTGGCCACGATCCGGCCAAGATGTACGCCGCTTACAAGAACGCCGCCGACACCAAGGGCAAGCCGACCGTTATTCTGGCCAAGACCATCAAGGGTTACGGCATGGGCGATGCCGCCGAAGGCAAGAACATCGCGCACCAGGTCAAGAAGATGGACATGTCTTCGCTCAAGCACTTCCGCGATCGCTTCAACATTGAAGTGAGCGACGAAGAGCTGCCCAACCTGCCCTACATCAAGATCGAGGAAGGCAGCCGCGAGTACGAGTATCTGCACGCCCGTCGTCAGGCCCTCAAGGGCTACCTGCCGACCCGCCTGCCGGAAACCACCGTCAAGCTGGACATTCCCGCGCTGGAAGACTTTGCACCGCTGCTGGAAGAGCAGAAGCGTGAAATCTCCACCACCATGGCTTTTGTACGCGCCCTGAACATCATGCTGAAGGACAAGTCCATCGGCAAGCGCATCGTGCCCATCCTGGCCGACGAAGCCCGTACCTTTGGTATGGAAGGTCTGTTCCGTCAGATCGGCATCTACAACCCCCACGGTCAGCAGTACGTTCCGCAGGACCGTGAGCAGGTGGCCTACTACAAGGAAGACAAGAAGGGGCAGGTACTGCAGGAAGGTATCAACGAGCTGGGCGCCATGTCGTCCTGGCTGGCCGCTGCCACCTCCTACAGCACCAACGACTGCCCCATGATTCCGTTCTACATCTACTACTCGATGTTCGGTTTCCAGCGGGTAGGCGATCTGTGCTGGGCTGCCGGTGACCAACAGGCCCGCGGCTTCCTGCTGGGTGCTACCTCCGGTCGTACCACCCTGAACGGTGAAGGTCTGCAGCACGAAGACGGTCACAGCCACATTCTGGCGGGTACCATTCCGAACTGTATCACCTACGATCCGACCTACGCCTATGAAGTGGCGGTGATCGTGCAGGACGGTCTGCGTCGCATGTACGGCGACAACCCCGAGAACGTGTATTACTACCTGACCACCCTGAACGAAAACTACCACCAGCCGGCCATGCCGGAAGGCGCCGAGGAAGGCATCCGCAAGGGTATCTACAAGCTCGAGACCGTGGAAGGCAAGAACGGCAAGGTGCAGCTGATGGGCTCCGGCACCATCCTGGTAGGCGTGCGTGAAGCCGCTCAAATCCTGGCCGAGGAATACGGCATCGGCTCCGACGTGTACAGCGTACCCTCCTTCAACGAACTGACCCGCGACGGTCAGGACGTGGAGCGCTGGAACATGCTGCACCCGACCGCCGAGCCGCGCGTGCCCTACATCGCTCAGGTGATGGGTACCGAGCCGGCCATCGCCGCCACCGACTACATGAAGAACTACGCCGAGCAGGTTCGTGCCTTCATGCCGTCCGTGAGCTACAAGGTACTGGGTACCGACGGCTTCGGTCGTTCCGACAGCCGTGAGAACCTGCGTCGTCACTTCGAAGTGAACAAGCACTACGTGGTGGTTGCCGCGCTGACCGAGCTGGCCAAGCAGGGCACCGTCGACAAGCAGGTCGTGGCCGACGCCATCGCCAAGTACGGCATCGACGCCGACAAGATCAACCCGCTGTACGCATAAGGGGTAACACATGTCTAAAGATATTCTGGTGCCGGATATCGGCGCGGACGAGGTTGAAGTTACCGAGATCCTGGTTGCCGTGGGCGACAAGGTCGAGGAAGAGCAGTCTCTGATCACCGTGGAAGGCGACAAGGCCTCCATGGAAGTGCCTGCCCCCGCCGCCGGCGTGGTCAAGGAAATCAAGATTGCCGTGGGTGACAAGGTCAACACCGGCTCTCTTATCATGGTGTTTGAAGCAGAGGGCGGCGCCGCCGCCCCGGCTGAGGCCCCTGCGGCCTCCGCGCCTGCCGCCGCCGCTCCGGCTGCTGCCTCTGCCCTGAAAGAAGTGAACGTGCCGGACATCGGCGGCGACGAGGTGGAAGTCACCGAAATCGCCGTGGCCGTGGGCGACACCGTGGAAGAAGAGCAGACCCTGATCACCGTGGAAGGCGACAAGGCCTCCATGGAAGTACCGGCGCCGTTCGCCGGCAAGGTGGCCGAGATCAAGATCGCCGTGGGCGACAAGGTCAACACCGGCTCCCTGATCATGGTATTTGAGGTAGCGGGTGAAGCCGCACCCGCTGCCGCCGCAGCGCCGGCCGAAGCCGCACCCGCTGCTGCACCTGCCGCTGCCGCCGCCAAGGACGTCAACGTGCCGGACATCGGCGGTGACGAAGTGGAAGTGACCGAGGTGATGGTGGCCGTGGGCGACAAGGTGGACGCCGAGCAGTCCATCCTGACCGTGGAAGGCGACAAGGCCTCCATGGAAGTGCCCGCGCCCTTTGCCGGTGTGGTCAAGGAAATCAAGGTGGCCACCGGTGACAAGGTGTCTACCGGCTCGCTGGTGATGGTATTCGAAGCGGCAGCCGATGCTGTGGCTGGTGCCGCTCCGGCTCCCGCCGCTGCCCCGGCCCCTGCTGCCGCGACCGCCGCAGCTCCCAAGGCTGCCCCGGCTGCTGCCCCTGCCGCCGCTGCTGCTCCCGCTGCCAAGGGCGAGTTCGTTGAGAACAACGCCTACGTGCACGCCACTCCGGTGGTGCGCCGCCTGGCCCGTGAGTTTGGCGTTGACCTGTCCAAGGTTGCCGCTACCGGTCCCAAGCAGCGCATTCTGAAGGAAGACGTACAGAACTACGTCAAGGGCATCATCAAGCGCGTGGAAAGCCAGCCCGCCGGTGTGGCCGTGGCCGGCAATGGTCTGGAAGTGCTGGCCTGGCCCAAGGTCGACTTTGCCAAGTTCGGTGAAGTGGAAGAAGTGGCTCTGACCCGCATTCAGAAGATCTCCGGTCCGAACCTGCACCGTAACTGGGTGAAAATCCCCCACGTTACCCAGTTCGACGAAACCGATATCACCGAGCTGGAAGAGTTCCGCAAGACCGAGAACGCCATCGCCGAGAAGCAGAAGCTGGGTTACAAGATCTCCCCGCTGATCTTCATCATGAAGGCCGCCGCCAAGGCGCTGGAAGCCTTCCCCAAGTTCTGCTCTTCCCTGTCGGAAGACGGCCAGAGCCTGGTGATGAAGAAGTACGTGCACATTGGTGTGGCGGTGGATACCCCCAACGGTCTGGTGGTGCCTGTGGTGCGCGATGTCAACAAGAAAGGCATTCGCGAGCTGGCCATCGAGCTGGGTGAAATCTCCAAGAAGGCCCGCGCCGGCAAGCTGACCGCGGCCGACATGCAGGGCGGCTGCTTCACCATCTCGTCGCTGGGCGGCATTGGTGGCACCCAGTTCACCCCCATCGTCAATGCGCCGGAAGTGGCCATTCTGGGTGTGTCCAAGTCCAGCATCAAGCCGGTGTGGAACGGCAAGGAATTCGAGCCCCGCCTGATCCAGCCGCTGGCGCTGTCCTACGACCACCGGGTGATCGACGGTGCCGACGGCGCCCGCTTCATCACCATGCTGAGTGGTGTACTGAGCGATCTTCGCCGCCTGGCCCTTTAATGTGACAAGGCAGGCATAAGCCTGCCTTTTTACTTTCTTTTTGATAACAGAACAGTAAACTTTTGCCCGTTTGCAATGTAGTGGCCGTCTTGAGTCTGGTGCTCCGGTCGCCACTGCCTGAACAGGGCTAAAAAATCATAATAGAGGTCACCATGAGTCAAGAAGTCAAAGCTCAGGTTGTGGTTCTGGGCGCGGGCCCTGCCGGCTATTCCGCCGCTTTCCGTGCCGCCGACCTGGGCCTGGAAACCGTTATCGTAGAGCGTTATTCCACTCTGGGCGGTGTATGTCTGAACGTGGGCTGTATTCCGTCCAAGGCGCTGCTGCACATCGCCAAGGTGATTGAAGAATCCAAGATGATGGCCAGCCACGGTGTGACCTTTGGCGAGCCGCAGATCGATCTGGACAAGGTTCGCGCGCACAAGGAAAAAGTCATCGGTCAGCTGACTCAAGGGTTGGGCGGCATGGCCAAGATGCGCAAGGTCAAGGTAGTGAACGGCGTGGCCCGGTTCACCGGCGCCAACACCCTGGTGGTGGAAGGCGAAAACGGCAACACCACCGTTAACTTTGACAACGCCATCATCGCCGCCGGCTCCCGTCCGATCAAGCTGCCCTTTATTCCCCACGACGATCCGCGCGTATGGGACTCTACCGATGCCCTCGAGCTGAAGGAAGTGCCCGAGAAGCTGCTGGTGATGGGTGGCGGTATCATCGGTCTGGAAATGGGCACCGTGTACCATGCCCTGGGCTCCAAGATCGACGTGGTTGAAATGTTCGACCAGGTGATTCCGGCGGCCGACAAGGACATCATCAAGATCTTTACCAAGCAGGTGAAGAACAAGTTCAACATGATGCTGGAAACCAAGGTGACCGCCGTTGACGCCAAGGATGACGGTATTCACGTCACCATGGAAAACAAGAAAGGCGAAAGTATCACCAACGTTTACGACGCCGTGCTGGTGGCCATTGGCCGTACTCCCAACGGCAAGCTGCTGGACGCCGAGAAAGCCGGCGTGAACGTGGACGAGCGTGGCTTCATCAACGTCGACAAGCAGCTGCGCACCAATGTGCCGCACATCTACGCCATCGGTGACATCGTGGGTCAGCCCATGCTGGCGCACAAGGGGGTGCACGAAGGTCACGTGGCCGCCGAAGTGATCGCCGGCATGAAGCACTACTTCGACCCGAAAGTGATCCCGTCCATCGCCTACACCGAGCCGGAAGTGGCATGGGTGGGTGTGACCGAGAAGGAAGCCAAGGAAAAAGGCCTGAACTTTGAAGTGGCGTCCTTCCCCTGGGCGGCCTCCGGCCGGGCCATTGCCTCCGACTCTTCCTACGGCATGACCAAGCTGATCTTCGACAAGGACACTCACCGCGTGCTGGGTGGTGCCACCATCGGTACCAACGCCGGCGAGCTGCTGGGTGAAATCGGCCTGGCCATCGAGATGGGCGCCGACGCCGAAGACATCGCGCTGACCATTCACGCTCACCCCACTCTGCACGAGTCCGTGGGCATGGCCGCCGAAGTGTTCGAAGGCTCCATCACCGACATGCCGAACCCCAAGGCCAAGAAGAAGAAGTAATTCTTTTTGCCTTCGGCAATAAAAATCCCCGGCCCACTGGCCGGGGATTTTTTTAGGGAATAGGGACTTGGGATTAGGGCGAATTGCCTGTAGGCCCCAATTTATTGGGGCAACGGTGCCACCTGTTAACCGGTTTGCCCGAATGAATTCGGGCCTACAATGTGGACTGGCCCGAGAAAAGTAGACACCTTCATTAGATGAGAAGGTGTTATGAAATACAAACCCCACCGTCGCTTTAGCGATGCATTCAAACGTGAGGCCGTCGAGGCCTCGCTCTCCACCACAGAGACACAAGCTCAGCTTGCTGGCAGACTTGGGATCCATCCTAACCAATTGAGTCGCTGGCGTAGAGAGTGGAGCATGACCAAGAAATCATCCGACAAAGCCGTTGAAAACACCGGACCAGAAAAAAGCCTGCAGGAGCTGGAGCGCGAGGTAGCTCGGCTGAAGAAGCAGCTTGAGCGGAAAGAGCTGGAGAACGAAATCCTAAAAAAGGCGCAAGAGTACTTCGCCAAGCACGGCAAGTAAGGTTTGCCTTTATCGAGGCCCACCGAAGTCAACGCTGGCGGGTCTCGATAATGTGTGAAGTACTCGACGTGTCACGAGCGGGATATTATCGCTGGCGAACACGTCAACACTCTCCGGGGGCGCGTGCCATCGAGCGACGGACGCTGAACACCTTCCTGCTCGAGCGAGCCAGGCAACTGAAGAATGTGCCGGGTTATCGCAAGCTGTGGCTGGAAGCACGGGATGCCGGGTTCTGCTGCGGCAAGAACCAGGTTCAGCGCTTGCTGAGAGACGCTGGTTATCGTTCATGCACGGCTCCTAAAGCAGGATATCAAAAGCCAACATCGTCCTTGCCTGTGTTACCGAATCTGTTGAATCGCCAGTTCTCGGTGGGTTCAGCGAACCGAGTTTGGGTATCAGATATCACCCAAATCCGGTGCAGTGAAGGCTGGCTCTACATCGCAGCAGTCCTAGACCTGGGCACACGCCGCGTGGTGGGCCGAGCCATGGGTGCCATCAATAGCGCCCAACTGGTGCTGGAGGCCCTTGAGCAGGCATGGCAACATCAGCGGCCAGATGGGAAACAGCTGTTGTTCCACTCGGACCAAGGGAGTCAGTATCGCAACGGAGAGGTGATGAGATGGCTGAATACACGGGGAATCACCATCAGCATGTCACGCCGAGGTAACTGCTGGGATAACGCCTGTTCGGAAAGCTTCTTCGCGCTACTCAAGAAGGAGTGGACTCGCCCTCTGGGCGTGCTCGGAAGAGACGAAATGGCAGATGAAGTCCGGTATTATACAGACGAGTATTACCCGAAAGTGCGGCGCCACATGGCGCTGGGAGGGATGACTCCCGATGCCTACGCAGCTGCCGCTTAACTTAAGTGTCTACTTTATCGGGGGCACTCCAATGTCCCCATTCCCCATTCCCCATTCCCCATTCCCCAGTCCCCGTGGCTTAGGCCCCATTTGTGCCACCGATCACTGTTTTGAATAAAATGCGCGCGCCCTTGTCCGTTAGCCGATATGTTAAAAAGCCCGCTCAGGGGCACACATTTAATGTTTTATCGTGACGTAAGGGACTACGACATGCGCTTTCACCCCGGCAATCTGAGTGTCAGGTTCAAGCTGATCCTGGGCTTTGTGATGATGTTGCTGACTACCCTGGCCATCGCCGCCATCAGTGGCTTTTCTCTCAACCAGGTGCTTGGCAGCGCCGACCGGCAGGAGCGGGCGGCGAGCATCGATCTGTTGTTCGGCAAGGCGCGTCAGCTGGAGAAGGATTACCTGCTGCAGCACGACAGCGCGCTGCTGACCCAGGCCAATACCACCGTGGCTCAGGCCCGCGAGCTGGCCGGCCGGCTGCGGCCGGAGCTGCACGATGCCGCCGATCTGGCTCGCCTCGAGCGGCTGCAGGACAGTGCCGAGGCCTATCAGCGGGAGCTGGAACAACTGGCGGCGCTGGGGCAGCAAAGCACCGATTTGCTGTTCAGCCTCAACCAGCTGGGCTTTGCCGCCCAGCAGCGGGCCGAGTACCTGAGTGGCGGCGAGCCGGCCTACATGAGCTGGCTGGTGCGGCTGACCGGCATACGTCTGATCCAGCGTGAATACGCCATCAGCGGTGATGCATCCCAGGCCGAGTTGCTGGCGGGCCGGCTGAAGGGGCTGATGCTGACCCTGGAGAGCCGTCTCCGGCTGGGGGAGGACGCGGACGTGCGCGAGTTTTACCAGCTGCTGCAACGTTTTGACCAGCAGCAGCAGGAATACGTCGCCCTGACCCGGGCACTGGCAGATCTGGAAGCCCGCATCGACGAGCTGGCCAGCACCATTGCCGACAGCAGCGCTGCCCTGGTGGCCAGCCAGAAGCAGAACATGGAAGCCGTCAGCCAGTGGTCGGGCAGCCTGATCCTGCTGGTGACCGTTGCCGCGCTGGTGATGGGCGCCCTGTTTGCCTGGCTGATCACGCAAGGCATCGTCAACCCGCTCAAGGTGCTGATGGCCCAGGCGGATCGCATTGCCGGCGGCGATCTCACCCAGGATGTGTCTCATGAGCGCAAGGATGAGCTGGGCCGGCTGATGGACAGCATGCAGACCATGACCCGGAACCTGCGTGCCCTGGTGGGGGAGCTCAACAACAACAGCGGTCATATCGCCAGCTCCGCCCAGACCCTGTCGGCCATGTCGGAGCAGGGCCGGCACGACACCAACCAGCAGCGGCTGGAGCTGGAGCAGGTGTCCACCGCCATGAATGAAATGGCCGCCACCGTGCAGGAGGTGGCACGCCATGCCGAAGCCGCCTTTGGTGCGGCCCAGGCCGCCGACACCGACGCCGGTGCCGGTAACACACGAGTTACCCAGACCACGGAGCGCATCACCTCCCTGGCGGAAGAGGTGCGCCGTTCACTGGCGGTGATCCAGCAACTGGAAAGCGAGAGCCTCAACATTGGCGGTATCCTCGATGTGATCAAGGGTGTGGCGGAGCAGACCAACCTGCTGGCGCTCAATGCTGCCATCGAGGCGGCCCGGGCCGGCGAGCACGGCCGCGGTTTTGCGGTGGTGGCCGACGAGGTACGGGCACTGGCGAGCCGCACCCAGCAGGCCACCTCCCAGATTGAGGCCATGATCCAGGGGCTGCAGGGCAAGGCCCGGGAGTCGGTGACCCTGATGGATCACAGCGCCGCCATGGCCGAGGATACCGTGGCCACCGCCTTTGAGACCGGCAACGCCATTCAGGCCATGGCCCGGGCGGTGTCGCATATTCAGCAGATGAACAGCCAGATCGCCACCGCCGCCGAGCAGCAGAGCTCGGTCGCGGAAGAGATCAACCGCTCGGTGTTCAGCATTCGTGAGCTGGCGGAGCATTCCGCCGCCGCCAGCGACGAGGCCGCCGGCAACAGCGCCCGGCTCGCCGGCCTTGGCAACGAGCTGCAACAACTGGTAGGGCGGTTTCGGCTGCCGGCATAAGATTGTGAGGGGTGAGGGGTGAGGGGTGAGGGGTGAGGGGGCCCGCATGTTTTTTGGCGCGCGGGTGGCTCGCCCGCATATTGGCGCGAAGCGGCAAACCACCTGTCTGCCCCTGTCTTCCCCCGTACGCTCGGCTCTCCCCATTTTCAGCCCGCCGGCATACAATGCGAACATGATTTGTGCGGTTGTGAATTGCCATGCGCCTCCTTGCTTTGCTGTTAACCCTGTTGTTGTCGTGGCCGGTGCTGGCCGAGCGTCCGCGTGTGGCGCTGGTGCTGAGCGGGGGCGGGGCCAAGGGCGCCGCCCACGTGGGGGTGATCCGCGTACTGGAACAGCAGCGCATTCCGGTGGACATTGTCACCGGCACCAGCATGGGCGCCTATGTGGCGGGCATGTACGCCCTGGGGCTCGATGCCGGCGAGCTGGAGCGCCAGCTGCTGGCCCTGGACTGGAACCAGGGCTATCAGGACAAGGTGGGCCGGGATGAGCTGTCGCTGCGGCGCAAGCGCCAGAACGACGAGTTTCTGCTGCGTACCGACATCGGCATTGACGAGCAGTGGCGGCTCAGCCTGCCCGGTGGCTTTTTTCAGGGCCAGGCCCTGGGCGCCCTGCTTCGGCGCAGCACCCTGACCATTCCCCGCCTGAAAAACTTCGATCACCTGCCCATTCCCTACCGGGCGGTGGCCACCGACATGGAAACCATGACCCCGGTGGTGCTGAGCCGGGGCCACCTGGCCACCGCCATGCAGGCCTCCATGTCGGTGCCGGGCGTGCTGCAGCCGGTGACACTGAACGGCAAGCTGCTGGCGGACGGTGGCGTGGTCAACAACCTGCCGGTGGACGTGGCCAGAGAGCTGGGCGCCGGGGTGGTGATCGCGGTGGACATCGGCGATGCCATGCTGCCGAGGGAGCAGCTCGACAGCGCCCTGGCCATGATCACCCAGCTGACCAACTACCTCACCCGGGCCGGCACCGAGCGGCAGAAGGCGCTGCTGGCCGATGACGACGTGCTGCTCACCCCCAATATTGCCGGCATCGGCGTGGGCGACTTTAACCGCATGCCCGAGGCCATTGCCCGCGGTGAAGCGGCGGCCACGCAAATGTTGCCCCAATTACAGCGGCTGGCCCTGAGCGAGCGGGACTATGCCGATTACCGCAACCGCAAGCTGGACCGGCGCGCCCGGCTGCAGCGCAGCGATGCGGTGTTTCTCGACCGGGTGGAAGTGGAAGGCAATACCAGCCTGAGTGAGGCGGTGATCCGCGATGCACTCGGGCTCAATCCGGGTCAGTTTCACCACACCGAGGAGCTGGAACGGGGCGTGCGCCGGCTCTATGCCCTGGACGCCTTTGAGCAGGTCAGCTACCGCATCGAGGAGCGGGACGATGAGCAGGTGCTCACGGTGCACACCCGGGAAAAAGGCTGGGGCCCGGGCTTTGTGGATCTCAAGTTTGCCCTGGAAGACGACTTCTCCAGCCGCACCAGTTACGAGATTGGCGCCCAGTTTCGCCGCACCCACATCAATATGCTGGGAGGCGAGTGGCTGGCGGAGGTGACCCTGGGCAGCAACAAGCTGCTGGCCAGCGAGTTCTACACGCCGCTGGATACCGACTACGACTTTTTCTGGAAGGCCCGGGGCGAATATGAAAAGCGCCGGCGCACCTTCTTTGTTGAACCGGGGGAAGACAGCTATCGGCAGTTTGGCCGGCTCACCACCCTCGACTTTGACTATGCCACCTGGCGAGCCCTGAGCGAGCTGGGCTACAACCTCAATCCCTGGAGCGAGCTGGCCCTGGGTGTGCAGGGGCTCACCGGCAGCATAGAGGCGCGCAATCTGGACGGCAGCCTGGATGTGGCCTCGGTGGGGCCTTATCTGCGCTTTACCCACGACACCCTGGACAATGTGTTTTTCCCCACCCGCGGCGAGGCGGCAGAGCTGACCCTGGGCTATTACCGCAACCGGCTGGACGGCCAGGGCAGCAATGAAAACGTGGCCGGGCTCGACTACGAGCTGGACTGGCTCAGGCCCTGGAACGCCGGCCGCCACACCCTGGTGGGTAAGCTGGTGCTGGGTGGCTCCACCGCCGAGCAGCCGCTGCCGGTGTTTGCCCGCAGCCTGGGCGGCCTGTTCAATCTGTCCGGCTACCAGAGCGAGCAGCTCAGCGGCCGCTACAGCGGCCTGGCCGGAGTGTTGTATCACTACCGCTGGTTTGACAACGACTTTGGCGCCTTTCGCTCACCCGTGTATCTGGGGGGCTCGCTGGAGCGGGGCGGGGTGTGGAACTCGGGGGCCGAGGTGGGCTGGGAGGAATCGCTGACCGCCGGCAGCATTTTCGTTGGCGTGGACACCAACTGGGGGCCGCTCTATCTGGCCTTTGGTCAGGCAGAGGGGGATAAAAGCAGCGTTTACCTCTATTTCGGCAATCTGTTCAGCTTCTGATGTTAATGGCTTGTTGACCGTCAAATTGGGGGCATATGCACGGAAAACCCATTCAAAACATGGCGTTAGTCAAATATTCGACCAAAGGACAGACGGGCCGGATTTTAATTCAGGGTTAAAACTAATATACTTTCGCGGCGTTCTTACGGACGCCCTGGCCCCCTACAAGGACATTTACGCCCACGGTGGCGAATGATAATAAGAGGATACAGTCGTGCTTGAAGCCTATCGTAAACACGTCGAAGAACGTGCCGCAGAGGGAGTGGTTGCCAAGCCACTCGATGCAGAGCAAGTTGCCGCCCTGGTTGAATTACTCAAAAACCCGCCCGCTGGCGAAGAAGCCTTCCTTTACGAACTCCTTTCTACCCGCATTCCCCCTGGTGTTGACGAAGCCGCCTATGTAAAGGCCGGTTTTCTCGCCGCCGTGGCCAAGGGTGAGGTGAGCTCGCCGGTGGTGTCTGCCGAGCAGGCCACCGAGCTGCTGGGTACCATGCAGGGTGGCTACAACATCGCTCCGCTGATCGAGCTGCTCGACAACAGCGCCCTGGCACCCATCGCCGCCAAGGCCCTGAGCCACACCCTGCTGATGTTCGACGCCTTTCACGACGTGGCCGAAAAGGCGCAGGCCGGCAATGAATTTGCCAAACAGGTGATGCAGTCCTGGGCCGACGCCGAATGGTTCCTCGAGCGTCCCAAACTGGCCGAGAAAATCACCCTGACCGTATTCAAGGTGCCGGGCGAAACCAACACCGACGACCTGTCCCCGGCCCAGGATGCCTGGTCCCGTCCCGACATTCCGCTGCACGCCCAGGCCATGCTGAAGAACGCCCGTCCCGGCATTGAGCCCGACGAAGACGGCGTCATCGGTCCGATCAAGGCCATTGAAGCCCTGAAGGAAAAAGGCTTCCCGCTGGCCTACGTGGGCGATGTGGTTGGCACCGGCTCCAGCCGTAAATCCGCCACCAACTCCGTGCTCTGGCACATGGGCGACGACATTCCGTTCGTGCCCAACAAGCGCGCCGGCGGCATCTGCATCGGCGGCAAGATCGCCCCCATCTTCTTCAACACCATGGAAGATGCCGGCGCCCTGCCCATCGAGTGCGACGTGACCAAACTGAACACCGGCGACGTGATCGACATCTACCCCTATGAGGGCAAGATTTGCCGTCACGGCAGCGACGAGGTGCTGAGCACCTTCAAACTGAAGACCGATGTGCTGCTCGACGAAGTGCGCGCCGGCGGCCGTATTCCGCTGATCATCGGTCGCGGCCTGACCGACAAGGCCCGCGCCGAGCTGGGCCTGGCGCCCTCCGAGGTGTTCAAGCGTCCGGCCCCGGTGGCCGACTCCGGCAAGGGCTTTACCCTGGCCCAGAAGATGGTGGGCAAGGCCTGCGGCGTGGCGGGCGTGCGCCCCGGCCAGTATTGCGAGCCCAAGATGACCACCGTCGGCTCTCAGGACACCACTGGCCCCATGACCCGGGACGAGCTGAAGGATCTGGCCTGCCTGGGCTTCTCCGCCGATCTGACCATGCAGTCGTTCTGCCACACCGCCGCCTATCCCAAGCCGGTGGACGTGACCACTCACCACACTCTGCCCGACTTCATCATGAACCGCGGCGGTGTGTCCCTGCGCCCGGGCGACGGCGTGATCCACTCCTGGCTGAACCGCATGCTGCTGCCCGACACAGTCGGCACCGGCGGTGACTCCCACACCCGTTTCCCCATCGGCATTTCCTTCCCGGCGGGCTCCGGCCTGGTGGCCTTTGCCGCTGCCACCGGCGTGATGCCGCTGGACATGCCGGAATCCGTGCTGGTGCGTTTCAAGGGCGAAATGCAGCCCGGCATCACCCTGCGGGATCTGGTGCACGCCATTCCCTACTACGGCATCAAGCACGGCCTGCTGACCGTGGCCAAGGAAGGCAAGATCAACGAATTCTCCGGCCGGGTGCTGGAAATTGAAGGTCTGCCCCAGCTTAAGGTGGAGCAGGCGTTTGAGCTGGCCGATGCCACCGCCGAGCGCTCCGCCGCCGGTTGTACCATCAAGCTGGACAAAGAGCCGATCATCGAATACCTCAACTCCAACATTGTGATGCTGAAGTGGATGATCGCCGAAGGCTATGGCGACAAGCGCACCCTGGAGCGCCGCATCAAGGGCATGGAAGAGTGGCTGGCCAACCCCGAGCTGCTGGAAGCCGACGCCGACGCCGAATACGCCCACGTGCTGGAAATCGACATGAGCGAGATCAAGGAGCCCATTCTGTGTGCTCCGAACGATCCCGACGACGCCCGCCTGCTGTCCGAGGTGACCGGCGAGAGCATCGACGAGGTGTTTATCGGCTCCTGCATGACCAACATCGGTCACTTCCGTGCCGCCGGCAAGCTGCTCGACAAGTACAAGGGTCAGCTGCCCACCCGGCTGTGGGTGGCGCCGCCCACCAAGATGGACAAGGATCAGCTCACCGCCGAGGGTTACTACGGCATCTTCGGCCGGGTCGGTGCCCGCATCGAGATTCCGGGCTGCTCCCTGTGCATGGGTAACCAGGCACGGGTAGGGGACAACACTACCGTGGTGTCCACCTCCACCCGTAACTTCCCCAACCGTCTGGGCAAGGGTGCCAACGTGTATCTGGCGTCGGCCGAGCTGGCCGCCGTGGCCGCCATTCACGGCAAGCTGCCCACCGTGGCCGAGTACCTGGAATACGCCCAGGAGCTGAACGCCACCGCCGCCGACACCTATCGTTACCTGAACTTCGACGAGCTGGACAGCTACGTGCAGAAGGCCGAGACCGTGATCTTTCAGCAGGCCATCTGAGCCGCCGATACCCTAACAACATGAATGCAAAAGCCAGCCTCGTGCTGGCTTTTTTATTGGCCATTTGCCTGCCCGCCGTTTTCCCTCTTTTGCATCTTTTCCTCAGGTCCTCAGGCAAGCGAATAGTGCACCGCAAAGCCTTGATCTAAATCAAATAATAAATGAGAATGAGTCGCTTTTGTTTTTAGTGCTTATTCCATATAAAAATACATACTCACAAGGAGTTGTCAGTGCGCCCCTTTATTCGCTCAACCGCACTTCCCCCCAGAACCCTGATCGGCTCGGCCGTGAGCCTGGCGGTGGCCAGTCTGGCGGTGCCGGCCCAGGCCCAGGAAGCGGTAACCCGCTTCGACACCGTTACCGTCAAGGATGTACGCGAGCCGGCGTACAAAACCGAAGCGTCCGCCTCTGCAAAATATGTAAAGCCCCTGCTGGACACGCCCCAGACGGTGACCGTGGTGCCGAAAGAGGTAATGGAAGAGCAGCAGGCCCTGAGCCTGCGCCAGGTGCTGTCGAACGTGTCCGGCATTACCTTTGATGCCGGCGAGGGCGGCGGCGGTTCCGGCGACAAGATCAATATTCGCGGCTTCAGCGCCAATGCCAACATGCAGATCGACGGCCTGCGCGACAGCAGCCAGAACAACCGCACCGACACCTTCAATATCGAGCAGGTGGAAGTGCTGAAGGGGCCCAATTCGGTGTTTGGCGGTGCCGGCACCACCGGTGGTGCCATCAATCAGATAAGCAAGACCCCCAAACAGCGCGACTTCGCCGAAATCGGCGCCAGCCTGGGCACCGACCACTACCGCCGCATCACCCTGGACGCCAACACCACCCTGGACGATGTGGGTGTCAACAGTGCCGCCCGCATCAACCTGATGGCCCACGAAAACCAGGTGCCCGGCCGCAACAACATCGACCGGGAGCGCTTCGGCATAGCGCCGTCGGTGACCATAGGGCTGAGCGAACAGACGCGGGCTACCCTGAGCTACTTTCACCAGCAGGACGACAACCTGCCCGACTACGGCCTGCCGGCCCGGGACGGCCGAGTGCTGCCCGGGGTGGATCGGGAGAGCTACTACGGCTGGCGCAACCTGGACGAGGAAAAGATTCAGGCCGATGCCGTGACCCTCAAGCTTGAGCACGCGCTGAACGACACCGCCCGCATCGAAAACCAGACCCGTTACAGCCGGGTGGACAGAGACACGACAGTGTCTGCTTCTCATGTGGATCTGACCGGGGTGCCGGATGGGCGGTACCAATCGGCGGGGCCGCAGGGGTTTCGCCGGGAGGCGCAAAACGAGCTGTGGATCAACCAGACCGGCCTGAGCCTTGAATTCGACACCGGCGGCCTGCGGCATGACATGCTGCTGGGGGGCGAGATTGCTCATGAAACCTATGACCTGACCTCGTCCAACTACAATCTGGGCAAGGGCAGCAGCGCCTATCCCGCCGACGGCTTTGATCTCTACAACCCGCCCGGTTACTGGGATGGCCCCGTGACTTATACGCCGTTACCCAACCGCAGCACCGACGCCGAGCTGAACACCCGCGCGCTTTATGTGTTCGATACCATCACTCTTGCCCCGCAGTGGGATCTGAGTCTGGGCCTGCGCCACGACTGGATCTCCGGTGAGCGCACTGCCAGAGACAGCGGCAACACCACCACGACCAGCGATCAGGCGTTCAGCGGCCGTGCCGGCATCGTCTACAAACCCGCCGACAACGGCCGGATTTACCTGGCCTACGGCACTTCCTTTAACCCGGCGGCGGAAGCGCTGGCCACCTCGGGCAGCGTATCGGGTGAAGATCTCAGGCCCGAGAAAAACGAAACCTGGGAGCTGGGCACCAAGTGGGAGCTGATGCATGGCCGTCTGGGGCTGGACGGCGCCCTGTTCCGGGTCGACAAGACCAACGCCCGGGAAACCAATGCGCTGGATGAACTGGTGCTGGCCGGCGAGCAACGGGTGCAGGGCCTGGAGCTGGGCCTGACCGGGGTAGTGACCGAGCAGTGGAAGGTATTTGCCAACTACACCCTGCTCGACAGCGAAACCCTGACGTCCGTGGCCGTGCCGCAAGCCGGTGGCCGCGATCCCGAAGGGCAGCCGCTGGGCAATACCCCGCGCAACAGCGCCAACCTGTGGACCACCTACGAAATCCTGCCGGGGGTGGAGCTGGGTTATGGCGCCCGCTATGTGGGCTCGCGCCATGTGGCGTCCGATGTGGAGGCCAAGATCGACAGCTACTGGGTGCACAACGCCATGGCGTCCTATCAGGTGACCGACGCCTTCAGCCTGCAGCTGAACGTTAATAACCTGTTTGACGAAGAGTATGTGGAACGGGTGCGGGGCCGTCCCGGCACCGATGCCCGCAGCTCCGCCGTTGAGCTGGGCGACGGCCGCTCCGCCGTGCTGTCCGCCAACTACCGGTTCTGATTTAATGGAGCGCGGGCCTGCCGTCTGCGCTCCAAGGATCCTGACATTTACACAAAAGCCCCTGGTCGGGGCTTTATTCATTATCACGAAAAAGAGAATTTCATCATGATGCTGCATATTCCCGGCGTACTCGGCGCCGAGCAGGTGGCCGAGTGCCGCGAGCGGCTGCTGGCCGCCGACTGGATTGACGGCAATGCCACCGCCGGCTTTCAGTCGGCCCGGGCCAAGAACAACCTGCAACTGCCCGAAAACAGCGAAACCGCCGATATTATCGGCAAGATGATCACCGAGGCGCTGTCCCGCCATCCGTTGTTTGTGGCGGCGGCGCTGCCGGAGAAAATCTTTCCGCCGCTGTTCAACTGCTACCAGGGCGGTCAGTCATTCGGCATTCACGTGGACAATGCCATTCGCATGCACCCGGCCACGGGCGAGCGCATTCGCACCGATCTCTCCGCCACCCTGTTTTTCTGTGAGCCCGATGAATACGATGGCGGCGAGCTGGTGGTGGAAGACACCTATGGTGCCCACAGCGTCAAGCTGCCCGCCGGCGACCTGATCCTGTATCCGTCCTCCAGCCTGCACAAGGTGCTGCCGGTGACGCGGGGCGCGCGTATCTGTTCCTTTTTCTGGATTCAGAGCATGGTACGGGACGACGGCCAGCGCAGCCTGCTGTTTGATCTGGACACCGGCATTCAGAGCCTCAACCAGCAACTGGGAGCCGGCAGCGAGGCCAGCATTCAGCTTACCGGGGTGTATCACAACCTGCTGCGGCGCTGGGCGCTGTGATCTTTCTCGGGGATTGGGGACTGGGGATTCGGGACTGGTAAAAAGAAAAAGGGACCGGACACCGGCGTTTGCCAGTCCCCGGTCCCTATTCCCCATTCCCTGGTTTTACGCCTGCTGCGCTTCGGCGTCAGCGGCGGCTTCGTCTGCCTCGGACTTGTTCATCGGCATGATGATGTTCATCACAATGGCAGTGATACCGCCGGCGGAAATACCGGAGGCAAACACGTTCTTGATGATGTCGGGCATGAACTGCAGAATGTCCGGCTTCTGGGAGATGCCCAGGCCCATGCCAAAGGAGATGGCGATAATGAACAGGGCGCGGCGATCCAGCTTTTCCCGGGACAGAATGCGCACCCCGGCGGCGGCGATGGAGCCGAACATCACCAGGGTAGCGCCACCCAGCACCGGCTCGGGAATGCGTTGCACCAGGGTGCTGATGGCCGGGAACAGGCCCATGATCACCAGAATGCCGGCCACGAAGAAGCCCACGTGGCGGCTGGCCACGCCGGTCATCTGAATGACGCCGTTGTTCTGGCTGAAGGTGGACACCGGGAAGGTGTTGAAGATGGACGCCAGCGAGGAGTTCACGCCGTCACCCAGCACGCAGCCCTTGAGGCGCTTCATGTATACCGGACCGGATACCGGCTCGCCGGACACTTCCGAGGTGGCGGTGGTGTCACCAATGGCTTCCAGTGAGGTGATCACATACACCAGCACCAGCGGAATGAACAGGGAGGCATCAAAGCCCAGACCATACTGCATGGGAATGGGCAGGGCCACCGCCGGCAGGCTCTCGGACAGCGGCGCCAGTTTGCCCATCTGCCAGGCCAGCAGGGTGCCGGCGACCATGGCCACCAGAATGGAGGACAGGCGCACATAAGGGTTACGGCTGCGGTTCATCAGAATGATGATGCCCAGCACGGTACCGGCCAGGGCCAGGTTGTCCAGGGAGCCGAACTCACCGGCGGCCATGGCGCTGAAGCCGCCGCCGATGGAGGTGAGCCCCAGCTGGATCAGGGTCAGGCCGATCAGGGTGACGATAATGCCGCTCACCAGAGGCGAGATGATGCGCCGGGCCAGGTGCAGAAAGCGGGAGATGATCATCTCGGTGGGGGCGGCCAGCAGGGCGGTGCCGAAAATGGCCGCCAGCATGGCCTCGGTGGTGACGCCGCCGTCCTTCATGGCCAGGCCGCTGGCGATGATGGGACCGAGAAAGTTAAAGCTGGTGCCCTGAATGGACAGCAGGCCGGTGCCCACGGGACCGAATCGTTTCATCTGAATAAAGGAAGCCACACCGGTAATAAACAGCGACATGCTGATGATGTGTGCGGTGTCGGCGGCGGGAATGCCCAAGGTCTGGCAGATGATCAGCGGCGGGGTGATCACCGCCACAAACAGCGCCAGCAGGTGCTGAATGGCGGCGAACAGGGATTGCATAAAGGGCGGCTTGTCGTGAAGCCGGTACACCAGATCGCTCTGGTGCGAAGATTGCTGCGTGTGGTTAGACATATTCTTTCCGGTGTGTGTTGCTACGGGTGTTGTCGTTGTTATGGTTATGCTGGGCGAGCCGGCGCGAAACCGGGCTGCCGAAGGGCGCATAGGATACTGGATATGGGGCTGAACGACCAGTAATTGGATGCAATAATGGTGTAAAATGTGTTCATTTTGTGTTTAAAAAATCTTCACCTGACCGAAAAATCAATCCATCAAGACAAAATGGAACTGAGACTGACTTTCTTTTAGAATTGCATCACTTTTGATGTTTGCACGGAATCGTCACGCCTCCATGGAACCTTCTTCGGCACTGACCGATGTTCTTTACAGTCAGCTCTGGCTGCCACTCTGGCACCGTTTTGCCGGTTTGTTCGATCTGAACGGTCGCCTGGGAGTGGCGTTTCTGGCCATCTCCCTGGCGGTGGCCTATGTGCTGTACCGCCGGCAGAACGATGGCCGCTACCGCCACTTCGGGCATTTTCTGGGCGGGCGGCGCGTGTGGCTGCACCGCTCCGCCATTATCGACTACCAGTACTACTTTCTGCGGGTGCTGCTGCATGCGGCCCTGGTGGTGCCGGTGCTGGCCTGGCTGGATCCTTATCTGCTGCGCTCGGGGGATGTCACCGCCCGGCTCACCGAATGGTGGGGGGAGCGTCCCTGGCAGGGGGAGAGCACCGGCCTGATGCTGGCCTATGGTCTGGGCGCCTTTCTGGTGTCGGACTTTGTACACTACTGGGTGCACCGGGCCTTTCATGGCCGCTGGCTGTGGGAGTTTCACAAGGTGCATCACTCCGCTACCGTGATGGTACCGCCCACCGCCAGCCGCATTCACATTGTGGAGAAATTTATCGAGAAGCTGTGCAAGGGCACGGCGCTGGCGCTGTTCGCCGGGGTATTTTTCTATTTCAGCGGCGGCAAGGTGAGCAAGTTCACCCTGTTCGGGGTGAGTTACATGGTGCTGCTGTTCAATTCGCTGGCGGCCAACCTGCGTCACAGTCATGTGTGGCTGTCGTTCGGCCCGGTGATCGAGCATGTGATCAACAGCCCGGCCCAGCATCAGATCCACCACAGCAGGGACCCGAAGCATTTCAGCCTGAACTTCGGCACTAACCTGTCTGTCTGGGACTGGATGTTCGGCACCCTGTATGTGACCACCCCCACCCCCGAGCCGCTGGAATTCGGCGTGGGGGAGAAGGACAACCTGCGGTACCAGCGCATGAGCACCCTGATCCTGCGTCCCTTCTGGGTAACCGGCGGCAAGCTGTGGCGGGCCCTGGTCGGGCACCCCCTTGTGAGCCAGGTCGGGCGGCGGCTAGAATAGCGCCTTTTCGCCGGGAGTACGGCCATGGAATTTGATTTTCTGCGTGATCTGGACGGTCGCTGCCGGGCCCGCTGCGACATGGGGCATGAGGCCTTTGGCCAGTGGCTGACCGACGAGGTGGATGCCGCCGAGGCGGATGCCTTGCTGGCGGCCATTGCCGGGCTGGATGAGCGTGAGCGGGAAGAGTTCCGCAAGGAATACGCCGAGTTCACCCTGGCCCTGGGTGACGGCGAGGCCGAGCTTATCGGCCATGGCCTGGCCTTTGACAGTGGCGACCTGGAAGAGGGCATGAGCTATTACGACGATGCCCACTATGCCGGCTGCGGCCTGGACGATCTGGCCCGGCTGCTCACCCAGTGGCGGGAGTTTCTGACCGGCCGGTGAGGGGTGAGGAGTGAGGAGAGGGGTCTGACTCCAGGCTCAGTGTTTTTCTCCTCACGCCTCACCCTTTACGCCTCACAGGCGACAGCCTAGAACTTCACCTTCCCTCTTGTACTTTTGATCTTGCCCCTGTGGGTCTTGCTGTCGGTGCGTTTGGCCTTGGCCGCCTTGCTGGGTTTGGTGGGGCGGCGCACCTTGACCGGCTTGCCGGCCTGTTGCAGCAGGGCCACCAGCGCGGCTTTCGCCGCCTCCTTGTTCATCAGCTGACTACGTTCACTTTCCACCCTGATTAATATCCAGCCACTGGCCAGCACCCGGTGATCCCGCATGTTCGCCAGCGCTTCCTTGTACACCGCGGGCAGACTGGGGCTGCCCGCATAGTCAAAGCGCAGCTGCACCGCCGAGTCGGTCTTGTTGACGTGCTGGCCGCCCGGGCCGCCGGCCCGCATGGTGATGAACTCCAGCTCCTGCTCCGGAATGTGCACCCGGGCCGATACTTCCAGCATGATATTTTCCTTTGCACTCTTTTGGTGCTTGCCGCCTTTTCATTGCACCAGCATAACATTTTGCTCCTGTCCTCATCCATGCGCCTATTTGTAAGTTGCTGAATATATTGGAATAAAAAACTGGCACGAAGCTTGTAATAACAGGATGAAGCCAACTTGTAGCGCGAGGAGCCCCCATGAAAATGATTTGCGCCATTATCAAACCCTTCAAGCTCGACGATGTGCGTTCGGCCCTGGCCGGCATGGGTATCGACGGCATGACGGTGAGTGAAGTGAAAGGATTCGGCCGCCAGAAAGGCCACACCGAGCTGTATCGGGGTGCCGAATATCAGGTGGATTTTCTGCCCAAGATCAAGCTGGAAATCGCCGCCCAGAGTGAAGACGTGGAGCGGGTGATTGAAACCATTCTTGAGGCCGCCGGCACCGGCAAGATCGGCGACGGCAAAATCTTCGTGTACGACCTGCAGCAGGCGGTGCGCATTCGCACCGGCGAGCGGGATCTGGAAGCCATTTAAGGGAGACACTGTCATGGATGCAATAACCGAAGTGAAGTTTGCCCTCGACACCTTTTACTTTCTGATGTCGGGTGTGCTGGTGATGTGGATGGCCGCCGGTTTCGCCATGCTGGAAGCGGGCCTGGTACGGGCCAAGAACACCACCGAGATCCTCACCAAAAACGTGCTGCTGTTTGCCATTGCCTGCACCATGTATCTGCTGGTGGGCTATCACATCATGTATGTGGACAACGCCGAAGGCGGCTGGCTGCCGAGCCTGGGCGGCCTGATCGGCAGCCCCGCCGCCGACGCCGATCACGCCCTTGAGTCGGACTTCTTCTTTCAGGTGGTGTTTGTGGCCACCGCCATGTCGGTGGTATCCGGCGCCGTGGCCGAGCGCATGAAGCTGTGGGCCTTTCTCGCCTTTTCCGTGGTGATGACCGGCTTGATCTATCCGCTGGAAGGCTACTGGACCTGGGGCGGCGGTTTTCTCTCCGAGCTGGGTTTCACCGATTTTGCCGGCTCCGGTATTGTGCACATGACCGGTGCCGCCGCGGCCCTGGCCGGGGTGCTGCTGCTGGGTGCGCGCAAAGGCAAATACGGCAAGAACGGTGAGGTGCATCCCATTCCCGGCTCCAACATGCCGCTGGCCACTCTGGGTACCTTTATTCTGTGGATGGGCTGGTTCGGTTTTAACGGCGGCTCCCAGCTGCTGGTGTCCGATGTCGAAAATGCCACCGCCGTGGCCAAAATCTTCGTCAACACCAACGCCGCCGCCGCCACCGGCGCCATTGGTGCCCTGCTGGTCACCAAGCTGACCTGGGGCAAGGCGGATCTCACCATGATCCTCAACGGCGCCCTGGCCGGTCTGGTGGCCATTACCGCCGATCCGCTGTCGCCGAGCCATCTGTGGGCGGCCAGTATCGGCCTGCTGGCGGGCGTGCTGGTGGTGTATGCCATTGTGGGTCTGGACAGGCTGCGCATTGACGATCCCGTGGGCGCCATTTCGGTGCACGGCGTGTGCGGCATGCTGGGCCTGGTGCTGGTACCGGTGGCCAACGGCGACGCCACCTTCCTTGCTCAGCTCACCGGCATTCTGGTGATTGGCTGCTGGGTATTCGGTGCCAGCCTGCTGGTGTGGTATGCCCTCAAGAAAACCATGGGCATTCGTGTGGGTGAGGAAGAAGAGCTCTCCGGCATGGATCTGATCGACTGCGGGATCGATGCCTACCCCGAGTTCGTTACCCTGAAACCCCGTTAATGTATCCGTTTACGTCACGAGACCGCCGGGTCTTGTTTTTGAGGAGCCTCGGCTCCTCTTTTTTTGATCTGGCGCAAGGGATGGGATTGCAGATGAAAATTTTTCTTATTTCAATGCGCTTTGGCGGTTGATTCCCGGTTCGGCCCTTGTATACTGCTGAACGTTAATTATTCTCAATCAACCTCATGGAACCGGATGATGACCAAAACGTTTTTCCTCTCCGCCGCCGCTCTGCTGGCGTCCAGCTTCACGGCCCAGGCCTTTGCCGAAGAAGTGAACGTTTACTCCAACCGTCAGGAATTCCTGATCAAGCCCATCCTCGACACCTTTACCCAGGAAACCGGTATTGACGTAAACCTGGTGTTCATCAAGGACGGCATGGGTGAACGGCTGGAGCGGGAAGGCCGTCTGTCGCCGGCGGATCTGGTGCTGACCGTGGACGTCAGCCGGCTGATGGACGTGGTTGACAAGGATCTGACTCAAGCCGTGCAGAGCGAGGTGCTGGAAGCCAATATTCCGGCCCAGTACCGGGACGCCGACGGCAAGTGGTTTGCCCTCACCACCCGTGCCCGCGCCATCTACAGCTCGGTAGAACGGGTGGGCAAGCGTGACGACATTACCTATGAAGAGCTGGCCGATCCCAAGTACAAGGGCAAGATCTGTACCCGCAGCGGCAAGCACCCCTACAATGTGGCGCTGACCGCTTCCATGATTGCCGAGCACGGCAGCGAGTACACCAAAAACTGGCTGCAGGGCCTGAAAGACAACCTGGCGCGCAAGCCTCAGGGCGGCGACCGGGATCAGGTCAAGGCCATCAAGGATGGCGTGTGTGACTATGCCCTGGGCAACAGCTACTACTACGGCGTGATGCTGACCAACGACGATCAGCGCCCCTGGGCCGAGTCCGCCTACATCAACTTCCCCAACCAGGGCGATCGCGGCACTCACGTCAATATCTCTGCCGTGGCCATGACCAAGCACGCCAAGAACAAGGACGCCGCCCTCAAGCTGATGGAATTCCTGGCCGGCGACGAGGCCCAGCACCTGTATGCCTCCGCCAACCACGAATATCCGGTCAAGCCGGGTGTGGAGCCGTCCGAGCTGGTGAATAGCTGGGGTGAGTTCAAGGCCGATACCCTGCCGCTGACCGAGGTGGCAAAACATGCCAAAGAAGCGATCAAGCTGGTAGACGAAGTGAAATACGATCTGTAAAAAGACGGGGGTTCGCCCCCGTTTTGAGTTGTACATGAAAAGATATGGTTGGACGGTCAGCAGCTGGGGCATTGCCCTGGCGCTGACTTTGCCGGTTCTGGCACTGATAGTGGAATCCCTGTTGCCCGCAGAAGACATCTTCCGTCATCTGTGGGCTTCCGTGCTTCCGGCCTATATCGGCAACACCTTCTGGCTGGTGCTGCTGGTGATGGGGCTGAGCCTGCTGTTTGGCCTGCCGGCCGCCTGGCTGATGGCCATGTGCGAGCTGCCGGGGCGCCGCCTGCTGCAATGGGCGCTGATCCTGCCGCTGGCCATGCCGTCCTACATAGTGGCGTTTGTGTATACCGACCTGCTCGACTACTCCGGACCGGTGCAGCTGGCACTGCGCGACTGGTTTGGCTGGCAGTCGGCCACCGATTACTATTTTCCCCCCATTCGCACGCTTGGAGGGGCCGCTCTGGTGATGGGGCTGGTGCTCTATCCCTACGTCTACCTGCTGGGCCGCACCGCCTTTCTCGAGCAGTCCACCAGTCTGGTTCAGTCCAGCCGGCTGCTGGGCTGCTCGCCCTGGCAGAGCTTTCGCCGGGTCAGCCTGCCCCTGGCCCGCCCGGCCATTGCCGTGGGCATGTCGCTGGTGGCGATGGAAACCCTGGCCGAGTTCGGCACCGTCAACTTCTTTGCGGTCAATACCCTGACCACGGCGGTGTATGACACCTGGCTGGGCTATGGCAGCCTGCAGGCGGCGGCCAAAATCTCCGCCATCATGCTGCTGGTGGTGATGGTGCTGCTGAGCCTGGAGCGCATGAGCCGCAAGCGCCAGCAGGTGTTTCAGAAGAGCATGGGCCATGAGCAGGAAACCGGCTACCGGCTGACCGGGGTGCGCAAGTGGGCGGCACTGGGCTTTTGCTGGAGCCTGGTGGCACTGGGCTTTCTGTTGCCCTTTGTTATTCTCTGCTACCACGCGGTGCGCTACTTTGACCGGGCCTGGAACGCCCGCTTTTTTGAATACAGCCTCAACAGCCTGCTGCTGTCGGCGGTGGTGGCGGTGCTGGCGCTGGCCATGGCACTGTTGCTGGGCATGACCCACCGGCTCAAGGGCAAGCGTCATACCGTGCTGCCGCTGCGGCTGGCATCCATGGGCTATGCCCTGCCGGGCACGGTGCTGGCCATTGGCGTGCTGGTGCCGCTCACCATGATGGACTTCGCCATCAACGACCTGGCGCTGTGGCTGGGCCTGCCCGAGCCCGGCCTGCTGCTGACCGGCACCATGACCGCCATTGCCTTTGGTTACCTGGTGCGTTTTGGCGCCATGGCCATCGGCGCGGTGGAGAGCAGCCTCAACAAGGTGTCGCCGTCCCTCGACATGGTGACCCAGACCATGGGCTATGGCCCGGCCGCCATGATCTGGCGGGTGCACCTGCCGCTCATTCGCAAGGGGATGCTGGCCGGGGCCCTGCTGGTGTTTATTGAGTGCATGAAGGAGCTGCCGGCGGCATTGCTGCTCAGGCCGTTCAACTTTCAGACCCTGGCCACCTATGTGTATCAGTTTGTGTCCGACGAGCAGCTGGAGCTGGGCGCCCTGCCCGCCATTGTGATCGTGCTGGTGGGGCTGATACCGCTGATTTTTCTGAACCGTTCACTGGAGCAGCATCACTGATGGCGGCACTGACGATTAACGACATTTGTTGCAGTTACAACGGCAAGCCGGTGCTGGATGGCCTGTCGCTGCAGGTGGAAAGCAACGAGATCATGTGTCTGCTGGGGGCCAGTGGCTGTGGCAAGACCACCCTGCTGAAGGCTGTGGCGGGGCTGTTGCCGGTCAGCGGCGGCGAAATTGCCATCAATGGTCAGCGGGTCAACGGCAACGGTCTGGCGGTGGTGCCGGAAGAGCGCAACATCGGCATGATCTTTCAGGATTACGCCCTGTTTCCCCACCTGAATGTGGCGCAGAACGTGGCCTTTGGCCTGCAGAGCAAGGAGCGCAACAAGGCGCTGATTAAAGCCCGGGTCGACGAGGTGCTGGAGCTGGTGAATCTGGCGGGGCTGGGTGAGCGCTATCCGCATCAGCTTTCCGGCGGCCAGCAACAGCGGGTGGCCATTGCCCGGGCGTTGATCTGCCGGCCGCAACTGATGCTGCTGGACGAGCCCTTTTCCAATATCGACACCCAGGTGCGCATGCGCCTGATTGGCGAAATTCGCAGCCTGCTCAAGGAGCAGGGTATCAGTGCCATTTTCGTGACCCACAGCAAGGAGGAGGCCTTTGCCTTTTCCGACAAGCTGGCGCTGTTCCGCCAGGGCCATATCGAGCAGGTGGGCCGGCCGCAAACCCTGTATCAGCATCCGCAGACGCCCTTTGTGGCGGACTTTCTCGGCCAGAGCAACTATGTGCCGGCCACGGTGCACGACAGCCATACCCTGGTCACCCCCATCGGTCCCATTGTCAGCCAGGCGGCCCTGGACGCCGAGCCCGGCAGCGAGGGCCGGCTGTTGCTGCGCCCGCGCCAGATTTGCCTGACCGAGGCGGAGCGGGGCAACGGCCGGGTGCTGGAGCAGCAGTTTCTCGGTGCCCATACCCGTTGCCTGGTGGAATGCCAGGGCCAGGTGCTGGAGGTGAGCATCAATGAGCCGTTGCCGGCGGTGAGCGGCGTGCAGGTGAGCGTGGCGCCCCATGCCCTGACCTTTTTTCCCGACCAGGCCGAACGCCGCCGGGAAGTGGCCTGAGTTCAGGGATTAGGGGGCAGGGATGGGTATCACGGCGTGGGCAGCTCCGGTGTTAATCGGGCAATGTCGTGTCGTCCCCGAACTCTGCTGTTCTGCCGACAAGGTGCGATGGATCGCTGACAGCGCCTGAACCGCCGTCTTATACTGGACTCTTTCGAAGCAACGGAAGAGCATTGCATGACTGCACAAGCCGGCATTTGCGCCGAACCCAACCTTCACGCCCATTACCTGTTTTTCAACATGCTGCCCGGTCGCCACACCGAGGTGCGCCACAAGCTCGGGGCCGTGCCGGCGCTGTGGCGCCAGCTTGCCGCTGATTACCCGGATGCCGCCTTTTCCGGTCTGGTGGCCATCGGCCACGACTGCTGGGACGAACTCTACCCCCAGGCCCGTCCGAGTGAGCTGAGCGCCTTTCCGGCCCAGGGGGCAGGGGAGCGCGCGGCGCCGGCCACGCCGTTTGATCTGTTCTTTCAGCTGCGTGCCGATCGCCTCGACGTGGCCTATATCGCCGTGCAGAAGGTGATGGCGCTGCTGGCCGGGCTGGTGACGCTGCAGGATGAGCGCCAGGGCTTTCGTTATCTGGACTGCCGCGACATGACCGGCTTTGTGGATGGCACCGAAAACCCCGAAGGCGCGCACCGGGCCGAGGTGGCGCTGGTGGCCGAAGGCCCCTTTGCCGGCGGCAGCTATGTGCATGTGCAGCGTTATCATCACCGCATGGCCCGCTGGCAGCAACTGACGGTGAAGGAGCAGGAAAATGTATACGGCCGCACCAAGGCCGACAACATTGAATACGCCTCCGCCGACAAGCCGCTCACCGCCCACACCAAGCGTACCAGCCTGAAGGACGCCGCCGGCAACAGCCTGGAAATACTGCGTCAGAGCATGCCCTGGGGCAGTGCCACCGAGCAGGGCCTGATGTTTATCTCCTGCTGCCATACGCCGCGGCATTTCACCCGTATGCTGGAAAGCATGTATCAGGGCGACGGCGCCGGGCATTTCGATCACCTGACCCTGTATACCCGCCCGGAAACCGGCGCGGCGTTTTTTGCTCCGTCTGAAGGTTGGCTGTTGTCGCAGGGCGAGGCCTGATGCGGCCAGAAGCGTGAGGAGGGAGGGGTGAGGGGAGCTGCACCGGTTGCCTGAAAAAGGCCTCCCCCCTTACTCTTCACCCCTCACAGTGTGCGTTTAGACATATTGCTCGAACAGCTCCAGCACGCTCTGGTACAGCTCTTCGATGGGGGTTTCCTTGGTGGGGGTAATAAAAATGGTGTCGTCGCCGGCAATGGTGCCGAGAATGCCCTCGGCCCGGCCGAGCGAGTCGAGCATGCGGGCGATCAGCTGGGCGGCACCCGGGCTGGTGTGGATCACGATCAGCGCGCTGTTGTGACCCACGTCCAGCACCAGATTCTTGAGCTGGCTGCTGCTGGTGGGCACGCCCAGCTCCACCGGCAGGCAGTACACCATTTCCATCTTGGCGTTGCGGGTGCGCACGGCGCCGAACTTGCTCAGCATGCGCGAGACCTTGGACTGGTTGATGTTCTCGAACCCCAGTTCCTGCAGGGCATTGACGATTTCTGCCTGAGAGCCGAAGCGCTCTTCCTTCAGCAGCGCCTTGAACGCCTTGACCAGCTGTTCCTGTTTTTCGTTCATGTTTTGCAGTCGACCAAGCGTGAGTGAATGAGGCATATTGTCTATCCGTTATGGGGTTTTATCAAGGAATAGTCATTTATCTTGCATAAAGATGCAAAATTAGCTTGCATTAACAATATTGCAAAATAAAATCAGCCAAAGACTCTGACAGATGAAGTGAACATAGCGCATGGGCATAGAATTCAGCGGCATAAGCAAGTCCTGGGCCGGTCAGGAAATTTTAAGCCAGGTTTCGCTGCAATGCGACGCCGGAGAGACATTGGTGCTGCTTGGTCCCAGTGGTGCAGGTAAAAGTTCTTTGCTCAGGCTTATGAACCTGTTGGATATTCCGGACTCCGGCACCCTGGCCATGGCCGGTGAGCAGTTCAGCTTTCCCGCAGACAACAACGGCCGGCTGCCGAAGCGGGCGCAGGCGTTGCGCCGTAAGGTAGGCATGGTATTTCAGCAATACCATTTGTGGCCGCACCTGACGGTGGAGCAGAACCTGCTGGAGGCGCCCCTCAAGGTGCTGGGCATGAACAAGGCCGAGGCCCAACAGAGGGCGATGCAGTTGCTGACCCAGCTGAAGCTGGCCGACAAGCGCCATGCCTGGCCCGGTGCCTTGTCCGGCGGCCAGCAGCAGCGGGTGGCCATTGCCCGGGCGCTGATGATGAACCCCGAGGTGCTGTTGTTTGATGAACCCACGGCGGCCCTGGATCCCGAGATCACCAAGGAAGTGGCGGAAATCATTGCCCAGCTGGGCAAAACCGGCATTACTCAGGTGATTGTGACCCACGAAGTGAGCTTTGCCCGCCGGGTAGCCACCAAGGTGGCCTATCTGGAGCAGGGCAAGCTGGTGGAATACGGCGACGCCGACCTGCTTGACCACCCCCAGACAAAACGTCTGGCGGAATTTCTGACTCATTGATAAGGACATACCCATGAAAAAGACCCTGTTGTCTCTGGCCCTGCTGGCCGCCGCCGGCAGCACCGCCGCCCAGGCCGATGAAGTGAAGTTCGTCACCAACGCCGCCTATCCTCCCTTTGAATTCGTTGATGACAACAACGAGATGCAGGGATTCGACATCGACCTGGCCAAGGCCCTGTGCGAGGTGGCGGAGCTGGAGTGCAGTTTTCACAACCAGGCCTTTGACAGCCTGATCCCCAGCCTCAAGTTCAAACGCTATCACGCCGCCATCGCCGCCATGGACATCACCCCCGAGCGGTCCGAGCAGGTGGACTTCAGCGACATCTACTATGAGAACTCCGCGGTGTTTGTGGCCCCCGCTGGTCAGTTCAGCGCCATTGAGGCCCTTAAGGACAAAACCGTGGGTGTGCAGAACGGCACTTCTCACCAGAAATACATTCAGGACAAGCTGGAAGCCGAAGGCCTGGAATCCCGCGCCTACCCGAGCGTACAGGATGCCCTGCTGGATCTGAGCAACGGCCGCATTGAAGCCGTGTTTGCCGACACCGCCGTGGTGGGCGACTGGCTGGCCAAGTCCGAAGGGTTTGAAGTTGTGGGTGAGGCGATCACCGATGACAACTATTTCGGCACCGGCTTCGGTATTGCCGTGACCAAGGGCAATCAGGCACTGCTCGACAAGCTGAACCAGGGCCTGGCCGAACTCAAGGCCAACGGTACCTACGACAGCCTCTACGGCAAGTACTTCCCCAAATAAGATGATGACCCATCTGTTGAATGCCGGCCTGATGACCCTCGGGCTGGCATTGGTGTCGCTGGCGGTGGGCATGGTGCTGGCCGTGTTGTTGTGCGGTGCCGAAATGAGCCGCTGGCGGCTGTTGCGGCTGCCGGCGTCCGCGCTCACTACCGTGCTGCGCGGTCTGCCGGAAATTCTGGTGGTGTTTTTTATTTACTTCGGCTCTACCCACCTGCTGTTTCTGCTCACCGGTGAATACATTGAATTCAGCCCGTTCTGGTGTGGCGTGACCGCGCTGTCGCTGCTGTTTGCCGCCTATGCGGCCCAGACCCTGCGCGGCGCGCTCAATGCGGTGTCGCGCGGCCAGCGTCAGGCGGCGCAGGCACTGGGGTTGCCGCCCCTGCACACCTTTGTTCATATCGTGCTGCCGCAAACCTGGCGCCATGCCCTGCCGGGCCTGAGCAACCAGTGGCTGGTGCTGCTGAAGGACACGGCGCTGGTGTCGCTGATCGGCGTACACGATCTGATGCACCAGGCCAAGTCGGCGGCGGCCAGTACCTATCAGCCCTTTACCTGGTATGCGCTGGCGGCATTGATCTATCTGGCCATTACCCTGGTCAGCCAGCAGGGCCTGAAACGGTTGCAGGCGAGGGTGACCCGTTATGACTAAATGGATTGAGTACGCCTACACCCTGCTGGACGGCCTGCAGGTGACCTTGCTGATCACCGGATCCGGCCTGCTGCTGGGGCTGTTGATTGCCCTGGTGCTGACCTGGATTCTGGACAAGCGGGTGCCGGTGCTGCACTGGCTGGCGGAAGGTTATTTGTTACTGATCACCGGCACCCCGCTGCTGGTGCAGATCTTTCTGATCTACTACGGGCCGGCCCAGTTTGACTGGATCAAGCAAAGCTGGGCCTGGCAGTATCTGCGGGAACCCCTGTTCTGTGCCATTCTGGCCCTGGGCATGAACGCCGGTGCCTACACCTGCCGGCTGTTCAAGGGCGCCCTGGATGCGGTGCCCAAAGGCGAGACCCTGGCCTGCCGGGCGCTGGGCATGAGCGAGTGGCAGACCCTGAGCGTGAAGCTGCGTCACGCCATGCGCCGGGTGATCCCGGCCTATTCCAACGAAGTGGTACTGGTGCTCAAGGGCAGCTCGCTGGCCAGCACCATTTCCATTATGGACATCATGGGCCTGGCCCAGCGCATTAACGGCCAGACCTACGACACCCTGACGGTGTTCGGCGTGGCCGGGGCCATTTACCTGCTGATGAACAGCCTGCTGACCTGGCTGTTCCGGTTGCTGGAGCGGCGTGCGCTGGCGTTTCAGCAGCAGGGGTGACGAGCTGCTTTGGCTCACATAACCATAACATTTGATGGGTCTGGGCATTGTGTTTGCACGGCGGTTTCGCTATTTTGCATAGGCCCAGGAAACGTATAACTATTCAATAATAAACGGAGTTCAGCTATGAAAGTTGCCGTACTCGGAGCTGCCGGTGGTATCGGTCAGGCTCTCGCCCTGCTGTTGAAGAACAACCTGCCTGCCGGCTCTGAACTGAGCCTGTACGATATCGCTCCCGTGACTCCCGGTGTTGCCGCCGATCTGAGCCACATCCCGACCGCCGTGAACGTGGTGGGTTTTGGTGGTGAAGATCCGACTCCGGCCCTGACCGGCGCCGACATCGTGCTGATCTCCGCCGGTGTGGCCCGCAAGCCGGGCATGGATCGTGCCGACCTGTTCAACGTGAACGCCGGCATCGTGAAAAACCTGATCGAAAAAGCCGCCGTCGCCTGCCCCAAGGCCTGCATCGGCATTATCACCAACCCGGTGAACACCACTGTGCCGATCGCCGCCGAAGTGCTGAAAAAGGCCGGTGTGTACGACAAGAACAAGCTGTTCGGCATCACCACCCTGGACGTGATCCGCGCCGAGACCTTCGTGGCCGAAGCCAAGGGTCTGAACGTGGCCGACGTCAAGGTGCCGGTCATCGGTGGCCACAGCGGCGTGACCATTCTGCCGCTGCTGTCCCAGGTGGAAGGCGCTTCCTTCTCCGACGAGGAAATCGAGAAGCTGACCTACCGCATTCAGAATGCCGGCACCGAAGTAGTGGAAGCCAAGGCCGGCGGCGGCTCCGCCACCCTGTCCATGGGTCAGGCCGCCTGCCGTTTCGCCCTGTCTCTGGTGAAAGCCATGCAGGGTGAAGCCAACGTGGTGGAATGCACTTATGTGGATGGCGGCAGCGAGCACGCCACCTTCTTCGCCCAGCCGGTACTGCTCGGCAAAAACGGCGTGGAAAAGGTGCTGCCCTACGGTGAAGTCAGCGCCTTCGAGCAGGCCGCAATGGACGGCATGCTGGAAACCCTGCGTGGCGACATTCAGAAAGGTGTGGAGTTCGTTAACCAGTAAGGTTGTCGAATCAAACACTAAAAAGGGAGCTTCGGCTCCCTTTTCTTGTTTTGGGAATGGGGAGCAGGGAATGGGGACTGGAGGGGGGTCGGCTGGAATGAGCGCCTTGCGAAGCATCAGTGCGGTTGCGCTCCGCCGACACGCTACAAGTACATCCATGTAACGCTCGAAAATGCCATTCATGGCATTTCATGGTCGGCTCCGGCAATCCCCACTGTTGCTTCGGGTAACATCGGCGTTGCCTGCTTGCTTTTAATCAGCGCCGAGCGTGCCGTGAAGGAAGTAGGCTGGAATGAGCATAGCGAATTCCGGTGTTGCTGTGGCCGTACTTTCGTTGGGATTCGTTTCGCTCACCTCAACTACGCAGTGACAACCTCCCGCTTTTCATACAAGCATGGCTCAGTAGCAACCAGGCTACACCACTTACAGCTTACGGCTTACGGCTGTGGTTATCCCAGGCGAGCCCGGTTTTTGAGCCGTTTTCCCGGCCCAGCTGCAGGCTTATCCAGCGGCCGGTGTGCACCAGTTGGTCGAGGTTAACGCCGGTATTCAGGCCCAGGCCGTGCAGCAGGTAGACCACGTCTTCGGTTGCCACGTTGCCGGTGGCGCCTTTGGCATAGGGGCAGCCGCCCAGTCCCGCCACCGAGCTGTCGATAATACGCAGGCCCTGCTCCAGCACCGCATAAAGGTTGGCCAGGGCCTGGCCGTAGGTATCGTGAAAATGGGCCGCCAGCCGCGCCAGGGGGACTTCCTGGCGTACCGCAGACAACATGGCGATGGCCTTTTTCGGCGTGCCCGTGCCAATGGTATCGCCCAAAGAGATTTCATCGCAGCCCAGGCGGTACAGCGCGCCGGCGACCCGGGCCACTGCGGCGGGAGCGATGTCCCCTTCATAGGGGCAGCCCAGCACGGTGGAAACATAGCCCCGTACCCGCAGGCCGCGTTCGCGGGCCAGCTGCAGCACCGGGGTGAAGCGCTCAAGGCTTTGTGCCACCGAGCAGTTGATGTTCCTTTGGCAGAAGCTTTCCGAGGCGGCGGTAAACACCGCCACCTCATCGGCACCGGCGGCCAGGGCCACTTTCAGGCCCTGCAGGTTGGGGGTCAGGGCCGAATACACCACGCCATCTTTACGGTGAATGCCGGTTAATACCTCACCACCATCGGCCATTTGCGGCACCCATCTGGGAGAGACAAAGCTGGCGGCCTCGATATGCGTCAGGCCGCAGTCCGCCAGTCGCTCCACCAGCCCGATTTTGATATTGGTAGGCACGCGTGCCGGCTCGTTCTGCAGGCCGTCCCGGGGGCCCATTTCCACCAGTCTGACGCTATCCATCATCGGCCTCCAGCCGTAGCAGCTCGTCTCCTTCACTCACCTGCTCTCCGGCGCGAAAGTGGATTTCTGTCACTGTGCCGTCCATGGGGGCGCGAACGGGATGCTCCATTTTCATGGCTTCCAGCACCAGCAGGGTCTGGCCCTCGGTGACTTCGTCGCCTTCGGCTACTTTCAGCTCGCCCACCAGGCCGGGCATGGGGGCGGTGAGGCTGCCTCCTGTGTTGTGCCGGGCGGTGCCGGCCTCGTCAGTTACCCTGCGCAGATCAAAGCGCTGGCCTTGATGGAACAGCCAGAGATTGTCGTTGTCACCGGCCACATGCAGGCTGATCCGGCGATCATTCAGCATTACCCGCAGCTGTTCACCGGCCAGCTCGCCTTGCAGATCAAACTCTTGCTCATTCACTCGTGCACGCCAGCCGGCCTCGGCGGTGGTCAGGGTGACATCATGCAGGTTACCGGCATAGTCCAGACGCAACGGGTATTCCGCCGGCTGGTTCAGCCGCCAGCCGGTGGCGGCGTCAAAGGGAGAGGCGCCACTTTGTGGCAGGCGCAGAGCGCAAGCCAGGGCGGCCAGTGCCAGCAGCTCGCCGGTGGCCAGGCCAGGCGTTGAAAACAGGCTGTGCTCGTGTTGCTCGATAAAGCGGGTATGCAGCTCGGCGGCCATAAAGGCGGGGTGACGGCACAGGCGATGCAAAAAGCCGATATTGGTTTTCACCCCGCCGATGCGGTACTGCGCCAGTGCCCGGGCCAGTCCGGCCAGGGCGGCATCTCGGGTTTGATCGTGCACGATCAACTTGGCGATCAGCGGATCGTAATAAATGCCCACCTCATCGCCTTCACGCACCCCGGTATCGAGGCGCACTTTGCTCGAGGTGGCCGGCTCGCGCAGCACATGCAGGGTGCCGGCGGCGGGCAGAAAGCCGTGCCCGGCGTCCTCGGCGTAGATACGGGCTTCCACCGCATGGCCACTCAGGGTGATCTGATCCTGGGTCAGCGGCAGGGGCTCGCCCGCCGCCACCCGCAACTGCCATTCCACCAGATCCAGCCCGGTAATAAACTCGGTGACCGGGTGCTCCACCTGCAGCCGGGTGTTCATCTCCATAAAATAAAACTGGCCGTCGTCGGTATAGAGAAACTCCACGGTGCCGGCGCCGCGATAGTCGATGGCCTGGGCGGCACGCACCGCCGCTTCGCCCATGGCGGAGCGGGTGGACTGGCTCAGGCCGGGAGCGGGGGCTTCTTCCAGAATTTTCTGATGGCGGCGCTGCACCGAGCAGTCCCGCTCGGAAAGGTAAACGCCGTTGCCATGAGCATCGCAGAATACCTGTACCTCCACATGGCGGGCGTCGGGCAGGTAGCGCTCCAGCAGCATGGCGTCGTTGCCAAAAGCGGCCCTGGCCTCACGGCGGGCGGCGGCCAAAGCCTCATTAAACTCGGCAGGGGTGTACACAATGCGCATGCCCTTGCCGCCGCCGCCGGCCACGGCCTTCAGCAGCAGCGGATAGCCGCAGGCACCGGCCTCGGCTTGCAGCCGTTCGTTGCTCTGCTCCTCACCGTGATAGCCGGGCACCAGGGGCACACCGGCAGACGCCATCAGCGCCTTGGCGGCGGCCTTGTCGCCCATGGCGGCAATGGCGGCAGGGGGCGGCCCCACAAACACCAGGCCGGTGTCGGCACAGGCCTGCGCAAAACCGGCGTTTTCCGAGAGAAAGCCGTAACCCGGGTGCACGGCATCGGCCCCGCAGGCGCCGGCAATCTCCAGCAGTGCCGCCTGATTAAGATAACTTTCCGCCGCCGGCGCCGGGCCCAGACGCCAGGCCTCGTCGGCCAGCTCCACATGCAGGGCGTGGCGGTCGGCATCGGAATACACGGCAATGGTGTGCAGTCCCAGCCGGCGCGCGGTGCGCAGCACCCGGCAGGCAATTTCGCCCCGGTTGGCCACCAGCAGTTTAGTGAACATCCTTGTCCTCCCAGTCCGGTGTTCGCTTTTTCATAAAGGCGGCCAGCCCTTCCCGGGCTTCATCGGTGACGCGCAGGGCGGCCAGGCGCTGAGCGCTGTCGGCCACCAGTGCCTTGTTGACCGGTTGGCCGGCATAGTCCCGAATTAATGCCTTGGCCGCGACCTGCGCATTTGGCCCGCCCCGCAGTAGTGCCTCAATAATGGGAGCGGCGGTTTGTTCAAGGGAAGAGTGTGCCACTTCATGCACCAGCCCCAGCTCCCCGGCACGGTGAGCGTCGATCACTTCCGCACTCAGCATATAGCGCCGGGCCTGACGGGCCCCCAGCACCCGCAACACATAGGGGGAGATGGTGGCGGGAATCAGCCCGAGCCGGGTTTCACTCAGGCAAAAGCGGGCGTCACTGGCGGCAACCGCTATATCGCAGGCGCACACCAGCCCCAGGGCGCCGCCGTAGGCTGCCCCCTGCACCAGCGCCAGAGTGGGTTGAGCAAAGCGGTCCAGCCGCCACAGCAGCTCGGCCAGCCGGGCGGCATCGGCGCGGTTTTGTGCCGGGCTCAAGGTAGAAGCCCGCTGCATCCAGCCCAGATCCGCGCCGGCGCAAAAGTGCCTGCCCTCGGCCTTCAGCACCAGCAGGCGCAAGCTTGTCTCGGCTTCGGCTTCGCTCAGGCGGGCATGAAAGGCCTCTAGGGTGGCTTCGTTCAGCACATTGCGGCGCTCGGGGTTGTTCAGCACCAGCTCCCATACTCCCTTGTCGGCGGGGTGCAGCAATACAGGTTCGGACATGGCATCTCCTTACAGGCGTCCTTGCAGGTGCCCTTACATACGAAACACGCCAAAGCGGGTGGGTGTTGGTGGGCGCTTGCTTGCCAGCGCCAGGCTCATGGCCAGCACGGTGCGGCTGTCTTTGGGATCGATCACGCCGTCGTCCCACAGCCGGGCGCTGGCATACCAGGGATGGCCCTGCTGTTCGTAACGCGCGATAATGGGGGCCTTGAAGGCGGCCTCGTCCTCGGCGGACCAGTCCTTGCCGGTTTTTGCCAGTGCATCCCGGCGCACCGTAGCGAGCACCCCGGCGGCCTGCTCGCCGCCCATTACCGAAATGCGGGCATTGGGCCAGCACCACAAAAAGTCCGGGTCATAGGCCCGGCCGCACATGCCGTAGTTGCCGGCACCAAAGCTGCCGCCGATGATCAGCGTGAGTTTGGGTACGCTGGCGCAGGCCACCGCCGTCACCAGTTTGGCACCGTGCTTGGCAATGCCTTCGGCCTCGTACTTTTTGCCTACCATAAAGCCGGTGATGTTCTGCAGAAACAGCAGCGGAATATGTCGCTGGCAGCACAGCTCGATAAAGTGCGCACCCTTCTGGGCCGACTCGCTGAACAGAATGCCGTTGTTGGCGATAATGCCCACCGGGTAGCCGTGCAGGTGGGCAAAGCCGGTGACCAGGGTGGAGCCATAATCGCGTTTGAACTCGTCCAGCACCGAATCATCCACCAGCCGGGCGATCACTTCCCGCACCTCAAAGGGTTTGCGCAGGCTGGTGCCGACAATGCCGTAGAGCTCATCAATGGAATAACGGGGCGGGCGAGGTTCGCGGGGCGGGGCCGGCACAGCTGAATGGTTGAGGTTGGCCACCAGCCGGCGGGCCAGGGCCAGCGCCTGGCGGTCGTCGTCGGCGGCGTGATCCGCCACCCCGGACTGCTGCGTATGCACGCCGGCCCCGCCCAGCTCCTCGGCGCTGACCACCTCGCCGGTGGCGGCCTTGACCAAGGGCGGGCCACCGAGAAAAATGGTGGCCTGGTTGCGCACCATAATGGACTCGTCCGCCATGGCCGGCACATAGGCGCCGCCGGCGGTACACAGGCCCATGACCACCGCCAGCTGAGGAATGCCGGCGGCGGACATGCGTGCCTGATTAAAGAAGATGCGGCCAAAGTGCTCCCGGTCCGGGAAGACTTCATCCTGGCTGGGCAGGTGCGCGCCGCCGGAGTCCACCAGATACAGGCAGGGCAGGCGGCAGCGCTCGGCTATGGCCTGTGCCCGCAGGTGT
The DNA here is from genome assembly GCF_030849025.1 of Oceanimonas pelagia. Lineage (NCBI taxonomy): Bacteria > Pseudomonadati > Pseudomonadota > Gammaproteobacteria > Aeromonadales > Aeromonadaceae > Oceanimonas > Oceanimonas pelagia. The sequence continues at coordinate 368,103 of NZ_CP118224.1, forward strand.
TTTTTTACCGTGAGCGGGTAATAGGTGCCGCCCTTGACCGTGGCGTCGTTGGCCACAATCATGCACTCCACCCCCTGCACCCGGCCAATGCCGGTGATGATGCCCGCCGCCGGCACCGGCTCGTCGTAGACGTTGAGCGCCGCCAGTTGCGACAGTTCAAGAAAGGGCGCGCCCTCATCCAGCAGGACGGCAATGCGCTCCCGGGCCAGCAGCTTGCCTCTGGCCTGATGACGCTTCCGGCTGTCAGTACCGCCGCCTTCGGCGATGGCGGCCACCTGCTCCCGCAACGCCGCCACCTCGGCGGCCATGGCGGTGTGGTTGGCGATAAACTCTGCTGAGGGCGGCTGTACCTGGCTGACAAACTGGGTCATAACGGCTCCTTAAGGTTCACGCACCAGTTCCCGGCCGATCAGCATGCGCCGGATCTCCGAGGTGCCGGCCCCTATCTCGTAGAGCTTGGCGTCCCGCAGCAGGCGGCCGGCGGGATATTCGTTGATATAGCCGTTGCCGCCGAGCAGCTGAATGGCGTCGAGGGCGACCTGGGTGGCGGTTTCGGCGGCGAGCAGAATAACCCCGGCGGCGTCCTGGCGGCTGAGCCTGCCCCTGTCGGCGGCCATGGCGGTCATGTAGGTATAGCAGCGGGCGGCGTTCATGCGCGTGTACATGTCGGCCAGCTTGCCCTGTACCAGCTGAAATTCGCCAATGGCTCGGCCAAACTGCCTGCGCTCCCGTACATAGGGCACCACCAGATCCATGGCCGCCGCCATAATGCCGAGCGGCCCGCCGGCCAGCACCAGCCGCTCGGTATCCAGACCGCTCATCAGCACCTTTACGCCCTCATTCAGTGGTCCCAGCAGATTGGCGGCGGGCACCCGGCAGTCCTGAAACACCAGCTCGCAGGTGTTGGAGCCGCGCATACCGAGCTTGTCGAGCTTCTGTGCCGTGGAAAAACCGGGGGTGCCGGCTTCCACAATAAAGGCGCTGATGCCCCTGGCACCGGCCTGGGGATTGGTCTTGGCATACACCACAAACACATGCGCATCGGGGCCGTTGGTGATCCACATCTTGTTGCCGTTCAGCACAAAGTGATCACCGTCTTTTTTTGCGCTGAGTTTCATGGCCACCACATCGGAGCCGGCCCCGGGCTCGGACATGGCCAGCGCACCGATATGTTCGCCACTGAGCAGGGCGGGCAGATACTTGCGTTGCTGCTCCTCACTGCCATGGCGATGAATTTGATTTACACACAGATTGGAATGAGCCCCGTAAGACAGCCCCACCGAAGCCGAGGCCCGGCTGATCTCCTCCATGGCCAGTACATGAGCCAGATAGCCCATGTTCACGCCGCCCATTTCCTCTGACACGGTAATGCCAAACAGCCCCATGCTCCCCAGCGTTGGCCAGAGCTCGACGGGAAAGCGGTTGTCCCGGTCGATGGCCTCGGCCAGGGGGGCGATTTCCTTGTTTGCAAAGGCGGCCACCTGTTCGCGCAGCAGGGTATGCATGTCACCGAGATCAAGATTGAGGGTGGGATATGGGGCCATGTGATCTCCTGTGAAGCCGGTAAACCGGGTTCGTTTGAATGCATTAACTATAGTCAGCGGGAGCCGGCTAAGCTTTAACCGACAAAGGCATTTTCAGCAACGAGGCCAGCATGAGCACAGCAAATCAGATTGTGATTGTTGCCGCCGCCCGTACTCCCATGGGGGGGCTGACGGGCGCGCTGGGCAACGAGCCCGCCCACCGGCTGGGCGCCGTCGCCATTGGCGCCGCACTGGCGCGAAGCGGCGTGGCTGCCGGGCAAGTGGACGAGGTGGTGATGGGCTGTGTGCTGCCCGCCGGCCAGGGCCAGGCCCCGGCCCGGCAGGCGGCGCTGGCAGCCGGACTGCCGGTGTCGGTGCCCTGCACCACGGTGAACAAGATGTGCGGCTCGGGCATGAAGGCGCTGATGCTGGCTTATGACCAGTTAATGGCGGGCTCCGCTTCGGTCATGGTGGCCGGCGGCATGGAGAGCATGAGTCTGGCCCCCTATCTGGTGCCCAGGGCCAGAGCCGGATTGCGGCTGGGTCACGGCCAGTTGCTGGATCACATGTTCTGCGACGGCCTGGAAGACGCCTATGAAGGCGGCCTGATGGGGTGCTTTGCCCAGCGCACCGCCGATGTTTTTGGTGTTACCCGCCAGCAAATGGATGACTTTGCCATTACCTCGCTGCGCCGGGCCCGGCGGGCCATTGATGAAGGGGACTTTCGCGAGGAAATCGCCCCGGTCACCCTGTCCGGTCGTGGAGGCGACACCAGGGTCGACACCGACGAACAACCGGGCAAGGCGAATCTGAAAAAAATACCCATCCTCAAACCTGCTTTTGCCAAAGACGGTACCGTGACCGCCGCCAACTCCAGCTCCATTTCCGACGGTGCCGCCGCCCTGGTGCTGACCACTGAAAGCAAGGCAAAAGCGCTGGGCCTCAAACCCCTGGCGCGCGTTCTGGGCCACGCCACTCACGCTCAGGCGCCTGCCGAATTTACCCTGGCGCCCATCGGTGCCATTCGAAAGCTGCTGGCGCAACGGGAATGGCGCGTGGATGACGTGGATCTGTTTGAAATCAACGAGGCCTTTGCGGTGGTGACTCTGCTGGCCATTCGTGAGCTGGGGCTCGACGCAGACAGGGTGAACGTGAACGGCGGCGCCTGTGCCCTCGGGCATCCCATCGGTGCCAGCGGCGCACGCATTGTGGTGACCCTGCTGCACGCCCTGCGCCGGCGCGGGCTCAGGCGCGGTGTGGCGGCCCTGTGCATTGGCGGTGGCGAGGCTACGGCGCTGGCGATTGAACTGTGTGAATGAGGTGACCCATGGCCTATCAGGTTCCGCTGCTGATAAACGGCAGCATGGTGCAAAGCCAGACTCAAACCTGGCTGGAGGTGACCAACCCGGCCACCCAGAAGGTGATTGCGCGCCTGCCCTGCACCACCGGTGAGGAAGTCAATGGCGCGGTGGCGGCGGCGAAGGCAGCCTTTGAACAGTGGCGGTATGTGCCGGTGCCGGAGCGGGCCCGGCTGATGCTGCGCTACCAGGCGCTGCTCAAGGAGCGGCATGACGAACTGGCGCAGCTGCTCAGCCGAGATACCGGCAAGACCCTGGAAGATGCCAGAGGGGATGTGTGGCGGGGTATCGAGGTGGTGGAGCAGGCTGCCAATGTAAGCTCTCTGACCCTGGGAGAAGCCCAGACCGAGGTGGCGTCCGGGGTGGACTGCTACAGTTTCAGCCAGCCGCTGGGGGTGTGCCTGGGTATTACACCGTTTAATTTTCCGGCGATGATTCCGCTGTGGATGTTTCCTCTGGCCATCGCCTGCGGCAATGCCTTTGTGCTGAAACCTTCCGAGCAGGATCCGCTGGTGCCCATGGAGCTGGCCAGGCTGTTCCGGGAAGCGGGGGCACCCGATGGCCTGCTCAATATTGTGCACGGCGGCCCCGAGGTGGTGGACCGGCTGTTGACCCATGATGATATTGCCGCCGTGTCTTTTGTGGGCTCGGTGGCGGTGGGGCGGCATGTGTACCGCACCGCCACCGACCGGTTAAAGCGGGCGCAGGTGTTTGCCGGGGCCAAGAACCACATGGTGGTGATGCCCGATGCCAACAAACAGCAGGCCATCAACAATCTGGTGGGTTCTTCGGTGGGCGCTGCCGGTCAGCGCTGCATGGCCATTTCCGTAGGGGTGCTGGTGGGCGAGGCCCAGGAGTGGATCTCTGAAATCAAGGAAGCGCTGGCGAAGGTGCACCCCGGTGCCTGGGATGACCCGCAGGCAGGGTACGGGCCACTCATCAGCCAGGCCGCCAAAACCCGGGTGCTGGGGCTGATTGAAGCGGGCAAACAGGAAGGGGCCGACTGCTTGCTGGATGGCAGCCAGTGCACCGTGAGCGGCCATCCGGACGGCAACTGGGTGGGGCCCACCCTGTTTGCCGGCGTGACGCCCGACATGCGCATTTACACCGAAGAAATCTTTGGCCCCGTGCTGTTGCTGATGACCGTGGACACCCTGAATGAGGCCATAGCCCTGGTGAACGCCAACCCCTATGGCAACGGCACCTCCATTTTTACCGCCTCGGGGGCGGCGGCGCGCAAATACCAGATGAACATACAGGTGGGGCAGGTGGGCATTAACGTACCCATTCCGGTGCCGCTGCCGTTTTTTTCCTTTACCGGCTGGCGCGGCTCCTTTTACGGCGATCTGCACGCCTACGGCAAACAGGCGGTGCGCTTTTACACAGAAACCAAAACCGTCACCGCCCGCTGGTTCGACGACGATGTTGTGGCCGGTCCCAATATGTCGATTCACCTGAAATGACTAAACAAAGCTTGAAGCTGGAAGCGAGAAGCTGGAAGAAACCAGGAGCAGCTTTCGGCTTCCCGCTTCCAGCTTTAGCGGGGAGGGTTCATGGATTTTGAACTGAATGAGGAGCAGCGGGCCTTTGTGGCGCTGGCGGGAGAATTTGCCGACAAGGCGCTGGCACCTTTTGCCGCAGAGTGGGACAGAGACCATCATTTTCCGGTGGAGACCCTGCAACAGGCCGGCGAGCTGGGCTTTTGCGCCCTTTATACCCCGGTAGAAGCCGGCGGCCTGGGATTATCAAGGCTGGATGCCAGCCTGATCTTTGAACGGCTGGCCATGGGCTGCACTTCTACCACCGCCTTTCTCACCATTCACAACATGGTCACCTGGATGATTGCCAGCACCGCAGAAAAAGCGGTCTGGGAGCCATGGCGGGAAGGCATGATCAGCGGCTGTTTGCTGGGCTCCTATTGCCTCACCGAGCCCAATGCCGGCTCCGATGCGGCATCCCTTAAAACTCAGGCGAAGAAGGTGGGTGAAGATTATGAACTGACCGGCAGCAAGATGTTTATCTCGGGGGCGGGCGGCACTCAGGTACTGGTGGTGATGGCCCGCACCGGTGGTGAGGGCCCCGGCGGCATTTCCGCCTTTGCCCTGAATGCCGACAGTCCCGGCATTGAGTACGGCCGGCCGGAAGACAAGATGGGCTGGAACAGTCAGCCTACCCGCAGTGTGACCTTTGACGGCGTGCGGGTGCCCGCCCGTCAGCTGCTGGGGCGGGAAGGAGAGGGCTTCAAGCTGGCCATGAAGGGGCTGGACGGCGGCCGCATCAATATCGCCAGCTGCTCGCTGGGCACGGCGCAACAGGCGCTGAACCTGGCGTGCAATTACCTGCAGGAGCGCCGTCAGTTTGGCCGCCGGCTTTCGGAGTTTCAGGCGCTGCAGTTCACCCTGGCCGACATGGCCACCGAGCTGGTGGCGGCCCGCCAGCTGGTACGACTGGCCGCCAGCCGGCTGGATGCCGGGCATGCCGACGCCACCACCTATTGCGCCATGGCCAAACGCTTTGCCACCGACGTGGGCTTTCGCGTTTGTGATCAGGCGCTGCAGCTGTACGGCGGTTACGGCTACATTCGGGAATATCCTCTCGAGCGCCATGTGCGCGACACCCGGGTGCACCGCATTCTGGAAGGCACCAATGAAATCATGAAACTGCTGATCGCCCGCCGGCTGCTGGCGGAAGGTGGTGAACTGTGAGCGTGAACCTTGAGTCCGTGCCATACGTCGGTCAAAGGCCGTTACTCCGCCGACACGCCGTCAACCCCTCCATGGGGGCTCCACTGCGCCATCCCTGGCGCAGGGGGGGCGGCGGAGCAATCGCCCTTTGCCCTCCTTGTGTAGCGTCGTGCTGCAAGCTCATTCCATCGGACAACCCGGTGGTCGGCACGATGCAGCAGCAGGGATTGCCGTATTCGACCGTCACATGCCATGGACGGCATGTGCCGAGCGCCCCATGGATGGGCCTGAAGCGTGTCGAAGGAGGTAACCCTGCTGATGTATCGCTTTTCTGTCGGAGCAGACAACTTGCGATTGATGAATGGGGGAACCAAGCGTGATTGATTATCAAAAACAAGGGCGAGTGGCATTGTTAACCATGAACAATCCGCCGGCGAATACCTGGACGGTGGACAGCCTCAACCGGCTGGCGGCGTTGGTGGATGAGCTGAACGGTGACGGCGATATTCGCAGCCTGGTGCTCACCGGTGAGGGCGAGAAGTTTTTCTGTGCCGGGGCCGAGCTCAGTCTGTTTGCCGATGGCGACAAGGGCAAGGCCCATGCCATGGCCCAGGCCTTTGGCCGGGCCTTTGAGGCCCTAAGCGAGTTTCGTGGTCTGTCGGTGGCGGCCATTAACGGCTATGCCATGGGCGGCGGGCTGGAAGCGGCGCTGGCCTGTGATCTGCGCATTGCCGCCGAGCGGGCGGTAATGGGCCTGCCCGAGGCCAGGGTGGGACTGCTGCCCTGCGCCGGCGGCACCCAGCTGTTGCCCCATCTGGTGGGTGAAGCCTGGGCCAAGCGGCTGATTTTATGCGGCGAGCGGCTGAAGGCCGAACAGGCATTGCATATTGGTCTGGTGGAAGAAGTGATGCCCAAGAGTGAGCTGCTGGCCCGGGCGATGGCGCTGGCCGACAGTGCCGGGCGGCAAAGTCCTGGCTCGGTGGCCGTTTGCAAGACATTGATTCAGTCGGCCCGGCAGCGGCCGCTGAACGAAGGCAGAGTAAGGGAGCGGGACGCCTTTATGGCGCTGTTCGATACCGAGGATCAGCGAGAAGGGGTTAATGCCTTTCTGGAAAAGCGCGAGCCCACATGGCGTAACCGGTAGGAGGCGACATGAGTGTCATTACAGACAAATTGCCCACCGCCGATGGCCGTTATATCGGCCGGCTGGTGCTGGAGCGGGAAGCTCAGCTCAATGCGCTGACACTGGAGATGATTGAAACCATGCTGGCGACCCTGCAGGGCTGGCAGCAGGACGACAGTGTGGCGGCCGTGGTGCTGGAAGGGGCCGGTGACAGAGCCTTTTGTGCCGGCGGCGATGTGGTGGGGCTGAATAACGCCATTACCGACGCCCGGGCCGGTTGCGCTGACCGTGAGTTTGGTCCGGTGCCGGCCCCGGCGGCGCGCTTTTTTGAACGGGAATACCGGCTCGACTTTCTGCTGCATACCTTTGACAAGCCGGTACTTTGTGTGGGAGCCGGCATTGTGATGGGGGGCGGCATGGGGCTGTTTACGGCGGCCGGTCAGCGCATCGTCACCGAGCACAGCCGGCTGGCCATGCCCGAGGTCACCATAGCGCTCTATCCGGACGTGGGCGGCAGCTGGTTCCTTAACCGGTTGCCACCGGGGCTGGGGGAGTTTATCGCCCTCACCGGCTGCTCCCTGAACGCCGCAGACAGCCTGTGGCTGGGGCTGTCCAACCGTTTTGTGGCCAAAGACAAGCTGAGTGAACTCTGGCCTCGCCTGCGGCAGGACAGCGGCGGCCCTGCAGAGGTGCTCAGAGAACTGGAAGCCGAGTCGGCCACTCAACTTGCCGGGCTCGATTCGCCCCTGCGCCGGCATCAGGATTTGATCCGCCGGCTGATGGACAAGGACAGCCTGGCCGACAAGGTCTCGGCCATACTTGAGGCAGACATGCACGACGCCTGGTTTACACGCGCCCAGCAAACCCTGGCGGCAGGCAGCCCCCTGGCCATGGCGGTGATCCACCGGCAACTGGTCCGCTGCCGGCATTCGTCGCTGGCGCAGGTGTTTCAGGCCGAGCTGGATCTGTCGGTGCAGCTTTGCCGTTTTCGGGAATTTGCCGAGGGCGTGCGCGCCCGGCTGATTGACAAGGACAACGCCCCCGACTGGACCTTTGTCAGCCTGAACGAAGTGGATCCGGCCCTGCTCGATACCCTGTTCACGTCCCCCTGGGGCCTGAGCCCGCTCGCGGATCTCAAATAGGAGACACATTATGGCAACCATCGCATTTATCGGCCTGGGCAACATGGGCACCCCCATGACCGCCAATCTGGTCAGGGCCGGACACCGGGTGCAGGCCTTTGATCTGCAGCCCGAGGCGGTCAGCCGGGTTGCGGCCCTGGGGGCCATTCCCGAAACCACTGCCAACGCCGCCGCCAAACACGCGGCCGTGGTGATCTCCATGCTGCAAAGCGGTGAACAGGTGCAGGGGCTGTACGGGGGCGACGATGGTCTCTTTGGCCACCTGGCGCCGGGTACCCTGGTAATCGACTGCTCCACCATTGAGGCCGGCATTGCACAGAGCCTGGCCAGGGTGGCCGCGGGTTATGGTCTGGATTTTGTCGATGCGCCCGTGTCCGGTGGCGTGGCCGGGGCCGAGGCCGGTAGTCTGACCTTTATCGTGGGCGGCAGCGAGGATCAGTTCACCCGGGCGGCTCCCGTGCTGGCGCACATGGGCAAAAAGGTGCTGCATGCCGGCCCTCACGGCGCCGGTCAGGTGGCCAAGGCCTGCAACAACCTGCTGCTGGCGGCGCAGATGGCGGCCAGCTGCGAGGCCCTCAACCTGGGGCTGGAGCACGGCCTGGATGCGGCGGTGCTGTCGGAGATCATTCACCAGAGTTCGGGCAACAACTGGGTGATGGAGCACTACAATCCGGTGCCCGGGGTCATGGCGAACGTGCCTGCCAGCCGTGAGTATCTGGGCGGTTTTCAGGTCAACCTGATGTGCAAGGATCTCAATCTGGCCATGAGCCTGAGCCAGGCCAGCGGCTCGCCGGTGCCCATGGGCTCGGCCGCCCGGGCGCTGTTCAGCCTGCATCAGGTAGCGGGCCATGGCGGCCTCGACTTTTCCAGCCTGTTTCGGCTCTACCGCAAACCCGAAGGAGACGAGTGAATGGACATCAGGAACAAGGTAGTGGTGATTACCGGCGCCGGTCGCGGTCTGGGCCGGGCCATGGCCCATCACCTGGCCCGGCAGGGGGCGGCTCTGGCATTGCTCGACACCCATGAGCGGGATCTGGCCAAAAGCGGCGAAATGGTGGCCGCCACCGGCGCCCGGGTGGCGGTGCATTTGTGCGACGTGGCCGATGAGGCTCAGGTCTCCGACTGCTTTGGCCATATTGTGCGCGAACTGGGCGGCCTGGATGTGCTGGTTAACAACGCCGGCCTGTTGCGTGATGCCTTGCTGGTAAAGCTGGAAGATGGCAAGGTCAGCCGCAAAATGAGTCTGTCGGACTGGCAGCACGTGCTCGACGTCAACCTCACCGGGACCTTTCTCTGTGGCCGGGAGGCGGCGGCCATCATGGCCGAACGGGGTCAGGGCGGGTTGATTGTGAATATGTCCTCGGTGGCCCGGGCCGGCAATGCGGGCCAGAGCAGCTATGCTGCCAGCAAGGCCGGGGTGGCGGCGCTGGTGGTGTGCTGGGCCGGTGAGCTGGCCCGCTTTGGCATTCGGGTGGCGGGCATTGCCCCCGGAGTGATCGCCACCGAAATGACCGCGCAAATGAAACCCGAGGCCATGGCGCGTCTCACTCAGCGCATTCCTACCGGCCGGCTGGCGGAGGTGGATGAACTGGTGCACAGCCTGCAATACGTGATTGAAAACGACTATTTTCATGGTCGTCTGCTGGAAATGGACGGTGGCCTGCGGCTGTAATCCCGCATTTTGTGAGCTGTGTCCAGGGGGGTAACACTAAAGTCTATCTTGTGAACAATGCGTGAAAGGCGTATTGTTTTTTGCAACGCACAGCGACGGAACGTGCCCCTGCGTTAACAGAGCCAAACAACAAAATAACCATAACCACTGCCATATCCCTGAACGCCTTGATCCCTTGCGAGGGAACACTGCCTTCAGGGTTTTTTTTGCGTTACATGCCCGAGTAATTGGGTCCGCTACCCCCTTCCGGCGGCACCCAGGTGATATTCTGGGCCGGATCCTTGATGTCGCAGGTTTTGCAGTGCACACAGTTGGCGGCGTTAATACGAAACGCCGGCTGGCCCGCCTCTTTCACCACCTCATAGACCCCGGCGGGGCAGTAACGCTGGGCCGGCTCATCATAGCGGGGCAGGTTGTCGCGCAGCGGCAGGGCCGGATCGGTAAGGCGCAGGTGGCAGGGTTGATCCTCATCGTGGCCGGTGCTGGCCAGGTGCACCGACGACATGCGATCAAAGGCCAGCACGCCGTCGGCTCTGGGATAGGGAATGGCAGGGCAGTCCGCCGCCGGCTTCAGGGCGGCGTGATCCGGCCGGCGGTCGTGGAGTGCAAAGGGCAGCCGGCCCCCCAGCAGATTCTGGCTCAGCCAGTTCAGTGCGCCCCCGGCCCAGGGGCCGAACTTGTGCAGTGCAGGAACAAAGTGCCGGGCTCGTTTCAGTTCGGTGTGCAGCCAGCTGTCTTGCATTAATTCCTCAAATTCGTTCAGCCGGTCGCCGCGCCGGCCCGCCGCCAGTGCCGGCACCAGTGCCTCGGCGGCCAGCAGGCCCGATTTCATGGCGGTGTGAATGCCCTTGATGCGGGCGCCGTTGAGGGTGCCGGCATCGCAGCCCAGCAGCAGGGCGCCGGGCAGGATCATCTGCGGCAGGGAGTTGAGCCCGCCCTTGGTCAGCGCCCGGGCCCCCCAGGCCAGCCGCTTGCCGTCCCACAGGTGGCGGGCCAGCAGTGGATGGTGCTTGAGCCGCTGAAACTCCCAGAAGGGGTCCAGATGCGGATTCCGGTAATTGAGATCGACAATCAGCCCCACCGAGGCCAGGCCATCGTCGCCGTGATAGAGAAAAAAGCCGCCGCCGTTTTGCCCCAGTGGCCAGCCGCCGCCGTGCACCACCAGGCCGGGGTGATGGCGCTCCGGAGCCAGCCGCCACAGCTCCTTGAAGCCAATGGCGTAATGCTGGGGATCCCGGCCCCGGTCCAGGGCAAAGCGGTCGATCAGGCTTTTGCCGATATGGCCCCGGCTGCCTTCGGCAAACAGGGTATATTTGGCGCGCAGCGCCATGCCCGGCACATGGCCGGATTTGGGGGTGCCATCCGCCGCCACGCCCATGTCGCCGGTGAGCACACCGCACACGGCGCCCTGTTTGTCGAACAGGGCTTCAACAGCGGCAAAGCCGGGAAACACCGCCACTCCCAGACTTTCGGCCTGTTGTGCCAGCCAGCGGCACAGTTTGCCCAGGCTGACGATATGGCCGCCCTGGTTGTGCAGCGAACGGGGCATCATAAAGGCGGGCAGCTCCAGGCCGCCCTGAGGACTGCTCAGCATATAGAAGTGCTCCCGAGTGACCGGAATGGTGACCGGCGCCCCCCGCTTGCGCCAGTCGGGAAACAGCTCGTTCAGGGCGTGAGTGTCGAGCAGGGCACCGGAGAGCAGGTGGGCGCCCACCTCGGCCCCCTTTTCCAGCACACACACGCTGAGCTCAAGCCCGGTCTGTTGTGCCCGCTGCATCAGGCCGCAGGCCGCCGCCAGTCCTGCAGGGCCGGCGCCCACAATCACCACATCAAACTCCATCGACTCCCGTGCCATGCCCTGTCTCCTTCATGCCTGCCATGGCTAAAGTATTGTATTGGCGGTGATATTTAACAAACGGGAGCAGGCCGGGAATCGTCTAGTATTAAGTCGTGTCAATCAATTCCGGGAGCGGTCATGAAAGTACTGGTGACGGTCAAACGGGTAATCGACTATCACGTTCGGGTTCGCGTGCGCGCCGACGGCAGCGATGTGGAGCTGGGCAACGTCAAGATGGCGGCCAACCCCTTTTGCGAGATTGCGGTGGAAGAGGCGGTGCGCATGAAGGAAAAGGGCTGGGTGTCGGACATCGTGGCAGTAAGCATAGGCCCGGCCGAGGCCGGCGAACAACTGCGTGCGGCCCTGGCACTGGGAGCCGATCGGGCCATTCTGGTGGAAACCGCCGAGCCCGCCGAGCCGCTCAGCGTGGCCCGGTTGCTGGCGGCGCTGTGCGAGCGGGAAAGGCCCGAGCTGGTGCTGATGGGCAAGCAGTCCATCGATACCGATCACAATCAGGCCGGGCAGATGCTGGCGGCGCTCAATGGCTGGCCCCAGGCCACCTTTGCTTCGGCCATTGAGCGGGACGGCAACGAGCTGCGGGTGACCCGGGAAGTGGATGGCGGCCTGCGCACGCAGGGCCTTGTGCCGCCGGCGGTGATCACCACGGATCTGCGGCTGAACGAGCCCCGTTTTGCCTCCCTGCCCAATATCATGAAGGCCCGGCAAAAGCCGCTGGAAACGCTGACGCCCGACGAGCTGGGGGTGACGCTTGAGCGGCATGTGCGCCTGCTGGGGGTAAGTGAGCCGCCGGCGCGCAAGGCCGGCATACGGGTGGCCGATGTGGCCGAGCTGGTGAATAAACTGAAGCATGAAGCCAAGGTGATCCCATGAGCATACTGGTGATAGCCGAACACGATAACGCCATCCTGAACGCCAATACCGCGAAAGTGCTGGGTGCGGCGAGCCGGCTGAATGCCGGGGTACACCTGCTGGTGATGGGTCATGACTGTGCCGCCGTCAGTGAGCAGGGCAGGAAGCTGGCCGGCGTGAGCAGAGTTCTGCTGGCGGACGACAGCCTCTACCAGCACCAGCTGGCCGAACCCTGTGCGGCCCTGGTGTCGCGCCTGGCCCCGCAATACCGGCATGTGCTGGCGCCGGCCTCCACCTTTGGCAAGGATGTGCTGCCCCGGGCCGCCGCCCTGCTGGGCGTGGGGCTGGTGGCGGACGTGGTGGCCGTGGAAAGCGAGGATACCTTTGTGCGGCCTATTTATGCGGGCAATGCCCTGGCCCGGGTGCAGTCACTGGATCCGGTGACCCTGCTCACCGTACGTCCCACCGCCTTTGAGCCGGTGGAGCAGAACGAGTCTCATGCGGAGCTGGCGACGGTGGCGACGGTGGCGGCGGTGGCGGTGGACAACAGCAGCCGCTTTGTGCGCGACGAGCTGAGCATGAGTGAACGCCCCGAGCTGACCTCGGCCCGGGTGGTGGTGTCCGGCGGCCGGGGGCTGGGCAGCAAGGAGCAGTTTGCGCTGCTGGAGCAATTGGCCGACAAGCTGGGAGCGGCGGTTGGCGCCAGCCGGGCGGCGGTGGATGCGGGCCTGGCCGACAACGATCAGCAGGTGGGCCAGACCGGCAAAATCGTGGCGCCGGAGCTGTATATTGCCGTGGGAATTTCCGGGGCCATTCAGCACCTGGCCGGCATCAAGGATGCCAAAATCATCGTGGCCATCAACAAGGACGAAGACGCCCCCATCTTTGAGGTGGCCGACTACGGTCTGGTGGCGGACTTGTTTGAGGCGCTGCCCGAGCTGATTGACAAGCTCTGAACAGCGGGGATTAGGGATTGGTGAATGGGGATTGGAAGGGGCTTACAATTTCCCCAGTCCCCAGTCCCCAGTCCCCAGTCCCCAGTCCCCAGTCCCCAGTCCCCAGTCCCCAGTCCCCAGTCCCCAGTCCCCAGTCCCCAGTCCCCAGTCCCCAGTCCCCAGTCCCCAGTCCCCAGTCCCCAGTCCCCAGTCCCCAGTCCCCAGTCCCCAGTCCTTGACACTTACATTTTCTGCTCTAATCCCATCTCCCAGAAGTCGATTTCCAGCCGGGTGGCGTCATCGAAAATGCGGCACAGCTGGTTAAAACGCGACGGTGGCACCTCCGCCAGACGCTCATTCAGCCAGGCGATTTCGGCCTGGGCGGCGGCCTGGAACTCGGCGCTTTCATACATGGCAATCCAGGCCTCATAGGGGTTGGCCTCGCCGCGCACCGTGCCGGGCTGCTCCACCAGCCAGCGGGCGATCTCGGCATAGCCCACCAGGCAGGGGGCCAGGGCCACGTGCAGATCGAGCAGGTCGCCCCGGTTGCCGGTGTCCAGCACATAGCGGGTGTAGGCCAGGGTGGCGCGGGCTTCCGGCAGCCCGGCCAGCTCCTGCTCGCCGATGCCCCACTGATTGCAGTAGTCGATATGCAGGCCCAGCTCCAGATCGATAATGGCGTCCAGGCCGGCCTTGGCATGGCGCAGGTCGGCCAGGGTCGGGCTCTTGTAGGCGGCCAGGGCAAAGGCACGGCCGAACTGGATCAGAAACAGGTAATCCTGCTTCAGGTAATGGCGAAAGGCCTCGGGGGCCAGGGTGCCCCTGCCCAGCCGCCGCACAAACTCGTGTTCCCGGTAGGCGCGCCAGTTGTGCTCGCAACTGTTTTTCAACTCATTGAAAGTAAAGCTCATTCCATATCCTTATCGAGAAAGTCAGCAAGAGCCGGCAGCGGGCCGGCAGCCGAGACTCCATTCTGACCGGGTGGCCACTAATGGCAAGTCGGAATGTTATTTTGTTGTAATAAAACTACGGTAAAAGTTATAGTTCCGGCCAGCCGGATGAGAAGGGAAGGGCCGTAAAGGGCGCCGACGAGCCATTGTTTCATTGTCGTAATCGGGCTTCTTGCGTATAATGTGACCCCGTCTTGAATTCCACATTTCATTCGTTCCCAAGCTTTTTCAGGTTCAGCATGACGACTAAATATATTTTTGTTACTGGCGGGGTGGTCTCCTCCCTGGGCAAAGGCATTGCAGCCGCCTCATTGGCCGCCATCCTCGAAGCCCGCGGTCTTAATGTGACCATCATGAAGCTGGATCCCTACATCAACGTGGATCCGGGCACCATGAGCCCCACCCAGCACGGTGAAGTCTTCGTGACCGACGACGGCGCCGAAACCGACCTGGACCTGGGCCACTACGAGCGTTTCATTCGCACCAAAATGACTCGCCGCAACAACTTCACCTCCGGCCGGGTATACGCGGATGTGCTGCGCAAGGAACGACGCGGCGACTATCTGGGTGCCACCATTCAGGTGATTCCGCACATTACCAACGCCATCAAGGACCGGGTGATCGCCGGTGCCGAAGGCCATCAGGTGGCCATCGTGGAAATCGGCGGCACCGTGGGCGACATCGAGTCGCTGCCGTTCCTGGAAGCCATTCGTCAGCTGGCGGTGGAAGTGGGCCGGGAAAACACCCTGTTCATGCACCTGACCCTGGTGCCCTACATGGCCGCCGCCGGCGAGGTGAAAACCAAGCCGACCCAGCACTCGGTGAAAGAGCTGCTGTCCATCGGCATTCAGCCCGATATTCTGATCTGCCGCTCCGACCGGGTCATTCCGGCCAACGAGCGCGGCAAGATCGCCCTGTTCTGCAACGTGTCCGACAAGGCGGTGATTTCGCTCAAGGACGTCGACTCCATCTACAAGATTCCGGCCCTGCTCAAGTCTCAGGGCCTGGACGAGCTGGTGGTCAAGCGCTTTGGCCTGGACTGCCCGCCGGCGGATCTGTCCGAGTGGGAGCAGGTGATCTACGAAGAAGCCAATCCGGTGGGCGAAGTGACCATCGGCATGGTGGGTAAATACGTTGAGCTGCCCGATGCCTACAAGTCGGTGAACGAGGCGCTCAAGCACGGTGGCCTGAAGAGCCGGCTGACCGTCAACATCAAATACATCGACTCCCAGGATCTGGAAAGCAAGGGCGTGAGCCTGCTGGAAGGTCTGGACGCCATTCTGGTACCCGGCGGCTTTGGCGAGCGCGGCGTGGAGGGCAAGATCATGGCCGCCCGTTATGCCCGCGAGAACCGGGTGCCCTACCTGGGCATTTGCCTGGGCATGCAGGTGGCGCTGATTGAATACGCCCGCAACGTGGCTGGTCTGGAAGGCGCCCACTCCACCGAGTTCGATCCCAAGAGCCCCTATCCGGTGGTGGGCCTGATCACCGAGTGGGTGGATGAAGAAGGCAACGTGGAAGTGCGTGACGAAGAGTCCGATCTGGGGGGCACCATGCGCCTGGGCGCTCAGCTTTGCCATCTGGAGCCTGGTTCCAAGGTGCACGCCCTGTATGGCTCCGACACCATTTATGAGCGTCATCGCCATCGTTATGAGGTGAACAACCGCCTGTTGCCGCAAATCGAGGCGGCGGGCCTGAAGGTGACCGGTCGCTCTGCCGACAAGAAGCTGGTGGAGATCATCGAAAACCCGGATCACCCCTGGTTCGTGGCGGCCCAGTTCCACCCCGAATTCACCTCCACCCCCCGCGACGGCCACGGCCTGTTTGCCGGTTTCGTCAAGGCGGCCGGCCAGTACCAGCAGGGAGAGCTGGAGTAACCAGTATCAGCGGCTGACCCCTTGGGGTCGGCCGTCTTTTTTAGCGTGTTAGTTAGATTTTGCGTTTAACTCAAGAGGAAACAGAGAATGGCTAAGATCGTTAAAGTGATCGGTCGTGAGATCATCGATTCCCGTGGCAATCCCACCGTGGAAGCCGATGTCTACCTGGAAGGTGGTTTCATGGGCCGTGCCGCCGCGCCGTCCGGTGCGTCTACCGGCTCCCGCGAGGCTCTGGAACTGCGTGACGGCGACAAGTCCCGCTTCCTGGGCAAGGGCGTGCAGACCGCCGTGGCCAACATCAACGACCGCATTGCCGCCGCTCTGGTGGGCAAGGACGCCACCCAACAGGCCGAGATCGACCAGATCATGATCGATCTGGACGGTACCGACAACAAGGCCAGCCTGGGCGCCAACGCCATTCTGGCCGTGTCCCTGGCCAATGCCAAGGCCGCCGCCGCCGCCAAGGGGCTGCCCCTGTATGCCTGGATCGCCGAACTGAACGGCACCCCGGGCCAGTACTCCATGCCGCTGCCGATGATGAACATCATCAACGGTGGTGAGCACGCCGACAACAACGTCGACATTCAGGAATTCATGATCCAGCCGGTGGGCGCCAAAAACATCAAGGAAGCCCTGCGTATCGGCGCCGAGGTGTTTCACAACCTGGCCAAAGTACTGAAGGCCAAGGGCCTGTCTACCGCCGTGGGCGACGAGGGTGGCTTTGCCCCCAACCTGGAGTCCAACGCCGCCGCCCTGGCCGCCATCAAGGAAGCCGTGGAAAACGCCGGCTATACCCTGGGCAAGGACGTCACCCTGGCCCTGGACTGTGCCTCTTCCGAGTTCTTTGAGGACGGCAAGTACAACATGAAGGGCGAAGGCAAGGTATTCACCTCCGAGCAGTTCTCCGATTACCTGGCCGAGCTGTGCCAGCAGTATCCGATCGTTTCCATTGAAGACGGTCAGGACGAGTCCGACTGGGACGGTTTCGCCTACCAGACCAAGATTCTGGGCGACAAGGTGCAGCTGGTGGGTGACGATCTGTTCGTGACCAACACCAAGATCCTGAAAGAAGGTATCGACAAGGGTATCGCCAACTCCATTCTGATCAAGTTCAACCAGATTGGCTCCCTCACCGAAACCCTGAACGCCATCAAGATGGCCAAGGATGCCGGTTACACCGCCGTGATCTCTCACCGCTCCGGCGAGACCGAAGATGCCACCATCGCCGATCTGGCCGTGGGCACCTGCGCCGGCCAGATCAAGACCGGCTCCATGAGCCGCTCCGACCGCATTGCCAAGTACAACCAGCTGATCCGCATCGAGGAAGAGCTGGGTGACAAGGCCCCGTTCCGTGGTCTGGCCGAGGTGAAAGGCCAGGCGTAAGTCAGCCGGCGGCGGTGCCGTCCCTGTGACCGAGCCGCGCCCGTGATTGAAGGCAACGCCTGTTGTTTTTCCGAAACCCCGCCTCGCGCGGGGTTTCTTTTGTTCGGCCGGGGAATATGGGAAACTAACCGCCTTGTTCCGGAGGATAAATGCGTACCCTGACGCTGATACTGCTCGCCCTGCTGGCCACCCTGCAATACCACCTGTGGTGGGGTAAAAACGGCCTGGCCGAATACCACGAAGCGGCCGCCAACGTGGCCCGCCAGCTCACCGACAACGAACGGCTGGTGGAGCGCAATGCCTTGCTGTACCGGGAAATCAAGGATCTCAACCAGGGGCTGGCGGCGGTGGAAGAACTGGCGCGCAACGATCTCGGCATGATCAAGCCCGGTGAAACCTTTTACCGGGTCATTCCCGACGACGACGGACTCAAGCCATGAGCCACTTCACTCTTACCGCCCTGGTACCGGCCGCCGGCGTGGGCAGACGCATGGGCAGCGCCGTGCCCAAGCAGTATCTGCGTCTGGCCGGAAAAACCGTGCTTGAACACACGGTGGAGCGGTTGCTCGGGCATCCGGCCATCGGCGAGGTGGTGGTGGCGCTCAGCCCGGACGATGAATGGTTTGCGGAACTGCCGCTGGCGGCAGACAGCCGCATTCGCCGGGCTCCCGGCGGCCGGGAGCGGGCCGATTCGGTGCTCAACGCCCTTGAATTCGTCACCGACGAACGGGTGCTGGTGCACGATGCCGCCCGGCCCTGCCTGGCCATGAGCGATCTCGATGCCCTGCTGATGGCGGCGGAGCAGCCTCAGGGTGCCATTCTGGCCTGTCGGGTGCGGGATACCATGAAACGGGGTGATGGCCGCGGTGCCATTCATGAAAGTGTGCCGCGGGACGAGCTCTGGCATGCGCTCACGCCCCAGTGTTTTGCCACCGCCGAGTTGCGCCGGGCACTGGCAAACGCCCTGCACAAGGGCCTGGCGGTGACAGACGAGGCCTCGGCCATGGAGCTGGCCGGCTTTCATCCCCGGTTGGTGGAAGGGCGGGCCGACAATATCAAGATCACCCGGCCGGAAGACCTGGCGCTGGCCGGCTTTTTTCTGCAGCAGCTGAAAGAGAACAACGAATGATGCGAATCGGGCACGGGTTTGACGTGCATAAATTTGGTGGCCAGGGTCCCTGCATTCTGGCCGGGGTGGCGGTGCCTTATGAACAGGGCCTGCTGGCTCACTCCGACGGCGACGTGGTGCTGCATGCCCTGAGCGATGCGCTGCTGGGCGCCATTGGCGCCGGCGACATCGGCCGGCATTTTCCCGACACCGACGCCGCCTATGCCGGCATCGACAGCCGCATTCTGTTGCGGGATGTCTTTGCGAAAGTGCGGGCAGCCGGCTATGTGCTGGGCAATGCCGATGTCACCGTGATGGCCCAGGCGCCCAGGCTGGCGCCCTTTATCGACGCCATGGCGGCCAATATTGCCGAGGATCTGCAGGCCCATGTCTCTCAGGTCAACGTCAAGGCCACCACCACCGAAAAACTCGGCTTTGTTGGCCGCAAAGAGGGCATGGCGGCAGAAGCCGTGGTGTTACTGGTAAAAGCATGAACAACAACTGGCATTATCTGCACGGCGAGCCCACCCTTGGTGGCCGGCTCAAGGCCGCCCCCGAGCACTTTGTGGTGCGCGAGGATCTGGGCTTTGCCCCGGGGGGCGAGGGCGAGCATATTTTTCTGCATATTCGCAAGCGCGGCCAGAATACCCAGTGGATAGCCCGGGATCTGGCCCGGCTGGCGGGCGTGGCCCAGCGCGACGTGACCTGGGCCGGACTCAAGGACCGGTACGCGGTTACCGAGCAGTGGTTTGGCGTGCACCTGCCGGGCAAGGAGATGCCCGACTTTTCACCACTGGAAAGCGACGATGTGCAGATCCTCGCCATTGCCCGGCACAACAAAAAGCTGAAAACCGGGGCACTGAAAGGCAACTGGTTTGAGCTGACCCTGACCGGGCTTGAAGGCGAGGGCGATCTCGACGCCCGGCTGGCGGCCATTCGGGAGCGGGGCGTGCCCAACTATTTCGGCGACCAGCGCTTTGGCCACGACGGCGGCAACATCGAGCAGGCCAGGGCCATGTTTGGCGGCAAGCGCATCAAGGATCGCAACAAGCGGTCGATGTATCTGTCGGCGGCCCGCAGCTACCTGTTCAACCTGGCGGTCAGCCACCGGCTGGCGGCGGGGCAGGGGGAGCAACTGCTGAACGGCGACTGCGTGATGCTGGCGGGCAGCCAGTCGTTTTTTACCCTGAATGACGACAACCCCCTCGACGATCTCATGCGGGCCCGCTTTGCCGACGGCGACATTCGCCTGAGCGCGCCCTTGTGGGGCCGGGGCCGGCTGCCCAGCGAGGCAGAGGCGGCAATGCTGGAGCAGGCGGCCCTGGCCGGGCAACAGGAGCTGCAGCAGGGACTGGAAGCCAATGGTCTCAAGCAGGAGCGCCGCGCCCTGCTGCTCCGGCCCGAGCAACTGAACTGGCAACGGCATGGCGACAGTCTGACGCTGTCGTTCTGGCTGCCGGCGGGCAGTTATGCCACCAGCCTGGTGCGTGAAGTCATCAAGGAAAAGGAGAGCCATGAAAATACTGGTGAGTAACGACGACGGCGTCAACGCCCTCGGCATTCGCACCCTGAGCCGTGCCCTGTCGGAATTTGCCGAGGTGGTCACGGTGGCGCCGGATCGCAATCGCAGCGGCGCCAGTCACTCGCTCACGCTGGAAGTGCCACTGCGTGCCGACAAGCTGGACGACACCGGCTTTTACTCGGTCAAGGGCACGCCCACCGACTGTGTGCACTGGGCGGTGAACTGCCTGCTGGATCCGGACCCGGACTTGGTGGTGGCGGGCATCAACCACGGCGCCAACCTGGGAGACGACGTGCTCTATTCCGGCACGGTGGCGGCGGCCACCGAAGGCCGGCACCTGGGGCTGCCGTCCCTGGCCATTTCCCTGTGCGGCGAACGCCATTTCGAGACCGCCGCTCACTTCGCCTGCATGCTGGTGCAGGGGTTGCTGCGGGCGCCGCTGTACTCCAACCAGATCCTCAACGTCAATGTGCCCGACTTGCCCCTGGCGGAGATTCAGGGTATCAAGGTGACCCGTCTGGGTAACCGCCATCGTTCCGAAGCGGTGCTCAAGGAATTTGACCCCCGTGGTCGTCCCATTTACTGGATAGGCCCGCCCGGTGCCATTCAGGATGCGGGCGAGGGCACCGATTTCGACGCCGTGGAGCGGGGTTTTGTGTCCATTACGCCGCTGACCATCGATCTCACGGCCTACGACCAGATGGCGGCCTTGTCCCGCTGGATCAAGGATGTGGAGTAAGGATGTGCGCACGTTAGCGGGAGAGCAGCTTTATCGCCTGCTGAAACAGCAGGGCATTCGCAACGAGCGGGTGCTGCGGGCCATTACCGGGTTGCCGCGGCATGCCTTTGTGGATGAAGCCATGGCCCACAAGGCCTGGGACAACAGCGC
This sequence comes from Oceanimonas pelagia, assembly GCF_030849025.1. Lineage (NCBI taxonomy): Bacteria > Pseudomonadati > Pseudomonadota > Gammaproteobacteria > Aeromonadales > Aeromonadaceae > Oceanimonas > Oceanimonas pelagia. The sequence goes on from NZ_CP118224.1 coordinate 388,976, forward strand.
CCTGCCCATTGGCTTTGGCCAGACCATTTCCCAGCCCTATATAGTGGCGCGCATGACCGAGGCCCTGTTGCAGGGGCCGGCGCCGCGCCGGGTGCTGGAGGTAGGCACCGGCTCCGGCTTTCAGACCGCGGTGCTGGCCCAGCTGGTGGAGCAGGTGTATACCCTGGAGCGCATCAAGTCGCTGCAGTACCAGGCCCGGCGCCGGCTGCAGCGGCTGGACCTGCACAATGTGTGGACCAAGCATGGCGACGGCTGGCAGGGCTGGGCCAGCAAGGCCCCGTTCGATGCCATTATTGTGACCGCGGCGGCCAGCTCCACGCCCGCGGCGCTGCTGGAGCAGCTGGCCGAGGGGGGGCGGATGGTGATTCCGGTGGGCGGATTGCACCAGACCCTGTGCCTGTACCGGCGTCAGGGTGACGATATTACCTGTACCGAGCTTGAAGCGGTGCGTTTTGTTCCTTTGATTCAGGGTGATCTTGAGTGAAGCTGTTTTCCCGTTTGTACCGGCTGGTGATGATGTGGGCGGTGCACCGCCATGCACCGGTTTATCTGTCCATGAACAGTTTTGTGGAGTCCATTTTCTGGCCGGTGCCGGTGGATGTGATGCTGGCGCCCATGGCCCTGGCCAAGCCGGAGCGGGCCTGGAATTACGCGGCCCTGGCCACGGTGTTTTCGGTGCTGGGCGCGGCCTTTGGCTACCTGCTGGGCTATGCCATGTGGGAGCCGCTGGTGGAGCCCTTTATTCACGCCATGGGCTATCAGGACAAGATTGATGTGGCCCGGCAGTGGTTCGACGACTGGGGTGTGTGGGTGATCTTTATCGCCAGCTTCACCCCCATTCCCTACAAGGTGTTTACCGTGACCGCCGGCCTGCTGCAGATGGCCTTTATGCCATTCCTGCTGATCTCCCTGGTGGGGCGCGGCCTGCGTTTCTTCCTGGTATCCGGGCTCATGGTCTGGGGCGGTGTAAAAATGGAGCGCAAGCTGATTCGTTACATCGACCTGCTGGGCTGGTTGTGCGTGGCCGCGGCGGTGGTCGCCTACCTGTTGCTGAGGAACTGATGACGGGGCGGGGCCGGTTTGTCAGAGCCTGCGGCATCGGCCTTGCGCTGATGCTGCTGCTCTCGGCCTGCTCCGCGCCCCGGCCGGCCCCCGTGCGCGGGGCCGGGCTTCATGCCCAGGGGCACATTCAGGCCGACGGCCGCCATTATGTGGTGGTCCGTGGCGACACCCTCTATTCCATTGCCTGGCAGGCCGGCACCGATGTGGCCACCCTTGCCCGCCACAACGGCCTGCGTCCGCCCTACCGCATTTATCCGGGTCAGACCCTGAAACTGGATGTACCCGGACGCAAACAGGCGGTGTATCGGGTGCGCCGGGGCGATACCCTGAGCGGTATTGCCCGGCGCACCCGTCACTCGGTGGCGGATCTGGCCAGCCTCAACGGCCTTCGCCCGCCTTATCGCATTTATGTGGGTCAGCAACTCGCCCTGCGTGGCGGGGACGAAGTTGAAAACAAGCCACAACCCCAAACAACGAAGCCGGCTTCACTCAGGCCTTCCCCTTCCGCTGCTGCAAAATCACCCAAGCCTCTTGCACCGTCCAAAGGAAAGGCATACGCTGGGTCCGGAGTACAAAAAAGCTCTGCTGTCAATGCTGCCATTGTCTGGCAATGGCCGGTAAAGGGGCCGGTAATTTCAGGGTTTTCACTGTCTGAAACCGGCAACAAGGGCATTGACATTGGTGGCAGCAGGGGGCAGGCCGTGAAGGCCGCCGCAGCAGGCAAGGTAGTTTACGCAGGGAATGCGCTACGTGGTTATGGCAATCTGATCATCATCAAACACAACGATGATTACTTGTCGGCCTATGCCCATAACGAGGTGCTGCGGGTCAAGGAGCAGGACACGGTGCGGGCGGGTCAGCACATAGCGGATATGGGAAGCAGTGATGCTGATGATGTCCGGCTGCACTTCGAGATCCGGCATCAGGGTAACTCGGTGGATCCGAGAAAATACCTGCCCAAGCGATAGTCACCGGGAGACAGGTAGTACCCGGATTAAGGGAGAGCTGCCATGAGCCAGAAAAAGTACAACACCGAAAACGCGGAAGTGGATTTTGACAAGGATAACGAGCTGGACGCCACCGGCGTTGAGGTGGAGGAAGCCAAACGGGAAGAGCCGTTGGAGGAGGTACTGAGTGCCCCCACTCAGCGCAGCCTGGATGTGACCCAGCTGTATCTGGGTGAGATCGGTTTTTCGCCACTGCTGACCGCCGAAGAAGAAGTCCATTACGCCCGCCGCGCGCTACGGGGCGATCTCGCCGCCCGCAAGCGCATGATTGAGTCCAACCTGCGGCTGGTGGTCAAGATATCCCGCCGTTACAACAACCGGGGCCTGGCCCTGCTGGATCTGATTGAGGAAGGCAACCTGGGCCTGATCCGCGCCGTGGAGAAGTTTGATCCCGAGCGGGGCTTTCGTTTTTCCACCTATGCCACCTGGTGGATTCGTCAGACCATAGAGCGGGCCATTATGAACCAGACCCGCACCATTCGCCTGCCCATCCACGTGGTCAAGGAGCTGAACGTCTACCTGCGTACCGCCCGGGAACTGGCCCACCGGCTGGATCACGAGCCCACCGCCGACGAGATTGCCGACGCCCTCGACAAGCCGGTGGAGGATGTATCACGCATGCTCAAGCTGAACGAAAAAATCAGCTCGGTCGACACCCCCATCGGCGGGGACGGCGACAAGGCACTGCTCGATGTGCTGGCCGACGAGAACGACAAGGATCCGGAGATCGAGACCCAGGACGATGACATGCATTCGAGTCTGGTGCGCTGGCTGGAAGAGCTGAATCCCAAGCAGCGGGAAGTGCTGGCCCGGCGTTTTGGCCTGCTGGGTTACGAAGCGTCCACCCTGGAGGACGTGGGCCGGGAAATCGGGCTCACCCGGGAGCGGGTGCGTCAGATCCAGGTGGAGGCGCTGCGCCGGCTGAAGGAGATCCTCACCCAGCAGGGCCTTAATATCGACACCCTGTTTCACAGCGAATAACGATTTTGTAGGCCCGGCTTTAGCCGGGCAACGTACACGTCGGCTGACGCCGTTGCCCGAATAAATTCGGGCCTACAGCTTTCAGCTGTCTTTTCTGGCCTGTTTCAACCGGTACAACTGCTCCAGTGCCTGGCGCGGGCTGAGTTCGTCCGGATTCAGTTCATCCAGCAATTCCAGCGCCGGATTAACCGGCTCCTCAAACAGCGGCAGCGCGCCCTGAGGCTCGGCAGTGAACTCGGCCACAGGGCTGATCCGGCCACTTTCCAGCTCGACCAGCTTCTGCCGGGCCAGGGTCAGCACCGGCTTCGGCACGCCGGCCAGTGCCGCCACCTGCAAACCATAAGAGCGGCTGGCGGCGCCTTCCTGCACCGCATGCATAAAGGCGATGGTGTCGCCGTGCTCCACCGCGTCCAGGTGCACATTGGCCACCGCCGGCCACAGCGCCGCCAGCCCGGTCAGCTCGAAATAGTGGGTGGCAAACAGGGTGTAGGCGTGCAGCCGGTTGGCCAGGGCATCGGCACAGGCCCAGGCCAGGGCCAGGCCGTCGTAGGTGCTGGTGCCGCGGCCGATTTCATCCATCAGCACCAGGCTGTGGCGGCTGGCATTGTTGAGAATATTGGCGGTTTCGGTCATTTCCACCATAAAGGTGGAGCGGCCCGAGGCCAGGTCGTCCGATGCACCGATACGGGTAAAGATGCGATCCACCCGGCCGATACGGGCCCTTTGTGCCGGCACGAAGGAACCCATGTAGGCCAGCAGCACAATCAGCGCCGTCTGCCGCATGTAGGTGGACTTACCGCCCATGTTGGGGCCGGTGATCACCAGCATTTTGCGCTCGCTCGACAGTGACAAGGGGTTGGCGATAAAGGGATCCGTCATCACCTGCTCCACCACCGGGTGGCGGCCTTCCTCAATGTCGATTACCTCGTCGTCGGTGAGCTCGGGCCGGCAGTAGTTCAGGCTGTCGGCCCGCTCCGCCAGGTTGGCGAGCACGTCCAGCCGGGCCAGGGCGGCGGCGCTTTGCTGCAGCGGCGCCAGGTGTTCCAGCAATTGATCCAGCAGCTCCTCATACAGGCGTTTTTCCAGCGCCAGGCTCTTGCTCTGGGCATTGAGTACCTTGTCTTCGTATTCCTTGAGCTCGGGAATAATGTAGCGTTCGTTGTTTTTCAGGGTCTGGCGGCGCACATAGTGCACCGGCACCAGATGAGCGTTGGCCCGGCTGACATCGATATAAAAACCGTGCACCTTGTTGTAGGCCACCTTCAGGGTGCTGATGCCGGTGGCGGCCCGCTCCCGGGCTTCAAGCTGTTCCAGGTAACGGTGGGCACCGGCGGCCAGCTCGCGCAGCTCATCCAGCTCGGCGTTGTAGCCGTCGCGGATCACGCCGCCGTCCCGAATCACCACCGGCGGCGTGTCCACCACCGCCGCCTCCAGCAGTTCCGCCAGCGTGGGAAAGTCGCTGATTTGTTCGGCCAGAGGCTGCAGGCATTCGGCCTGTGCCTCGGCCAGCACCGCCTGAATGTCCGGCTGGGCCTGCAGGGCGGCGCGCAGCCGGCTCAGATCCCGGGGCCGGGCCGAGCGCAGTGCCAGCCGCGCCAGTACCCGCTCCAGATCGCCCACCTGCCGCAGCAGCGGATGCAAGGTTTCAAAGCGGCCGTTTTCCATCAGGGTGGCGATAATGTCCTGGCGCTGCGTCAGCTCATCCTTGTGACGGCTGGGCTGGTGGATCCAGCGCTTGAGCAGCCGGCTGCCCATGGGGGTGGCGGTGCGGTCGAGCACCTCGGCCAGAGTGTTTTCCACCGTGCCCGACAGGTTCAGGGTCAGCTCCAGGTTGCGCCGGGTGGCGGCGTCCATGATCACCATGTCCTGGCGGCGTTCCAGCCGCACGCTGTTGATATGGGGCAGAGCGGTGCGTTGGGTGTCTTTCACGTATTGCAGCAGGCAGCCGGCGGCGCACAGGGCGGTGGGCGACTGCTCGACGCCAAAGCCCACCAGATCCCGGGTGCCGAACTGCTGGCACAGCAGGTGGCGGGCGGTGCCCAGATCGAACTCCCATTCCGGCCGGCGGCGCAGGCCCTTGCGCTGCTCGATAAGGCCAAACCATTCAAAGCCTTCGGGATAGAGCAGCTCGGCAGGCTGGGTGCGCTGCAGCTCGGCGGTCAGGGTTTCGGCTTTTTCAAACTGGTTGATGACAAAGCGGCCGGTGCTCACATCGAGGATGCCGTAGCCAAAGCGTTCACCGTCGTGATACACCGCCGCCAGGCAGTTGTCCTGGCGCTCATTGAGCAGCGCCTCGTCGGACAGGGTGCCGGGGGTAACGATGCGCACCACCTGACGTTCCACCGGCCCCTTGCTGGTGGCGGGGTCGCCGATCTGCTCGCAGATGGCCACCGATTCCCCCATCTGCACCAGCCGCGCCAGGTAGTTTTCTGCCGCATGGTAGGGCACCCCGGCCATGGGAATGGCGGTGCCCGCCGACTTGCCGCGCTTGGTCAGGGAAATGTCCAGCAGCCGTGATGCCTTCTTGGCATCGTCGTAGAACAGCTCGTAAAAATCCCCCATGCGGTAAAACAGCAGTATGTCCGGATGCTGGGCCTTCAGGGCCAGATATTGTTGCATCATGGGCGTATGCGGGGAATTTTCCTGATTCATAATGAAATCAATGCCTTTTTGTCTGGTGGATGCGTGACGAAACAAAACAGGCGAGCATGATACCAGCATCGGGGAGTCGAGGATAAGCGGGCAAAGCGCAAACAAAGAGGGCAGACCGGCGGCCTGTGTTATCCACGGGCCGCCGGGTTGATGGTGCTCAAAGCAGGGGGGTCAGGGCTGGGCCGCGTAGGCCACGATTTCGCAGAGCATCTCTTCCCGGGCCAGACCGGCCACGATCATGGCGGCGCGGTTGGGGTAGGGGGCTTCGAAGTACTCGGCATAGACCTTGTTGAACACCGGCAACTGCTCCCGGGCGGTGACATAGATCAGCACCTGGGTGACGTCGGCCATGGTCAGGCCGGCGGCTTCCACCGTGTGCCTGAAGTTGTCCATGGTCTGGCGGGCCTGAGCCTCGATGCCACCTGCGACGACCTGGCCCTCGGCATCGATGGGGATCTGGGCGGTATAGAACTGGCCGTTGGCCATCACGGCCCATTCCAGCGGTGCCTTGGAGGCGAAAAGGTCGGTTTTTACGGCGGTTTTCATGGGTACTCACCTTGGTTAATACGATGAAAAAAAGAGCGGCGAGTGCCGCTCAAAAGTAGTGCTTCGGCGATTCAGGCCGGGAGTGTGCTTCGGCGGCTTAAAGTCCCTGCTCGGCTGCCATTCGTTTAATGATTTTCGGCGCCGTCCACAGGGTGGGCAGCAGCACCAGGGAGACCGGCACGGCGGTGACCACAATAAAGGACTGCAGGGCACTGATGCCGCCGGAGCCGATGGAAATCAGAATGGCGGCCACCACCCCCATCATGATGCCCCAGAACACCCGCACACTGGCGTGAGGGTGATCGGTGCCGGTCATCACCATGGAAACCGCGTAGGTCATGGAGTCACCGGTAGTGGCCACGAAAATGGTGGTCAGCACCAGAAACAGCACCGAAATCACAAAGCCCATGGGCAGTTGTTCGGTGATGGCCAGCAGGGCTGCGGGCAGGTTGAAGCCGGTAAAGGGCTCGGACACGCTGCCGGGGGTAGCCAGCTCAAAAGCCAGGCCGCTGCCGCCCATGATGGTGAACCAGAAGCAGGTGATCATGGGCGCTATGATGGAGATCAGCATGATCACCTGGCGCACCGTGCGGCCCCGGGAAATACGCGCCACAAACATCGCCATCAGCGGCCCGTAACCCAGGAACCAGCCCCAGAAAAACACCGTCCACCAGTCCAGCCAGGCCGGATCGGCGCGGAAGGTGGCCATGGGAATAAAGTTGCTCAGATACAGACCAAAGGCGTGCAGGTAGGTATCGACGATAAAGGCGGTGGGGCCGAAGAAAAAGATAAACAGCATCAGAAAGGCGGCCAGCACCACGTTGATGTTACTCAGGATCTGAATACCGCGGGTCACACCACTGACAGCCGACAGGGTATAAATGGCGATAAGGCCGATCAGAATGGTGACCTGGGTGCTGTAGACGTCGGGAATGCCGAACAGCTTTTCCAGGCCAAAGCTGACCTGCAGGCCGAGAAAACCGATGGGCCCTACGGTGCCGGCGACCACCGCCAGTACGCAGCTGGCATCCACCAGGGCGCCCAGCCAGCCTTTCATGACCTTGTCGCCAAACACCGGATACAGCAGGGTGCGGGGCTTCAGCGGCAGGCCCTTGTCATAGTGCAGGTGCATAAACACCACCCCGGTCAGGCTGCCGAGAATGGCCCAGGCCAGAAAGCCCCAGTGCATAAAGCTCTGGGCCATGGCGTTGATGGCCATGTTCAGCTTGTCGGTCTCACCGGCGTAGAGCGGCGGTGGTGAGATAAAGTGCGCCATGGGCTCGGCGGCGGCCCAGAACACGCCTCCCCCGGCCAGCAGGGTACACATGATGATCGACATCCACTGAAAGGTGGACATTTCGGGTACGCTCAGGTTGCCCAGGCGTACCTGCCCGCCGCGGCCGATGGCCATCACCAGGCCGATCAGAAAGGTCATCAGCAGCAGCACCTGCCAGTAGGCACCGAACAGCCGGGTTGAGGTGGCAAAGGCGCTGTTAACCAGCTGTGAGACCAGCTCGATATCGTACAGGGCGGCGGCCACAAACAGCAGCAGGGCGCCGCCACTGATTGCAAACACCGGTAAATCGAGACTGGAAAGCAGGGTGGGCTTGCCGTTGATATCCTTATCCATGGCCAGGGTTGCCTCGGTTGAATTGCTCATGTTCGCCTCCATAGCGCTACATCATGCGAAGGGGAGCCGGGAGCTCCCCGTCATCCTTATCGAGCAGTGGCCTGCGGCTGCAGGGCCTCGTCCAGAAAGTTGAGCCAGTTCAGGCCCATGATTTTGGCCACGTCGTCCTTGCCAAAGCCCCGGGCCAGCAGCCCCTGGGTCAGGTTGGGAAAGTCGCGGCTGTCGCGGAACCAGGACAGCGGGCGGGGCCAGTCGGCATTGGACTTGGAGCCTTCACCGTAGTCCATGGTTTTGGACCAGCGGCCGTTGCGCATCCATTCCAGTACCGACAGCGGCTGGTTCTGGCACAGATCGGTGCCGATGCCCAGTCGTTCCACGCCCATCAGATCGGCGGTGCGGGCGATCATGTCGCAGTAGTCTTCCAGGGTGCAGTCCGGGCCGTTTTTCAGATGGAACGGATAGGCACTGAAGCCCAGCAGGCCCCCCGACTCGGCCAGTGCCTTGAGCACGGTGTCCGACTTGTTGCGCTTGGCGGCGTGAAAGCTCAGCGGGTTGGCGTGGGAGATCACGATGGGTCGCTCCGAGATCTCGATGGCCTCCAGGGTGCTGCGTTCGGCGCTGTGGCTCATGTCCACCACCATGCCCACCCGGTTCATTTCCCGAATCACCTGACGGCCGAAGCGGGTCACGCCGCTGTCTTCCGCCTCGTAGCAACCACAGGCCAGCAGGCTCTGGTTGTTGTAGGTCAGCTGCATGATCATCAGGTTCAGATCCCGCATCACCTCCACCATGCCGATGTCGTCCTCGATCGGCGAGCAGTTCTGTGCACCGAACATGATGCCGACCTTGCCCTCGGCCTTGGCACGGCGAATGTCATCGGCGCTGCGCACCGGCATGATCAGGTCGCCGTGCTGTTCGAACTGACGATTCCATTCGGCAATGCGCATCAGGGTTTCACGAATTTGCTCGTGATAGACGATGGTGGCATGCACCATGGTCACGCCGCCTTCGCGCAGCTGTTCGAAGATCTCCCGGCTCCAGTTGGAATACTGCAGCCCGTCGATCACGATCATTTCGTTATGCAACTCTCTGCTCATGATCCCGCCTCCGTTATGCGCGGATGTAGGTGGTTTTCACGACGGTGTAGAATTCCCGGGCGTAGGTACCCTGCTCGCGGGGGCCGAAGCTGGAATCCTTGCGGCCGCCGAAGGGCACGTGATAGTCGGTGCCCGCGGTGGGCAGATTGACCATGACGCAGCCGGTCTTGGCGTTGCGCTTGAAGTCGCTGGCGTACTTCAGTGACTGGGTACAGATGCCGCCGGTCAGGCCGAAGTTGGTGTCGTTCAGGGTGGCCAGGGCCTCGGCGTAGTCCTTCACCTTGATCACACAGGCGATGGGGGCAAAGGCTTCTTCCCGGTTGATGGTCATGTCGTTGGTGGTGTCCACGAACAGCGCCGGCTGCATGTAGTAGCCTTCGGTCTCTTCGTTGATCACTTCACCGCCATACACCAGCCTGCCGCCTTCGCTTTTGGCCAGCTCCAGGTACTTGAGGTTGGACTCCATCTGGCGGCCATCGGCGACGGCACCGATGTGTACGCCTTCCTTAAGCGGGTGGCCGATCACCAGCTTCTTCATGCGCTCGACCACGGCGTCCACAAAGCGGTCGTGAATGCCTTCGGTCACGATCAGGCGGGAAGAGGCGGTGCACTTCTGGCCGGTACCGCCAAAGGCACCGTTAACGGCACATTCCACGGCGTTGTCCAGGTCGGCGTCATCCAGCACGATCAGGGCGTTTTTGCTGCCCATTTCCAGCTGGCACTTGACCAGATTGCCGGCGGTGGCGGCGGCCACCCGGCGGCCGGTTTCCAGCGAGCCGGTGAAGGTCAGGGCATTGACCTGGCGGGAGTTGATCAGCACGTCGCCCACTTCGGCGCCCGGGCCCATCACCAGGTTGAAGGTGCCGGCGGGCAGGTTCTGGCGGGAGATGATCTCGGTCAGCGCCCAGGCGGAGGCCGGCACCTGGTTGGCGGGTTTCCACACCACGGCGTTGCCAAAGGCCAGCGCCGGAGCGATTTTCCAGGCGCCGGTGGCGGTGGGGAAGTTCCAGGGGGTGATGATGCCCACCACGCCCACCGGCTCGCGGCGGGTCTCAATTTCAATGCCGGGGCGCACCGAGTCGGCGGTTTCGCCCATCTGGCGCAGCACTTCGGCGGCATAGTAATGGAAGAACTGGCCGGAGCGGTAGACTTCACCGGCGCCTTCGGCCAGGGTTTTGCCTTCTTCCCGGGCCAGCAGCCGGCCCAGCTCGTCCTTGCGGGCGATCAGCTCGTCACCAATGGCCATCAGCACGGCGTAGCGCTGCTCCAGACCACTCTTGGCCCACTCCTGCTGACCCCGGATAGCGGCTTCGATGGCGGCCCGGGTCTGGGCGGCATCGGCCTGGGCGTAGTGGCCAATCACATCGCTCAGATCGGCGGGGCTGATGTTGGCAATGGTCTTGGGGCCTTCCACCCATTCACCGGCGATATAGTTACGAAATACGGAATCGGACATGAGGGACCTCCTTTATCTTGGTTGGAGTCATGATAGGAGCTGTGTTTTAATAATAAAAATTAATTAATGATATTAACTGATAAGGAAGGCTTATCATGCTGCCGGAGTTCAAGGTAACGCAGCTGCGTCATTTCGTGTGGGTGGCCGAGCTGAAGGGGTTTCACCTGGCGGCGGAAAAGGCCCACCGCACCCAGCCCGCCATTTCGTTATCGATTCGCGATCTGGAAAGCAAACTGGGCGAAGCCCTGTTTGAAAAACGCAACAGCCGCACCGCCAAGACCGAGCTGACGCCCTTTGGCCGCCAGTTCCTGCCCCGGGCCAAGGAGCTTATTGCCCATCATGATCGCATTGCCGAAGACATGGCGTTGCTGGCCGAGCATAAAACCGGTCACTTGCGGCTGGCCTCGGTGCCGTCCATTGCCAGCCGGTTTCTGCCGGGTCTGCTGCTCGACTTTATCGGTGACAGCGAGCTGCACGTCAGTGTGTTTGACGACAACTCCCGCGCGGTGCTGAAGATGGTGGAAAACCAGCAGGTGGACTTCGGCATCGCCAGCCTGTTTGATGATCAGGACCAGAGCGAGAAATGCTATACCCCGGTATGGAAGGACAAGCTGGGGGTGGTGTGCCTCAAGGAACATCCGCTGGCCGCCAGTCAGGCGCTGCACTGGCGCGAGCTCAAGCCCTACCGGCTGATCCGCAACGGCACCTCCAGCCTGCTGAAAGGCAGTGCGGCGGAGTCGCTGCTGGCCCACTCCCAGTATTATATTTCCAACATGATTTCCCTGATCGCCATGCTCGAGGCGGGCTTTGGCATTACCACCCTGCCCTGGTACGCCTTTCCCCAGGGGAACACCCGGCTGACCTTTATTCCCCTGCATACCCCCGAGATCACTCGCCATGTGGGCATCATTCAGCTCAACAACAAGTCGCTGACGCCGCCCGCCCAGGCGCTGGTTGACTTTATTCTGGCCAGTCGCACGGACTGAACCACAGCCCCTGCCGGCTTCGCACCGGCAGTATGCTCCTCACAAACCTGCGCAACCTCTCATTTTTGTTGCTTGATTGTTTCCGTCTGGTGACTGAGATTTTAACGTTGGTATCAGTATTTGTGCGGGTTGGCAGCATTTCGATAAACTTTCCTTATCAATTGATATAGCCATTTAACTTGTCGGGTTTTATTGACCTGGTTGATGATTCGCTGCATGAGGCGGGAGGAAGGAGCGCAGGCGCGGCGGTAACTGGCCGGTGTCTGCCCCTCCGGGCCCTGTGCCGTCCCGGACCCTGTCCGGTTTACGGCGCAACAAGGATATGTCGCAATTATCGAGGGTAGAAACATGATGAGGTTGGCTGCGATCAAGGCCTCGCTGCGGGGACCAAATGCACTACCGCTGCGCCCGGCAGAGCAGGTGATGGATCTGGAGCGACTGGGTGCCATGCATCAAAGCCGGTTGAGCTTTATGCGAACCCTGGTACGCCGCATTATGCTGGAACGCTGGCAGGTGAACATTGCTCGCCAGGAGCTGTGTGCCGAGGGCTATGGCACCCTTGTCTACGAAATCAACACCCCCCAGGGTCTGTTCAGCTTTGTGATTTTTTCCGATTACCTGAGCCCGGAAGAGCGTAACGACCGGGTGATCGCCAGCAAGTGGGATCTGACCATGGCGCTGGTGGAAGGCCGGGTTGAAGACGACTACCTGGCCTTTCTGCGCCGGAATGTTCCCCTGCAGGAAGCCGGCCGGGTGGACTCCCGGGTGTTTGTATTGTCCCGTGCCAATCGCAGTGCCCGCAATTTCGATTATGTGGTGGCGCAGCTGAGCCGGGGTGAGCAACCCGATGTGGCCCGTATTGCCGAGGTCGGTTACCTCTACCGCACCACTGCGGTCTACGGCAGCGGCAAGCTGGGCATGGCCGACTGGGACAAGGTCAGCAGCCGCTATCCGGATTTTGCCCGCCCGTTTGCGGCCGAGATGTTTGCCTGCTTTATGCTGCGCAACTTCAGTCTGCTGCAGGTCGAACACATCGCCCGGCAGCGGGATCCACAGCGCTTCACGGCCATGCAGCCCGAGATCAAGCGCTACTTCGGCATCGGCAACTCCACCGGTCTGGGCATGGCCCCTTATCTTATTAACCACCCCATACTGATCAACCGCTGGATCGAAATGCGCGAGCTGGCCCTGGCCCAGGTGCGGGCGCTGGGGCATATCGATGAAGGAGTGCGCCGGCGTCTGGATGAATTGCTGGGCCGCTGCTCTCGGCATATTGCCGAAACCGTGACGGAAGATGCCTGGCAGAGCGATAACAATCGCCGGGTGATCGAAGATCTTGCGGCGTTGCGGGAGCAGGCCGCTGTGGGGCTGGATAGCTGGAACGAGCTGCTGGCCTGGAGCGAGCAACATTGTTCGCTGCAGGGGCAGGAGCTGCTGGTGTCGGTGATGCTGGAGCTCTACCCGCAGCTGGTAGATGGCCTGGAGGAGTACTATTGTGCGGAAGAGTTTCTCGATCTGGATCCGCTGATGCCACTGCAGCAGCTTAAGGAAGTGATTGAACAACGCTATGCCTGGGCGCTGAAAATCGACTTCAGCGATCCGAAAAACCGGGATATTTTCTGGTACCGCTCGGAAGAAAAAATGGAGCCCCGCCTGGGCAAATGCGAGCTGGACGATGGCCGGGAAAAGCAGATGGCACTGGGCGTGGGCTATGCCGTACACCGCTGTTACCAGCAGTTGTGTCAATATATTGAAGAGTTTCCGGAGCACACCACGGCCCGCTTTATGGTGGCCCGCCCCAAGCTGCGCGGCATCGTGCGCCGTATTCAGAGCATGAACCGCTGTGTGTACGGTGACATTCAGGCCAACCTGCTGGCCCATGATGTGCTGCCCATGCACCTGCTGCGCTGCAAGCTGTCGTTTTTCGGGGTGAGCAAGTTTGATCCGCGCTCCCGGCTGTGGGTGCGCAACACCATGTATCAGGGCGCCCCGCTGATCGAAGACATCGGCAGAACCTACAACGACGACTGGTTTATGCCCCTGGCACCGACCGTGGAAGGAGACGACTGATGCAGGTTTCAATGAATGAGCTGAAGGCGGCGCTGCGCCGCTGCTTTGAAGCGTGCGGTTACTTTGTGGGCAATTATGAAGACGCCGCCAACATGGTGCTGTGGCTGGAAAAACACGGCCTGGGCGGGCTGGCGGAGCTGGAGCGGGCCTTGCCCTACCTGACCGAAGATGCCGACAAGCCCCTGAGTACGGTCGTCTATGAAGACAGCACCTCGGCCATTATCGACAGCAACGGTCGCAGTGCCCTGAACTGCATTGCCGCTTCGGTGGATCTGGCCCATGCCAAGGCGCTGGAAAGCGGTATTGCCACCATTACCGTGCACAACTGTCACAACCGCATGTTTGCCCTCAAGGCCCTGACCGACTGCGGCCGGCGCGGCATCAGCGTGACCGCCTACTGGCAGAACGGCAGCACCACGGTGAAGGAATATGCCGCGGCCATCAAGGCGGGAGAGCGCTACCCCAGTTTCAGTGAGGCCTCCACCAGTCTGGTAACCACCCCGGAAGAGCAGCAGGCGCTGACCATCGTCTGCAGCTCCCGGGTGGATCTGGCCGGCTCACTGCAGCGCTCCAAGGGCAACCGTCATGCCCGTTATCTGAGCCCCGAGGATCTGGCAGAAAACAAGGAATACGTGATCGATAATGGTATTGAGATCGACGAAGCCTTGTGGGCCGAGATCAATCGCATCGGCGCCGGTATTCTGGTGGAAAACAGCGAACGTTCCCGGCTGGGGGCGGGGGCACAATAAGCTCCTCGTTACACCGGCCGGACTCTTTCGGCCGGTGCATAGCACTCTTTTTCTCTCATGCATGCCGATGCTGTATTCTGCTTCTGAACTGCTGGCGCTGTTAATCGTCACCGGCGGCATTCTGGTGCAGGCCTGGGTGGGCATCGGTTTCGGGCTGCTGGCCGCGCCACTGCTCTATCTGCTCGATCCCGCCTATGTACCGGGGCCGGTGCTGATGCTGGGCTGGGGGTTGTCAATGCTGGTGGTGCTGAAGCAGCGCCATCGCCTGAACTGGCGACGGGTATGTCCGGCCATCCTGGCTCGCCTGCCGGGATCCTGGTGCGGCGCCCTGCTGCTGGTCAGCCTGGCGACCTGGCAGCTCAGCCTGCTGTTCGGTTGTGCCCTGCTGCTGGCGGTCTGGCTGAGCGGTCGTCGCGTTGATCTCGCCCTCACACCATCCGCGCTCACGGTCGCCGGCTTTTGCTCCGGCGTACTGGGCACCGCCACCTCGGTGGGCGGTCCGCCCATGGCGCTGCTTTACCAGCATCAGCCCCGCCTGACCACCCGTGACGAACTCGCCGTCTTTTTTCTGGCGGGCACGCCGTTGTCGCTGCTGATGCTGGTGCTTGAAGGTGGCACCGGGCTGCTGGCTTTGCCGCTGGTGCTGAAGCTGCTTCCCGGTGTGGCACTGGGCTTCTGGCTGTCCCGCTGGCTTGAGCTCAGAGTGCACAAAGACAGCGCCCGCCCGGCCATTTTGCTGATATCGGCGTTGTCGGCATTGGGGGTGCTGTGGCAGGGAATAAAAGCAGGGTTGCTCGGTTAACCGTTGGCGTCATCACTTTGCCCCGGCATAATACCGGCACAAGTATTCGACACATGAGGGCTGGCGGTGGACACGGGCATACTGGCACGGCAACTGGGGGAGGCGCTGCAGGCGAGAGGCATGATGATGACCACCGCCGAGTCCTGCACCGGCGGCGGCATTGCCGCCGCCATCACCGACATTGCCGGCAGCTCGGCCTGGTTTGACCGGGGCTTTGTCACTTATTCCAACGCCGCCAAAACCGACATGCTGGGGGTGGATCCCGCTCTGATAGAGCGTCATGGTGCGGTCAGCCGGGAAGTGGCCGAGGCCATGGTGCGCGGTGCTTGCGCCGCTTCCGGCTGCGGCCTTGGGGTGGCGGTGACCGGGGTGGCCGGCCCCGGTGGCGGCAGCCCGGAAAAGCCCGTGGGTACCGTCTGGCTGGCCTGCTGCTTGGCAGCCCATGACCGGCTTGACTGCCGGCTGTTGCAGCTTGACGGCGATCGGGCCGCCGTGCGCCGGCAGACGGTGATGCATGCCCTGCGGGCCTGCCTCGGGTTGCTTGAGCAACACCCGACTTGATACTGTACGAATAAACAGTATACTCAACCTCAGTTTATCGCATTAGGCACCAGTCAATTTCAGCGGAGCATTTTATGGATCAGAACAAAGAAAAAGCCTTGGCCGCCGCCCTGGGCCAGATTGAAAAACAGTTTGGCAAGGGCTCCATCATGCGTTTGGGCGACAACAAGGCTTTGAATGTTGAAGCCATTTCCACCGGCTCCCTGTCGCTGGACATTGCCCTGGGCATCGGCGGCCTGCCCACCGGCCGTATCGTGGAAATCTACGGTCCCGAGTCTTCCGGTAAAACCACCCTGACCCTGCAGGTCATTGCCGAGGCCCAGCGCGCCGGCAAGGTGTGTGCCTTTGTGGATGCCGAGCACGCGCTGGATCCCGTGTATGCCGCCAAGCTGGGGGTTAACGTGGACGATCTGCTGGTGTCTCAGCCCGACACCGGCGAACAGGCGCTGGAAATCTGCGACATGCTGGTGCGCTCCGGTGCGGTGGACGTGATCATCGTCGACTCGGTGGCGGCCCTGACCCCCCGCGCCGAAATCGAAGGCGAAATGGGGGACTCCCACGTGGGTCTGCAGGCCCGTCTGATGTCTCAGGCGCTGCGCAAGCTTACCGCCAATATCAAGAGCGCCAACTGCCTGTGTATCTTTATCAACCAGATCCGTATGAAGATCGGTGTCATGTTCGGCAGCCCGGAAACCACTACCGGTGGTAACGCCCTCAAGTTCTATGCCTCCGTGCGCCTCGACATTCGCCGTATCGGCTCCATCAAGGAAGGCGACGAGGTGGTCGGCAACGAAACCCGGGTCAAGGTGGTCAAGAACAAGGTGGCGCCGCCGTTCAAGCAGGCCGAATTCCAGATCATGTACGGCGCCGGCATCTCCAAGGAAGGCGAGCTGATCGAGCTGGGCGTGAAACACAAGCTGATCGAAAAGGCCGGCGCCTGGTACAGCTACAAGGGCGACAAGATCGGCCAGGGCAAGGCCAATTCCATCAAGTATCTGCTGGAGCACAAGAACATCTCCGACGAAATCGAGCAGCAACTGCGTCAGATGCTGCTGCTGGCACCGGGAGCGACCAGGGAAGAAGGCGAGGCGAAGAACGAGGCCGTCACCGAACTGGACGGTGCGGACGATCACAACGAGTTCTGATAATCAGGCCGGGCATTGCCCGGCCTTGGTTTTTGGAGGTATGCCCATGTTTTTGGATGCGCCGACCCCAACCCCGTCAGTGTGGGATTGTGCGCTGCGCCTGCTGTCGCGGCGGGATCACAGCCGGCGGGAGCTGGCACAAAAGCTGCGCCAGCGTCAGTTTGACGAAGACGCCATCAGGCAAGTGCTGGATCGGCTGGAGCAGCAGAACTGGCTGCAGGACGCCCGTTTTGCCCAGGTGCAGGTACGCCAGCAGGTGTACAAAAAGCACGGTCCCCTGCGTATTCGCGCCGAACTGCAGCGCAAGGGGGTCAGTCCGCAAGAGGTGGCCACCGCTTTGGCACAGCAGGACACCGACTGGTTTGAACTGGCGCGGGAATGTCACAGCGCCCGCTTTGGCGAGGCGCCCATCACCGATTTCAGGGAACGGGCCCGGCGCATGCGCTACCTGCAGGCGAGGGGCTTTGGCCCGGATCACATTCGCTACGCCCTGGAAAGGAGCGACGAATAGCGCCCCTCATTCACACCGCGCCCGATGGTGCGTTTTACATTGCTGCCCATTCCTTTTAAATTATGGGAGTTAACGCCTACCAAGCTATCAACAGGATTTTCCATGCGAATGACCACGTCTGAGTTACGCAATGCGTTTCTCGAGTATTTCCGCCAGCAAGGACACCAGGTGGTGGCGTCCAGCTCGCTGGTGCCTCACAACGACCCGACCCTGCTGTTTACCAACGCCGGCATGAACCAGTTCAAGGACTTGTTCCTGGGCCTGGAGCAGCGGGCCTACAACCGGGCCGTCAGCTCCCAGCGTTGCGTGCGTGCCGGCGGCAAGCACAATGACCTGGAAAACGTGGGTTACACCGCCCGTCACCATACCTTCTTTGAAATGCTGGGCAACTTCAGCTTTGGTGACTATTTCAAGCAGGACGCCATTCGCTTTGCCTGGGAATTCCTGACCGGGGTGGTCAAGCTGCCCAAGGAAAAACTCTGGGTCACCGTCTACGAGACCGACGACGAAGCTTTTGACATCTGGTCAAAGGAAATCGGCGTACCGGTGGAGCGCATTGTGCGTATCGGCGACAACAAGGGCGCCCAGTATGCGTCCGACAACTTCTGGACCATGGGTGACACCGGTCCCTGTGGCCCCTGCACCGAGATCTTCTACGATCACGGCGAACATATCTGGGGCGGTCCTCCCGGCAGCCCGGAGGAAGACGGCGACCGCTACATCGAAATCTGGAACCTGGTGTTCATGCAGTTCAACCGCCATGCCGACGGTACCATGGAGCCGCTGCCCAAGCCTTCGGTGGATACCGGCATGGGGCTGGAGCGTATCGCCACCATTTTGCAGGGCGTGCACTCCAACTACGAAATCGACCTGTTCCAGGCGCTGATCAAGGCCGCCGCCGAGGCGGTGGGCACCACCGATCTCGACAACAAGTCGCTGCGGGTGATCGCCGATCACATTCGTTCCTGCTCCTTCCTGATTGCCGACGGCGTCATGCCCTCCAACGAGGGCCGGGGCTATGTGCTGCGCCGTATTATCCGTCGCGCCGTACGCCATGGCCGCAAGCTGGGTGCCGACAAGTCCTTCTTCCATACCCTGGTTGGGGCTCTGTGCGAGCAGATGGGCGAGGCCTACCCCGAGCTCAATACCCAGCGTCCGATCATCGAGAAGGTGCTGCGGCTGGAAGAAGAGCAATTCGCCCGCACTCTGGACCGGGGGCTGCAATTGCTGGAAGACGCCATTGCCGAGCTGGACGGAAGCACAGTGCTGCCGGGCGAGGTGGTGTTCAAGCTGTATGATACCTATGGCTTTCCGGCGGATCTCACCGCCGACGTGCTGCGCGACCGTGATCTCAGCATCGACGAGGCCGGCTTTGAGACCCTGATGCAGCAGCAGCGGGAGCGGGCCAAGGAAGCGTCCAACTTTGGCGTGGATTACTCCAGGGTCATCAAGGTGGACGGTGCAACCGCCTTTACCGGTTACGAACACCTGGCCCAGCCGGGCAAGGTCACTGCCCTGTTCAAGAACGGTGAACCGGTCAATGCGCTGATCGCCGGTGAAGAGGGCGCCGTGGTGCTCGATACCACGCCTTTCTACGCCGAGTCCGGCGGTCAGGTGGGCGATGCCGGCGTGATCCGCATGGATGACGGTCTGTTCGTGGTGAAAGACACCCAAAAGGCCGGCAACGGCATTCTGCACCTGGGCCACATGGAGCTGGGCACCCTGGAAGTGGGAGAGGCGGTTTCCGCCGCGGTTGACGGTGCCCGCCGTCAGGCTACCGCCCTCAACCATTCGGTGACTCACCTGCTGCATGCCAGTCTGCGCAAGCTGCTGGGTGACCATGTTACCCAGAAGGGCTCGCTGGTGGAGCCCGAGCGGCTGCGTTTTGACTTCTCCCACCTGGAGGCGATGACTCCCCAGGAGATCAGGGAAGTGGAAGACATGGTCAACCGCGATATTCGTGCCAACCTGCCGGTGTCTACGCGGCTGATGGATCTGGAAAGCGCCAAGCAGGCCGGTGCCACCGCCCTGTTCGGCGAGAAATACGATGAAAGTGAAGTGCGCGTCGTGGCCATGGGCGAGGTGTCCACCGAACTCTGCGGTGGTACCCACGTCAGCCGTACCGGCGATATCGGCTTGTTCAAGATCCTGTCCGAAAGCGGCATCGCCGCCGGGGTGCGCCGTATCGAGGCGGTCACCGGCGAGGCGGCGCTGGCCTATCTGCATCAGCTCGACCATGAAATCGGCCAGGCCGCCAGCCTGGTCAAGGGCGATACCTTCTCGGTGTCGGCCAAGGTGCGCCAGCTGCTGGACCGCAGCCGTCAGCTGGAAAAGGAAATCGAGCAGCTCAAGGGCAAACTGGCGGCCCAGGCCGGCGCGTCGCTGCTGGAGCAGGTGCGTGACATCAACGGCAGCAAGGTGCTGGTGGCCAATCTGGAAGGGGTGGATGCCAAGTCACTGCGCGGTACCCTGGACGACCTCAAGTCCAAACTGCAGTCCGGTGTGGTGGTACTGGGCACCGTCAGTGGTGACAAGGTCAGCCTGATTGCCGGGGTGACCAAGGATCTGACCGGCAAGGTCAAGGCCGGCGAGCTGGTCAACATGGTGGCCCAGCAGGTGGGCGGCAAAGGCGGTGGTCGCCCCGACATGGCCCAGGCCGGCGGCAGCGAGCCGGCGGCCCTGCCGGCGGCGCTGGACTCGGTCACTTCCTGGCTCAGCGAGCGTCTGTAAGCCGGCAGGGCCAATCAGGCCGTCTATAATTTGAATCGGCAGCCATGCGCCGAAACAGTAAAAGAGGCCTGTCATCGACAGGCCTCTTGATTTTGGCGCGGCGGCCCCCCATTTCATGCCATGGGAAGGCTGGGTTTTTCGTCGTCTTTATCGGATAATGAACAACATTTTTCACTAATACATTGCCATTACAGGAGCAGCCATATGCTGATTTTGACTCGTCGAGTAGGGGAAACCCTGATGATCGGTGACGAAGTGACCGTGACCGTGCTGGGCGTCAAGGGTAACCAGGTGCGCATCGGTGTGAATGCACCGAAGGAAGTGTCTGTACACCGTGAAGAAATCTACATGCGGATACAGGCGGAGAAGGGTACCGGCGACGACAGCCAGTATTAATTAGCAGATTTCTGGGGCGTTTTTTATTCACATTGATGGCTTTTGCTTCCAAATGCTTAAAGTCTGTTCGAACGAAAAAGTCGGGTTGGAAAAGTGTTTGACTTATTTTGGCCCGACGGTAATATACGCCCCGCAAACACGGTGAGGTGGCCGAGAGGCTGAAGGCGCTCCCCTGCTAAGGGAGTATGCGGCTTAAACCCGCATCGAGGGTTCGAATCCCTCCTTCACCGCCATTTTTGCAGCGCATCCGTAGCTCAGCTGGATAGAGTACTCGGCTACGAACCGAGCGGTCGGAGGTTCGAATCCTCCCGGATGCGCCATTTTTAAAACAGCGTTTTTCAGAAAAGCATCCGTAGCTCAGCTGGATAGAGTACTCGGCTACGAACCGAGCGGTCGGAGGTTCGAATCCTCCCGGATGCGCCATCTGAAAAAACGTGACAAATATGCATCCGTAGCTCAGCTGGATAGAGTACTCGGCTACGAACCGAGCGGTCGGAGGTTCGAATCCTCCCGGATGCGCCATACAGTAAAAAGCCGGCCTTGTGCCGGCTTTTTGTTTTTCCGCGTATTCATTACTACCTTGTCTCCGTCAATTCGTTCCGCCACCGGGCGGTGACAGGCGCTGCGTTCGGCGCCCTTGTGTTACCTGCTTTCAGTTGTTGTATACATCTTTCATATTGTTATGGTATCAATCGGCGTTCTTGCCGATTTTTCATGCATCCATAGCGTGATCCAGTCATCGAAATTCAACTTGTTTCAGGATCATTACAACAATTTTGAGCATACGGCGTTGTCAGCAGTGAGCGGGGCTGGATATGCTCGTGACCCCGGACAACCACAGCAAGGACGATGCTGATGAACAACCTTTCTGCACAACTGCTCGAGGCCGCCAGCCTGATGGGGCTGGGCATGGCCTTTGTGTTTGCCTTTCTGTCGCTGGCCATTGTGGCCGTCAACCTGCTGGCTCGCCTGGCGGGGGAAACGGCCCCCGAACCGGCGGCACCGGCCACACAGGCCACCGCTGATCCTGGCCTTGGCCCGCGCAAGCTGGCCGCCATCTCCGCCGCCATTGCCCAATACAAAAACAATCACAAGCACTGAGCGGTAAACACGGAAACACCAAAACGGAACTTGAATGGAGCCTTGAACCATGAGCAAACCCCTCGCCATTACCGACGTGGTGCTGCGTGACGCGCACCAATCCCTGCTGGCCACCCGCCTGCGCCTGGAAGACATGCTGCCCATTGCCGAAAAGCTCGACGCCATCGGCTACTGGTCGCTGGAAACCTGGGGCGGCGCCACCTTTGACGCCTGCATTCGCTATCTGGGCGAAGATCCCTGGGAGCGGCTGCGTGCCCTGAAAAAGGCCATGCCCAACACCCGTCAGCAAATGCTGCTGCGCGGCCAGAACCTGCTGGGTTACCGCCACTACGCCGACGATCTGGTGTTCAAGTTCGTGGAGCGGGCCCGGGCCAACGGCATGGATGTGTTCCGCATCTTTGATGCCATGAACGACGTACGCAACCTGCAAAGCGCCATCAAGGCCACGGTGGAAATGGACGGGCATGCCCAGGGCACCATTTCCTACACCACCTCGCCGGTGCATACCCTGGACACCTGGGTCGACATGGCCAAGCGGCTGCAGGATCTGGGCTGTCACTCCATCTGCATCAAGGACATGTCGGGCCTGCTCAAGCCCTACGAGGCCGAGACCCTGATCAAGCGCATCAAGGCCGAAGTCTCCCTGCCGCTGGCGCTGCACTGCCACGCCACCACCGGCCTCAGCCTGCCGACCCACATGAAGGCCATCGACGCCGGCATCGATATTCTCGACACCGCCATCTCCTCCATGAGCATGACCTACGGCCACTCCCCCACCGAGACCCTGGTGGCCATGGTGCAGGGCAGCGAGCGCGACACCGGTCTGGATTTGAGCAGGCTGGAAGAGATCGCCGCCTACTTCCGCGAGGTGCGCAAGAAGTACGCCAAATTCGAAGGCAGCCTCAAGGGCGTGGACTCCCGCATTCTGCTGGCCCAAGTGCCCGGAGGCATGCTCACCAACATGGAAAGCCAGCTGAAGGAGCAGGGAGCGGCGGATCGCATGGACGAGGTGCTGGCAGAGATCCCGCGGGTGCGGGAAGATCTGGGCTTTATTCCGCTGGTGACCCCCACCTCCCAGATCGTGGGCACCCAGGCGGTGATCAACGTACTCACCGGTGAGCGCTACAAGACCATCACCAAGGAAACCGCCGGCATTCTCAAGGGGGAATACGGTGCGGCCCCGGCGCCGGTCAATGCCGAGCTGCAGGCGCGGGTGCTGGATGGCGGCGAGCCCATCACCTGTCGCCCGGCAGACAAGCTGTCTGACGAGCTCGAGCGGCTCACCGGCGAGTTCCGGGCCCTGGCCAGGGAAGAAAAGCTGCGGGTGGCCAGCGACGAGGTGGACGATGTGCTCACCTACGCCCTGTTCCCGCAAATCGGCCTCAAGTTCCTGCGCAACCGCGACAACCCGGCCGCCTTTGAGCCGGCCCCGGGCACCGAGCCGGCGCCGGACGCACCGGTGGCGGCCGCGCCCGCAGGCGCTCCCGAGACCTATGCGGTCAAGGTGGACGGTCAGGTGTTTGAGGTGGAAGTGGGGCCGGCGGGCAGCATCAGCGCCGTGCGCACAAGTGGTACTGCCACCCCGGCTCCAGCCGCCGCGCCGGCGGTCGCGCCTGCCGGTGCCGGCGAACCGGTGCCGGCACCGCTGGCGGGCAACGTGTTCAAGATCCTTGCCAAAAAGGGGACGCAGGTGGCCGCCGGTGAGGTGCTGCTGATCATGGAAGCCATGAAGATGGAAACCGAAGTGCGCGCCGCCCGCAGCGGTCAGGTGGTGGACGTGCTGGTCAAGGAAGGCGACGCCGTGTCCGTGGGCGATGCCCTGGTCAGCCTGGCATAAGGAGCGCGGAATGGACTCTTTGTTGACCCTGTGGCAGGAAACCGGCATCGCCAACTTTCACTGGAAGCAGCTGGTGATGATCGCGGTGGGCCTGCTGCTGCTGTACCTGGCCATCGCCCGGGGCTTTGAGCCCCTGCTGCTGCTGCCCATCGGCTTTGGCGGCGTGCTGGCCAATATTCCCAATGCCGGCATGGCCGAGCCCGGCGGGCTGCTCTATTACGTCTATGAAGTGGGCATTGGCAGTGGCGTGTTCCCCTTGCTGATCTTCATGGGCGTCGGGGCCATGACCGACTTCGGAGCGCTGATCGCCAACCCCAAGACCCTGCTGCTGGGGGCGGCGGCGCAGTTTGGCATTTTTGCCACCCTGTTCGGCGCCATTGCCCTCAATGCGCTGCCCGGTTTTGACTTTACCCTGGCGGACGCCTCGGCCATCGCCATTATCGGCGGTGCCGACGGTCCCACCGCCATCTTCCTGGCATCCCGGCTGGCGCCGGATCTGCTGGGAGCCATCGCCGTGGCGGCCTACTCCTACATGGCGCTGGTACCCATTATTCAGCCGCCGATCATGAAGCTGCTGACCACGCCGGAAGAGCGGGCCATCAAGATGGATCAGCTGCGCCATGTGAGCAAGCGGGAGAAGGTGATCTTTCCGCTGATGATCCTCACCCTGACCCTGCTGTTCCTGCCGTCGGCGGTGCCCCTGGTGGGCATGTTCTGCCTGGGCAACCTGATGAAGGAATCGGGTGTGGTGGACCGGCTGTCGAAGACCGCCCAGAACGAGCTGATCAACGTGGTCACCATCTTTCTGGGGCTGGCGGTGGGCTCCAAGCTGTCGGCCGACAAGTTCCTGACCCTGGACACGCTTGGGATCCTCGGTCTGGGGGCGGTGGCCTTTTCCATCGGCACCGCCGCCGGTGTGCTGATGGCCAAGCTGATGAGCCGGCTCTCCGGTGGCAAGGTCAACCCGCTGATCGGCGCCGCCGGCGTGTCGGCGGTGCCCATGGCCGCCCGGGTGGTGAACAAGGTGGGGCTGGAGGCCAACCACCAGAACTTCCTGCTGATGCACGCCATGGGGCCCAACGTGGCCGGTGTGCTCGGCTCGGCGGTGGCCGCCGGTGTGCTGCTGGCCCTGGTGGGCTGACCCTTCTCACATTGTTTGACAAGGCGCCTGCGGGCGCCTTTTTTCTTTTAGGGAGCCGGGAACAGGGATTTCTCGCTCTCACGCTCCTGCGTGGGCGGATGGTCAGTCCGCTTCTTGTCTGTCCGGAGGCGGGTCAGCATTCCCATGCAGAGCGTGGGTACGAGGAACAAACCGGAAAATGGGGAGCAGGACTTGGGACTGGAAATTTCCACGAGTCTGCTGTCATTCCCGCGAAGGCGGGAATCCAGAACATGGTGCTGAATATTGACAGCAACGCAGTGCCTGCAGATGCCCATGGATCCCGCCTTCACGGGGGACGTATTCAGCGGGCCTTTACGGCGAAGTCAGTCATCCACACAAGGAACGCCGCCAACAAAAAAGGGCTGCCCATGGCAGCCCTTTGATTTGGCAAGCAGAGAATGATCAGGCCAGGTCTTCCAGGCCCACAATCAGCCAGGGGGCGTTGGGCTGAGTCAGATCCCGCTCCAGGTGCCAGATCTCGTTGATGTCCTGTTCCACGTTTTCCACGCTGTCGCGATAGCGGCCGCTGAACTTCAGGCTCACCTGAGCCTGGTAGGAAGTATGGTCGGCCCGCACCAGTTCGGCGTCCACAAACATCACCTCGGTGTGCTGGTTGCCGTTGAGGCTGGCGCGCTCCCGGCTCAGCTCGGCAAACAGCTCGGGTGACAGGTATTCGCGCATTTTTTCCAGGTTGTTCTGGTTCCAGGCTTCCTGCAGGGTGCGATAGTGCTCGCGGGAGCCCTGCAAAAACGCCTGCAGGTCAAAACCGGGAGGCAGGTTAAAGGGCACATCGGTCTGGCCAAAGCCGCCGCTGGCCGTGCTGGCGGCCGGGGCTGCCGGCGGCGCTTCAAAGCGCTGCGGGCCGTTATAGGCGGGCTGCTGTTGCCGCGCCTTGCTGCCCTTGAGGGCGCGCAGCAGGAACACGGCACCGATGGCCAGGCCGGCGATCAGCAGAAAGTCCATGAACTGGAAGCCTTCAAAGGCGCCGGAGCCGAGCAGCCAGGCGAACAGGCCACCGGCCAGCAGGCCGCCCAGAATGCCGCCCATCAGGCCGGATTTCTTGGACTGGGGCTGAGTCTGGGTGGTGGTGTTGCGGTTGATGTTTTGCTGGGCCGGCTGCGCCGGCGCGGTCTTGTA
Source organism: Oceanimonas pelagia (assembly GCF_030849025.1). Classification (NCBI taxonomy): domain Bacteria; kingdom Pseudomonadati; phylum Pseudomonadota; class Gammaproteobacteria; order Aeromonadales; family Aeromonadaceae; genus Oceanimonas; species Oceanimonas pelagia. Next base: position 414,594 of record NZ_CP118224.1, read on the forward strand.
GGACTTGCCGATGGAACGGCTGCCGCCGCCCATCTTGCGGGCTTCGGCGTCAAAGGCGGTGGCGGTCAGGCCCACCGCAAAGATCAGGGTAAACAGGGCAAGCAGTTTGCGCATGGTGATTTCCTTGATTAACGGACTGGCAACATCCTAAAGCAGCGACATGTTATGTCAACTGCCGTTTTGTTATTCAGCGCTGCAATGGCGTGTTTAAGACGCCTTTGAACCTTTCAGTGCCGGCCAAAAATTCCGATAATGGCGTTTTGGTCAATCAGCGAGAGTTCCGATGACAGACAAGACCGCCAACCGGTCCGATCAGGCCGTGGCCCAGCTTAAAATGCCCCCCCATTCCTTTGAAGCGGAGCAGTCCGTGCTGGGCGGCCTGCTGCTGGACAACAACGCCTGGGATCGGGTGGCGGAAAAGGTCTCGGATACCGACTTCTACAGCCGGCCTCACCGGCTGGTGTTTCAGGCCATGCAGCGGCTCAGCCAGGCCGGCAGCCCCATCGATCTGATCACGGTGCAGGAAGAGCTGGAGCGCCACGAGGCGCTGGAAACCGTGGGCGGTTTTTCTTACCTGGTGGAGGTAGCCAAAAACACCCCCAGTGCCGCCAATATCGGCGCCTATGCCGACATAGTGCGCGAGCGGGCGGTGGTGCGCGAGATGATTGCCGTGGCCAACGAGATAGCCGAGGCCGGTTTCGATCCCCAGGGGCGCAGCTCGTCCGATCTGCTGGATCTGGCCGAAAGCCGGGTATTCAAGATCGCCGAAAGCCGCACCAATGCCAACGAAGGCCCGCAACCCCTGCGTACCCTGCTGGAAAAGACCATCGATCGCATAGAAGATTTATTTAAAAATCCTCATCAGGGCATTACCGGCGTCTCTACAGGCTACTCAGATCTAGATAAAAAAACTGCCGGACTGCAGCCTTCCGATCTGATTATAGTGGCGGCACGACCCTCTATGGGTAAAACCACTTTTGCAATGAATCTTTGCGAGCATGCTGCACTAACAAATGACAAACCTGTGCTCATATTCTCCTTGGAAATGCCATCTGAGCAGATTATTATGCGGATGCTTGCTTCCCTGGGGCGAATCGATCAAACCCGCATTCGAACCGGGCAACTGGATGATGAAGACTGGGGCAGGTTGTCGTCCACCATGGGCATGCTGCTGGAGAAAGGTCAGCTCTACATTGACGATTCTTCCGGCCTGACCCCCACCGAAGTGCGCTCGCGGGCCCGGCGCGTGGCCCGCGAGCACGGTGGCGTCAGCATGATCATGATCGACTACCTGCAATTGATGACGGTCCCCAGCCTGGCCGACAACCGGACCCTGGAGATCGCCGAGATCTCCCGCTCGCTCAAGGCCCTGGCCAAGGAGCTGCAGGTGCCGGTGGTGGCGCTGTCCCAGCTTAACCGAAGTCTGGAACAGCGGGCCGACAAGCGGCCGGTGAACTCGGATCTGCGGGAATCCGGCTCCATCGAGCAGGACGCCGACCTCATCATGTTTATCTACCGGGACGAGGTCTATCATGAAGACAGTCCCGATAAAGGCATCGCTGAAATCATCATCGGCAAGCAACGTAACGGACCCATAGGCAAGGTGCGGCTGACGTTTCAGGGGCAGTTTTCCCGCTTCGACAACTACGCCGGACCGGATTTCGATGATGATTATTAAGGAGTCAAGATGGATGCACGGGGAGCGGTGGCCCGCATCAGTCTGCAGGCAATTCGGCACAATCTGAAGGTCGCCAAGCAACAGGCACCCAATGCCAAGGCCATTGCGGTGGTCAAGGCCAATGCCTACGGACACGGTGATCTTCGCGTGGCGGCGGCGCTGGAGCCGGATGCCGACATGTTTGCGGTGGCACGCTTTGAAGAGGCCCAGCGACTGCGTGCCGGCGGCATTCAGCTGCCCATTCTGCTGCTGGAGGGCTTTTTTAACCTTGAGCAGCTGCACCACGCTGTGCGCCACAACTTTCATCTGTGCATTCACGGCCATGCCCAGCTCGAGGCGCTGGAGCGTACCGCCCTGGCCGCCCCGGTCACCGTGTGGGTTAAAATCGACTCGGGCATGCACCGGGTCGGTTTTGCCCCGGAAGAAGCCGAAGAGGTCTTTTCCCGTCTGGCCAGGCTGCCTGGCGTGGTGCAGCCGGTGAATGCCATGACCCACTTTGCCCGGGCCGACGAGCCCGATCAGCGCGCCGTAACCGAAGCCCAGATCGCCCGTTTTCAGGCCGCTACCGCGGGCAAGGTGGGCGCCACCGCCCTGTGCAACTCCGCCGGTGTGCTGGCCTTTCCCGAGGCTCATGCCGACTACATTCGCCCCGGTGTCATGCTCTACGGCATCACCCCCTTTGGCGACCGGCAGGGCACCGACTTCGGTCTGCGTCCGGCGATGAACTTCACCACCACCCTGATTGCGGTGCGCGAGCACAAGGCCGGCGAGCCGGTGGGCTATGCCGGCAGCTGGGTCAGCCCAAGAGATACCCGCATCGGCGTGATTGCCGTGGGCTATGGCGACGGCTATCCGCGCATGGCGCCGGCAGGCACACCGGTGCTGGTTAACGGCCGCCGCGTGCCCCTGGCGGGCCGGGTTTCCATGGACATGGCCACGGTGGATCTGGGGCCGGACGCCACCGATCGGGTGGGGGATGAAGTGCTGCTGTGGGGAGAGGGCCTGGCCGCCGAAGAAGTGGCCCGCCATGTGGGCACCATCGCCTATGAGCTGGTCACCCGCATGACCGCCCGCCCCATACTGGAATATGTCGATTAAGCCATCGTGTTAAACAAGAGCCCTGTTGCGTGCAACAGGGCTTTTCGTTCAGGGGCTTACGCCTCGTGCCATGATGCTCTCCCCGCTGACCAGGCGCACCTGTCCGTAACCGGCGACCTGGGCAGGACTCCGTGGGGAATGCCGGCATGACGGTGCCGGCCGGCGCCTCTTGCGGTCACTTTTCCCACTGAAGGCGTTGTTCGAATTCCCGTTCGGCCGGGTTCCATTTGAGGTAATACCAGGGCTTGTCGGTTTGCCAGACCGGAAAACTCAGCTCGATCTCGTTGTCTTCATAGCGGTACAGCGAGGTACTGAGGTTGACTTCGCTGGCCAGAAAAAAGGCGACCAGCAGTAACAGCAGCAGCTTGATCAGTGCGCCCATCGTTGCGTCCTTGTTGGGATGGCTGTGCCATAAGCATATCAGCTGCCGGCCATTTCGCTCTGGCAACGGCGACACTGGCCGTGCGCCTCGATGGACTGGCTGGTGATGGCAAAGCCATGCAGCTCGGCCTGATGTTCAAAGGCGTGATTGATGGCCTTGTCGTGCAGCTCGATGACCTCGCCGCACCGAGTGCAGATCAGCAGTTGCATGGGGTGGTGCTCGGCGAAGTGGTCGCAGAACAGAAAGGCATTGAGCGACTCCACCTTGTGCACAAAGCCCTGGGCCAGCAAGAAGTCCAGCGCCCGGTAAACCGTGGGCGGTTTGGCGCTCGGCTCCAGCTCCTTGAGCTGATCCAGCAACTCGTAGGCACTGACTGCTCCCTTGTGTCCCGCCATCAGGGTAAACACATGGCGGCGGGTGGGCGTAAAGCGCACGCCGCGCTGCTCGCACAGTTGCTCGGCACGTTTAAGTTGTTGTGGTATGGACATAAATCTGGCTCATCGCTAGGGCTTCTGAGCGCATTCTACCACAGCCGCCGGCCCCTTCTCGTGTTCGGGGTTGGGTCTGTGAGCCGCCTTGGGTATAATGCGCGCCCCGTTGTTCAAAAAGTCATCATTCCCATGAGTCAATTCCCCAGCGCCCGCTTTTCCGTTGCCCCCATGCTCGACTGGACCGATCGCCATTGCCGCTACTTCCACCGGCTGATGAGCCGTCATGCCCAGCTCTATACCGAGATGGTGACCACCGGCGCCATTATTCACGGCAAGGGTGACTACCTGGCCTATAACGACGAAGAGCACCCGCTGGTGCTGCAGCTGGGGGGCAACGATCCCGAAGCGCTGGCGCACTGCGCCCGGCTTGCCGAGCAACGCGGCTATGACGAGATCAACCTGAACGTGGGTTGTCCCTCGGATCGGGTGCAGAATGGCCTGTTTGGCGCCTGCCTGATGGCCGAGCCGCAAAAGGTGGCCGACGGCGTGGCGGCGATGAAGGCGGCGGTGTCCATTCCGGTAACGGTGAAAACCCGCATCGGCATTGACGAGCAGGACAGCTACGAGTTCCTGTGCACGCTGGTGGACAGGGTGGCCGAGGCCGGCGTGGATGCGCTGATCGTGCACGCCCGCAAGGCCTGGCTGCAGGGGCTGAGCCCCAAGGAAAACCGCGAGATTCCGCCGCTGGACTATGAGCGGGTGTACCGGCTCAAGCGCGATTACCCCGGGCTGACCATCGCCATTAACGGTGGCATCAAGACCCTGGAAGACGCCAGGGCGCATCTTGAGCATCTGGACGGGGTCATGCTGGGCCGGGAGGTGTACCAGAACCCGTATTTGCTGGCCCGGGTGGATGCCGAGCTGTTTGGGGACGGGGGGCCGGTGCCCAGCCGGCATCAGGTGATCCGCAACCTGCTGCCCTATATCGAGCGGGAGCTGAGCCAGGGTACCTATCTGGGTAACATCACCCGCCACACCCTGGGGATTTTTCAGGGCATGCCGGGGGCCCGGGCCTGGCGGCGGCATCTCAGCGAAAACGCCCACAAACGCGGTGCCGGTCCCGAGGTGGTGGAAGCGGCCATGGCCCGGGTGCCGGAAGAGTGTGTCGTCTATAGTTAAATCATCCCCTGTTGCCGAGGAGGTTGATCCATGACACACACGCTTGCCGAAGAATTTCCCGAGCATGCCGAGCACATAACCGCGCTCAAGCTTAACGACGAGGAGTTTGCCCGCCTGGCCCGGGAATATCACAAGGTGAACCACGAGATTGAAGGCCTGGAGGCCTGTAACCTGCCGATCTCCGACGCCGAGTTTGAAAGCCTGAAGCTGAGACGACTGGCGTTAAAGGAGCAGATTTATAACGGGTGGTTCAACGGCCGGGGCTGACGCAGATGATGAAAAGGGCAATGGCGGCACCATTGCTCTTTTTTGATTGATGAAAACTATCAATTTTAGTCATTTAAACGATTTAATCTTTGTTTATGGTGATAGCATACTGAGTCCGGTTTCAAACAAGTATCACAAGGACTCACCCCATGATAAATAAAACCGGCCAGCGCGTACCTCAGGTCACCTTTCGCACCCGCCAGCAGGATCAGTGGATCGACATCACCAGCGACGAACTGTTCAGCGGCAAAACCGTGGTGGTGTTTTCACTGCCCGGCGCCTTTACCCCCACCTGCTCTTCCACACATCTGCCCCGCTACAACGAGCTGGCGCCGGTGCTGTTTGAAAATGGCGTGGACGACATCATCTGCATGAGTGTGAACGACACCTTTGTGATGAACGCCTGGCTGGCGGATCAGGAAGCCGAGCATATTCGCGTGATCCCCGACGGCAACGGTGAGTTCACCGAGGGCATGGGCATGCTGGTGGACAAACGCGAGCTGGGCTTTGGCCGCCGCTCCTGGCGCTACTCCATGCTGGTGAAGGACGGCGTGATTGCACAGATGTTTATCGAGCCCGAAAAGCCCGGTGACCCCTTTGAAGTGTCCGATGCCGACACCATGCTGGCGCATATCAATCCGCATGCGGTTAAGCCCTCGGCCATCACCCTGTTTACCAAGCCGGGCTGCCCCTACTGCGCCCGTGCCAAGCAGATGTTGCTGGAGCGCAACATGCGCTACGAGGAGGTGATCATCGGCCAGGATGCCACCAGCATCAGCCTGAAGGCGGTCTCCGGCCGGTCTAGCGTGCCCCAGGTGTTTATCGACGGGCGCCATATCGGCGGCAGCGACGAGCTGGCCGCCCACCTGGGCTGATCCTTTCCATTTTCACCAAAATCGGGGATCATGCCGTTAACGGAATGAATAACCATGGTGAACAGGTGAATTTACGGGATCTTGAATATCTGGTGGCGCTCGCCGAAGAGCGTCACTTTCGCAAGGCGGCGGAGAAATGCTTCGTCAGTCAGCCCACTCTCAGCGGCCAGTTGCGCAAGCTCGAAGACGAGCTGGGGGTGCTGCTGATGGAGCGTACCTCCCGCAAGGTGCTGTTTACGCCGGCAGGAGACGCCATTACCGCGCAGGCCCGCCGAGTGCTGGCCGCCACCAAGGAGCTGCGCGACATCGCCCGCACCTTTACCGAACCCATGTCGGGGGAGCTGCACATCGGGCTGATCCCCACCGTTGGCCCCTACCTGCTGCCCCATATCATACCCGCGCTCAAGCAGCACTTTCCCGAGCTGCACATCTTTTTGTATGAAGCCCAGACCCAGGTGCTGCTCAAGCAGCTGGCGGACGGTGAGCTGGACTGCCTGATCCTGGCGCAGCTCGATAATATGGATAACTTTGGCGCTCTGCCGCTTTACGAGGAGGCCATGCTGCTGGCGGTGCCGGCGGGGCATGAGTGGGCCGGGCGTGAGCAAATACGGCTCGACGAGCTCAAGGGCGAAAAGCTGCTGATGCTGGAAGACGGCCATTGCCTGCGGGACCAGGCCATGGGCTTCTGTTTTGCCGCCGGCATCGGGGAGGACAGCCACTTCAAGGCCACCAGCCTGGAAACCCTGCGCAACATGGTGGCCGCCGGCTCGGGGCTTACCCTGCTGCCTCAGCTGGCGGTGGGCGAGCACAATGGCGACACCGGGGTACACTATGTGAAGGTGACCGACCCCCGGCCCAGCCGGACCATTGCCCTGCTGCACCGGGCCCATTCGGTGCGCCGGCCCTGCTTTAACGAAATGGCCCGGGTGATCAGCACCCTGCTGACGGCTCGGCTGTCATAAAAAAGGCGCTGCACGCAGCGCCTTTTGTTTGTCGTGTGTCCCGTTTAAAACAGCTCGTCGGTGACGCTGGTGCCGCCAAACTGCTGGTGGCTGTCGGGCTGGCTGTAGCGGCGAGGCTCGCTGCCCTTTACAAAGTACTCGGTGCGGCCCTTGCCGTTGTTGCTCAGCAGGCCGGTGCCGGTGTCTATGGTGGCGGTCACCAGCTCGGCGGGCACGGGGCGGTCACGTTCGGGAAAGTGCGACAACGCCACCTTCATGTAATCGGCCCAGATCGGCAGCGCCGTGCTGCCGCCAAACTCGCCGCCGGCCACCTGATCCCGGCCCAGGTTGGGATGATAGGCGGTGCGGCCCAGCGGCCGGCCAAAGTCGTCAAAGCCCACCCAGGCGGTGGCCACCCGATCCGGGGTAAAGCCCGAAAACCAGGCATCCCGGGAGTCGTTGGTGGTGCCGGTCTTGCCGGCGATGTCGCTGCGGCCCAGGGCGCGGCCGGCGCGCCAGCCGGTGCCGTTCCAGCGGCGCTCTCCACTGACCCCGCCCTGAATGGCCGAGGTCAGCGCCGAGCTGATAAGAAAGGCGTTTTCCTCGCTGACAATGCGCCGCTGCTCGGGCGCGGCCCGGTACAGTACCACGCCCTGGGTGTCTTCAATGCGCTCCACCACAAAGGGAGTGACCTTGTAGCCGCCATTGGCAAAGGCGGCATAGCCGGTGGCCATTTGCAGCGGCGTGGCCGACGGCGAGCCCAGCGCCAGGCTCTCGGTGGCGGGAATGCGGCTGGTATCGAAGCCGAAGTCGTTCAGCCGTTGCATGGCGTTGGCAATGCCGCTGTCGCGCAGCAGGCGAATGGATACCACGTTCTTGGAGCGGGCCAGGGCCTCGCGAACCCTAATGGGGCCATCATACACATTGGGGGAGTTGCGTGGCTTCCAGGCATTGCCGCTGCCCACGTCCCAGTGGTTGATGGGGGCATCGTTCACCAGGCTGGCCAGGGTAAAACCCTGATCCAGGGCGGTGGAGTAGATAAAGGGCTTGATGTTGGAGCCCATCTGCCGTTCGGCCTGCTCCACCCGGTTGAACTTGTTGAGGGTGAAGTTGAACCCGCCCACCAGGGCGGTTACGGCGCCGGTGGTGGGCTCCAGCGCCACCAGGGCGCCGTTGATGTCGGGCAGCTGGCCCAGCATCCAGCCTTCACCGAGAGGGCGGACCCAGACTTGTTCTCCCGCCTTGAGGATCTCGCCGGCCCGGGAAGGCGCCTTGCCCTGGCGGTTGTCGGCAATATAGGCGCGCGCCCACTTGAGCCCATCCCAATCCAGCCGGGCGGTCCCCTTGTCCTTGATCACCACGGTAGCACTGCGCTCACCCACCTGGGTGACCACCGCCGGCTGTAAGGGCCAGTAGCTGGGCTGTTCGTCCAGGTGCTGTTCAATCTGCTCCTGGCTCCAGGGGGGGGAGTCCCGCCACAGGGTGGCCTCGGCGCCGCGGTAGCCGTGGCGCAGATCGTAGGCCAGCAGGCCGTTCACCAGCGCCTGGTTGGCGGCCTGCTGCTCGTCGGCGTGCACCGTGGTGTAAATGTTCAGGCCGCGGGTGTAGGCCTCGTCCCCGAACATGGACACCGCGAACTGATGGGCCATCTCCGCCAGGTAGGGGGCGTTGAGGGTGATTTCGGCACCGTGATAGCGGGTGCGCACCGGCGCCGCTATGGCCTCGTTATACTGGGCCTGGCTGATCTTGCCGGTGTCCAGCATGCGGCCCAGTACCACCGCGCGGCGTTCCTCGGCCCGGCGCGGGTTGCTGATGGGGTTGAGGGTGGACGGGGCCTTGGGCAGCCCGGCAATCATCGCCATTTCCGCCAGGGTCAGATCGGCCAGCTCCTTGCCGTAATATACCTGAGCGGCCGCGCCCACGCCGTGGGCGCGGTGCCCCAGGGGAATTTTATTGAGGTACAGTTCAAGGATCTCGTCCTTGCTCAGTTGACTTTCAATGTGCAAAGCCAGAACAATCTCCTTGACCTTGCGCACTATGGTTTTTTCCCGGCTGAGGAAAAAGTTGCGGGCCACCTGCTGGGTAATGGTGCTGGCGCCCTGACGCTTTTCTCCCGTGGTCAGCCACACCAGAGCGGCACGGGCGATGCCCACGGGGTCGATGCCCGGGTGTTCGTAAAAGCGGGCATCCTCGGTGGCAAGGAAGGCGTCGATCAACTGAGGCGGCATTCGGTCGATGGTCACCGGCGTGCGGCGTTGCTCACCATACTGGGAGATCAGTTCGCCGTCCTGGCTGTAGATGCGCATGGGGGTTTCCAGACGCACGTCTTTGAGGGTGGAAACATCCGGCAGATCGGCACTGATTTGCTGGTACAGTACAAAAAGTGCAACCATGCCGGAAAGGCCAAGGAAAAAGGCCAGGGCAAGCAGGCGAACGAGCCATTTGAGCATGTAATAAAACCCGGTAAATCATTTTTTAACCAATTGGCCGGCAAGTATATCCTGTGACCGGCGTCGTGTTCGAGCGCTTTTGGTTTTATTTTACTAAATGTATATAAGTACAAATGAGTCTGTGTAAGCTTACAGACGCCAGCAAAAACAACTACATGGACGCTTATGTTTAGCCTGACCGGAAAACGGGACGTGCAGTGGATGGTGGGGGTGGACTTTGGTACCGGCAGCCTGAAGGCGGTGGTGCTCAAGGGGCAGAGGGAACGCCTGCAACTGGCCGCCATGGCCAGCGTGCCCACGCCCGCCAACAGCATTATCGATCACCAGCTGCAGGACATTGAAGCCGTGGGTGAGGCCCTGAAGCAGCTGCGGCGCCAGCTTGGCAGCCGCATCGACAGGGTGGCCACGGCGGTCACCGGCAGCAGTGTGACCAGCAAAATCATTGCCTTGCCCCGAGGCCTGAATGACGACGATCTGGAAAACCAGGTGATGCTGGAGGCCGGCCAGCATATCCCCTTTCCGCTGGAGGAAATCAGCCTCGACTATGAGCGCCTGGGGCCCAGTCCGTCCCGTCCCGACCGGGAAGACATTCTGCTCAGTGCCGCCCGCACCGACAGCATTTCCACGCGTCTGGCGGCCTTGCAGCTGGCGGGCTGGGAGGCCGGGGTGGTAGACATAGGGGTGCACGCCATCGCCCGTGCCGCCCAGGCCCTGCTGCAGGCTGAACAGGCCGACGCCGGCCCGCTGGCACTGGCGGATATTGGCGCCGAATGCCTGACCTTTGGCGTGATGGAGCGGGGAGAGGTCATTCACAGCCGGCTGCAGAACTTTGGCGGCGCTCATTTTACCCGGGAGCTGAGCCAGCTGTCGGGCATGCCCGACAGCCAGGCCGAAACCGCCAAGCTGGCGCACACCCTGCCCGGGCCCCTGCTGGAAGAGGCAAAACAGCGCCATATTACCGCCATTCTTCAGCATCTTCGCCGCAACCTGCAGATCTTCCAGAGCAGCTCCGGCAGCCAGCCGCCCCAGGCGCTGTTTCTGAGCGGCGGCGGCAGCCAGCTGGATCAGCTGGCGCCGGTGCTGGAACAGGAGCTGGCCATGCCGGTGTTTGTGCCCCGCTTTGAACGGTTACTGGGTGGGGACGAGCGGCAGTATGCCGGTGCTGCGGCCTACACCACCGCCCTGGGGCTGGCACTGAGGAGCTTTTCATCATGTCCAGTATAAATCTGCTGCCCTGGCGGGAAGGGCTCAAAATCAGGCAGAAAAAACGGTTTCTGCTGCTGCTGGCGGCGGCGGTGGCGGTCACCGCCATGGTCATGTTGCTCATCAACCTGCGCATCGGACAGCTGGTGGCTCACCAGCAGGAGCGCAATCACTTTCTGCAGGTGGAAACCGTCAAGCTGGATCAGGTGCTGGGGGAGATCAGCGCCATTCGCCAGCAGCGGGAGCAATTGCTGGAGCGCATGCGGCTAATCGATCAGTTACAGCACAGACGAGCCTTTTCGGTGCGGCTGTTCAACCAGATGCCGGGACTGGTGCCGCCCGGGGTGTACCTGAGCTCGCTCAACGTGGCCCGGGAGCGCATTGAGCTGGTGGGCAAAACCGAAGCCTATCCCCGCGTGGCCTCCATGTTGCGCAGCATGGAAGCCAGCCGCTGGCTGACCGAACCCCGGCTGGGCTCGATTTATGCCTCCGACAGCCAGCCCATTGCCCTCAGCCAGTTTTCCATGAGCGTGAAGGTGGTTTCAGAAGGAGGTCAGCCATGAACTGGCAGGAGCTGAACGAACTGGATTTTGACAACATTGGCCAGTGGCCCAGGCCCGCCAAGGTGGGCACCCTGGTCATACTGTGCATGCTGCTGGCCGGGCTCATGGGGCAGTTTCTGATCCGTGACAGCCTGGCAGAGCTGGAGCAGGCAAGGGCCCAGGAGACGGCGCTCAAGCGCACCTTTGAGACCAAGGCCCATCAGGCGGCGGCGCTGCCGGCCTATGAACAGCAGATGAAGGTGCTGCAGGCGCGGCTGGAAAACGAGCTGCGCAAGCTGCCCAACCAGCTGGAGATTGCCGGTTTGCTCGATGACATCAGCTTTATCGCCACCGATAACGGCCTGCGCATCGAGCGCATCAACTGGGAAGCGGAGCAGCCGGGCGAGTTCTCTACCGAGCTGCCCATGCGCATCATCGTCAGCGGCGACTACCACCAGCTGGGCCGGTTTGTGGCCGATGTGGCGGCGCTGCCGCGCATTGTGATCCTCGACAGTTTCAGCCTTGGCAACAAGGACGGCGACCAGCTCGCCATGAGCATGCTGGCCAAAACCTACAAATACAATGAGCAGGGGGCGCGATGAAAGCACGCCTGACCCTGCTGCTGATACTGGTGGGTTTGACCGCCTGCACCGAGGAAGAGGATCTGCGCCGTTACGTGGCCGAGGTACGTTCCCGGCCGGCGGCGGCGCCCGAGCCCATGCCCGAGCTCAATGAATACGTGCCCGAGGCCTATGTACCGGTGAGTGAGCGCAGCCCCTTTGTGTCGCCCCGGCCGGAGAGCGCCGCCAGCCGCCGGCAGACGCCCAAGGACTGTGAGCAACCCGACATCGGGCGACCCAGGCAGCCGCTGGAGCGCTATTCCCTCAACAACCTGGCCATGCGCGGGACCCTGCAGAATGCCGCCGGCATGCGGGCGCTGGTGGTGTCGCAGGACGGAACGACCCACCTGGTGGCACCGGGAGACCGGTTGGGGCTGGACCATGGCGAGGTCACCGCCATCAGCGCGACGGGGCTCACCCTGAGGGAATACGTGTCCGATGGCCGGGGTTGCTGGACTCAGCGGGAAACTACGCTGGCGCTGACCGGCGAACCACAATGAATCAACACGAATCACAATTTTTTGCAGGGAGTGCGCATCATGGGAACAACCACCGCCGTGCGGTTGAGTGTCTGTCTGGTCACCATGCTGGCCTGGCTGACCGCCTGGCCGGCCCTGGCCGTGAGTCTGGAACAGTTTCGGGTTAACCCGCTGACCGGCGATCAACTGGTGCTGGAAATGGAGTTTGACGGGCCACCCACGGTGACCGAGCAACTGAGCCAGGACCCGCCGACCCTGGTGCTGAACCTGCCCGGGGCCAGCTCGGCGCTGCTGGAAAACCGCATTCCCATTGAGCGCCAGGGCATTTCCACCATCGACATTCGGCGTGCCGGTGCGGCGCTGGAGGTGGTGATCCCCATGGCGCGCTGGCAGCCCTATCGGGTACACCGGCAAGGCAACACCCTGCGGCTGGAGCTGGGAGCGGGGGTGAGCCCCCCTTCAGGGGCGGGCACCCCGTTGCCGCCGGGCACCATCAACGGCATTGCCGGCATCGATTTCCGCCGGGGGAGCGAAGGGCAGGCCAGCGTGGTGATCGCCCTGGACCGAGCCACGGCGGCGGTGGATTTGCAAAAGCGGGGCCGGCGGCTGGAGGCCAGCTTCCACAATACCCATATTCCCGACTCGCTGCTGCAAACCTACGATGTCACCGACTTTGCCACCCTGGCCCAGCGCATACAGACGCGCCGGGAGCGTGGCAGCGTGGTGATTACGGTGGAGGCGGGCAGCGATTTTACCTATCAGTATGAGCAGCGGGGGCGCGAGTTTGTGATCGAGCTGGCCCGGCCGGCAGCGGCCACCACCGCCGGCGGGGCCGGCAAGCGCTACGGCGGCAAGCCCATCTCCATGAACTTTCAGGACATTCCGGTACGCACCGCGCTGCAGCTGATCGCCGATTTCAACAATTTCAACCTGGTCACCACCGACTCGGTGCAGGGCAACCTGACCCTGCGGCTGGATGGGGTCCCCTGGGAGCAGGCGCTGGACACCATTTTGCAGGTGCGTGGCCTCGACAAGCGGCTGGACGGCAATATTCTGCTGGTGGCGCCGGCGGCGGAGCTGGCGCAACAGGAGCAGCAGCAGCTGGAGAACCGCCAGGCCAAGGAAGTGCTGGCACCGCTTGAAACCGAGTTTTTGCAGGTCAACTATGCCAAGGCCACCGATGTGGTGGCCCTGCTCACCAACGAAAGCACCCGGCTGCTTTCCGAGCGGGGCGCCATTGCGGTGGATGACCGAACCAACATGCTGGTGATCAAGGACACCCGGGAAAACATCGAGAGCATTCGGCGCATGCTGAAACTGCTGGATATTCCCATCAAGCAGGTGGTGATCGAGGCGCGCATGGTCACCATCAACGAGGGGCTGGAGGAAGATCTGGGTATCAACTGGGAGTACCGCAATGACACCCAGGGGGGGCATAACCGCACCGTGGGGGATCTGAATATCAACCTGCCCATTACCAGTGAGGGCGGCTCCATTGGCCTGCAGATCGCCAAGCTGTCGGACGGCACCATTCTTGACCTTGAGCTGGCGGCGCTGGAGCGGGAAAACCGGGCCGAGATCATCGCCAGCCCCCGGGTGACCACTTCCAGCCAGAAACCGGCCCTGATCCAGCAGGGGGTTCAGATCCCCTACAGCACCGTCAGCGAGCAGGGCACCAATGTCGAGTTTGCCGATGCCTTTCTCAGTCTCAAGGTGACCCCCCAGATCACCCCCGATAACCGGGTGGTACTGGATCTGATGGTGACTCAGGACAGTGTGGGAGAATTTGTGCCCCAGTCCGACGGCTCCATTGTGCCCTCGATCAACGCCCAGTCGGTGACCACCCAGGTGCTGGTCAGTGATGGCGAAACCCTGGTGCTGGGAGGCATTTATCAGCAGGACATTACCCGCAATGTGTCCAAGGTGCCGCTGCTGGGAGACATTCCGGTGGTGGGGCGGCTGTTCAAGAGCACCTCCGACACCAACCGCAAACGGGAATTGATTATCTTCGTCACCCCCCGTATCGTGCACGACAGCATCTAGACATTGGCCTCTGCAACCGGGCCGGCGGCGTGCGCCTTGCCAGCCGCCGGCTCAGTTGCGATAATCCGGCGTCCAGTTTCAGAAAATCAAGGTTAGGTTCATCGTCGACCCCGCGGTGTTCGTGGGGCGCATTTGTTTGTGAGAATTTCGTGCAACATGGCTGAGAAACGCAATATCTTCCTAGTGGGACCTATGGGTGCGGGCAAGAGCACCATTGGTAAATACCTGGCACAGCAACTTCATATGGAGTTCTACGACTCCGATCACGAGATCGAGCGCCGCACCGGTGCCGATATCAGCTGGGTGTTTGATGTCGAAGGCGAAGAGGGCTTCCGCCAACGCGAAGAAAAAGTCATCAACGAGCTGAGCGAATTGCAGGGCATCGTGCTGGCCACCGGCGGGGGCTCCATCAAGAGCCGTGAAAGCCGTAACCGGCTGTCGGCCCGGGGCATAGTGGTGTACCTAGAAACCACGGTGGAAAAACAGCTGGCGCGGGTGCAGAAAGACAAGCGTCGTCCGCTGCTGCAAACCGAAGAAGCGCCGCGGGACGTGCTGGAGCGTCTGGCCGAAGAGCGCAACGAGCTCTACCGTGAAGTCGCCGACTACATAGTGCGTACCGATGAGCAGAGCGCCAAGCTGGTGGCCAACCAGATCGTTGAACTGATCGGCCTGTAAGCCGGGAGAAGCTCCATGGAAAGGTTAACCGTCAATCTGGGGGAGCGCAGCTATCCCATACTGATCGCCGACGGCCTGATGGCCGACGGTGCCCTGCTGAAGGGCGCCGTCAAGGGTAAAAAGGTGCTGGTGATCACCAATGAGGTGGTAGCCCCCCTGTATCTTGACCGGCTGCTGGCGGCGCTGGCGCCCCTGCAGGCCGACAGCCTGGTGTTGCCCGACGGCGAGCAGTTCAAGACCCTGGACACCTTCAATCTGGTGATGGGCAAGCTGCTGGAAAGCGGTCACGGCCGCGACACCACCCTGGTGGCACTGGGCGGTGGGGTCATCGGCGATCTCACCGGGTTTGCCGCCGCCTGTTACCAGCGCGGCGTGCCCTTTGTGCAGGTGCCCACCACCCTGCTGGCCCAGGTCGACTCCTCGGTCGGCGGCAAAACGGCGGTCAACCATCCGCTCGGCAAGAACATGATTGGTGCCTTTTATCAGCCCGAGATGGTGCTGATCGACACCGCCTGCCTGGGCACCCTGCCTGAACGGGAATTTGCCGCCGGCATGGCCGAGGTGATCAAGTACGGTATCATCTGGGACGCCGACTTCTTTGCCTGGCTGGAAACCAACCTGCCGCGGCTGCAGCAGCTCGATAGCGAGGCCCTGTCTTATGCCATTCGCCGCTGCTGCGAAATCAAGGCCGAGATGGTGGCCTGCGACGAGCGCGAGCACGGGGTGCGTGCCTTGCTCAACCTGGGTCATACCTTTGGTCACGCCATCGAGGCGGAAATGGGCTACGGTAACTGGCTGCACGGCGAGGCCGTGGCTGCCGGCACCATGCAGGCCTGCCATACCGCCCGGCTGCGCGGCGACATGAGTGACGCCGAGCTGGCACGGGTCGAGGCGCTGCTGGTCCGGGCCCACCTGCCGGTGACCGGTCCTGCCGGCATGACCCTGGACCAGTATCTGCCGCACATGCTGCGCGATAAAAAGGTGCTGGCCGGCAAGTTGCGGCTGGTGCTGCCCGAGGGGATTGGCCGCGCGCGGGTGGTGGACGACGTCTCTCGGGACCAGCTGGCGCAAGTGCTGGATTAAGGATCGCGGAACGTGACGGCCGAGGCCCTGCCCACCCTGTCCTCCCAGCAGCAGTTACTGGAGCGGCTGCTGCACCTGTTCCGGCTCGACCAGGAGCTGGTACTGCTGAGTGGCCCCAAGGGCGCGGGCAAAAGCACCCTGGCCGGCCTGCTGGCCCGGCACAGCGAACTGCTGACCCCGGTGGTGCTTGATGCCCGCCTGCTCACCAGTCAGGCTGCCTTTCGCGAGGCCCTGCTGGCGCAATGGTTTGCCGGGGCGGTGTTTGATCCCGATGATTCTCTGCTTGAAACCATGTCCCGGCTGCTGCCGGCGGCGCCGGGCCGGCGCCTGCTGGTGGTGGACAATGGCCAGTGGCTGACCGATCCCCAGTTGCTGGAGCTGGCCGAGCTGTGCCTGGGGCTGCCGGCGGAGCAGCGGCCCTTTATGGCACTGCTGGGGCTGCCGTCCTGGGCTGGCGGAGTGCGCGGCCTGCTGCGCAGCTACCCGGCGTTGCCGGTGGTGGAGCTTGAAGTTCCCGAGCTGAGCGAGGAAGATAAGTGGCAACTGTGCCTTTATTCCGGGGTGGAGCCGACCGCAGCGCTGCTGGAACGGCTGCATTACCCGGGCGATCTGGCGACCACGGTGGAGTCGAGCATGAGAACCCCGCAATACCGGCAATGGCTTGAAAACAAATCGATCAAGATCCTGCTCACCGGGCTGATCCTGCTGGGGCTGGTGGCACTGGTCGCGCTGCTGCTGGGCAGGCAGGAGTCCAGGCCCGAGGTGGCGCAGCCGTTCCAGGCCGACTCCCTGCCCGAGGCCCCGGCCCAGCCCCTGACCCTGGCGGTGCCCGCGGAGCCGGCAACACAGGAGCCTGCTACCGAGCCAGGCTCCGACCGGCTGGTGAGCGACTGGCCGGTGGAGCCCCTGCCCGATGAACCCCGGGTGAATACTCAGGTGGCGGAGTCTCCCGACGACAGCAGCAAGGAGCGGGTGATCATCGAAGATGAGGTGGTCAGCCGGTTGTTGCGTCGTGACGGCGATGCCCGGCCCGCGCCTGCCGCCGAGGGGCAGCCCCGGCCGGCGCCGACGGCTGCGCCGGTAGCGCTGAAACAGCAACCGGCGGGGCACTATACCCTGCAACTGATGGCCAGCCGGGACCAGAATGCCCTGAACCAACTGGTGTCCCGTCACCGGCTTTCTCCCGCCTGGGTCTATTCCCGCACCCTTAACGGCCAGCCCTGGTATGTGCTGGTGCATGGTGATTTTGCCACCGCCGAGCAGGCGCGACGGGCCATTGGCGCGCTGCCCGCCGAGCTGCGTGCCGCCAAGCCCTGGCCCAAACCCTTTGGCCAGGTGCAAAAAGAAGCCGGCCCGTAGCCATGAGCGCGGCATGGGGTTACAATGCGCGCCCCTCACACGGTTCGGCAACAATGGCAACAATGACGAAAACCCGCGCCTTTCTGAAATGGGCCGGTGGCAAATATGGGCTGGTGGACAACATCAACCGCCGCCTGCCCGCAGGGCGCACCCTGGTCGAGCCCTTTGTGGGGGCCGGCTCGGTGTTTCTGAATTCGAATTTCGATGCCTATGTGCTGGCGGACATCAACGCCGATCTGATCAACCTCTACCAGTTGCTGAAAACCCGCCCCGATGCCTTTGTGCGTGAGGCGGCGGGGCTGTTCACCGCGGCCAATAACGAAAAGACCGTGTATTACGGTCTGCGCGCCGAGTTCAATCAGGAAACGGAGTCGTTCCGCCGGGCCCTGCTGTTTTTGTATCTGAATCGTCACGGCTACAATGGCCTGTGTCGCTACAATCGCAAGGGTGGCTTCAACGTGCCCTTTGGCGCCTACAAAAAGCCTTATTTTCCCGAAAAAGAGCTGTGGTTTTTCGCCGAAAAGGCGCAAAAGGCGACCTTTGTCTGCCAGGGGTACGATCAGGTGTTTGCCAGCGCCGAGCCGGATCAGGTGTTCTACTGTGATCCGCCCTATGCCCCCCTGTCGAGTACCGCCAGCTTTACCACCTATGCCGCCAACGGCTTTACCCTGGATGACCAGGCCATACTGGCGCGGCTGGCCCGGGAAACCGCCGCGCGGGGCGTGCCGGTGCTGATCAGCAATCACGATATTCCTCTTACCCGGGAGCTGTACCGGGACGCCAGCCTCGACGTGGTGGCGGTCAAGCGCACCATCAGCCGTCACGGCCACAATCGCCAGAAGGTGAACGAGCTGCTGGCGCTGTTCGCTCCGAAGGCCGGTGAGGAGTGAGGGGAGAAGAGTGAACAGACTATCACCTCACCCCTGGAGTGCCCCCGATAAAGTAGACACTTAAGTTAAGCGGCAGCTGCGTAGGCATCGGGAGTCATCCCTCCCAGCGCCATGTGGCGCCGCACTTTCGGGTAATACTCGTCTGTATAATACCGGACTTCATCTGCCATTTCGTCTCTTCCGAGCACGCCCAGAGGGCGAGTCCACTCCTTCTTGAGTAGCGCGAAGAAGCTTTCCGAACAGGCGTTATCCCAGCAGTTACCTCGGCGTGACATGCTGATGGTGATTCCCCGTGTATTCAGCCATCTCATCACCTCTCCGTTGCGATACTGACTCCCTTGGTCCGAGTGGAACAACAGCTGTTTCCCATCTGGCCGCTGATGTTGCCATGCCTGCTCAAGGGCCTCCAGCACCAGTTGGGCGCTATTGATGGCACCCATGGCTCGGCCCACCACGCGGCGTGTGCCCAGGTCTAGGACTGCTGCGATGTAGAGCCAGCCTTCACTGCACCGGATTTGGGTGATATCTGATACCCAAACTCGGTTCGCTGAACCCACCGAGAACTGGCGATTCAACAGATTCGGTAACACAGGCAAGGACGATGTTGGCTTTTGATATCCTGCTTTAGGAGCCGTGCATGAACGATAACCAGCGTCTCTCAGCAAGCGCTGAACCTGGTTCTTGCCGCAGCAGAACCCGGCATCCCGTGCTTCCAGCCACAGCTTGCGATAACCCGGCACATTCTTCAGTTGCCTGGCTCGCTCGAGCAGGAAGGTGTTCAGCGTCCGTCGCTCGATGGCACGCGCCCCCGGAGAGTGTTGACGTGTTCGCCAGCGATAATATCCCGCTCGTGACACGTCGAGTACTTCACACATTATCGAGACCCGCCAGCGTTGACTTCGGTGGGCCTCGATAAAGGCAAACCTTACTTGCCGTGCTTGGCGAAGTACTCTTGCGCCTTTTTTAGGATTTCGTTCTCCAGCTCTTTCCGCTCAAGCTGCTTCTTCAGCCGAGCTACCTCGCGCTCCAGCTCCTGCAGGCTTTTTTCTGGTCCGGTGTTTTCAACGGCTTTGTCGGATGATTTCTTGGTCATGCTCCACTCTCTACGCCAGCGACTCAATTGGTTAGGATGGATCCCAAGTCTGCCAGCAAGCTGAGCTTGTGTCTCTGTGGTGGAGAGCGAGGCCTCGACGGCCTCACGTTTGAATGCATCGCTAAAGCGACGGTGGGGTTTGTATTTCATAACACCTTCTCATCTAATGAAGGTGTCTACTTTTCTCGGGCCAGTCCACCCTCACGTTTTACCCCTCACCGCCGAGCACCAGCCTCACGATGCCCAGCAGCGCCAGCACAAACAGCAGGATCAGTATCGCCCCCAGGATCACATAGGGCCAGGGGCTGCCGCTGAACTGGGCCCGGCGGTTGCGCTCCGACTGCACCCCGAACATCGCCGCCAGCACCGCCTGCAGTCTGTGTTTCCAGTTCATGGGCTTTCCTCTCCACAAGATTCGCCTTGCCGGCCTTCGAGCCGGCATCTTCCTTCAGGGAGTGCCGTGCATCCTGCTGCAGATTCCGGCTCAAGGCCGGAATGACTCGGCAGGAGCCCTTTTCATCCCGCATTCGTTCATGCCAAGCATAGACGGACGCTAGAGAATCCCCGGTGGCTGGGGTAGAATCGGTGCGTTTTTTGCGCTCAAGGTAACTCCGATGAAAGACTTTCTGATTGCTCCGTCCATTCTCTCCGCCGATTTTGCCCGCCTGGGGGAAGACGTGGCGAACGTGCTGGCAGCCGGTGCCGATGTGGTGCACTTCGATGTGATGGACAACCACTATGTGCCCAATCTGACCATTGGCCCCATGGTGTGCAAGGCCCTGCGTGACTACGGCATTACCGCACCCATCGACGTGCACCTGATGGTCAAGCCGGTCGACAGTCTGGTCCCCGATTTCGCCAAGGCCGGCGCGTCCATCATCACCTTTCATCCGGAAGCCTCCGAGCATATCGATCGCACCCTTGGGCTGATCCGCGAGCAGGGCTGCCAGGCCGGTCTGGTGTTCAACCCGGCCACGCCGCTCAGCTATCTCGACTATGTGATGGACAAGGTGGACGTCATTTTGCTGATGTCGGTCAACCCGGGCTTTGGCGGCCAGTCCTTTATCGCCGGCACCCTCGACAAGCTGCGTGAAGCCCGCCGCCGCATCAATGAAAGCGGTCGCAATATTCGCCTGGAAATCGACGGCGGTGTCAAGCCCGACAACATTCGCGACATCGCCGAAGCCGGCGCCGACATGTTTGTGGCCGGCTCCGCCATTTTCGGCAAACCCGACTACAAGGCGGTGATCGATGAAATGCGCCGGGAGCTGGCCGCCGCCCATGGCTGACTTTGAGCTCATCCAGTTTGATCTCGACGGCACTCTGATCGACAGCGTGCCCCAGCTGGCCTGCGCCATCAACGAGATGCTGGCCAGCCTGGGGTACGCCGCCCAGCCGGTGAGCGCGGTGCGCCACTGGGTGGGCAACGGCGCCGACATGCTGGTGCAGCGGGCATTGACCGCCGCCGCGGGGCAGGCCCCCGAGGCCGGGCAGCACCGGCGTGCCCGCGCTCTCTTTGACGAGGCCTACGCCGGCCATGCCGACGGTGCCCTGGTGTTTTACCCCGGCGTGCTCGACACCCTTGAGCGGTTGCGCGCGGCGGGCAAACGCCTGGCCCTGGTCACCAACAAGCCCTACCGCTTCGTGCCCGGCATTCTGGCAGCGGCGGGGCTCGCCGACCATTTTGAGCTGGCTCTGGGCGGCGACAGCCTGGCCGAGAAAAAGCCCAGTCCGGCGCCGCTGCTGCATGTGTGCGAACGGCTGGATGTCAGCCCGGCCCGCAGCCTGATGGTGGGGGACTCGGAAAACGACGTGCTGGCGGCGAAGGCGGCGGGCATGGCGGTGGCGGCGCTCACCTACGGCTATAACTACGGCCGGCCCATTGCCGACAGCCGGCCCGACTGGGTGCTGGACGAGTTCGCCGGCCTCGCCGGGCTGCTCAAGCTTTAATCCAATACATCACAAGGAACAACATGGCTAAACCCATCGTACTCAGCGGTGCCCAGCCCTCGGGCCAGCTGACCATAGGCAACTACATGGGCGCGCTGCGCCAGTGGGTGAAAATGCAGCAGGACTACGACTGCCTGTATTGCATCGTGGACATGCACGCCATTACCGTGCGCCAGGAGCCGCAGGCCCTGCGCGCCGCCTGCCTGGACGCCGCCGCCCTCTATCTGGCCATTGGCCTGGATCCGGAGCAGAGCACCATTTTTATTCAGTCTCACGTGCCCGAGCACGCCGAGCTGGCCTGGGTGCTCAACTGCTACACCCAGTTCGGCGAACTGTCGCGCATGACCCAGTTCAAGGACAAGTCCAGCCGCTATGCCGAAAACATCAACGCCGGCCTGTTTACCTATCCGGCGCTGATGGCCGCCGACATTCTGTTGTATCAGGCCAATCAGGTGCCGGTGGGCAACGATCAGAAGCAGCACCTGGAGCTGACCCGGGACATCGCCTATCGCTTCAACCAGCTGTACGGTGACGTGTTCACCGTGCCCGAGCCCTTTATTCCCGAAGACGGCGCCCGCATCATGAGCCTGCAGGATCCCACCAGGAAGATGTCGAAGTCGGATGACAACGCCAACAACTTCATCGGTCTGCTGGAAGATCCCAAGGCGATCACCAAGAAGCTGAAGCGGGCCGTGACCGACTCCGAGGATCCGCCCGTGGTGCGTTTCGACACCGCGGAAAAGCCCGGCGTGTCCAACCTGCTGACCCTGATGGCCGGTGCCAGCGGCCGTTCCATTGCCGAGCTGGAGCAGCATTTTGAAGGCAAGATGTACGGCCACCTCAAGACCGAAACCGCCGAGGCGGTGCTGGCCATGCTTGCGCCCATTCAGCAGCGTTTTCACGAATTGCGGGAAGACGAAACCGAGCTGCGTCGCGTGCTGACGCTGGGCGCCGACAAGGCCCGGGCCAAGGCGGTGCAGACCCTCGACAGAGTGTATGATGTGATCGGCTTTGTGCCGCGGGTTCGCTGAACCCATTCTGCCCGGGTTCCCGCGTTGTTCGGGCGCGGGAACCATTTTTAAGCTTTTACCATCTAACTTTCAGGCTTCGGCCGTTATTCTGTTTCCTTACCGGAATTCACGTCATTAATGAACGAACACATAGAGTCGACTCAGGATCTGCAGGACAAGTATTACTGGCTGCGCAAGTTTCGCATGGCCAAAAATGACAAGACCCTGGAGCGCATGGTCTCCCGGGCCATTGACGATCATCATCAGGAATCTTCGGTGGTGGCGGCCATCTACCTGGCCGAATGCCAGCGTGAGCGCGAGCTGAGTCTGGGCCGCTACCTCGACAGCTGAGCCCTGTCGCAGAGCCGAGGTAGCCGGGCCTACAAATCCAGCTCCGGCCGGTTTTTAAACTGTTCCAGCGCTTCCGGGTTGGCCAGCGCTTCCAGGTTTTTCACCGGCCGGTGATGCACCACGTCGCGCACCGCCAGCTCCACCAGCTTGCCCGAGCGGGTGCGGGGCACATCATTCACCGCCAGGATCAGCGCCGGCACATGGCGGGGCGAGCAGGCTTCTTTCAGCCGTGTGCGAATGGCCTCACTCAGCTCATCCGTCAATGCATGGCCCGGTGCCGGCTGCACAAACAGCACCAGGCGCTCGTCATTGCCCCGGCGCTGGCCGATCACCACCGACTCGACGATTTCCTCAAAGCGCGCCAGCTGGCGGTAAATTTCGGCGGTGCCGATGCGTACCCCCCCCGGGTTGAGCACCGCATCGGAGCGGCCGTGAAACACCATGCCGCCTTCGAGGGTTTGGGTCACAAAATCGCCGTGATGCCATACCCCGGGCCAGCGCGCCCAGTAGGCATTGTGGTAGCGACTGCCGTCGGCGTCGTTCCAGAAGCCCAGCGGCCGGTTGGGAAAGGCATTGCAACACACCAGCTCGCCCGGCTCGCCGGTAACGGCCAGGCCTTCGTCATTAAATACCCGCACGTCCATGCCCAGTCCCGGCCCCTGGCACTGGCCCCGGTATACCGGGCTGAGGGGGTTGCCGAGCACAAAGCAGCCGCAAATGTCGGTGCCGCCGGAAATGGAGGCCAGCAACAGTTCGCTTTTGATGTGCCGGTAGACGAAATCGAACTGCTCCGGCGCCAGCGGTGAGCCGGTGGAGCACAGGGTACGCAGCGCCCCCAGGTGCACTGTCCGGGCCGGCTGCAGGCCGGACTTTTCCAGCGCTTCCAGATACCTGGCCGAGGTGCCGAACAGGCTGACCTGCTGCTCGCTGCACCATTGCCACAGCCGGCCGGCGTCGGGATAAAAGGGGGCGCCGTCGTAAAGCAGCAGGGTGGCGCCAGAGGCCAGTGCCGAGACCAGCCAGTTCCACATCATCCAGCCGCAGGTGGTGAAATAAAACACCCGATCCCGAGGCTGAATATCGCAGTGCAGCTGGTGCTCCTTGATATGGTTGAGCAGGGTGCCGCCGGCACCGTGCACCATGCACTTGGGCTTGCCGGTGGTGCCGGAGGAATAGAGTACATACAGCGGCGCGTTAAAGGGCATGG
This sequence comes from Oceanimonas pelagia, assembly GCF_030849025.1. Lineage (NCBI taxonomy): Bacteria > Pseudomonadati > Pseudomonadota > Gammaproteobacteria > Aeromonadales > Aeromonadaceae > Oceanimonas > Oceanimonas pelagia. The sequence continues at coordinate 438,400 of NZ_CP118224.1, forward strand.
AATGAAACCGAAGGGGCGCATGGGCATGGCTGGCCAGTATCTCGGACCAGGGCGTGATGCCTTCGGGCGAAGGCGCGTCGTTCAGGCAGGGCACTTCCACGCGGTGGCTGAGGCTGGGAATGGCCGCCATGATGGCGCCGGCGCGAGCACGGCTGTCGTGGGCCTTGCCGTTATAGCGGTAGCCGTCGGCGGCAAACAGCACTTTGGGTTGAGTCTGGCCAAAGCGCTCAATCACCCCCTCGGCGCCGAAGTCCGGCGAGCAGGAGGTCCATACCGCGCCCAGGCTGGCGGTGGCCAGCATGGCCACCAGGGTTTCCGGCAGGTTGGGCAGAAAGCCCGCCACCACGGTGCCGGGCTGCACGCCGGCCTGATCCAGCCAGGCCGCCACCGCCGCCACCTGTTGCTGCAGCTGATGCCAGCTCAGGGTGCGTGAGGTACCGCCTTCGGTGAGGGCGATCATCGCGGGCTCGTTGAGAGGTACCCGCTCATGAGCCAGCAGGTTTTCGGCAACGTTGAGCCGGGCCTCGGGAAACCAGATCGCGTGCTCGGCATCACCGGGGTTGGCCACGGTCAGGCTGCCCCGGTGGCCGATGATGCCGGCAAAACGCCACAACTGGTGCCAGAACAGATCGGGGTAGTGCACCGACCAGGCATGCAGGGCGGCGTAGTCGTCAAATGACAGCCCCAGCTCCCGCTCCAGCCGTTTCATGAAGGCGTGCAGCAGGCTTTGCTGCACCCGTGCGGGCGAAGGCGTCCACAGCACAGAGGCACTCATGCCGCCGGCCCCCGGTAGCGTACCAGTTGCTGATCGATGGCGCCGAAAATGGAGTGACCGTCGTCGTCGAGCATTTCCAGGCGAACCCGATCGCCAAAGCGCATAAAGGGAGTGCTGGCGCTGCCGGTGCTGATGATTTCACGGGTGCGGCGCTCGGCAATGCAGCAGGCGCCGGTGGTTTCATCCCGGTTGGAGACGGTGCCCGAGCCGATGATGGTGCCGGCGCCCAGCCGCCGGCTCAGGCAGGCATGGGCAATCAGCCGGTCAAAGCCAAAGGTCATGTCGGTGCCGGCATGGGGGGCGCCGAACAGGGTGCCATTCAGGCTAACCTGCAGCCGGTGCTGCACCCGGCCCTGGTGCCAGTGGTGGCCCAGCTCGTCGGGAGTGACCGCCACCGGCGAGCAGGAGGTGGCGGGCTTGGACTGGAAAAAGCCAAAGCCCTTGGCCAGCTCCGCCGGGATCAGATTACGCAGCGATACGTCGTTCACCAGCATCAGCAGCCGCACATAAGGCAGGGTGTGGCGTTCCCCGGTGCCCATGGGCACATCAGCGGTGATCACCGCCACTTCCCCTTCAAAGTCGATGCCCCAGGCTTCGTCGGCCAGGGCAATGTCGTCGCGAGGGCCGAGAAAGCCGTCGGACATGCCCTGGTACATCAGCGGATCGCTCCAGAAGTTGGGCGGCATCTCGGCGCCCCTGGCCTTGCGCACCAGCTCGATATGGCTGACATAGGCACTGCCGTCGGCCCACTGATAGGCCCGGGGCAGGGGCGCGGCGCAGGCCTCGGGATGGAAGTCAAAGGCGTGCTGGTGCCCGTTCCGGTTCAGTTGCTGGTAAAGGGCGCGCAGGGGCCGCTCGCATTCGTCCCAGTGGTCGAGAGCGGCCTGCAGGGTGGGAGCCACCCCCTCGGCGCTGCAGGCCCGGCGCAGATCCCGGGACACCACCACCAGGCTGCCATCGCGTCCTTGCTTGAGTGAGGCCAGTTTCACGCTTTCCTCCTTGGTTCGCACTATGTGGCTTGAGTCGCACCTTGCCAGGAATGCACATAATCGGTGTTTTCCACCCCCGGCGGCAGTTCGGCCAGGTGCAGGGGCTGACGGCTGTCGATCATCACCGCCACCTCATCGGTTTCGCGGCGGCTGGCCTGGTTGCCGGCGGCCAGGGCCTTGGGATGGGGGCCATGGGTAAAGCCGCAGGGGTGCCAGGTGATCATGCCGGCGTCGATATTGTCGCGGCTGAAAAAGTTGCCCTGGTGATAAAAGATCACCTCGTCGTAATCGTCGTTATTGTGGAAAAAGGGCACCTTGAGCGCGCCGGGGTCCGACTCCATGGGGCGGGGCACAAAGGTGCAGATCACGAAGTCGTCGGCCACCCAGGTGCTGTGGGCCGAGGGTGGCAGGTGATAGCGGTGGCTCATCAGCGGCCGTATGTCCCGCCAGTTGAGCCTGAGTACGGTGAGATCCCCCTTCCAGCCAATGGCGTCCAGCGGATTGAACGGATAGGTGATGGTGTTCAGTTGCCCCCGGGCCTTGAGCCTGACCTGCCACTCGCCGGGGGCTTCGGCCTGGCGGGCAAACTCGTCGTCGAGGTGCGGATGATCCAGCACACCGGGATCAAAAATGGCATGGCGCCCCGCCGGGCCCCGATCGGCCAGCCGGTAGCTGCCATGGGTGGCCTCGATCATCAGCAGGGTGACCGGCTCGGCGGGCTCAATGCGCCAGCTGGTGGCGCGGGGCAGCACCAGATAGTCCCCTTCACGGAAGGGCAGCCGGCCATAGTCGCAGAACAGCACGCCGCGGCCCCGGTGCACAAACAGGCAGTCGTCGCCGTCGCCGTTGCGCACCAGGTGATCCATGGCGGTCCGGCAGCACCACAGGCGAAGGCTCAGGCGTTCGTTATAGAGCAGCGGGGCGGCATCCCAGGGCGAAGGCCCCGGCGTGGGCAGCCGGTTGGTGTCGAGGGCGCGGGGGCGCAGCGGTCCGTCCCACTGGCTCCAGCCGGTGGGTGGATGACGGTGATACATGTGGCTGGCCGGGCCAAAGAACCCGTCCTTGCCGATTTCCCGTTCAAAGCTGCCGGCGGGCAGGTCGCAGTGGGCCTGGCGCGCGTACTCCCCTTCCTGCAGGGGAAAGGACACTCTGTCTTTCATCCCGGCCTCCCGTCTTGAACATTACCCTACTCACTATAGCCTTCTTGCCGTGTTGTGGCGGCCCCTTAAAGCGTTGGCGGAAAATGGTTACACTGCGTACCTTCACGGAGCGACAGGAGTGACCCCATGGATGACAAGGACGAGTTTGAACTGGAACGCTTTCTTCCCTACAAACTGATGCAGGTGGCGGAGCGGGTGAGCAGCGAGCTGGCGGTGTTTTACCGCAAGGAATTCGGCATTACCCGGCCCGAATGGCGGCTGCTGGCGGTGCTGGGTCAGGGCAAGGCCCGCATAGCCCGCGAGCTGGTCGAGCTGACCTGCATGGACAAGGTCAAGGTATCGCGGGCGCTGCAGGGGCTGGAAGACAAGGGGGTGATTCGGCGCAGCCCCAGCCCCGGGGATCAGCGCGCTGCCCGCATTGCCCTGACCCGGGAGGGCCTGGCGTTGTATCGGCGCATGGTCCCCAGAGTGCTGGAATGGGAGGCCCGGCTGGCTCAGGGGTTGCCGGAGAGCGACACCCGTGCCCTGCTCGGCTCTCTGAATCTGCTGTTGGAGCGGCTGGATCGCATGTAACCCCGGGGGAGACGAGCAGGCTTATACTTACAGCCACACTCACCGGTTAAAGGAAGAGATCATGCTCAACGCACACGGAATGGAAGTGGAGATCACGCGGCAGGACGACCATACCCTGCGCCTGCACCTGCGTATTTTCGGTGATATCGCCTATGACGACTTCAGGGAAATGGAGCGGCATCTGGAGCGAGAGCTGGCCACCATGGAGCAGCCACGGATTCTCGCGCTGGTGGACCTGACCGGCTTCAGTGGCTGGGAGGCGCGGGCCTTCTGGGAAGACATTCGCTTTACCCAAAAGCACGGCGACGAATTCAGCCGGCTGGCCATTGTGGGCTGCAATCTCAAGGAAAAGATCATGGCCACCCTGGTGGACTGGTTCATGCTGGGCAGCCAGGTGGAATATTTTGAAAGCCGCCGCGAGGCCGAGGCCTGGCTCGACGGCGAGCAGCCCTGACGACCGCTTTGGTCGCAGGAGCGTGCCGGGACTCGGGTGTCGCCACGGGCGGCCCGGGTATTCCCCGGCGGGCTATTGAGATTCGGCCGCAAGCTGGCAGAATTCATGGCGTTTTCCATTCATTTCGGGGTGTTTATTTATGCGCTTTTATCAAACCGGGCTGACCCTGCTGGCGGCGTTGGTCCTCTCCGCCTGTGCCTCGAGGGGGGGCGATGCCGGCCTGGCTTCCGCCACTCTGGAGCTGACCCGTGGCCCCACCTTTATTGAAGGTGGCAATGCCCGTGGCGAGCAGGACATTACGGTGCGCACACCGCACTTTGCCTTTGCCGTCAGCGCCGACAGCGGCGCCCTGGTGGATCTGGCGCTGGTCAGCAACGGCCGTTACGGGCCGGATCTGGTGCAAAGCCTCGACGTGGTGCCCGGCGAGGGCGAGCTGGCGCCGGCGCACCTTCGGGTGGTGGAGCAAAACGAGCGCCGGCTGGTGATTGAGCTGGAGCGGCGCTGGCATGGCCAGCCGGTGCTCAGCCGTTACGAGGTGAACCGGGATGACGCCGGCATTCGGCTGTCCGCCCGGCTGCCTCAGGGCGAGGCCCGTTTGGCCGGCTACCGCCTGCTACGCAACGAGGCCGCCGCGCCGCTGGCCGCCGGCTACAATGACATGCCCAACATGGTGCAGGCCCACTGGACCGCGGCCAGCCTGCACAATGAACTGGGCATTTTGTATAAAAGCGATGATCTGCGCCAGCAGCGCAAGGGCGGCGAGGTCAGTGCCTGGCTCAGTGCCGGTTCACTGGGAGCCCTGAGTACCGACAAGCCGTTGTATGCCGGCCAGGGCCAGGCCGAGCTGGCGCTGCTGGAGCTGAGGCCGGTGACCGAGGGTTTTGAGGCACGGCTGCAGGCCCTGCGCCAGCGCTGGAGCCGGGGGGAAAAGGTGTATCTGGGCGGAGGAAACGGCAAGCTGTATGCCTACACGCCCAAGGGCCGGCTCAGCGCCGACTTTGCCAGTGCCGCCAGCCAGGGCCACAGTTTCCTGAGCTTTGGCCCCCAGGTGTATCCGGTGACCACCAACTTCGGCGGTACCGCCAAACCTTTCAGTGAAAGCCAGGTGGAATTCCGCTCCGACATCGGCCTGGCGCGGGCCGAGGTCTGGCTCGACGGCAAACAGGTGGCCGGCTGGAAAATCAACGGTGCCAAGTGGTTCAGAACCGGTGTGCCGGTGCCGCCCAACCACACCTGGATGCAGTGGGTGGTGGAAGACCGCGAGGGCAAACGGGCCTACTCCAACCCCATCTGGATCGAGTAACCCCTTGTATTCTCAGCAGGCCGGCCATGCCGGCCTCTTTTTTTCGGCCCGGCCGTGGCGGCGAGTGCAGCAAAAGGGTAAATGGTATTCGTTCTTGTTTCCAGTTAAGTTTAATTAAATCAGTAACTTATATTTGCACTGCATTTGAAAAAATCCCCACGGGAGTCTATCCTTAAGCCCATTATTCAAAGGGGAGAAGTGGTTATGAAAGGCGACAAGAAAGTCATTGAGTACCTCAACCAGGTACTCAGCATCGAACTGACCTCCATCAACCAGTATTTTCTGCATGCCCGCATGTTCAAGAACTGGGGGCTCAGCCAGCTTAACGAGCGGGAATACAAAAAGTCGATCAAGGACATGAAACAGGCCGATGAGCTGATTGAGCGCATTCTGTTTCTGGAAGGCCTGCCCAACCTGCAGCACCTTAACCGGCTGCGCATTGGCGAAAACACCGAAGAAATGCTCGGTTGTGACCGCCAGCAGGTGGAAGAGCAGCTGCAGGTGCTGAAAGAAGCCATCGCCTATTGCGAGTCGGTGCAGGATTACGTGTCCCGCGAGCTGCTGTGCGGACTGGAAGAATACGAGGAAGGCCACCTCGACTGGATTGATACCCAGCTCGACCTGATCGGCAAGATCGGCCTTGAGAATTACCAGCAGTCACAACTGTAACGGAGCCAGAACATGAAAGGTAACCAGCAAATTATTGCCGCACTTAACGAGCTGCTGGCCGGCGAGCTGAGCGCCATGGATCAGTACTTTATTCATTCCCGCATGTATGAAGACTGGGGACTGACCAAGCTGTATGAACGCATCGATCACGAATTTGAGGACGAAAAGGGCCATGCAGCCAAGCTGATTGAACGCATTCTGTTTCTGGAAGGCACCCCCGACATGGTCACCCGGGTACCGCTCAGTATCGGCAAGGACGTGCCCTCCATGCTGCAGAGTGATCTGAACCTGGAGTACAAGGTCATTGAGGATCTGCGCAAGGTCATGGCCCTGTGCGAAAAAGAGCAGGACTATCAGACCCGCGACATGCTGCAGGTGCTGCTGGCCGACACCGAAAACGATCACACTCACTGGCTGGAGCAGCAACTGGGCCTTATTCAGCGCATTGGCCTGCCCAACTACCTGCAGTCGCAGATGTAAGCCCTTCCCTTCGCACGCGTGGTCATTTTGCCTGCGCGTGCCGTTATTTCCCGCCCAGCAGGGATCCCAGCAAGCCGCGTGCCAGGCGCTGTCCCAGCTGGCTGCTCATGCTGCGCAGGGCGCTCTTGGCCATGCTTTCCAGCAGTGAGTCCGCTTGTCGCCGCGCCGGTGCCGGAGCTTGCGGCGCTGTCTCGGCCGGGGTGGCCGCCAGCCGCCGCGCCAGCATTTCAAAGGCCGAATCCCGATCCAGGCTTTGCTCGTAGCGGCCAGCCAGGGGCGACTGTTGCAACCTGAGCCGGCGCTCGTCCGCACTCAGGGGGCCAATACGGGATTCCGGCGGACAGATCAGGGTGTGCTGCACCATGGTGGGGGAGCCTTTTTCGTCCAGCACCGAGATCAGGGCCTCGCCCACGCCCAGCCGGGTGATGGCGGCCTGAGTATCAAACGCCGGATTGGGCCTGAAGGTGCGGGCCGCCGTGCGCACAGCCTGCTCGTCCTTGGGAGTAAAGGCGCGCAGGGCGTGCTGAATGCGGTTGCCGAGCTGACCCAGTACCGGCTCGGGAATGTCCTGCGGACTCTGAGTAATGAAGTACACCCCCACGCCTTTGGAGCGGATCAGCCGCACCAGCTGCTCCACCTTGTCGAGCAGGACCCGGGGGGCGGTATCGAACAGCAGATGAGCCTCGTCGAAGAAGAACACCAGCTCGGGCCGCTCGCCATCGCCCCGCTCCGGCAGGTTTTCAAACAGCTCGCTCAGCAGCCACAACAGCAGGCTGGCGTACAGGCGCGGCCTTTGCATCAGCCGGCGGGCGTCGAGAATGCTGACCACGCCCTGGCCGGAAAACTCCCGTTGCATCAGATCCGGCAGTTGCAGTGAGGGCTCGCCAAAAAAGTGTTCGGCCCCTTCCTGCTCCAGCACCAGCAGACGCCGTTGAATGGTGGCCAGGCTGTTGGCGGGCAGGTGGCCGTAGCGTGGCCCCAGTGCCTTGCCGTTTTCCATCACCCAGCCCAGCAGGGCGCGCAGATCCTTGAGATCCAGCAACAGCAGACCCTCGTCATCGGCAATGCGGTAACAGGCGTACAGCAGGCTGGTTTGGGTGTCGTTCAGAGCCATAGTGTTGGCCAGCAGCAGCGGCCCCAGCTCGGACAGGCTGGCCCGCACCGGGTGGCCGCTTTCGCCGAACAGATCCCACAGCAGGGTGGGCACAGCGCGGGGCTGGTAATGTGAGTATGACAAGAGCGCCAGCCGCTCGGACACCTTGCCGCTGGTGCCGGCGGCGGCTGCCAGCCCCGACAGATCGCCCTTGGCGTCGGCCACAAACACCGGGGTGCCGGCGCGGGAAAAGCCTTCCGCCAGTCGTTGCAGGGTCACGGTTTTGCCGGTGCCGGTGGCGCCGGTGATCAGACCATGGCGGTTGGCCATGGGCAGGTACAGCTCAACGGGCTGCTGCGCCCGGGTGCTGCCAAGATAGAGGCGGGGGCTGTTCATGGGTGGTGTCCGTTAACGGGAAGAACAGCCACAAGCTTAGCCAATGGCGTCAAAAAAGCCCGGCGAATAGCCGGGCTTGTATCACCACACCAGGATGGTTGACTTGCTCAGTCCATGGTTTCGAGCTGCTGCCGGTAGCGGTCGAAGCGGGCGGTTACCGACCGGGAGGCACCACCGGTCAGTACACTGACCAGTACGATGGCCACCGAGGCAAACACAAATCCGGGCACGATTTCATAGAGATCGAACAGGCCGCCGGACAGCTGCTTCCACACCACCACGGTCACGCCGCCCACCAGCACCCCGGCCAGGGCGCCGTTGCGGTTCATGTTGCGCCAGTACAGGCTGAACAGCAGGGCCGGGCCAAAGGCGGCACCAAAGCCGGCCCAAGCATAGGATACCAGCCCCAGTACGGTGCTGTCGGGGTTGAAGGCCAGGAGCAGGGCGATGACCGACAGCGCGATGACCGCGAAACGGCCCACGTTGACGATGCTTTCCGAGCTGGCGTCGGGTTTGAACACCCGCTTGTAGAAGTCTTCCGCCAGCGCCGAGGACGACACCAGCAGCTGGGAGTCGGCGGTGCTCATGATGGCGGCCAGAATGGCGGCCAGCAGAATGCCGGCAATCACCGGGTGGAACATGGCGTTGACCAGCACCATAAAGATGGTTTCGCTGTCGGCCAGTTCACCGCCCAGGTGCCGGTTTACATACAGCAGGCCCACCATGCCCACCAGCACGGCGCCGGCCATGGACAGCAGGCTCCAGCTTACCGCAATGCGGCGGGCGGTGGCGATGTCGCGGTTGCTGCGGGTGGCCTTGAACCGCGCCAGAATATGGGGCTGGCCGAAATAACCCAGGCCCCAGGCGGCCAGTGACGCAATGGCGATCAGCGACAGCGGCTCGCCCTGCATGTCGTTCCACAGGGTCAGCAACTCGGGGTTGATGGCGGACAGATCCTGGCCCAGTTGCGTCAGATCGCCGTTCATGGCGGCCACGGGCACGATCAGCAGCGCCGCCGCCATCAGCAGGCCCTGTACCAGATCGGTCCAGGATACCGCCAGAAAGCCGCCGAACAGAGTGTAGGACACGATGCACACGGTGCCGACCACCACCGCAATCTGATAATCCAGGCCGAACACGGTTTCAAACAGCTTGCCGCCCGCCACCAGGCCGGAGCTGGTGTAGAACAGGAAAAACAGCAGAATAAAAAACGCCGACAGGGTCTGCAGCAGTTTGGAGCCGTCTTCAAAGCGGCGCGACAGATATTCGGGTATGGTCAGGGCATTATTGGTTTCAATGGTGTAGGTGCGCAGCCGCTTGGCACAGAACTGCCAGTTGGCCCAGGTCCCCAGCAGCAGGCCGCCGGCCAGCCACAGTGATTCCATGCCGGCGGCATAGGCATAGCCGGGCAGGCCCAGCAGCAGCCAGCCGCTCATGTCCGAGGCGCCGGCGGAAATGGCCGAAGGCCAGGGGCCGAGGGAGCGGCCACCGAGAAAGTAGTCGGCCGAGCTGGCGGTGCGACGGTAGGCATAGTAGCCGATGGCCAGCATGCCCAGCAGATAAACGATAAAGGTGCCGGTAATGGCGAAATTGGGCTCAATCATTCCCTGTTCCTCCAGGATGGATTCCTGATGTGCCCGTATCGGGCGAGTGATCCTTGGTTAAGGCTTTGTTACGGGCGAGGATGGTAGAGGCTGACCGGCTGCGCGTCTTTTGCAATGCTCCGGCATTTTTTAGGAAAACTCCGGTTGCGCTGTCGGTGTGATCATCTGTGCATTTTGCGGTAGCGGGCCGGCGACAGGCCATGGTGCCGACTGAATACCTGAGTGAACAGGCTCTGGCTGGAAAAGCCGCAGCGCTGAGCGATCTCGGCCAGACTGTGACGGCCATCGCTCAGCAACCGGCAGGCCTCGGCCAGTCTTTTTTCCAGCACATACTGATAGGGCGTGCGGCCGGTCTGCTCCCTGAACAGCAGATGGAACTGGCTTTCTCCCAGAAACACGCAGCCGGCCAGCTGGGCCACGGTGATCCTGCGGTGCAGATGCTGCCCGATGTAATCGTCGATCAGCTCCAGGTTGAGCGGCGGACGCCGGGGGCGGACCCGGGCCTCGGCCATGTAGCGCTGCAGCGCGCATATCAGGGTACGGGCGCAGGCCTGGCCGAGCAGCTCGTCTTCCGGGTGGCTGCGGATTTGCTGGCTCAGGGCCGATACCAGCCGCCGCGCTTCGGGTTGCAGCTGAAAGTAACGGGGCTGCTCAAACAGGTTGTACAGCCGCTCCTCTCCGCCCAGTGCAGTGCAGGGGGGCAGATTGACCACCAGTATGCTGTTGCGGCCCAGGCCACCAAAGGCATGATCCTGTTCGGAGGCCACCAGGCAGCCCTGGCCCGGGCCGAGCAGGCTGCCGTTGCCGGCAATGTCGAACTCGGTTTGCCCGTTGAGGCCGATCACCATCTGGTTGTAATGGTGCTGGTGCACGGCCATTTCGGCGGGCAGGGTCAGAATTTCACAGGACTTGAACAGGGACATGGTGACTTCCTTTCGGCGGGATGAGCTGTCTGGAATTTTGCCAATTGTATACTTGGCACTCGCGTAAAGTCAGCCGGGCTTCGCTCGGCACCCTGTCTATTAGCCCAGCTGCTCTACCAGATAATCCACCAGCAGCCGCACCCGGGGCGACAAATGGCGGTTGTTGGGATACACCACCCAGACGCCGTCGTCCGGCAGCCGGTATTCGTCCAGCAGGCTCACCAGCCAGCCTTTTTCCAGCTCGTCGGTGACGTAGTAATCGGGCAGTTGCACTATGCCCAGCCCCTTGATGGCAGCGTCTTTCAGCGCCAGCCCCGAATTGCAGTGCCAGCCCGGTTGCAGCCGAAAGGTCCGGGGCTTGCCTGCCTCCACAAAACGCCAGTGATCCACGGTGCCCGCCAGGCAGCGGTGCCGGCTCAGTTCGGCAATGTGCCTGGGGGTGCCGTAACGGGCTAGGTAGTCGGGGGCGGCGCACAGATACTGGGTGCGCCGGGCCAGCTTGCGGCACATCAGGCTGGAGGAGCCGAGGGTGCCCAGGCGAATGGCCAGATCAAAGCCTTCCTGCACCAGATCCACCGTCTGGTTGGTGAGCACCATGTCGAGTTTGAGCTCGGGATAGCGCAGCAGAAAGTTGTTCACCAGCGGCGCCAGAAACTGCTCGCCGTAATACACCGGGGCGGTAATACGCAGCCTGCCTGCCGGGTTGCCTTCCATCGCCATCACCAGCTCTTCGGCCGTCTGTAGTTCGTCCTGCACCCGGCGCACCTGGCGGTAGTAGAGTCGTCCGGTTTCGGTGAGGTTGAGCTTGCGGGTGGTGCGGTACAGCAGCTTGGCCCCCAGGCGCTTTTCCAGCTGGTTGATGCGCCGGCTGACGTGTGCCACCGACACGTTCAGCTGGCGGGCGGCGGCGGTAAAACTCTCGTTTTCCACTACACTGATGAACTCGTTGATGCCTTCCCAGTGGGTCATTGTTGCTCACAGGTAAAAATCATTTGCCTTGCTGAGCATTATCATCGGAAGGGGCTGTAATACAATAGCCGGCATTGTAGGCCCGCATAAATCGGGGCTTACCCTTTTTTAATGTTCAAAAAACAGGAGCCAACCATGGAAATGATGAAAACCCGCGCCGCCGTCGCCTGGGAGCCGGGCAAGCCGCTCAGCATTGAAGAAGTGGATCTGATGCCGCCCCAGAAAGGTGAAGTGCTGGTGCGCATTGTGGCCACCGGGGTTTGTCATACCGACGCCTATACCCTGTCCGGCGACGACGCCGAGGGGGTGTTCCCCGCCATTCTGGGCCACGAAGGCGCCGGCATTGTGGAAGCCGTGGGTGAGGGCGTGACCAGCCTGCAGGTGGGCGATCACGTGATTCCGCTCTACACCGCCGAGTGCGGTGAATGCAAGTTCTGCAAGTCCGGCAAAACCAACCTGTGTCAGGCGGTGCGCGCCACTCAGGGCAAGGGCCTGATGCCCGACGGTACCACCCGTTTCTATAAGGACGGCAAGCCGATTTTCCACTACATGGGCTGCTCCACCTTTGCCGAGCACACCGTAGTGCCGGAAATTTCCCTGGCCAAGATAAGCAAGGAAGCGCCGCTGGAGAAGGTGTGCCTGCTGGGCTGCGGCGTGACCACCGGCATGGGCGCGGTCAAGAACACCGCCAATGTGCAGGAAGGCGACACCGTGGCCGTGTTTGGCCTGGGCGGTATCGGCCTGGCGGTGATCATCGGTGCGGTGCAGGCCAAGGCCAGCCGCATCATTGCCATCGACATCAACGAAGACAAGTTCGAGATCGCCAAAAAGCTGGGGGCCACCGACTGCGTCAATCCGAGCAAGTTCGACAAGCCGATCCAGGATGTGATCGTGGAAATGACCGACGGCGGCGTGGACTTCTCCTTTGAGTGCATCGGCAACGTCAAGGTGATGCGTTCCGCCCTCGAGTGCTGCCACAAGGGCTGGGGCGAGTCGGTGATCATCGGTGTGGCTCCGGCCGGCGCCGAGATCTCCACCCGTCCGTTCCAGCTGGTGACCGGCCGGGTCTGGAAAGGCTCCGCCTTCGGCGGCGTAAAAGGCCGCTCCCAGCTGCCCGGTATCGTGGAGCAGTATATGAACGGCGAATTCGAGCTGGACACCTTCATCACTCACACCATGGGCCTGGACGACATCAACCATGCCTTTGACCTGATGCACGAAGGCAAGTCCATTCGCTCGGTGATCCTGTACGACAAGTAAGTTCAGGCCTCTTCCAGGCCGTCATTCCCGCGCAGGCGGGAATCCATGACAGCGGCGCTGCGCCGTAAAATGGGCCCCTGCCCTCGCGGGGGCGACGGCAAGATGTCATCGTTTTACAAGGGCGCTTCAATGCAACTGGTACAAGAACAAAAGTGCTTTGGCGGTCGCCAGATCCGCTATCGGCACGACTCCCACACCCTCAACTGCGGCATGCAGTTTTCCGTGTTTCTGCCGCCGCAGGCCGAGCAGGGGCCGGTGCCGGCGGTGTACTGGCTGTCGGGGCTGACCTGCACCGACGAGAACTTTTCATCCAAGGCCGGCGCCCAGCGGGTGGCCGCGATGCTTGGGCTGGCGCTGATCATTCCCGACACCAGCCCCCGGGGCGACGGCGTGGCCGACGACCCTGAAGGCGCTTACGATCTGGGTCTGGGGGCGGGCTTTTACGTGAATGCCACGCAAGCACCCTGGAACAAGCATTATCACATGTACGACTATGTGCTGAGCGAGCTGCCGGCGCTGGTGGAAAGCGAGCTGCCCCTCAATGGCAAACGCGCCATCAGCGGTCATTCCATGGGCGGTCATGGTGCCCTGGTGCTGGCGCTGCGCAACCCCGAGCGCTTTGTGTCGGTGTCGGCCTTTGCGCCCATCTCCAACCCCACCGACTGCCCTTGGGGCCACAAGGCTCTGAGTGCCTATCTGGGTGAAGACCAGGCCGCCTGGGCCGAGTACGATGCCAGCCTGCTGCTGAAGGCAAAAGGCAGCTCACTGCCCATGCTGGTGGATCAGGGCGAGGCCGACAACTTCCTGGCCGAACAACTCAGGCCCCAGGCGCTGCAAGCGGCCGCCGAAGAAGCCGGCGCCGAGCTCGAGCTGCGCCTGCAGCCCGGCTACGATCACAGCTACTACTTCATCGCCAGCTTTATTGAAGACCACCTGCGTTTTCATGCCCGGCACCTTGGGGCGTAAGTAACCGGAGCGCAGGCTGGCAGCCTGCGCTCCAATTCAGCCGAACAACTCCGGCCAGTTCACCTCATTGTTCCCCAGCACCAGAAAATACGGATTCAGTACTTCCTTGGTATTGGCGTAGCTCAGCGGCTCGCCGTTCAGCTGCAGCACCCGGCCGCCGGCCTGCTCTACCACACACTGAGCGGCGCCCGTGTCCCACAGCGAGGTCGGCCCCAGGCGCGGATACACATCGGCCTTGCCTTCCGCCACCAGGCACAGCTTGAGTGAACTGCCCATGGCCACCAGCTCGTGCTCACCCAGCTTTTCCAGCAAGGCCGGCAACTCGCCCCCGGCATGAGAGCGGCTGCCCACCACCCGCCAGGGCTGGTCACTTTTATGCTCTGCCACGGCAATGGCCACCGGGGCTTCATCGCCTTCATATCTGAACGCCCCCAGGCCTTCAGCAGCCATATAACCCACGTCCAATGCCGGCGCATACACCACCCCCAGCACCGGTCTGCCGTGCTCAATCAGCGCAATGTTGACGGTGAACTCGCCGTTGCGCTTGATAAACTCCTTGGTGCCGTCCAGTGGATCCACCAGCCAGTAACGGCCCTCGGCATCGGTCCCGGCAAAACCGGCTGTGTCTTCTTCCGAGAGCACAGGCGCCTGCAGCGGCAGCCGGGCCAGGCCGTTTACAATAATGTGATGGGCGGCGGCGTCGGCCTCGGTCAGCGGAGACTTGTCTTCCTTTTGCTCAATGGAGAAGTCGCGGCCATAGATTTCCATAATGGCGGCGCCGGCCTCACGGGCCAGGGCATCGGTCTGGTTAAGCAGTTCCTGAGTGATGGGCATTGAAAACTTCCTTTTCCTGCAAACTGGGCTCGTATGGCCGGCTATGTTACCCGGATTGCCGCCGAACTGCATGCGGGGCTGACCTGGCGCAAGTCATTGCTACCCCGCCTCGGCTAAGCTGAAACCATTAATTTCATTGGAGTCCTACCTATATGTTCCGTTTGCTGGTAATGGGCTGCGGTGTGCTGCTGGCCGGCTGCCAGCCCGCCGGGCCGGCGCCCTGGCTGGGCACGCTGGAGCGGGATCGCATCGAACTGCTGGCGCCCGCAAGTGAGCGGGTGGTGGCGCAACCGGTGGCGGAAGGAGACAAGGTGAGCGCCGGTACCCTGCTGGTGCAGCTGAACCCGGAGCGCCTGCAGCTTGAGGTAAACCGGCAACAGGCTCATTTGCGCCAGGCCGAGGCGGAATTGGCGTTGTTGCGGGCGGGCAGCCGGGCGGAAGACATTGCCGCAGCAAAGGCGGAGCTGGAACAATTGCAGGTGTTGTTGCCGGAAGCCGGCCGCAATCTGGAGCGTGTGCGGATACTGGCCAGGCGTGAGCTGGCCAGCCAGGCAGAGCTGGACAGAGTGCAGGCGGCGTTTGATCGCTTGCAGGCGCAAGCGGAGGCGGCGCGCCAGCGGTTAAGCCGGGCCGAGGCGGGCAGTCGGTCACAGGAGATAGATGCCGCCGAGGCGGCGCAGGATGCCCGTCAGGCCGGGCTGGCGCTGGCCCGGTTTCATCTGAATGAACTCGCCATTGAAGCCAGTCGCGATGGCGTGGTGGAAAGCCTGCCCTACCGGGTGGGCGACAGGGTGGCGGCGGGCGCCGTGGTGGCGGTGCTGGAAACCGGCACCGCGCCTTATGCCGAGGTCTATGTGCCGGCACCGGCGCGCACCGGGCTGCACATTGGAGGTGTCATGCGGGTATGGGTGGAAGGCGAGCCCGAACCCTTTGCAGGAACGCTAAGCTGGGTGGCCAGCGAGCCGGTATTCGGCCCTTACTATGCCCTGAGCGAGGGCGAGCGCAGCCGGCTGATGTATCTGGCCCGGGTGCAGTTGCCGCCAGAGGCCGCGGGCTTGCCTTCCGGGGTGCCGGCTCAGGTGTCGCCATGAGTGCGCTGGCCATTGAAACGCACCAGCTTACCCGGCGTTTTGGCGAGCTGGTGGCGGTAAACCGGCTCGATCTCGCCATTCCAACCGGCACCATTTACGGCTTTCTCGGCCCCAACGGCAGTGGCAAGTCGACCTGCCTGCGCATGCTTACCGGTTTGTTGCTGCCCAGCGATGGCCGGGTAACCGTGCTGGGGCTGCCGGTGCCGAAACAGGCCGAGGCCCTGCGCCGGCGGGTGGGCTACATGACCCAGCGCTTTTCCCTCTACGAAGACCTGTCGGTGCGGGAAAACCTGGCCTTTGTGGCCCGGGTGCAGGGCCTGGGCGGCCGCCAGGCACGGCAGCGTATTCATGAATTGCTGACTGCTCACGATCTCACGGCGCTGTCGGGTCAGCTGGCGGGATCCTTGAGTGGCGGCCAGCGCCAGCGGCTGGCACTGGCGGCGGCCGTGGTGCACAGGCCCGATTTGCTGTTTCTGGATGAGCCCACCTCGGCGGTGGATCCGGAAAACCGGCGCGACTTCTGGGAAAAACTGTTCGATCTGTGCGACAGCGGCACCAGCATAGTGGTGAGCACCCACTATATGGACGAGGCCGAGCGCTGCCATGGCCTGGCCATTCTGGAGAATGGCATCAAGCGGGCCGACGGCTCGCCGGAGCAACTGATGAACAATCTGGGCGCCACCGTGGTGGAAGTGCTTACCAGCGACCTGCGTGAGCTGAAACGGGCGCTGCTGGCGCTGCCCGGGGTGCAGTCCGCCGCCCAGCTGGGCCTGCGATTGCGGGTGCTGGTGGATGGCCGCATTGAACAGCCGGTGAACTGGCTGCGCGAGCAACTGCCTGCACGCCTGAGTGAGGCCGAGCTGATCCTGGTGCGGCCCAGCCTGGAGGATGTGTTTGTCAGCTGCACCGGAGGCCATTCATGAGCCTGGCCGTTCGTCTGCGCCGCATTCAGGCCATTATGGTCAAGGAGTTTCGCCAGCTGTCCCGGGACCGGCTCACCTTTGCCATGGTGATCATGGTGCCGCTGCTGCAGCTGCTGTTGTTTGGCTATGCCATCAACACCAAGGTACGGCATATTCCGGTGGCGCTGGTGGATCAGGCCCAAACCGGCGAGAGCCGGGCGCTGGCGGCGCGGCTGGAAGCCGGCGGTCTGGTGAGCTTTACCGAGCGTCTGGCCCGGCCGGCAGAGGCCGAATCGGCCATAGTGGCCGGGCGGGTGAGGGCGGCGCTGGTGCTGCCGGCGGATCTGGCGCGCCGGCGTCAGGATGAGCGCCCGCTGGGGCAGTGGCTGGTGGACGGCACGGATCCGCTGCTGGCCGGTGCCCTGCTGCGGCAGGCTTCCTTGCCGGAAATACCGCCACCGCCGGGGCTGAATGCGCCCTTTGCGGTGACCCTGCTGTTCAACCCGGAACAACGGGCAGCGGTAAACATTATTCCCGGGCTGATTGGCGTGATCCTTACCATGACCATGGTGCTGTTTACCGCCCTGGCGGTGGTGCGCGAGCGGGAGCGGGGCAACCTGGAGTGGCTGATCACCACCCCGGTCACCCCCATGGAGCTGATGATCGGCAAAATCGTGCCCTACATTTTTGCCGGCCTGGTGCAACTGGTGATCATACTGGCGCTGGGTGTTGCCTTGTTTGATGTGCCCATGAACGGCAGCCCGCTGCAGTTGCTGCTGGCCACCCTGCTGTTTATCGCCGCCAGCCTGGTGCTGGGGCTGGTGATCTCCACCCTGGCCCGCAACCAGCTGCAGGCCATGCAGATGACGGTGTTTGTGCTGATGCCCTCCATTCTGCTGTCGGGCTTCATGTTTCCCTACGAGGGCATGCCGGTGGCCGCCCAGTGGCTGGCAGAAGGCCTGCCCGCCACTCACTATATGCGCCTGGCCCGGGGCATTTTGCTGCGGGATGCCGACATTGCCACCCTGGCCCCCGATGCCCTCTGGCTGGCCGGCTTTACCCTGCTCGGCCTGGTTGTGGCCGCCCGTCGTTTTCATAAACGGCTGGATTGATTTGGCAGTCATTCCCGCGAAGACGGGAATCCATGAGCAGGGCAACCAATGTGCCGCCCCAAACATGGCCCCCGCCTTCGCGGGGGGTGACAAACACTCACCCTTCTCGTCCAACGTCGCACGTTTCACGTTTTAACAGCACTGGCCAGCGGCGCATCACCACAAACCCCACTCCCATCACCAGGGCGTAGCCCGCTTCCAGCCCCAGAGACACGAACACCCCGGCGCACAGCAGGGTGGCCGCCAGGGCCACCATGCGCCAGAATCCCCGCAGCAGTTTCACTCCGGCGATCATCGCCAGCAGATACACCAGCACAAAGTTGCCGTTGGCGTAGCGCATCAGGGTTTCCAGCGGCATGTGGAACAGCCAGGCGGCGAGCACGCACAGGGTGCTGGCGCCTACCACCCAGGCCAGGGCGGTAAAGGGGGCGCCGTAGCGGTTAAGCCGGCCGAGAGACGCCGGCAGCTTGCCCTCGTCGGCCAGGCTCCACAGCAGCCGGCCAAAGCCCTGCACATAAAGGTTGAGGCTGGCAAAGCAGGCGGCGTAACCCACCAGCGCCGCGGCCCAGCGACCGGGCTCGCCAAACAGCATGGCCAGCAGCACCGGGAACGAGGAGGTGTTGGCGCGCTCGTCCCCATACAGACCAAACTTCACCACCGCCATGGCGTAGGCAAAATAGATAAAGCCCGCCAGCAGCACGCCAAACAGCAACGCCAGGGGAAAGTCCCGCTCCGGGCGGCGAAACTCCTCGCCCATATGGGTAAAGGCTTCCAGCCCCACAAAGCACCAGAACATCACCGCCAGCACGGCGGGCAGGGCGCTCCAGCTTACCGCCGAGGGCGCAGGCAGGGTAGCGGCGGCGCTGGATGCCAGATCCCCCGCCAGCCACACCGCCGCCAGCAGGCCGACAATGGTCACCGCAATCAGCAACTGCACCAGGCCGGACGCGCCGCTCGGGCGGCTGCCCAGCACCAGCACCAGCCCCAGGGTGCCCAGCTGCACCAGCAGATCGCCGGTGTTACCCAGCGGAAACAGCGCATGCCAGAAACCGGTGGTCAGGGTGAGCATGGCGGGCAGGCCCACCGGCAGCACCGCCAGAAACAAAAACGCGGCCAGCTTTTCCATCGGCAGCCCCAGCGCCCGACCAATCAGGTGGGGCGCGCCACCGGCGTGAGGGTAGGCCCGGCCCAGGCGGGCAAAGGTAAAGGCCACCGGCAGCACCAGCACCATGAGTAACAACCAGGCCCATAATGAGTCCGCTCCCGCCAGGCCGGCGGCCACCGCCGGCACCACAAAAATGCCGCTGCCCAGCAGCGAGGTGGCCATCATGCCGGTGCCGTAGCCCAGCCCCAGTTGTTTATGCAAACGTCCCATCGAGTTTCAAATCCGTATTCAGGAATTCTGATATATTACCGCCACACAATAACAATCAGACTCGGCACTATGACGCTTTCAGTCGGCGAAACGTCGCTTTTGCCCGACGTTTGTCCGGCAGCGTGGAGATGAGGTAGCAGTGGACAAGTTCGACCGTAAAATCCTGTCTTTGTTAACGGAAAACGCCCGCATGGCGGTGGCCAGCATTGCCCGCGAGGTGAGCCTGTCCCGCTCGGCGGTGTCGGAACGTATCAAAAGCCTGGAAGAGCGCGGCATCATCAGGGGCTATCATGCCCGGCTGGGACGGCCTCAGGGGCTGGTGCGCGCCTATTTCGCCCTTTGCTACCATGTGCGCCAGTGCGAGCAATATGCCGAGGCCCTGCGTGCCGTGCCCGAGATCAAGCTGTGCTACACCATCAGCGGCGAGACCGACATGCTGGTGTATGTGGAGGCCGAGTCCATGGAGCGGCTCGACGCCATTCGCCATATCATTGAACACACCCCCCATATCAAGACGGTACGCACCCACATGATACTGGGCGAGCTGATCAACACCCTGTCCTGAGGCGGCATCATGCATACCTGCAAGGCCCACTGGCTGGGCCAGCTGTTTAATCACCCCTTTTTGGCGGTAGAGCCCACGGAAAGCGGGCCGGTGCTGCATCTCAGGCGAGAGCAACATGCGCTGCACTGGGAAGAGGTGCTGACCCCGCCTGAACTTGAGCGGGGCCGGCTGTTTCGCCAGCTGGTGCTGAATTGCCGCCAGGGCCAGCTGGTGTGCGCCTGGCTGCCCCGGGCCCGGGCCGAAGCCCTGGCCGAGCGGCTGAAGCTGGGCTGGTTTGAGCACCACGCAGCCCGGGTGGTGCCCCTGGCCGAGCGCTGCCTGGTGCTGCTGGAAGCGGGTTACCTGCGCCAGTCCCGCTGGCAGCAATTGCGGGGTTGGGTGGCGGCAGAGCCGGTGCGCTGGCACGAGCAGGCTCTGCCCGAGACGCTGAGCGACCGCGCCCGGGCCGCCTTTGAGCTGGTGGCCACCCTGCAGCAGGCCGATGCGCACTGGCGCGGGCAATGCCTGCAGGAATATTGCGCGCAGGCGTTGGCGGCACATCAGGCGCTGTTTGATACCCTGGAAGCCCACCCGCTCACGCCGGCCCAGCGGCGGGCCTGCGTGACCGACGAGGATCATAACCTGGTGCTGGCCGGTGCCGGCTGCGGCAAAACCAGCGTGATGGTGGCGCGCACCGCCTTTTTGCTGGCATCAGGCCAGGCCGAGGCAGACGAACTGCTGTTGCTGGCCTTCGGCAACGAGGCGGCGGCGGAAATGCGCACGCGGCTGGCGCGTCGCCCCGAGAACGCGGGCGTGCAGGTCAGCACTTTTCATGCCCTGGGGCTGATGATCATCGGCCAGGCCACGGGCCGGACTCCGGCCCTGAGCGAGCTGGCCCGGAACGAGCAGGCCAGGCTGCGCGCCCTGGCACGCTGGCTGGAGCAACTGGCGGATGACGCACAGTACGGCATGCAATTGCTGGCCTGGTTGCGCCAGCACCGTTTTCAGACCGTGCCCACTCCCGACTTTGCTCGTCTGGCGCGGGAGTGGGCGCCGCTGGTGGCGGCGCTCAAGCTCTACGGCGAGCCCGAGCAGATCACCCCGGAGCAGGAGGCGCAGCTGGCGCTGGTGCGCCCCTTGCTGGCCCGTTATCAGCAGCATTTGCGTGAGGCCGGTGAAATCGACTTCGACGACATGATAGAGCAGGCCACCGAGCTGGTGCGCGGCGGTCGCTTTGTGGTGCCCTGGCGTCATGTGCTGGTGGACGAGTTTCAGGACATCTCCCGGGAGCGGGCCGGGCTGCTGCTGGCGCTGCGCGATGCCGCCCCCGAACTGTCGCTGTTTTGCGTGGGCGACGACTGGCAGGCCATTTACCGCTTCAGCGGCGCCGATGTGTCACTCACCACCGACTTTGCCGGTTTTTTCGGGGCCACCGCTGTGACCGCCCTCGACACCACCTTTCGTTTCAACAACGTGATTGAGCGGGTGGCCAGTCGCTTTGTGACCCGCAACCCCCATCAGCTGCCCAAGACCCTGAGCACCCTTGAGCGCAGCGAAGGTCCCTGCGTGCACGTGCTGCCGGTGGCCGACAACGAAACCATGGACGTGGTGGCCCGGTTGCTGGGGCAAATCGCCGCCCAGCGGCCCAATGCCTCGGTTTACCTGCTGTCCCGCTTTCGTTTCAGCCTGCCCGACGACGCCCTGCTGGCGGGCTGGCGCAAGCGTTTTGCCGGCCTGCACATTGATGCCCAGACCCTGCACGGCGCCAAAGGCAAGGAAAGCGACTGTGTGATCATGCTGGGGCTTTCCCGGGGCCGCTACGGCTTTCCGCCCGAGAAAAAACAGGCCTCACTGCTCGATGCATTGCTGCCCGTCGAGGAGGACTTTCCCCACGCCGAAGAGCGCCGGCTGTTCTATGTGGGCCTGACCCGGGCCCGGGAGCAGGTGTTTCTGCTGGCCGACCGGCAGATCCCTTCTCCCTTTGTCAAGGAGCTGCTGGAAGGGGGGTATCCCGGTGTGAGCCGCTGGCAGGGGTGAGCAGGGCCGGCGCGGAGAGCGGTTCGATCCGGTCTGCCCGCGATAGTAACTTTTTCCATCATTTGTTAACATTTTCGCTTCAGCCATGCCGACATGAAGTGCGAGGGACGCCCTTGACGACAGCAAAAAAGAAAGAAATTCGTCGTATTGTCGACGCCGTAGGCCGCGCCATTGTTGAGCAGCGGCTGGCGCCGGGGACCCGTCTGGTGGAAGTTCGGCTGGCGGAGGCGCTGCAGGCCAACCGCAATCACATTCGTGATGCCCTGCAGGAGCTGAGCCATCAGGGGCTGGTGAGCATGGTGGTCAACAAGGGCGCCATGGTGGCCTGCCCCAGTCAGCAGGAAGCAACGGATGTGTTTGTGGTGCGCCGGTTGCTGGAGGCCGAAGCGGTGGTGCTGGCCGCCGCCCGTATCGATGCCGCCGGTATAGCGGCGCTGCAAACGCTGATCGACGAGGAAAGGCGGGCGGTGGACGAGGGCCGGCGAGCGGAAGCCGTACAGCTGGCGGCCCGTTTTCACCTCGAAGTCGCTCGCATTGCCGATAATCAGGTGTTGCTGGAGATGCTGGAGCGGCTGCTGGCGCGCTGCTCGCTGATTGTCAGCATGTACCAGAAAAACCGCCAGGCCCATAACAGTCACTGCGACGAGCATGGCCGGCTGGTGGCTCTGCTGGCCGCGGGGAAAGTGGACGAAGCCGTACATGCCATGAACCGGCATCTTGAGCACCTGGAGTCGACGCTGGATCTGACTCAGGAGGAGGAGCCGGAGACCGATTTCATGACCCTGTTTGCGGAGCAAAGGCCGGCCTGAGGCGCCGGCCTGTGGGGTCGACGGGCGTTACTTGCGGCTGGTGGGAAAAGACGGCGGAAAGATCTCGGCCAGGGGCGGGTGCCGGTGGCAGCGCTCCGGGTAGCTGGCGATAAAGCCTTGGAACTGTTGCTGGGCCTGCTGGTGCAGCTGCCGCAGATCCAGTCCTGACTTCACCAGCCGGCCGTCCCAGACCACCTTGTCACCATTGACGATCACTCCTTTCACGTCCCGGCCGTTGCCGTTGATCACCATGGTGGTGATGGGATCGAATACCTGACCGGTGTGGATGCGGTCGAAGTCGAACACCATGATATCGGCTTTGGAGCCCGGGCACAGACGACCTATGTCTTTCCGCCCCAGCGCCCGGGCACCGCCCAGGGTGGCCATGTTGTAGTAATCGGCGGCGGAGGCGGCGGTGATGTCGTTGCTTTCCACCCGGCTCAGAATGGTGCCGATGTGCATGTTCTGGATCATGTCCGGCGGGTAGGTATCCGTGCCCAGACTGAGGTTGATGCCGGCCTGCCGGAACCGGCGCACGCCATGGAAATACTTGCTGTGGCGGCCGGCGACGATGGGGCAGATCACCGCATTGGCCCCGGCCTGCCCCAGCAGGGCCAGCTCCCGCTCCACCTTTTCCGGTGTGCTGTGCTTGCCGCCCAGGTATTGCAGATGAGGCAGCAGCAGGCGGTGATCCAGCAGACCGCTTTCGGCCATTAATTCCACCGACGACATGCCATTGTGCAGCTCATGCACCATGTCCAGCTCAAACTGGCCCTGACAGCTGTGCAGCCGCACCGGGCAGTCCAGCGCTCGCATGGCGCTGGCGGTCTGACGCAGCAGCTCCGGGGTGCAGCCCTCAATGCGATCCGGCGCCAGCATGCCGCTGATGGTATCGCCATACTGATCCAGCTGCTCGATGTAGCGCACCGCCTCTTCCAGCCCCTTGAGCCCCCGCCGCTCGTCAAAGCGCATGTCGAAGCTGCCGTCCGGGTTCACCACGCCGTAGCCGGACATATAGGCCGGCCCCAGGTAGGCGCGCACGCCCAGGCCGGTGGCGATCTCGGCGGCACGGTGAAACTCGTCGGCGGTTTCCGCCCACTCCCGGTACAGAATGGAAGTGATGGGGGCGATGGTGGTAATGCCGTTAAGCAGCAGCTGGCTGAAGGCATAGCGCTTGTTGAAGTCCAGCTGGGCGTCGCTGTAGGTTTCCCGGCGCTGCCAGTCGCTGGCGGGCAGACGGCCCTTTTTCCAGCCGGGCTGATGATCAAAGGCCAGCACGGTGGAGTCCAGATCCGAGACCGCGTCCAGATCGATAAAGCCCGGGCCGACCAGGGCGTTGCCCATGTCCAGGGTTTCGTCCACCGGTTCCGGATAGTCGTGGCCGACAAACAGCACGGTGTCGCCGCGGTAGACCAGCTCGCCGTCTTCGTAAATATGGTGGCCGCCATCCTGAAAGCCGACAATGTATCTGGCGGTGATTCTGGTGGTTTTCATTAGTGCTCCTGGGTGCCCGCATACGGGCAGAATGTGATTGAACAAGCGGGCTCAGAACAGGCACTCGCCCCGGTCGGCCACCAGGATGCCGGCCTTGAACACGGTGCGATCCCTGGGCGGTTCAACAATGGCTTCAGCCGGCACTCTGGCATCCAGCAATACCAGATCGGCCTGGCAGCCTTCCGCCAGGCCATAGTCGGCAAGGCCCATCACCTCGGCGCCGCCCCGAGTAATGGCATGCAGCGCCTGATCCAGCTCCCTGTCCTGACGCCAGCGGTATTTCAGGCCCATCAGCATGGCCCGCTGCAGCATGTCGGCATTGCCGTAGGGGCTCCAGGTGTCGCGAATGCCGTCGTTGCCGGCGGTGACCCGAATGCCGGCGGCGCGCAGTTTTTCATAGGGGGGCACAGCGCGGTTGGCGGGGGCCGTGGTGGCAATGGCGATATCGGCCCGGGCCAGTCCCTCGACTCACTCCTGTCATCCTTTCTTTACACCTGCTCCATCCACCTCCAGTCTGCACACGCCCCCCCCCGCTTTTATACTTAAGGGCGCGGCAGCCTGGAGGTAAGGAGGGCGCAATGGCAGCGAACGACAAGAGCCTGTGGGAGAACCCGCTGGGTACCGATGGTTTCGAGTTTGTGGAATATGCTTCCACCGAGCCCGAGCGGCTGGCGCAGTTGTTTGAGCGTCTCGGTTTTGTGGCGGTGTCCCGCCATCGCAGCAAGAATGTGACCCTGTATCGCCAGGGCGACATCAACTTTATTCTCAATGCCGAGCCCGACAGCCAGGCGGCGCAGTTTGCCAAAAGTCACGGCCCCTGTGCCAACGCCATGGCGTTCAGGGTGAAGGACGCCGGCCTCGCCCTGAAACGGTTGCAGGCCGATGGCGCCAAAGTGGTGCCGTCCGGCGCCGGCCCCATGGAGCTGCAGATCCCGGCCATCGAGGGCATTGGTGGCTCGCTGATTTATCTGGTGGACCGCTACGGCGATCACAGCATCTACGACGTGGACTTTCGGCCGGTCGAGGGTGTGGAACGTCACCCCGAAGGGGTGGGGCTCACCTATATCGATCACCTCACCCACAATGTGGCCCGGGGCCATATGGACATCTGGGCCGGCTTTTACCAGCGGCTGTTCAACTTTCGGGAAATCCGCTATTTCGATATCGAAGGCAAGCTCACCGGGCTGCGCTCCCGGGCCATGACCAGCCCCTGTGGCAAAATTCGCATTCCCATCAACGAATCTTCCGACGAACACAGCCAGATTGAGGAGTTTCTGCGCCAGTACAAGGGCGAGGGCATTCAGCATATCGCGCTGGGCACCGACGACATTTACCACACCGTGGAGCGGCTGCGCGCCGGCGGCATGAGCTTTATGGATACGCCCGACACCTACTACGAGCGGCTGGATGCGCGCCTGCCCGGTCACGGCGAGGACCTGGCCCGGCTGCGGCAAAACCGCATTCTGATGGACGGCGCGCCCGGCGAAGGCCAGGGGCTGCTGCTGCAGATCTTCACCGATACCGTGATCGGGCCCATCTTCTTTGAAATCATTCAGCGCAAGGGCAACGAGGGCTTTGGCGAGGGCAATTTTCAGGCGCTTTTTGAATCCATTGAGGAGGATCAGATACGCAGGGGGGTGCTGAAGGCGGATTAATCTCCCATTTTTAATCCCAACCGTTTTTTATTTGAGCGCAAGCTGGCAAAATAGCAGGACATGCTGTCAGCTATTCTTTACACCTGTGTCCGGGGTGGCTGATAACCAACAAAAAACCGAAGACATAACGGAGTGGGTGTGAGTAACAACGTGCAGGGGGCCGGCGTGCGTCCGGCCCAGTGGTCCAGCCGGTTTGCCTTTATCATGGCGGCGGTCGGCTCGGCGGTCGGCCTTGGCAATATCTGGAAGTTTCCCTATATCACCGGCGAAAACGGCGGCGGCGCCTTTGTGCTGGTGTATCTGGCCTGTATCGCCGTGATCGGCCTGCCGCTGATGATGGCGGAAGTCATGCTGGGCCGGCGCGGCGGCAAAAGCCCCATCGGCACCATGGCGCAGGTGGCGGCCAGCGAAGGGCGCAGCCGCAGCTGGGTGGGCGTCGGCTTTATGGCCACCCTGGCGGCTTTTTTGATCCTGTCGTTTTACAGCGTGATCGCCGGCTGGACCATGCCCTATATTGTGTCGGCGGCCAGCGGCGAGCTGAGCAACATCAGCGCCGAGCAATCGGGCAGCCTGTTTGAAGGCCTGCTGGCCTCACCGGGCCAGCTGCTGTTGTGGCACTCGGTGTTTATGGGACTGACGGTACTGGTCTCCGCCGGCGGTGTGCGCCACGGCCTGGAGCGGACGGTGACCAAACTGATGCCGGCGCTGTTTGTGTTGCTGCTGATCCTGGTGGGCTATGCCATGACCACCGGCCATTTCGGTGAGGCGGCCGCCTTCCTGTTTACGCCCGACTTCTCCGCCCTCACCGCCGAGGCGGTGCTGGTGGCGCTGGGCCACGCCTTCTTTACCCTGAGCCTGGCCAGCGGCGCCATGATGGCCTACGGCGCCTACCTGAAAAAGGACGTCTCCATTGCCCGCACCTCCGTGGTGGTGGCGATCATGGACACCGGTGTGGCCCTGCTTGCGGGGCTGGCGATCTTCCCCATCGTGTTCGCCAATGGCCTTGAAGCCGGCGCGGGGCCGGGGTTGATCTTCGTGACCCTGCCGGTGTCCTTTGGCCAGATGCCCGGCGGCAGCTTCTTTGCCACTCTGTTCTTTGTGCTGCTGCTGTTTGCGGCCTGGAGTTCGTCCATTTCCATGCTGGAGTCACTGGTCAGCTACCTGAACGAAAAGGGTGTCAGCCGGGTGAAGGCGGCGGTAGGCGGCGGCCTGGTGGCCTGGCTGGTGGGCATTACCACCGTGCTGTCGCTGAATGAGTGGTCCGGCTTTACTCCGCTGGACATGTTCGCGCGCTTTGAAGGCAAGACGCTGTTTGATCTGTACGACTACCTCACCGCCAATATCATGATGCCCCTGGGGGCCTTCTTTACCGCCGTTTTTGTGGGCTGGAAAATGAAGCCGGCCCACTCCGCCGCCGAGCTGGGCCACTGGCACCGGCTGTGGTACCCGGTGATCCGCTACCTCTCGCCCATTGCCCTGTTGATCGTGTTTTATTTCAATCTGGGGTAACCGGGCGCTGGATACGGTCATGCCGGATGTGAGCCGGCATTGGCTCCCCCGCCGGGGCGGGGGAGCTGGCGGAGTCCTCCGGGGTTAAATCTGAAACCTGCCCACCAGCTGGTTGAGCTGTTCGGCCAGGCGGGCCAGATCGTTGCTGGAGGCGCTGGTCTGGTTGGCGCCGGCGGAGGTCTGCACCGACAGATCCCGAATATTCACCAGGTTGCGGTCCACTTCCCGGGACACCGAGGCCTGCTCTTCGGCGGCGCTGGCAATGGTCTGGTTCTGCTCATTGATCTGCATGATGGCCTCGGCAATCAGCTGTAATGCCTCGCCGGCCTCCTGGGCAACCTGCCGGGTCTGGGCGCTGCGTTCGGTGCTCACCTGAATGGCGTTGACGGTGTCGTTGGTTTCGTTCTGAATGGCGTTCATCATCGCCTCGATTTCCCGGGTCGACTCCTGAGTGCGGTGGGCCAGGGCGCGCACCTCGTCGGCCACCACCGCAAAGCCCCGGCCCGACTCGCCGGCCCGGGCGGCCTCGATGGCGGCGTTCAGCGCCAGCAGGTTGGTCTGCTCGGCAATGCCGCGGATCACGTCGAGCACGGTGCCAATATCGCGCACTCTGGTCGCCAGGCTTTCCACGCCTGCGCGGGTATGGGTCATTTCCTGCTCCAGCTCGGCGACGGTATTGATGGTGTGGGTGACCTTGTCGCGGCCGATGCGGGCCTTGTCGTCGGCGACGTCGGAATTGTGCGAGGTGGCGGCGGCGTTGCGGGCCACTTCTTCCACCGCCGAGGTCATCTCATTGACCGCGGTGGCGGCCTGCTCCAGCTCGTCGCTTTGCTGTTGCTGGGTGCGGGTGGACTGATCGGTGACCACGCTCAGCTCCTCGGCGGTGGCGGCCAGCCGGGAAGAGGAGTCGTTGATTTCGGCAATGGTCTGCTTCAGTCGTTGCTGCATGCCGGCCAGCGCCCGGATCATATCGCCGGCCTCGTCCCTGGCGTCATCACTGAAGCAGGAAGTCAGGTTACCTGCGGCAATGGTGCTGCTCACTTCCACCGCCTTGCGAATGGGCAGCAGCAGGCTGCGGCTGAACAGCAGGGCCAGTGTTACCATCAGTCCCAGAGCCAGTGCGATGGCCGCCGTCATGGCGGTGTTGGAGAAGGCGATGATGTCGTCGGTGATGGCCACCGCCTCGTCGGCGCGCAGTTTCTGGTAGTCGCCGAGCTTGTCGAGGTCGGTGCTGACCTTCAGGCCCAGCTCGTTAAAGCCCTGATGGCGAAACAGCCTGGCCTGTTCAATCTGGCCGTTTTGCAGCATGTTCAGCAGGCGGTGATGCAGGCCGTCATACTCGGCCTTGCTGTTGATGATATTGCTCAGCAACTGCCGGCCCTCGGCCGATTCCACCCGCTGGCCCATTTTCTCGATATGGGTAGCAAAGTCCTTTTCCAGGGTCTCAAGCCGCGCCAGGGCGTCGCGCCGGCGCTGCTCGGTGTCGGCAAACAGGGCGTTCATGGTATAGAGACGGATCAGCAAAAAACCGCTGCGCATCTCGCCGATGCGAATGGCGGCGGGAATGCGCATGTTGGCCATGACGCTGACTTCCTGGCCAATGCGGCCAAATTGCGCCATGGCCAGCAGCCCCAGCAACAGGGTGATGGCACCCAGCAGCCCAAAGGAAAGCATGGCCCTGGGCCCGATTTTCAGTTTTCTCAGCATGGCGCTACCTCTCGAGTTCAATACAGTGGCGCGCATCATAGAGCTGCCCTGATGCCGCCTGTTTGCGGAAGATCAACAACCGCAGTATAGGTGCAGAAATGGTTTTGTATGGGTCCTTCAGGCCGGACCGTTTTGGTTGCAAATGAACCTTTCTTTATTTACATTGCGCCCTTCTCAAATTGAGAGGTGAGTGTTTTCAGCATCCGGATTGCCCCTCGCCATTGATAAATCACGGGAAATCAAAAAATGAATAAAACCATGATCGCCGCCCTGATAGCCGTGGCCGGCCTGTCCGGTTGTGTATCCAACGACACCAGCGGCCTGCTCGGTGCCGGCATGACCGCCTTTAAGGGCATGACCCTGTCCAAGGCCGAGCTTCAGGCCCAGGCCAGCCTGTCGGCGGAGCAGATGGATGCCCAGAGCAAGGTTTCCGCGCCCAACAGCCGTTACAGCAAGCGCCTGGCCAAACTGACCAGGGAGCTGACCAGCATTGATGGCACCCCACTCAACTTTGCGGTGTACGAGTCCGACGAGATCAACGCCTTTGCCATGCCTGATGGTACGGTGCGGGTGTATTCCGGCCTGATGGACGTGATGGATGACGCCGAGCTGGTGGCGGTCATCGGCCACGAGATCGGTCACGTCAAGTTCGAGCATTCCCTGAATCAGTTCAAGACTGCCTACCTGACCGAAGCCGCCAAACAGGCGGCGGTGGCGGCCGGCGGCACCGTGGGCTCACTGGCGTCTTCCCAGTACGGCGATATTGGCGCCAAGTTCCTCAGCGCTCAGTTTTCCCAGCAGGATGAGCTGGAGTCCGACGCCTATGGAGTGGAAGTGTTGTGCCAGCTGGGCATGAACCCCTACGCCGCCGTGCGTGCCCAGCAAAAGCTGATGCAGCACGCCGGTAACGGCGGTGGCCTGTTTTCCAGCCATCCGGCCACCGACACCCGCATTGAGAAGGCTGAGCAGGCCGCCGCCAGCGCCTCTTGCCAGGGCTAACCGAGTTCTTCCTTGTTGGTTTTTTGCCGGCCTTGCGCCGGCATTTTTATGTCTGTCTTTCGGTTACAGCCCGTAACGCTCGATCTTTTTCAGCAGCCCCTGGCGGGATAGTCCCAGCGCCTGGGCGGCGCGGGTGCGGTTGTTGTCGTGGCGGGCCAGGGCGTCGGTGATCAGCATGATTTCCAGTGCCCGCACCTGGGCTTCAAGCGTGTCGCCGCCGGATGCGGGCATGGCCGGGCCGGGCTCTTTGGCGTCGGGGTAAAGCAGGGCGATGTCGTCCAGGGTGATAATGCCCCCCTGGGCGATGGCGGCCACGCTGTCGAGGGTGCTTTTCAGCTCGCGTACATTGCCCGGCCAGCGTCGCTGAATAAACCAGTGAAAGGCGGCGGAGTCGGGATGCAGCGGCGGCCGGCCGCTGCCCTGGGCCTGCAGTTCGAGGAAGTGGCTGATCAGCAGCGGAATGTCTTCCGGGCGATCATCCAGCGGCCGGGTTTCAATGGTCACACCCTTGATGCGGTAGAACAAGTCCTCCCTGAACTCGCCACTGGCCACCTTGTCGGGCAGGCTGGCGTTGGTGGCCGAGATCACCCGTACGTTAATGGTTTCAAGCGTGCGCCCGCCTACCGGGTAGAAAGTGCCTTCCTGCAACACCCTGAGCAACTTGACCTGCATCGCCAGGGGCATGTCGCCGATTTCATCGAGAAACAGGGTGCCGCCGTCGGCCAGCTTGAGCAGGCCGTCCTTGTGGCGGTCGGCGCCGGTAAAGGCGCCTTTGGTGTGGCCAAACAACTCGCTTTCCAGCAGCTCGGCGGGAATGGCGCCGCAGTGCACCGAGATAAAGGGGCCATGCGCGCGCGGGCTGAGATCGTGAATGGCGCGGGAGATCACTTCCTTGCCGGTGCCGGAGGGGCCGGTGACCAGCACCCGCACATCGGTGGGGGCAATGCGGCTGACCAGGGCGCGAATGGTGTTCATGGCCGGTGAGGCCCCCACCAGGGTAGTGATGGGGTTTTGCCGGCCCATGCGGGTTTTCAGGCTGTTGAGCTCGCGCACCAGCTGGTGTTTGGTAATGGCGCGGCGGATCACCACCGCCAGCAGGTCCGGATCCATGGGTTTGGCCAGCAGATCCCAGGCGCCCTGGCGCAGGGCTTCCAGTGCCAGCTCCCGCTCGCCGTGGCCGGTGAGAATGATCACGGGTCTGTCGGTGAATTCGGGCAGGGCACTCAGGGTGTGGTGCGGATCGAAGCGGGGCGGCAGCGACAGATCCAGCAGGATCAGATCCGCATCCACTCGGGTCAGCAGGGCACGCAGGGCGTCGAGATCGGCACCGGTATGCACCTCGTAGCCTTCGGCCTGCAGCCACTGGGCGCTCAGGGTGCGAAAGGCGGGCTCGTCGTCGATGACGATAATGCGGGCCTGGGTCATGATGTGGGCTCCTCGGGAAAATAAAGCTCAAAGGTCACCGGCCAGCCGGCGTCGTGACGATGGCGAATATGGCCGCCGTGGGCCTCCATGATGCGCTGGACGATGGCCAGGCCCAGGCCGCTGCCGCCGGGCCGACGGGTCACGAACGGGCGGAACA
Source organism: Oceanimonas pelagia (assembly GCF_030849025.1). Taxonomy (NCBI): domain Bacteria; kingdom Pseudomonadati; phylum Pseudomonadota; class Gammaproteobacteria; order Aeromonadales; family Aeromonadaceae; genus Oceanimonas; species Oceanimonas pelagia. The sequence continues at coordinate 469,664 of NZ_CP118224.1, forward strand.
AGTGAGCCTGCATATCGGCCTCGATGGCCGGGCCGTTGTTGTGCAGCCACAGCACGCCGGGCGTGTCACCGCCTTCAAGCCGCAGCCTGCCATCGGGGTGATTGCGCAAAAACGACAGGGCATTGTCGATGAGATTGGTCAGCACCTGTTGCAACCGGTAGGGGTCTGCGTACAGGTGATAATTGTCCGGCAGACAGTAATCAAAGCTCACCTGCTGCCAGTCGAACCGGGGGCGCAGGCTTTCCAGCAGGGGCGCCAGGGCCAGGGGGCGGGGCTGAATCTGCAACTGGCCGGAATAGGCCAGCATGTCCACGATCAGCCGGTCGGCGCGCTTGAGCTGATCCTGAATTATGGCCTTGCGATCCGCCTCCAGGCCGGCGGTGGCCATGGAGATGATATTGAGCGGGTTGCGCAGCTCGTGGGCCATGGCCGCCGACAGTCCGCCCAGCTCCACCAGGTGCTGCTCCGACACCCGTTTGCGCTCGGCCTCGGCCAGTTGCAGCGAACTTTCCAGCAGGCCGCAGCGGGTGGCCAGCAGGGAGCCGAACACCTCGGCGGTGAGGCGCATGCCGGGGGTAACGTCGTCAAAGCCCCGCAGCCGGAACTGCCAGCCATGGGCCTGATGCAGGCACCACAGCTCCAGTCCCGGGCTGGGCTCGAACAAGGGCGGCCGGGTCAGCAGCCTCACCGTGACCGGCTGGCCCATCTGCCGGGCCAGCAAGCGCTGGGCCGCGTCGGCCAGCGCCTCCCAGCCGTCGGCATCGCGCAGTTGCGCCAGCCAGGTGTCGAGCAGCTGTTCGTCGAGCCGGCTGCCCGGGTAAATCAGCCGTTCCACCAGCTTGCTCACCGGCTGATACAGCGCCAGTGCCAGCATCAGCAGCAGCAGGGAGTACAGCCACAGTTGCCACTGGGGCACGGCGGCCAGGGCCTGCATGCCCAGGCGTCCGGCCATGGCGCTGAACAGCACCATCAGTCCCAGCAGCAGCCCGGTCATTAAAATCCACAGCAGCGCCCGGTTGGCCCAGGCGTTAACCTCCAGCATCTGGTAGCGCACCACGCCGTACACCAGCAGCAACACGTAGCTGGGCAACAGCAGCATGGGCCAGGGATACCACAGCAGCCCCAGTGACGGAAAAATGAAGCTGGTGGCCAGCAGCAGGCCCCAGGCGCCGGCGGCAAACATGGCGGCGATGGAACGGCGGCGGTTGCCCCGTTGCCGTGCAAAGCCCCACAGCAGCAGGGCGTGGGCCAGCACGCCGATGAAAATGGTGTAGCCGATGTTGAACCAGCCGCTGCCACGAAACACGAAATAGTGTTCAAAGGGGCCAAAGGCGATGATGTCGCCGCCCCCCTGCCACAGGGTGAGCAGACTCACCAGCACGGCGGCGGCGTAGAGCAGGCCGCGATAGCGGGCCAGCCGGCCCAGCCAGGGGCGCTGGCCCGGCCCCTGGTTGACAAAACCGATGGCGAAGTCGAGAAAAAAGGTGGGCATCAGCGGGTTGGCCAGGATCAGCGCCATGCCCAGACCGTGCTGGCCGTAAAACACCGCCACATGGCCGGCACACCACAGCGCCATCATGATGCCAAAGCCCGCCAGCGCCTTCATGCTGCGCCGGTTGCGGGCCCGCCAGAACAGCCAGGCCGACACCAGCAGGGCGCAGCCGCTGGTGAGCATCATCATCAGTTCAAAGGCGAGTTCCAGGGACATGAATGAGCGCGTCCGGGTGTAAATAGCGTTGACAGTTACGGGCGAAAAAACTGTAAACCTTGTTGTCGGTGAACACAAGTTTTTGCGTTTTTATTGATCCAGGGCAAGGCGGGGCGGGGTTTTCCAAAGGCTGGCACGCTTCATGCAAAACCAGCTCACCAGACTAACGAGTGAGCCATATAACAATGAACCTGATCACGCTGTTGATGGAATTTTCCGCCATCCTGGTTGTTCTGCTGATGGCAGGGCTGCCGGCCCTGGTACGTCGCCGGCTGGCCCGCTAAGGAGGAACCATGGAGCTTGATGCCGCCATTCTGTCGCGAATACAGTTCGCCTTTACCGTCAGTTTTCACATTATCTTTCCGGCCATGACCATCGGCCTGGCCACCGCCATTGCCATCTGGGAGGGGCTGTGGCTGAAAACCCGCAATCCGGTGTATTTTCAGCTGGCCAAGTTCTGGATCAAGCCCTTTGCCGTGACCTTCGGCATGGGGGTGGTGAGCGGCATCGTGCTGTCCTACGAGTTCGGCACCAACTTTTCCCGCTTTTCCGAGATCACCGGCGCCGTGCTCGGGCCCTTGATGGCCTACGAGGTACTGACCGCCTTTTTCCTGGAGGCGGGCTTTCTCGGGGTCATGCTGTTCGGCTGGCAGCGGGTGGGGGAGAAGCTGCACTTTTTCTCTACCTGTGTGGTGGCCCTGGGCACCTGGATTTCGGCGTTCTGGATCATCGTGGCCAACTCCTGGATGCAGACCCCGGCGGGCTATGCGCTGGTGGACGGCCGCTTCGAGGTGGCCAGCTGGATGGAGGTGATTTTCAACCCGTCCATGCCCTACCGGCTGACCCACATGCTGCTGGCGGCCATGCTCAGCGCCACCTTCCTGGTGGGCGGTGTCAGCGCCTGGTACCTGTACCAGGGCCGGGATCGCGCCTTTGGTCGCAAGGGCCTGTCCATGGCGCTGTGGGCGGCGCTGCTGCTGGCGCCGGTGCAGGCTATTGTCGGCGACTTTCACGGCCTGAACGTGAAGGAGCATCAGCCCATCAAGGTGGCGGCGATGGAGGGGATCTGGCCGGAAACCGAGCGCGGCGCGCCGCTGCTGCTGTTTGCGGTGCCCGACATGGAGGCCGAGACCAACCATTTCGAGATTGCCATTCCCAAGCTGGCGTCGCTGATCCTTACCCATGAGCCGGACGGTGAACTGCAGGGGCTGAAGTCGGTGCCTGCCGATGAACGCCCCTATGTGCCCCTGGTGTTTTATTCCTTCCGCATTATGGTGGGGCTGGGCGTGCTGATGATCGGCGCCGCCCTGTGGGGCCTGTGGCTGCGCAGAAAGAACGGCCGTTTTGAAAGCCGGCCGTTTCAGTGGCTGATGATGCTGATGATCCCGTCGGGCGTGATCTCCACCCTGGCCGGCTGGTACGTGGCCGAAGTGGGCCGCCAGCCCTGGCTGGTGCACGGCCTGGTGCGCACCATGGAGGTGGTGTCGCCGCTGCCGGCGGAGCGGGTGCTGTTTTCCCTCACCCTGTTTGTGCTGACCTACAGTTTGCTGTTCTGCGTCTACCTCTATTTCATGGCCAAGCTGGTGCGTAAGGGGCCGCCGGACATGGCGCGGCTTGAGCAGCACATGATTGGTATCAAGGCCCCCGGCTTTGCCCTGGCCTGGGTGAAGAAAATGCAACACGACGTGGTGGAGAACTGAAATGGATCTGGCACTGTTTTATTATTTGCTGCTGGGCTTTGCGGTACTGATGTACGTGGTGCTGGACGGCTTTGACCTCGGCCTCGGCATTCTCTACCCCTGGTTTCGCAGCGAGGGCGAGCGGGATCACATGATGCGCTCCATCTCTCATGTGTGGGACGGCAACGAAACCTGGCTGGTGTTTGGCGGTGTGGTGCTGTTCGCCGCCTTTCCCGCCGCCTACGCCGGCATACTGGCCACCCTGTATACGCCCATTATCATCATGCTGATCGGGCTGATATTCCGGGGCGTGGCCTTTGAATACCGCTTCAAGTCGCACCGCTCCAAGCCCTGGTGGGACAAATCGTTCTGGCTTGGCTCCACCGTGGCCACCTTTTGCCAGGGCGCCATTCTCGGCGCCGTAGTGCAGGGGGTAGACGCCGGCCCCGGCGAGCTGGGGGCCCTGGCCTGGCTCAGCCCGTTCAGCATTTTTACCGGTTTTGCGCTGATGGTGGCCTATGCCCTGCTGGCCTGCTGCTACCTGGTCTTGAAAAGCCGGGAGCAGATGCTGGCCCGGGCCGCCCACCTCGGTCGCCGGCTGGTGCTGGCCATCATGGCCATTCTGCTGGTGCTGAGCCTGTGGATGGTGCTGGCCAACGAGGAAGTCAGCAGCCGCTGGTTTGACGGTCTCAACCTGCTGTGGCTGTCGCCGCTGCCGCTGGCGAGCGTGCTGCTGGGCTTCCTGCTGTACCGGGATCTGGATGGCGAGCCCCACGAGACCCGGCCCTTCTGGCTGGCCTGCGGCCTGTTCGTGCTGGGCTTTGGCGGTCTGGTGGTGAGCCTGTTCCCCTATCTGATCCCGCACCGGCTGACCCTGTGGCAGGCCAGCGCACCGGACTCCAGCCTGACCTTCCTGCTGCCGGGTATCGCCATCTTCCTGCCGCTGATCTGCGCCTATACCCTGTGGGGCTACCGCATTTTCTCCGGCAAGGTGGAAGACTTTGAGGAAGGCTACTGATGGCCGGTAAACGGGGCTGGCTGTGGTTTGCCGGCCTTTATCTGGCCGGAGTGGGCCTGATCACCCTGGTGGGCATGGCCCTGAGGTGGCTGCTGGGCATGTAAACCCGGACCGGACTCCACATAAAGCGACCCGCATGGGTCGTTTTTGTGTTGGGGGCGCGTTAGTATGCTCGGGCAACCCGAGATGACGAATACCTATTGCCACCAGAGACGCCTCGACACGGAACGTTGATCATGACCCACGCCGCCCCCTTGCCCTGCAACGAACCCGCCCGCCTGGCCTGCCTGCACCAGCTGCAACTGCTCGACACGCCGGCAGACCCGGAATTCGATCAACTGGTGGAGCTGGCCTGCCTGCTGCTCGATACCCCCATGGGGGTGGTATCGCTGGTGGACGAACACCGCCAGTGGTTTCGTGGCCGGCGCGGGCTGGCGGTGCAGGAAACCCCGCGGGACATCGCCTTTTGCAGCTGGGTGGTGGCCGACGGGGCGCCGTTGATCGTACCGGACGCCAGCCAGGATCCGCGTTTTGCCGGCAATCCTCTGGTCACCGGCGAACCCGGGCTGCGGTTTTATGCCGGGTTTCCCCTTTATCTGGAATCCGGCCTGGTGCTGGGGGTGCTGGCGGTGCTGGACACGCAGGCCCGCACCCTGAGCGAAGAAGAACGGCGTCGGCTGGGCCTGCTGGCCGAGCAGGCCCGGGCCCTGCTGCGGCTGCGCTGGAAGCGGCAACAGCTGAATGAGCAGGGCCACCTGAGCGACAGCCGGCTGGCCCGCTATGAGGCCATTACGCAAGGGGCCGCCGCCGGCATCGTCCGCATTGATGGCCGGGGCCGGATTCGGGAGATCAACGACTACGCTCTCAAGCTGCTCGGTTACGGGCGGGAAGAGCTGCTGGGGCAGAATGTCAGCCGGCTGATGCCGGCCCAGTGGGCGGAGCATCACGATCAGTATATTCGCAGCTATCTTGACGGCGGTGAGGCCAGGGTCATTGGCAAGGGGCGAAGAGTGGCGGCCCTGCACAGGAACGGTCAGCAGGTGCCGGTGCACCTGGCGGTGGGTCAGGTGCGCCAGGACGATCAGCATGACAACGCCGAGTTTATCGGCATTCTTACCGACCTCAGCGAAACGCATCAGGCCGAGCTGCGGGAGCGGGAGGCGGCCCGCCAGCTGGAGCGTCAGCAGCGGCTGCTGAGCGTGCTGCACAAGGGTCTGACCGACTACCATGCGCTCATGTCCGGCAACCAGTTGTGGGGCTTTTTGCAGGAGGCGCTGCGGGAGCTCACCGGCAGCGACTATTCCCTGATCGGCGAGGTGCTGCCCGTTGAAAGCGGGCCGGCGTTGAAGGTGCATGCCATCACCGACCTGTCCTGGAGCGAGGAGTCGCGCCAGCTGATGCTCAAACTGCAGGCCGGGGAGATGCTGCTCACCAACCCGGCCAGCATGCTGGGCCGGGTGTTCGCCGGCGGCCAGACCGTGCTCAGTAACGACATGGCCGGAGATGCCCGCCGCGGTGGCTTTCCACCCGGCCATCCGCCGCTGCACAATTTTCTGGGGGTTCCCATTATCGATGACGGCGAGGTGATCGGCATGTTCGCCATCGCCAATGGTCGCGAGGACTACAGTCAGGCGCTGGTGGCCTGGCTGGAGCCCTTTACCTCCACCTGCGCCCTGCTGATCAACCTCTATCGCCAGTTGCGCGAGCGGGAGGCGGTCACCGAGCAGTTGCGGCAGGCCCGGGATGAGTCTGAGCGTGCCAGCCGGGCCAAAACCGAGTTTCTGTCGTCCATGAGCCATGAGCTGCGCACGCCCCTTAACGCCATCATGGGCTTTGCCCAGCTGCTGCAGAACAACCAGCGCACCCCCCTGGGCGAGCGCCAGTTGCGTCAGGTGGAGCAGATTTACAAAAGCGGCAGCCACCTGCTCAAGTTGATCAACGAGGTGCTGGATCTGGCACGCATCGAGGCCGGTCGCATCGACATGTCGTTCGAGGCCATCGATGTGACCGACGTGGTGCGCGAGGCCTGTGACATTCTCTCCCCCATGGCCCAGCAACAGGGCATTCAGCTGTTGGTGCAGGTGGGGCGCTGCGGCACCGTCACCGCCGATTACACCCGGCTCAAGCAGGTGCTGATCAACCTGATTTCCAACGCCATCAAGTACAACCGGCCCGATGGCCAGGTCAACATTGCCTGCCGTCGCGACGGTGAGCGCCTGCGCATTGCGGTGCGGGACACCGGAGCCGGCATTGCTCCCGAGCACCTCGATCAGTTGTTTCAGCCTTTTAACCGCCTGGGAGCCGAGAACGGCGTCATTGAGGGGACCGGCGTGGGGCTGGCGCTGACCAAAAGCATTGTCGAGCAGATGCAGGGAGAGATCGGTGTCAACAACCACCCCGGTGATGGCTGTGAGTTCTGGTTCTGCCTGCCCCTGGCCGAGCCGGCATCAACGGCGGCCCTGCCGGAAGCTCTGCCGTCGCGGGAGCCGGTTGCCGGAGCTGGCAAAACCGTGCTTTACGTGGAAGACAATCCGGCCAACCAGCGCTTGCTGAACGATCTGTTCGATGACCTCGACGGCATCGAGCTGGCCTGTGTGCACTCGGCGGAGCTGGCCTTTGAAATGGCCTGCGCCAGCCCGCCGGATCTGATCCTGATGGACATCAACCTGCCCGGCATGAACGGAATCGAGGCGACCCGCCTGCTGGGGCGGCATCCGCGCACGCGCCATGTGCCGGTGGTGGCGCTGTCGGCCAATGCCATGCCGGAAGAGGTGCGCCAGGCCCGCAGGGCCGGCTTTCGGGACTACCTGACCAAGCCGGTGGACATTCCCCGGCTGCTGGCGCTGCTCGGTGAGCTGACCGGAGACGCGTCATGACCGTGCCCACTCACGCCGACGCCCACATTCTGGTGCTCGACGACAATCCGGTGAACGTGGAGCTGCTGCTCTGTCTGCTGGAAGACGAGGGCTACCGCCATGTGCATGGAGAAACCGACCCGCGCCGGCTGCCGCAGATCATGAAGGCCCAGCGGGTGGACCTGTTGCTGCTGGATATTCGCATGCCGCACCTGGACGGCTACCGGGTGCTGGAATGGCTGCATGCCGAGTGGGGCGAGCAGGCACCGCCGGTGATTGTGCTCAGTGCCCAGACCGATGCCGACACCCGGCTGCGGGCCCTGGGCCTGGGGGCCCGGGACTTTCTCAACAAACCCTTTGACCAGCTGGAAGTGCTGCAGCGCATTCGCAACACCCTGGAGGCCCACTTTCTGTTGCGCGAGCGCAGCGTGCGCGCCGCCTGGCTGGAAGACGAGGTGCGCCAGCGTACCAGCGAGCTGCAGCAACAGGCGATCAGTGATCCGGTTACCGGCCGGCTTAACCGGCGTGGCCTGCTGGAGCAGTTGCAGGGGCACACCGGGCGCGGCGTGGTGGTGTATTTTGTTGCCCTCGACGGCCTGGAAGACATTGCCCGGCTGCATGGCCTGCGGGTGGCCGAAACCCTGAGCCGCACCCTGAGTGAACGCCTGCAGTCGTTGCTGCATGAGCAATCGTGCGTGTTTGGTGCCTGGAGCAACAGCGAGTGGCTGGTACTGGACTTCGGCACGCCGCAGACGGACGGGCTGGCCTGCCGGGCCGATGCCCTGCTGCACAGCCTGGCTCAGGGCATTGAGGTGGAACGGCTGCTGCTGCACCTGGATTGCCGGGTCGGCATCAGCCACAGCGCCCAGGCCCACGACAGCGCCGAGCACCTGATTCGGCAGGCGGCCATGGCGTTGCCGCCCAAGGCCGGCACATGGCGCTGCTTTGAACCGGCCCTGGAGCAGCGGTTGCTGACCCTCAGCCATTACCGTCAGGCCCTGCGCACCGCCGCCGAGCAGCATCAGCTGTTTCTGGTGTATCAGCCCAAGATGGAGCTGAGCGGCGAGCGGGTGGTGGGGGCCGAGGCCCTGTTGCGCTGGGTCAGCCCCGAGTTCGGCTTTGTATCGCCGGCGGATTTTATTCCCATTGCCGAAAGCAGCGGCGATATTCTGCGCCTGGGAAGCTGGGTGATCGACACCGCCATAGACCAGCTGGAGCAATGGCTGGCGCAGGGGGCCGTGCCCCCGGACTTTCGCGTGGCGGTGAACGTGGCGGCGCTGCAGCTGATGCAGCCGGGCTTTGCCGATGGCCTGATCACTCGCCTGGCCCACAGCCGGTTACCACCGGGCGCGCTGGAAATCGAGGTGACCGAGTCGGGGTTGATGCAAAACATGGAGCTGGCGCTGGTGCAGCTCAACCAGCTGGCGGCGGCGGGCATCGGCATTGCCATTGACGACTTCGGCACCGGCTATTCGTCGTTGGCCTACCTCAAGACCATGCCGGTGTCGGTGCTCAAGATAGACAAGGCCTTTGTGGAGCGAATGGACGCCGACGAGCAGGACCGGGGCCTGGCCCAGGCGGTGATCCACATGGCCCGCATACTGGGCTGCGAAACCGTGGCCGAGGGAGTGGAGCGCCCCGAACAGGTGGCGCTGCTCAGGACCATGGGCTGTAACCTGGTACAGGGCTACTGGTATTCGCCGCCCCTTAACCCCGAGGCCTTCGTGGAGTATTGCCAAAGCCAGAACGGCTAAGGGCCTGCCAGGCAGGCCCTTAAGGTACATTGTCGTTTCAACGTTTCCCGTTACATCATCCAGAAGCCCGCGGCCAGCAGGGCGGCCAGGGTAAGGACACCGCCGATCAGCGCATAGGGCAGCTGGGTCAGGGCGTGATCCATGGTGTCGCAGCCGGCGCCCTGGGCCGACAGTACGGTGGAGTCGCTGAAGAAGCAGGCGTGGCTGCCAAAGGCCGAGGCCGACAGCAGGGCACCCACCACCAGCGGCATGGGCACGTTCATGGCCTGGCCCAGGGGCACGACGATGGGCAGGGAAATCACGAACACGCCCCAGCTCGAGGCGGTGCTGAACACCACCGCGGCCATCACCAGAAACACCACAGCGGGCAACAGCGCCGGCGTCAGCAGCGGGGTGACGGTGTCGATGATGTAGCGGGTCATGCCCAGCTGATCGTTCACTTCCTTCAGAATAAAGCCGGCACAGACGGTGGCGAGCGGATACAGCATCACCTTGAAGCCGTCGAGGGTGGCGTCCACCTGTTGCTGGAACGACAGCAGCCGCTGCACCGAATACAGCACCATGGTCGCACCCAGGGCCACCAGCACGCCCTTCAGCAGATCGATGTCGTAATACACGCTGGCCAGCACCAGCACCGCCATGGGCAGCAGAAAGTTGGTCAGTCCCAGCCAGCCGGGCACACTGCGCTCGGGGGCGGGTGTTGCCTCGTCCTGCCAGCCCTCGGGCACCGGCTGACCGGCCTGCGCCCGGGCCTCGGCCTTTTTCATGGCGCCCAGGTCCGGCAGTTTGCGCGCCGCCACCAGCGCCACCACCAGCAGCGCGGCCCAGCCGTACAGCATCCAGGGAATGCTGGCTACGTAGAGCGACATGCCCTGGCCGCTTTCGGCCGCGCCCGAGTCTTCCAGCAATGAAGCGAAAAACACCGCCCAGGTGGATACCGGCACCAGAATGCAGATGGGAGCGGCGGTGGAGTCGACGATGTAGGCCAGCTTTTCCCGGGAGATGCGAAAGCGGTCGGTGATGCTTTTCATCGACGACGACACCGCCAGCGAATTGAGGTAGTCGTCGATAAACACCACCAGCCCCAGGCCCACCGTGCCCACCATGGCGCTTCTGGGCGACTTGATAAGCCGGGTCATCACGGCGCCAAAGCTGTGTACGCCACCACCCCGCGCCAGCAGGTTAATCAGCCCGCCCATCATGCCGCACACCAGGATCAGCCAGGCGATGGTTTCATCCATCATCACCGCCAGGGTCACGTCCGCCAGCGGGCTCACCAGGTTGGCCGGGTCGAGCAGCAGCAGGCCGAGCAGGCTGCCCGCCAGCAAGGATTCCACGGTTTTGCGGGTGAGCACCGCCATGGTGATCACCAGCGCCGCCGGCAGCAGGCTGAGCGCACCGTAGTCGCTGCCGGGCTCGTGGGTAAAGCCGAGCCAGGCAAAGGCCAGACCGGCTATCACGGCCACCGCCAGGCCACGCCAGAGCGGTGGCCATTTGACACTGGGACTGAGGGCAAGGGTATTGGGTTGTTCCATCATCATCTTCCTTTTTGGTCGAGGGGGACGCCTGCCGGCGCTCTTTTACCTGGTTGGTGAAATCAGGCGTTTTTCAGCATCCATTCCAGTTCGATATCGGTGATGCGCTTTTCAAATTCGAGCAGCTCATCCTGCTTGCAGATGCGGTATACCTCGATGAATTTGTCACCCAGGTAGCGCTTGAGCGGGGTGGCCCCTTGCAGCCGGGCCAGGGCGTCGCTCTGGCGGGTGGGCAGGGGCAGGCCTTCCTGCTCCAGGCCGTTGCCCACCACCGGCTCCGGCAGCGGCAGTGTGTTGTCGAGGCCGTGCAGCAGGCCGGCCAGTATGGTAGCCACCACCAGATAGGGGTTGGCGTCGGCGCCGGGCACCCGGTACTCGATGCGGCGGGCCTCGTCGTCGCCGGCGGGAATGCGCAGGGCCACGGTGCGGTTGTTGTGACCCCAGGACGCCTGCACCGGCACATACATGCCCGGCTGAAAGCGGCGAAAGGCGTTCATGTTGGGGGCCAGCAGCGCCATGCTGTCGGGCATCAGATCCAGCATGCCGGCCAGCGCCTGCCTGAGCAGCGGCGAGTCCTCGCCCTCGGCATCGGCAAACAGGTTGTTGCCCTGTTCGTCGGTGACGCTGATGTGCACGTGCAGGCCGCTGCCCGGATGTTCCTCGTAGGGCTTGGCCATAAAGGTGGCGTCCATCTCGTATTGCTCGGCCACCAGCTTGATCAGCCGCTTCAGCGCCAGCGCCTGATCACAGGCGGCCAGCACGTCGCTGCCGTGGTGCATGTTGATCTCGAACTGGCCCGGCGCGGCCTCGGCCACGGCGCCGTCGGCGGGCAGCCCCTGCAGGGCGGCGATATTGTCGATATCGGCGAGGATCTCCGCAAAATTGTTGAGGTTGTCCACGGAATAGACCTGGCTGTAGGTGTCCCGTTTCTGGGTCAGCGGCGAGCAGGGAGGCTGCAGCCGGCCCTGCTCGTCCCTGTCTCTGTCCACCAGATAGAACTCCAGCTCCAGGGCGATCACCGGGGTCAGGCCCCGGGCCTTCACCTGTTTCCACACCCGTTCCAGCACGTTGCGCGGTTCCAGGGCAAAGGGCTGCTCGTGTTCATCCACCATGGTCAGCAGCAACTGGGCCACCGCCTCCGCATCCGAGGCCGAGGGCACCAGGGTGCCGGCAATGGGGTAGCAGGGCAGGTCGGGCTCGCCGATGTCCTGGCCGATGCCGGTTTCCTCCACCACATTGCCGCGAAAATCCATGGCAAACACGGAAGCGGGAAAGAAACAGCCGTTTTCCAGCTTGTCGAGGGCGCTCACCGGCAGCCGCTTGCCGCGAAAAATGCCATTGAGGTCGGTCAACAGCACATCGACGTACTGGGTTTCGGGGTAGCGGGCAAGGTAGGCGGCCACCTCCTGTTCAAAGGGAGTAGAAGCGGGCTCGCTGGCCGAAGAAGGAAGAGTCGTTACCGCTGTGTTCGCTTGCATGATTTCACCACCATGTGACCGTTAAATATAATTTACGCTGATAACTTAGGTGTGTTTATTTTGTTTTGCAAGTGTTAAAAAATATTGAGCTTTGAAAACGCCGGTGCTAGGGTTTTGGTTATATTTTTTACGGATGTCCCGCCATCGGGGCAGAGTGTTCAAAATTTAGAGCGGTTTAAGGTGCATGAATATGGTTCATATATTTAACAAGCCCTGGGTGGGGGTGATCCTGTGCCGGCAGCAACTGGGACCGCATCCGGGACTGGTCGTACAACAGAAATACCTGGATGCCATCGTGGCGGCCGGGGCGGTGCCGGTGCCTCTGGTGCACCAGCTGGGCGAGGATGAACAGGCCCTGGCGGCCATGCTGGCGCGGCTTGACGGCATTGTGCTCACCGGCAGTTACAGCAACATGGAGCCGCACCATTACGGCGAGACCGGTGAAGAACCCCATACCGACGCCGGCCGGGATCGGCTCAGCCTGCAGCTGATCGCCGCCGCGCAAACCATGAAACTGCCGTTGTTTGGCATTTGCCGCGGTTTTCAGGAGATGGTGGTGGCCAGCGGCGGCCGTCTGCACCGGCGCCTGCACGAGACCGGGCTGTTTGCCGAGCACAGGGAAAACAAGGAATTGCCCCTTGAAATGCAATACGCCCCGGCCCACGACATTCAGCCGGTGGCGGGGGGCCTGCTGGCGCAGCTGGCGGGCGAGGGCGTGCAGCAGGTCAATTCATTGCATATGCAGGGAGTGAAGGCACTGGGACCGGGCGTGCGGATGGAGGCCACCGCCCCCGACGGCCTGGTGGAAGCCATCAGCCTGCCGGACCATCCCTTTGCCCTGGGGGTGCAGTGGCACCCGGAATGGCACAGCCGTGACAACGCTCTGTCCCGGGCGCTGTTCGACGGCTTGGTGGCCGCCTGCCGGGATCATGCCCGGGCACGGGAGGCGGTATGAGCACCCATGGCGAGCTGGCGCCGGGCAGCCGGCTGGCGGACATTCGCCGGCGGCTGGGGCTCAGCCAGCGCCGGGTGGCCGAGCTGTCGGGGCTGACCCACGGCGCCATCTGCACCATAGAGCAGGACAAGGTGAGCCCGGCGGTGAGCAGCCTGCAAAAGCTGCTCAAGGTGTACGACATGTCGCTGTCGGAGTTTTTTGCCGAGCCCAAGGCCCCCGTGCGCAACAAGGTGGTGGTGAACGAAAACGAACTGGTGGAAATCGGCAGCCGGGGGGTGTCGTTCAGACTGGTGCACAACGGCAACCGTCAGCGGGCGCTGGGCTTTCTGATCGAGTGCTATGCCCCGGGCACCAGCACCGGCGGCCACCTCAAGCATCAGGGCGAAGAGGTGGGCACCGTGCTGGAAGGGGAAATCGAGCTGACGGTGGACGGTGAACATTACCGGCTCACGGCGGGTCAAAGCTATGTCATCGACACCGGGCTGCCCCATACCTTTACCAATACATCGGACCGGGAGTGCCGCATTATCAGCGCCCATACCCCGGCCAACCTGTAATCAAGGCGGAGACACATAATGGAGTTCAGGAACCAGGCCTACTGGCAGGCCAAAGCGGACACACTGCAACCCGAGAGCCGGCTGTTTATTGAAGGGGAATACCGCGAGGCGGTGGCGGGCGAGCGCTTTGCGGTGATCAACCCCGCCACCGATACTACCCTGGCCGAAGTCAGCCGGGCCCGGGAAGCGGATGTGAACATGGCGGTGGTCGCCGCCCGGGCCAGTTTCGAGGCCGGCGTCTGGTCACAAAAGGCCCCCGCCGAGCGCAAGGCGGTGCTGCTCAGGCTGGCGGCGCTGATGGAGCGGCACGCCGAAGAGCTGGCGCTGCTGGAAACCCTGGATACCGGCAAGCCCATTCGCCACAGCCTGCGGGACGACATCCCCGGCGCGGTGCGCTGCCTGCGCTGGTATGCCGAGGCGGTGGACAAGATTTACGGTGAAATCGCCCCCACCGGCCCCGACGCCCTGGCGCTGGTCAGCCGCGAGCCCATCGGCGTGGTGGCGGCCATCGTGCCCTGGAACTTTCCGCTGCTGCTGGCCTGCTGGAAGCTGGGCCCGGCGCTGGCCGCCGGCAACTCGGTGATTTTGAAGCCCTCGGAAAAATCGCCGCTGACCGCCATTCGCCTGGCGGCGCTGGCCAGGGAAGCGGGCCTGCCCGATGGCGTGCTCAACGTGCTGCCCGGTTTCGGCCACGAAGCGGGCAAGGCCCTGGCCCTGCACGAGGATGTGGACTGCCTGACCTTTACCGGCTCCACCGGGGTGGGACGGCTGCTGATGGAATACGCCGGCCGCTCCAACATGAAGCGGGTGTGGCTGGAGGCCGGTGGCAAGAGCGCCAATATCGTGTTTGCCGACTGCCCGGATCTGGCCAAGGCCGCCCGGGCGTCCGCCGCCGGCATTTTCTACAACCAGGGCCAGGTGTGCATCGCCGGCACCCGGCTGCTGGTGGAAAGCAGCATCAGGGACGAGTTCATGGCCGAGCTGAAAAAGGCCGCCGAGCACTTCAGGCCAAAGGATCCGCTGGATCCGTCGTCCACCATGGGCACCCTGATCGACAGCGATCATCACGGCAGCGTGTGCCGCTACATTGCCGAAGGTCTGGAAGAAGGCGCCGTGCTGGGCCTGGACGGCCGGGATCAGGCGGGCAACTTTATCGGGCCCACCGTGCTGGAACAGGTCAACCCGCATATGGCGGTGGCCCGGGAAGAGATCTTCGGCCCGGTGCTGGCGGTGACCACCTTTGAACGGGAAGAAGAGGCTGTGCAACTGGCCAACGACAGCCAGTACGGTCTGGGCGCCGGGCTGTGGACCTCGGATCTGCGCCGGGCTCACCGGCTGGCGCGGCAACTCAAGGCCGGCTCCGTGTTTATCAACAATTACAACGACGGCGACATGACGGTGCCCTTTGGCGGCGTCAAGCAAAGCGGCAACGGCCGCGACAAGTCACTGCACGCCTTTGACAAGTTTACCGAACTCAAGACCACCTGGCTGGCACTGGATTAAGGGAGCATTCACATCATGGAACACGTCAACAGCTACTATGCGGCCACCGCCAACGAGCACGCGCCCTGGCCGCAACTGACCGAAAACATTCAGTGCGATGTGTGCGTGGTGGGGGGCGGTTACACCGGCCTCTCTACCGCGCTGTTTCTGACCGAGGCGGGCTTTGATGTGGTGCTGCTGGAGGCCGGCCGCATCGGCTTTGGCGCCAGCGGTCGCAACGGCGGCCAGATCGTCAACTCCTACAGCCGGGACATAGACGTCATCGAATCCCGCTACGGCGCCGATACCGCCCGCATGCTGGGCAGCATGATGTTTGAAGGCGGCGACATCATTCGCGAACGCATTGAGCAATACGATATCAAGTGCGACTTCAGGCCCGGCGGCATTTTCGCGGCGCTCAACCGCCGCCAGCTGCACGAGCTGGAAAGTCAGAAGGGCAACTGGGAGCGCTACGGCCATGATGGCCTGGAGCTGCTGGATGCCGAGGCGGTGGCCCGGGAGATCGACACGGATCGTTATGTAGGCGCCCTGCTGGATCATCGCGGCGGTCATATTCACCCCCTCAATCTGGCACTGGGCGAGGCCGAGGCCATCCGCAAGCTGGGCGGTCGCATCTTTGAACAGTCGGCGGTCACCGGCCTGACGTACGGTGACCCGGCTCAGGCCAAAACCGACAAAGGCAGCGTCAGCGCCCGGTTTGTGGTGCTGGCGGGCAATGCCTATCTCGGCAACCTGGAGCCCAAGCTGTCGGCCAAGGCCATGCCCTGCGGCACTCAAATCGTCACTACCGAGCCGCTGAGTGACGAGCAGATCCGGCGGCTGATCCCCAACGGCTACTGTGTGGAAGACTGCAACTATCTGCTGGATTACTACCGGCTCACCGGCGACAACCGGCTGCTCTATGGTGGCGGCGTGGTCTATGGCGCCCGGGATCCGGACGACATCGACCGCCTGGTGTTGCCCAAACTGCTGAAAACCTTTCCGCAGCTGGAAGGGGTGAAGGTGGATTACCGCTGGACCGGCAACTTTCTGCTGACCCTGTCGCGCCTGCCCCAGTTCGGCCGGCTTGAGCCCAACGTGTATTACATGCAGGGTTACAGCGGTCACGGCGTGACCTGTACCCACCTGGCGGGCCGGCTGCTGTCGGAAGTGCTCAAGGGCCAGGCCGAGCGCTTTGACGCCTTTGCCCGCCTGCCGCACCTGCCGTTTTTCGGCGGCCGCCGCTTTCAGGTGCCGTTCAGCGCCATGGGCGCCGTCTACTACAGCCTGCGCGACAAGCTGGGGGTTTAAGCCGAATGTGAGGGGGAAGGGGGAGGAGAAAGATACTCCTCACCCCTCACGTTTTTCCTCTTACGTTTTACGTCTCCGCGTCATTCGTCCAGCAACTGGTCCGTGCGCGCCGCCATAATAAAGTCGTTGCGGTGCAGGCCACCGATGGCGTGGGTCCACCAGGTGACGGTGACCTTGCCCCATTCCAGCAAAATGGCCGGGTGGTGAAACTCGCTTTCGGCCAGTTCTGCAACCTTGTCGGCAAAGGCCCAGGCCAGCCTGAAGTTCTTGAACCTGAATTCCCGCTCCAGCTGCAGCACGCCGTCCCGGACCTGAGGGGTCCAGTCGGGGATCTGGGTCATCAGCTCGGCCAGCTCGGCATCGCTGACTCGGGGGGCATCGGCCCGGCAGGCCTCGCATTGTTGTTGGGCCAGTTGGCTCATGAATTCTCCTTAAACGGCGGTTTGTTTGGGTGGAAAGGTGGGGGCGAACAGCCCAAGCCGCTGGGCCCGGCGCACCTCGGCCATAATGTCCATGTCGGCGATGGCAAACAGATCGTCCAGGCTGTCCAGCACATAATAGATGGGCTGCATGATATCGATACGATAGGGCGTGCGCAGCACATCCAGCAGGTTAAAGGGGCGAAATTCGGGCTTATCCGATTCAAAGGCGTATTGGGTTTCACCCGGCGACGACAGTATGCCGCCGCCGTAAATGCGCCGCCCTTCCGGCGTGTTAAGCAGGCCGAACTCCACGGTAAACCAGTACAGCCGGGCCAGAAAACCGCGTTCTCTGGGGGTGGCGTCGCGGCCGAGTTGCCCATAGGTGTGGGTAAAGCGGGCAAAGGCCGGGTGGGTGAGCATGGCGCAGTGACCGAACAGTTCGTGAAAGATGTCCGGCTCCTGCAGGTAGTCGAGATCTTCCCGCCGGCGAATAAAGGTGGCCACCGGAAACTGCCGGCCGGCCAGCAGCGCGAAGAAGCGATCAAAGGAGATCAGTGCCGGCACCCGGGCCACGCGCCAGCCGGTGACGGGCTGCAAGACCCGGTTGATGTCGTCGAGTTGAGGAATACGGTCATGGGGCAGGTTCAGCCGCGCCAGCCCTGTCAGGTATTCGTGACAGGCGCGGTGCTGCACGCAGCCGAGCTGGCGGGTAATGAGTGTGTGCCAGATGGCGTGTTCTTCCTCGGTGTAGTGAATGGTGCCATCGGGCCCGGGGGGGCGGGCCACATAGGGAGAGGCGGTCATTACAGTGCCCTTCGTCAGTGTCTGTTGTCTTTTAATCTAGAGACACGAGCGAACGCTGAGAAGGGCGGAACGGCAGTCAGGCTTTACGTCTGTGTCAGCCCTGGTTTACGGCAGGGGCGGGCACGCCAAACACGTGAGACAGATAGGTCAGGTAGCCGGCGTCTTCGCACATGGCCTTGCCCGGGCTGTCGGAGAGTTTGGCCACCGCCTGGCCGTTGCAGCGGGTCATCTTGATCACCATGCTGAGCGGCTTGTCGTCGACCACGTCGTTGGTGAGATGAGTGCCGATGCCAAAGGCCGGGCGGCACTGGCCGGCAAAGCGCCGGTAAAGGTCCAGCGCCTTGTCCACGGTGAGGGCGTCGCTGTACACCAGCCGCTTGCTGCAGGGATCGATCTTGAGCTTGCGGTAGTGGGCCAGGGCCTTTTCGGTCCAGATCACGGGGTCGCCGGAGTCGTGGCGCAGGCCGTCGAACAGCTTGGCGAAGTACAGGTCGAAGTCGCGCAAAAAGGCGTCCATGCCCACCACGTCGGTGAGGGCAATGCCCAGCCGGCCCCGGTATTCGCGCACCCAGGCGTCGAGCGCCGCCTTCTGGCTGTCAATCAGCCTGGGCCCCAGCGCCTGAAACGCCTGCAGAAACTCGTGGGCCATGGTGCCCATGGGCGGGCGGCCAATGCGGCGCGACAGTGCCAGGTTGCTGGTGCCGGAAAACTGCTCGGGCAGCTCACTGGCAAAGGTCTGCACCACTTCCTGGTGCCAGCGGGCGGAAAAGCGCCGGCGGGTGCCGAAGTCGGAAAAGCGAAAGCCCTCGCTGCCTTCGGCATGGGCCACCAGGGCGATTTTTTGCTGCAGCTTGGTTCGGGCATGTTGCCAGTCGGGGCGGGCATGGTGATGGCGGCAATACACCTCGCTGATGATCGCCAGCAGCGGTACCTCAAACAAAATGGTATGCAGCCAGGGGCCGCGAATGGCCAGCTCCAGCCGGCCGTCGATACACTCCAGGTACACAAAGCGCCGGTCCAGGCGGAACAGCCGTAAAAAGTGAATAAAGTCGGGTTTGAGGTAGTCGAGCCCGGCCAGATAGTCGAGCTCGTCGTCGCTCAGCTGCAGGCTGCACAGGTGATCGATTTCCCGGCCGATGTCGTCAAAACAGCGGGAGAAGTCGACGTTCGGCGTGCGGCAGCGAAAGCGGTATTCCACCTCCGCCGCCGGGTGCTGGTGCAGCACCGCCTGCATCATGGTGTATTTGTACAGATCGGTGTCGAGCAGGGTGGTGATCACGGGCTCAGTCATCGGCATGCTCCAGCTCGCCGGCATCGTGCACAAAATGGGCACCCAGCTGGATCATCTCGGCAATGGCATGACGGCTGCTGTCGTCGGCCACGCCGCGAGTGGCGGCGCGGTTGACGATCACGTTAAAGCCGGCGGCCAGCAGCTGTTTCACCGTGTGAAACACGCAGTAGTCGGTGGCCAGCCCGCCCACCAGCACGGTATCGACCGCGTGACCGCGCAGGTATTCAATCAGCCCGGTGCTCTGGCGCTCGGCCAGATCGTGGTAGCAGGCGCCGTAGGGGTGCATGTCGGGCTCTACTCCCTTCCACACGAAAAAGTCGTAGTCGGCGGGGTGGGGCAGGCCGTCGAGCAGCTCAAAGCCTCGAGTACCGGGCACCGCATGCAGGGGCCAGCGAATGTCGACGTTTGCCCCTTCGACCGGGCTGAAGGCGGGCTGGTCGTCACTGGCGACCCAGGTTGCCGAGGGTGAGTGGGCATCTTTCGAGCCCAGGCGGTGGCCGGCAAAGGCGGCCTGGCGGTTGAGCTCGGCGGCAATGGTATCGCCGCCGGCCACCGGCAGTTCACCGGGGCAGACGGGGGTAAAGGTATACTGGGCATCCACGTCGATACTGGCTACCCTGTGTTTGGCGGGCAATTTCATACGCCACCTCCTGTAAGTAACGTGCGGGCAAAGGGCACTGCGTAGCACGGCTTTTAATATTGTTTTGATTGAGTCTAAGGTTAATTTGGTTCAGTATCGCCCCCATTCGGGGTGTCTTCCCCTCATTAAGCCAAAGGTGACCATAATGAGCCAGCTCCACCAGCCAGAATACCAGCGTTTTATCGAACAAGTGAAAGCCAACCATGTGATGTGGGGGCTTCGCTTCGGAGACGAGTGGGTGGTGTGTGATTCCACCGAGTTTCAGGATACCGAAGTGATGCCGCTGTGGTCCACCGAGGCCGAGGCCCAGGCCCAGTGTGTGGACGAGTGGGCCGGTTACGAGCCCTTTGAGATCACCCTGGCCGAATTTCTGGAAATCTGGGTGGAAGATCTGTCGGAAGACGGTGTGCGCATAGGCCCCAACTGGAACGAAGAGCTCGACGGCATCGAGCTGGACGTGCTGGAAATGGTGAAGGAATTCGCCTGAGTCACTACAGGCTTCCGGCACAAAACGGCACGCGACAGCGTGCCGTTTTTTTGTGCCTTGTGCCCGGTGCAGCTAGAGTGTGAAAGGTGATATTCACAGACAAGGGAGAAGTGCAATGAGCAAGTTGCTGGTGTTGTATCACTCCATGTACGGTCATATCGAAACCATGGCCAAGGCGGTGGCAGAGGGAGCCGGCGCGGTGGCCGGGGTGACGGTCACCATCAAACGGGTGCCGGAAACCATGGACGCGGAAGCCTTCAAACAGGCCGGGGGCAAGACGGATCAGCAGGCAGCGGTGGCCAGCCCCGCCGAGCTGGCCGACTACGACGCCATTATCATTGGCACGCCCACCCGCTTTGGCAACATGAGCGGTCAGATGCGTAATTTTTTTGACCAGACCGGCGGGCTCTGGGTCAAGGGGGCTTTGGTGGGCAAGCTGGCCAGCGTGTTCAGCTCCACCGGTACCGGTGGAGGCCAGGAAACCACCATCACCAGCACCTGGAACACCCTGGCCCATCACGGCATGATTATCGTGCCAGTGGGTTATGGCACGGCGGAGGTGGCCGATATCTCCCGGGTGGGCGGCGGCACCCCCTATGGCGCCACCACCATTGCCGGCGGTGACGGTTCACGCCAGCCCGATGAGCGGGAGCTGGCCATCGCCCGTTACCAGGGCAAGACGGTGGCCGAGCTTTCGAAGAAGCTGTTTGGGTGAGTTACAAGGCCCAGTTCAGGAGCTGCCAGCCGCGCTCGGCGGCCAGGGCATTGAGACGGTCGTCGCCGTTGATCACCGTGGCTTCATCCACGTATTCCAATAGCGGCAGATCGTTGTGGGAGTCGCTGTAGCCGTAACAGAAGCCGGGCTCAAGGCCCTGCTCCCGCAGCCAGTGACCGAGGCGCACCACCTTGCCCTGCTGAAAGCTGAAAATGCCCTCGGGCCGGCCGCTGTAACGGCCCTGCACGATTTCGGTTTGTACGCCAATGGCACTGGCCACCCCCAGGTGGTGCGCGATGGGGCGTACCAGGTGCTCGCCGGTGGCGGAGATGATCAGGCAGCGGTGCCCTTGCGCGTGGTGCCAGGCCAGCCGCTCCCGGGCCTGGGGGTAGATTATGGGTTCAATGCGTTCGCGAATAAAACGATCCACCAGCGGTGCCAGTTCCTCGGGCCGGTGCCCTTCGATGGGGGCCAGGGTCAGGGTCATGTAGGTGTGCATGTCGAGGGTGCCGGCGTAATAGTCTTCCATCAGCCGGCGTTCTTCCTTCAGCAGGGCGTCGCTTATCAGGCCTCGCTCGGCCAGAAAGGCCAGCCACAGGGTGGCAGAGTCGCCGGCAATCAGGGTTTCATCCAGGTCAAAAATGGCCAGTGTCATCAGGCAACCTCTTTCAGTTCATCTTGGGGCAACAGCAGCTCGACGGGGGTGCCGTCTGCCAGCAGCGAGCGGGGCCCCCGGTTGAGGGTATCGACATCCAGGGTACCCTGCGCCAGCCGTACCCGGTAGCGAATTACATTGCCCAGCAGCTGGTGCTGTTCAATTCGGGCCGGCAGCGGTGCCGTCATGTGGGGGCCATAGTCGCGGCCCGGCTCACGAATATGAATGGCTTCGGGGCGAATGGCCAGCCGGCCGTGAATGTTAAGGCCGAACAGGGCACGGGCCTGTTCCTTGTCCAGCAGGTTATAGCTGCCCATAAAGCTCGCCACAAAGTCACTGGCCGGGCGGGTATACACCGCTTCGGCGGTGTCGGCCTGGACGATACTGCCCTTGTTCATCACAAAGATGCGGTCCGACAGGGTCAGCGCTTCTTCCTGATCGTGGGTTACAAAGACGGTGGTGAGGTTGAGCTGTTGCTGGATCTGGCGGATCTGCTCGCGCAGCCGCTTGCGAATGGGGGCATCCAGTGCCGACAGCGGCTCGTCCAGCAACAGAATGCGCGGCTGCACCACCAGCGCCCGGGCCAGCGCCACTCGCTGGCGCTGGCCCCCCGACAGCTCTGCAGGATAGTGGCGCTCGCGGCCTGTCAGGCCGACCAGTTCCACCGCTTCCGCCACCCGGCGTTCGGTCTCGCGCTTGTCCAGTTTCTGCAGCGCCAAGCCAAAGGCGATGTTGCCGGCCACGGTCAGGTTGGGAAACAGGGCATAGCTCTGAAACACCATGCCAATGCCCCGTTTCTGGGGCTTGAGGTGGGTGATGTCTTCGCCGGCCACGCGAATGTGGCCGGTATCGGGGCTTACCAGCCCGGCCAGGCTGCGCAGCAGGGTCGACTTGCCACAGCCCGAAGGGCCGAGCAGGGTAACCAGCTCGCCCTGGCGAATGTCGAAGTTGATATCGCTGAATACATGGGTGTCGCCAAAGCGTTTGGCGAGATGAGCAACTTCCAGATAAAACATCAGGCTCTCCGGGATTGCAGGCGCAGCGCCACCCAGGTGGCGAGGCCGATAAACAGGAAGTAGGACATCACCATGGCACTGGTGAAGTGGCCGCTGGTGGTGCGCTGGCTGTACAGGTAAACCTGCAGGGTTTCAAAGCGGGTGCCCACCAGCAGGTTGGCGAACACGAACTCCCCGAACAGAAAGGAAAACGCCAGAAACAGGGCGCTGAGCAGGCCATTGCGAATATTGGGTAACACCACCTGCAGAAAGGCCCGGGTGGTGCCGGCTCCCAGCAGGTGGGCGGCGTCCATCAGATCGTGCAGATTGATGGCTTCCAGGTTGTTGGCCAGCGCCCGGTACATAAAGGGCAGGCTCAGGGTGAAATAGCACAGCACCAGTATCCAGGGCGTACCGGCCAGGGGCAGCGGGCCGCCGGCATAGAGCTGTAGCAAACCCACCGACGACACCACGGGCGGCACCGCAAAGGGCATCAGCACCAGCAGGTTCATCAACCCCTTCAGTTTCGGAAAGTAGTAAAACACCACGAACAGTGCCGGCAGAATCAGCGCCAGGCTGAGCACCAGCGCCGCCAGGCACACCAGCAGTGAGCGGCCAAAGGCGGCCAGAAAGCGGCTGTCACTCCAAAGCTGGGCATACCACTGCAGGCTGAACCCCGAGGGCAGAATATGGGCCCCCCAGCTTGCGGCCAGGGAATAAACCAGGGTAACGGCAATGGGAGTGGCCAGCAGGGCCACCAGCACCCAGATGGTAAAGCGGGCGGAAAGCGGGGGCTTAGGCATATCGACTCCGGGCAATCAGCCATTGATTGATGCCGGTCACCAGCAACAGCAGGGCCATCAGCAGCAACGACAGCGCCGCCGCCAGCTGGGGCTCGAGGAAGATGTCGCCCGCCACCAGGCCGGCAATCTGAATGGTGACCAGGTTGTAGTTGCTGGTCATCAGTGCATAGGTGCTGGCATAGGCGCCGAGGGCGTTGGCCAGCAAAATGATAAAGGTGCCGAGCAGGGCCGGACTCAGCACCGGCAACGCCACTTTCAGCCAGTAGTGCAGCGGACCGGCCCCCAGCAGGGCGGCGGCGTCGCGCCAGTCGGGCTTGATGGCGTCAAAGGCCGGGTACAGCAGCAGTACCGCCAGCGGAACTTGAAAATAGGTGTAGAGCACCAGCAGGCCGGCCCGGGAGTAGAGGTGAAAGTCTTCCACCAGGCCCAGCTCCTGCAACAGCAGGGTCACGGCACCGTTCATGCCCAGCAGCACGATAAAGGCAAAGGCCAGGGGCACGCCGGAGAAGTTGCTGGCCATGGTGGTAAAGGCCACCACGGCATTTTGCAGCCGGCCCGGTACCTGGTGCAGGGCCGCGGTGCCGGCCAGGGCGATGGTCAGCCCGGCCAGGCTGGACCAGAATGCCAGATCCAGGCTGTTGGCAAAGGACTGGCGATACCAGGGCGAGCCGAGGATCTCGGTGAAGTTGGCCAGGCTCCAGTCACCGCCGGCCTGAAAGCTGTTGACCAGCACCCAGATCATGGGGGCCAGCTGAAACAGCCCAAACACCAGGGCAAAGGGCAGCAGCAGGGTCAGCGGCAGCCAGCGGCGCCAGGGGGCGGGGCGGCTGGCCGCCCCCCGGGCCACGCTCGCCGCCCTGGGTTGGGCGGACGCCTTGGCCCGCAGCGTGGCGGTGTTACCGCCGGTGGGCAGGGTAGACTCGTTCATCGCAGCAACTCCCGGCACAGGGGCTTGTCGTGGGCAATGCCCAGCAGGCTGGCCACGGTGCCGCACAGCTCGGTCTGGCGGGGGTGGGCCTGCGGATTGTGGCTGAAGGCCGAGCCCAGCACGAACAGCGGCACCTCGCGCTCTTCCGGCAGGTTGCCGCCGTGGCTGCGATCCCGGTTCATGCCGTGATCGCTGGTGATCAGCAGCTGATAGCCTGCTTCCAGCCAGCGGGGCACATAATCGGCCAGCAGCAGATCAAAGTGGCGGGCGCTGTTGCGGTACTGTGAGGAGTCCAGGCCGAACTTGTGGCCGGCATCGTCCACGTTCATCGGGTGGATCAGCAGCAGATCCGGATCCGCGCTTTGGCGCAGCCATTCGGCGTCGAGCAGCAGGTGGCTGTCGGGGTAGTGATCCAGATGATAGAAGGCGCCGTGCTGAATGGGCAGTGACTTGTCGCTGGTAAAGCGATCCCGCAGCGCATCGTAGGGCGCCCGGTTGTACAGCTCGCTCACCCAGTGGTAGGCCGCCGCCGCCGTGGTGAGGCCGGCCTGGCGCGCCAGGTGAAACACACTGGTTTCATTGCTCAGGCGCACCACCTCGTTGTGCACCACACCGTGATCCACCGGCCGGGTGCCGGTGAGAATGGTTTCATAGAGCGGGCGCGACAGCGAGGGCAGCTCGCATTGCAGCTTGTAGGCGGTGGCGCGTTCCGCTTCGGTCATGGCCAGCAGGTAGCCCAGGCTGTGCCGGGCTACCTCGTGGGCCAGACCGTCAATGATGATCAGTATGACCTTGTGCATGCTTACCTCTGCTGGTGGATCTGCACCTGGCTTTGCCACTGGCGCGGCAGCCGTTTGGTGCTTTGCTCCCAGGTGTCGAAGTTTTCAATGGGGCGGGCGTTGGCGTACATTTCGTCGGGCAGCAGCTTGGCCTGCACATCGTCGGGCAGGGTGACATTGCTGCGAATGGGGCGGGCATAACCCCGGGCCAGGTTGATCTGGCCGGCGTCGCTGAGAATGTATTCCCGGGCCAGTTTGGCGGCGTTGGGGTGTTTGGCGTACTTGTTGATGATGGTGGCATAGCCGGAGATCAGCGAGCCGTCGGACGGGATCACCACGGTAAAGCGGTCGCGATCGATCTGATCACGGTAGTTGAGGGCGTTGAAGTCCCACAGTATTGCCATTTCAATTTCGCCCTTTTCCAGGTTGGCGATATTGATGTCCACCGGCGACAACCGGCCCTGTTTGGCCAGATCCGCGAACAGCTCCAGGGCCGGGTTGAGGTTGGCCTCGTCTCCGCCCAGGGCAAAGGCGGCGGCCAGAATGGCGCTGTTGGCCTGGGCGGCCACGCCCACATCGCCCACCGCAACCCGATAGTCACCGTCGCGCAGTTCGGCCCAGGAGGTGGGGGCCTTGCTGACCAGCTCGTTGTTGACGATAAAGGCGATGGTACCGGTATAGCCCAGCATCCAGTGGCCGTCTTCATCCTTGGCCCAGTCGGGAATGTCGTTCCAGGTGCTGGGCTTGTAGGCCTGAGTCACGCCCTGCTGCACCGCAATGGGACCAAAGGCGGCACCCACATCGCCGATGTCGGCGGTGGCGTTGTCCTTCTCGGCGGCGAACTTGGCGATTTCCTGGGCCGAGCTCATGTCGGTGTCCTGATGTTCAAGGCCGTAACGGGTTTCGAGATCCCGCCAGGTGTCCTTCCAGTTGGCCCAGCTGTCGGGCATGCCGACGCTGTAAACCTTGCCTTCGGCCCGGGCCTTGGCTTCCAGCTCGCCGAGATCGGCGGCCTGGGCGGTGGCCGTCAGGGCCAGGGTCAGCAGACTTGCACTAAACAGGTGTTTCATGAGTTGGTGTCCTCTGGACTAGGTCAGTGTCGGGGCTCATGCTATCGCGGATTTGTGACACTGATGTGTCGTTATTGCGACAGTAAAGTGGCGTATTCATGCGGTTTTTAGGAATGTTTACGCGGTTTTTGGTGATTAAACTGTCCCCTTCAGGCTGGTATAATCCGCCTTTACCATTTGTGGAATAGGCCAATAGAGTTGACTGCTTTACCTCAAACACAGACATCCCGCATTATCAACACCCTGCGCCGGCAGATCGCCGGCGGCTCTCTGGCTCCCGGCCACAAGCTGCCCGCCGAGCGGGAGCTGGCCGTCCTGTTTGATACCACCCGCATCACGGTAAAAGACGCGCTGTCGATGCTGGAAGCCGAAGGCCTGATTTACCGGGAAGAGCGGCGCGGCTGGTTTGTGTCGCGCCCGCGGCTGATCTACAACCCGGTCAGCCGCTCTCATTTTCACCAGCTGGTGCACAGCCAGCAGCGTACCGCCGAGACTCAGGTATTGGCCTGTGAGTCGGTGGTGGCTTCCGGCGAGCTGGTGGCAGACATGGGACTGGCACCGCTCAGCCGGCTGATCCGCATCTGCCGGGCCCGGCGCATCGACGGCCGCACCGTGCTCTATGTGGAGCATTTCCTGCGCCCGGAGCTGTTTCCGGATATTGAGCAGCAGGATCTGAGCCGGTCGCTGACCGATCTGTACCGGCAGCAATACGGGCTGGAATATGGCCGTTCACGCTTTGATATCTGCCCCACGGCGGCCCGGGGCGAGGCGGCGCGGGTGCTCAACCTGGCCCAGGGCAGCCCGGTGCTGGCGGTCAGTCGCATCAATTACGATCAGTACGATCGGGTGATCGACTGCGACCGGGAAATCTGGCGCCACGACGCCGTGCGCATTCGGGTGGAAAGCCGTCATACCCATTAGCCGGAACGGTGAACTGCCCGGAATGAATCCGTTATGCTAGGATGCGGTGTCTGTACCGGCTTGGCGGGGCCTGAATGGCTTTTATCGAGAATGCATTTCATGCGTAAAGTGGCCACGGGCGTGACCTTGTTGTTGCTGCTGGGGGCGCTTTACCGGGTGGTGCCTTTTTCTTATGGCGCCATGGGCATCAGCGTCGACTTTTCCCGTATCCATCATTTAATGGACAGCCGTTATGGTCGCGAGCGGGGTGAGGTTTCCCGCCAGTGGGAACGCATGTTAACGGATGCCGGCTCCCTGCCGGAGCGCGACAAGCTGGAGCTGGTAAACCGCTTTTTTCATCGCCAGCTGAGTTATCAGCTGGATCAGGCCTTGTGGGGTCAGGAAGATTACTGGGCCACGCCGCTGGAAACCCTGGGGCTGGGCAGAGGAGATTGTGAAGACTACGCCATTGCGCAGTATCTGAGTTTGCGCATGGCAGGAATAAGTGATGAGCGCCTGCGGCTGATCTATGTCCGGGCCCGTATCGGTGGCAGCCGCAGTTCCATTACGCAAGCCCATATGGTGCTTGGTTATTATGCCACCCCGTCATCGGATCCCCTGTTGCTCGACAGCCTGATCCCCGACATTCTGCCGGGCGCTCAGCGCCCGGATCTGACCCCCGTTTTCAGTTTCAACAGCCAGGGCTTGTGGACCCCGGGCGCGGCTTCGTCGGCGGCCAATCCGCTTGCGCGGCTGTCGCGCTGGCGTCAGGTACTGGCAAAGGTTCGACAGGAAGGAGTGAGCTGGTGAAAGACACAATGCCCGTTCGGGCCGGCGCAGGGAGAACATCATGTCGCTGAACAAACAGCTGTGGCTTGCCATTGCGGTGCTGATGATGCTGGCGTTTCTGAGCAGCTTTACCATCAGCACCCTGAGCGCACGTAATTATTATCAGGAACAGTTGCAGCAGAAAAACATCGATAACGCCAACTCGCTGGCGCTGACCTTGTCTCAGGTGGAAAAGGATGAGGTTACCGTTGAGCTGCTGGTGGCGGCCCAGTTTGATACCGGTCACTACCGGCGCATTGAACTGATTGCGCCGGACGGTGCCGTATTGCAGCGCAAGCGCCTTGAGCCGACGGCCCAGCCCGACGCCGTGCCCGCCTGGTTTATTGAGTTTGCGGCCCTGTCGGTGCCGGCGGGGGTGGCCCAGGTGCAGGAGGGCTGGCATCAGTACGGTACCCTTTATGTGGAAAGCCAGACCGAGGTGGCCTATGCCGCCCTGTGGCAGACCACGCAACGCTTGTTGGGGTGGCTATTGCTGGTGGCCTTGCTGTGCGGGGCCCTGGGCAGCTGGCTGCTGAAACAAATCACGCGACCGCTGGAGGACGTGGTGGAGCAGGCCGAAGCCATTGGTGGCCGCCGCTTTATTACCTCCAGCGAGCCGCGCACGCTGGAGTTTGGCCGCCTGGTGCGGGCCATGAACCTGTTGTCCGGCCGGGTGCGGGACATGCTGGAAAGCGAGTCCCGCCGGCTGGAGGCGCTGCGCTATCAGCACCAGCATGATGCCGTCACCGGGCTGGCCAATCGCGATACCGTCAACAGCCAGCTGGATGCGCTGCTGAGTGAAGAAGATGGCCATCATGGTGTTTTTCTGGTGCGGGTGCAGGCGCTGGCGACGATCAACCGGACGCTGGGTCGTGAAGATACCGACAGGCTGCTGCGTGAGCTGGCGGAGGCATTGTTGCAGTGGACGCCAGCCGAGCAGGCCCTGTTTGCCGAGGCCCATGGCGGCAGGCTCAATGGCAGTGATTTTCTGCTGCTGCTGACCGAAGCCGATGAACTGGCCACCCTGAGTGCGGCCCTGAACCGGCGGTTGCTTGCGTTGAGCGAGCGCTGGTCCCAGGCTGAGGTGCAACTGCCTCATGGCGGCTGTTATTTCCTCTGTGGCGAGCGTCGTGGCGAGGTGATGAGCCGGGTGGATGGTCTGCTGGCCACCGCCGAGCAGCGCTGTATCACCTGCGGCGAGGTCAGGGAGGAGATCACCGGCAGCGACAGCCGGGGAGCTGGGGAATGGCGCCAGCTGCTGACTCAGGCGTTGGCGGCGCAGGCGGTGACGGCGGTACGTTTTCCGGTGCTGCAGCTGGCCGATGGCGGCGTGCTGCACGAGGAAGCCATGATGCGCCTGCAATGGCAGGGCACCAGCTGGCGAGCAGGAGATTTCATGCCCTGGGCCCGTCGTCTGGGATTGTTGCCGGCCCTGGATGTGGCCATGGTGGAGCTTGTGCTTGAGGATTTGCGCACCGGCCTGCCTGGAGCGGTGGCCATCAACCTGTCGGTGGAGACGCTGCGCGACCCTGCCAGCCGCCAGCGTGTGATGGCCCTGCTCAAGGCCGCCCCCGAGCTGGCCCCCAGGCTGTGGCTGGAGTTCGCAGAGAGCCAGGTACTGCAGGAAGTGGAGCTGTTCCGAGAGTTTTGTGCGCAGGTCAAGCCGCTGGGGTGCCGGCTGGGCATGGAGCGGGCCGGGCGTGGCTTTGCCAAAATCACCCACTTGCAGGAGCTGGGGCTGGACTATCTCAAGGTGGATGGTGCCCTGTTGCGGGAGCTGGCTGCCAACACTGGCAACCAGGGTTTTTTGCGAGGGCTCTGCACCCTGGGACATTCCATTGGCCTGAGCATGATTGCCGATGGGGTGCAGTCGGCAACTGAGCCGGAATTGCTGCGCTCGCTGGGGTTTGATGCCGCCGGTGGGCCGGGCATACGCCAGGGCGGCTGACCCGGCTTCAGGGCATGGGGATCTGCTCCTCGTCGCTGTTATCGTCACCGAGCAGCTCCAGCCGGTGTTGCCGCCTCAGGCCCTGGCGGGACAGCAGTTTCTGCTGGGCCATGGGGGGCAGGTCGGTAAACTGGATCAGGTTTTTGTCGATCAGTACATCAATCAGATCCTCCAGTACCCGCACCAGCGCCAGGTCCGAGGCTTGCAGCGTGTCCAGATCTGTTTCGTGTGATTCCTCTCCGGCGCCAATAAACTGCCGCAATTCTGGCGAGTCGGCAGATATTTTTTCATGGATCTCTGCCGTCGGCTCCAGGCTGACGGCGCAAACCCGTCCCGCGGCGTTGCGTTTGACAAACATCAGCTCTGCTCCTGTCCGTGAGCCAGCAGCATCAGATGCATGCGATCCCGGGCGCCGAGCTTTTCAAAGACCGAACTCAGGTGCGCCTTGACGGTTCGTTCGGTGATATTCAGCGTGAGGGCAATGCGTTTGTTGCTGGCGCCGCTGAGCACCTCTGCCATGACCTGGCGTTCCCGGTTGGTCAGCAGGCTCAGATCGTAACCATTCGGTCGGGCAGCGGGCGGAGTTTGTGCCAGCAGTGGCGAGAGCAGTCCGACCATGCGATTAACCAGCTCGGCCGGCAGCCACATGCCGCCGGCCCTGGTGGTGGCGGCGGCCTGAGTCAGGATGGCGGTGCTGGACATGGCCTCCAGATAGCCTCTGGCACCGGCCGTGAGCGCCCGGCGCAGCTCATCCAGTTGTGGACGGCGGGTCAGTGCCAGGACGGTTCGTCCCCGGGCTGACTGCCGGCGAATAAGCTGCTCCCAGCCGGGCTGGCCGGTCAGCACCCAAACCAGTCCATCGTGGTCAGTGTCGGTATTATCCTGTCCGGCTATGGCCAGAGTGGCCTCAGGAAAAGCCCGCCGCCAGCGGGGGCTGCTGAAATCCTTTTCGGTTATGAACAAAGTATTTGTCATCGCTCGGTCATCGCTAGTGAAGTGGCTCGCAGGACGGGCTTGAGCAGGTACTCAAGCACGGTTTTCTTGCCGGTCAGAATATCAACTTCGGTGACCATGCCCGGAATGATCTCGAGATCCCGGGCAAAGCCGCTGCGGTGGGTGGCCAGTCGGACCCGATAATAACTGTTGCCGTCGCCATCGTTGATGGTGTCGGCACTGATGTGCCTGACTTCGGCCTCCAGGCCGCCGTATATGGCAAAGTCGTAGGCGGTAAACTTGATCATGGCGCTTTGCCCGGGCCGAATAAAGGCAATATCCCTGGGCTGGATTCGAGCTTCAATGATCAGCTCGTCATCCAGCGGAATGAGCTCGGCCACTTCGCGGCCGGGAGCCACCACACCGCCCACGGTGTTGGCAAACAAACGCTGAATGGTGCCGCGCACCGGTGCCCGGATTTCGGTCTGCTGTACCCGGTCTGCCAGGGCCGATTCGGCTTCGCTCAGGGCATCGAGCCGGGCTTTGGCTTCCAGATATTCCCGTCGCCAGCGGTTGGTGACGGTGAGCTCCACTTCCCGCAGCTTGTTGCGCGCCTCCTCAATGGCGGCCTGGCTGCGGCTGATGGCGGCCCGGGCCCGCTCGGCCTCTCCTTGAGCCCGGCTGATCTCCCGCTCAATGCGCAATATGTCCACATCGGATACGGCGCCCAGCTCCAGTAACGGTCGGGTGACCCTCAGTTCTTTTCGGCTGAGTGCCAGCGACTGGGTGTGTTGCTTGAGATCGGCCTGCGCTTCCACCAGATCCTGTTGTCGCTGGCTGAGCTGATGATTGTAAATGGCCAGTTGCTCTTGCAGCTCTTCCTGGCTGGCCCGATACAGGCGTTGTTCCCTGCTGACCAGATCGGGCGCCTGCCGGCGCAGCGCATCGGTAAAGACCGGCTCGGTATTGTCGAGCAGGGCCTGCAGCCGGGCGACCTCGGCACTGGCGGAAAGATATTGTACCTGGCTTTCCTTCAGGCTGGACACGGAGCGGGTCGGATCGATGCGCAGCAGCACCTCGCCGGCTTCCACCGTTTGTCCTTCCTTTACCAGTATCTGCTGTACCATGCCGCCGTCCAGGGACTGCACCACCTGCAACTGCCGGGAAGGAATGACCCGGCCTTCACCCCGGGTGACCTCATCCAGGGAGGCAAACGCCGACCAGAGCAGCAGGATTGCCAGGATCAGCACCATGCCATACAGCAAAGCGCGGGTGCGTACCGGCTCCTGCTGTAGCCGTGCCCATTGGGCGTCTCGCGCCCAGTCGCGACCGGTATGCGGCTCATGCTGATTCATGCGGCACTCCCGATTTTACCCTGGCGCAGGGCGTCGAGCACTTCGGCCTTGGGGCCGTTGGCGACGATTCGGCCACCGTCGATCACGATAATGCGGTCCACCAGGCTCAGCAGCGAGCTGCGGTGGGTGACCAGCACCATGGTCCGCCCCTGGGCGCAGTGCTGCAGGGTGTGCTTGATCTGTTCCTCATTGCGCTGATCCAGTGCACCGGTGGGCTCGTCCAGCAGCAGCACCGGAGACTCCTTGAGCAGGGCGCGGGCAATGGCCACGGCCTGGCGCTGGCCACCGGACAGCAACTGACCACGTTCGCCTACCGGCATGTCAAAACCGGAGGGGTGAGTGTTGACAAACTCCGCCAGGCCGCTTTGCTCGGCGGCATGGACGATACGGGCATCGTCAACATGACCCATGCCCAGCACCAGATTGTCGCGCAGGCTGCCGTAGAACAACGATACGTCCTGAGGCACATAGCCCATGCCGCGACGCAGCTCGGCCGGGTCGAGCTGGCGAATATCGGTGCCGTCAATCAGAATGCTGCCGGCGTCGGGCTCATACAGCCCCAGCATCAGCCGCTCCAGAGTACTCTTACCCGAGCCGTTGCGGCCCAGTATGGCCACGTGCTCACCGGCCTGAATACGAAAACTGATGTCTGACAGTGCCTGCTGCTCTGCGTTGGGGTAGGTAAAACTGACATGGCGAAATTCAATGTCGCCCCGTTGAATGGGGCGGCTGACCCGGTGACGATCATCGCTGCGCTCTAGCGGGCGCGCCATAATTCCGTTCAGGCTGTTCATGGCGGTGACCGCATGATGATACTGGGACAGCAAGGCGGCGGCCTGGCCGACGGGGCTCATGGCCCGGGAGGACAGCAGATAGCAGGCAATCAGTCCCCCTTGCGTGAGCTGGCCGTCACGGATCAGGTAAACCCCGAGAATAATCAGGCTGACCGCCACCACATGCTGGGCCCAGAGTGCGCCATTGGTGACGGAAGAGGCCAGCAGCCGCATGCGGGCGGTGAGGGTTGACAGATACAGAATGGCGCTTTCCCAGTTACCTTGTATCTTGCTTTCGGCCCCCGTGGTTTTGATGGTTTCCAGATTGCCGAGGCACTCGATGAGGGTAGCATTGCGCATGGCGCTGGCGCGGTTCATGGTGTCGGACAGGTGGCGCATTTTACGCTGGGCCAGGGCGGCGTAGCAGAGTACCGCCAGAGCGCCAATGATGATGGGAATGACCAGCTTTACATTGATCAGCCCGATGATCAGGCAAAACAGCAGCATAAAGGGCAAATCCACCAGCGCCACCAGGGTGACCGAGCCAATAAAGCTGCGCAACGACTCAAAGGACTGAACATTGCTGGCAAAGGAGCCCGCCGAAGCCGGACGCTCCGACAATTTCATGCCCAGAATTTGTTCCATGATGGCGGCTGACAGCCTGACATCGGCCCGGCTGGCACCAAGATCGACAAACCAGCCACGCATCAGGCGTAGCCCCAGATCGGCACACAGTACCACCAGTACGCCCACTGCGAGCACCCAGAGGGTGTGGGTGGCATGATTGGGAACCACCCGGTCGTAGATATTCATGACAAACAACGGCATGGCCACCGCCAGCAGGTTGATCATCACGGCGGCAAACAGAATATCCCGGTACAGGGGACGGTTCCTGGCGATGACGCTCCAGAACCAGTGCCCCTGCGCTCGGCGCCGGCTGCCGGGAGCCCGTTCGTCAAAATGAAACTCGGGCTGGGCATAAATGAGGTGGCCCGTGTAACGTTGCTCGAGTTCATTGAGCGTTACCGTGACCTCGGCATCGGCCAGCTCCGGCCAGATCACCTGCGCCGTTTGCGGTTCGGTTCCAAGGGCGGTGATCACGCAGGCGTGATTGTTATCGAGCAGCAGTACGGCTGGCAGCAAGGACGGATTAAGGTGCCTCAGTTCATGATGCAGCACTCGGCTGGCCAGTCCGGCGCGTCTGGCGGCCCGATGAAAGACCGATGGCGTGAGCATGCCATCAACCAGCGGCAAACCGGCCAGGGCGGCATCCCGGGTCAGCTTGCACTGATGAAGCCGGCACAGGGTCAGCAAGCATTCCAGCAGGGGACCACCAGCTTGTGAGTGGAGAGTATTTTTTTGCATGTTCTGCTTCCGTCTGCTCCCCGGCACCGGGCCGGGGAGTGCAGTGGACAGGGCTGTCGTTACCGGGCCGGTATGTACCGGGCTGCCATGGTGCTGATTTCATCGGCCGGGCAGGCCGAGTCGGCGTCCACGCTGATGGGTTCCGCACCGAGTTCGCCTAGGGTGGGTAACTCGTCGCTGACCACGTTCAGTGCCGGCAACAGCTGACCCATGGCATTCAGGGTTCTGGCAATGGCAATACCCCGGTCATAGCTGGCGTTGGTGTAAGCCCGGCTGGCCTGAAAATATTCGTTTTCGGCATCGAGCACGTCCAGCAGGGTGCGCTCGCTGATGCCGAACTGCCCTTTGTAGGCGGCCCGAACCCGGTTGGATGATATCCGGTGTTGATTCAGAATGGGCAGTTGCTGATCCAGCTTTTGTACATCGTTATAGGCAATCTGCAGGGTCTGGCGCATGTCGGTGCAGGCCTGAGCCCGTAAATCCCGAGCCTTGTTAAGCTCTTCATGAGCCTTGTTCAGGCTGGCCTGATCCCGGCCTCCGCGATACAGGTTATAACGCAGGTCAACGCCAATGCGGCCTTCGGTGCGGCGTTCATCGACGTTGCCGTTGACGTAATCCTGGGCGCCGTATCTGGCGTTGAGATTGAGCTCCGGATGAAAGGCGGCTTCTTGACTGTCGACGGCGGCATCCTGGGCATTGATATTACGCAGGGCGGCGTGAAACGCGGGGTTACCCTGATAGGCAAGCTTCATGGCTTCCTGCAGGCTCAATGGCAGTTTGCTGTCGTTCAGCTCCAGTGGCGCCAGTTCGGACGCAGGCAGTTCGCCGACAATGCGCAAATAGCGGGCACTGACATCATGCAGGTTGGCCATTTCCGTGAGCAGGTTGGACTCGGCCAGCGCTACCCGTCCGTTGGCTTGTTCAAGATCGGCCCGTCTGGCCACGCCTGCCCGGGCGCTGGTTTCAATTTGCTCATACACGTCAAGGTGGCTGGCGAGGTTGTCCTCTGCCAGTTTAACCAGTTCCCGATAGCGCATGACATCCTGATAGGCACGCAGAGAGGAGAGGGCGGTGTCTTCAAGCTGTGTCAGCAATTCGAAGTAGCGCACCAGCTGGGCGTTCTCAAAGCGCTTTACATCGCTGGACGTCTTAAAGCCGTCGTACAGCATTTGCACCAGGGATATTTCTCCTGCTGCACCGCTGAATTCTCTGGGGTCGTCATAGTTGCGCCATTGCTTGCCATAGCCGGCGGTGGCATCCACCGTGGGCAGATAGCCACCCTTGGCAAAATCGATATCGTATTCGGCGGCACGAAAGGTGCGCCAGCTGGCCTGCACTTCAGGGTTGGTGGCCAGGGCTTTTTGAACCACCTCGGCCGCGTTGGCTGCCGGTTGCTGTGCCCAGGCAACACTGGTCAGCAGGCTCAGACCTGCCATTAGTGAATATGATTTTAATCTGTTCATAGATAAAGGCCTGGTTGGCAAAGGGTGTTTTTTTGAGTGTGCCGTTCCGCCATGAGGGAGCGGGCATGATTGTTATGTGTCAGAAGGCGCCAGAACACGCAGTGATCTCCATATCGAAAAGTTTACGTCTGGTGACATATCATCCCATATAAGGGCTCCAAGTAAAAACATCCCCCTGTACTTCAGTCCAATTTTCTTGTGCCGGTCATTGAGGGAAGATGCCATCAATAGAAAATTCACAAGGCAAGGATCGAAGAGAGCATGAGTATTCCAATTGCGGTGGTAACGGATATCAGTGGGACTGTGACGGCGCAGGCAGCCGATGGTTCCGTGCGTGAGCTTGTGCCTGGAGACACTCTTTTCGCCGGTGAGCTGCTGATAACCGGTGACAATGCCCGTGTTGTGCTTGATTACGGTGATGGTGAAACCGTACCACTCGGCAGTAACCAGTTTCTGCAAATGACACCGAACATGCTGGCATCGGCCGAGCCCAATGCGCAGGAAAATGCGGTTCTTGATCCCAGCGTAGAAGCCGTGCTGGCCGCCCTTGAGAATGGGGATGATCTGCTGGATGAACTGGAAGCACCTGCTGCGGGCCTGGCCGGTGCGCCAACAGGAGGTGGCAGCTCGATTGTGACACTGACCCGTGTTGCCGAGATTGTCGATCCCCTTGCATTTGATTTCGATATCGAACCAGTTGATCCCTTTGAAACACTGGTGGGTGCCGGAACCGCTTTTGATGATACGGACGCCGACGCCGACGCCGATGCGGATGCGGATGCCGACGCGGATGCAGATGCTGACGCGGATGCTGATGCCGATGCCGATGCCGATGCTGACGCGGATGCCGATGCTGACGCGGATGCGGATGCAGATGCCGATGCGGATGCAGACGCGGATGCGGATGCGGATGCGGATGCGGATGCCGATGCCGACGCGGATGCCGATGCCGACGCGGATGCCGATGCCGACGCGGATGCCGACGCTGACGCTGACTCAGATGCCGATGCTGACGCGGATGCGGATGCCGACGCGGATGCAGACGCGGATGCAGACGCGGATGCAGACGCGGATGCCGACGCCGATGCCGATGCGGACGCAGATGCCGATGCGGATGCAGATGCGGATGCCGATGCCGATGCTGACGCGGATGCGGATGCGGACGCCGACGCCGATGCGGATGCCGACGCGGATGCAGATGCTGACGCGGATGCTGATGCCGATGCCGATGCCGATGCTGACGCGGATGCCGATGCTGACGCGGATGCGGATGCAGATGCCGATGCGGATGCAGACGCTGATGCGGATGCGGATGCGGATGCAGACGCTGATGCGGATGCGGATGCCGACGCGGATGCCGATGCCGACGCGGATGCCGACGCTGACGCTGACTCAGATGCCGATGCTGACGCGGATGCGGATGCCGACGCTGATGCAGACGCTGACTCAGATGCCGATGCGGACGCGGATGCAGATGCTGACTCGGATGCCGATGCCGATGCCGACGCCGACGCCGATGCGGATGCGGATGCAGATGCCGATGCGGATGCCGATGCCGACGCGGATGCCGATGCGGACGCGGATGCCGATGCGGATGCCGATGCCGATGCGGATGCCGATGCCGATGCGGATGCCGATGCCGATGCGGATGCCGATGCCGATGCGGATGCCGATGCGGATGCTGATGCCGACGCGGATGCCGATGCCGATGCCGATGCTGACGCGGATGCGGATGCGGATGCGGACGCCGACGCTGATGCGGATGCGGATGCCGATGCCGATGCCGATGCTGACGCGGATGCCGATGCCGACGCGGATGCGGATGCGGATGCAGACGCCGATGCCGATGCCGACGCGGACGCTGACGCGGATGCCGACGCCGACGCCGATGCGGATGCGGATGCCGATGCCGATGCCGACGCGGATGCCGACGCCGATGCCGATGCTGACGCGGATGCCGATGCTGACGCGGATGCGGATGCAGATGCCGATGCGGATGCAGACGCTGATGCGGATGCGGATGCGGATGCGGATGCAGACGCTGATGCGGATGCGGATGCGGATGCCGACGCTGATGCAGACGCTGACTCAGATGCCGATGCGGACGCGGATGCAGATGCTGACTCGGATGCCGATGCCGACGCCGACGCCGATGCGGATGCGGATGCAGATGCCGATGCGGATGCCGATGCCGACGCGGATGCCGATGCGGACGCGGATGCCGATGCGGATGCCGATGCCGATGCGGATGCCGATGCGGATGCCGATGCGGATGCCGATGCCGATGCGGATGCCGATGCCGATGCCGATGCCGATGCGGACGCGGATGCCGATGCCGATGCCGACGCGGACGCTGACGCCGATGCTGACGCGGATGCGGATGCGGATGCGGACGCCGACGCTGATGCGGATGCGGATGCCGATGCCGATGCCGATGCCGATGCCGATGCCGATGCCGATGCCGATGCCGATGCCGATGCTGACGCGGATGCCGATGCGGATGCGGACGCCGACGCCGACGCCGATGCGGATGCCGACGCGGATGCTGACGCGGATGCTGATGCCGATGCCGATGCCGATGCCGACGCGGATGCTGACGCGGATGCTGATGCCGATGCCGATGCCGATGCTGACGCGGATGCAGATGCTGACGCGGATGCTGATGCCGATGCCGATGCCGATGCCGATGCTGACGCGGATGCGGATGCGGATGCGGATGCGGATGCAGATGCCGATGCGGATGCAGACGCTGATGCGGATGCGGATGCAGACGCTGATGCGGATGCGGATGCGGATGCCGACGCGGATGCCGATGCCGACGCGGATGCCGACGCTGACGCTGACTCAGATGCCGATGCTGACGCGGATGCGGATGCCGACGCTGATGCAGACGCTGACTCAGATGCCGATGCGGACGCGGATGCAGATGCTGACTCGGATGCCGATGCCGACGCCGACGCCGATGCGGATGCGGATGCAGATGCCGATGCCGATGCGGATGCCGATGCCGACGCGGATGCCGATGCCGATGCGGACGCGGATGCCGATGCGGATGCCGATGCCGATGCGGATGCCGATGCCGATGCGGATGCCGATGCCGATGCCGATGCCGATGCGGATGCCGATGCCGATGCCGATGCGGATGCCGATGCCGATGCCGATGCGGATGCCGATGCCGATGCCGACGCGGATGCCGATGCCGATGCCGATGCCGATGCTGACGCGGATGCTGACGCCGATGCTGACGCTGACTCAGATGCCGACGCGGATGCCGATGCTGATGCTGACTCGGATTCTGATGCGGACGCCGATGCCGATGCGGACGCTGATGCCGATGCGGATGCGGATGCGGATGCCGATGCCGACGCGGATGCCGATGCCGACGCGGATGCCGATGCCGATGCCGACGCGGATGCCGACGCTGACTCAGATGCCGATGCGGACGCGGATGCAGATGCTGACTCGGATGCCGATGCCGACGCCGATGCGGATGCCGATGCCGATGCCGATGCCGATGCGGATGCCGATGCCGATGCCGATGCGGATGCCGATGCCGATGCCGACGCGGATGCCGATGCCGATGCCGATGCCGATGCTGACGCGGATGCTGACGCCGATGCTGACGCTGACTCAGATGCCGACGCGGATGCCGATGCTGATGCTGACTCGGATTCTGATGCGGACGCCGATGCCGATGCGGACGCTGATGCCGATGCGGATGCGGATGCGGATGCCGATGCCGACGCGGATGCCGATGCCGACGCGGATGCCGATGCCGATGCCGACGCGGATGCCGACGCTGACTCAGATGCCGATGCGGACGCGGATGCAGATGCTGACTCGGATGCCGATGCCGACGCCGATGCGGATGCAGATGCCGATGCAGACGCTGATGCGGATGCAGATGCTGACGCCGACGCGGATGCCGATGCCGATGCCGACGCGGATGCCGATGCCGATGCCGATGCCGATGCTGACGCGGATGCTGACGCCGATGCCGACGCGGACGCGGACGCTGATGCCGATGCGGATGCCGATGCGGATGCCGATGCGGATGCAGATGCTGATGCCGATGCGGATGCCGATGCGGATGCAGATGCAGATGCCGATGCGGATGCAGATGCCGATGCAGACGCTGATGCGGATGCGGATGCGGATGCGGATGCGGATGCAGATGCTGACGCCGACGCGGATGCCGATGCCGACGCTGACTCGGATTCTGATGCGGACGCTGACTCGGATTCAGATGCGGATGCCGACGCAGATGCCGATGCCGACGCGGACGCCGACGCGGATGCAGACGCGGACGCCGATGCGGATTCTGATGCTGATGCGGACGCTGACGCCGATGCGGACGCTGACGCCGATGCTGATGCTGACTCGGATTCTGATGCGGACGCCGATGCCGATGCGGATGCCGATTCGGATCGATCTGATGATGAATCAGATAAGTCCGACGACGAATCGGACAAGTCCGATGCCGGCAAACCGGGCGATGAATCCGACCAGTCCGACGACGAATCGGACAAGTCCGATGCCGGCAAACCGGGTGATGAATCCGACCAGTCCGACGACGAGTCGGACAAGTCCGATGCCGGCAAACCGGGTGATGAATCCGACCAGTCCGACGACGAATCGGACAAGTCCGATGGCAAGCCGGGCGATGAATCCGACCAGTCCGACGACGAGTCGGACAAGTCCGATGGCAAACCGGGCGATGAATCCGACCAGTCCGACGACGAATCGGACAAGTCCGATGCCGGCAAACCGGGTGATGAGTCCGACCAGTCCGACGACGAGTCGGACAAGTCCGATGCCGGCAAACCGGGCGATGAATCCGACCAGTCCGACGACGAATCGGACAAGTCCGATGCCGGCAAACCGGGTGATGAATCCGACCAGTCCGACGACGAGTCGGACAAGTCCGATGCCGGCAAACCGGGTGATGAATCCGACCAGTCCGACGACGAATCGGACAAGTCCGATGGCAAGCCGGGCGATGAATCCGACCAGTCCGACGACGAGTCGGACAAGTCCGATGCCGGCAAACCGGGCGATGAGTCCGACCAGTCCGACGACGAATCGGACAAGTCCGATGCCGGCAAACCGGGTGATGAGTCCGACCAGTCCGACGACGAATCGGACAAGTCCGATGGCAACCCGGGCGATGAGTCCGACCAGTCCGACGACGAATCGGACAAGTCCGATGGCAAACCGGGCGATGAATCCGACCAGTCCGACGACGAATCGGACAAGTCCGATGCCGGCAAACCGGGTGATGAGTCCGACCAGTCCGACGACGAATCGGACAAGTCCGATGGCAAACCGGGCGATGAGTCCGACCAGTCCGACGATGAATCGGACAAGTCCGATGCTGGATCGAATAGATCCGATGATTCGGATAAATCTGATGACGTATCAGATGGCGAAAGTAATTCCAGCAAGAAGGATTTTTCTGGTGAGGGTAACTCTGATACTGAAAACAGCCCCAGTCACGTAAAAGACGACTCTAAAGGCAGCCAGGGTAAGGGATCCCAAGGCAATAACGGGCATGGTAATGGCGATCAGGATGCGCCAGGTAACTCAGCCGGTAACACCAACGCCGAGAACAGCCAGAATTCGGGCCTGGGCAACAGTGGTAAGGGGGGCGGCAAGGACAAGGCATTGAGTCTTTTCTCGGATGGGGAAGATGAGCTGGTGCCCATGCCCTCGAGCCAGGGCCCGGCACAAAAATCTGCTTCGGGCAGCTCTGGTGAGAGCAAAGGCAAAGCGCTGGATATGGGCAGCCTGCTGTCAGACGATAACAATGACCTCGGCTTGGGCGACTCCGGCGTTTCTCACAAGAAGTCGGCAAATAGTTCGGGTGAGCCCGATTCATACGCAGGAGATGGTTATGGTGAGGCTCTTGAAAGCCCTCAAGCGGAAGACCCGTTTGACCTGTCCAGCAAGCCGGGAAGTATTGAGCATTAATTAGATTCGTCTGTACGGTAGTCTGGCGTAATTATTTTATGGCCCTCTTATAGAGGGCCTGTTTTTGTCTCTGAGTTCGATAGGTATGAAAAATGCTCAATGCATTACTGGAGCAGGCGAACAGTGAGCTGTATCGCCTCTTTGAAGGGAAACCGGTCATCAAGGTTGAAAGTACTGGCTTGTTAAGTGATGTACATCAACCTGCTTTTCCGGGCGTGGTATTGTTTTTCTCTTTGAGCAACGGGCATGAAAAGGCTAGCGTGATCACCGCTGCCGGAGATGACTTTGAAGAAGCCTGGAGCAAAGGCTGCGATAAATGCTGGAAAGCTGGAATAAATAATGACTTACCAACGAAATGGTTGCGGATCGACTGGGTCACCAGAGTGCAGTCCATGCACCAGAGGGCCCTGCATGATCTGCTGAGAAGAACCAAGAGAAACTACTTTCGTTATGGTCTTTCCTTCTCGAGTGACTTTGGTCAGGCGTTATTGGAGCAGGAGCTGAATGCCAATGCCATTCTCTATGCCGGTAGTGAGGTACCTCATGCTAGCCTGAATCTGAAAAACCTGGCCGCTTATACCAAGAAGCGCTTTGGTGAGCCCCTGGTCCTGAATAATGATGCTCCTGCGTATGTGTTTTCTACCCGAGGGCGTTTTTATGCGTGCGACCCGGACCTTGATGATTTACCGGGTAGCAGCAAGAGCATTGCACTGGCAGGACCTGGACGTAATGGCGGCCGGCGTCAGCCAGGGCCGCTGAACGCGGAGCAAGTATTCAGCCTGGTGAATCGCGGTGCTTCCTTTCTTGCCAGTCAGGTACAGCCATCGGGCAGGTTCATTTATGGCTACTTTCCCTGCTTTGGTCGCCGAATTGCCAATTATAATGCACTGCGTCACGCCAGTACCACTTATGCCATGCTGGAAGCTTGGGAGCTGACAAAAAGCGATGAGCTGAAGGCCGCCATCGATCGTGCTCTCGAATACCTTGCTAGTGAGCTTATCCATACTTACTCGCTTAACAGCTCACAGCAGGCGGCCTTTCTGGTAGACACCGGTAACGAAATCAAGCTTGGTGGCAACG
This sequence comes from Oceanimonas pelagia, assembly GCF_030849025.1. Lineage (NCBI taxonomy): Bacteria > Pseudomonadati > Pseudomonadota > Gammaproteobacteria > Aeromonadales > Aeromonadaceae > Oceanimonas > Oceanimonas pelagia. The sequence goes on from NZ_CP118224.1 coordinate 512,200, forward strand.
CCGTCTGTCTGCTGGCAATGGTAAAGTATACCGAGTTAACCAGTGATGAACGCTATTTGACACTTATGGAGTCATTGGCGGTAGGCATTGAGCTGATGCAACACACCGATAGCGGACAGTTTGTACATGTACTGCATGCTGCCGATCTATCCATTAAAGAGCTGTTTCGTATTATTTACTACGATGGTGAAGCCGCGTTTGGGTTAATGCGGTTGTATGGGTTAACAAAAAACGAGCGCTGGCTGAAGCTGGTTGAGCGTGCTTTTGATTATTTTATTGATAACGAACACTGGCAGGCGCATGATCACTGGCTGTCTTACTGTGTCAATGAATTGACGCGTTATCGGCCTAAAGAGAAATACTTCCGCTTTGCCGTACAAAACATTGCCGGCTATCTCGACTTTATAAAAAATCGAAGAACCACCTACCCGACGCTGCTTGAACTGAGCATGGCCTTCCATCATACGCTGGGTCGCATCAAGCAGTTGCCTGAGATGCAGCATCTTCTTCAAGAACTCGACGAAGAAGAGTTTTATACGGCTTTGCATACCCGGGCCAACTATCTGATGAATGGCTTCTTCTGGCCCGAGTTTGCCATGTATTTTGCCGAGCCCAGTATCATCCTGGGCAGCTTTTTTATTCGGCACCACTCATTTCGGGTAAGAATTGATGATGTTGAGCACTATCTTTCGGGTTATGTGGCTTATTATACATTGCTTAATAGTTATTGTTCAAAATCAGAAGAATACTCCCTTCGTGATGAAACAGGAGTGAACTGGACAGCAGAACGTCTTATAGAAGCAACCCAAGGTAAATGGTTGACTAAACCAACAGTAATGAAATGGGTTGCTACAGGCTTATGCATCTCTGAGAGTACAATGAGACCTGGTTGTGTGGTAGTGACTAAAGGTGAGAATGATAAAGCATTTATAAAACACGATAGAGTAAATTTTCTTCCTTTTATACCACAAGCTTTACTAGTCAGTGATGATAGTTTGTTAGGTGAAACGAAGATTCCCTTGTTTCTGGTTGATAATATAAGACAAGCTGTCATGGATATGGGAGCTTATGCCCGCTCCAAAATAAAGGGGAAGGTGATAGGCGTAACAGGTAGTGCCGGGAAAACCACCACGGTCGCCATGCTCCAACAGGTATTAAAGCCATGGGGCACTGTTGCTTCAACAGCACATAATGCCAACCTTCCGTTAGGCATTGCGTGGAACCTGGCCTCGGTGCCCTGGAGTTCCGACTATATCGTGATGGAAATGGCTATCGGTCAGATGCAGCGTAATGCCAGTCTTGCTCGGCCTCATGTCGCGGTTGTTACCAATATTCAGGCCGCACATCTTGAGTATCACGGCACAACAGAAACGGTTGCCCGTAAAAAATCTCTTATATTTTCTGCGATGCCTTTTGGTGGCGTTGCTGTGATTAACCGGGATATGGACGAATGGGATATTGTAGAGGGGGCTGCACAGCATTATGGTATAAGTGTTATTAGTTTCGGAACACACCCGGAAAGCAACATAAGGCTGGTGAATTTTAAACCTGAAAACAATGAGGTTGTTGCCGAATGTGGCGATGGAATATTACTGTCTTTTATACTCGGTGCCCCCGGTAAACACATGGCAATGAATGCTCTTGCATGCCTGGCAGTGATTAAGGGGTTGAAGCTTGATGTAAGACCTGCACTTTCCATGATGCCATTATTCAAGGCGGTGAGCGGAAGAGGGGAAATACTGAGGCTTCATTTCAATGGTATACCTTTTTATTTGATTGATGATGCCTATAATGCCAATCCTTCCTCGATGAAATCGGCAATTGAGATGGCTAACACTGTGAGTTGTGATCCTCGATATGGAAGGAGGATATTTATCCTGGGGGATATGCTTGAGTTGGGTGTGCAGGCGCAGCAGTACCATTTTGAACTGGCTGCGGAAATAATAAGGAGCTCTCCCGATAAGGTATATCTTGTTGGGGATTATATGAAAGCTGTTTCCGAGCGGTTACTTGAGGAAGGTATATCATGTTGCTGGTTTGAACATGCTGGAGCTGTGATGAGTAGCCTGCAACAGGATTTTCAGGAAGGAGACTTGCTATTGGTAAAATCATCTAACGGTATTCGTTTGTGTGAAGTTGTTAGTGCGCTTAAGAATTTTTCACAGTCTTCTTCATTGAAAGAGCTTTGAGTCATTATGTATAAGAAAGGTGCTGGCAAGAAATCAATATCCAGGAGCTATCAGAATGTTAACTCTTCTGTGAATGAAGCAGAGTGGAATTACAAAGATAAAAAAATCAACTGGGGTAAGATTGAAGATTATGAATTAGGCAAGAAGCTTGGCGAAGGAACCTTTTCTGAGGCGTTTAAAGGTATGCATAAGAAAACAGAAACCAATGTTACTGTGAGGAGGTTGGTAAAAAACAGGGCTGAAAAGATAAAAAGAGAGGTCTCTGTGCTTAAGCGAATAAAGGGAAGTAAAAATAATGCACATATTTTTGATGTTGTGAAAGGTGGGGTTGCCAATGAAAAGTATATCATCATGCACTATTATGCGAATGATGGGTTAATAAAAAGAAACACGGAAGTTTCTGAGTTTGACATGAAATGCTATATTCTTCAGTTGCTTAATGGGCTTGATGAGGCTCATAGTAGAGGGGTTATGCATAGAGACATTAAACCCTCTAATATTGTTATTAATAATAAACGAAAACGCCTGAAAATTATTGACTGGGGAATGGCTGAGTTTTATCACCCTTATAAAGAATACCACCTTAGAGTTAGCTCTCATTACTATAAAGCACCTGAGTTGTTGCTTGGTATGAAACAATATGACTACTCTCTGGATATGTGGTCTTTTGCTTGCTTGTTTGCTGGTGTTGTTTGCAATGATTTTCCCTTCATGAAAGGGAAAAAGGAAGTTGATTTACTTCGTAACATGTCAGGGTTATTCGGGGAAGGTGAGTTTTGGGATTACATTGAAAAGTATAATATAAATGATGTGGATAAGGTGAGCCTTGAAGCTATTGCCACTCCCAGAGAAGATAGTAAATTGGCCTTGGCGCAAGCAGAGTCTGTGTTTAAATCAGAGTTGGCTTTGGATTTGCTTGCTAAAGTATTGAAGGTAGATCACCAGGAAAGGTTAACGGCAAGAGAAGCTATGGAACATCCTTACTTTGATGAAGTTAGGGATATATAAGTCAGTTATTTTTTATTTTACATATTTAATGTAGTTTTTTACTTTTTAAACCGGTGCCACAATGAACCCTTTATCCCCCTATTCTGCCTGGCTTTCCGCGCTGGAATCCGGGTTTGCCGACGATGCCGCCCAGCACCATGCCGTTGAGTGGCTGGAAGGCTGTTATCGCGGTGTGCTGGCGAACGAGCCGGGAGCTCGGGGCGTGTATTTATGGGGGCCGGTGGGACGGGGAAAAACCTGGCTGATGGACCAGTTTTTCACCAGTCTGCAAGGCGCTGGCGTTCCGGCCCGGCGGCTGCATTTTCATCATTTTATGCAGCAATTGCACAAGCGGTTGTTTCAGCTCACCGGCACCGAAGATCCGTTACAGGTGCTGGCCCGGGAGCTGAGCGCCGAGATACGGGTGCTGTGCCTGGACGAGCTGTTTGTGAGCGACATTGGCGATGCCATGTTGCTGGGTCGGCTGCTGCGCCACCTGTTTGAGCAGGGGCTGGTATTGCTGATGACCTCCAATCAGTCGCCTGAAAGCCTGTATGAAGATGGTTTTAACCGGGAGCAGTTTTTGCCCGCGGTGGCCGCCATCACCCGGCATATGCGCGTGGTGCCGGTGCAGGGTGAGCAGGATCACCGCCTTCATCCGGGCCGGCTGCATCAGCGTTATTGGGTGAATGAGCCCGAAGCCCTTGCCACTCTGTTTGAGCAACTGACCGGTACCGCCAAGAACACCGAGCCACTCACGCTGGGTAACCGGCTTATCCCCGTGCTGGGGCGCAATAAGCGGGTGCTCTGGTGCCGTTATGCCGAGCTGTGCGAGCAGCCCCTGGCGGCCCAGGACTTTATTGCCTTGTGTGATCGGTTTGACCACGTGTTGCTGAGTGAGCTGCCCCGGCTCAGCTGTAACAGCCGGCAAGCCGCCATTGCCCGGGGTACCGAAGACGGTGCTACTCAGGTGGCCGCCGGTGATCGCATTCTGCCGGTGCTGTCGCGTCAGGACGACGGCGTGCGCCGTTTTATCGCCCTGGTGGATGAATGCTACGACCGCGGCATTCCCCTTTATATTGACGCGGCGGTAGCCATGGATGAACTCTATGCTGACGGTGCGTTGGTCTTTCCGTTTCGCCGAACCCTGAGCCGGCTGAAGGAAATGCAATTGGTGCGTTTTGGGATGAGTAGTAACGGGGGTATTACCGGTGGGGGAGACCTGTAACACAGGCCCTGCCGGTTAAAGCGGTAGCGACAAGATACTCACCACTCACTTCACGAAGCAGCAGCAGGGATTGCCGGAGCCGACCGCCACATGCCAGGGAAGGCATGTGCCGAGCGTCCCAAGGATGGGCTCGAAGCGTGTCGGCGGAGTGCACCCCTGCTGCTGCTTCAGTCTTTATAATGCTTTCGCATCTCCGCCATATAATGCAGGCTGGCTTCGGTAGCCGGGGCTAACGCGCCGGTGGCCTGAGGGGTTACCAGCAGGTTGCCGTTCGCTTCACGGGTAACCAGCCCCATGCGTTCCAGTTTGCTCACCTTTCTGCGTACCGTCTCCCGGGCAATGCCGCTGCACTCCGCCACCGACTGGATATTAATGGGCCGTCCTGCCGGCACCGGCCGATTGCCTGCCATAAACTGGCCATAGGTCATGGCACTGGCCTGGCGCGCCGGCAGCACCCTGGTGCCGATAATACCCAGGATCAACATCAGGTCGAGATCGCCGTCAAACTGCTGCCGCAGTTGGATCAGCAGTTCGGTCAGTGCCTCCACATGAGCCGGCCAGATGCGCCCGAAATGGGTGGTGAGATGATCGTCCATCGCCATATTTTTTATATCTTAATGAAATAAAAGAAAAAAGATGACTCATTCTGTGGGTTTCCGGCGCCGTTGGCAAATGCCAGGGCCGGCTTCGGATTATTCTTGAAAACGACATGGAGTGGCGTTTTACCATGTTATTTGGGAGCCATTTTGCCGAGCCGCATGCCGGCATCAAGGCCGTGCCGAAAGCCGCCGATCATGCCCTTTACCAGGCCCGGCAATCCGCTTGCCACCGGGCGGGCGTGGTCTTATGGAAACATGGGCGGGGCCATTTTGATATTTGAACATTGCGCCTGGCAGAATTCGAAATATACTGTTTTTATATACAGTGATTTGGCGGATAAATATGGCAACTTTAATGGGGCCGATGCAGGCGCACCGGCATTTCTTGCTGCCGCTGCTGGCGGAGCGGATTTCCTGTGGTTTCCCAGTCCGGCCCGGGATTACGTGGAGCAGGGCATCGATCTCAACGACTACTGCATTCGTCATCCGGCGGCCACCTATCTGGTGCAGGCCGCCGGTGACAGCATGATCAACGCCGGCATTTATCCCGGCGATCTGCTGGTGGTGGATCGCAGTCTGGAAGCCTCTCATGGCCGCATTGTGATTGCCTGCGTCAACGGTGAAATGACCTGCAAGCGGCTGGAGCTTCACCCTGAGGTACGGCTGGTGGCGGAAAACTCACACTATGCGCCGCTGGTACCGGGCGAGGGGACCAGCCTCGAGATCTTTGGCGTGGTCACCAGCGTGGTGCGCAGGCTGGTGCCATGAACCTCCTGTTTGCACTGGTGGACTGCAACAACTTTTACGTGTCCTGTGAGCGGCTGTTTCGCCCTGATCTGGCCGGCCGGCCCATAGTGGTGTTGTCCAACAACGACGGTTGCGTGGTGTCCCGCAGCGCCGAGGCCAAAGCTCTTGGCGTGCCCATGGGAGCACCCTGGTTCAGGGTGAAGGCGCAGTTTGAACGCGCCGGCGGTGTGGCGTTTTCCAGCAACTATGCACTCTATGCGGATATTTCCGCCCGGGTGATGAGCGTGCTGGAACAACTGGCGCCGCGGGTGGAGGTGTATTCCATTGACGAGGCCTTTGCCGATCTGTCAGGTATTCAGGCGCCGGCCGCCCTGGGGGCGCATGTTCGTGCCACCGTGCAACGCTGGACCGGCATCACGGTGGGGGTGGGCGTCGCCCCCAGCAAGACCCTGGCCAAGCTTGCCAATTACGCCGCCAAACGCTGGCCTGCCACCGGCGGTGTGGTGGATCTGACGTGCCCGCAGCGCCGGCAGCGGCTGTTGCAACGGGTGCCGGTGGATGAGGTGTGGGGGATTGGCCTCCGGCTGGCCCGTCGGTTGCGGGGGCTTGGCATTCACACCGCCGGGCAGCTGGCCCAGGCTAATGCCAAGGTCATGCGCCGGCACTTTTCGGTGGTAATGGAACGCACCATCTGCGAGCTCAACGGGGAAAGTTGCCTGGCGCTGCATCAGTTGCCCGAGCCTAAACGGCAAATCATCAGCTCCCGCAGTTTTGGTGGGCGGGTGAGCGAGTGGCAGCCGTTGAGGGAAGCGGTCAGCCAGTATGCCGGCCGGGCGGCGGAAAAACTGCGGGAGCAGAAGCAATACTGCCGGCTGGTGCGCGTAGCGGTGCGCACCAGCCCCTTTGCCATGAACGAGCCCTTTTACGGCAACAGCGCCATGGCCGAGCTGCCGTTGCCCACCGACGACAGTCGAGAGCTGGTGCAGGCGGCCTGCCATTGTCTGCTGCATATCTGGCGGCCCGGGCTTGTCTACCAGAAGGCGGCGGTCATGCTGACCGACTTCTGGCCGCCGGGCAGTTTTCAGCCCGGCCTGTTTGAGGTGCATGAGAGCAAACCCCGCAGCCGGGCGCTGATGCAGGTCATGGACCGTATCAACCGTTCCGGTAAAGGGCGCGTATTTCTGGCCGCCGAAGGCACCCGGCAAGGCTGGCAAATGAAGCGGGCATTCCTGTCACCTGCCTACACCACCCGCATCGGCGATCTGCCCAGAGTGTACTGAGCCAGGCAAGGCGGGAACAGCAACTGGCGAGTACGCCAAAGCCGGCTCAAGGTTTTCCGCCAAACCGATACGTGCGAAGATGCGCCCCGTGTTTTGCTGTGACCTTAAGGCTTTCTTCTCATGCTGCTGATGATCGACAACTACGACTCCTTTACCTGGAATCTGGTGCAGTATTTTGGTGAACTGGGGCAGGAGGTGGTGGTGCGCCGCAACGACGACATCGGTCTGGATGAAATCGCCGCCCTGGCGCCGGCGGGGCTGATCATTTCCCCCGGTCCCTGCACGCCCAACGAGGCCGGGGTATCACTGGCGGCCATTGAGCGCTTTACCGGCGAGCTGCCGATACTGGGGGTGTGCCTGGGTCATCAGGCCATTGCCCAGGCCTTTGGCGGCCGGGTGGTCCGGGCCCGGCAAGTGATGCACGGCAAGACCTCGGCCATTCGCCACAGCGGCACCGGCCTGTTTGCACAACTGCCCGATCCGCTGACCGTCACCCGCTACCATTCCCTGGTGGTTGAAGCCGGCAGTCTGCCTGCCTGCTTTGAGATCACCGCCTGGAGCGAACAGAAACCGGGTGAGCGCGACGAGATCATGGGCATGCAGCACCAGAGTTTGCCGGTGCATAGCGTGCAGTTTCACCCGGAAAGCATTCTCACCGAAGGTGGCCACCAGTTGCTGCGCAATTTCCTTACTCTGCTGTAATCACTTTCCGGCTGGCAGGACGGCAAACTCACGCGTCCTGTCGATTGCGCACAAGGACATCTCCTGGCAGCCGGAGCGCTGTTGCCAGGCATGCTGTTTTGGCCCGAGGTAAAGCCGGCCCAGTCATTCCCTGCCACAGCCAACTATTAGTTTTTCTTGTTTTCCCCATCAGACTTTCTCGCTCGCAAGCCATTGCACCACCGGGAATAATGAGTGTGAGTCCGGCGCAAAATTTTTTTTCATGCCTGTTTATGCAACCGGTGCCTTGAGGTCGCCGGTCCGGGCTCGGCGAGTTGCGAGCTTATGCAAGATAAATGACTACAATTTTCAACTGGTCAAAAATAAATAACCAAAGTTGTGACTTTGTATAGAGACAAGTTGCGGTCACTTTGCGATAATGCTCGCGTGTTTACATGGATTTAACTTTTATCGCAGAACATGCTGCGGTAACCGGAGGAAGAAAGCATGTCTGATATGACTGTTACCCGCGAACTGTTTGACCAGGTGATGGTGCCCAACTATGCACCCGCCCAGAGCATTCCGGTTCGGGGCCAGGGAGCCCGGGTCTGGGATCAGCAGGGCAAGGAATTTATCGACTTTGCCGGCGGCATTGCGGTCAACTGCCTTGGCCATTGTCACCCGGCGCTGGTGCGTGCGCTCAAGGAGCAGGGTGAAAAGCTCTGGCACCTGAGCAACGTCTGGACCAACGAGCCGGCGCTGCGTCTGGGCAAGAAGCTGGTGGACGCCACCTTTGCCGAGCGGGTGTATTTCTGCAATTCCGGTGCCGAGGCCAACGAGGCGGCACTCAAGCTGGCCCGCCGTTACGCCATTGAGCACTTTGGAGCGGAAAAAACCCAGATCATCGCCTTTCAGCAGGGCTTTCACGGTCGCACCTTCTTTACCGTGACCGTGGGTGGTCAGGCCGCCTATTCCGACGGTTTCGGCCCCAAACCCGCCGATATCGATCACGTTCCCTACAATGATCTCGAGGCGCTCAAGGCCATCATGTCCAGCCGCACCTGTGCCGTGGTAATGGAGCCGCTGCAGGGCGAAGGCGGCATCATCAGCCCTGCACCGGAGTTTGTGCAGGCGGTGCGCGAGCTGTGCGATCAGCACCAGGCGCTGCTGGTGTTTGACGAGGTACAGACCGGTGTGGGCCGCACCGGCGCCCTTTATGCCTACATGGATACCGGCGTCACTCCCGACATTCTCACCAGCGCCAAGGCCCTGGGCGGCGGTTTTCCCATCGGCGCCATGCTCACCCGCGCCGACATTGCCGCCTCGCTCAAGCCGGGCACTCATGGCTCCACCTACGGCGGCAACCCCCTGGCCTGCGCCGTGGCCGAGGCCGCCTTCGACACCGTCAATACCCCCGAGGTGCTGGCCGGCGTGAAGGAGCGCGAAGGCTGGTTCCGCGAAGAGCTGGCTAAAATCAATGAAAAACACCGCTGCTTTACGGAAGTTCGCGGCAAGGGGCTGCTGCTGGGCTGTGTGCTCAACGAGCAGTTCCAGGGGCGGGCCAAGGATTTTCTGACGGCCGCCTCGGAAGAGGGACTGATGGTGCTGATCGCCGGCGCCAATGTGGTGCGCTTTGCGCCCTCGCTGGTGATCACACGGGAAGAAGTACAGGAAGGCCTGGCCCGTTTTGAGCGTGCCGTGGCCCGGGTGGTCAACGGCTGAGGTCGCCACCGTAGTTACCGGCGGGGCAGGGGTGCCCCGCCAACATCGTCATAAGGAGTGCTGCATGCTGGTGATAAGACCCATAGAGCAGCGTGATTTCGCCATTCTCAAGCAGATCGCCATCGAATCCGGCCATGGTTTCACCTCGCTGCCGGTGAACGACGAACTGCTGCAAAACAAGATCGATCATTCCATGGCATCCTTTGCCAGCCGGGCCGGCGGCAAGGGTGAGTGCCTTTACTTTTTTGTGGCCGAAGACAGCGAAACCGGCGAGGTGCTGGGCACCACGGCGCTGGAGTCGGCGGTGGGGCTGTCGTCTCCCTTCTATACCTACCTGCTGGGCAAGCAGGTGCACAGCTCCCGCAAGCTGGGCATTCACAACGTGGTGGAAACCCTGACGCTTACCAACGACTACACCGGGGTGAGCGAGCTGTGTACCCTGTTTTTACGCGAGCCCGCCCGCCAGGGGCTGAACGGCCGGCTGCTGTCGAAATGCCGTTTTCTGTTCCTGGCCGAATTTCCCGAGCTGTTCGATCAGCGGGTGCTGGCGGAGATGCGCGGGGTTTCCGATGACGCCGGCAACAGCCCGTTCTGGAGCTGGTTGCAGGAGCATTTTTTCTCCATGGACTTCCCCACCGTGGATTACCTCACCGGCATCGGCCAGAAAGGCTTTATTGCCGACCTCATGCCCAAGTACCCGATTTACGTCAGCCTGTTGTCAAAAGAGGCGCGGGCGGTGATCGGCAAGACCCACGACAAGACCCGGCCGGCCCTGCACCTGCTGGAGGAGGAGGGGTTCTGCTGGCGAGGGTATGTCGATATTTTCGACGCCGGCCCCACGGTGGAATGCGAAGTGCGCCATATACGCACCGTGCGCAGCAGCCGCCGGCTGACGGTGCGCATTGGTCACCCGGTGCAGGCCAGAACCCATTTGATCAGCAACACCCGCTTTGAGGGCTTTCGCGCCCTGCTGGGCGACATGGCGGTGAACGAACAACAGGGGCAGGCGGTGCTGACCGCCAAGGTCGCACGCCTGCTGAAAGTGGAAGACGGAGATACCGTCAGGGTAGCGGAGTTGAAACACCATGACTGAAGCCGTGCAATACATCAATGGTCAGTGGCTGGCGGGAGCGGGAGAGATGTTTGAATCTCTCGATCCGGCCAAAAACGAGGTGATCTGGCAGGGGGCGGCCGCCGATGCCACCCAGGTGGACGCCGCGGTGGCGGCGGCCCGGGCGGCCAGCGCCGACTGGGCCTTTCGTCCGCTGGAAGAACGCCTGGCCGTGGTCAGGACCTTTGCCGGTCTGCTGGAGCGGCACAAGCCGCAACTGGCGAAACTGATTGCCCGGGAAACCGGCAAGCCCGAGTGGGAGGCGCAGACCGAGGTGGGCGCCATGGTGGGCAAGGCCGGCATTTCCGAAAAGGCCTATTTCGAGCGCACCGGCACGGTGGAAAACCCCATGCCCGGCGCCCGCGCCTTTGTGCGGCACAAGCCCCACGGCGTGGTGGCGGTATTCGGCCCCTACAATTTTCCCGGTCACCTGCCCAACGGCCACATAGTGCCGGCGCTGATCGCCGGTAATACCGTGGTGTTCAAGCCGTCGGAGCTGACGCCGCTGGTGGCTCAGGAGACGGTGCGGCTGTGGGCGGAAGCGGGCCTGCCCGCCGGCGTGCTCAACCTGGTACAGGGCGAAGTGAGCACCGGCAAGGCGCTGGCGGCTCACGAGGACATCGACGGCCTGTTCTTCACCGGATCGTCCAACACCGGCAAATTGCTGCACCAGCAGTACGCCGGCCAGCCGGGCAAGATCCTGGCGCTGGAGATGGGGGGCAATAACCCCCTGGTGGTGACCGATGTGTCCGATGAAGACGCCGCCGTGCACGCCATTGTGCAGTCGGCCTTTATTACCTCGGGCCAGCGCTGCACCTGCGCCCGCCGTCTGCTGGTGCCGCAGGGCGAAGCCGGCGACCGGCTGCTGGCGCGGCTGGTGGCGGTCACCCGGGCCATTCGTGTGGGCCAGTACGACGCCGATCCCCAGCCCTTTATGGGCTCCATGATCTCCGAGCGTGCCGCTCGCGGCATGGTGGCGGCCCAGGCCCATCTGCTGGCCTTTGGCGGCACGTCGTTGCTGATGCTGAAGCACCTGCAAGCGGGCACCGGCCTGGTGTCACCGGGCATCGTGGACGTGACCGGTGTGGCCCGGCTGCCCGACGAGGAATATTTCGGTCCGCTGCTGCAGGTGATCCGCTATCAGGATCTGCCTGAGGCGCTGACCATCGCCAACCGTACCCGCTACGGCCTGTCGGCGGGCCTGCTGTCCGACAGTGAAGCCGACTGGGACTACTTCTATCGCCACATTCGTGCCGGCATCGTCAACCGCAACCGGCCCATTACCGGCGCTTCCAGTGCCGCGCCCTTTGGCGGAGTGGGGGAAAGTGGTAACCACAGAGCCAGCGCCTGGTATGCCGCCGATTATTGCGCCTATCCGGTGGCCTCGGTGGAAGGGGAAGATCTGGTCATGCCCGAGACCCTGTCGCCCGGGCTCAGCTTTTAAGGAACACAAGGAGAGTGAGTGCCATGCATACGTCAGTCAACGCATTGTTCGAGGCCCTGTGGCAGCATTACCTGGCCGTGACCCCCAGCGCGCTGAAAATTCACCAGTTGCTGGGCGGCGGTGAGGCCATCGTCAACGATCATGTGGCGTTTCGCACCTTTAATCATCCCAGGCTGGGCCTGGACAAGCTGGCGGCCCATTTTCTGGCGCTGGGCTACGAGCAAAAGGGCGAGTACCACTTTGAGGCCAAGAAGCTTTACGCCCGCCACTATGAGCACCCGGACCCGACGGTGCCCAAGGTGTTTATCAGCGAGCTGTTGCTGGAGCAGTGCTCACCGGAATTGCAGCGTATTGTGGCCGGGCTGGTCGCGCAGGTGGATGACGGCCTGACCGCACGGGAAGACTTTCTCTATTCCGGGGCGCCCTGGCGCCTGTGCTACGCCGACTACCAGACCCTGGCCGCGGAAAGCGAATATGCCGGCTGGCTGGCGGCCTATGGGTATCGCGCCAACCACTTTACCGTGAGCGTGAACCACCTCAAGGATTACGACAGCCTGGAGGCGGTGAACAGTGCCCTCAAGCAGGCGGGATTCCGCCTCAATGACGCCGGCGGCGAGATCAAGGGCTCGCCCGGGGTGCTGCTGGAGCAGTCGTCCACCCTGGCCGACACCGCCCTGGTGCAGTTTACCGACGGTGAAGCGGCCCTGCCCAGCTGCTTTTACGAGTTTGCCCTGCGCTATCCCAAACCCGACGGCGAGCTCTATACCGGCTTTGTGGCGGCCTCGGCGGACAGGATCTTTGAAAGCACCGATGCCGGTCGTGGATGAGTAACGGCCATGCTTCCCCTGCTGGCTGACGCAAAGGCAGGGGGCATGTCAGGGCAGCGGGGTTTCCGGCGCCGGAGTGCCGGGAACCACTGCAGAGCCCCTGGCCCATATCCAGCCTGCCAGCAGCACCGGTAAAACTGCGGCTCCCGCCAGAGCAACGAAAACCGCATCCAGTGAGCCGGTGGCTGCACGCAGGTAACCGGCCAGCAGGTTGCCCGCGGTGCCGCCCAGGCCGAAGGTGACCATGCAGGCTCCGCTTATCTGCATGGTGGCCGTTGCGCAATAGTGCCTGCCCACCCAGCCCGCCAGAATGCCCCACATGGGAAAATACATCAGGCCATAGCCAAAGCCGGCCACCAGGGCAAACCGGGCGGGATTATACACAAACGCCAGCATACCGAGGGCAAAGCCGCTGAAGATCACCAGCAGGGCCAGGCCGTGGCCATGCCGGTCGGCCAGCCTGCCGGTGAGCAGGCCGGCTACCATGCCGGTAACGCCCACCGTGGTCCAGGTATAGCCGCCGAGGCTGGCGGGCAGGGCCAGCTGGTCCAGGTAGGTATTGAGCCAGCTGGAAAAAGGCATGGTGGTCAGGCCGGCGAGAAAACAGATCAGGCAGGCCAGCAAGGCGGTGCGTTCACGGCAAATGACCACAAGCAACCGTGACGCGGACATGCCGGGAGCGGCAATGGCAGCGGCGGCAACGGGCTTTTTCAGGCCTTTCAGCAGTTGCCAGGTCAGCAGTACCACCAGCAGGCCGGTTCCGCTCGCCAGTAACCAGGCCTGTCGCCAGCCCAGCACCGGCACCACCAGCAGGATCAGCAGGCCATTCAGTCCATAGCCCCAGGCGGTGCCGCTTGAGACGGTGGACAGGCAGGTTGAGCGTTGGTTGGGCTGAACATGGCGGCTGATAATCTCCACCAGGGTGCCCCAGCTGATGGCCGCGCTGGCCGCCAGGCAGGTGAGTACCGCTATGATCACCTGCGGGCGCTCAAGGCCGGCCATGATCAGCAGCAACACCGACGTCAGCCCTCCCGTGAGCAGTGCCAGCCGCTCCGTGCCCAGGCGATGACCAAACACACCAAGCAGCATGGCGCCGGTGAGGTAGGCCAGCTGGGTAAGCGCGCCGATGGCGGCCAGGTGCCAGTGGCTCAGTGCCAGGGTGTCCCGCATCAGCGGCACCAGAGCGGCAAACAAAAACATGCCAAAGCCATGACTGACCACCTGATTCATGCCAAATACAACGGCCATTTTCATCCTTGACGCTCCTTGATCCTGTGATGAACCGCTCATGCTCACATCCTGACCACTTGCCGGCTTTCGGTAAATTGATGAATATTCATATCTTCGTTCAACAAGGTTGAAATCTGCCATGCGTGATTTGCCCATTGCTCTGCTGCGGACCTTTGTGGTGGTGGCGGAAACCCTTAATCTGACGGTGGCCGCCGGTCGCCTGCACCGGGCGCCGTCGACCATCAGCATGCAGTTAAGCCGGCTGGAAGATCTGGTGTCCACCGGCCTGCTGGAGCGGGGCCAATACGGCGTTCGGTTAACGCCGGCAGGGGAGCAGTTGCGCTCCCATGCCCAGTTGCTGCTGAACCAGCATGATCAAATACTGGGATCCTTTCTGAACGCGGACATCGGCGGTAAGGTGCGCTTCGGCACTCATGATCAATACGCCACCCGCAGCCTGCCGCCCTTGCTGGAAACCTTTGTCGTCAATTACCCCGAAGTGCGGCTGGAGGTGCAGTGCGATCATCGTCCCCGGCAGCTGGTGACGCTGGTGCAGCAGGGCAAGCTGGATCTGGCCCTGGTGGAGATGCCGCTGCACTCACATGACGGCCAGCGTCTGGGCCGTGACGAACTGGTCTGGGTGCGCTCAGCCGTGCACTCGGCTCATTTGCGGGAGCCCCTGCCACTGGCGGTGTTTGTGGAAGGCTGTTATCACAGGGACGCGGCGTTGCAAGCGCTGGCGCAATGGGAAAAGCCTTGCCGCATTGCCTTTACCAGCCAGAGCCGGGCCGGAGTACTGGCGGCGGTGCGGGCGGGCATTGGCGTGGGTATTGTTCCCCGCAGCACTCTGGAAGAGGGGTTGGTGGTGGAGCCGAGCCTGCCACCCCTGCCCGGAACCCACACCAGCCTGTTTGTGGCCGAGCGGCTCAATGAGGCGAGCGCCCGTCTGGCGCAGATCATTCGGGACAGCCCGCAGTTTGCCCGTGCCGGCCACGACGACAGTCAACTGCTGCGCCAGTTTGGCTGAGGGGCCGGTCCGTCTTGTTCCTCAGGGCGAAAGCATGGGATCATGCTCGCCGATGACATTCATTCAAAGGAGCCGAACCATGAAACTGGCATTTATCGGACTGGGCGTAATGGGCTTTCCCATGGCCGGCCATCTGCAGCAGGCCGGGCATCAGGTGTGCGTGTATAACCGTAATTCAGCAAAGGCGGCGGACTGGGTAGCCCGTTTTGGTGGTACCAGTGGTGCTACCCCGGCCGAGGCGGCACAGGGCGCCGACATGGTGATGCTGTGCGTGGGTAACGACGACGACGTGCGTTCCGTTGTCTACGGCGACGAGGGCGTGCTGGCGGGCATGCAGGCCGGCGCCCTGCTGGTTGATCACACCACTACCTCGGCCAGACTGGCGGAAGAGCTGGCCGAGGCTGCCGGCAAACGGGGCGTGCGCTTTATCGATGCGCCCGTGTCCGGCGGCCAGCTGGGGGCGGAAAACGGCGCCCTTACCGTGATGATCGGTGGCAGTGAGGCCGATGTGGCCGAGGCGGCGCCGGTGCTGGCGGCCTACGGCAAGAAGGTGACCCGGCTGGGCCCGGTGGGCGCCGGCCAGCGCTGCAAGATGGTCAACCAGATCTGTGTGATCGGCGCCGTGCAGGGCATCGCCGAGGGGCTGATGATCGCCAAAAAGGCCGGCCTGGATATTCCCACCCTGATCGAGGTGCTGGCCGGCGGTGCGGCCCAGAGCTGGCAGTTGCAGAACCGGGCGCAGACCATGGCGGAAGACCAGTTCGACTTCGGTTTTGCCGCCCAGTGGATGCACAAGGATCTGGGCATTTGCCTGGACGAGGCTGCCCAGCAGGGCCTGACCCTGCCCCTGACCGAGCATGTGCACCAGGTCTATGAACGCCTGCTGGCCGAAGGCATGGGGCGCTGCGATTCCACCGTGGTGATTCGGGCTCTGGAGTCCTGAGCCGGGCCGCGGGTCTTGGCAGAGGCCGTGCCGCTCGGCTATGCTGAGCACTGCTCCGGCCTTACCCGGAGCGTTGCTCTCGCGGTTATGTGATGTTTTCCGCAGTTTCCGCACAAAACAACGGCACTTGATGTGAGGGCTTGAGCCAAAGGCTTTGCTTGAGCCTGGAATTTGAATAGAGTGGGCAACCGCTTAATGCCAAGTGAGAAAGGATACCCTATGAACAAGACTCAGCTTGTCGATGCAATCGCCGCCAAGGCCGATCTGAGCAAGGCTCAGGCCAAGGCTGCCCTGGAAGAAGTACTCAACGGTATCACTCAGAGCCTGAAAGAAGGTGATCCTGTTCAGTTGGTGGGCTTTGGTACCTTCAAGGTAAACCACCGCGCCGCCCGCACCGGTCGCAACCCGCAAACCGGCAAGGAAATCCAGATTGCAGCGGCAAACGTGCCCGCCTTTGTGGCCGGCAAGGCGCTGAAAGACGCGGTCAACTAAGACTCAGTCAGAACACATCCAACCCGGCCCAGGCCGGGTTTTTTTAACCCTGCGCTTGCCCCGGCGATCATTAGGTTGTTATAACTGAAGCAGGTCCTGTCCCGAACCAGGGAGGCTGTTATGGAAGTGAACGCAATTCGTCAGGTCGCCGTGCCATGGGCCGGAGCCCGCGGACTGACCACGGGGCTGATGCTCACCGAGCTGCATCAGGATGTCTGGAGCGGCTGCCTGGAGCTGGCCATGGGGGTACCGTCCGACATGGACACCCCGCCACACATTGTTTACTGGCTCAGTTTTGGTCATCTCTATGGTTACCGCGTGCTGGAAGGGGCCGATGTGCCCGAGCTGCTTGAAGACGATGGCGACATCGACAGCCAGGTTCAGCTGATCACCCCGTCCCGCTTTCTCACCTGGTTTCACCAGGAAACCCAGGGGGCCCACCTGGACGAAGACATACAGCACTACCGCATTGCCTGCTGGGACTTTTGTGTGGACGTGCTGGCGGCCCAGCCGCCGGATGTGTGTATCAACAAGGAGTAGCATGAAAGGCTTTATTCTGGTCGCCCACGGCAGCCGGCGGGCGGCCGCCAACGAGGAGATTGCCGGGTTTGCCCAGCGTATGATGGCCGCCATGAATGGCGGCTTTGATTTGGTGGGCTACGGCTTCTGGGAGCTGGCGGAGCCGTCTCTGGCCCAGGTAATCGACGCCCAGGTGGCGGCCGGCGCCCGGGACATTACCCTGTTCCCCTATTTTCTGGCGGAAGGCAAGCACGTGGTGAAGGATCTGCCCTCGGTGCTGGCGGAGAAAAAGGAACAATATCCGGGGGTAAAGTTCACCCAGTTGCCGCATCTGGGCGCCGTGCCCGGTTTTGACCAGTGGCTGGCGGCGCAGTTGCAGGGTGGGGACGACTGACTTTCCTTCGCCGGCGCGATCACCGGACAATAAAAAACGGGGCCAAACTGGCCCCGTTTTACTTTCGGCTTCCAGCTTTTATTTTGCCTGTTCCCGTGCGATCGCCCGCCAGGCGATGTCGTTGCGGAAGAACACGCCGTCCCATTTAATCTGGCGGGTCAGCTCATAGGCCTTTTGCTGGGCCTGGCTGACGCTCTCGCCCAGGGCGGTGGCGCACAGCACCCGGCCGCCGGCGGTGACCACGTCATCGCCCCTGAACTGAGTACCGGCGTGGAACACCTTGGCACCTTCGGCCTCGGCGGGAATGCCGGTGATGGCGTCACCCTGACGGTAGGCGCCGGGGTAACCGCCGGCGGCCAGCACCACGCCCACGGCAGCGCGCGGGTCAAACTCGGCGGTGGCCTGGTCCAGTTCACCCTTGCAACCGGCCAGGCACAGCTCCACCAGATCGGACTTCAGCCGCAGCATAATGGGTTGGGTTTCCGGATCGCCAAAGCGGCAGTTGAACTCGATCACCTTGGGCTGACCTGACTTGTCAATCATCAGGCCGGCATAGAGAAAGCCCTTGTACACATGGCCTTCTTCCGCCATGCCGCGCACCGTGGGCATGATCACTCGCTCCATGATGCGATCATGGATTTCGGCGCTCACCACCGGGGCCGGGCTGTAGGCACCCATGCCGCCGGTGTTGGGGCCGGTATCCTGGTCGCCCACGCGTTTGTGATCCTGGCTGGTGGCCATGGGCAGCACGTGCTCGCCGTCCACCATCACGATAAAGGAGGCTTCCTCACCCTCGAGGAATTCCTCGATCACCACCCGGCTGCCGGCGTCGCCAAAGGCGTTGCCCGCCAGCATGTCGCGCACCGCATCTTCGGCTTCTGCCAGGGTCATGGCCACGATCACGCCCTTGCCCGCGGCCAGGCCGTCGGCCTTTATTACGATGGGGGCACCCTGCTCACGCAGGTATTCCAGCGCCGGCTCCACCTCGGTGAAGTTCCGGTAGGCGGCGGTCGGGATGTTGTGGCGGGCCAGGAAGTCCTTGGTAAAGGCCTTGGAGCCTTCCAGCTGGGCCGCACCGGCGGTCGGGCCGAAAATGGCCAGGCCGTCGGCTTCAAAGGCGTCAACCACGCCGGCCACCAGGGGGGCCTCGGGGCCGACGATAGTCAGCTCAACCTGCTCCTGCTTGGCAAAGGCCAGCAGGGCCGGAATGTCGGTGGCGGAAATGGCCACGTTGGTCAATGCCGGCTCAAGCTCGGTGCCGGCGTTGCCCGGTGCCACAAACACTCGGCTGACCTTGGGAGACTGGGCGGCTTTCCAGGCCAGGGCGTGTTCACGGCCGCCTCCGCCGATAACCAATACGTTCATGCTTGTTTCCTCGTTCCGATTAGTGGCGGAAGTGGCGCATGCCGGTAAATACCATGGCCATACCGTGCTCGTCGGCGGCCTGAATGACTTCTTCGTCGCGCATGGAACCACCGGGCTGGATCACGCAACTGATGCCGGCGGCGGCGGCGGCGTCGATGCCGTCACGGAAGGGGAAGAAGGCATCAGAAGCCATCACCGAGCCTTCCACCTGCAGACCTTCGTCGGCGGCCTTGATGCCGGCGATCTTGGCGGAGTACACCCGGCTCATCTGGCCGGCGCCCACACCTATGGTCTGGCTGCCCTTGGCATAGACGATGGCGTTGGATTTGACATACTTGGCCACCTTCCAGCAGAACAGCAGATCTTTCAGCTCTTCCTCGGTGGGCTGACGCTTGGTCACCACCTTGAGGTCGGCCAGGTCCACCATGCCCTGATCCCGGTCCTGCACCAGAATACCGCCGTTCACCCGCTTGATGTCGAGGCCCTTGGTCTTGCCGGCCCACTGGCCGCATTCCAGCAGGCGCACGTTCTTCTTGTCGGCCACGGCGGCTTTCGCCTCGGCGCTGATGGACGGGGCGATGATCACTTCCACAAACTGGCGCTCGATAATGGCGCGGGCGGTGGCTTCGTCCAGCTCGCGGTTAAAGGCGATGATGCCGCCAAAGGCGGAAGTGGGATCGGTCTGGTAGGCGCGATCGTAGGCTTCCAGCAGGTCCTTGCCCAGGGCCACGCCACAGGGGTTGGCGTGCTTGACGATGACACAGGCCGGCTCATCGAATTCCTTCACGCACTCAAGTGCCGCGTCGGTGTCGGCGATGTTGTTATAGGACAGTTCCTTGCCCTGCAGCTGGGTGGCGGTGGCCACGGACGCTTCGTCAACGTTGTTTTCCACGTAGAAGGCGGCGCTCTGGTGACTGTTTTCGCCGTAGCGCAGATCCTGCTTCTTGGTGAACTGGTAGTTGACGGTGCGCGGGAACTTCGAGCCTTCGGCGGCCTGGTGGTAGGCCGGTACCATGGTACCGAAGTAGTTGGCGATCATGCCGTCGTACTGGGCGGTGTGCTCAAAGGCGGCAATGGCCAGATCGAAGCGGGTGGCCTGAGTCAGGCTGTTGCCGTTGGCATCCAGCTCGGCCAGCAGGCGATCGTAGTCGGAGGCGTTGACCACAATGGCCACGTCGTTGTGGTTTTTGGCCGCGGCGCGCACCATGGTGGGACCACCGATGTCGATGTTCTCGATGGCGTCTTCCAGGCTGCAGTCGGCCCTGGCAACGGTGTTGGCGAAAGGATAGAGATTGACCACGACCATGTCGATGGGCGCAATGCCGTGCTCGGCCATGATGGCGTCGTCCTGGCCGCGACGACCCAGAATGCCGCCGTGTACCTTGGGATGCAGGGTCTTGACGCGACCGTCCATCATTTCCGGAAAGCCGGTATAGTCGGATACTTCGGTCACGGGCAGGCCTTGTTCCGCCAGCAGGCGGGCGGTGCCGCCGGTAGACAGCAGCTCCACACCACGGGCGTGCAGCCCCTGGGCGAATTCCACAATGCCTTGTTTGTCGGACACACTCAGCAGAGCACGGCGAATGGGTCGGGCAGTTTCCATTATGTTCTCGTTCCTTTAACGATTCATCGGGGGGTTTGGTAAAATCGGCGAAAGGACGCCACCGGCTTTACCAAACCGCCTGGTACGCCAGAACAGAAGGCGGCATATTCTACCCGTTTTTGCCGCGTCTTGCCGGACTATTTGGTTTGGTGTCGAGAGGCTTCACGTCTAATCAATCCAGCTTCAAGGGGGTCGAATGTATCGCATCGGCGAGCTGGCCAGGGCCTTCGGCATCAAAACCGATACCCTGCGCTTTTACGAAAAGGAAGGGCTGCTGGTGCCCAGTCTGCGTACGCCTACCGGCTACCGGCAATACAGCGAAGACGATAAAAAACGGCTGCATTTTATTCTGCGCAGCAAGAAGGTGGGTTTTTCCCTGAAGGACATCGAGGAGCTGCTGGCCCTGCGCATCAGCAGCTGCCAGGTCACCTGCCGCGAGGTGAAGGCGGTGGCCGACAGCAAGCTGGCCGAGGTGGAAGAGCGCATTCGCGAACTGGAGCATTTTCGCCGCTCGCTGCACCAGCTGTCCGAGGCCTGCTGTGGCGGGCTGGAAAGCGCCGAGCACTGCTCCATTCTGGAAGCGCTGGACGGCAAGCTTGAGAATACCGACAATAACGCCCGTTAATGCCCCCTGAAAGGGCCGCCTGCCGCGGCCTGTCTGGTCATGCCCGATAGCGGCAGGCTGGTGCCTGCCCGCGTTTCATCTTTTCAACATGGGAGACATCCATGCGACACCACCTGGGGTGGGGGCTGAGCGTGACTCAGTGGTTTGTGTTTTTGCTGGCCAATGCCCTGGCGTTGCCCATTGTACTTGGCCAGGCCTTTGGGCTCGACGGTACCGAGGTGGCCGGACTGGTACAGCGTACCCTGCTGGTGGTGGGGTTAAGCTCGGGACTGCAGGCCTGGCTGGGGCACCGTTATCCGATTGCCGACGGGCCCGCCGGCTCCTGGGCCATCGTGTTTGTGGTGATGGCCTATATCGGCCGGGAGCAGGGGCTGAACAGTTTTGACACCCTGCAATTGCTTTCCGGCGGCGTGCTGGTGGCCGGCCTTATCATGCTGGTGCTGGGACTGGCGCGGCAGGTGCACCGGCTGCTGTTTTTGTTCACGCCGCTGGTGACCGGCTGTTTTATTCTGCTGCTGGTTATTCAGCTCGCCGGGGTGTTTGTGCGCGGCATGGTCACGGATCCGCGCACCGGCACCATGAGCCTGCCGGTGCTGCTGATTGGCCTGCTGGTGTTTCTCGGGGTGTTGCTGTGCTCCTTCAGCCGCCACAACCTGTTGCGTACCTATGCGGTGCTGGTGGGCATCGTGCTGGGCTGGGCGGCGTTCTGGCTGTTCGGGTTGTCGCCGCTGGCGGTGGCAGCAGAAGCCGGCCTGGCGTTGCCGGCGCTGTTTGCCTGGGGCCTGCCGCGGCTGGATGCCGGCATGCTGGTGGTGGCGGTGCTGTTCTCGCTGCTGTTGTTTTCCAACCAGATTGCGGCGGTCACCGCGGTGTCGGCGGTGGTGCGTGAGCGTCAGAAAGACGAGCACGCCGTGATCAACCGCAGCAGCCGGATATCGGGCGTCAGCCACGGTCTGGCCGGCTGCTTTTCCACCATTGCCGTGGTGCCGCTGCCGGTGACCGCCGGCTTTATTCAGCTCAGCGGTGAAGACAGGCGTGGCCCCTTTCTGCTGGCCTGCGCCCTGCTGGCATTGGTGGCGCTGTTCCCGGGAGCGGTGGGGGTACTGTCACTGTTGCCGGCGCCGGTGGCCAATGCGGCGCTGCTGGCCACCTTTATCAAGCTGGTGAGCCTGGCGTTTCAGCTGCTGACCAAAAACGGTCTCGACAACCGCGCCAGCACCATTATTGGCGTGGCGTTGTTGCTGGGCGTGGGCTGCATGTTCCTGCCCGCCGGCCTGTACCGTCATTTTCCCAGCATGGCGCAATACCTGCTGGGCAACGGTTTGCTCACCGGCACCCTGCTGGCGCTGGCCATGGAGCAGCTCTGGCCGAAAGGGAAGGGGTAATCAACAAAGGCTAGGCTGGCTGTAGGCCCCAATTTATTGGGGCAAACCGTGTGACATATAGATATATTTGCCCCGTTAAAACGGGGCCTACAGAATACCAGTCCCCAGTCCCCAGTCCCCAGTCCCCAGTCCCCAGTCCCCAGTCCCCAGTCCTTACCGCACCACCAGCACGGCACAGTCGGCGTGGCGCACCACCTTGGAGGAGTTGGATCCCAGCAGGTAGGTTTTGGCGCCCGGACGGGAGGCGGGCATGATGATCAGGTCGGCCGCCAGCTTCCTGGCCCGGGCCAGTATGGTGTCGTACACCACGCCGTGGCGAATTTCCAGCCGGCCGCGGTACTCGGCCGGAACATGGCTTTGCATAAACTCTTCCAGCCGGGCCCGAATGGCCTGATCCTGCGCTTCCAGCTGCTCTTGCGAATAAAAGGGCGCGGCGGCGTGGTGTACCCGGGCCGGGTTCACATACAGCAGGTGAATGTGCCCTTGTGAATGACACAGCCGCAGCGCCGACTCCACCACCCGGGTATATAAATCCTCGTGCTCAAAGTCGAGCGGCAGCAGTATTTCCTTGAACATGAGTCGTTACCCCATCAGTTTGTTGGGCAGCCAGGTCACGATTTCCGGCACCAGCATGCACAGGATCAGTACGCCCAGCTTGAGCATCACAAAGGGCAGAATGGACTTGTAAATATCCATCATGGTCACCCCGGGCGGGGCGATGCCCTTGAGGTAGAACAGCGCAAAGCCGTAGGGCGGGGTCTGCACCGCGATCTCGATATTCAGAATCATCAATATGCCGAACCAGATGGGGTCGTAGCCCAGGCCTACCGCAATGGGGGTGAACAGGGGCGCGCAGATCAGCACGATGATCATCTCGTCGATGATAAAGCCGAGCAACAGCATCACCACCTGCATCATGATGATGATGGCGATGGGGGGCAGATCCAGGCCGGCGGCAAAGTCTGCCACCATGCCCTGTACGCCCATCAGCAGGTGAAAGTTGCTGAACACCGAGGCGCCCAGCACAATCCAGATGGCCACGCTCACCAGCAGCGCGGTTTCGGCGCCGGAGCGTTTCATCATGTTGAGCTTGAAGCGCTTGTAGACAATGGCCAGCAGCAGGGCGCCGACCACGCCGATGGCGCCGGACTCGGTGGGGGTGGCAATGCCGCTGATGATGCTGCCCAGCACCAGCACGATCAGGCCCAGGGCCATAAAGCCGTCGCGCAGGGTGATGAGTTTTTCCCGCCGGTTCTTGGGCGCATCCAGGGCATGGCCGAGGGGAGCCCGTTCCGGGTTCAGCCTGCAGGAGATCACCACATAGAGCATCAGCACGGTAATGGAGATCAGTGCCGGCACCAGGGCGCCGATAAACATCTTGCCCACCGAGTTCTGGGTGGTGGAGCTGAACAGAATCATGGGAATACTGGGCGGAATAAGAATGCCCAGGCCACCGCCGGCCATGATCACGCCCAGCGCCAGCTTCTTGTCGTAGCCGCGCTCCAGCATGGGACGCAGGGCAATGCTGCCCGAGGTCATGATGCCGGCGCCGATAATGCCGACCATGGCACCGATCATGGAGCAGACGCCGATCACGCTGATGGCAAGCGACCCGCGAATGCGGCCAATCACCAGCTGGCTGGCCTTGAACATGGCATCGCCAATGCCGGAGCGGGTCAGCAACTGGCCCATGTAGATGTACAGGGGAATGGCCAGCAGCACAAAGCTGAACAGGGTGCTTTCAATGGTGGTTGGCACGATATTGAAAATGCCTTCGCCCCAGGTGGCATAGCCCAGCAGCATGGCCACACCGCCGAGCGCCAGGCCCACCTGGGCACCCATGATAAAGGACACCAGCACGCCCAGCAGCAGCAGGCCGGTGATCAGTTCAATACTCATTGTTGTTCTTCCTCGCTCAGCAGCGGCTCACCGGTGACCAGTTGCCAGGCATCCCTGATCATGTCGGCAGACAGCTGCAGCAGAAACAGCACGGCGGCGGCGGTGACCATGATCCAGAAATGGGAAATGGACGGGGCCCACTCCGACTGGCGGGTATAGCCGAATTCCATGGCTTCCACCGCCTTTTCCCAGCCCTTGCTGGCGATCACCAGCAGGAAAAAGCCGCCCAGGGTGTTGGCCAGCAGGTCAAAGGCGTTTTTCCAGCGCTGGGATACCGCCAGATAGACGATGTCGACGTTGATATGGGACTTTTTCAACTGGGCGTGGGCACCGCACAGGGCACCGATATAGCCGAACAGAAACAGCGACACGTCGTAGGCCCAGAGGGTGGGACGGTCGAGTACATAGCGGGAGAACACCTCAAAGGCGACGGTGCCCGCCAGTAGCGGCAGGGCCAGGGAAATGGTGTGGCTGGTGGCCGATACCAGCCAGCCGGTGGCCCTGCACCAGATACTAAGCAGTGTTTTCATGATACATCCGGGTCATGCAGACTGCCCCGCGAAGCGGGGCAGTGGTGGGGGCTTACTTCAGCAGTTCTACCAGACGGGCGCTGTACTGGTCGGTCTGGCCGTAATGAGCCCAGACCGCCTCGGCGGCGTCACGCCACTTATTCTTGTCGGCTTCAGACGCTTCCGGGCTCCAGGTCATGCCCAGTTTTTCCATGTCGGCCACGGCTTCCTGTTCCCACAGGGCGGATTTCTCGGCCTGTTGCTCGGCGTGCCACTTGGCGGCGTTGCGCACCACTTCCTTCAGATCGTCCGGCAGCTTGTTCCAGGCGTTCTTGTTCACCAGCACCGGCAGGGCCTGGGCGCTGGATACCGGCAGCGGATACATGTACTTGGCCACTTCGGCGAAGTTGCCGTCGCGATGGTCGATCAGGTTGGAGCCAATGGTGCCGTCGATCACGCCGGTGGCCAGGCTGGTGTAGGTTTCCCCCCAGGCCAGGTTGACCGGAGAGGCCCCCAGCTCGCGGAAGAAGCGGCCGTAGGCGCCGGGCGCCCGTATCTTCAGGCCCTTGAAGTCCTCGATGGACTCGATTTTCTTCTTGGTGATGACATATACACCGGGCTGAAAGTAGGGATCCAGCCACACCAGGTTGTGACGGTCGTAGGCTTCGGTCAGCACCTGGCTCCAGCCTTTTTCATGGAACAGGGCGTTCAGCTCTTCCAGGGTGCCGTCGGAGCCGGGCAGGCCCACTTCCACCACGCCAAAGGGAATCTCACCGGCGTGCATGGGCTGGAAGGGGGCGGCCATGTCCAGCAGGCCGGACTTGGTGGCGCTGATAATGCCCTTGGTGTCGACGCCTTCGCCGGCGTAGAGCATGTTGATCTTCATGCGGCCGTCGGAGTCGGCTTCAATCTTGTCGGCAAAGGCCTGGTAAACATCGCCAAAGGCGGTGCCGCGGGAGTAGAGGTTGGTAAAGCGCCAGGTAACATCGGCGGCCATGGCTTCCATGGCGGCACCCATGCCGGCAACGGCAATCAGTGAAGCGGCGATCTTGGTCCGGGCAGAGCTCCAGAGTCTGGTCATTGTGTGCGTCCCTTGTTTATCACATTCCGTCTGCTTCGGCCCGGCGTGAGTGCCGGACGCGAAGTCGTGTATTTGCTGTATCCCCGGGGGGCGGCTGGCAGTCTGCGTCAGGTTAACGTCCGGTTAAATACACGAACATTCAACTTAGGATTGATGGTAATCAAACAAAAAACGTAAAAGCCTTATATATACAGCAGTTAGCACCACTGTCAGCTTTTGGGTCAGCATAACTGTTGGCATAAATTGTGAGTATGATCATATTGTTACGGCCGGCACCCGCCGCCGGCCGTGAGACTCAGGGGCGGTTCAGCTGGTTTTTCAGCAACTGCAGAAACAGCTGGCGCAGCCGGCTCTGGCGGCCGTGGCTGCGGGTAATGGCGGAAATGCCGAGCAGGTGGGTTTTCTGCCGGGGCAGCAGCGGGCGCAGGCGTCCGCCGTCCACCCAGCGGCGGGCATAGCTTTCCGGCAAAAAGCCGATGTACTGGCCCGACAGGATCAGCGCCGCCCGGGGCTCGTAGTGGTAGGCGCGGCCGGCCAGCTTCAGGCCCGCATGCTGGGCGCTGGTTTCCGGATTGGTGTGAATGCCGGGGTGAATGAGCTTGAACTCGGGCAGGCGCTCGGCAATGACGGTGTCGTCCTGCTCGGCAAACAGCGGGTGGCGGTCGCTGCAATAGAGAAAACAGCGCACCTGGTAGAGGTGATGGTAATCCAGCCCTTCCAGATCCCGGTGGTAGTGAATAAAGCCCACATCGGCCTCATCGCTCAGCACCCGGCGCTCGATCTCGCCCATGTAGGCCACATCCACGCTCACGTTCACGTCCGGCGCCTGTTCACCCAGGGCGGCGAACACCTCCACCATGGAAAACTCGTCTTCCAGCCAGATGTTGTCACTGGAGATGATCTTGAGTTCGCCGCTCAGTTGCTCGTGCAGCTCGTTCACCGTATAGCGAAATTCCTCCAGCCGGCTGAACAGCCGCTTGGTGGAGTCGTAAATCACCTCGCCGTCGTCGGTGAGGGAAAATCCCGAGCGGCCACGGTGGCACAGCTTGAGCTTGAGCCGGCTTTCCAGGTTGGCCATATGCACGCTGATGGTGGAGCGGCTGATGTTGAGTTCGGTTTCCGCCGCCGAAAAGCCGCCGCATTCCACCACCGTCTTGAACAGCTTCAGCAGGCGAATTTCATAATCACCGATCTGGCCCAGCACGGGCCGGTTGGTCTGGCTCATAGTTTGAAATGCTTCAATGTGTATGTTGAAAGGGCATCATTTACCGGACTTTGCGCCCGGGGCTAGCATGTTGTCAAACCATGGCCCGTGCCGTTGTGGCGCCGCTCACGGCAAAGCCGGAATTTTGGACTCACGGGCGCGGATGGAATCAACATGAGGCAGCCAATATGAGCATTTCTGCAGTCAACAGCACCCTGGTAAGAGAAAGCGGCCATATCGACGGTCGCTGGTGTCAGGCCGAGAGCGGCGCCACCATTGCCGTATACAACCCCGCCAACGGTGAACAACTGGGTCAGGTGCCCGACATGGGCGAAACCGAAACCCGCGCCGCCATCGACGCCGCCAGCCGCGCCCTGCCGGCCTGGAGCGCGCTCAACCCCAAGGAGCGCGCCCGCCTGCTGCGCAACTGGTTCGATCTGGTGATCGAGCACAAGGAAGACCTGGCCCGGCTGATGACCCAGGAGCAGGGCAAGCCGTTGTTCGAAACCCGGGGCGAGGTGCTCTACGGCGCCTCCTACATCGAGTGGTACGCCGAAGAAGCCAAGCGTGCCTACGGCAAGGTGTTCTCGGCCCCCACCGGCGACAAGCGGGCCCTGAGCATTCAGCAGCCCATCGGCGTGGTGGCGGCCATCACCCCCTGGAACTTTCCCAACGCCATGATCACCCGCAAGCTGGCCCCGGCGCTGGCGGCGGGCTGCACCACCGTGGTGAAGCCCTCGGAAGAAACCCCGTTCTCCGCCCTGGCGCTGATGGCCCTGGCGGAGCAGGCGGGCATTCCCAATGGCGTTATCAACATGGTGACCTCCAGCCAGGCCGCCGCGGTGGGCAAGGTGCTGACCAATGACGCCCGGGTGCGCAAGCTGTCGTTCACCGGCTCCACCCGGGTGGGCAAGCTGCTCTACGCCCAGAGCGCCGATACCGTGAAAAAGCTCAGCCTGGAACTGGGCGGCAATGCGCCCTTTATCGTGTTTGACGATGCCGATCTCGACGCCGCCGTCACCGGCGCGGTGATCTCCAAGTTCCGCAACGCCGGCCAGACCTGCGTGTGCGCCAACCGCATTCTGGTGCAGGATGGCATCTACGACGAATTCATGGCCCGCTTCAAGGCCGAGGTGGAGAAGTTCATGATCGGCAACGGCCTGGATGATGCCACCACCCTTGGTCCGGTGATCAACAAGGCCGCCGTCGACAAGATTGCCGGCATGGTGGATGCGGCCCTCACCGAAGGCGCCACCCTGGTGACCGGCGGCCGCCGCCACGAGGCCGGCGAGCTGTTCTATGCCCCGACCATTCTGGGTAATGTGACTCAGCAAATGGCCATTGCCAATCAGGAGATTTTCGGCCCGGTGGCGCCGGTCATTCGCTTCAAAGATGAGGCCGAGGCCGTGGCCATCGCCAATGATACCCCCTACGGCCTGGCCGCCTATTTTTATACCGAGAGCCACAGCCGCATCTGGCGCGTCGCCGAGCAGCTGGAATACGGCATGATCGGCATCAACGAGGGCATTCTGTCCAACGAGATCGCCCCCTTTGGCGGCGTGAAGGAATCGGGCCTGGGCCGGGAAGGCTCCGCCGAAGGCCTGGCCGATTACATGGAAACCAAATACCTGTGCATGGGCGGCATTCGCTGAACAGCAAGAAAAGGAGAAACATCATGAGCAAGAACCAGCAACTTCAGCAGCGCAAGGATGCCGTCTTTGCCCGCGGCATGGGCAACATGGCCGCCGTGTATGTGGATCACGCCAAGAACAACGAAATCTGGGACGTGGACGGCAAGCGCTTTATCGATTTCGCCGCCGGCATCGCCGTGGTCAACACCGGCCACAGCCACCCGCGCATTGTGGCGGCGGTGAACGAGCAGCTGCAGCGTTTCAGCCACACCTGCGCCATGGTCACCCCTTACGAAAGCGCCGTTGAACTGGCCGAGCGGCTGGTGAAGCTGGCTCCGGGTAACAGCCCGAAAAAAGCCATTTTCGTTACCACAGGTGCCGAAGCGGTGGAAAACGCGGTGAAAATTGCCCGCGCCCACACCAAGCGCAGCGGTGTCATTGCCTTTAACGGCGGTTTTCACGGCCGCACCAACCTGGCCATGGGTCTGACTGGCAAGGTCGCGCCCTACAAGGCCGGTTTCGGACCTTTTCCCGGCGAGATCTACCACCTGCCGTATCCGAACGCCTACCACGGTGTGACCGAGGAGCAGTCCCTCAAGGCCCTGGACGAGCTGTTCCACTGCGACATCGAGCCGGGCCGGGTGGCGGCGCTGATCATCGAGCCGGTGCAGGGCGAGGGCGGTTTCTACCCGGCGCCGCCGTCTTTCCTGCAAAAGCTGCGTGCCATCTGTGATCAGCACGGCATCGTGCTGGTGTGCGACGAAATCCAGACCGGTTTTGCCCGTACCGGCAAACTGTTCGCCACCGAGTACGCCGGCATCGAGCCGGATCTGATGACCATGGCCAAGGGCATTGCCGGCGGTTTCCCGCTGTCTGCCGTGGTGGGCAAGGCCGACATCATGGACGCCGCCAACCCGGGCGGCCTGGGTGGCACCTATGCCGCCTTTCCGCTGGCCTGCGCCGCCGGCCTGGAAGTGCTGAACATCATTGAAGAAGAACAGCTGTGCGACAAGGCCCTGGCCCTGGGCGAGCTGATGAACAAGCGCCTGCACGCGCTGCAGGCCAAGTATCCTCACCATATCGGCCAGGTGCGTAACCTGGGCGCCATGGTGGCGATGGAGCTGGTGCACAATGGGGATGTGGACCAGCCCAACCCGGAACTGACCAGGGCCGTGGTGGCCAAGGGGATCGAGAAAGGGGTGATTTTGTTGTCCTGCGGTGTGCGCGGCAACGTGATCCGCTTCCTGCCCGCCCTGACCTCACCACTGGAGGTGGTCAGTGAAGGTCTGGATCTGCTTGAGCAGGTGCTGACCGAGCTCATCTGAGCCGGTGAATACGTCGATGTCAAATCATTTGGCGGGCCTTGTGCCCGCCTTTTTTGTTTTAAACCAGGCAAAACCTGTGGTGCCGGAGTGTCACAAGGCATCAGCAGGGTTGCCTCCACCGACACGCTTCGAGCCCATCCATGGGGCGCTCGGCACATGCCTTCCCTGGCATGTGACGGTCGGTTATGGCAAGCCCTGCTACTGCCTTGTGCAGCAGGGCCGTAGACATGGCTATGAGCGAAGTGAATTCACAGCATTTCATAACCAGCATCAATTCGAAGCTTGACCTTCCCCCTGTGTCAGGGTTCAAAGTAAGGGCGTCAAACTTAATCAGGAGATAAACCATGCTGACCCTTACCGTACCCGAAATGGCCTGCGGCCACTGTGTGGGCGTGATTTCCGGCATTCTGACCGAGCTGGATCCGGACTGTGAACTGAACTTTGAGCTGGCCACCCGCAAGGTGAGCATCAGTACTCACTTGCCCCGGGAACAGATTGTCGCGGCCCTGAGCGACGCCGGCTACGACTGCGAATAACACGGAGGCGGCCATGACCACAAAAACAGCGGAACTGCGTCTGCCCATCGAGGGCATGAGCTGCGCCTCCTGCGTGTCCCGGGTGGAAAAGGCGCTGGGGGCAGTGGAAGGCGTGCGCTCGGCCAGCGTCAACCTAGCCACCAACAGTGCCGAGCTGGAAGTGGCACAGAGTGCCGCCACCGCCGAGCTGGTGGCGGCGGTGGAAAAGGCCGGCTACCAGTGCCCGCTGGAGCAGGTGGAGCTGGTGATTGAGGGCATGAGCTGCGCGTCCTGCACCGGCCGGGTAGAAAAGGTATTAAGCCGGCTGCCCGGGGTGCTGTCGGCCAATGTGAATCTGGCCGCCGGCCGGGCGTATGTGGAGCTGCTTGTCGGCAGTCAGGATGTCAGCGCCCTGAGCGCCGCGGTGGCAAAGGCCGGCTTCAGCGCCGAGGCCGCCGACGATGCCCCCAAAGCCGATGAGAACGATGGCCGTGAGCGGGAGCAACAGTCACTGAAACGCTCCCTGCTTGTTGCTGCCGTGCTTACCCTGCCGGTGTTTGTGCTGGAAATGGGGGCCCACTTTGTGCCCGGCATGCATCACTGGGTTGAAGCCACCCTGGGCCAGACGCTGAACTGGCAGCTGCAGTTTGTGCTGGCCACCCTGGTGCTGTTTGGTCCGGGTTTCCTGTTTCTGAAAAAAGGGCTGCCGGCACTGCTGAAGGGCGCGCCCGAGATGAATTCCCTGGTGGCGCTGGGTGGCCTGGCGGCCTGGGGCTATTCCACCGTGGCCACCTTTGCCGGCCACTGGCTGCCCGCCGGCAGCCGCCAGGTGTATTTCGAGGCGGCGGCGGTGATCGTCACCCTGATTTTGCTGGGGCGCTTTCTCGAGGCTCGCGCCAAGGGCCGCACCGGCGAGGCCATTAAAAAGCTGCTCAGCCTGCAGGCGCCCACCGCCCGGGTGGAGCGCGACGGCCACAGTGAAGACGTGCCCCTGGAACGGGTCAGGGTCAAGGACCGAGTGCGGGTGCGCCCGGGCGAGCGCATACCGGTGGACGGCACCGTGATTGAAGGCAGCTCCTGGGTGGACGAGTCCATGCTCACCGGCGAGCCGGAGCCGGTAGAAAAAGGCAAGGGCAGTGAGGTCACCGGCGGCACCGTCAACAGCAAGGGCTCCCTGCTGGTGGAGGTGACCCGGGTGGGCAAACAGACAAGGCTTTCGCAAATCATTCGCATGGTGGAACAGGCCCAGGGGGCCAAGCTGCCCATTCAGGCGCTGGTGGACAAGGTGACCGGAGTGTTCGTGCCCGTGGTCATGGGACTGGCGGCATTCACCTTTGTGCTCTGGTGGTGGCTGGGGCCGGCGCCGGCGCTCAGCTTTGCCCTGGTGAACGGGGTGGCGGTGCTGATCATCGCCTGCCCCTGCGCCATGGGGCTGGCCACGCCCACCTCCATTATGGTGGGCACCGGCCGGGCCGCCGAGCTGGGGGTGTTGTTTCGAAAGGGGGAGGCGCTGCAGGCCCTGCACGGCGTCAAGGTGATCGCTTTTGACAAGACCGGCACCCTGACCGAAGGCAAGCCCCAGCTTACCGATTTGCACGTTAATGAAGGCTTTGACGAAGACGCCGTGCTGGCGCACATCGCCGCGGTGGAGCGGCGCTCCGAGCATCCCATTGCCGAGGCACTGGTGGCGGCGGCCAGAGAGCGCAACCTGAGCCTGCCCGAGGTGAGCGACTTCGACACCGTTACCGGCATGGGGGTGAGGGCAAAGGTCGACGGTGTGCGCGTAGACGTGGGCGCCGATCGCTACCTCAAGTCCCTGAATATGGATCTGTCGGTGTTTGCCGGTGCCGCCCAACGACTGGCCAGCGAGGGCAAAACGCCCCTTTATGCCGCCATCGACGGCAAACCGGCGGCCATTCTGGCGGTGGCCGACAAGGTCAAGCAAGGTACCCCCGCCGCCATTGCCGCCCTGCATGATCTGGGGCTGAAAGTAGCCATGATCACCGGCGACAATCAGGGCACGGCCCGGGCCATTGCCGACGAGCTGGGCATTGATGCGGTGGAGGCCGAGGTGATGCCCGACGGCAAGGTCGAGGCGCTGAAGCACCTGCGCCAGCAACACGGTGCCGTGGCCTTTGTGGGCGACGGCATCAACGATGCCCCGGCGCTGGCGGCGGCGGACGTGGGTCTGGCCATTGGCACCGGCACCGACATCGCCATCGAGGCGGCACAGGTGGTGCTGATGCGGGGCGACTTGCGTGCCGTGCCCCAGGCGCTGGCCATCAGCCGGGCCACCCTGCGCAACATTCGCCAGAACCTGTTCTGGGCCTTCGCCTACAATGTGTGCCTGATCCCGGTGGCCGCCGGCGTGCTTTACCCGGCCCTTGGCCTGCTGCTGTCGCCCATGCTGGCCGCTGCCGCCATGGCGCTGTCCAGCGTGTTTGTGGTGACCAATGCCCTGCGGCTGAAGCGGTTGTCGCCCGCGGGGTAAGCCGAATACCGGGCCAAGCCCGGTATGGCGTAAAAAATGCCGTCATGCCGGCCTTCGAGCCGGGATCTTGTTAAGTTTGGCCCCGCTCATGCGGGGTCACTTAATGGACCCGACTTGGTACAATGTGCGCTTTCTCACAAAACAGGAACTCCGTTATGACAACTCTGGGTACCCCCCTGTCGGCAACTGCCACCCGGGTTTTGATGTGCGGCGGCGGTGAGCTGGGCAAGGAAGT
Source organism: Oceanimonas pelagia (assembly GCF_030849025.1). Lineage (NCBI taxonomy): Bacteria > Pseudomonadati > Pseudomonadota > Gammaproteobacteria > Aeromonadales > Aeromonadaceae > Oceanimonas > Oceanimonas pelagia. Next base: position 545,467 of record NZ_CP118224.1, read on the forward strand.
GGTGATCGAGCTGCAGCGCCTGGGCGTTGAAGTGATCGTGGTGGATCGCTACCCCAACTCCCCGGCCATGCAGGTGGCTCATCGTTCCCATGTGATCTCCATGCTCGATGGCGCCGCCCTGCGTGCCGTTATCGAACAAGAGCAGCCCCACCTGATCGTGCCGGAGATAGAAGCCATTGCCACCGATACTCTTGGCGAGCTGGAGAATGAGGGCTTTACCGTGGTGCCCACCGCCCGCGCCACTCAGCTCACCATGAACCGGGAAGGCATTCGCCGGCTGGCGGCGGAAGAGCTGGGGCTGGCCACATCCCCCTACCGCTTTGCCGGCACTCGGGAGGAATTCCGTGCCGCCGTGGCCGAGATCGGCCTGCCCTGTGTGGTCAAGCCGATCATGAGCTCGTCGGGCAAGGGCCAGAGCACGGTGAAAGCCGAGGCCGACATCGACGCCGCCTGGCACTACGCCCAGGAAGGCGGCCGCGCCGGCCGGGTGATAGTGGAAGGCTTTGTGCAGTTCGACTACGAAATTACCCTGCTCACCGTGCGTCATGCCGGGGGCACCGGCTTCTGCGCCCCCATCGGCCATGTGCAGGTGGACGGCGATTACCGGGAGTCCTGGCAGCCCCAGGCCATGAGCCCGGCGGCGCTGGCGGCGGCCGAAGCCATGGCGGAAAAAGTCACATCCGCGCTGGGGGGCCGTGGTCTGTTCGGCGTGGAGCTGTTTATTCGCGGTGACGAGGTGCTGTTCAGCGAAGTCTCGCCCCGGCCCCACGACACCGGCATGGTGACGCTGATCTCCCAGAATTTGTCGGAATTCGCCCTGCACGCCCGCGCTATTCTCGGCCTGCCCATTCCCGCCATTCGCCAGCATGGCCCGGCGGCCTCGGCGGTGATCCTGCCGGAAGGCAGCTCGACCCAGACCACCTTTGGTAACCTGAGCGAGGCCCTGGCCGAGCCCGACACCGAGCTGCGCCTGTTCGGCAAGCCGGAAATTCACGGCCGCCGCCGCATGGGCGTGGCCCTGGCCCTGAGTGAAAGCATCGATGCTGCAAGAGAAAAGGCCCGCCGTGCCGCCGGCGCGGTGAAGGTTACCTTTTAACCCTACGGTCGCCTGCGGTATCAACGCCGCAGGCGACGACGCAGTCCCTCTCTCCTTTCTGCTCAATTCCTGTCTTCTGCACAGGCAAACAATGCGCCAGCCGGCAAAACCGCTAAAAATATCCTCCCTACCGTGAAAGTCCCGTAAAAATGTCAATACTCAATTGGGATACATTTGAGTAACACCTATAAGCCCAAAGCACGGGAGCCCGTTGGCAAAACGGGTAAGGAAGACGCATGAAGGGACCAATGGTAATGGTGCTGCTCGGCGGCCTACTGTTGTCGGTGTCGGGCACCGGGCTGGCAGCCTTGTTTAGCCTTGAAACGGTCGTCTGGCCGGCTTCCGCTCTGGCGTTGTATGGCCTGATGGCAGGGGGCAGGCGCCTGCCGTTGTGGCTGACCTTGAGCGCCGGCCTTTGGCTGGGCCGTTTTTTGACGGCGGGCACGCCGCCCGGTGTACCCGCCATGTGGTTGGCGGGGGGAGGGGCTCTCGGGGCCATGCTGGCGGCGACCATGGCCGCCGCCAGCCTGCGAAAGGCGGGAGAAGTGAGGCGGCGGCAACACATGCGTACGGCCCTGCTGAAAGCCTTGCTGGTGATCCCCCTGGGCTGTGCCCTGGCCGCCAGTCTGGGGCTGGCAGGACTGCACCTGCAGCCGGCGCAGCCCGCCGAGGCCATGACGGATCTCTGGCTGCTCTGGTGGACGACCGATACCCTGGGAGTACTGGTGGTTGCTCCCTTTGTGCTGCCTCCCGCATACCGGATTTCAGCGGCAGAAAAAAGCGAGGTGCGGATCCTGCAATGGCTGCCCCTGTTGTTGCTGGGCATGATCATGTTGTTGCTCACCGGCGGCGAGTTGATGGCCCGCCCTGCTTTTTCCCCCGTGCTCTGGCTCGGTCTGGGCTGCATGTTGGTGATGTTGTCGACGGTATGGTTTGTGCTGGCCAGCATGCAGCAGCATGTACGTTTGCTGCACCTGCGCCGCAGCGGCCTGCGGGCGGCAAAACGAAAAAAACAGCGCCTGCGGCAGCTGCATCAGGAGCTTGACCAGCGCGTGGCCAGGCGCACCCTGGAGCTGCAACGGGCAACCGAGCAGGCGGAGTCTGCCAATCGCTCCAAATCCCACTTCCTGGCCAGCATGAGTCATGAGATCCGTACGCCTCTCAATGGAGTGGTAGGCATGCTGGACGTGCTGGCCTGCACCGGACTGACTGCCGATCAGCGGGAGATGCTGCAGGTGATCAGGTTTTCTGCCAACAGCCTGGCGGAGCTGACCAGCGATATTCTGCTGCTGTCCCGTATTGAGGCGGGCAAGCTGGAAATAGCGTCCGCGCCACTGTCGATCACCCAGGTGGTGGAGCAGACCTGTTTGCTGCAACAACAGCAGGCGGAGCAACAGGGCGTGGAGCTTCGGGTGTTTGTGGATCCTGCCATTCCAGAGCAGGTGTGCGGCGACCGGTTGAGGATCTGCCAGATCCTCACCAATTTGCTGAGCAATGCCATCAAATTTTCCAGCGGCAGCGCCTCGGGCCGTGTGTCCTTACGGGCCACCCTGTCTGCCCGGCGAAAAGACAGGGCCCTGCTTAATCTGGAGGTCAGCGACAACGGCATAGGAGTGGATGAAAGCTTCAAGGAAAACATTTTCGATTATTTCGCCCGCCAGGATGAAACAAGCATCGGCCAGTTTCAGGGCAGCGGTCTGGGGCTGGCCATCACTCATCATTTGATCAGGCTGCTGGGTGGCGCCATTTTTCTGCGCAGCCGCTCGGGGGAGGGCAGTTGTTTTACCGTGGTATTGCCGGTGGGGCTGAGCGGAACGGCACCGCCGGCCATTCCGTTGCTGAAAGGTCTGTCCTGTCTGGTGATCGGGGGCAATGACGGTGTGGAGCATGAGCTGTTTCATTACCTTAGGCATGCCGGGGCCGAGGTGCTGTTTGCCCGTAATTTGAATGAGGCGGTGGCCATGACCGGCCTGCTGCCGGCCGGCCCTTGCGTCTGGGTCCATGACTCGGGCAGGCGGCATGCGGATCTGGCAATGATCCGGCGCCATGTCGCCCGCTGGCAGGGCCCGGTTCGCCTGCTGGTGCTGGAGCGGGGTAACCGGCGGCGGGTACGGCAATGCGGCGATAACGCCTTTATGCTGGATGCCAATGTGCTCGGCTGTGCGGCCCTGGTCGAGGCCGTGGCGGTCGCCGCCGGCCATGCGCCGCCGGTGTCGGGGCTGGCCGGCCAGGTGCAAGACCGGCAGCACGTTCCGCCGGCAAGGCGCCACTGCCGGGTTCTGGTGGCGGAGGATAACGACGTCAACCAAAAGGTGATAGCCCGTCAGCTGGACGTGCTGGGGGTCAGTGCCGAGATTGCCGCCAACGGCAGCGAGGCTCTGGCCCTGTTTGACCAGGAACGCTTTGATTTGGTGTTTACCGATATTCGCATGCCACACATGAACGGATATCAGCTGACCCGTCGTATTCGGGCGAGCGGCAGCAATATTCCCGTGATAGCCCTGACCGGCAACGGCTTCAGAGAGGACATTGAAAACATGTACAGTGCCGGACTCAGCGACTGCCTGATCAAACCGGTTCATCTGCCGCAATTGCAGGCCATGCTCGACAAATGGCTGCCGCTGCCGGCAGCGCAGGCGGACCAGAGCGTGCCGTCCGAAGAGGGTGAAGCAGGCAGCGACACCATCAGGCTGTCCGTGCTGGAAGAGCTGACCGGAGGGGATGCAAAGCTGCAAAGCGAGCTGATAGGGGATTACCTCGGCCAGCTGGAGGCAATACACCGAAAGTTGCAGGTGGCCATTGGTCAGAAAAATGGCAACGCCGTTGAGCGTCATCTGCATTCGTTAAAGTCCTCATCCCGGGCCGTGGGGGCCAACAGGCTGGGGGAGCTGTGCCAGCTCCTGGAGCGCGCCTGTCATAAGGGCAGGGACTGCTGGCAAATGAGGGAGTGGTCGGACTACGAAAACGAACGGCAACGGGTGCAGCGCGTTCTTGAGCAATACCGGAGCCCGGCAGGGCGGCTGAAGATGACTCAAGGGGAGCGTCATACGACCCATGCGGGCAACGGCTGAGGGAGATCGGAATATGCACAGAGAACTTAATGGCACCCTGTTTCTGGCCGCCAACAACACCAGCACAGTGGAGTCGGTCAGCGCGCTTCTTCGGGGAGCGGTGAGCCGGGTGATTATTCCCGACATTTCCGCCGACATGGTCAGGGCCTTTGACGATAGCGAAGCAAAGGTGATTGTATTTGCCTTCAACGAGGTGGAGCAGGCGGTGGAGCTCAACGAACGGCTGCGTCAGCAGAGCCAAAGGCTGCATAGCCGGCCCTGCCGGTTGCTGGTGCTGTGTGACAAGTTTGAAGTGGAGCGCGCCTTTGACCTCTGCTGCAAGGGGGTGTTTGACAACTACATCGTCTTCTGGCCCATGGCCTATGATCCGCACCGGCTGAAAATGTCCATCCTGCAGGAGTTTCGCGAGCTCGACAAACTGGAACGCACTCGAAACAGGGTAAAAAAGCTGGCGGATCTTCACAAGGCGGTCACCGCGCTGGAGGCCATCATGGCCCGGCAGCTGGAAGGTGGCCACGCGCTGACCGATACGGTGAAATCGGTGCTGGCGCTGAAATATGAGCAGACGGCCCAGGCCGGGCCGCTCCGTGACACTGACCGCGACCACCGGGAAGGCGCCGGCATTGAGGCTCTGTATCAGCGTCTGGAAAATCTGGGGCGCATGGCGAGCAGCTTTGAGGCCCTTTCCCGGAAAAACTGTCAGTCCTCCAAAGCGGCCCTCAGCGATATTAAAACCTTCAGGGGAACCATACTGGTGGTGGAGGATGATGCCTTTCACCGCAACCTGATGGTGGCCCTGCTGAGTGCCGGCGGTTATCAGGTGCTGGTGGCGCCCTCGGCGGAAGAGGCCCTGCTGCTGTTGCAGGAAACAACCCCGGATCTGGTGCTGATGGATATCAACATGCCGGGCATGAGCGGGCTGGATGCCATCAGGATCATGCGCCAGAACGACTGGAGCAGGCATGTTCCCGTTATCGTGATCAGCGGAAACAACGAAAAGGACGTTATCGTGGAGAGCGTCCAGCTGGGCGCCTCCACTTTTATCGTCAAGCCCTTCAGCCGGCAGGTGCTGCTGAACAAGGTTCAGGCGGTGCTCCACTCCACCAGACCGGCCGCTCCCCGGGAGGTGCCCTGGAACATGATGTAACGCCGGTTACAGCCAGAATCCCAGCAGCATAAAGGCCGGGATCAGGACCAGCAGCGGACAGCGAAATACCCGCAGGGCCAGCAGTCCCAGTGCCGCGGCGGCCAGCGCCGGGGCACCGGTGATGCTGGCCACAAATACCGGCTGATACAGGGCCGCCAGCAGCAAGCCCACCACAGACGCATTCACTCCGGCAATGGCCCCGGCCATGCGCGGGTTTGAGGCCAGCGTCTGCCAGCCGTTCAGCAATGCCAGCACCAGCAAGAAGCCCGGCAGAAACACGCCAAAGGTGGCCACCAGTGCGCCGGTCAGGGGGCTCGCCGGCAACAGCTCGGCCCCGAGAAAGGCCGCCAGGCTGAACATGGGACCGGGCATGGCCTGGGCGGCGGCGTAGCCGGTGAGAAACGCCTCGCTCGACAGCTCGTCCGCCAGCAGGTTCTGCAGCAGAGGCAGCACCACATGGCCGCCGCCAAATACCAGGCTGCCGGCCTGGTAGAAGTCGGCAAAGAGCCTGGCAGAAGCCGTGTTCGTCACCAGCGGCAGCAGCAGGAACAGGCCGGCAAACAGCAGCAGAAAGGGCCAGTTAAGCACAGGAGAATGCCCGGGCTCGCCCTTGCCCCGGCGCAGCCAAAGGGCGCCGATCAGCGCCGCTGTCAGCAGCGCCGCAAACTGGGCGGCCAGCCCCGGCCACAGCCACTGCCCGGCGGCGGTGGCTACCGCCAAGGTGAGCGGCAGGCGCTGGCGGCAGAACTGGCCGGCCATGGTCAGCACGGCGTCGGCCACCACCACCAGCGCAAACAGCTTGAGACCGCTCACCACTGCCAGGGTGATGGCCGAGCCGGCGTATTGCCGGCCCAGCAGCGCCAGGGCCAGCATCAGCACAAAGGACGGCAGGGTAAAGCCCACAAAGGCGGCGATGGCACCGCCCAGGCCGGCGCGCTGGTAACCGATGGCAAACCCCAGCTGGCTGGAAGCCGGACCCGGCAAAAACTGGCACAGCGCCAGGGTGGCGGCAAAGCGCTCCTGAGGCAACCAGCCCAGCTTTTGCACGAAATGACGCTGAAAATAACCGATATGGGCGGCCGGTCCGCCAAAACTGACCCAGCCCAGCATAAAAAATTGCCAGAATACCGAAAGCATGATGAGTAACTGTGTCTGAAAAGAGGAATGCCGATAATGCCACAGCTCTCCCGAACGTTTAACCGTATATGTCGGAGGCTGGAAGCAGACATTTTTTATTGTGCGGCATACTTTTGTGAACCGGTGAGTATACATATCTCCGGTTTGTAGGTAGTAAGACTATCCTTGGTGAGACCTGCCATATCAGGGGGGATTGCAGCATGTCTCTGGCTGGTATAAATACCGATTGTTTTTGACATTCTTGTAACACTGTTGATACTCATTTAAGATCAAAGTCGTATGGTGGCGGGTCTGTCAGGCGTTCATGCCGCATTATCAAGGGACGGTTTCCCATTCAATCTGGCCCGGGTCAGGATATGTTCTCAAAGTGGTGGCCCATTGTGTTTTGGTCGGTTCAAAAAAACCTTCGCTCAGAACAACGCCTGGCGTCGGGAATTACGCAGCAGTCATGGCTAAGAGCAGTGCTGTTGTTTGGCGGGTATTTTGCCCTTGCCGAGCTGGGTATGTGGCTGGCGGTGCCGCCCTTTTACAGTGCCCCCATCTGGCCGGCAACGGGACTTGCCGTGTACTGCCTGAGCTTGTGGGGGCGGCGATATTGTTACGTGATCTGGCTGGCGGCCTGGTCGGCAGACATGTTGCACAAAACCTGGATTACCGGGCATGCTGCCGAGCCGGAACTGTTGTTGGTTACAGGTGCCACTGCACTCGGCTCCCTGCTGATGGCTCTGGTCAGCGTTATCTTGCTGCAGCCATTGATGCTGGAGCGCACCAGGCGTCTGGGAGAAGGCCGTATTATCTGGCGGTTGTTTCTGGCGGTGCCGGTGGCTGCGGCTCTGTCGGCCACTCCGGGCATTGTCAGTTTGCAGTGGTATCAGCCCCAGTCTGAAGGGGTTCTGATCGGTAACTGGCTGACCTTGGATGTCGGAATGTCTGGCGTTGTTTGCGGTCGTGCCCTTTATTCACAACGCCAGTATCACGGGTAACCGAAAACGTCGTTTTGACAGCCTCAGGCTCAGGTTGCTGCCGCTGGTGGTCGGCTTGCTGCTGGTGGTGGCGAACATCAGCCTGGCCAGGGCCGAAAAGTCGGAAAGTGATCAACAGTTTTCCATGTTGAGTGATTTGTTGCATGAGCACTTTGAAAGCGCCCTGTTGTCGCTGGACGAAATCATCAAGGCGCTCGCCGCTTTTATGCTCAGCAGTCATAAGGTGGAGCCGGCAGAATTTGATTACTATGCCCGGCGCCTGCTGAATAAAGAGGGCATAGAAGGGCTGGCCTGGATCCCTCGGGTTTCTGCTGCTGAGCGTGCCCGTTTTGAGGGCGAAGCGGGAATTGCCATTCGTGAGCAGGATGGGCGGGGCGGCCTGCAATATGCCGGCTCCAGAGCGATGTATTATCCCTTTGCCTTGATGGTTGTTCCTCGCGGCCGCCTTCCCATGGCTGGCTTTGATTTGGGCAGCACCGAACAGGCTGCCGCACTGGAGCAGGCCATTGCCAGCGGCAGGACTGTGTTGCTGCGGCGCAGTGCCATTCATGCCGAAGAGCCCGAAAGACCCGATGACTGGCGTTATCTGATGCCGGTCTATATGCCCGGTTTTAATGCCGAGCAGGCTTCGCCTCAGGAAAGGCAAGGTTCTTTTCTTGGCTTTGCCAGCGTGCTGATCTATTTCGACGAGCTGGCCAAAGCGTTGGCGCACAGCATGGAAGCCCGTGGCGTTAGCGTGTGCGTGACCATGACCGCACACGATGGCACGGATCCCGTGACCATTCTGGATAACCGCGGTCCGGCGCAAAAAAACAGGGCGCCCGACTGGTTTAATCACCCGGAATATCTTGCCGACAGAACCTTTTTGATGAAAAGCTGGTCTGTGAGTCCCTGGCAGCCGGCCCAGTCACTTTTTATGCAACTCTGGATGCTGGGCGGAATGGTACTGATGCTGCTGGTGACCTCCTATGTCGTCAATACCCAGCTCCATAATGTGCGCACAGTGCAACGAATTGCCAGGCGCACCGAAGCCTTGAAAAAAACCAGAATGGAGCTGGCCGGCATTCTGGACAGCCTGACCAATTACATTGTTGAAGTTGACGCCGCCGGCCGTGTTACCAAGGTCAACCAGTCACTGCTCAATGACTATGGGGGACACAAACAGCAACTGCTGGGGCGGCAGATTACCGATATCCCCTGGCTGCAGAACCTGCCGGCCGCCAGGCAACAGTTGAAACGGGATCTTAACAGGGCCTGGCAAGGTCTTCGTACACGAAGGGATTTCATGCTTTACCGACAATCCCGCCAGCCGTTTTTTGTGGATGTAAACGTGATCCCGATTTCCGGTGGTCGGGGGGAAGTGGAAAAGGTGATCATTTCCGCCATTGATATCACCGAACGCAAAACCGCAGAAGATAATCTGAAAAAAAGCGGCCAGATGCTGTTGGCCATGAACCAGTCGCTGGAAGGCCTGGTAGACGAACGTACTCAGGAGCTGAAAGCCCTGACAGGGCAACTCGAAGACAGGGTCAGGGAGCGAACTGCCGAGTTGGTGCAGGCCAGACAGGAAGCCGAGCGGGCCAATCAGTCCAAGTCCTATTTTCTGGCCACCATGAGCCATGAGATTAGAACGCCGCTCAATGGCGTGATCGGCATGCTGGATGTGATGGCCAGGACCGATCTGACCCGCCGGCAACAAGAGATCCTGGATATCATTCAGTATTCCGCCCTGTCGCTGAAAGAGCTGATCAATGCGATTCTGGAGTTTTCCAAAATCGAGTCCGGCAAGGTGGAGCTGGAAAAAACGCCCTTTGATATCATTCACATGATTGAACAAACCTGTGTGGCGCTGGATCAGCAGGCCAGTGCCCAGGGGGTGGAGCTCATGCTGTTTGTGGATCCCTCACTGCCCGAGCGGGTGATTTCCGACAGCCTGCGTTTGCGACAGATCCTGCTTAATCTGGTCAGCAATGCCATCAAGTTCAGCAGTATCAGGAAGCCGGGCAAGGTTTCGGTACGGGCCAGCCTGTCGGACAACGGCCGTTCGTCCATCGTGGTCCAGTTTGAGGTGGCCGACAATGGCGTGGGTATGAGCCAGGAGGCCATTGCCAGTATTTTCGAGGCCTTTACCCAGGCCGACTCGGGCACTACCCGTCGCTTTGGCGGCACCGGACTGGGGCTGACCATCAGTCATCATTTGATCACCCTGCTGAACGGTGATATTCAGGTGCAGAGCGAGCCCGAACGGGGCAGTTGCTTTACGGTGACGCTGCCGTTCGAGCTTGAGCATGAATATAGCCCCAGCCCCCGGTACGACACTCGGCTCGACGGGCTGGGTTGCCTGGTGATTGGTGGCAATCAGGGGGTATCTGAAGATCTGCTGTGTTACCTCAGGCATGAACGGGCGCGAGTGCATTTTGCCCCCGATATCGAGTCTGCCCGCCAACTGCGTGACCTCTATCCAGAAGGGCGCTGTATCTGGATTTATGATGCCACCCGCCAGAGATTTCCTGTGGCGCAGCTCAGGCAGGCGGCAGCGGCATGGCCCGAGCACAGGGTAAGTTTTGTTACGCTGGAGCGCGGTGCTCGCCGGCGTGCGAGAAAGGTGGCCGATGATCATGTGATGCTCGATGCCAATGTGCTCAGAAGGGCGGCCTTTATTGAAGCCGTGGCCGGAGCCGCCGGCTATGTTGAGCTGCCCGACAAACAGGCCCTGATGGCCCGGGCGAAGGCCAGGGAAACACTGGCGCCGCGGCCGGGGGCGCGCATTCTGGTGGCCGAAGACAATGTGGTGAATCAAAAGGTCATTTGGCAACAGCTGGCGCTCTTGGGTTATGAGGCCGATATGGCCGACAATGGGGCCGTCGCTCTCGCGCTTTACCGGCAGCATCATTATGATCTGCTGCTTACCGATCTCAACATGCCGGAAATGGACGGTTATCAACTGACCAGAAGGCTGCGTCAGGAGGATGGCAGCCAGGCATCCATTCCCATCATTGCCCTCACGGCCAATGCCTTCAAGGAAGACATGGCCCGCTGCCTGGAAGCGGGAATGAATGATTACCTGAGCAAACCGGTAGAGCTGGAGAAACTGAAGGAGATGCTTGGCCGCTGGCTATCGGCGCCACTGTCTTCACCGGCAATGACAAAAACTCAGTCTGAGCCGGTAAACGAGCCGGTAGATGCCGGTGTTCTCAGAGAACTGGTGGGGGGTGATGAAGCACTGTGCGCAGAATTACTGCAAGACTATCAACAGCAGCTGGAGCGGCAGATACGGGAAGTGCGCGAGGCCGCTGATATCGGTGATATAAAGCGTCTGGAAGAACTCGTACACAGCATGAAGTCCTCTTCCCGCTCGGTGGGGGCCCTGGCGCTTGGCGACGTGTGCCATCAAGTGGAAGTGACCTGTCATACTGATCCGCAGCAATTATCCCGGAACCGTGTGCAACGGCTGGAAATGGAAGCCGCACGAGTGATCGAATTTCTGAAACTTAATAAAAAATAATCACGGGGCAGACTGTTATGGACATATTGGTTGTCGACGATGATGTGGTGTCACTCAAGCTGTTAATTCATCATTTAAAAAAGCTGGGTTTTTCGAATGTCAGGGGCGTCGAAAGTGCAACGGATGCCCTGCGGTTGATAAAGGATGAGAACCATGTTCCCGATCTGGTTTTTCTGGATATCAACATGCCTGGCATGGACGGACTGGCCCTGATCAGAGAGCTGGAAAACATGCAGTTCAATGGTGATTTGGTATTGGTCAGTGGCCAGGACAAGAAAATACTGCACTCTTCCATTGAGTTATCCAGAGCGTGCAAAGTCAACCTGGTAGGGCATATAGAAAAACCGGCCACTCAGTCCAGTCTGGCCGAGCTGTTTGAACGACTTGATGACAAGGGCATTCAAGCCGGCCGCCATGAGTGGCAGCCTGCTGGTCGTGAGCTTGCTGCCGCCATTGAGCAGCGCGAGCTGGTTAACCACTACCAGCCCAAAATCTGTCTTGCCAGCGGCGCCGTAGCCGGGCTGGAGGCGCTGGTTCGGTGGCAGTACCCCGGGCTGGGGCTGATGGGGCCCGACCGGTTTATTGGAGCGGCAGAGCATTATGGCCATATTGATGCGCTTACTCACTTGGTTGTGGAAAATGCTCTGCGGGATTGCCGAGCCTGCTTGCAGGCTGAGGAGCCATTGTCGGTGTCGATCAATATATCCATGCTGAGCCTGTCATCGCCCGAGGTAATGACGGGCCTTTACCATCTGGTGCTGGAGCATGGTGTTTCTCCTCGTCGGATCACCTTTGAGGTCACGGAAAGCCACGTGCTGAATGACAGGCGTCAGCCTCTGGAAATACTGACACGATTAAAAATGCTGGGGTTTGGTCTGTCCATCGATGATTATGGGACAGGATATTCCAGCCTACGTCAGCTAAGGGACTATCCCTTTGATGAATTGAAGCTGGATCGTTCATTTATTGATGGCATCAGTGAAAGCGTGTCAAAACGTAATATATATAACTCTACCGTTGCCATGGCCAAAGACCTTGGTATGACTGTCGTGGCCGAAGGGGTGGAGAACATTGATGATTTGAATTTACTGAAAAGCACTGGTTGCAATTTTGCCCAGGGGTTTCTGCTGGCAAGGCCCATGCCAATAGAGACGGTACTTGAGTGGCTTCCAAGGAATGAGCACCCTGTTATTGCGGTAAAAATATGACTTTAAGGTGAAGGGTAGTGATGGTTATCAAAGGAAGCGCCGACGTTTTTGTCGCTACGGGAAGCAACAGTACGGCAGAAATCATCAGTCAGATGCTGATACCTGAGTTTGAACGACTGATCATATGCACATCGACGGAGCATGTTGTCAAAGAATTTGATGCATCTGGTGCTTGTGTATTGGTGCTGGCATACAATGAGGTTGTTCAATCCGGCGAGGTATATGATTTGCTATGCCGTCACAGTAAAAAGATTAATCTTTTACCTCACAAGGCCCTGTTGTTATGCAATAAGCATGAGGCAAAAGTAGCCTATGACTATTGTCGCGACGGTAAGTTTGACAATTATGTGGTATTCTGGCCTCTTTCTTATGATCCGTTCCGTTTATTGATGTCGATACATCAGGCATTGGTTGAACTGGACAAAATTCATCACTTGCGCGAAAAGGACAAGGTAACGCGCGAACAGCGAAATCACCTTGTTAATCTGGAAGCGCTGTTGGCCAGACAGTTGAAGGAAAGCAGTAACTTTACACTGCAGGTTAATCATGCTGTTGACCGGGTGGAAGGTTATATCAATGATACCTTCATGGCCAAACACGGTGATGGTTGGCGGAAGTCGGTAGTTTTTGATCTCGAGCAACTGAGAGGGGGGATAAAAAGTATCAGAAAAGCCACCCGTGACTTTGACTCATTTTCACATCAAAGTGACAGAACATCCCGACGTTTAAATAAAAAGAGAGGAGAAACTAAAGCCAGTATTCTGGTAGTGGAAGATGATGCCTTTCAACGTAATCTGCTGGTCGCACTGCTTAGAAGTGATGACTATGATGTGCAGTTTTCCGCCAGCGGTGAAGAGGCCATTGGCATGTTACAGCATAGTACGCCGGATCTGATTCTAATGGATATCATGATGCCAGGCATTAATGGCATTGAAACCACCCGTCTGATAAAAACGTCTCCCCTGAGCAAGAATATTCCCATCATCATTACGAGCGGGTATAACCAACGGGATGTCATTCTCGAATGCATCAACCTTGGTGCCTGCAGTTTTATCATCAAGCCCTTTAACCGACAGACGATTATCAAGAAAGTGGCAGCAGCTCTTGAGAGTAGCTCTTCAGTATGACTTTCATTGATTCGACGGTCATGGCCATCTGAGCCAGTAGAGGCTGTTTGATGTGGATCAACAAAAGTATCATTGTCCGCTGTGCCACGTGACACCCTCGGATATACTCGCGGCTTTGAAAACAGGGAGTGTTCCTCATCATGGCCGGACGTCCGACCACCATACGGCGGTATTTGCTTAACCGTACCCTGCTGTTTTCCGTTATCGGTTTTTTGCTGCTGCTGGTGGTAGCCAACCAGGCCTATCAGAGCAGTGTGCGGCAAAGCGCGCGCCAGGTGGCGGCCTCGGTGGCCCAGACTACCTTCAATTCCATGTATTCCATCATGAGCCAGGGCTGGAGCCGCAATCAGCTGGAAACCTTTTTGCAGCAGCTGGAGCAGGGCAACCGGGAGCAGGGCTTTCATATCGGCCTGTACCGGGGCGAGCTGGTGAGCGAGCGCTTTGGCGCCATCGAGCAGCGCCAGCCCGATGAGCCGCTGCTGGCTGCCGCCGCCAGCGGCGACATCAGCGCTCTGGATCTGGGAGAGCGGCTGCGCTACCTCTATCCGCTCAAGGCCCGGGCCGACTGCCTGGCCTGTCATTCCAATGCCGCGGTGGGGGATACCCTGGGTGTGATTACGGTGGAGCAGGATCTCTCCGGTCAGCTGAGCATGGCCAACCGCAACCTGCTTTATTACCTGTTGTGGTTATCACCGCTGCCGCTGCTGTTTGCCTTCTGGGCGGTGCGGCGGGTGAGCCTGCACATCAACGACTCGGTGCTGCACCTGTCCCGCAGCATTGACCAGGTGGAAAGTCTGTCCGACTTGTCGCGCATGGGCAGCGAGCGGCAGCCATTTCGTTTTATCGAGATGAACTCGATTTTCGGCCAGGTCGAACAGCTGGCCGACAAGCTGCGCAACATTGCGGTGGACAAGGATCTGCTGGAGTTTGAGATTCGGCTGCTGGAAAAATTCGTGATCACCTCGGAAGTGGTGCGCGACTGGCGGGAATACGTCAATGTACTGATGCTCGACATCAATAAGGTGCTCGACATCTACACCATGTTTTCCATCTTCAAGGTGGACGACGAACTGTTCGATCTGGAAATCTTCTGGCTGCACACGCCCACACCGGCCACCCGCCACATGATGGAGCAGGCGGTATTGGCCAGGCTGCGCGGCAGCGAGACGCCCTTCAGCCATGGCGAATTTTCCGTGCATCACAATGTGGTCAAACACGATCATGATCATCTGCTGGAGCTCGACGAACGGGACATAGAGCTGCAGACCAAGTCGCTGCTGGTGGAAGCGCCCAAGATCGGTGGCATTGTCGGCATCGGAGTGCAGGCCGACATCGTCAAGGACAAGACCCGGGTACTGGTGCTGGAGAGCATTCTCTCCACCCTGCTCAACGTGGTGGGCTCGGTCAAGGCCATCTACAAGTACACTCGGGATCTGGAGTATTACGCCACTCGGGATCCGCTTACCAACCTCTACAACCAGCGCATGCTGTGGGAGCTGCTCGACTACGAGCTGGAGCGCAGCCGCCGGCACGACTACCCGGTGGCTATGCTGCTGCTCGATCTCGACAACTTCAAGTCGATTAACGACGGCTACGGCCATGCCTGCGGTGACCTGCTGCTGACCGAACTGGCGGGGCTGCTCAAGGCGCAGCTCGGCACCGGCGACGTGCTGGCCCGTTACGGCGGTGACGAGTTCGTGATCGTGCTTACCGAAGCGGGCATGGCGCGGGCCCGGGAAGCGGGCGAGCGTATTCTGGCGGCGGTAGACGGCTTTGCCATGGACCACGACGGCGGCCAGATCCGAGTCACCTGCTCTGTGGGTGTGGGCATTTACCCCGAACATGCGGCTAACGCCAAGGAGCTGTTTATGTTCGTCGACAACCTCATGTATCGCGCCAAGAGTCAGGGCAAGAACCGGGTCTGCCTGCCCGGCGAGCAGGATGTGGCCGACATTTTTCGGAACATGAGCGAAAAGACCCTGCTGGTGAATCAGGCCATTGAACAACGTACCCTGTTGCCGGTGTTCCAGCCCATACTGCCGCTGCAGAACGGCGCTCCCGTGGCGGTGGAAGTGCTGAGCCGCATTCGCCTGGCCGACGACAGCCTGATGAATGCCGGTGAGTTTATCGAGATCGCCGAGTCCATGGGCAAGGTGCACCTGCTCGACTACATCGTGATGGAAAAGGCCTTTGCCCAGGTGCGGGAGACCGGCTTTGACGGCCTGGTGTTTATCAATCTGTCGCCCCGGGCCGTGCTGGTGGGGGATTTTCTCATGCGCGTTCGCACCCTGGTGGCCGACTATGGCATTGATCCGGGGCGGGTGGTGTTCGAGATCACCGAGCGCGACACCATCAAGAGCATGACGCTGCTGGAGCAGTTTGTTCGGGCCCTGAAGGATGCCGGCTTTTTGCTGGCAATCGACGACTTTGGCTCGGGGTTCTCGTCATTTCACTACCTCAAGCACCTGCCCATCGATTTTGTGAAAATCGAGGGCGAATTTATTGCCAACATGAGCCACGACAGCCGGGATCTGGCCTTTGTCAGCAGCATCACTCAGCTGGCCAAGCAACTGGGAGTGAAAACCGTGGCCGAATACGTGGAAAATGCGGAAGTTCTGGCCATGGTACGCGCCACCGGCATTGATCATGCCCAGGGTTACCATGTGGGACGACCCCATCCGCAACTGAGCACCTGGCTGCACATGGCAGCGCTCTGAATTCAGGTCTGGCATGCTGCCGGCACGGCTATACTGATAGCGGTTGCTTGTTGGAAGGATGAACACCATGACAGTACGACATCTGGCGTTATGGATACTGGCCGTGCTGACCCTGGCCGGCTGCAATACCCTGGCCGGTGCCGGCAAGGACATTGAACAGGGTGGTGAAGCGGTGCAGGAAGCGGCACGGGACGTGCAAAACCGGCTGTAACCGGCCCGAGCGCCAATGCCATGCCGGGGCCTGCCCCGGCATGCTTGTTTACCGCTGGCCATCCTGGCGCAGTATGCGCCTTGCCCGTGCCATCACCGGGCTGTCCACCATCTGTTCGTTGACCGCCACCACGGCGCCGTTGACCCTTTGCTCGGCAGCCAGCCCCCTCCCGGCCCAGGCGACCTGGGCCGGAGTGGGGGCCATGGCCTGCACGGCGGGGGCGACCTGGCGCGGGTGGATCAGCAGTACGCCGCCAAAGCCCAGCTTCATGCCCTCGCGCACATAGGCCTGCAACCCGGCGTCGTCGTGAAAGGCGGTATAGACGGCGTCCAGGGGGGCGGCCAGGTCATGGGCCCGTGAACACACCACCAGCTGGCTGCGAATGGGCAGAAAGGGAGCCTGATCATCGGGCTCGCCGGGCGGGGGCGGGTAGTCCATGGCCAGATCCAGCGCCATGTCGAGCTGGCCGAACAGCAGCCGGGCCACGCCGTTGGCACTGGCAATGGCATCGAGACGGGCCAGTGCCCGGGCCGATTCGATAAAGGGCAACAGCGGCTTGTCGGTGACGTGGGCCAGCTCCGCAAGCGCTTCTGCGTCTTCGGCCTTGGGCACCACCACGGCGGCCACCGCATCGGAGCGGCACAGGGCCATGTCCTGATTGAACCAGGGGCTGCCGGTGCCGTTGATGCGCACCAGTACCGACGCCGGCGGTTGTTCTGTTAACCAGTTGGCCAGCATGTTGCGGGCGGCGTCCTTGTCCGCCGCTGGCACCGCATCTTCCAGATCGATGATCACGGCGTCGGCGCCGCTGCTCAGCGCCGTTGCAAACCGCTCGGGGCGGTTCGCCGGGACAAACAGCAGGGTCTGCAGCGCATTGATATTCATAAGAAAACTCCGTTTAACCCGTTGCCAGAGCAAAGCAGGCAGTGAAGGAATCTTCTGTTTAGAACAAACCAGGCCCGGCTGCAAGCAGCACGGGCCTGGTATTCTTTATCGTGGCTGTCGCTTGCGCCGACAGCGCCCTGTGTAACCCCCCTTCCAAGGACAGTGTTCAGGGGTGTGCCGGCCAAAGCGGCGCCTGCAGCCTGGATATGCTGTCTGTTACAGGCTCTGGTGCGGGCCGAACACCTCGTAGTGCAGTTGTTCGTCGGCAATGCCCCAGCCCGACAGGGTATCCTTGACCATGGCCATAAAGGGCAGAGGGCCACAGAAGTAGTAGTGGGCGGCGGGCTGGCTGATGGCCTCACGCAGTTTGTTCAGGTCCATCAGGCCGGTGGCGTTGAAGTCTTCCGCCGGTTGGTCGTCTGCCAGCGGCGCCCGGTACCAGATGTGAGTGTGCAGGTTGGCATGGGCCCGGCGGCGGGCCCGAATGTCCGCCCTGAAGGCGTGCTGGGCGCCGTTTTCACAGGCGTGCAGCCAGTGAATGGGGGCCCTGTGGCTCTGGCTCAGCAGCTGGTCGAGCATGGCGCGCACCGGGGTCTGGCCCACGCCGGCGGAGATCAGCACCACAGGGGTTTCGGCGCTCACCTCCATAAAGAAGTCGCCGGCCGGGGGCAGCACCTGAAGGGTATCGCCTTCCCGTACCTGGTCATGCAAAAAGTTTGAGCCCACCCCGCCCTGCTCGCGCTTGACCGCAATGCGGTAGTTTTCGCCGTTGGGCGCCTGGCACAGGGAATACTGGCGGTATTCCCTGTGCTTCAGCGCGGGAGAGTCCAGGTGCAGACTCAGGTACTGGCCGGGCTTGAAGTCCAGCACGGCACCGCCGTCGGCGGGCACCAGCAGAAAGCTGGTGATCTGCTCGCTTTCCACCCGTTTCTGTTTCACCACAAAGGCCCGGGTGCCACGCCAGCCGCCGGCCCGCGTTTCGTTGTCCTGATAAATCTGCGCTTCCCGGCCAATAAAAATCTCGGCCAGGGCGCCGTAGGCCTTGCCCCAGGCGCCGATCACCTCGGGGGTGGCGGCGTCGGGAGCCAGCTCCTTGATGGTTTCCAGCAGGTGATGGCCGACAATGGCGTACTGCTCGGGCTGAATGGCAAAACCGGTGTGCTTGTGGGCAATGCGCTCCACGGCGGCGCTCAGCACCGCCGGGTTGTCGATGTTTTTGGCATAGGCCAGCACGGCGGCAAACAGGGCGGCGGGCTGGCGGCCGGTGTGCTGGTGACTGAGGTTGAAGACATCCTTCAGCTCGGGGTTATCGCGAAACATCCGCTGGTAAAAGTGCTGGGTGAGGGCGGTGTTGGCCGATTCCAGCAGGGGAACGGTGCTTTTCACGATATCAATGGTGCGGGCATCCAGCATAAGTACCTCGTTGCTCGAATTAAGGGGTATTTAAAATGTTACTTAATGGTCGCGAATAATATAGGTACATTTGAAATGCATCAATGAATTTTTGCCTTTTTTATGCCACAGGCTCGAGCTGTGACGGCGCAGCCGCTATTATTGCGGACCTTATACGGAAGGAGTCTGCCAAATGTCGTCTTTATCGGGTTTTGAGCGAGTAATTTCCGCGATTGATCAGATCAACCGCGAAGATCCCAACCAGCAGTCCAGCGATGGAACAAGCTGGCCCAAGGAGCTGCTTTACAGCGAGCGCATGACGCAAAAACTCTGCGAGTTTGCTCCCGATGCCGACGAATTACTGCACATTGCCGCCCGGGGGCAGCATGTTCGCCGCTGGGCCATTCCCCGGGCCGGTTACCCCATGGACCGGGCCGGCTACAAGCGCTGGCGCAGCGAACTGGCGCAATATCATGCCGATCTCATCACTCAACTGATGGCCGATGCGGGTTACGGTGAGGAGGCGCAACAACGGGTCCGCGACTTGCTGCTGAAAAAGCGGCTCAAGCAGGATGTGGGCGTGCAGACTCTGGAAGACGTGATTTGTCTGGTGTTCCTGCAGTATTACCTGGAAGATTTCGCCGCCCGCCACGACAAGGCCAAGGTCGTGGATATTATCGGCAAAACCTGGCGGAAAATGTCGGAAAAAGGGCATAACGCTGCCCTAGCATTGCCGTTGTCGCCGGCCATGCAGGCGCTGGTGGGTCAGGCCCTGGCTGGCTGAACATAGCCGGCAGGCTATATGGAACATACGCAAAATATATTCATTTTAAATGCAAACCGGGTGTTAATTTTTTGTTGTGCATCGGGGCCGGTGCACCCTTGACAGGACGCGAGCGAAAAGGGAGAGGATCCGATGAATGCCATAGTTTTGGCCATAGTGGTAATGGTGGGCCTGTGTCTGGCCCGGGTATCGGTGGTGTTTTCACTGGTGGTGGCTGCCCTGGTGGGCGGGCTCTGGGCCGGCATGTCGGTGGACCAGGTGATTTCGGCCTTTAACGAGGGACTGGGCGGCGGTGCCACCGTGGCCCTGGCCTACGCCACCCTGGGCGCCTTTGCGGTGGCGCTGTCGCGCACCGGCATTACCGCCATGGTGTCCGACAAAGCCCTGGCCTGGGTCGGGGCCCGGGGCAATGTTTCCGGGGAAGCAAGCGGCCAGGGGGGCGGCATCAAATGGCTGCTGTTTGTGGCGCTGATCCTGGTGGGGGCGGCCTCGGGCACGGTCGTGCCGGTGCATATTGCCTTTATTCCCATTCTGGTGCCTCCGCTGCTCGGGCTGATGAACATGCTGCAACTGGACCGGCGCGCGGTGGCCTGCGTGATCACCTTCAGTATCACCATCATGTACATGACCACCCCGGTGGGCTTTGGCACCATTTTCCTCAATGACATTCTCACCAACAGCGTCAATCAGGCCGGTGAGGAGCTGGGCATGCAGGTGACCACCGCCATGGCGCCCAGGGCCATGCTGCTGCCGGCGCTGGGCATGGTGCTGGGGCTGCTGGTGGCGGTGCTGTTCAGTTACCGCCGCCCCCGGGGCTACCGGTCGCCGCTGAATGAGGTGAAGGGCGAAAAGGTCAGCCGGCCGGCGCTCAGCCGCAAGCAACTGCTGATGATTGGCGTGGCCATTGTCGGCGCCCTGGTGGTGCAGCTGAGCACCGGCTCCATGGTGCTCGGTGGCCTGCTGGGCTTTGCGTTGCTGTCCATGAACGGCCTGTTCAAGTGGAAGGATCAGGATGACGTGTTTACCCAGGGCATGCGGCTGATGGCGCTGATCGGCTTTATCATGATTGCCGCCTCCGGTTTTGCCGGGGTGATGAAGGCGTCCGGTGCCATTCCCGAGCTGGTGGCGGGCTCCGGCGATTTGATTGGCGACAATCCGGGGCTGGCGGCACTGGTGATGCTGCTGGTGGGACTGTTTATCACCATGGGCATTGGCTCGTCATTTTCCACCATTCCGATCATTGCCGCCATTTACGTGCCCCTGGCCATCAGTTTTGGCTTTTCGCCCCTGGCCACCCTGGCGCTGGTGGGCACCGCCGGCGCCCTGGGCGATGCCGGCTCGCCGGCGTCGGACTCCACCCTGGGGCCCACCGCCGGCCTGAACGCCGACGGCCAGCACGATCATATTCGCGACTCGGTGATCCCCACCTTTATTCACTACAACATTCCGCTGGTGATCTTTGGCTGGATAGCGGCCCAGGTGTTGTAACAGTTCTCTCCGGTTTATCGGGGCGATGGCCATCAGTGATCCGTATCAGCGCCGAAAGGCGCTTTTTTCTTGTTTGTTCACATAATCCGCCAGTTCGCTCAGCAGCCAGTCGGGGTCGTCATGGGGCAGATCGTGGCCGGCCCAGTAATGCACGTGCGCCCGAGTGTGCCAGTGGCGGGCCAGGGCGAGGCTGCAGCGGTAGTCCACCAGCCGGTCATGGCGGCTGCACAGGATCAGCGGCGCGACCGGCAGCGCCCCGGCGGGCAGCCGGTAGCGGGCGGCGGCGGCAAGCTGGCGCAGCAGGTTGCTGCGCCATACCGGGCAGTCGCCGGCGTAGCGAGTCCAGTCTTGCAGGGTGGCGTGGCGCTCTTCACGGCGTGCGCAGGTCAGCCGGTACACCAGGGCTTCCCGCTGTGCGGGGGGCAACAGCAGCGCCCGCAATAACGCCGGCAGGGCCGTTGGGCGCAGGCGCTGCCAGGGCGGGCTGAGGGCGCTGCTGGAGTTTATCAGTACCAGCCCGGCCACCTCCCGCGGGTAACGCATGGCCCATTGCGCCGCTATCATGCCTCCCATCGACAACCCCAGCAGGTGCACTCGAGGGTGCGGCCGGGCCCGCTGCCGTATCTGCTCCAGCATGCAGGAAACCGAGACGGCGCTTTGTTGCCGGTGATAACGGCCATTGCCGGGCAGATCGAGACAACGGACCTCGGCGTCAAGGCGGGCGGCCAGGCGGGCGGGAACCTCGCCCCAGTGGCGGCATTCCCGCGCCAGCCCGCGCAGCAGCAGCCAGCAGGGGCGCGGTGAGGGGGAAGAGCCCGGGGCGCTCACCGGGCGCTCCAGCGACGTTCGGCCTGGTGCTGATGGTGCCGGCGTGCCGGCTCACCGGGCAGCCATTGCTGCCAGGCATGCACCGCCCGCAGCAGAAAGTCCAGCAACAGTTGATGGCGGCGCAGGGTGCGCTGGTGGCGGTGGGGCACCAGGGGGTTGAACAGACCGCTGTAACTGGCCAGCTGGCGCGGATTTTTCTTGACCCACAGCCAGGAGCCCATTTCCAGTGTCAGCGGCAGGAATACCTGGCCGGCGCGTTGCAGGTGTTGCCGGTAGAGGTAATCCCACAGGTCGCCATGGGTGCGGTAATGATGATGCTGAGGCTCAAACAGATAGGGATGATGAGGGTGGCTGCGCTCAAACAGCCGCAGCAGCACGTGCAGTTCGGCGGCGTGCTCCAGCAGTTGCCGGCACCCGGAGTAGGGGAACCAGATCCGGTCGCGCAGGCCAAAGCCCGAATGGCAGTCCAGCACCAGGGCCAACGGCGCCGTGGCAATCTGCTCCTGCACCAGGGTGCACAGGGCCTGGGCCTCGGGCTCCATGGGCTGGTTCGGCCGGCCCCGGTACCAGGGCAGCCAGCGGCCCAGGCGGTGTCCGGACACCGGCCAGGGGCCGGGTTGCTCGGCTTCGAGCGGAGCGTTGCGCATCAGATCGATGCCGTTGCCGTTGCAGCGCCATCCCCGGGCCATGCCCACCGGGTTGAGCAGCGGGCAGATCACAATGCGAATGCGCGCCAGTTGTTGCTGCAGGCTGGCATCCCAGCGCAGTCGTTGCAGCAGGGTTGCGAGCTGGGCCAGCAGCAACTGGGTGCCGATACGCTCAATGCCGTGCACGCCGCCGCACAGCAGCAGCACCGGGGCCGTGGGGCTGCTGCTGCCCAGCTCAAGGGCGTGCACCGGCAGTTGCCAGCGGCCATCCGGCACTTCCGTCAGCACGCGGCTGCGCAGGGCCGGGGTGCCCCGGCGCAGCAGCCGTTGCAACAGGCCCAGTTCCGGCAGCCGTTCACGGCAGTAGCGCCGAAAGGCGCGGTCCGCGCTCTGTTGCGGCAAGTCGGAGTGGGCGGGGTGGGGGCGAGTGGTCATGGCCATCGGGCTCTCGGGGTTATGGGCTCCCTCGCAGTGTAGCGTTTCGCCGGCGCTTCGCCGCCGCGATCATTCCCAAGGCTCAGCCGGTGGCGGAGCAAGCCGTCACCTGCTTCACAAACAACCGGGCCGGCACCGACAGCGGAAAGGCGGGAGAATGGGCCAGCACCACCCGCTGGGGCGGCACGTCATCGGAGAGCGGCACGCAGGCGATGGGGGCCCCGTCGTAGCTGTGATCCCCGGCGGGCCGGGTGCACGACAGCGCCACCCCGTGGCCGTGGGCCACCAGGCCGCGCTGCATCTCAAACGACAGGGTATGGTGAATGCGCGCCGGCTGCAGATCCCGCTGCCAGAACAACGACAGAAAATATTCCCGGGTAACCGGCAGATCCTGCAGGATCAGGGTTTCATTCGCCAGCGCCGCCAGGCTCAGTCGTGGCAGGCCCGCCAGGGCATGGTTTGCCGGCAGCAGGGCATAGGGCCTGAGTTCATCCAGCACCTGGGGGCTGCATTCCGGCGGCAGCCCCAGGGCATAGCTCAGCACCAGTTCGCTTTTGCCCTGCTCCAGTCCCCGGCGCACGCCGGCCAGATCCTGCTCCTGCATGATCACGCGAATGCGCGGGTAGCGCCGTTCAAACTCGCTCACCAGCCGCGGCAGATAGTAGGGGGCGATATCGCGAAAGCAGCCGATCACCAGCTGGCCTTCCACGTCGGTTTCGTGCTGGTGCTGACTGTCGAGCAGGTTGTGGGACAGGGTCAGAATATGCCGGGCTTCCCTGAACAGCACTTCTCCCCTGGGGCTGAGGCTGACCCCCTGGCCCCGGTGGCGCTGAAACAGCGGCTGGCCCAGCAGGCCCTCGAGCTGGTTGATGGCCACCGACACCGACGGCTGGGACACATGCAGTGCCTCGGCCGCCCTGCTGATGCTGCCGTGCTGGGCCACGGCCACAAAGTAGCCGAGCTGGCGAAAGGTAAAGGGTATAGCCATTATGCTATGAGCTTTATATTTAAACTGTATTTTTATGCTATGTAAAAAGGCTGTTAAAGTCGAGCCGTAATCAACACACCGGGGAAGGAGTGAGACATGACTACCGCAACCGCCAGCCAGACCTGGCTCACCGACGAGCAAGTCGCTGCCTATCAGCGCGACGGCGCCATCGTGATCAAGGGCGTGTTCAGGGACTGGATTGAGCCGCTGCGCGCCGGCTTTGATCGCGTGTTGCAGGATCCGAGCGAGCATGGCCGGGAAAACGTCACCGGCAACGACACCGGCCGTTTTTTTGAGGACTATTGCAACTGGCAGCGCATTCCCGAGTTTCGCCGGTGGATTGAGCAGTCCCCCGGTGCCGCCATTGTGGGCGAAGCCACCGGCTCGAACGCCATTCAGGTGTTTCACGAGCACATTCTGGTGAAGGAGCCGGGCACCTCCAAGGCCACTCCCTGGCACCAGGACAATCCCTATTACTGCGTGGACGGCGAGCAGACCGGCAGCTATTGGATCCCCCTCGACCCCATTACGCCGGAAAACGCCCTGCAGGTGGTGCTGGGCTCCCACCGCTGGCCCAAACCGGTGCGCCCGAGCAAGTGGTCCACCAACGCCTCCTGGTATGCCGACGACAGCCCCTATATGGAGATGCCGGACATCGACAACGGCGACTTCGAGATCCTGATCCCCGAGCTGGAACTGGGCGACGCCCTGCTGTTCAACTTCAAAACCGTGCACGGCGCGCCGGGCAACCAGACCCCACACCGCCGCCGGGCCTTTTCCACCCGCTTTATCGGTGACGACGTGCGTTACGTGAATCGCGGCGGCCCCACCTCACCGCCCTTTGACGGCATCAACCTGCGAACCGGCGACAGAATGCGTGAAGACTGGTTCCCGGTGGTGTGGCGGCGTTGATTCAGTCGCCCTGACCGTGAATGCAAAAGGCCCGCTGAACAGCGGGCCTTTTGGTTGATGTCTTTCTGTCAGTGATGTCCCTGATCTTCCTTAATCATGTCGGCGGCTTTTTCGCCGATCATGATCGAGGGCGCATTGGTATTGCCGGAGACAATCACCGGCATGATGGAGGCGTCGGCGACCCTCAGTCCTGTAATGCCGTGCACGCGCAACCGGCTGTCGACCACGGCCATGTCGTCCTGGCCCATCTTGCAGGTGCTGGTGGGGTGGTAAATGGTCTGGCTGAAACGCCGGGCCGCCTGCAGCAGCTCTTCATCGCTCTGGTACTGGCGCCCGGGCACATATTCGTCGGTGATCACCGGACGCAGGGCATCGGCCTCGGCAATGCGCCGGGCCACCTTGATGGCATCCACCGCCACCCGGCAGTCTTCCTCGGCAGACAGGTAATTAGGCTGAATGGACGGGTATTGATGCGGATCGGCGCTGCGAATGCGGATCCGGCCCCGGCTGTGTGGGCGCAGCTGGCATACGGAGGCGGTAAAGGCCGAGAAGGGGTGTACTCCGTCACCGGGCTTGTCGGCGCTCAAAGGCTGCATATGGAACTGAATGTCGGGCCGGCTCAGCCCGTCCCGGGACTGAGTGAAGATATAGACCTGGCTGGCGGCCAGGGTAAGGGGACCGGTGCGCGACAGCGCATACTGCATGCCGACGCCCATTTTCTTCAGAGTATTGTTCACTTCGTCGTTCAGGGTGCGGCAACGGGTTTTGAACACCAGACGGATCTGCAGGTGATCCTGCAGGTTCTCACCCACCCCGGGCAGGGGATGGCGGCAGTCCACTCCGACCGAGGCCAGGTGCTCGGGCTCGCCAATACCGGAGCATTGCAGGATTTGCGGTGAGCCGATGGCGCCGGCGCTCAGCACCACCTCCCGAGTGGCCCGGGCCAGCAGGCGCTTGCCCTTGTGTTCAAATTCAATGCCGGTGGCCTGTTTGCCTTCCAGCAGAATGCGCCGGGTGTGAGCATGAGTGAGCAGGGTGAGGTTGGGGCGCTTGAGCGCCGGCCGCAAAAAGGCCTTGGCGCTGCTGCAGCGCAGGCCCTTGTGGGCGGTTTGCTGAAAATAGCCTACCCCTTCCTGACGTTCGCCATTGCAGTCCGGGTTGGCGGGAATGCCGGTCTGCCGGGCGGCTTCGATAAAGCGCTCGGCAATTTCCCGGCGCAGGCGCAAATCGGACACTTTCAGCGGCCCGTCCACGCCGTGGTAGGCATCCTCGCCCCTTGACTGGCACTCGGACTTTTTAAAGTAGGGCAGTACCTCATCAAAGCTCCAGCCCTCGTTGCCGAGGGCTGCCCAGTCGTCGTAGTCCTGGTGCTGGCCGCGAATGTAAAGCAGTCCGTTCAGCGAGCTGGAGCCCCCCAGTACCTTGCCCCGGGGCCACTGCAGCCGGCGTCCGTCTATGCCCTGATCCGGATCCGTGACATAGCACCAGTCGGTGGCCGGATTATGCATGGTCTTGAAGTAGCCCACCGGCACGTGAATCCAGGGGTTCCAGTCTCGTCCACCGGCTTCCAGCAGCAGCACGCGAATGGCGGGGTCTTCGCTGAGCCGGTTGGCCAGCACACAACCGGCCGAGCCGGCACCCACCACGATATAGTCAAACTCGCCAAACACACGGTTTTGATACAGGGACATAATCACTCCATGAAAATGAGACGTTTTGTATCAAAATATACACAATGGTCTCGTTGGCAAGTTTTTTGTTGGTTTTTTGTTATGTTTTTGCTGGCGGCGTCACCGCTTTTATGGCTCTGATAGTCGGTGATACGGCCATAGGACCGTGGGGCCAGGGGGGTAAAGGAAGGTAATGCACTGAAAGATATGTGATTTAAATAAAATGAAACTTTATGTATCACTTTTTTGTGTTTACCTGTTGACACTTTAGTCAATCGATTTCTATAGTTCCACTCGTTGCTAGTGAGTAACCGTTTTTTAACATTCCAACGAGAGACAGGGAGAGGTCATTTATGAAGTGCATATCAGGTGTTGTCTCATCCGCCGTGCTGGCCATGTTGCTCAGCGGCCACGCCGTCGCCGAATATCAGGGGCCCAAGGTTCAGTTCAAGCTGGCTCACCCGGCACCTCCGGGCAGTCATATCACCGCGGCCTACAAGAAGTTTGCCGACCTGGTCAAGGAAAAGTCCGATGGCCGTATTCGGGTCAAGGTGTTTCCGGGGGCGATACTGGGCAGCGACCGGGTGATGATCGAAGGGGCCCAGCGCGGCACCCTGGAGGTGGGGGTCAGCTCCACGCCCAATCTGGCCAGTTTTACACCGGTCTTCCAGGTGTTTGATCTGCCCTATATCACCAGCCCCGACAAACAGGAACAGCTGTACCGCGCCCTCGACAAGGGTCAGCCGCTGCATGCCTACCTGGAGCGGGCGGCCAACGATATCGGCCTGCAGCCGCTGATGTATGCCGAATACGGCTACCGCAACTTCGTGTCCAAAGACCGTCCGCTCACCGGGCCCGACGCCCTGGCCGGGCTCAAGATGCGCACCACCGACTCGCCGGTGGACGTGGCGGTGACCAAGGCGCTGGGCGCCAATCCTTCCCCCATTGCCTGGGGCGAGGTCTATACCGCCCTGCAGCAGGGCACCATAGACGCCGAGGGCAATACCTTTGATCTGATGGTCGGGGCCAAGCACCATGAAAACCTGAAATACGCCATTACTTCGGCCCATAACTACGGCATGCAGGTGGCCATGGCCAACAAGAAATGGTGGGACAGCCTTCCGGCGGAAGCCAGAGAAATCCTGGAGCAGGCGTCGGCCGAGGCTCTGGAATACCAGCGTACCGTGGCCTATCCCGCCGATCAGCAGAAGGCCCGGGAAAGCATGCTGGCTGCCGGGGTGAGCATTCATGAAACCAGCGAAGAAGACATGGCCCGTTTTCGAGAGCTGACCCGACCGGTGTTTGAAGAGTTTGCCGAACGCCTGCCCGCCGAGCTGGTAAAGCTGGTACAGGACACCCAGAGCTGAGCCGTCCCTGTTGGCCCGGGAGGCTTCCCGGGCCTGGTCCAACCCGATTCCGGAGCCCCCTATGGAAACCCTGAAGCTGGACAGTGCCCTAGGGCACAACAAGCCGGGCCGGCCACTGAGCCGGCTGCTTCAAGACTTTGAAAAACCCCTGCTGTTTACCGGTCTGCTGGCGATGATCCTGATCATCAATTATCAGACCTTCTTTCGTTACACCCTGTCGGCCCTGCTGGAGCTGGTGGCGTCTCCCGGTTTCGGGCCGGTGGTGGAAGGTCTGATTGATCCCGAAGCGCTGCGACAGGCCCTGCGCAGTGCCGCCGGCTGGGGCATCTGGACCGAAGAGCTGGCCCGTTACATTTTTATCTGGATCTCCTACCTGGCGGTGTCGCTGTCCATTCTGAACCGCAGTGGCATACGGGTGGATGTGCTGCACAACCGCCTGCCCGAACGCGCCCAGGCAACCCTGTGGATAGCCATTGACGGCTGCACCCTGGTGCTGGTTAGCATGTTCGCGGTAATGGGGGCCGATTATGTACGGATGCAACTGGCCATGCCGCAGACCACGCCGGCGCTGCAGATTGGCTATTACCTGCCGTATCTGATCCTGCCCATCGGCTTTGGCCTGATGGCGGTGCGGACCCTGCAGTCGCTGTGGCGCCAGGGCCGGGCCATGCCGTTGGTCAGTGTGGTGCTGGGACTGGCCCTGACGGTCCTGCTGTTCATGCCCGTGCTGCTGTCGGATGAGTGGAGCGCCACCGGCCTGCTGTTTGGCTACTTTGTGTTGTTTCTGGTGCTGGGGGTGCCCATTGCCTTTGCCCTCGGCCTGGCCGGTCTGGTCACGGTGCTGGGAGCCGGCACCCTGCCGGTGGATTACCTGGCGCAAATCGCCTTTTCGTCCATCGACTCCTTTCCCATCATGGCCATTCCCTTCTTTATCGCCGCCGGCGTGTTCATGGGGGCAGGCGGGCTGTCCCGCCGGTTGCTGGCGCTGGGCGATGAGCTGGTGGGCGCCCTGCCCGGGGGCATGGCACTGGCCAGCATCATGACCTGTATTTTCTTTGCCGCCATCAGCGGCTCGGGCCCGGCCACGGTGGCGGCCATCGGCTCCATTACCATACCGGCCATGATTGCCCGGGGGTACGACAAGTATTTTGCCGCCACCGTGGTGGCCTGTGCCGGCGCCATCGGGGTGATTATTCCGCCCAGCAACCCTTTTGTGGTGTATGGCGTATCGGCCCAGGTCTCCATTGGCGAGCTGTTTATCGCCGGTATTGTGCCCGGACTCATTATGGGGGGGGCGCTGATGGTGGTGGTTTATGTGGTGTCAAAGAAAAACGGCTGGTATGGCGAGGCGCGCGAGCGCTCCCTGAAAACCCTGCTGGCCAGTACCTGGCAGGCCAAGTGGGCGCTGATGGTGCCGGTGATCGTGCTCGGCGGTATTTATGGCGGCATCATGACCCCGACCGAGGCGGCGGCGGTGGCGGCCTTCTACGGTCTGCTGGTGGGGCTGTTTATTCACAAGGAGCTGTCGCTGGCCAGCCTGTGGCACGCCAGCCAGGAAGCGGTGGGCATTTCTTCCATCATTATCGTGCTGATGGCCATGGCCACCATTTTCGGCAACATCATGACCATAGAGCAGATTCCCGAGACCATTGCCGATCTGATCCTGTCGATCACCAGCAACAAGTGGGCGATCCTCATCATGATCAACCTGTTCCTGCTGTGGATAGGCATTTTCATGGAGGCACTGGCGGCCATCGTCATCCTGACCCCCATACTGCTGCCCCTGGTGACTGCCGTGGGCGTGGATCCGGTGCATTTCGGTGTGATGATGGTGATGAACCTGGCCATCGGCTTTGTCACACCGCCGGTAGGGGTCAACCTGTTTGTGGCCAGCGGCATCGCCAGGGTGAGTATCGGAGGGCTGGCTCGCCATATCTGGCTCTATCTGCTGGTGATGATCGCGGTGTTGCTGCTGATCACCTATGTGCCTTCCCTGTCCCTGCTGTTGCTGTAACCGCCAAATATCAGGGGGCCTGCTGGCCCCCTTTTGTTATCAAGGAGTGCCCATGAATGAGCCATTATACCGGGCGGTGAAGACCGCGGGCCGGCTGGCCGAAACCCTGGAAAACGAGCCCGGCCCGCCGGTGTGCCTGGCGGTGGTGGATGGCAGCGGTGCCCTGGTTTACCTCTATCGCATGGCCGGGGCGCCGGCCCGGCTGGTGGCCATTGCCACCGCCAAGGCCTATACCGCGGTCAGAATGGGCCAGCCGACCCAGGCCTTTCGTGAGCGGCTGGAGCGGGAAAGGCTGACCCTGGCCGATTTTCAGGACGACGGGCTGACCTCCCTGCCCGGAGGCTGGCCGCTGTCACTGGCCGGCAACCTGTGGCCGGCCTGGGGGTCAGCGGCCGTACCCTGGCCGAGGATGAGCGGCTGTGCCGGCGCTGGCTCGATGGCCTGAGCAGGGATGCGCAAGGGCAGGCCGGTGGCGTAGCATCCTGATTTTCCTATGATAAGATGCCTGTTCAATGTTACAGGAGAGCCTATGAGCACCGCCGCCAGCGCAACCAATTCCACCCTGCTGAGAGCCTTTGCCCTGCTTGAGGAAGTTCTTGCGGAAGAAAGGGGGATCACGGCCGCCGAACTGTGCCAGCGGCTCGATGTGCCCAAGCCCACCATACATCGCCTGATTGGCCAGCTGGAGCAGGAAGGCCTGTTGCAAAAAGAGCCCGATGGCCGTTACCTGGCGCCGGGCCCCCGGCTGCGGCGCATGGCCCTGGGGGTGCTGGCCCACCGCAGTGTGGGCGCCGCCCGCCGGGCGGTATTGCAACGGCTGGCGGACGAGCTGGGAGAAACCTGCAACCTGACCCTGCTCGACGGTCATGAACTGGTTTATTTCGAACGGGTAGAAACCAACTGGCCGGTGCGCATTCAGTTGCATCCGGGCTCGCGCATGCCGTTGCACTGCACCGCCAGCGGCAAGCTGTTTCTGGCCATGATGCCGGTGCATCAGCGCAAGGCGCTGCTGTCGGCGCTGAGCCTGAGTGCCCATACCGAGCACACCATTACCGACAGGGCGCAGCTGGAGCAGGAGCTGGACAAGATCGCGGCCCAGGCCCTGAGCACCGACAATGAGGAACTGATTGAGGGTATGGTGGCACTGGCGGTGCCCATCTATAACGAGGTGGGGCAGGTGCGGGCGGCGGTGGCGGTGCACGCTCCCACTATTCGCAAACCGCTCTCCAGCCTGATGGAATGGGCACCCGCCTTGCGGCGGGCGGCCCTGCAGCTGGAAAAGGTGCTCGATCTGTAACCGGCAGTCCCGGTACCGGTGGGATTTACCCGGCGCTCAACTGCCGTTTAAGCTTTGCCAGCAGCCGTATGCCCGGCTCGATGCGCTCCAGCGGAATGGCCGAGAAGCCAAGCTTGAGGGTGTTGGTCGGCAGGCCTTCGCCAATGTGATAGCTGTCGCCGCTGATGAGCAGCAGATCGTGTTCGGCCGCCAGCCGCTTCAGTGCCGCGCCGTCCAGCCCGGGGGGCAGGGTCAGCCAGCAGGACGAGCCGCCGATGGACGAAACCCGGCAGTCGGGCAGATGTTGCTTCAGGGCGTTCTCCAGGCAACGGGCCCGCTCTTCAAATACCCGCGCCAGCTTGCGCACCAGGGCATCGTGGTAGCCCAGGGAAAGAAACAGGGCGACGGCACGCTGGTTGTTCAGGGGCGGGTGGCGCAGCATCAGCTGGCGCAGGTTGCGGGCCTCCCGAATCACCGGGGCCGGCGCCACCAGAAAGCCCATGCGCAGGCCCGGCGCCAGGGTTTTTGACAGACTGCCGACGTAAAGCACCCGGCCCCTGTCGTCCAGGCTTTTCAGCGCCGGGGTGGGGTGGCTGTCGAAATTCATCTCCATTTCGTAATCGTCTTCAATCAGCAGAAAATCATGCTGTTCGGCCTGTTGCAGCAGGGCCTGGCGCCGTTCCAGCGGCAGGGTGACCGTGGTCGGGCACTGGTGGCTGGGGGTCAGGTAGATGGCGTCGCAGCCGGACAGGCGGTCGTCCACCACCAGCCCCTGCTCGTCCACCGGCAGGCTTCGAACGCGGGCGCCAAAGAGGCGGGCGATATGGGCGGCGCTGGGGTAGCCCGGATCCTCAATACCAAAACAGGCACTTTTATCGAGCAACAGCTGAGCCAGCAGATAGATCGCCTGCTGGGAGCCGACGGTGATCAATATTTCATCATTGCTGGCCCGTATGCCCCGGCTCGGCAGAATGCGTTTTTGCAGCTGTTCGATCAGCATGGGGTCGTCGCTGTCGTATCTGTCTGAGCCCCAGTCCCGAATGGCCTGCACGCTCACCGCATCACGCCAGCACCGGCGCCAGTGCTGAACCGGAAACAGGCTGTTGTCGAGCTGGCTGTAGACAAAGGGATAACGGTAACGCTGCCAGTTGTGAGACAGGCTGGCATTGGGCTGCTGGCCCGGCCGGGTTTTGAGCCGGCTGGTCCAGTCCAGACCGGCCCCTGGTCTGTCGCTATTGCCGGGCGCGGTAGCCCCGATCGCCTCGGTCTGAAAGTGGGGGTTGACGAAATAGCCGTGTCGCTCCCGGGAAACCAGATAACCATCGGCCACCAGGCTGTCGTATACCAGTACCACGGTATTGCGGGACACATTGAGGTTTTTGGCCAGGTTACGGCAGGAAGGCAGCGGACTGTCGGGGGACATAAACCCTTCCAGAATGGCACTGACCAGCTGTTCCCTCACCTGTCGTTGCAGGGTGGCCGGGGCGCTTCTGTCCAGGTGAAATAAGGCGGACATGAATGATGCTCTCCCTTGCTTTCGATAAATCGAATTGTACTGTTACCGAACAGATACATCATAGACAAAAAAACGAAATAATATGAGACATATTGTTTCGTTTTTTATTTGCTGGCAAGAGGAGCCTGATGAAGGCTTTAAAGCATTTGCCGCCACAGCGCCGCGGTGAGCACGCCGGCGGCGATGGCGGGCAGCGGCTTTTTCAGCACCAGCATCACCAGGCCGGTGGCCAGCAGGGCGGCGCGGGCGCCGCCGTCGCCGTTCACCGCCTGCGGAGTGAGAATGGCGATCAGCACCGATCCCGACATGGCGCTGATAAAGTTCTGCACCCGGCGGTTGATGGGAATAAACGACATCACCAGCACGCCGCCGAGGCGGGTGAACAGGGTGACCACGGCCATCACGGCAATAATAATCAGGGTGCCGTTGCCGGCGGTTTCCAGCATCATTCGCCTTTCTCCATCCAGATGGCGCCCAGCAGGCCGCCGGCCAGGGCGCCCACCACCACATGGCTGTTTTCCGGCAGCCACCAGTACGCCGCCATGGACGAGGCGGCGGCCACCACCCAGATGGCCAGGGTGCGTATGTCCTTGCGCGCCCCCAGGGCCATGGCCAGCAGAAAGCAGCCCAGTACCATGTCGAGGCCGATGCTTACCGGATCTTCAATGGCGCTGCCAAAACGAATGCCGAGCCAGGTGCCGACCATCCAGAAGCTCCAGATCGCCATGCCGCCGCCAAACAGAATGCCCAGCGCCCGCTCACCCTTGTGAAATTGCTGCATGGCCAGGGCCCAGTTGGCATCTGAAGCAAACAGCATGATGCCGTAGCGCCTGGCCGGTGGCAGGTGGCGCAGCCAGGGATAGAGGGTGGCTCCCATCAGCAGGTGGCGGGCGTTAATGGCAAAGGTGGTGATGGCCAGCGGCACCACGGGCACCTGCAGGCCCCAGATATCGAGGGCGGCAAACTGGGAGGTGCCGGCGAACACGGCGGCGCTCATCAGCACGATATGGCCGTCGCCAAGGCCGGTCTGGTGCGCCGCCAGGCCAAAGGCCAGGCCAAAGGCGGCCACAAAAAAGGAAAGGGGCAGCAGTTGCTTGAAGCCCTGCCAGGTGTCCTGCCGGTCCAGCCGGGCCTGGGCCGCATGGGTATCCATAGGAATTCCGCGTGTGAAGACGTAAAACCGACAGCATACCATAGCGGGCGGCAAGGGCGAGGCGGCAGGATCACAGATATAACAAGGCCCGCACGGGGCGGGCCTTTGGCAGCACAGGAAGCAGGCCTTACTTGGCGATGCGCTTGTACTTGATGCGCTTGGGCTGAATGGCTTCGGCGCCGTAGGTCTTTTTCTTCCACTCTTCGTATTCGGTGAAGTTGCCTTCAAAGAATTCCACCTTGCCCTCGTCCTTGTAGTCGAGAATGTGGGTGGCGATGCGGTCGAGGAACCAGCGGTCGTGGGAGATCACCATGGCGCAGCCGGGGAACTCCAGCAGGGCGTTTTCCAGCGCGCGCAGGGTTTCCACGTCCAGGTCGTTGGTGGGTTCGTCGAGCAGCAGCACGTTGCCGCCGGTCTGCAGCAGCTTGGCCATGTGCAGACGGCCGCGCTCACCACCGGACAGCTCGCCCACGCGCTTCTGCTGATCGGTGCCCTTGAAGTTGAACCGGCCCAGGTAGGCCCGGCTGGGGATCTCCAGGTTGCCGATGCGCATCATGTCGAGGCCGCCGGACACTTCTTCCCACACCGTCTTGTTGTTGTCCATGGCGTCGCGGAACTGCTCCACCGAGGCCAGCTGCACGGTGTCCCCCAGGGTGATGTTGCCGCTGTCCGGCTGTTCGGCGCCGGTGAGCATGCGGAACAGGGTGGACTTGCCGGCACCGTTGGGGCCGATAATGCCGACGATGGCGCCCTTGGGTATGCTGAACGACAGGTCGTCGATCAGCACGCGGTCACCGTAGGACTTGGTCAGGTTTTCCACCTCGATGACCTTGTCACCCAGGCGCGGACCGGGCGGAATGAACAGCTCGTTGGTCTCGTTGCGCTTCTGGAAGTCCTGGTTCTGCAGCTCTTCAAAGCGGGCCATACGGGCCTTGGACTTGGCCTGGCGCCCCTTGGGGTTCTGACGCACCCATTCCAGTTCCTTCTGAATGGACTTCTGACGGGCGGCCTCGGAGGATTGCTCCTGTGCCAGGCGGGCGTCCTTCTGTTCCAGCCAGGAGGAGTAGTTGCCTTCCCAGGGAATGCCTTCGCCCCGGTCCAGCTCCAGGATCCAGCCGGCCACGTTGTCGAGGAAGTAACGGTCGTGGGTAATGGCCACTACCGTGCCTTCGTAGTCGTGCAGGAAGCGCTCCAGCCAGGCCACGGACTCGGCGTCCAGGTGGTTGGTGGGTTCGTCGAGCAGCAGCATGTCGGGCTTTTCCAGCAGCAGCTTGCACATGGCCACACGGCGGCGCTCACCACCGGACAGCTTGCCGATCACCGCATCCCAGGGGGGCAGGCGCAGGGCGTCGGCGGCGCGCTCGAGCTGGTTGTCCAGGTTGTGGCCGTCGTGGGCCTGAATAATGGCTTCCAGCTCGCCCTGACGCTTGGCCAGCTTGTCGAAGTCGGCGTCCGGATCGGCGTAGGCGGCGTAGACGGCGTCCAGCTCTTTCAGGGCGCCGGCCACCTCGGCCACGCCGGCTTCCACTTCCTCGCGCACGGTGTGCTCGGGGTTGAGCTGGGGCTCCTGGGGCAGGTAGCCGATCTTGATGCCGGGCTGGGCGCGGGCTTCGCCTTCAATTTCGGTGTCGATGCCGGCCATGATGCGCAGCAGGGTGGATTTACCGGCGCCGTTCAGACCCAGTACGCCGATTTTGGCGCCAGGGAAGAACGACAGGGAGATATTTTTCAGAATATGACGCTTGGGCGGAACCACCTTGCCCACGCGGTGCATGGTGTAAACAAATTGAGCCATTTCTATATTGTCCTGATAAATCAGTGAGTTGACAGGCCGTCCTGGCAGGCTGTGAATCAGCCCGCGGCCAACGCAGGGCCATGGCGCTATATGGTACTTGGCTGGGCGGGGAATGCCAGAGGCGAGTGGAGTGAAAAGCGAAGCTTTGATGCCGAGGAAGGTAGTCGTTTGCGGGTAAAGGTCGTCTGTTGATTTCTTGAATATCGTCGGACAAGGAGCACTACTTCGCCGACACGCCGTGATGATATGCCGCTCAATGTTTCAACCCGCTGCGAACATACTGCATGTTCGGTCGGGATGAAACATTGAGCCACGGCGAGCAAGCTCGCCCCATGTAGGCTCCGCTGCGCCATCCCTGGCGCAGAGGGTGCGGCATATCTGACGGTTGTTGTCAGCAGGCCAACGCAAAACCCCGCTCGGTGAGCGGGGCTTGTTTATCAGGACTTATGCATCAGGACTTGGTCTTCAGGGTTTCCTTGAAGGACTGCTCCACAAAGTCGCCGGTGGCGGGGTGGAATTCCTTGCCTTCATAGGTGGTTTTCATGGTGATTTCGCCGCTGATCAGCTTTTCGGCCAGCTCGTCCAGTGTCGCCCGCACCTCGGGGGAAACGTCGTCCGCCAGGGTCAGCTTGACTACATCACCCTGGCCCAGGCCGATTTCGGTGATTTGGTTGGGCTGCCACTTGCCGGTGGTGAAGTCCTGGGCGGCGTTGAGAATGGCCACGCTGGCGTCGGCCACTGCCGAGCCCACAAAGGTGTCGTCCACCTGGGTCCAGTCGGACACGTTGCCGATGTGGCGCACCTCGCCGTTGTGCTGTTTGATCTCGTCAATCACACCCTGGCGGCCGGCATTGAGCATGGTGTAAATCACGTCGGCGCCATGGGCGATTTCGGCGGCGGCGGCCTCGGCGTTGATGCCGGTGTTGTCCAGATCGCCGGTGAACCAGGTCAGGAATCTGGCGTCGGGGTTCACGTGCATCAGGCCGTCATAAAAGGCGGCACGGCCAATCAGGCCGGGCTTGGGCCAGGCGCCGGAGATGTGGCCCACCACGTCCGATTTGGTGGTCAGGCCCGCCAGCGCACCGGCCAGCCAGGCGGAGTCTTCCTGGCGCACCACATAGCTGGACAGGTTGGGGCCCTGCACATGGCCCTGAATCACCACGAATTTGATGTCGGGGAACTCCTTGCTCACGGTTTCGGCCGGGCCGTTGCACTGGCCGCCGTGGGCGATGATCATGTCCGGGCCTTTCCGGGCCAGCTCGCGCATGGCCTCGGTGAGCAATACCGGATCCGAGGTGGCGGAAATATTGGATACAAAGATGGCGTTCACGTCCAGCTGATCACGAATCTTTTCATAGCCCCGGTGGGCGGCCTGCATAAAGCCACCGTCGTCGTGCTTGCCGGGGATCAGCACGGCAATGTCGGTTTGCTCTGCCGCCATGGCCTGAGCCAGGGGAGTGAGGGCCAGGCCGGCGGCGACCAGCAGGTTGCGAGTGGTTTTGTTCATGGTGTCTTCCTTGATTGTTTCTGCGTTATTTGTGGGTTGTAAACCTTTTTGGCGCAAAAAATCCTATACTTCTGTCTTTCAGATGTTAACGGATTGTTTACGTTGTTGCGGGGAGAGTCACAAAAGCAGGGAAGGGAGGGGAGAATTAACCGGCAGGACCGCCTCCTTGCGGCCTCTGGTGTTATTCAGGATCCCGGTTATTACACCAGCGGGTCAGACAGGCGGAAGCCACCGTATTGCCCAGAAACGCCCAGTCCATCCAGACCGGTTTTTGCGCGTGTTTGTCGATAACGGCGGCAGACACCAGCAGGGGAGTCCACAGCGCCGCCAGCAACAGGCAGGAGAGCAAGCCTTTTCTTATTTTGATGGTTTTCATTGAAGCACTTCCGGTTAAACAGAAGCCTTGCTTATAGCACGGCTCACGCAAAGCCAGAAGCGGGCGACATGATTATTTTTACACCGCTACCGCGGGCCCGTCAGCCGCAGGAAATGGCCGCCCCTTACTCTTCCTCCATCAGAATCTGGGTGGCCTGAATGTTATGCTCCTGCAAAAAGGCCAGCAGCTTCATCATGTTGTCCACGGTGACGGTCGCATCGGACGCCAGCATCAGCTCCGTCTTCTTCAGGGCTTCCAGGTTCTGTTCAAGCACCGGCTTAAAGGCGGCCCAGTCGTCGTATTGCTCTCCCTGCAGGGCCCAGGCCGGGCTGCCCGCCAGCAGGCTGATGGTCATGGTTTTTTCTTCCTGTACGACAGAGAGTGCCTCGCTGTCGCTCTTGGGCAGGTCCACTTCCAGCGACTGCAGCGGCATGTTGGCGGTAAGCAGCAAAAACACCAGCACGATAAAAATAATATCGAGCAGGGGGGTGATATCGGGCGTGAGGGCGCGCCAGCCGCCGGCGCCGGCGTTGGGGCTGTTGATCATGGTGCTTCTCCCGCCTTGAGGCCTTCCAGGTGCAGGTTGCAGCGGTTCAGTTCGTGGGTCAGGCCATCAAGCAGGCGATCGGCCCACAGCCCGAACAGCTGGGCGCCGGCGATGGCGGGCAGGGCGATCAGCAGGCCGGCGGCGGTGGTGCTCATGGCCAGGCCCAGACCGTCGGCCAGCAGGGCCGGCGTGACCGGGCCGCCGCTTTCGCCAATGCTGCCGAACATGTCAATCAGGCCCAGCACGGTGCCCAACAGGCCCAGCAGGGGGCTGATCACTCCCACCAGGGTCAGCACCCGCAGGCCGGCATGCAGCCGGCGGCGCTGCTGTTGCAGCCAGACCGCGGCCAGGTCTTCGCGCAGGGCCTTGGGACACTGCTGATGCCGCATCAGCAACTGGCAGCCCCGCAGCATGACGGACGCCGGCCTGGCCTCCTCTCCGGCGGGGTAGAGCCGCCCCTGGCGGCGGCGCCGGCGTTTTTCCTGCTCGCCGCGCAGGCTGGTCCAGAACAGGGTCAGGCCACGCTCCAGCCAGATGGCCAGGGTAATAACGGAGCAGATAAGCAGGGGCCAGCTCATCAGGCCCAGTTGTGCATGCAGTTGGTTAATAAACGCCATGATTTAGTCCAGTTTGAAACGAATGGGGATCTGTACGCGATGGGCCAGTGCCCGGCCGTTTTCCACGTAGGCAGAAAAGCGCCATTTGGCGATGGCCTTCAGTGCCGCCCTGTCGAGCAGGCCGGTGCCGGAAGAGCGGGCCAGTACCCGCTTGATCTGCTGGCCCTGTTCATTCAGCCACACCTCCACCACCACTGTGCCTTCCAGACCGCGGCGGCGGGCCTGCACCGGATAGGCAATGGGTGAGGGCTGAGTGCGAAAGCTCGGCGTTTCGATGCGTT
The DNA here is from genome assembly GCF_030849025.1 of Oceanimonas pelagia. Taxonomy (NCBI): domain Bacteria; kingdom Pseudomonadati; phylum Pseudomonadota; class Gammaproteobacteria; order Aeromonadales; family Aeromonadaceae; genus Oceanimonas; species Oceanimonas pelagia. Next base: position 584,147 of record NZ_CP118224.1, read on the forward strand.
TGGGGGCGCTGTCTCGGGTTTGTTGGGGCTGCGGCCTGGGCGTTTCCTGTACCGGCTCGGGCGACGGGGCTGGCACGGGCTCGGGTCTGGGCTCTGGTCTCGGTGCCGGTTTCGGCTCAGGCCTGGGCGCCGGTTTCGGCTCGGGTTTGGGCGTCGGCTTGGGTTTGACCGGTTCAGGCTTGGGTGCAGGCTTGGGCTCGGGTTTGGGAGCCGGTGCAGGCGGCTCCGGGGGCGTGGGTTTGGCCACGGCCGGCATCATTTGCACGCTGATGGGGCCGGGATTATCGGCCGGCGACAGGGCCATTTCCAGTGGTTCGGGCTCTACGGCGTCGGCCAGCAGCCCGTGCAGCAGCAGCGACGTCATAATAAAGAGGCCGTAGCGTTTCAGGCTCACCGTTCACCTTTTCAATCAGATGGATAAAAATGAAGCCCAAATCATACGGATTTTTATCGCAATGTCTATTCAAATGATAATGGGTTGCATTATCTTGCAGCGCTGGCTGCGGCTCTTTCCCGAAGGGGGAGAACGGGCCATACCGGCACAGGCAAGCTGGCGCCATTGCGTTTTACGATAACCGGGAGCAGGGTATGTTTGAGAGTGACTCGGGCCGAGAGGGGCAGGGCGTGCCGCTTCCGCGGCAGGTGGCCACCTTTCATGCACTGAAGGAGTAACCATATGGTTGACCACACAGAAAAACAGGGCCGCCTTGCGCCTGAAATACGAGCGTTTCGCGACAGCATGAACACTCTGGTGCTGGCCACGGTGAGTGCCGAGGGGGCGCCCAACGTCAGCTATGCGCCCTTTGCCCCGCGGCAAGACGGCTATTACATTCTGATCAGCGAACTGGCCCGGCATACACAAAACCTGCTGGCCAATCCCAGGGTGTCGCTGATGATGGTGGAAGACGAGCAGGACAGCCGCAGCCTGTTTGCCCGCCGGCGGCTGACCTTTGACGCCGTGCCCGAGCGGCTGGCGCGCAACAGCGCCGCCTGGCACAGTGGCATGGCGGCGCTCACCGCCCGCCATGGCGACACTGTTGCCGGCCTGGCCGGGCTGGAAGATTTTCACCTGTTCCGGCTGGTGCCCACACAGGGGGTGTTTGTTAAGGGCTTTGGCCAGGCCTTTGCGGTGAGCGGAGACGCTCTGGTGGAGGGCTGTACCTGATCCGGTAACCGGCACGCCCGTGTCTTTCGGCCCGCGGGATTTTGTTTTTGTTGCAACCAATTCGCCACTGTGCCAAAACAGGACACATACTAACTGGTTGTAGTGATAAACAGGAAAAAGGAAGTTTCTCATGGCTTTGCAATACGTTGGTGACATCATGACCCGTGAGCTGCTCACCCTGGATCAGACCGCGACCCTGAAGGATGCCCATGATCTGATGCGGGAAAAGAGCATTCGCCATATTCCGGTGGTGGATCCACTCACCGGCAAGCTGCTGGGGGTGCTTACGCAAAAGCGCATGATCGCCACCATCATGGGGCTGCTGTCCGACTATGGCGTCAGTGCCCTGGAGCGGCGCGAACGCCAGTGCCGGGTAATGGAGATCATTGACCCCGACATGGAAAGTGTGGATGTGCAGGCGCCGCTGACCGAGGTGGTGGAGTTTTTTCTCAGCAACAAGCATGGCTGCCTGACGGTAGTGGACGACGAGGGCCGGCTGCAGGGCATGGTGACTTCGTCCGATTTTGTGCGTCTGTGCGCCGAGCTGCTGAAAAGCCGGGGTTAATCACTGTTGTCGTGAAACAAGGCGCAGCCCGGCTGCGCCTGTTTTTTTGGAGCCTTCATGTTCAGCCTGTCTCATCTTTCCGCGGGCTTTATCGCCGTGCTGGTCGGCTACAGCAGCTCGGCCGCCATTATCTTTCAGGCTGCCGCGGCGGCCGGCGCCAGTCAGGCCCAGACCAGTTCCTGGCTGTGGGCGCTGGGGCTGGGCTCGGGCCTGACCACCCTGTTGCTGACCCTGCGTTACCGCCAGCCGGTGCTCACCGCCTGGTCCACCCCGGGGGCGGCGCTGCTGGTGACCGCCCTGGCCGGCCTGCCCATGGGCGAGGCGGTGGGGGTGTTTGTGTTCAGCTCGGCGCTGTTGCTGCTGTGCGGCCTCACCGGCTGGTTTGATCACATGATGCGGCTGCTGCCCGGGGGATTGGCGGCAGCCATGCTGGGGGGCGTGCTGCTCGACTTTGGTCTGAACCTGTTTGTGTCGGTGCAACAGGCGCCGGCGTTGGTGCTCTCCATGCTGGCGGTCTACCTGACGCTGCGCCGGCGCCTGCCCCGCTATGTGATCCCCCTGTGTCTGCTGGCCGGGCTGGCGCTGGCGGCAGGGCAGGGACTTTTGCATATGGAGCGGCTCGACTGGCGGCCGGCCATGCCGGTGCTGATGTGGCCCGAGTTCAGCCTGGCCAGCCTGATTGGCGTGGGCATACCGCTGTTTATGGTGACCATGGCTTCGCAAAACGTGCCGGGCGTGGCGGTGCTGCGCGCCCACGGCTATGAAGTACCGGCCTCGCCGCTGGTGAGTGTCACCGGCCTGGCCGGGGTGGTGCTGGCGCCCTTTGGCGGTTTTGCCTTTAATCTGGCGGCGATCAGCGCCGCCATCTGCATGGGGCCGGAGGTGGATACCGCCCCCGAGCGGCGTTACAGGGCCACCCTCTGGGCCGGGCTGTTTTACCTGCTGATGGGCCTGTTTGCCGCCACCGTGGTGTCGCTGTTTGCGGCCCTGCCCGGGGAGCTTATCATGGCCATCGCTGGCCTGGCGTTGCTCGGCACCATTGGCAACAGCCTGACCGTGGCCCTGCGCGACGAGCAGGAGCGGGATGCGGCCCTGCTCACCTTTATGGTGACCGCGTCCGGGGTGTCGTTGCTCGGTGTCGGCAGCGCCTTCTGGGGGCTGGTGATTGGCGGGGGAGTACACTGGCTGAACAGCCGGCGCCGCCCTTAAAATAAAAACCCCGGGGCAAGCCCCGGGGTTTTGCTGTCAGCTGCTGTGCTCGGCCTGAGGGCGTGAGCGGCGGCGGGGGGCACCGGCGCGCGGGCCGTCGCCGTCACCGCTGCGGTTGCCATTGGCACGCTGACCGCTGCGTTGGCCGTTGCCGCCGCTGCGGTTGCCACCGGCACGCTGGCCATTGCGTTGGCCCCCATTACCACCATTGCGCTGACCGCCAGAGCGCTGGCCGCCACCATTACGGCCACGGTTGCCGCCGCGGGTGTCTTCAAGGGGAGTCACCGGGGCGTTGGGATCGGGCTCGAAACCGGCCACCCGCTCCAGCGTGGCGGTCTGCTTGATGAGCCTTTCAATGGCCTTCAACAGCGGTTTTTCCTCGGCGCTCACCAGCGACAGCGCTTCGCCGTTGCTGCCGGCCCGGCCGGTGCGGCCAATGCGGTGCACATAGTCTTCCGCCACATGGGGCAGCTCATAGTTGACCACGTGGGGCAGCTCGCTGATGTCGATGCCGCGGGCGGCGATGTCGGTGGCCACCAGCACGCGAATGCCGCCGCTCTTGAACTCGCTCAGGGCCTTGGTGCGGGCACCCTGGCTCTTGTTGCCGTGAATGGCCATGGCCGGCAGGCCGTCCTTGCTCAGCTGTTCGGCCAGGCGGTTGGCGCCGTGCTTGGTGCGGGTAAACACCAGCACCTGACGCCAGTTGTGATGGCCGATATGGTAGCTGAGCAGGGCGCGCTTGCGGCCCTTGTCCACCTCAAAAAAGCGCTGGGCAATGGTCTCGGCGGTGGCGTTGCGGCGGGCCACTTCAATGTGCTCGGGCTGGTTCAGCAGATCTTCGGCCAGGGCCTTGATGTCGTCGGAGAAGGTGGCGGAAAACAGCAGGTTCTGCCGTTGTCTGGGCAGCAGCGCCAGAATGCGGCGAATGTCGCGAATAAAACCCATGTCGAGCATGCGATCCGCCTCATCCAGCACCAGCATCTCAATGCGGGACAGATCGATGGAGCGCTGGGACACGTGATCCAGCAGCCGGCCCGGGGTGGCCACCACCACGTCCACCTTGCGGCCCAGGGCTTTCATTTGCGGGTTGATGCTGACGCCGCCGAACATCACCAGGGTGCGCAGGTTGGTGTGCCTGGCATAAGCGCGCAGGTTTTCTTCCACCTGGGCGGCCAGCTCGCGGGTGGGCGTGAGCACCAGAGCGCGCACCGGCGCCCGGCCGTTGGCCAGGGGGCGGGCCTGGGTTTCGCTCAGGCGCTGCAGCATGGGCAGGCCGAAGCCGGCGGTCTTGCCGGTGCCGGTCTGGGCGCCGGCGAGCAGGTCACCGCCCTTCAGCACCAGCGGAATGGCCTGCTGCTGAATGGGGGTCGGCTGGGTGTAACCACATTCGTGAATGGCTTGAACGAGCTTTTCGTTCAGGCCGAGGGAAGCAAATGACATGAGACTCCGAACTAACAAGGTCCTGGCGGACGATTGAGGGATTGCCGGTGGGCAAAGTGGCGGCATGATAACAGAAAAGCGGCAAAAGCCATAAAAAGCGGTGTCAGCCGGCGTGATACCCGCGCGGATCGTCGGTAAAGACCATGTCCACGCCCCAGTGGTCAAGCGTGCGCATACGGTCGGGGTCGTTCACGGTATAGCAGTGCAGCAAAAAACCGGCGGCCTTGACGGCCCGGGCCTGGCGTTGGGTCAGGTAGCGCTGGTTGCAGTGTAACGCCACGCAGCCCAGTCGCAGCAATTGTGCGTGCCAGTCGGGGGGCAGCCGCTCCACCAGCAGGCCGCGGGTAATGGCCGGGGCCAGTTGCCGCAGGTGAGCCAGGCAGGCGGGGGCAAAGCTGGAAAACAGCAGGGCGCCGGCGGGCATTAGCTGCTCGTTAACCACCTTACTTACCCGCCGGCTCAGGCGTTCGGGATCGGCTCCCGGATTCATTTTCAGTTCAATGTTCACGCTCATGCCCAGTGTACCGGCCAGGGAGAGGTAATCCGCCAGCCGGGGCAGGGGCTCGCCGGCAAACTCGGCGCCAAACCAGCCGCCGGCATCCAGCCGGGCCAGTTCCGGCCAGGTGAGTTCGCGCACCCGGCCCCGGCCATTGCTGCAGCGGTTGACGGTGGCGTCGTGGATCAGCACCACCTCATCATCGCGGCTGAGCTGCACGTCGATTTCCACCCACTTCAGGCCGAGTGCATCTGCGGCGCGCAGGCCGGCCAGGGTGTTTTCCGGCGCCAGCGCCGCCACGCCCCGGTGGCCGCAAAGCTTCATGTCAGTGTCCCCCGGTCCTGGACCACAACTGGATCACCGCCACACCGGCAATGATCAGCGCCATGCCGAGCATGGCCGGCAGATCCGGCATCTGCCGGTAAAACAGCACCGCCAGCAGGGTCACCAGCACGATGCCGGCGCCGGACCAGATGGCGTAGGCGATGCCCACCGGCACGGTTTTCACCACCAGCCCCAGCAGCCAGAAGGCCAGGCCATAACCGGCCACCACCAGCAGCGACGGCCCCGGCCGGGTAAAGCCGGCGGCGGCCTTGAGGGCCGTGGTGGCCACCACTTCCGCGGCAATGGCCAGAGTCAGCAGCAGATATGCATTCATCAACATTCGGCTCAGTTACAAAAGAAACGGTCGATATGGGCGAGTTTATCGTAAACTGACCGCCGAGTACGGTTCTGCCTTGCTTTCGTAACCAGTATCAACCTTTCGACGTCGTTTTTTCTTATGATAAATCCTCTTGATTATGGCCGGTCTCAGTGGCGGCAAATTCTTCACGACTACTCACCGGTACTGCGCCACGACATGAGCGAGCTGGTGCGGGCTCACAGCCGGGCGCTGGCGGTGAATTTCTATCAGCAAATGATGGAGCAGCCCGACGCCCGACGCTTTCTCGAACATGAGCAGGTCAACCGGCAACTGAAGGCATCCATGACCCGCTGGCTGGAGCAGGTGTTTTCGGTGCAGGAACTCACTCAGGTCGATGAGGCGGTGGAGCGTCAGTTTGAAGTGGGTCGGGTGCACGCCCGCATCAACCTGCCCATCAGCCTGGTCTCGGCCGGGGCCCGGTTGCATAAAAAGCGTCTGCTTGAGCAGGTAACGCAGCACTGGTCCGGCCCCGGTGATTGGCTGCAGGCGGCCACCTATCTGGCCGAGGTGATTGACCTGTCCATTGAGCTGATGAGCCTGGCATTTGTGTCCAAGGCGGATGATAAGAGCCGGGCGGCCGAGGCCTACCGGCTGCACAGCCTGGGGCTGAACCTGTCGGTGGAGCGGGAGCGGCAACGGGCGTCCTTGCTCGACTGGAGTCAGGAGCTGATGTTTACTCTGCATCAGCCCGGCATGTCATTGCAGCCGCTGCGTCAGTCCGAGTTCGGGCTCTGGTTTTACCATCAGGCGGTGTCGGTGTTTGAAGGTGCTCCCGAGCTTGAAAAAATCGAGCAGATTCTCAACCAGATTGATGAGCAGCATCTGCCGGCCCTGGCCTGCGTGCTGGAAGACAGAGCCCGGCTGGCAGAGCACATGGCCGCCCTGCAGCAACAGCTGCGCGCCGTGTCCTATGTGCTGAGCAAGCTGTTTGATCGCTTTATCGAACTTGAGCATGGCCGGGACACCCTCACCCGGCTGCTGGACCGGCGCTTTTTGCCGGCGGTGCTCAACCGGGAAGTGCGCCTGGCCATGCGTGGCGGCGGCACCTTCTCGGTGGTGCTGTTCGATGTGGATCATTTCAAATCCATTAACGATAACCACGGCCACAAGGGCGGTGACCTGGTATTGCAGCAGGTGGCGGGGCTGGTGGCCGGCAGTATACGCAGCAGTGACTTCTGCTTTCGCTACGGCGGTGAAGAGCTGCTGGTGGTGCTGGTGGAAGCGGATGCGCAAAATGCCCTGAAAGTGGCGGACAAAATTCGCGAAAAGCTGATGAACAGCGAGCTGGAGCTGGAAAATCAGCAGTCACTGAAAGTGACCATCAGTGGCGGTGTCGCCACCTTTGATGGTCATCCGGATTATGCGCAGCTTATCAAGCGGGCCGATGAGGCCCTGTACCGGGCCAAGGCCGGGGGCCGCAACCGCTGCATGGCTGCCGGCTGACGGGCAGCAGCCGGGCTAGCGGCACTCGGGCGTGCTCATGTTGATCTTCGGCAGGGGTTCGCCCTTCAGCCGGGGCGTGGGCAGGGCCTGCACCCTGAGCGTCCAGCCCGGCGGCGCAGTTTCGCCGGGCAGCACCGGGTAAATCAGTGCGATGCTGAGGTTGGGGTTGCGCCGGGCCAGACGCTGGGCGGTGCCCAGGCCCTCATCGATATGAAAGCGGCCCACGGTCAGCATCACCCGGTGGCCGGGGTGACGCTCGAGGTAGCGGGCAATGCTTTCGGCCATGGTGTCGTCCCAGCTGGTCTGGGCGGCGAACTGGTGGTCGGTGGGAGCCTGGCCGTGAAAGCGGCTGGCCATAAAGCGGGCCTTGTAGGCGTCGTTGTCCAGGGTCAGTCGCTCGGCCACCCAGCCCCGGTGGCTGGCCGGCAGCCGGTTCAGGTAATCCGGTCCTTCGTGGCCAATGCAGCGCACGATGGCCCGGGGCGCATTGGCGGCCAGCACCGGAATGCCCGCGGCTTTGGCCAGCTCCACCAGCGGCCGGTAGTCGCGACGGTAACCGGGCCAGGCATCCGCCCGCTCGATAAAGGCGTCCTCGCCCAGCTCACCGGCCAGGTAGGCATTCACCTCGGTCTGCCTGTCGCGGCTGAACTGCTCCATGGCCAGTGCCAGCGGCCGGGGCCGGGTCAGCAACTGCGCCAGCAGCTCGGCCTGAAAGCGGTGCACGCCGGCATGGCCATGCAGCTCGCCCACCATGATCACATCGGCCCGATCCAGCCGCCCGGCGGCCTCGGCCAGCGAGACCGGGCGACCCTGGTCATCCAGCAAGCGGTAGTCAAACAGGGTGGCGGGCGGAGTGGCCTCGGCCTGGCAGCCAAGCAGCGCCAGGGTGAGCAGCACTGTGATCAGGGAGCGCATGAGTCACCTTTCAATAAATGGTTAACGGCAATTCGCCGGTAAAGTGATTATCATAGCCGGCATCCTACTCCAACCAATACGGACATGGCGCCCGCATACTGGCTTTCACTGTTTTTTGCCCTGTATTACTTCGGCTACGGCACCTTTCTGCCCTTCTGGGCGCTGTGGCTGGAGCATGCCGGCGCCACGGCGGGGCTGATTGGCCTGCTGCTGGGGCTGGGCATGGCGGTGCGCTGCGTGGGCATTCTCGGGGTAATGAGCCGGGTGCGGGCGGCCCGTCACCTGCTGCCGGTGATGCAGGGGCTGAGTCTGCTCAGCCTGCTGGGCTTTGCCGCCTTTTACGGCTGGCAGTCGAGCACCGGGCTGCTGGTGCTGACGGTGCTGGTCAACCTGATCTACCCGGCGCTTATTCCCCTCAGCGAGGCCATGGCCAGCCGCTATATTGTGCAAATTCAGCTCGACTACGGCCAGACCCGACTGTGGGGATCGGCGGCCTTTATTGCCGCCAACCTGGTGGTGGGCCTGCTCGACGAGCGGCTGGGCAGCCAGTGGATTTTGCACAGCATGGTGATGTCGCTCGGGCTGATGCTGTTGCTCAGCCTGACGCGGCCTCAGCCGCTGCCGGCGGAGCAGCCGGCCAGCCGGGCCGGCGAGGGCATCGGGCGTGTGCTGCGCCGCCCCGGGGTGGGGCGGTTTTTGCTGATCACCGCCCTGCTGCAGGGCAGCCACGCCTTTTACTACGGCTTCAGTGCCCTGTACTGGCAGCAGCAGGGGTACAGCACCAGTGTGATCGGTTATCTGTGGGGGCTGGGCGTGCTGGCGGAGATCCTGGTGTTTGCCGGCGATCGCAAGTGGCTCGGTCACCTGGGGGCCCGGCCCCTGCTGCTGGCCGGCCTGTGTTGTGCCCTGTGCCGCTGGCTGATACTGGGCGCCACCACCGAACTGGTGTGGCTGGTGCTGGCCCAGCTGCTGCACGCGGGCAGCTTCGGGCTCAGCCACCTGGGGGCGGTGCGCTTTATCAGCCGGGAACTGGATGAGGGCGCGGTTTTTGGCGCGCAGGCCTTGTATGCGTCCATTTCTCTCGGCATGGTGTCGGGAGTCGTGCTGATGGTGTCGGGCCCGCTCTACGGGCAGTTTGGCGGGCACACTTTCTGGTTAATGGCGGCGATGGTGCTGCCGGTGGCCTGGCTGCTGGCCAGGCCCCTGTTGAAGGAGCAAAAGCAGCCATGATGCAGGGCTGGACCGTAATCAATATCGCACTGGCCTACCTGGGGGTGCTGTTTCTGCTGGCCTGGCTGGGGGATCAGCCGCGCATGGGCAACCGCATTCGGCGCTTCAGGCCTCTGCTCTACAGCCTGTCGCTGGCGGTGTACTGTACCTCCTGGAGCTTTTTCGGCACCGTGGGTCAGGCCAGCACCGACGGCTGGACCTATTTCACCATTTATCTCGGCCCCATTCTGATGTTCACCCTGGGCGGGCGTTTTATCGCCCGGCTGATCGACGTGGCCAAGCGCGAGCACATTACCTCCATTGCCGACTTTATCGCCGCCCGCTACGGCAAGTCCCAGCGGCTGGCGGTGTTCATCACCCTGATCGCCATCGTGGGTGTGCTGCCCTACATCGCCCTGCAGCTCAAGGCCATCGTCATGGGGCTGAACCTGATGGCGCCGGACGTGGTGGCCGGCGCCGGCCGCAACGCCGGCGAGGTGGCGTTGATGGTGACCCTGCTGTTTACCCTGTTTATTCTGCTGTTCGGCACTCGCCATATCGACGCCACCGAGCACCAGCGCGGGGTCATGGTGGCCATTGCCGCCGAGTCGGTGGTCAAGCTGGTGGCCTTTATCGTGGTGGGCGGATTTGCGCTCTGGCTGATCCTGGCCTTTCCCAACCAGCAGCGGGTGATGGTAACCGAGGACTTTATTCGCTCCCTGAGTGTGGTCAGCGGCGGTCACCTGCTTGACATCGGCGTGTATACCCTGCTGTCGATGAGCGCCATTATCTGCCTGCCGCGCCAGTTTCACGTGGCAGTGGTGGAGCACCATGGTCCGGCGGATCTGCGCTGGGCCCGGCGCATTTTTCCGGTGTATCTGCTGTTGTTTGGCCTGCTGGTGCTGCCGTTGTCGCTGGCGGGGCAGCAGTGGCTGTCGGCGGGCACCTCGCCCGATACCTATGTGATCAGCCTCCCCCTGGATCTGGGGCACCCTAATCTGGCCATGCTGGCCTTTATCGGCGGCGCCTCGGCCGCCACCGGCATGATGATCATTTCCACCATCGCCCTGGCCATCATGATCAGCAACGATCTGGTGCTGCCGATGATCCTGCGCCGGCGCCAGCTGCAGGGGGCCGGCTTTGAGGACGTGGCCCAGCTGCTGCTCAATGTGCGCCGTACCGCCATTATGGTGATCATGGCCACCGCCTGGCTGGTGTTTCTGTGGCTGGGCGACATCAGCAGCCTGTCGCGCATCGGTTACCTCAGCTTTGCCGCCATCGCCCAGTTTGCCCCGGCGCTGGTGCTGGGGTTGCTGTGGCGCGGCGGCAACCGCCGCGGTGCCTACTGGGGACTGAGCCTGGGCATGCTGATGTGGCTGCTCAACCTGATGGCGGAAACCGGGCTGTTTGCCGGCGACGCCAGCACCAACGTGGTGCTCTGGCTGCTGACGCCGCCGACTGTGGGCTGGCTGGCCGAGATGAGCCCGGTGACCTGGGGCATTCTGCTCAGCCTGCTGTGCAACCTGGCCGGCTACCTGGCGGGCTCCTGGCTGTCGGTGCCTTCGGTGAGCGAGCGCTTTCAGGCCGCCGCCTTTGTGGGACGTCCCCACAAGGATGACGACGATGTGTACCGGGCCAAGGTGACGGTGCGGGATCTGGAGCAGCTGGCGTCGCGTTTTGTGGGCGAGGCCAGAGTCAAGCGGGCCTTTGCCCGCTATGCCGGCGAGCAGGGCACCCTGGAAGGCAGCATGCAGGCCCCGGCCAGCCTTATCCGCCATACCGAGCGGGTGCTGGCCGGGGTGTTCGGCACCTCGTCGGCCCGGCTGGTGCTGGCGTCGGCGGTGCAGGGCCGCTCCATGGAGCTGGACGAGCTGGCCACCATCGTCGACGAAGCCGGCGATGTGTTCCGTTTTAACCGGGGCCTGCTGCAGGGCGCCATCGAGCACATCAGCCTGGGCATTTCGGTGGTGGACAAGGAGTTGCGGCTGGTGGCCTGGAACCGGCGCTACCTGGAGCTGTTCCAGTATCCGCCCGGGCTGATCCGGGTGGGCCGGCCCATTGCCGACATTATTCGTCACAACGCCGGGCAGGGCCTGTGCGGCCCCGGCGATGTGGACCAGCATGTGTCCCGGCGGGTGGCCTTTATGAAGGCGGGCAGCCGCCATGTGTCGGCGCGCACCCGGCCCGACGGCCGGGTGATCGAGGTGCAGGGCAATCCCATGCCCGGCGGTGGCTTTGTGATGACCTTTAACGACATCACCACCTTTCGCCAGGCCGAGCAGGTGCTGAAAGACGCCAACGTCATGCTGGAGCAGCGGGTGGCGGAACGCACCCGCGAGCTGTCGACGGTGAACGAGCAACTGCTGGCGGCCAACCGCCAGGCGGAGCTGGCCAATGCCTCCAAGAGCCGTTTTCTGGCGGCGGTCAGCCACGATCTGATGCAGCCGCTCAACGCCGCCAAGCTGTTTGCCTCGTCCTGGCTGGAAACCTCCAGTGACGATGAAAGCCGGCGGTTGGCTGGCCATATCGACCGCTCCCTGACGGCGGCAGAAGAGCTGATCGGCGATTTGCTTGACATGTCCCGGCTGGAGTCGGGCAAGCTCACCGCCAAACCCCAGGATTTTGCCATTGAGGAGTTGTTCGACACCCTCAAGGCCGAGTTCGGGGTGCTGGCTGAACAGCAGGGGGGCGCGTTTTCGGTGGTGGGCAGCCGGCTTGGGGTGCACAGCGATCCCCGGTTGTTGCGGCGCATATTGCAGAACTTTCTCACCAATGCCCTGCGTTACAGCGCCGGCGGCCACATTGTGCTGGGGCTGCGGCGGGCCGGCGAGCAGGTGCGCATAGAGGTGTGGGACAACGGTCCCGGCATTCCCGCCGACAAGCTGGATCTGATCTTTGACGAGTTTACCCGGCTGGAAGCGGGCCAGCGCCATCAGCAGGGCCTGGGCCTGGGCCTGGCCATCGCCCAGGGGCTGGCGGGCATTCTGGGCCACCGGCTCGGGGTGCGGTCAAGGGAAGGCAGGGGCTCGGTATTCAGCATTACCCTGCCGCGGGCTCACCGGCCGCCCGGCGCCGGAGTGCCCGTGCCGGTGGCGGTGGCCGGCGGCGGCAACCGGCTGGCCGGGCTGAAGATACTGTGTATCGACAACGAGGCCGACATTCTCACCGCCATGAACAGCCTGCTGGGGCGCTGGGGCTGCGAGGTGCGTCTGGCCGGCGGTGGCGATGAGGCCAGGGCGTTGTGCCGTGACGGTTTTTCGCCTCAGGTGATCCTCTCCGATTATCATTTGGACGACGGCGAAAACGGGGTCTCGGCGATCAACATGCTGCGGCTGGAGTTTGGCCGCATTCCGGCGGTGGTGATCAGCGCCGACCGCCAGCCCGAGTTGCAGCAGCAACTGCAGCAGCAGGATCTCGGTTACCTGAGCAAGCCGGTCAAGCCGCTGAAGCTGCGGGCACTGTTGCAGCATTTGGTGAAGGGGGGATAAGGGGAATGAGTAGGTTGCGAATGAGCGCAGCGAATTCCAACATGAAGGCGCTTGCGGTTTCGTGAACTGAGGGATTAGGGATTAGCGGGAGTTTATTCTGTTCCCTAGTCCCTAGTCCCTAGTCCCTAGTCCCTAGTCCCTATTGTCAGAACTCGCCACCTTCCAGTTGCGACAGGGCGATCACCGCCTGGGTGCGGTTCTTGACCCCGAGCTTGCGGAAAATGGCGGTGACATGGGCCTTGATGGTGGCTTCCGACACCTCCAGCTCGTAGGCAATCTGCTTGTTGAGCTTGCCTTCCGACAGCATGGTGAGCACCTTGAACTGCTGGGGGGTGAGGCTGGCCAGGCGCTCGGCCATGTCATCTTCGGGGGCGTCGTCCGGGCTGATGCCTTCGGGAAACCAGCCGTCGCCCTCCAGCACGGTGTTGAGCGCGCTCACCAGGGTGGCCATGGGCGCCGACTTGGGAATAAAGCCCACCGCCCCCAGGCGCATGGCCTGCTGCACCACGGCGGCTTCCTCGCTGGCCGACACCACTACCACCGGCAGCGCCGGATACAGGGCGCGCAGCCGGGTCAGGCCGGAAAAACCGCTGGCGCCGGGCATTTTCAGATCCAGCAGCAGCAGGTCGACCTCGTCGGTGCTCGCCAGCAACTGCAACAGGTTGTCGATGCTGTCCACTTCCTGCAGGCGGGCGCCCTGCACCGCCAGTTGCACGGCCTGATGCAGGGCGTTGCGAAACAGGGGGTGGTCATCGGCAATAATAATGCTGTAACCCGTGTCCATCAGTGCTGCATCCTTGTGTTCGGTAAAGTATTCAATGGAAGCTGATTCCACTTTTAATTGTATGATAGGGGTTTGCTGCCTGGCTGAGAACCGCCTGGCGCCATTTTCGTGATCCGACAGAATGAGCTGAACGATGTCTGGCCATAATCCGCCATCCTCGGGCAAGCGTCAGTCCCTGCTGGCAGGCTTGCTGAGTAACGATGAAGACGCCCGTGTCTGCAAGGACATTCCCGATGACGCCTGCCGGCAGGTAGCCGGCAACCGGCGCAGGCTGATCCTGGCGCAGCTGGCCACCGCCCTGGCCGAGCTGATGATCAATGCCAAAACCGTGCTGCCCTGGCTGTTTCAGGCGGTAGGCGCGCCGGTATGGCTGATCGGCTGGCTGGTGCCGATACGCGAAAGCGGCTCCATGCTGCCCCAGCTGATGCTGGGCGCGCGGGTACGGCAAATGCCGCTGCGCAAGGGGGCCTGGTTGTGGGGTGCCGGGCTGCAGGCGGCCTGCCTGGTGCTGATGGCGGTGGCGGCGCTGCTGAGCAGTGGCTGGCTGGCCGGTGTGCTGTTGTTGCTGCTGCTGGCGCTGATGAGCCTGTCGCGGGGGCTTTGTTCCATTGCCGCCAAGGACGTGCTCGGCAAAACCATTCCCAAAAACGAGCGGGGCGGGGTGACCGGTACCGGCGCCAGCCTGGCGGGCGGCGTGGGCCTGGTGTTTGGTTTGCTGCTGACCCTGGCCGGTGAGCTGCCGCTGTGGGGCTATGTGTTGATCCTGCTGGCGGCGGCGCTGGTGTGGGCGCTGGGCATGCTCTGTTACCGTCAGATACGGGAATATCCCGGCGCCACCGAGGGGGGCGTGAATGGCTGGCGCCATGCCATTAACAGCCTTCGGCTGGTGCGGGACGATGCGGCCTTCGGGCGTTTTCTGCTGGTGCGTACCCTGCTGATGTCCACCGCCCTGGTCACGCCCTATTATGTGCTGCTGGCCCGGGACTACAACGGCGGCCTGCAGTCCCTGGGCGGCCTGCAGTCCCTGGGCGGACTGGTGCTCGCCCAGGGGCTGGCGCAGTTTGCCAGCAGCTGGGTCTGGGGCCGGCTGGCGGATGTGTCGTCCCGGCGGGTGATGCAACTGGCCGGCATGATCGCCGCCGGCCTGGGGCTGGCGGTGTGGCTGCACCTGAGCCTGGGGGGAACGGCGCCGGCGGGGTATTTTGCCGGGGTCGTCTTTATTCTCAGCCTGGCTCACGCCGGGGTGAGGGTGGGCCGTAAAACCTTTCTGGTGGATCTGGCTGGTGGCGACAGACGCACCGATTACGTGGCGGTGAGCAATACCCTGATGGGCTTGCTGTTGCTGGCAGCAGGGGCGCTGAGCATGCTGCTGGCGCTGTTGTCGGGGCTGGCGGTGATCCTGGTGTTTTCGCTGCTGACGATTCTTGGTGTATGGTTGGCACAGGGCCTGCCAGATGTTCAGGCCCACTGACAAGAGGAACAATGATGTTGCAAAAATGCCTGCTGGCGATGGCCGGCCTGATGATGGCAAGCACCGCCGCCGCACGGGACATAGAGCAGCTGCGCGCCGAATTTTCGGTCATTCTCAACGGCGACCCCACCCGGGGGGTCAACACCCTGACCATAGATCGCAACCGGGATCAGTACCATGTGCACTTTTCCCTGCGCCACTGGCTGCTGGACGTGGATCAGAAGGCCAGTTTCGGCTGGCAGGATTGCACCGCCCGGCCCGACACCTTCAATTACAAGGCCAAGGCCCTGGGGGTTACCCGGGAAGAGCGGCTGGTGTTCGATCAGAGCACCGACATGGTGCTCTACCAGGACAAGGACGGCGACAAGCTGTTGTCGGCACAGGGGGGCGTGTTTGACCCGGTCAGCTTTTTCTTTGAGGCCCGCTGCGATCTGATGGCGGGCAAACAGGCCTTTGATTACAGGGTGATCCGCGACGGCGAAATCAAGGCCACCCCCTTCAAGGTGGTGGGTACCGAGGCGCTGCGCACCGGCATTGGCACCCTGGATACCCTGATCGTGGAGCGTGACCGGGGCGACAGCAAACGCAAAACCCGCTTCTGGGTGGCCCCCGAGCTCGACTACCTGCTGGTGCAGATCAGCCACGAGGAAAACCGCCAGCTGGCGGTGACCGCCACCCTCAGCAAGATGGCTTACCGGCTGGCAAAGGTGTCTTCCTCCGCGCACTGACGGGACATGACTGGTCGTGCTGAATGCAGGTTAACGGCGGTATCTGGCCAGTTTGTCGTACAGCGTCTTGCGGGGAATGCCGAGGCGTTCGGCGGCCCGTGCCACATTGTCGTTTTCCTTGTGCATGGCCTCAAGGATCAGCTGTTGTTCGAGAGCGGCGAGCTGGCCGGGAAGCGAGAGTGGCGCCGGTTGCTCCGCCACCGGCAGCACGCCCAGCACATACTGTTCGGCGGCGTGGCGCAGCTCACGGACGTTGCCCGGCCAGTCCCGGCAGATCAGCTGTTGCAGCAAGTCATCGGATGGCGGCGCGGCGTCCCGGTTGTATTGGGTGCGGGCCTGCTCAACGAAATGCATAAACAGCAGCGGAATATCGGCGCGTCGTTCGCGCAACGGGGGCAGGAACATGGTCACCACATTCAGCCGAAAGTAGAGATCCGGGCGAAACAGGCCGGCGCGTCCGGCTTCCTGCAGATCGACCTTGGTGGCCGCCACGATGCGGGCATCCACTTCCACCAGCCGGTTGCCTCCCAGCCGCTCCAGCACAGATTCCTGTAACACGCGCAGCAGCTTGGCCTGCAGCGTCACGGGCATGCCTTCAATCTCGTCCAGAAACAGGGTGCCGTTGTCGGCATGCTCGATTTTACCGATGCGCCGCCTGGTTACGCCGGTAAAGGCGCCGGGCTCGGCCCCGAACATTTCGCTTTCAAAGATGGACTCGGGCAGGGCGGTGCAGTTGACCGCCACAAAGTGGCCCTTGCGTCCGCTGCCCTGGTGCAGGCTGCGGGCCACCATTTCCTTGCCGGTGCCGGTTTCACCGAGGATCAGCACGCTGGCGCTGGTATCGGCAATATTGTCAATCTGCCGGCGCAGCAATTCGATTTGCGGTGTGTGGCCCAGCAGCAGGCCGGGATCCCTGCCTGCGGCCAGCTGCTGGCGTAACCGGCGGTTGTCGAGGACCAAGGCGCGCTTGTCCATGGCCCGGCGCAGGCTGTGCAGCAGCCGCTCGGGCGGGTAGGGCTTTTCAAAGAAGTCGTGGGCGCCCAGGCGCATGGCCTCTACCGCCATGGGAATGTCACCATGGCCGGTCAGCAGCACCACCGGCAGTTCGGCATCGCGGGCCTGAAGCTGTTTCAGCAGGGTCAGGCCGTCCATGCCCGGCATGCGCACATCCGACAGCATGACCACGGGAGCTTCGGCCGGCAGCGCCTGCAATGCCTGCTCTGCCCGGGCAAAGCCCCGGGCGCCGATGCCGGACAGCTGCAGGGTCTGCAGCAGGGTCTGGCGTACGTCATCGTCGTCTTCCACCAGCCAGACGTCAATGGGTGTCGGGGTCATGGTTACTCCAGTCAATACGAAATCGAATACCGCCCTCGGGCGGGTGTTGAATGTTCAGCCGGCCATCGCTGGCCTCCACCAGATCACGCACGATGGACAGACCCAGGCCCAGGCCATGGCCTGTCTGCTTGGTGGAGAAGAACGGCTCGGTGACCTTGTCGGCCAGTTCAGGGGAAATGCCCGGGCCATTGTCCTGCCATTGCAGCCAGTCTGGTCCGGCGGTAATGATGATGCGGGCCGGATTGGTGCCGGTCAGGGCGTCGATGCTGTTGGTCAGCAGGTTGGCCAGCACCTGCTCCAGGGCGTGCAGCTCCATGGGCAGGATCACCTCGTCCGCTGTGGGACGCTCCAGATGAATGCGCTGCTCGGCCAGCCGGGGCGCCAGCCAGCTCAGTATGTTGTCGAGCGCCTCGTTCAGCCGTGTTTGGCCACGGGTATGGCGGCGGGTGGCCGCAAACAGCTTGAGCTGGGAGGTCAGCCGGGCGATGCGATCAATCAGCCGGCCCATGGTCTGCAGGCTGGCTTCCAGCTCGTGATGGCGGCCATGCTGACTCAGCAGCAGGGTATTCACCGACTGGTTGCGCAACGCCGTCAGCGGCTGGTTGACCTCATGGGCGACACCGGCGGCCATCTGGCCAAGGGCGGCCAGCCGGTTGCTGTGGATCAGCTCATGCTGCATGGATCTGAGCCTGGCTTCGGCCTGAATACGCTCCTGTATCTGTTGTTCCAGCTCCCGGTTGGTGGCGGCCAGGGCGGCGGTGCGGGACATCACCTGCTGCTCCAGCTCGCTGCGGGCCCTGAGCTGCATGCGGTAATAGCGCCGGCGCTGGCGCCAGTACAGCAACAGCAGCAGCACGGCGATAAGACCGACGCCGGTGAGGGCGCTCAGCTGGGTGGCATTCATGGCCAGCTGCCGGCTTGGCCACCATAGCTGCATGCGCCACTGCAGGCGGGGCAGGGCCAGCTCACTGACACCGTACTGCTCGCCCTGCCACTCCACCTGGTGCCGGTCGTAGGTGACGGCCAGGGGCGTCAGCGGCATGGGAGTATACTGGCGGGCGTCTTCCAGCCGTTGGCGTGCCGCCGGAGTCAGCGGTGCCAGGGTGCGGAACTTGAGCTCGGCCCGGGAAGACAGGGCGATGACCTCTTCCCTGTCCACCACCAGCACCAGTTCGCGGGCCGGTTGCCAGCTGTGCTCCAGTGGCAGCAGGGTGATCTTGGCCGCCAGCACGCCTTTGGCGCCATCCGGGCCCGTCATGTGCAGGCCAAAAAAGTAGCCGGGGGTACGGGTGGTGGCGCCCAGAGCATAAAACTCGCCCACGCTGCCGCGCAGGGCATCACTGAAATAGGGGCGGTAACGGTAGTTCTGGCCGATAAAGCTGTGTGGCAGGTGCCAGTTGCTGGCGGCCAGGGTCACGCCGTCGGCGCCGATAAGATACAGGGCTTCCACCCCGGTTTCTTGCGCCAGGTGCTGCAGCAGCCGGTTGGCCTGCTCGATGGCGTCGTCCCGGCTAGGATACTGCAGGGCGCGGGTCAGTACCGGGTGAGACTGCAAGGCGCGGGGAATATTTTCAAACCGGGTAATTTCCGACTCCAGAGCGGTGCGGTAGACCTGCAGCTGCTGCTGGGCGCGCAGTTCCTGCTCTTCAACCTGATGCCGCCAGCTGGCTCGCCAGACCAGGGTCAGCAACAGGGCAAACACCAGCAGGGCGAGCAGCCAGGGCAGGCGCTTTTTCAATAAGGGCTTCAGTGGGCCTCCGGGTCACAGATGGCAAGGGTCACTGTCTGTCCGGGGGGCAGCCAGTGGCTGAGCGGATGGCAGCGCTCGTATGCGTCACAGAGGGTATATTCGCCGGTAAACGCCGACCCGGCAAGGGTGACCTGGTCCAGCAGCAGGTTTGGCTGCCAGCGCCAGACTCCCTGCTCCAGCCGGGCCTCGGGGGGCGGCTCCATGCCGGCCCCCGAGCCCTGAACACTGGCCTCGATCAGGCGCAGTTGCCGCCCTTCGGCCCGGTAGGTCTCCTCCCAGCGCGTTTTTTCCACCGAGTGTTGCCAGCTCAGGGTGATGCTGCCGGTCAGCAGCATCACGGTGGTGGAGGCGGAAAGCAGGCAGATCATCCAGCTACCGCCACGGGGTGCCGGCGACGGCTTTGCCACCAGTGGCGACCCAGCACCAGGGCGGCCAGGGCCAGTCCCAGTTCGTCGGTCATCGGCAGCGAGAATACCAGCAGGGCGGCGGCCGTCACCGCGATCAGCCGCTCCCACCGGGCAAAGGGCCGCAGCCAGTAGCCGATGGCGCCCATGCCCCACAGGGACACGGCCAGCAGCGCCTTGAACACCACGAACACGGTGGCCAGCATGCCGGCGTCACCCTGCAACATCAGCTCCGGGGCATAGACCGCCATATAGGGCACCACAAAGCCGGCGATGGCGATCTGCAGCGAGCGCAGGCCTATGCGCAGGCCCGAGGCCTTGGCGATGGGGGATGCGGCAAAGGCGGCCAGGGCCACCGGCGGGGTCAGATCCGCCATGATGCCGAAATAGAACACGAACATGTGCGAGACGATCAGCGGCACGCCCAGTTCCAGCAGTGCCGGGGCGGCGATGGAGCTGGTAATGATGTAGTTGGGAATGGTGGGAATGCCCATGCCCAGCACCAGGCAGGTCACCATGGTCAGTGCCAGTGACAGCAGCAGGCTGTGCTCACCCAGCTGAATGATGAAGCCCGCCACTATGGTGGCGGCGCCGGTCAGCGAAATCACACCGATGATCACCCCGACCAGGGCACAGGCCACCCCCACTGGCAGGGCATGCAGCGCGCCCTGGTACAGGGCGTTGACCACGGTGGCGAGCATGCTTTGCTCACGCTTGACCAGCAGCAACAGGGTAAGCACGGCCACCACCGCAAAAATGGCGGTAATGCCGAAGTGGTTGAAGCTGGCACAGGCCAGGCCAAGCAGGATCCAGAAGCCGTAACGCAATCCCTTCGCGTTCAGTTTTCTGGCTACGCCATTGCCCATGATCAGCACCACGGTCAGCGCCAGGCCCATCATGCCCGCAAACAGGGGGGTAAAGCCGGAGAACAGCATGATCACCAGGGCTACCAGTGGCATCAGCAGGTACCAGCGCTGTTTCAGCGCCGCCAGCGGCCTGGGGCACTCGGACCTGGGCAGGCCGTTGAGGCCGGCGCGGCCGGCTTCCAGGTGCACCATCAGAAACACGGTAAAGAAGTAGAGCACGGCGGGGATCAGGGCCGCCTTGGTAATGTCCACATAGGGCACGTTGATGGTTTCGGCCATGATAAAGGCCACGGCGCCCATCACCGGCGGCATGATCTGACCGCCCATGGAGCTGGTGGCTTCCACCGCACCGGCAAAGTCGGCCTTGTAGCCGAACTTTTTCATCAGGGGAATGGTGAACTGACCGGTGCTGACCACGTTGGCCACGCCGGAGCCGTTGATGGTGCCCATCATGCCCGAGGACAATACCGACACCTTGGCCGGACCGCCACGGGTATGGCCGACCGAGCCGATGGCCACATCGTTGAACAGCCTGAGCATGCCGGCCTGCTCGAGAAAGGCGCCAAACAGAATAAACAGGAAAATGTAGCTGGATGAAACATAGGTGGGGGTGCCGTAAATGCCCTCGGTGCCAAAGGCGAGCTGGGACACCACCTGATCCAGGCCATAGCCGCGGTGCATCAGGGCGTCGGGCAGGTACTGGCCAAACAGGGCATAGCCCACGAAGCTCAGGCAGATAAGCGGCAGGGCCCAGCCCATCAGCCGGCGTGCGGCGTCAAACACCATGATCAGGGTGACGCTGCCGATCACCCAGTCGGCCTGACTCATGTCGCCGGCCCGGTAGATCAGGTCGGCCTCAAACCACCAGTGATAAAAGGCAAACAGCAGGGCCGCGGCACCAAGCAGCATGCCCCACACCGAAGGGCGGGCCAGCGGCTGGCCACGGCCACCGTAAAGCTGGTAGACCAGAAACAGCAAAAAGCCCACGTGTACCGCCCGCACTACCGTGGTGGACAGCGGGCTGAAGGCGGCGGTCACCACCTGAAAAATGGAAAAACACAGGGCGCCGTAAAAGATCAGCGCATGATGCCGGGTCTCGGAACTGCTCATTATTATCTCCCCGCCCGTGCCGTTGGCAGAACGGCCAGGCTGTTGTTATGTCGGTATTGGCCGAAGGGATGGCGCCTTCAGGGACGAAGGCGCCGGTTGTTTACTGGATCAGGCCCTTTTCCCTGAAGTAACGCTCGGCCCCGGCATGCAACGGCAGCGGCAGGCCGGCGGTGGCCTGGGCCGGATCGATGCCGTTGGCGGCGTTATGGGCATTGCGCAGCGCCGGCAGGTTTTCATAGACCTGTTTTGCCATCTGGTAGGCGGTTTCGTCAGAGACCTTGTCATGGGTGATCAGCAGGTTGCTGATGGCTACGGTGGGCACGTCGCTGTCCTGGCCGGAGTAGGTGCCTGCCGGGATCACGCCGGGGCGATAGGCATCGTTGCCGATGCCGGCGACCAGCTCGGCGGGAATGGGAATGAACACCACGGGGGCGTGGGACGCCAGATCGCGAAAGGCGGCCATGCCGAGGCCGGCAGACTGCAGGGTGGCATCGAGCTGGCGGTTTTTCATCAGCTCCACCGACTCGCCAAAGGGCAGATATTCGGTGCGCTCGAAATCGTCATAGTTCAGCCCGGCGGCCTGAAAGATGGTACGGGCATTGAGTTCGGTGCCGGAGCGGGGGGCGCCCACCGACACGCGCTTGCCCTTGAGATCTTCCAGGCTGGTGATGCCGCTGTCGGCCCGGGCCACGATCTGAATGTAGTTGGAATAGGTGGCGCCGATGGCCCGCAGCTTGCTGAGGGGCGCATTGAAGCCGGCCTCTTCCACGCCGTTCCAGGCGTCGGCCACACTGTCGGCCAGGGCGAAGCCGATTTCACCCCGGCCCTTTTGCAGCAGGGTCAGGTTTTCAACCGATGCCCGCGTGGCCTGGACCTGCACCCGGGCGTCGGGAATCTCCTTGCCATACAGCTGGGACATGGCCACCCCGAGCGGGTAATAGACACCACTGGTGCCGCCGGTGAGCACGTTGATAAATTCGCCGGCCTGAGCGGCGGTCACCGACAGCGCCAGGGAGGCGCCGAGCAGGCAAAGTTTGATCCGTTTCATTGAGTCAATCCCCTTGGTTATGTAGTTGCGCCACCAGTGTTGCAGTTTTGATGCCACTTGTTTCTCGTTTGTTATTTAAGGTAACCGTTTGATTTATATAGGGTGTGGAGGGGAGGGGTTCCGGATTTTCAGAAACCTTTGGCAGTATGGTCTGAAAATTCGGAATAAAATCCGGGAGAAACGGGTGACATTCGGGCCTTTGGGCTTCTGTGATACCCTGAAGGCAGGGCAGACATGAAGGGCATGACACATGATGTGGATTCTGGGCGCGGTAATCATGCTGCTGGTGGCGTGGCGGGTAGACTGGCGTGCCCTGCTGGCGGACAAGGGCCGGCAGCATCTGTGTTTTGGCGCGGCCATGGCGCTGGTGTTCTTGTGGATGCTGCAGGCGGGCATTCGCGACGGCCTGGAGGTGCATTTCCTCGGACTGACCACCCTGGCGCTGATGCTGGGCTGGCGCCTGAGCCAGCTGATGGCGTTGCTGGCGTTGCTGCTGGTCACCGCCTTTGGGGTGGAAAGCTGGCCGGAGTTTGGCGTCAATCTGTGGCTGGGCGTGATACTGCCCATCGCGGTCAGCTACTTCGTGTTTCTGCTGACCTACAGTTACCTGTACCGGCATCTGTTTGTGTATATCTTCGTGGCCGGTTTTTTCAATGCGGCGCTGACCATGGCGGTGAAGAGCCTGGCCATGGCCGCTTACATGGTGTGGTCGGGGCAATACGGCTGGCAGACGGTGCAGAGCGACTATCTCAGTATCCTGCCGCTGCTGTTGTTCCCGGAGGCGCTGCTCAACGGCATGGCCATTACCCTGCTGGTGGTGTTCCGGCCCCAGTGGATGTGCACCTTTTATGACAGGGACTACCTGAACAACAGGTAACATGGCTTCTGGTGGCCGGCGGGCTCTGGTAGGCTGTGTCGACTCATTGCGTACAAGCGAGAACAACATGAAACATCGTGCACTGAAAATTCTGGTTCCCATACTGGCCCTTGGCCTAGCGACCCCGGCTCTGGCCGAGCTGAGCCGGGAAGAATTTCAGCAACGGGTGCGGGAAGCCCTGATGGCCGAGCCGGAGATGCTGCGGGATGCCATCGTCAAGCTGGAAGAGAACGACCGACTGGCCCAGCAGGCCGAGTTTGCCAAACAGCTCAAGGAGCAGTCGGCCCAGCTGTTTGCCAACAAGACCGACGGCATCATGGGCAACCCCAGGGGCAAGATTGAGATGGTGTATTTCACCGACTACAACTGCCCCTATTGCCACCGGCTGAACCGGACCCTGCTGGAGGTGCTGAAGAGCGAGCCGGAGCTGAAGATTATCGTCAAGGACATCGGCATTCTGGGGCCGGACTCGGTCAAGGCGGCGCGCCTGGCGCTGGCGGCGGCCCAGGATGCCCCCAAGCAGTATGAAGAGCTGCACCAGGCGCTGATGAGCCAGAAGCGGGTGCAGGCGGCGGCACTGGCGACCATCGCCGACAAGGCCGGTCTGAACGCCCGAGAGCTGCAGGCCAAAGCCGACAGCGACGTCATCGCCGACAAGCTCAATCAGAACCTGACCCTGTTCCGGGCGCTGGGGCTGAACGGCACCCCGGCCCTGGTGTTTCCCGACGGCACCCTGGTGCCCGGCGCCATCGATGAAGCCGGCCTGAAGGACATTCTGGCCAAGCAGAAATCGTAATTAAAAGCGGGGATTAGGGAATGGACCAGAGAGCGTGAAAGCGTTCCGGTTTTTCCATCTTCCGATAGCAAAAGACCCGGGCCAAGGCCCGGGTCTTTTTGTTTTAGCGCAGTGCAGGCTAAATGTTGGGATTCGCTGTGCTCATCGCCAACCTGTCATCCTAGTCCCTAGTCCCTAGTCCCTAGTCCCTAGTCCCTAGTCCCTAGTCCCTAGTCCCTAGTCCCTAGTCCCTAGTCCCCGTGTTTTACTTCCAGCTGGCCTCACGCTTGGCCTTCTGCAGTTTCTCGTAGGTGGCCAGCAGCGCCTGGTGAGCGGCGAAGTCGGTCAGGCTTTCGTCGGCGGCGGTCAGGCCGTGGAAACGGGCGCTGCCGTCGATCTGGGCCCAGGCCTCGGCCACGGTGTTCTCGCCAAACATGCGGTCAAAGGCGGCGCGGTACTGGGCCGGCTCGCGGTCTTCGGACAGATGCAGCTCCAGCGAGGCCTTGAGGCAGCGGTAGTAGCGGGCGCGTTCCTCGGTAAACACCGAGGCGTTAAAGCTCAGGGTCCAGTCGGCGTAGTCGAGGGCGGTTTCCAGCTCGCCGGCGGCCAGCGCCAGCATGCACTTCAGCTCACCCACCCGCAGGGTGTGCCAGGCGGTGCCCTTGTTCGGGGCGATGCCAATCAGCTCGCGCACCCGGGTAAAGTCGTCCAGACCTTCTTCTTCCAGCCGGTCATACAGGCCCATCAGTTGCTCGCCGTCGGCATCGCTGCCCGGCAGGCTCAGCAGGGTGGCACGCAGGCCGGCGCCCATGTTGTTGTTGGCCAGTTCCAGATCTTCCACCGGGTAGATGTCGGACATGCCGGGCACCAGAATACGGCAGGCATACACCCCCAGATGTTCATAGTCGGCGATGTACACCGGCTGCTCCAGCTCGTTGAAGATGGCCATCAGGTGATTGAACTCTTCCTCGGAGCTGCCGCTGAAGTCCCAGTCGGCAAAGTCGTAGTCGGCCTGCTCCCGGAACAGATCCCAGCTGATCAGGCCGGAGGAGTCGATAAAGTGGGTTTCCAGGTTATGGTGATCGGCGACCTCGTCGTCGTCGAACGAGGGCGGCACAAACACGTCCAGATCCTTCAGGCTGCGGCCCTGCAGCAGCTCGGTCACGGTGCGCTCCAGCGCCACCGCAAAGCGCGGATGGGCGCCAAAGGAGGCGAAACAGGTGCTGTTGGCCGGGTTGAACAGCACCACGCAGATCACCGGGAAGCGGCCGCCCAGCGAGGCGTCGTAGGCGAAGATGGGGAAGCCTTCGGCTTCCAGCGTGGCGATGGACTCCTGAATGTGCGGGTAGCGCGCCATCACCTCGTCGGGAATTTGCGGCAGGCTGATGCGCTCGCTGATGATGCGGTTCTTGATGGCGCGCTCAAACACCTCCGACAGCCCCTGGGTGCGGGCCTCGGTTTTGGTGTTGCCGGCGCTCATGCCGTTGGACACATACAGGTTGCCGACGATGTTCATGGGAATGTAGATGGTCTGGTTGTCACCCTGGCGCTCAAAGGGCAGGGCACAGATGCCGCGCTCCTCGTTGCCGGACTGCAGATCGATCAGCATGTCGGCGGTCAGTGCGCCCTCGGGATCGTAAAAACCCCGGGTGTAGTCGTCGAGCAGGCCGGCGGGCAGGCCGTTGTCGGCCGGCAGCGGGAACCACTTCTCATTGGGGTAGTGCACGAAGTCGCCCTCGGCGATGTTGCGGCCCAGATAGAAGTCGGCAAAAAAGTAGTTGGTGGCCAGACGCTCGAAATATTCGCCCAGGGCCGAGGCCAGTGCCGCTTTCTTGGTGGCGCCCTTGCCGTTGGTAAAGCACAGCGGGCAGTCCTTGTCGCGAATGTGTACCGACCACACATGAGGCACCGGGTTCAGCCAGGAGGCTTCTTCAATGTTGAAGCCCAGGGCCTGCAGCTTGTCCTGGAAACGGCTGATGGAGTCTTCCAGCGCGGCATCCTTGCTGGGAATAAAGGTTTTCATGGGTACCTCGGGCGTGATCGGCAAAAAAGGGGAGCGATCCTAACCCGGGGCGATAATTTGAACAAGCGGAAACAAAAACGCCCGCGCGGGGCGGGCGTTTTCAGCAACAGTGGGAGCTGCTTACGGCAGCAGGTGCAGCATGCGGCGCAGGGGCTCGGCGGCGCCCCACAGCAGCTGGTCGCCCACGGTAAAGGCGGACAGGTACTCGGGACCCATGTTCAGCTTGCGCAGGCGGCCCACCGGCACGCTCAGGGTGCCGGTGACGGCGGCCGGGGTCAGCTCGTCCATGGACTGCTGGCGATCGTTGGGAATCACCTTCACCCAGTCGTTGTGGCTGGCCAGCAGCTTTTCGATCTCGGCAATGGAAATGTCTTTCTTCAGCTTGATGGTAAAGGCCTGGCTGTGGCAGCGCAGGGCGCCGATGCGCACGCACAGGCCATCCACCGGAATGGTGGCGCCGGTCTGCAGTATCTTGTTGGTCTCGGCCTGACCCTTCCACTCTTCCCGGCTCTGGCCGTTGTCCAGCTGGGTGTCGATCCAGGGGATCAGGCTGCCGGCCAGGGGCACGCCGAAGTTGTCGACCGGCAGGTCGCCGCTGCGGGTTTTCTCGGTGATCTTGCGCTCCAGCTCCAGAATGGCCGAGCCTGAGTCGGCCAGCTCCTCGGCCACTTCGTCGCGCAGCATGCCCATCTGGGTGACCAGCTCGCGCATATGGCGGGCGCCGCCGCCGGACGCGGCCTGGTAGGTGGCAACGGAAACCCACTCCACCAGATCCTGCTCGAACAGGCCGCCCAGGGCCATCAGCATCAGGCTCACGGTGCAGTTACCGCCGACAAAGGTCTTGGTACCCTTGGCCAGGGCGTCCTGAATTTGCTTGCCGTTGACCGGATCCAGCACGATCAGGGCCTCGTCGTCCATGCGCAGGGCGGAGGCGGCATCAATCCAGTAGCCGTTCCAGCCGGCGGCACGCAGTCTGGGGTAGACTTCCTTGGTGTAGTCGCCGCCCTGGCAGGTGAGCACCACATCCAGCGCCTTCAGGGCCTCAATGTCGTAGGCGTCCTGCAGGGTACCGGCGCTTTTGCCAAAGTCGGGGGCAGGCTGACCGGCCTGGGAGGTGGTGAAGAAGACCGGATCGATACGGGCGAAATCGCCTTCTTCCACCATGCGGCTCATCAGAACGGAGCCGACCATACCGCGCCAGCCGACCAGACCTACTTTTTTCATCATTCAGTGTCCTTTCTTTGAAAGAGAATCAAAAAACCTGCCATCCACAATACTGATTGCGCGCAAAGGTGCAAGGGGAAAGCAAAATGCGCTGGTGGTTTTTTGACCCCGGCCGTGACGGGCTCAGCCGGCGGTAAACGACAGAAAGCTCAGAATAAGCACGGGTCCCGCCAGGCTCAGCACAAAGCCCGAGACGATGGCCACCGGCACGATGGCCACGCCGCCGGAGCGTTGCAGCACCGGCAGGGTGAAGTCCATGGCGGTGGCGCCGCCATAGCCGATGGCACAGGACGGATGGCGGCGCATCAGCGCCGGAATGATCAGAATGGCAATCAGCTCCCGGGCCAGGTCATTGAGAAAGGCGGCGCTGCCTATCACCGGGCCGAGGGCATCGCCAATCAGAATGCCCGACAGCGAATACCAGCCGTTACCCGAGGCAAAGGCCAGCCCCTGGCTCAGTGGCAGGCTCAGCAGCCAGGCGGCCATCAGGCCCCCGAGCCAGGAGCTGACCACCACCATCAGGGCGATGGCCAGGCCCCAGCGGTTCAGCAGTATCTGACGCAGCTTCATGCCCGAATTGCGCAACTGAACGCCGATCAGCAGCAGCAGCAGCATCAGCGCCCACTCGCTCAGGGTGTCTACCGCGAACCACTCCGGGTCGAGAAACTGGCCCAGGGCCAGGCCACCGAGGATCACCAGGCACAGCTTGACGGAGTCCAGCAACAGCGCCCATTTGCTGATGACGGGGGCGCCCCGCTCGCCTTCCGTCCGGCCCCGGCGCAGGTCCAGCAGCCAGAGTCCGGCCAGGTTGCACACCGTGATGCAGGCCAGAAAAACACCACACAGGGTGAAGATTGTTCCCAGATGAGTACTAAGATTATCGACGAAGGCCAGGCTGATGCCCATCAGGAACAGGATCAGGTACACCATGCGTGCCACCGCCACATTGATAAAGTGCACCAGCGACTGGGAGCGGCAGGGAATGCAGTAGCCCAGGGCCAGGGGCAATAAGACGATGAGCATGCCGGAGTACATGAGAATAATCTTCCTGTTCGGGATTAAGGCGCAATTTTTGACCATTAATGTTCGTTGCGACAGCATACGTGAGCAAGTCGTTAAAAAAAAGCCGCGGATATCGGCTTTTATGAGTAACGGCTTGATTCTACTTGCTTATGCACTCTGTCAGCGCTGTGGTGCGCTCTGTACTGTGGTGCGAAATTTGGGGGTGATATTTTATTCTGGTTTGGTGCATAATTTTATACTGTGGAGTGTCTATTTTTAGTATAAAAAACCGACGTCATTGGCTCTTTATGGCTGATTATGTTGTTATTGAGCAGGACAAGTGGTAACTTTTCTCGCAAAGGTTAACAGCTTGTTAACCATTCAGGTAAAGGACAGGGCCACGCAAACGGCCCGGCAACTAAAGGTCTAACGGATGAGCAAACCCGCCCTCGAAGTCACGGGCCTGCACAAGCACTATGGCTCGCTGGAAGTACTGAAAGGCATCGATCTCACCGCCGACAAGGGAGACGTTATCTCCATTATCGGCTCTTCCGGCTCGGGAAAGTCCACCTTTCTGCGCTGCATCAACCTGCTGGAAATGCCTTCCGCCGGTGAAGTGCGGTTGCACGGCGAACTGATTGAAATGCGCACCAACCGCGCCGGTGAACGCGAGCCGGCCAGCATGCGTCAGGTGGAGCGGATTCGCTCCCGCCTGGCCATGGTGTTTCAGAGTTTCAACCTCTGGTCGCACATGACCATTCTGCAGAACATCATTGAAGTGCCGGTGCATGTGTTGGGCGTACCCAAAAAAGAAGCCATTGAGAAGGGGGAAGCGCTGCTCAAACGGGTAGGACTCTACGAGCGCCGGGATTATTACCCCGGTCATTTGTCCGGCGGTCAGCAGCAGCGCGCCGCCATTGCCCGGGCGCTGGCGGTGGAGCCGGAAGTCATGCTGTTTGACGAGCCCACCTCGGCGCTGGATCCGGAGCTGGTGGGCGAGGTGCTCGGGGTCATGCGCAGCCTGGCGGAAGAAGGCCGTACCATGCTGGTGGTGACCCACGAAATGAGTTTTGCCCGGGATGTGTCGAACAAGCTGATGTTTCTGCACCAGGGCGTGGTGGAAGAGCAGGGCGATCCGAAACAGGTGTTTGCCCACCCTTCCTCCGAGCGGTTCCGGCAATTTATTTCTTCGGTTTACTGAATCAAGGTGAATAACACAAGGAGCAAGTCCATGAAAAAAGTGTGGGTTGCGGGCGCCATTATGGCGGCCCTGGCGGCAGGCGCCGTGCAGGCAAAGGAATGGAAAACCGTGCGGTTCGGCATTGAAGGCGCCTATCCGCCGTTTTCCTGGACCGATGAAAACGGCGAGCTGCAGGGCTTTGACGTGGACATGGCCAATGCCCTGTGTGAGCAGATGCAGGTGAAATGCCAGCTGGTGGCGCAGGACTGGGACGGCATTATTCCCGCCCTGCTGGCGCGCAAGTATGACGCCATTATTGCCGCCATGTCGATTACCGAAGAGCGCAAGCGCACCGTGGACTTTACCGGCAAGTATGCCCTGGTGCCCAACAAGTTTGTGGCGCCGAAAGGCGCCGAGTTTGAGCTGAGCAAGGAAGGCCTGGCCGGCAAGAAGGTGGGGGTGCAGATCGCCACCACCCACGACAAGTACCTGACCGACAACTTTGGTGATGATGTTACCCTGGTGCGCTACGGCAACGCCGACGATGCCTACCTGGATCTCAAGGCCGGCCGGGTGGATTATGTATTCCTCGACGCCACCGCCATTGAGGAAGGTCTGCTCAACAAGGAAGGCGGCGATGCCTTTGAGTTCGTCGGCCCTTCGGTGACCGATGAACGCTGGTTCGGTGAGGGTTTTGGCATTGCCGTGCGCAAGCAGGACAAGGAGCTGAAAGAGATGCTGAACCAGGCCATTCTGGATCTGCGTGAAAACGGCAAATACCAGGAAGTGAACAGCAAGTACTTCGATTACGACGTATACGGCGAGTAATCGGCGCTGGCCGGCACCGGCTCTGGTATCGGCAAGGTGACAGTCAGGCTTCGACAAGCAGACCCTCTGCGCCAGGGACGGCGCGGCGGAGCCCCCATGGATGGGTTTACGGCGAGTCTGCGGTTGAAGCTGACTTTCACCGATGGGCGGAGTGGAGCTACAGGCCGGCATAACAGGAAGTCGTGATGTTCGATTTAAAAGGTTATGAAGGCGCCCTGCTGGACGGCGCCTGGGTCACCCTGCAGGTGGCCCTGTTGTCTCTGTTGCTGGCGGTGACCCTGGGGTTGCTGGGGGCGCTGGCCAAGCTGTCGTCGGTGCGCCCGGCCCGCTGGCTGGCGACGATTTACACCACCCTGATTCGGGGCATTCCCGATCTGGTGCTGATGATGCTGATCTTTTTTGGCGGCCAGGTACTGCTGAACAATTCCCTTTACGGTCTGAACGAAACCCTTAATGAGTGGATTGGCGGTGGCGACCCCGGCCATGAGTGGACCGGCTATGTGCCCGACTACATCGAGATCAGTCCCTTTATTGCCGGTATTGTCACCATTGGCTTTATCTTCGGCGCTTACATGGCGGAAACCTTTCGCGGTGCCATTCTGGCGGTGGACAAGGGCGAGCTGGAAGCGGCCCGGGCCTACGGCATGCGCCCCTGGCTGGTGTTTCGCCGGGTGCTGTTTCCGCAGATGATGCGCCACGCCCTGCCGGGCCTGGGCAACAACTGGCTGGTGCTGCTCAAGACCACGGCGCTGGTGTCGATCATTGGCCTCGACGACATGGTCCGCAAGGCGTCACTGGCGGCGGGGGCCACCCAGTTGCCCTTTACCTTTTATATGGCGGTGGCGCTGATCTTTTTGCTGTTCACCAGCCTGTCTACCTCCATGCTGCGCTGGGCCGAACGCCACTACGCCATTCCGGGAAGGTAAGCCATGGACTTTTCAATCATTCTCAACGAGTGGCCGGTGTACTGGCAGGGACTGTACACCACCGTCTGGCTGGTGGCGCTGGCGCTGGTGCTGGGGTTGTTGATCGCGGTGCCCATGGGCATCATGCGCAACAGCGGCAACTGGCTGCTGAAGGGGCCGGCCTGGGCCTACATTTATTTCTTTCGCGGCACGCCGCTGCTGGTGCAGCTGTTTCTGATCTATTACGGTGCCGGCCAGTGGCAGTGGCTGAAGGAGTCGGCGGCCTGGGAGTGGTTCAGTCAGGCCTGGTTCTGTGCCGTGCTGGCCTTTACCCTCAATACCGGCGCCTATACCGCCGAGATTATTCGCGGTGCCATCAATGCCATGCCCAGAGGGGAAATCGAAGCGGCCTATGCCTTTGGCATGAGCCGGCTGACCACCCTGCGGCGCGTTATTCTGCCCAATTCCTTTCGCCGGGCACTGCCCGCCTACAGCAACGAGGTGATCTTCATGCTGCACGGCTCGGCGGTGGCGGGGGTGATTACCATAGTGGATCTCACCGGTGCGGCCCGTATCGTCAATTCCCGCTACTATTCGCCCTTTGAGGCGTTCCTGGCGGCGGGACTGCTGTATATGTGCCTGACTTTTCTGCTGGTCTGGGGCTTTCGCCGGCTGGAACACCGCTGGTTCCGGCACCTGCGGCCGCGCAAGGCCTGACCCGGGGAATAGGGACTGGTAGGCCCGAATTTATTCGGGCAAGCCATACATACCGTAACGCTATTGCCCCAATAAATTGGGGCCTACAGCCCCGGGCTTAAAGACGCTCTTAATCCCTGAAGCTGGCCCAGATGGGAGCGTGATCCGAGGGTTTGTCGATGCCGCGCAGTTCATAGTCGATTCCGGTGTCGGCCAGCTGCGCCAGCAGCGGCTGGGTGGCCAGGATAAGATCGATGCGCAGGCCCCGGTTGTCGTCAAAGCCCCTGCTGCGGTAGTCGAACCAGGAATAGGTCTCGGCGTTGTCCGGGTTCTGCTTGCGCCAGGTGTCGTACAGGCCCCAGCCCAGCAGGCGCTCCATCCACTCCCGCTCTTCCGGCAGAAACGAGCATTTGCCGTCCCGCAGCCAGCGCTTGCGATTGGGCTCGCCGATGCCGATGTCCGCATCGGTGTGGGAGATGTTCATGTCGCCGATCACCACCAGCGCCTCGTCGGGCTGGTGATGTTCATTCAGGTACTGCTGCAAATCCCGGTAGAAACGCTCCTTGGCCGGAAACTTGGTTTCATGCTTGCGGTTTTCCCCCTGGGGAAAATAGCCGTTGAGCACGGTCATGGCGCTGCCGTCGGGGCGGGCAAAGCGGCCGATGATCATGCGTCGCTGGGCGTCTTCGTCGTCGGTGGGAAAGCCCTTCACAATGGCCTGGGCCGGCTCCTTGCTCAGCAGGGCCACGCCGTAATGGGCCTTCTGGCCGTGAAAATAGACGTGGTAGCCCATGGCCTGCACCGCTTCGAGGGGAAAGGCCTCGTCGTGCACCTTGGTTTCCTGCAGGCCGATAATGTCGGGAGCGTGCTTGTCGATAAGCGCCTGCAACTGGTGCAGGCGGGCGCGCAGGCCGTTGATATTGAAGGAAATGATTTTCATGATGCAATGGGGTTGAAAAATTTGGCCCCATGCTAGCAGAAAGCGGCCTACTCGGCAGCCGGTGTGTCGGTGGCACAATCCCGGTAGATCATGCGCCGGCTCATGCCGCCGTCCACAATAAATTCCTGGCCGGTGACAAAGCCGCTTTCATTTGAGAGCAGAAAGCGTGCCATGGCGGCGACATCGTTGACCAGTCCCACGCGGCCGGCCGGGTGTTGGGCGTGATCCTCCGGTCCCGGGGCCGGGGTGTCACCGGGCTGCAGCGCCGACACGTCAATCCAGCCCGGGCTGATGGCATTCACCCGCACCCGTGGCCCCAGGCTGATGGCCAGGGCGTGGGTCAGCGCCACCAGCCCGCCTTTGGACGCGGCATAGGCCTCGCTGTTGGGCTCTGACTGATGTGCCCGGGTGGAGCCGATATTGACGATGGCGCCTCCCTGCTCCAGCAGCGGTGACAAGTGCTTGCAGATCAGCATGGGGCCGGTGAGATTGACCGCCAGCACCCGCTGCCAGTGGCTGAGTGAAAGCTTGTCGATGGGTTCATGGTAAGGCTGACTGATGGCGGCGTTGTTGATAATGCCGCCCAGGCGGCCAAAGCGGCTTTCCACCAGCCGTGCCAGGCTCTGTACCGAAGACTCTTCGGTCACGTCCAGGTGCACCAGCTGCAGCCCCGGCACCTGTGCCTGATCCAGCCGGGCAAGGGCTTCCTTGTCGAGATCCACGCCCAGCACCTGATAATCGTGCCCCAGAAAATAACGGGTCATGCCCAGTCCCAGCCCGCGGGCCGCCCCGGTGATCACGATATTGCCGCTGTTCATGCCGCCTCCCTGCGTGCCGCCTTGTCACAATAAGCGTAGCGGGATTTTTGCCCGCTGCCGCCGGTCTGATGCCCCTGCCACATTTTGTGACAACTTTGCCGGACATTGACATAGTCTGTGCATGCCAAACAGGTACACTGGGAGTAGTCTGTATTGGAAGCAAGTGCATGAAAAAACATCATTATTCCCTGGCGGCGCTCGGCTTGCTGCTGTTTTCCGCCGTTGCCGCCGGCCGGGGCGGCCCCGTGGTCAGCACCATTACGGTCACCGAGCAGCAGCTGCCGGCCCGGCTGCAGCTGGTGGGCACCCTCAAGGCCAACCGGCGGGTGGCCATTGCCCCTCAGGTGGGCGCCCGGGTTACCGGGGTGCACTTTGTGCCGGGCCAGCGGGTGGAACAAGGGCTGTTGCTGCTGAGCCTGGATGATCGGGCGGCGAAGGCTGACATCAGCGAGGCCCGGGCCGCGCTGCAGGATGCCCGGCGCATTCTGGTCAACTACCAGGCGCTGTTCAAACGCAAGGCGGTCACCCAGACCGAGCTGGAAGGCCAGCAGGCGGCGGTGGCGATGGCCGAGGCCCGCTTGCAGGCGGCCCGGGTACAGGCGGATTACCTCCGCCTGAAGGCGCCCTTTGCCGGCGTGATGGGGCTCACCGATGTGGCCCCGGGCAGCCTGCTCGGCGCCAATGAGCAGGTGGCCGAACTGTTTGACGCCAGCCGGCTCAAGCTGGATCTGGCGGTGCCGGAAAAGCATTTTCTTAAATTAAAGGTGGGGGACACCCTGCAGGCCACCACCGAGGCGCACGGTGATCGCCGGTTTAGCGGCCGGCTGGCGGTGGTGGCACCGGCGGTGGATGCCGACACCCTCAATGCGCGGGTGCGGCTGGAATTCGACAACAGCGACGGCGCCCTGGTGCCGGGCATGCTGATGCGGGTGCAGCTGACCCTGGACGACGGCGCCAGCCTGGCGGTGCCGGCCAGCAGCCTGCTCTATGCCGGCAACCAGCGCTATGTGTTTGTGGTGGACGAGGCCGGCACGGTCAGCCGGCGCAGCATCACAGTGGGGCGCAACCTGGGGGACTGGGTCCAGGTCAGCGCCGGCCTGAGCGCCGGTGAGCGGGTGGTGAGCGAAGGTGTGGTCAAGCTGCGCGACGGCGTGCAGGTGGAGGTGGCCGGTGAAGCTCTCTGACATCGCCATTGCCCGGCCGGTGCTGGCCACGGTGATCAGCCTGATGCTGTGTGTATTTGGCCTGATCGCTTTTTTTGAGCTGCCGCTCAGGGAAATGCCCGACACCACTTCGCCTATTGTCACCGTGCGCACCGACTACACCGGCGCCAGCGCCAGCGTGATGGAAAGCCAGGTCACCAAACGGCTGGAAGACGAGCTGTCGGGGATCAGCGGTGTCAAGTTTATCAGCTCCAGCACCAGTGATGGCAGCTCCCGCATTACCGTGGAATTCAACCCCGAGCGGGATCTGGACAACGCCGCCAGTGATGTGCGCGAGGCGGTGTCGCGGGCCTCGCGTCAGTTGCCCGGCGACGCCGATGCCCCCGTGGTCACCAAGGACACCGGCCGCAACGACGTGATCCTGTGGGTGACCCTGAGATCCACCGGGCTGTCGGCGCTGGAGCTGGGAGACTACGCCGAAAATGTGCTGGCGGATCGCTTCAGCCTGCTCGACGGGGTCAGCTCGGTGTGGGTGGGCGGACGCAAGGAGCGGGTGATGAACGTGCGCCTCAATACCGCCGCCATGGCGGTGCGGGGGGTGACCGTGGCCGACATTGCCGCCGCCCTGCGCAGCCAGAACGTGGAGCTGCCGGCGGGGACTCTGGAAAACGAGCAGCAGAATTTCGCCGCCCGCATTGCCCGGGGTTACAAGAGCGCCGAGGATTTCAGCAATCTGGTGATCCGCCGCCTTGGCAGCGAGCGGGTGTATTTGCGGGACGTGGCCGAGATTCGGGAAGGAGAAAAACCGGAAGATACCCTGTTTCGTTCCAACGGCCAGAACGTGGTGGGCCTTGGCATCGTCAAGCAGACCCAGGCCAATACCCTGGACGTGATCGCCGGGGTCAAGCGCGCGGTGCTGGCCCAGCAGCCGTTTTTGCCCGACAACACCGAGCTCACCTGGACCTACGACAGCTCGGTGTTTATTGAAAGCGCTATCAACGAGGTGTATCAGACCCTGCTGATCACCATGTCCCTGGTGGTGCTGGTGATCTACATTTTTCTCGGCCAGGTGCGCGCCACCCTGATCCCGGCGGTGACGGTGCCGGTGTCGCTGGTGAGCGCCTTTATCGTGGCGCTGGTCATGGGCTTTTCGGTCAACCTCATTACCCTGATGGCGCTGATCATGGCCATCGGCCTGGTGGTGGACGACGCCATCGTGGTGCTGGAAAACATCCATCATCATCTGGTGCGGGGGCGCTCGCCGCTGGCGGCGGCCTGGCACGGTACCCGGGAGGTGGGCTTTGCGGTGATCGCCACCACCCTGACGCTGATCTCGGTGTTTTTGCCCATCGTGTTCATGGGCGGAGTGATCGGCCGTATCTTTACCGAGTTTGCGGTGCTGCTGGCGGCGGCGGTGGGCTTTTCTTCATTGGTGGCGCTGACCCTGAGCCCGGTAATGGGCAGCAAGCTGTTGCGGGTGCAACCGTCCACGGGCTGGCTGGCGCGCCATTTCGATGCGCTGTTTGCCCGCCTTGAGGCGGGCTACCGCCGGTTGCTGGAGCAGGAGCTCAGCCACGGCTGGTGGGCGCCGGTGGTCATGGTGGCGGCGTTGGGAGTGATGGTGCTGCTGTTTCGGGAAATTCCCCAGAGCCTGACCCCCAAGGAAGACAGGGGCGTGGTGTTCGTGATGGTCAAGGGCGCCGAAGGCGCCAGCTTTGAGCGCATGAGCCGGGCCATGGGCGAGGTGGAAAGCCGGCTGATGCCGCTGCGTGAACAGGGCGTCATCAGCAGCCTGACGGTGCGCACGCCCGGCTTTGGCGGTGGCGTGAACAGCGGCATCATGTTTGCCAGCCTGTCCGGCTGGAATGAACGGGACATGCCGGCAGAAGCGGTGGCCGGGCGCATTCGTGCCTTGACCCGGGATGTGACCGACGTGCTGGTGATCCCCATTTTGCCGTCCTCCATTCGCGGCGGCTCCAGCACGCCGGTGGAATTCGTGCTGGGCGGGGCCGATTACGATGAACTGCTGGGATGGGCCGAGCAGCTGAGGACCCTGGCCCGCAACAACCCGGGGCTCAGTGATCTGGAGCTCGACTTTGACCGCACCAAACCCGAGTTGCTGGTACAGGTCGACAAACAGCGGGCCGCCAGCCTGGGCATTTCGGTGACCGAGGTGGCCGACAGCCTCAATGTGATGCTGGGCGGTCAGGCCATTACCACCTATTCCCGCCAGGGCGAGGAGTATGACGTTTTCCTCAAGGGCCGCGAGGCCGACTTCAGCCGGCTGGATGATCTGGCCTCCATTTATCTGCGCACCGGTGGCGGTGAGCTGGTGTCCCTCGACAACCTGGTCGATCTGCGTGAGCAGGGCGCGCCGGGCTCGCTCAATCATTACAACCGTAAAAAGGCCATCACCCTGAGCGCCAACCTTGAAGGCAGCTACAGCCTGGGCGAGGCGCTGGACTACCTCGACGGCCTGGTGCGGGACAACCTGCCCGATACCGCCACCGTCGATTACAAGGGCGAGTCGCTGGAATACCGCTCCAACCAGAGCGACGTGGCCTTTGTGTTCGGGCTGGCGCTGGTGGTGGTGTTTCTGATCCTGGCGGCCCAGTTCGAAAGCTTTGTACATCCCTTCATCGTGCTGCTGACGGTGCCGCTGGGGCTGGTGGGGGGCCTGCTGGGGCTGTATCTGTCGGGCATTACCCTCAATGCCTACAGCCAGATTGCCATGGTGATGCTGATCGGCCTGGTGACCAAAAACGGCATTTTGATTGTGGAGTTCGCCAACCAGTTGCGGGATCAGGGCCAGGACTTCGATCATGCCCTGACCGAGGCGGCGGTGCGCCGGCTCAGGCCCATTCTGATGACCGCCTTTACCACCGTGGCCGGCGCCGTGCCGCTGATCCTGGCCGGCGGAGCCGGGGCGGAAAGCCGTCAGGCGGTGGGCATGGTGGTGTTTGGCGGTGTGGCCCTGGCCACCCTGCTCACCCTGTTTATCGTGCCGGCCATGTACCGCATGCTGGCCCGGGGCACCCGCTCGCCACAGCATCAGCAGCGCCGGTTGACGGCCGAGCTGAGCGAGGCCGACTGATCCTTACCAGCCGGGCGGAGCCACCACCGTGTAGCCGCGCCGGTGGGGGCGATAGTAATTGCCGCCGTGGTAATAGTAGGGATGGCCGTTGAAATGCAGGCTGATGTAACCGCCGGGCAACTCGCGGACCAGGCTGCCCAGGGGCAGAACAATCGAGATGCCGGCCCGGGGCCTGTCGTGATCGCGGCGCGGTGCGTGGTAATAATGGCGCGGTGCCGAATAATGGTAACGCTCAATTACCCGTACCCGGGGGCGGTAGTGCCTGTGCTTGCGGTAATGACCATAGGTCTTGTGCCTGTGCTCATGCCGGTGGCGCAGGCCCTGGTGCCGGTACTGGCCGTAAGGCTGGTCATAGCCCCGCAGCCGGTTGTCGTGCCAGCGGCTTTCCCTGTCGGCCTGGGCCGGTGAAGACAGCAGCAGGGCCGCCAGCAGGGGCAGCCACCAACGGCCGGTGTGAACGAATGAATATGCCATGACATATCTCCTTTACTGCTCGGCCACGGCCCGGTGTCGTGGCGCTCGGAGATACTTCAAGTATGGCCCATGCAACAAATACAAAAAAGCCGGTGCAGTGCACCGGCTTTTCAATGATGGTGGAGGGAGCTGGATTCGAACCAGCGAAGGCTGAGCCGTCAGATTTACAGTCTGATCCCTTTGGCCACTCGGGAACCCCTCCACGAGTAAACTTGCAAATTGTGTGCTTAACGCCAGTGCGTTACAGCTGAACAGGTGGTGGAGGGAGCTGGATTCGAACCAGCGAAGGCTGAGCCGTCAGATTTACAGTCTGATCCCTTTGGCCACTCGGGAACCCCTCCACATCAGTGGGGCGCATACTACCAAAACGAACGGCGATGTGAACCCCTGAAAGGCAATTAATTTACTAAAATTCGGCGTTTACCGGCCGATAAGGGTTTAAACGCTTAACTTTTAAACTTTTCTCGCATTATGGCCACACCGGTTCACGCCAATCTGCTGATCAACGACAGCCAGCTGGGAGACAGCCTTAACCGGGCGGTCCACCAGGGCCGGCGCGGCGATTTTGGCCTGTTGCTGGCCATGCTGTCGGACGATGCGCGGGATCTGCCCCGCATTGATGAGCCGGCCGCCGGGCTGAGTGAGCCGGACTGGCGGGCTCACTTCGCCCTGCCCGAGCCCACACCACCCCTGTTTGCCGAGGCGGTGGACCAGGCCCGGGCCACCGGTCTGAGCCAGTTGGCGGGAGAGCTGCAACAGGACAGCCTGCGGCTGCTGCTGGCCATGCGCGGCGAGCCGCTTAAACCTTCCCGCGATGAACTGCCGGCGGAAGTGGCCGCCAACCTGCATCCCCGCACTCTGGCGCGCATGCAGGGCCAACTGAATGCCTGCCTGCCCCGGCAGCCCGAGCGCCTGCTGGAGGTAGTGCAGGCGGTGCACGCCACCGCCTGAGTTGCTCAAGGTCAAACATCAGACGTAAACGTTTGACGTCTGATGTTTCCAACGTCTCCACGTCTCCCGTTTTACGTCTCACGTTTAGCCCGCCGGCAGCCTTCAATGGCCGGCGCCAGCAGCTCCAGCGCACTGTGCTCGCAGGGGGGCAGGGCGGCCTGGCTGCGGCCAAGAGGCGTGACCCGTTCCCCCCAGCGGATTACACCGGCGCCCCAGGTGAGGCCGGCGCCAAAGGCGGCGGTGAGCAGCAGGGCTCCGGGGCGAATGCGGCCTCGTTCCAGGGCTTCGCACAGGGCAATGGGCACGGTGGCCGCCGAGGTATTGCCGTAGTCGGCGATATTGATCATGACCTTTTCCGGCGGCAGCGCCATTTTTTTGGCCAGGGTCTCGATGATGCGCACATTGGCCTGATGGGGCAGCAGCAAGTCGATGTGCTCCGGGCCCACGCCGGCCTGGTCCAGTACCACGGCGGCGGCCTCGCCCATGCCCCGTACCGCCCGCTTGAAGATTTCCTGCCCTTCGAAGTTCACTTCAAACAGGCCGTCCACATGGGCAAAGCGGGTACGGCAGGTGCCCGAGTCGGGCACCGCCAGTATGTCTCTGGCCTCGGCGTCGCAGCCCAGCTTGTCGGCCAGCAGGCCCACCGGCGCCTCGGAGGCTTCCAGCACCACGGCGCCGGCCCCGTCGCCAAAGAGCACGGCGGTATCGCGGCGGGTCCAGTCCAGGTAGTGAGTCAGGCGCTCGGCGCCGATCACCAGCAGCCGGTTCATGCCGCCCGCCTTGATCAGCGCCGAGCCCACGCTCAGACCATAGAGAAAGCCGGTGCAGGCGGCGTTAAGGTCAAATACGGCGGCGGCGGGAATGCCCAGATTGCGCTGTACCGCCGAGGCGGCGCTGGGTACCAGGCTGTCGGGACTGGCGGTGGCCAGAATAATGCCGTCAATCTGGGTTGGCTCAAGGCCGGCGGCGGCCAGGGCATGCCTTGCCGCTACCGTGGCCAGCTCAGAGGTATTGACGTGGGAAATACGCCGGGTGCGAATGCCGGTGCGGCTTTGAATCCAGTCGTCGGAGGTATCGAGAAAGCTACCGAGATCGTCGTTGCTGAGCACGGCCGGGGGCAGGCACTTGCCCCAGCCGGTGATATTGGCATAACGCATGGCATTCCCGTTGGTTGATGGGTTTTCAACCGATTATGCCCAAGCCCGAGGGCACTGTCACCCGGCTTTACAGCCGGCCTTCCCGCTCCAGCCGGCTGCGTACCCAGTAACGGTAGAGCCGGGACAGCACCGGCCGTATCAGCGGCAGGCCAATCAGCATGGCCAGTGGCCTCAGCCGGGGCACGCGTCGCATCAGCAGAATATAGGCGTCCAGCTCCGAGTAGATCTCGCCTTCGGCGGTTTGCACATGCAGCTCCTGCAGCGCCTGCTGGGGGCTGATGCCCAGGCTGAGCAGCACCTCTTCCCGGTCGGTGATGTCAAACCAGCAGATCTCGTGGCCCCTGTCGCCGGCCCAGCGTTCATAGCGGGCCCGGTCCCTGATGCAGCTCTCGCAGGAGCCGTCATAAAACACCACCAGCCGGTGGCGCGGCTTTTTTTCATCCAATGTTTGCCCTCCCTGGCCTGCTTCCCTGAGGCCTGTACTTAAGCATAGCCTGAATCAGCCCAGGTAACGTTGCTCCAGGTGACGGCGGAAGGGGGCGGCGTCAAGCACATGGCCGGTGGCCCGGGCCATCAGCTCCCCGGTAGAGCACAGGCTGGCGTGGCGCCAGATGTGGTGCTCCAGCCAGCCAAATACGGCGGTCAGATCGTCGTCGATCAGCCGCTCAAAAGGCCCCAGTTGCTGCTGCATGGCTTCGGCCTGCTGAGCGGCGTAGATAGCGCCCAGGGTGTAGCTGGGAAAATAGCCGAAGCTGCCGTCGGTCCAGTGAATGTCCTGCAGGCAGCCGTCTTTATCATTGCCTTCGGTACTGAGCCCCAGGTACTGCTGCATCAGCTGGTTCCAGCGTTCCGGCAGATGACGGGGCGCCAGCGTGCCTTCGATAAGATCCCGTTCGATGCGGTAACGCAGCATGATGTGGGCGGGGTAGGTGACTTCGTCGGCATCCACGCGGATGAGCCCGGGCTGCACCCGGGTGTAGAGCCGGGCCAGGTTGCCGGGTTCAAAGGCCGGCTGATCGCCGAAGTATCGTGCCAGCAGCGGCGACAGCCGGGCAATAAAGGCCGGGTGGCGGGCGAGCTGCATCTCAAAGAACAGGCTCTGGGACTCGTGCACGCCCATGGATCTGGCCTGCCCCACCGGCAGGCGGCGCCAGGCCGCGGGCAGACCCTGCTCGTAACGGGCGTGGCCGGTTTCGTGAATAATGCCCATCAGCGCCTGGGCCACGTCGGCCTCGTCGTAGCGGGTGGTGAGGCGCACGTCTTCACTGACGCCGCCGCAAAAGGGGTGGGCGCTGACATCCAGCCGGCCGTGGTGAAAGTCAAAGCCAAGCCAGCTCATCACTTCCAGCCCCAGGGCTTTTTGTTTATCGGTGGCAAAGGGGCCTTGCGGCGACAGCACGGTTTCAAGCCGCTGTTTTTCCTGCACCTCGGCAATCAGTCCGGGCAGCCAGCCACTCAGCTCGCCAAACAGGGTGTCGAGCGCCTGAGTGCGCATGCCCGGCTCGTATAGCTCGAGCAGGCTGTCGTAGCGCGACAGCCCCAGTGCCTCGGACCGGGCTGCGGCGGCTTCCCTGGACAGCGCCACCACCTCCTCGAACAGCGGCAGAAAGCCGGCCCAGTCGTTGGCAGGACGCAGGCTGCGCCAGGCGTGCTCGCAGCGGGAGCCGGCCAGGGAGCGGGCGCGCACCAGGTCGGCGGGCAGCAGGGTGGCATCGCGCCACGCCCGGCGCATTTCGGCCAGGCTTTGTTGTTGCTCCTGTGACAGCGGCTCGCTCTCTGCCCGAGCGAACCAGTCGCCCAGGCGCGGATCCTGCAGTTGCCGGTGGCACAGCACCGCCAGGGTGCCCAAAGCCTCGGCCCGGGCCTCGTTGCCGCCGGGGGGCATCATGGTGGCCTGATCCCAGCCACAGATGGCGCCCAGATGCTGCAGGTGGTGCAGTTGTTCAAAATGTTGTTCCAGTGCGGAATAAGACATGCGGTGATCCTTGCGCTAAAAAGTCAGCCCCGGTGGCTTTGCAGCCACTCGCGGGTGTGTTGTTTGGCCTGCTCGCTCTTGCGCAGCAAAACATACAGGCAGCCGCTGCCGCCGTGCTGGCGCAGGGCGCTGTGGCAGGCCAGCACCTCCGGCAATTGGGGCAGCCAGCCGGAAACATAACTCTTGAGCAGGGCCGGCGGCTGGCTGCGCTCGCCCTTGCCGTGAACGATGATCACGGAGCGCAGATCCTGACGCAGGCAGGCGCGAATAAAGTTCAGCAGGGCACTCCGGGCCCGCTCCACGCTGTGGTGATGCAGATCGAGCCGGGCCTCGCACGGATATTTGCCCAGGCGCAGCTTTTTGAACACGCCGTCCTGCACCCCGGGCTTCTTGTAGCTGATCATGTCGTCGGGGCGTAGCAGTACCACCCTGTCCAGCGACAGGCCGGGATCGGCGGCTTCGGCCTGGATCTCGGCGGCACGACGGCGTTCGGCGAGGGCGACGGCGTCCCGCGGGTCGCGGTGGCCGGTGGGCAGGGTATCCTGCTCCAGCGGGGTGAGTCCGTCCAGTTCATCAAGAAAGGACGACCAGTCGGAATGGCTCATGGCGCGGCTCCTTTGATTCAGGCATAGCCGCAGTATAAGCAAATGGGATAAAAGGGGGAACGACGGAACCCGGGGGAGGAGGAGGTCGGATTCCGCCGTTATTAAACCTGAGGGTTATTTACCGGCTTCGTGGCCGGGCTCTGACTTCATCACCTTGTAAATGAAGTAACCGGCGTAAAAACTGATCAACAGGGTGGTGGCAATGATGACCAGCATGGACATCAAGCCCACATCGCTGCCAAACATCAAATCGAGCCAGAATTCCATGGGATGTCTCCTTTCGCGCTCTCCGTTGAAGCCATCCTAACGGGACCACAGTGGCACATGCTGATCCTGATCAATAAAGCGGCGGGTCCTCCACTTTATTGAGGGTATAACCCGCTTGTTTCAGCAGGGCAATGAGACCCCGATCACCATAAAGGTGCAGCGCGCCCACCACCATCAGCGCCCGCCGGGGCGCCAGTTGCTCCAGCCGCGTCAGCCACATGCGATTGCGTTGTGCCAGCAGCTCATTCTCGATAAAACGGGTGAGCGTCGGGCTTTGCTCATCCTGCAACAAGGCCAGCAGGGTCTGTTCGTCGCCGCTCAGCCAGGCTCTGAGCAAATGATCGAGGTGATCCTGCATGTGCTTGAGTTCGTCCAGGCTGTGGGCCACAAAGTCCCGTTCAAGGTCGCGCCGGTGCAGCGACGACAGCAGTCCCATCACCAGCGCCGGCTGCTCCAGCCCGGCCACCGGCAGTTGCCGGTCCCGGGCCAGCAGCCGCAGCTGCATGTCGACGCCCTGGCGACTGTGAAAACCCAGCTCGGCGGCGCGCAGCTGGGTCAGTTGCAGGGCCACAAACCAGGGCGGCAGCTCGCGCAGGGCCGGGCGACCGCTGCGGGCCAC
Organism: Oceanimonas pelagia; assembly: GCF_030849025.1. Lineage (NCBI taxonomy): Bacteria > Pseudomonadati > Pseudomonadota > Gammaproteobacteria > Aeromonadales > Aeromonadaceae > Oceanimonas > Oceanimonas pelagia. Next base: position 627,849 of record NZ_CP118224.1, read on the forward strand.
GGCCTGCTCCAGCTCGAAGGCCAGCCGGGGGCCGAGCCGCTCGCGCCAGTCGGTATCGCGTTCAATCAGGTGGGCGAAGTCGTTAAAGTGAAGGGCAAGGGGGTCGATTTCCAGCAACAGCAGCTCGCTGCTATCCAGCGCCGCGAGCAGGGCCGGCGGCAGGGTGGCAAGGCGTTCATCGGCAACATGAACCGAGCCGAACAACCACAGTTGCCGCTCTCCCTTGGTGGCCTGCCACAGAGCGGGGGCGGCCAGTGCCTGAGTGCACCACAGCCACAGTAAAAAATGCAACATCCGTTTCATGAGACTCTCCGCTTGGCATGCCAGCCGTGATGATAAGAGGTGGACGTCAGCCGCCGGCCTTCAGCATCAGCCGATCCAGTGCCCGGTCGCTCAGCAACCGGCGCAGCCAGCCCAGCATGATGGTGGGACGGGTGACCGGATAGCGGGTTTTGGGACGGTCGCTGGTGAGGGCGTGCAGCAGGGGCGGCAGGCAGGCGTCCGCCGGCAGGCTGTAGCGGGAGCCGGGGCCGGGTTTTTCCAGCCGGGCCAAGGTCTGCTGATAGCCGGCCTTGTGCCGGCTGTGCGCCATGTCGATATGGCGCAGAAAGGCGGCTTTGGCGTTGGCGCGAAAGCGGGTTTCAATGGGGCCGGGTTCCAGCAGGCTGACATGCACACGGGTGCCGGCCAGCTCCAGCCGCAGGGTGTCGGTGTAACCTTCGAGGGCGAACTTGGTGGCATTGTAGGCGCCGCGGTATTGCATGGCCACCAGCCCCAGCACCGAGCTGTTCTGAATAATGCGGCCTTCGCCGGCCTCGAGCATGAGCGGCAGCACCAGCCGGGTGAGGTGGTGGGTGCCGAACAGGTTGGTGTTGAACTGCTCGCGCAGGGCCGCGGTGGGCAGATCTTCCAGGGCGCCGGGCTGGCCATAGGCGCCGTTGTTGAACAGGCCGTAGAGTTGGCCGCCGGTGAGCGTGAGGGCCTGCTCCAGGCCGCGCTCTATGCTGGCGTCATCGGCCAGATCCAGTTGCACCGCCCTGAGCCCCTGCTGTTGCAGCTGCGCCACGTCCTGTTCGGCCCGGGCCGAGGCGATAACCTGAAATCCCCGGCGGTGCAGGTAATGAGCGGCGGCGTGGCCAATGCCGGTTGAGCAACCGGTGATCAGAACAGACTTGGTCATGAATGGCTCCCGTTATCAAGCTGGGGCCAATGTAGCAGAAAAGGCGCGGGAGGATCGATGGCTGGCGTCCCCGGCAGGAATCGAACCTGCATCTAACCCTTAGGAGGGGCTTGTTTTATCCATTAAACTACGGGGACAAGGCCGGCACAATATTGCAAATTTCGCCTGAGGGTGCAACGTCGTGCCGAGCGTTTGGCGGTTATTCGAGCAGGATTACAGCTGGGTCAGGCGATCGCCGGGCATCACCGCAATGCGTTTGGCCTCGGCGCCGGCCGGCACCAGCAGGCTGTAGTCGGCATGGCTTTGCTGCACCACAAAGGCGGCCTGTGATGCCGTTTCGCTGTAATAGCCCGGCGTCAGCTGACGGCGGTGAGTGAGGGTGAATCTGTCTCCCACCTGAATGCCCTCGCGCCGGCCCAGATCCATCAGTATGCCTTCCTCCGACTGTTGCACTATGTTGCCCACCGCCTTGAGACAGGCCTGGGCCTTGATCACGTCCTGGCTGATGCTCGCCAGCAACTGCTCCACCGCCAGACCGTAACCGGACTGCCAGAATGCCTGTTCATGCACATTGACCCTGTCGTGCTTTTTATAGTCCCAGCTGGCGCGGGTCTGATAGCGGCGTTGCAGCAGCACGTCGCCGGTCAGGCTGTCTTCCAGGGTGATGCGCATGCGAAAGGCCCGGGGAATGTCGGAAAAGGTCCACTGGGTCCAGTGTCCGTCCTCGATGCTGATGTCTTCAATCACGCCGCTCAGTAACAGCCGGGACTGCTGTGTGCCGGCGAGCACATCGCTGCCCCGGCGCAGGCCGGCCGTGCGGGGCAGGGCCGGGTCGGTATCCAGGCCAAGGGCAAGGGTCGACGTAATATTGACGCTGGGCTCCAGCCGGCTGGCCAGCCGCTGGGCCAGTGCCGTGCCCAGTTCATAGATCTGCCCGGTGGCGCCCTGCTGCGGATGCAGCAGGGTGATGGGCGTCAGGGTCATGCCCGGGCGATAACGACCGGCGCACTGCTCCTGGCGGCGCTCGCCGGGCCAGATGTCGGCCCGTACCGTCAGCCACAGCCGGCCCTGCTCCCGGTGCTCGTTCAGGATCAGGTAGTCCATCAGCTCGCCCTGGGCGGAAATATCCAGTTGCTGGCCGGCAAAGGCGCCGTTGGTGGCCGACTGCACCGTGCTGAGAGAGGCGCCCGACTGCAGCAGCGCATCGCTCAGGGCCTGCTCCAGTGCCTGCTGGCGGGCGGTGTCAACTCCCAGACTGAGCGGCGCCGAGCCTTCGGCCTGATACCAGTCGGCCCGGGCGAGCAACGGAAACAACAGCAACAGTGAAGCAAGGTTTTTTCTGAGCACGGATGCATCCTGTCAAACGGTGAGCCGCCCTTAAAAAGTCGCGGTCCCAGTGAGAATATGGCAAGGTTTATGCAAAAACCTTGCCGGGCACATGGCCGCAACCTGGCCTGAAAGCGTAAAGTTGACGCTCCACTGGCCGATATACACTCAGTTTCTTTTGCTTCGGGAGCCTGTGAATGACAAGAGCCCTTATCCTGCTTGCCGTGCTGGGATTGTCCGCCTGCACCGGTCAGCCCCGGTTCGACGGTCAAAACCATTACCTGCCTCATGATCATGCGGCTCACTACGTCAGTCACCAGGCCCTGGGGGAGCAGCCGGCGCCGGCCCGTTCGCCCCGGCACAGTCAGGACGGTGTGCCCATGCGCATGAGTGCCGGCACCCGCAGTGCCCATCTGCCCGAGGCCGGGCCCTCGCTGGTGGGGGGCCAGACCCAGTTGCAGCGGCACATGTCGGCCCTGGCGCACCGGCTGGTGGCCTCGGCCCACAATATGAACCGGCAGGCAGGCATCGCCGTGAGTGGTTTTGTCAGCCAGGAGGACTACACCAGCCAGGACGAGTTCAGCCGGCTGCTGTCGGAAACCATGATGTTTCAGCTCAATCAGTACGGGCTGAAGGTGGTGGACTTCAAGGCGCTGCCCTTTATTCGCATTACGCCCGAGGGGGATGTGAGCACCAGCCGGGACTACCGCCAGCTGAGCGGGCGCATCAATGCCCAGTATCTGTTGCACGGCACCATCAGCGACACCCAGGGCGGCAAACTGATCAATGCCCGGCTGATCTCCATGGCGGATCACGGCATTGTCAGCAGCGCCCAGCAGTTTGTGCCCGATTATCTGGTGGCGGCCATGCTGAATACGCGCGGTCCCGAGATCCCCGACTACATCAGGAAACGCTATGAAAAATAAGCTGATTGCCCTGCTGGCACTGGTCACCCTGGCCGGCTGTGCCGGCCAGGGAAGCGCCGGTAGTCCGGCCCGGAATCATCTTTATGCGGTGGGTTATGCTCCCATCAGCCTGCAGCGCCCGGCGGACTACCAGCAGAAACTGCTGCATGCCATGCGTGCCTCGCGTCTGGACGCCTACCGGGAGCTGAGTGAGCAGCTGAGCGGAGTGCGGGTATCGAGCTCCAGTCAGCTCGACAGTCATATTCTGCAGGACGGCACCGTGAGTAGTGCCAGCCGGGGGGTGGTGCGCGGAGCTCGGGTGGTGAACAGCTATCCCGACGGCGACATGTACGTGACCGAACTGGAACTGGATCTGGCGCTGTATCAGAAACTGCGCCGGGATGGATTATAAGACAGCGGCGGCGGCTCACACCTTGAAGCCGGCCCCCTTGTTGATGCCCCGGGTGTGGCCTTTCTGATCGTAGGTCATGCTCTGGCGCTCGTGCAACCGGCTTAAAATATTGGCCAGCTGGCGGGTGCCGGCCAGGGACTGCTCCAGTACCTGCTCGGCCACCTGGTTGCGTTCCCGGCACCGTGCCATGAGGGCGCGCAGGGCATCGACCCGGGATTGATGGGTGGTTTTCAGTTGTTCCACCTCGGGGTGAGCGCACAGACTGGCGTCGGTGGCCTGAATATCGAGCAGCAGTTGTTGCTTTTGCTCGGTGAGGGGGGGCAGCTCCAGCGCCTTGCGCCGAACGATAAGCTGAAGCTCCCGTTCGGTCAGCTCAAGCAGCCGCTCGAGTTGTTCCTGTTGTTGTTGCAGCAGCGTATCAAGACTCATTAATACAGGGACTCTATGTCTTGCTCCAGATTGATGATGTTTCCGGCCAGCCTGTCGGCGTTCACCTTGTAGCTGCCGTCGTTAACCGCCTTTTTCAGGGCTTCCAGCCGCGCGCTGTTATCGGCGCCGGCACCGGCCTGCAGGCTTTGCTGCACGCGGCCGAGCTGTTTTGCTTCCGGGGTCAGGGTCACTTCGTCGCGGCCAGCCATGGTCTGGGCACGATGGTCTGTGCCGGTGCTGGCGGTACCGCTTTTTTGCGGGTACCTGTTGCTGACCGACGGGCCGTTATGAAATCCGGGGGGGAGCTTGTCGATGGCCATAAGATTCAATCCTGATTCGCTGCTGTCAGCCTGGTTATCGGCCGGCCTGTAAGCAACTTTAGCAGAATTTACAGTCCGACTCTCACCACCCCTGCCTCGCTGATCCGCCCCTGGATCTGGCGTCCGGAACGGCTGTTGCGAATGCGAATGGACTCATTAAAGCTGCCGTCTTCCTCGGCGATGCCGTCGGTGCGTATCGACAGCCCGCCGGTTTCGGCCACTATGGTGACCCTGTCGCCCTTGCACACCACACACAGCTGGCTGGCCAGCACCGGCCGGCCCGGGCGCAGATCCCGTTTGCTGCGGGTGCCTAGCAACGCTTGAATGTCGTCAAATACATCGCCGCGCAGCAGCACCTCGTCCTGGTAGCTTATCTGCAACTGTCCGGGCTGCAGCAGGGTATTGCGGGCGATGGGAACTGCAGCGGTCACCACCGGTTTGAGAATGCGCACCCGCACCGGCACAAACAGGCTCCAGCCCGGCTCTTCGTGGCACTGCACAAAAACGTGGGTGTTGCGCCGGACCTCGCCGGCTCCGCGAATGTCGGCGGTAAGCAGGCCCGGGCATTCGGTCAGTTGCAGGCGGGTGTCTATGCTGGCGGCTTCCACTTCAACCTGGTCCCGAGGGCCGGCGGCCACAAAATCACGCACATAGTCTTCGGTGTACTGGCGAACCTGTTCGTGCACACCACCCCAGGCCACCAGCGGTATGGTGGTCAGCAGCATCAGACTCAGCCGGGCTGCAAAGGGAAAACGACCTCTGTGCCGGGAAAAAAAACCGTTAAGCATCTTCACTCCATCGCCGATAACGCCTTCATCGCGGATCTTGACTGTGCCGGGCTCAAGTAGCGCTGACACCTTGCCGGTGTTAAGCTAGGTGACGGCAGATTACTAATTATGCATAAAATATGCCATGCACCTTGGCGTGGCGTTATGAATCGTTCTGGAGGCGGAATAATGGCGGGAGTACTTGACTCGGTAAACCAGAGAACCCAGCTGGTGGGCCAGAACCGGCTGGAATTGCTGCTGTTCAGGCTCAATGGCCGCCAAAGATTTGGCATCAACGTCTTCAAGGTCAAGGAAGTGCTGCAATGCCCCCGGCTGAGCAGCCTGCCCCAGCGTCATCCGGTGATTCGCGGCGTGGCCAATATTCGTGGCCAGACCATCTCCATTATCGATCTGAGCAAGGCCATGGGGGGCCGGCCCATCGAGCAGACCGACAACAGCTTTGTAATCATCTCCGAGTACAACCGTTCGGTGCAGGGCTTTCTGGTGCACTCGGTAGAGCGCATTATCAACGTGAACTGGGAGTCCATTCTGCCGCCGCCCAAGGGGGCCGGGCGTTTCAACTACATGACCGCCGTCACCGAAATTGACGGCGAGCTGGTGGAAATTCTCGACGTTGAAAAAATCCTCGATGAAATTTCCCCGGCCAGCACCGAAGTGAACGCGGACATCATCGAGCAGTCCCTGCATCAGGGAGGGCGGCACAAACCCGTGCTGATTGCCGACGACTCCTCGGTAGCCCGCCGTCAGGTGCAAAAGGCGGTGGAATCCCTGGGGCTGGAGTGCATTGTCACCGAAAATGGTCGCCAGGCCCTGAACAAGCTGGTGGAGCTGGCCGGGCAGGGCCCCATTCACGACCAGTTGTCGCTGGTGATTTCCGATGTGGAAATGCCGGAGATGGACGGCTATACCCTGACCGCCGAAATCCGCAATAATCCGGCACTGAAAGATCTGCACGTGATCCTGCACACTTCCCTGAGCGGCGTGTTTAACAAGGCCCTGGTTGAAAAGGTCGGGGCCGACAACTTTATTGCCAAGTTCCAGCCCGATGAGCTGGCCTCGGCCGTTAACAACGCGCTCTGAGCAAGGTGTAACGTACACGGATGAAAAATTTCACCGACGAGCAGTACTCGGCGTTTTGCCGGTTTCTGGAAAGCAACACCGGCATCGTGCTGGGTGACAGCAAGCAGTATCTGGTAAAGAGTCGTCTGGCGCCTCTCATGGCGCGTTTTGGTATCGAGTCCATGGGGCAGTTGCTGGAGCGCTCCATGCAACTGCGCGAGCGGGAGCTGAAAACCGCGGTGATCGACGCCATGACCACCAACGAAACCCTGTGGTTTCGGGATAGCTACCCCTTTGTTCAGCTCAGCGAGCGGTTGTTTCCCGAGCTGGCCAGGCCCGGCAAGTCTTTGCGCATCTGGTCGGCGGCCTGCTCCTCGGGGCAGGAGCCTTACTCTATTGCCATGACCGCCCAGGAATATTCGGCCCGGCGGCCAGGCAGTTTGCCGGGGCTGCAAATTCTTGCCACCGATATTTCCGCCACCATGCTGGAGCAGTGCAAAACCGGCATTTACGACAGCCTGTCGCTGGCCCGCGGCCTGTCGCCGGAGCGGCGCAGCCGTTTTTTTACGCCGCTGGATAACGGCCGCATGCAGTTGCAGGCAAGCATCAGAAACATGGTCAGCTTTCGGCCCTACAACCTGCTTGACAGCTATGCCTCACTGGGCAAGTTCGACATTATTTTCTGCCGTAACGTGCTGATTTATTTCTCTCCCGAGAACAAGTCCAAGATCCTCAACCAGTTTGCCGGCGCACTTAACCCCGGTGGCTACCTGCTGCTGGGGGCGTCGGAATCCCTCACCGGTCTGTCGGATCGGTTTGACATGATCCGTTGTACTCCCGGCATCATCTACCGTCTCAAATAAATCTGGCACACCTTTTGCTTTATTAGGGACCATTACCGGGTCACGACAAAGCAGGAGGTGGCGGTGACGATTTCTTTCGACAAGGCGTTTGGCATTCACCAGCATGCGCTGGTGGCTCGTTCCGAACGGGCCGAGCTGCTGGCCGGCAACCTGGCCAATGCCGACACGCCGGGCTACAAGGCCAAAGACATGGACTTTCAGGCCGCCCTCAGCCAGGCCCAGGGCGCTCAGGGGTTTTCCCTCAACCGCACCAACAGCCGCCATTTTGCCGTTGAACTGGCGCCGCCCGGCGCTGTGCAGTACCGGGTGCCTACTCAGCCCGATACCGGCGACGGCAATACGGTAGACGTGCAGGCCGAGCGCACCAGTTACATGGAAAACGCCCTGCAATACCAGGCCTCGCTGGAGTTTCTCAACAGCAAGATTTCCGGCCTGCTGAAAGCGATCAAAGGAGACTCAATGTGAGCCTTTTTAAGGTATTCGATATTTCCGGCAGCGCCATGAGCGCCCAGTCGGTCCGCCTGAACACCACCGCCAGTAACCTGGCCAACGCCGACAGCGTGAGCTCCAGCATCGATCAGACCTACCGGGCTCGCAAGCCGGTGTTTGCCGCCGATCTCGACAAGGCACTGTCACATCGTCAGGAAAGTGTCGGCGTCAAAATCATGGGCATAGTGGAAACCGACAAGCCGCTGCAAAAGGAGTTCAATCCGGATCATCCCCTGGCCGACGCCGAGGGCTTTATCTACAAGCCCAATGTCAACGTGGTGGAAGAGATGACCGACATGTTGAGTGCCTCGCGTAACTACCAGACCAATGTGCAGGTGGCCGACGCCGCCAAGCAGATGCTGCAGCAGACCCTGCGGCTGGGCAAGGGGTGATAAATGAATATATCCGGATATATTAACGGACTGCGGGAAACCGAGCCGGTTGACCTGGGAACACCCAAGGATCAGCAGCTGAAACAGGAAGACTTCTTTCAGCTGCTGACTCAACAACTGGCTTATCAGGATCCGTTCAAGCCGGCGGACAACGCCGACATGATCAGTCAGATGACCGCCTTTTCTACCTCTGAAGGCATTGCTTCCATGACCAAGCAGGTAGAAAGTCTTAATTCGGTCATGACTTCCAGCCAGGCCTTGCAGGCGTCCAGTCTGGTGGGGCAGCGGGTGCTGTTGCCGGTCAATACCGGACACTGGGATGGCAAGGCACCGGTTGATGGGGTAATTGTAACGGGTTCCGGGGTCGGTAACCTGACCATTACCGTAGAAAATGAAAAGGGGCAGACGGTGCGTACGCTGAACCTGACAGGGCCACATAAAGGCAACGTTCCCTTTACCTGGGACGGGCTGAATAATAACGGTGAAGCACTTACGCTGGGAAATTACAAATTTAAGGTAAACGGACTGGTCAATGGCGCCGGTACCGAGCTGAATGCGTTGGTTTTTGGCAAGGTCAGCAGCGTAACCCTGGGCAGTGGCACCAGCCCCAACCTGGTTAATGTTGTAGGTATGGGCGGTGTGCCGCTTGACAAGGTTCTTGAAATAGCCGGCGGAACGTCTGCGTGAGGAGAATGAATTATGTCGTTTAATATTGCTCTCAGTGGCATTAATGCTGCCCAGAAAGACCTGGATGTAACAGCCAATAATATCGCTAACGTCAATACCTACGGTTTCAAGGAATCCCGGGCCGAGTTTGCCGATGTTTATTCCAACTCGATTTTTGCCAATGCCAGAACCCAAACCGGTAATGGCGTGCAAACGGCAGCGGTGAGCCAGCAGTTTCATGAAGGTGCGTCGCTTTATACCAATAACCCCCTCGATATGCGTATCAGTGGCCAGGGTTTTTTTGTGGTGGGGGACGAACTCAACAGCAGCCAATACACATTAACCCGCGCGGGTGCTTTTAAACTTAATAATCAGAACTATGTGACCAACTCCCAAGGTCAGTATCTGCGGGTATATAACGTGGACGCACAGACCGGGGGAGTCAGTAACCTGGGGCTGGGAGAAACCACGCCGCTGCGGATTCCTCAGGCGGCAGGTGCGCCGGAAGCCACCCGTAACATTACCACCAGCCTGAACCTGGACAAGGGCAGCAAATACCTTACCGCGTCCGGTACCTCTGCCATTCTGGCCGGAACTCAGGTATTGCCGCCCAGCCGCCAGAGTTCAGCCAGTGTTACCCTGAATGATGCTCCCGTTTTTCCGCTTACCATTAATACCGGGGGAGTGACGTTAGAGGTAACCGCCGCCAGCTATCGTCCCTGGCAGGGAGAAAGTCAGCCTTCGAGAACCACCATCACCCTGCCGGAAGGCACCTATAGCACCCTGTCGCAGGTAGAAAGCGCCATCAACCTGGCGTTGAAAAACACCGCACCTCAGGCCGGGCAGGTGGCGTTAGCGACCGATGCCAATGGCAAGCTGCAGATTGCTTCACGAACCAAGGGAGAGGGAGCTTACATTGATGTGAGTTTGCCCACAGAGCTGGGCAGTGGGGCAAATAGCCAGTGGATCGATAATGGCACCAGGGATTACAGTACCAACAACCTGACCTTTAATATCAGCGTTGATGGCACGCCCAATGTGGCAGTAACTCTGGATAAGAATTACCAGAGTAATGCCAATGGTCTGGATGGCATGTTAAAAGATATTGAAAGCAAAATTAACAGTGCCCTTGCCCCTTACGAAAAAAAAGTGGCCGTGGCACTGGACGCCAACGGACAGCTTTCAATCACGTCCCAGAGTCAGGGCAGTGAATCCAGCCTGTCGTTGTCGGCGGACACTACCGGTACTCCCTCACCGGCCAGTTTGCTGGCTGAGCTCGGTCTGGCCAATAACAGCAGTGTTATGGGGAGTGATGCGGTACTCGACATTACCGATAGCAAGACCTACAGCAACAGTACCACCATCACCATTTACGACTCCCTGGGACAACCGCGTCAGGCCACCATGTATCTGACCAAGCGAAGCATGCCCGAAAACAGCTGGAATGCGACCCTGACCGTGGATGGCAAGCCCATCAGTGTGCCCGGTGGTGGTGTTGACACCACAGTGACTTATCCTAATCCGCTGGACTCCTCCAAGCGACTGGATCATCAGGTTGAAGGATTTGTGGTGACCTTTGATAACAAGGGAGGGAACCCTACCTTCAGTGTGGATCCGCTGCAGACAGAAACCCTGGAAAATGCCGGTATACCGGCTGACGGCGCCGATCCTTCCCAACAGTTTACGCTTGCGTTTGATGAGCTCACCCAATACGCCAGCCCCTTTGAAGTGCTGGCAATGGAGCAGGACGGCAACACGGTTGGTTACCTGACTTCCCTGGATATCAACGAAGACGGCCTGGTGGTGGCCAGTTACAGCAATGCCAGCAAGGAGTATCTGGGGCGTGTGGCGGTGGCCCGGGTGCCTAATGAACAAGGCCTGCGCTCGGTTGGTGGCACAGGCTGGATTCCTACTCAGGAGTCGGGCGAACCGGTTGGAGGAAAGCCCAATGAAGGTCCCAATGGCCGAATATTGTCGGCTACGCTGGAGCAGTCCAATACCAACCTGACCAGTGAGCTGGTGGACTTGATCACCGCTCAGCGCAACTTTCAGGCCAACTCCCGGGCGCTGGAAGTGAACAGCACCCTGCAGCAGACCATACTGCAAATCCGGTAGTTCTAATCGTGAGGGGGAGGGCGTGATGAAGTGAGGCGGCCTGCATCCCCTCACGCTTCTCTCCCTGCCCCTCACAACATATCAATGGCACTGATTTTGCATTATTTCCGCCATTACCCACTCGGCCAACTGCGGAGCTGAAATGGATCACCTGCTTTATATCGCCATGTCGGGCGCCAAGGAAAACATGCACAGCGTGGCCCTGCGCGCCAACAACCTGGCCAACGCCAACACCACCGGCTTTCGTGCCGATCTGGAGCAGGCCCGGGCCATGCAGGCCTTTGGTGAAGGGCTGCCGTCCCGGGTGTTTGCCATGACCGAGCGCCCGGGGCAAAATTTTGCCGCCGGTCCCATTCAGACCACGGGTCGGGAACTTGACGTGGCCGTGGCCGGTGACGGCTGGCTGGCGGTGGAAGCGGCGGACGGCAGTGAGGCCTACACCCGTTTTGGCAACCTGCAGGTGTCGGTGGAAGGCCTGCTGCAGACCAGCACCGGGCTCAATGTGCTGGACGACGGCGGCAATCCCATTGCGCTGCCGCTGCCGCTGGAAAAACTGGAAATCAACAAGGACGGCACCCTCTTTGCCCGGCTGGAAGGCGAGCCCGCCGATGGCGGCGCCGAGCTGCAACGCATCAAGACGGTATTGCCGGCCCATGATCAGATCGAAAAGGGGGCGGATGGCCTGTTTCGCCGCAAGGACGGCGAAGCCGAGCCGGCCTCGGCCCAGGTGCAGCTGATTGCCGGCGCCCTGGAAGGCAGCAACGTCAATCCCATTAGTGAAATGACCCACCTTATCGACCTGCAACGGCGCTTTGAGACCCAGCTGAAGATGATGAATCACGCCGAAGAGAACGACAAGGCCCATGCCCAGTTGCTGCGCATCGGCTAAAGGAGAGCAGAATGAACCCCGCATTGTGGATCAGCAAAACCGGGCTCGATGCCCAGCAGACCAACATCTCGGTCACTTCCAACAACCTGGCCAACGCCAGTACCGTGGGCTTTAAAAAGGGCCGGGCCATTTTTGAAGACCTGCTCTACCAGAACATTCATCAGCCCGGCGGCCGTGCCACCGCCGACAGCAATCTGCCGTCCGGCCTGATGCTGGGCGCCGGCAGCAAGGTGGTGGCCACCCAGAAGACCTTTACTCAAGGGAGCGTGCAGACCACCGACAACGCCCTGGATGTAATGATCGACGGCCGCGGCTTTTTTGAGGTGCTGCTGCCCGATGGCACCACCGGCTATACCCGCAACGGCCAGTTCGCCCTCAACGAGGAAGGCATTATCGTCACCCCCGGCAACGGCTATCCGTTGCTGCCGGAAATGCAGATCCCGGAAAATGCCCAGAGTATCAGCGTGGGCACCAACGGTGAGGTATCGGTGCAACTGGCCGGCCAGGCCGACTCCCAGGTGATCGGTCAGATTATCGTGACCGACTTTGCCAACCCCGCCGGTCTGCAGCCCAAGGGGGAAAACCTCTACCTGGCCACCCAGTCCAGCGGTGCGCCGTTGCAGGGCATTGCCGGCGCCGACGGTTTTGGCACCCTCAAGCAGGGCATGCTGGAAACCTCCAACGTCAACGTGACCGAAGAGCTGGTCAACCTGATCCAGGCCCAGCGGGTGTATGAGATGAACTCCAAGGTGATCTCCGCCGTGGACGACATGCTGGCCTATGTGAACCAGCAACTGTAACCGGAGGCCGCCATGCGACTCGCCCTGATCCTGAGCGCGGCCGCCCTGCTGGCGGCCTGCACCGCCACGCCCTATACCCCCAAGCCGGACGATCCGGCCTACGCGCCTGTCATGCCCGGCCCAGGGCACGAGCAGCTGGAGCCCAACGGCGCCATTTTTCAGGACAACTACGCCAACAGCCTGTATTCCGACATCAAGGCGCATCGTGTCGGAGACATCATTACCGTGGATCTGGCCGAGTCGACCCGGGCCCAGAAGCGGGCCACCACCCAGCAGGCCAAGGACGGCAGCCTGAACATCAATCCCCTCAACATAGGTGGTCAGGCCATCAATGTGGCCGGCTATCCGGTGACCGCCAGCATGTCGAGCAACAACGAGTTTGACGGCCAGGCTAACACCAACCAGAGCAACAGCCTGCAGGGCAGCATTACCGTGAGCGTGGCGCGGGTACTGCCCAACGGCAACCTCATGGTGCAGGGGGAGAAGTGGCTGATGCTCAACACCGGTGAGGAATATGTGCGCATCAGCGGCATGATCCGCCCCCAGGACATCAGTGCCGACAACCGGGTGGAGTCCACCCGGGTGGCCAACGCCCGCATCTACTACGGCGGCACCGGCGACTTCGCCAACACCCAGTCCCGCGGCTGGCTGGCCAAGTTCTTCAACAGTCCCTGGTTCCCCTTCTAGGAGTAACGGCATGAAGCTCATTTTCGGTGTGTTGCTTGCCGGCCTGCTGGCACTGCCGGCTCAGGCGGCGCGGATCAAGGACATCAGCTCGGTGGCCGGGGTGCGCGCCAACCAGCTGGTGGGTTATGGCCTGGTGGTGGGCCTGCCCGGCACCGGCGAGCGCAATAACGCCTTTGCCCAGCAGACCTTTCGCACCATGCTCACCAATTTCGGCATTACCGTGCCGGAAAACCTGCGCCCCAAGATGAACGACGTGGCACCGGTGGCGGTGCATGCCGAGCTGCCGCCCTTTGCCAAGCCGGGCCAGACCATCGACATTACCGTGTCGGCCATTGGCGAGGCCAAGAGCCTGCGCGGCGGCACCCTGCTGCAGACCTTTCTGAAAGGGGTGGACGGCCGGGTATACGCCCTGGCCCAGGGCAGCCTGGTGGTGGGCGGGCTGGGCGCCGAGGGGACCGACGGCTCCTCCATCATGATCAACACGCCCACCGTGGGCCGCATTCCCGGTGGCGCCATGGTGGAGCGGGAAGTGCCCAGCTCCTTCGCCCGGGGCGATACCATCACCTTTAACCTGCACCGGCCCGACTTTACCACCGCCAAACGCATGGCGGAGGCGATTAACGAGCTGATTGGCCCCGACAGTGCCCAGGCGCTGGATGCCACCTCGGTGACCGTGTATGCGCCCCGGGATACCGGCCAGCGCGTCAGTTTTCTGTCGACCCTGGAAAACCTGACCGTGGACGTGGCCGACGAAGCGGCCAAGATCATCATCAACTCCCGCACCGGCACCGTGGTGATTGGCCAGCAGGTGCGGCTCAAGCCGGCGGCCATTACTCATGGCGGGCTCATCATCACCATCAATGAAAACCCTCAGGTATCCCAGCCCAATGCCCTGGCCGGAGGCGATACCGTGGTGGTGCCCAACTCCACCATCAATGTACAGCAGCAGGACGGTCGCATGTTCAAGCTGGACACCGGCACCACCCTGGACGATCTGGTGCGGGCGGTGAACCAGGTGGGCGTGGCTCCCGGCGATCTGGTGGCCATTCTCGAGGCCCTGCGTCAGGCGGGCGCCATTCAGGGTGAACTGGTGATTATTTAACGTCTTTAACCGGAGTGGGCGGAGGCAGCGCATGAAAAATATCGATAATGTTCAGAACAGCCTGCTGGCCAACGATATTCAGGGGCTGGACAGGCTGCGCCAGCAGGGCTTTGCCAGAGACAGGGGCGAGGCGCTGGATGCGGCCGCTCGCCAGTTTGAAAGCCTGTTCACCCAGCAGCTGTTCAAGTCGATGCGCGATGCCAACAAGGTGTTTGAAGCCGACAGCCCCATGAACAGTCGCTACACCCAGTTTTATCAGGATATGCACGATCAGCAGATGAGCAGCGAGCTCAGCCGGCAGGGCAGCCTGGGGCTGGCGGACTTGATTGTGCGCCAGCTGGGCGGCGGTGAAGACGCCGCTGCGGCTCCGGAAGCTCGCCACTTCCCCCTCGAGAATGTACGCCGCATTCAGGGCAAGGTGGTGCGTCCGCCCGAGGAAAATACCAGCGCGGCCGAGCCGGGAGCAAAAGCCGGACCGCCGCTGAAGGCGGCGCAAAATACACAGGATCATGCCGTGACCCTGGCCGCCGGGCAGACCTTTGACTCACCGGAAGAGTTCGTGCGCCGGTTGCTGCCCGCGGCCACCGCCGCAAGCGAGCGGCTGGGGCTGGACCCCAAAGCCATGCTGGCTCAGGCGGCGCTGGAAACCGGCTGGGGCAAAAAAATCATCGGCAGAAAAAATGGCGAGTCCAGCCATAATCTTTTTGGCATCAAGGCCGATAAAAGCTGGAAAGCGCAGAAAACCTGGGTCAGTACCCTGGAATACGAGCAGGGCATTGCCGTGCAGGTAAAGGCACCGTTCAGAACCTATGCCTCCTTTAACGACAGCTTTAACGATTATGTGCAGTTTCTGAACGACAACCCCCGTTACGGTGACGCCTTGCAGCAAACCGGCTCCCCCCGGCAGTATTTTCAGGCCCTGCAACAGGCGGGCTATGCCACCGACCCGAACTATGCCAGCAAGCTTGCGGCGGTGCTCGACACCGTCAACCGGCTGGCCTCACAAGCATAAGGACACACCATGGCTGTTGATATGTACCAAACCGGGGTAAGCGGGCTGCTGGCGGCTCAGGCCCAGCTGGCCACCACCGGCCACAACATTGCCAACGTGAAC
The DNA here is from genome assembly GCF_030849025.1 of Oceanimonas pelagia. NCBI lineage: Bacteria > Pseudomonadati > Pseudomonadota > Gammaproteobacteria > Aeromonadales > Aeromonadaceae > Oceanimonas > Oceanimonas pelagia. The sequence continues at coordinate 643,385 of NZ_CP118224.1, forward strand.
ACCGAAGGCTACCACCGCCAGCGGGTTGAGCAGGGCACCGCTCATGCCATGCGCGAAGGAGGCATGTACATTGGCACCGGCGCCCAGGTGTCCAGTGTTACCCGTCTTTACCAGGAATATGCTTTCAAGGATCTGCTGGTCAATAATACCGAGCAGGCCGGTGCCAGCGCCCTTCACCAGCGTTTATCCCATCTTGATCAGGGCCTGACCAACCTGAGCAAGGCCATTACCGGGGGAATGGACGAATTGTATGGAGCGCTCAATGCCATTGTCGATAACCCGGGGGATCTGGGAAACCGGGATATTGCCTTGTCGAGAGCGGAAGATCTGGCTGGTCAGTACAATCGTTTACACGACTTTTTCTCTCAGGAAATGGCCACGGCCAGCAGTGAAATTGACACCAGAAGTAACTCGATTAACAAGATGACATCGGCCCTGGCCAGGCTTAATCAGGAAATTCAGCAGGCAGGGCAAACCGGTATTCCCAATGATCTGCTGGACCAGCGCGACAAGCTCATCCATCAACTGTCATCAGAGGTCAAGATAACCACGCTGAAAGATGAGAAAACCGGCATGGTATCTGTGCTGCTGGGCGGCCGTGAGCCGCTGGTCAGCGGTAATCGTGCCTACCAGCTGCAAAGCCGCCCGGGACAAGCAGATCCACGGGAACGAGAGCTGTATCTGGTTAACCCCGATAATCCAGCCCTGGCTACAAGCGTGAACGGCAACGATCTGGGTGGTGAGCTGGGAGCCGTATTGAAATACCGGAACCAGGTGCTGCCCCGAAGCCTGAGTGAAATTGGCAAGGTGGCAGTAGCCATTGCCGATGTGTTCAATCGGGTACAGTCTCAGGGAGTGGATCTGGATGGTCAGCCAGGGCAGAACTTTTTTAACGACATCAACAGCCCGCAGGCCCGCAGCAACCGCTTTCTTGGCACCAACAGCAATGTCGGTGGCGAGGTCAGCATCACAGATGTGGGCAAATTGAGCGGTGATGAGTTCAGCCTTAAATACACCGGCAGCGGTTACGAGCTGACCAACCTGAATACCGGCAAAGTGGAAAGCTATGCCGGTATTGATGAGCTCAATACCAGCCTGGACAGCAACCATGGCATCAGCCTGAAGCTGACGGAAAATCCGGCCGGCTCACTGACGGCCGGCGACATCATGCAATTGCGGCCCACCCGCAGTGGTGCCGGCGAGCTGGGTGTAAACCTGACCGATGGCCGGCAGATTGCGGCCTCCGGCTCGGTGCACGTCAGCCCGGGCAGTGATAACAGTGGCGCCGTCTCTCTGGAGATCACCATAGCTGACCAGACTCGCATACCACAGAAGGGATCCCCCTGGACGGTCAGTTTTGATGATGCCGGTAACTACACTGTCGACTTTGTGAATGCGAGTGGTGATCCACAAAGTGTGACAGCCGCTTTTGATGCCAGTAACCCGGTGATCACGGTGGAAGGGCTCAGTGTGAAAGTGAACGGCTTGCCCAAAGCTTATGATCGCTTTGAAATAGAGCATGCCGCCGGTACCGGCAACAATACTAATGCGGTGGCCCTGGCCAATATCAAATCCGGCAAATGGCTGGACAGGGGAAACACTAGCCTGGCTCAGGGGCTTAATCAGTCGGTGGTGAGTGTGGGTACGCAAACCTATAACCAGCGGATTCGTGCCGAAACCGCGGCGGCGGTTTACAGTCAGTCGCTTGATCGTGAGCAGTCAATAACAGGAGTCAACCTGGATGAAGAAGCAAGCAACCTGCTGCGTTTTCAGCAGGCCTACATGGCGTCGGCCCGTGTGGTGACGGTGGCCAGTGAAGCCATGAATACCCTGTTGCAGATCCGTTAAGGAGCCATGATGCGCATTTCCAGTTCCGGGTTTTATCAAACTCAACTTAATAACATTACCGGCAAAACGGCTCAAATCAGTGAGCAGCTGGACAAACTGTCTTCCGGTATTCGTGTACAGACGGCGGCGGATGATCCCGTGGCCATGAACGGCATTGTCAATTACCGGCAAGAGCTGAAAAACATCGAGCAGTATGGCCGCAATATCGATCTGGCTGAAAATCGCCTGCGCCGGGAAGAGTCAGCCCTGACCACGGGGGAAACCCTGCTGCAGCAAAGTCGCGAACTCTTGTTGAAGGCCAACAACGGTGCCAACACCCAGGCCGAGCGCGATGCCCTGGCGATGCAACTGAAAAACAATATGGGTGAGTTGTTGAACCTGGCCAACAGCCAGGATGAGTTCGGGCAGTATATTTTTGGTGGCTTTCAGAGCGACAAGGCGCCCTTTGTCATGCAGCCAGACGGGCAGGTGAGTTATGGAGGCGATGGTGGCCAGCGTGAAATGCAGATTGGGGCCTCGGTGCGAGTGGCCACCAGTCACGACGGGCGTCTGGTGTTTGGTCAAATTCCCAATCCCAGAGGAGACTTTCTGGCATCTTATGATCTGAAAGAGCAAATTCGAGCAGACAGTCTGAGGGTCGAAAAGGCGTCGATTGATCCTGATAACAGAGCAAGTTTTAATGATGCCCCAAATTACACTATTGTGTTTGAAGATGATTCCAATAATCCCGGTGGGATAGCATTTAGAATCAGTGACGGTAATGGTAATGATTTTCCAGCATCTCCGCTCCCACCGGCCCCTCAGGTTCCACCTGCTCCTTATACGCCGGGAAGTAAAATAGATGCGTTGGGATTAAATATCACTATTAAAGGTGAAGCCAAACCAGGCGATACCATTACACTGTCTTCTGACGTACAAAAGGGTACCGGCCAGGATCAACTGAGTGTATTTGACAGTTTGAATCGTGCCCTGAACTGGCTGGAACAAGACAACAACTCCGCCAGTGGCCAGAGCGAGCTCAATGAAGTGCTGGACGAGCTGGATGCAACTTCAGCCCACTTTACCCGAGTGCGTGCCGATACCGGCAACCGGCTGCTGCGGCTGGAAAACCAGAGAAACGGACATGAAGACATGGCCCTGACCCTGGAAAAGGTGCGCAGCGGTATGGAAGATCTCGATTATGCCAAGGCCACCGGTGAGCTGGGCCAGAGCATGGTGGCACTGCAGGCCAGCCAGACCATGTTTGGCAAACTGCAGGGCATGAGCCTGTTTAATTACATCTGATATAAATCAGCGGCAGCTGAAATGAACAAGGGCCGGCGTTTGCCGGCCCTGTTGCTTTATTGCGCCACGCAGTCCACAAAGTAGCGGGTTTCGCTCTGCTGTTCTTCCGCCACCAGGCCGTGAATGTAGGTTTCAAAGCCGGGGAAGCGCTGGTTGAACGCCCGGGCAAAGCGCAGGTAGCTGATGATGGTGTCGTTGAACACTTCACCGGGGATCAGCAGCGGAATACCGGGCGGGTAGGGGGCCACCATCACCGCCGTGGTGCGGCCGGCCAGCTCGTCCAGCGGTACCCGCTCAATGTCCTTGTGGGCCATTCTGGCAAAGGCGTCTGCCGGTTTCATGGCCGGCACCAGATCCGACAGGTACATTTCCGTGGTCAGCCGGGCCACGTCGTTTTCCTTGTACACGGCGTGGATCTGATCGCACAGATCCCGCAGGCCCACCCGCTCGTACTGGGGTTGGCTTTGCACAAACTCCGGCAAAATCTTCCACAGCGGCACGTTGTTGTCGTAATCGTCCTTGAACTGCTGCAGCTCGGTCACCATGGTGTTCCAGCGGCCCTTGGTGATGCCGATGGTAAACATGATAAAGAAGGAATAGAGCCCGGTTTTCTCGATCACGATGCCGTGCTCGGCCAGGTATTTGGTCACCACCACCGCCGGAATGCCCGACTCGGCAAACTGGCCCTTCATGTTGAGGCCGGGGGTAAGAATGGTGGCCTTGATCGGATCCAGCAGGTTAAAGCCGGGCTCGATGTCGCCAAAGCCGTGCCAGCTGTCTTCCGAGCGCAGCATCCAGGCGTCCCGCTCATCCAGGCCGTGATCGGTCAGATCGTCCGGCCCCCACACCTTGAACCACCAGTCGATGCCGTATTCGTCGTCCACCTTGCGCATGGCGCGGCGGAACTCCAGCGCCTCAGCCAGGGATTCTTCCACCAGGGCGGTGCCGCCCGGCTCTTCCATCATGGCCGCGGCCACGTCGCATGAAGCGATAATGGCGTATTGCGGGCTGGTGGAGGTGTGCATCAGGTAGGCTTCGTTGAACACATGGCGGTCGAGCCGGGTCTTTTCACCGTCCTGCACCAGGATCTGCGACGCCTGGGACAGGCCTGCCAGCAGCTTGTGGGTGGACTGGGTGGCAAACACCATGGAGTCCTCACAGCGGGGCCGGCCCTCGCCAATGGCGTGATAGTCGCCGTAGAAGTCGTGAAAGGCGGCGTGGGGCAGCCAGGCTTCGTCGAAGTGCAGGGTTTCAATTTCGCCGTCGAGCAGGCCCTTGATCTCCTCGACGTTGTAGAGGATGCCGTCGTAGGTGGACTGGGTAATGGTGAGCACCCGGGGCTTGATGTTCGGGTTTTTCGCCAGAATTTCCCGGCAGAAGGGGTTGGCTTCCATCTTCTGGCGAATGCGGGCGGGCTCGAACTCGCTGCGCGGGATCGGGCCGATAATGCCGTAGTGGTTGCGGGTCGGCATCAGGAACACAGGCACGGCGCCGGTCATCATGATGGCGTGCAGAATCGACTTGTGGCAGTTGCGGTCCACTACCACAATGTCGCCCGGCGCCACGGTGGAGTTCCACACGATCTTGTTGGAGGTGGAGGTGCCGTTGGTCACAAAAAACAGGTGATCGGCGTTGAAAATGCGGGCGGCATTGCGCTCGGAGGCGGCCACCGGGCCGGTGTGATCCAGCAACTGGCCCAGCTCGTCCACCGAGTTGCACACGTCGGCGCGCAGCATGTTTTCGCCAAAGAACTGGTGGAACATGCGACCCACCGGCGATTTCAGAAAGGCCACGCCGCCGGAATGCCCCGGGCAGTGCCAGGAGTAGGAGCCGTCCTGGGCATAGTGGGTGAGGGCGCGAAAGAACGGCGGCGCCAGCGAGTCGAGGTAGCTTTTGGCCTCGCGAATGATGTGCCGGGCCACGAAGTCGGGGGTGTCTTCGTGCATGTGAATAAAGCCGTGCAGCTCCCGCAGAATGGCGTTGGGAATGTGGCGGGCGGTGCGGGTTTCACCATAAAGGTAAATAGGAATGTCCGGGTTGCGGTGGCGAATTTGTTCCACAAAGCCGCGCAACTGCTCCAGCACCGAATGCGCTTCTTCCCGGCTGCCGGCCAGCTCCTCGTCGTCGATGGACAACACAAAGCCGGCGGCCCGGCTTTGCTGCTGGGCAAATGAGGTCAGATCACCGTAACTGGTGTAGCCCACCACGTCCATGCCGGCCTTTTCAATGGCCGAGGCCAGCTCGCGAATGCCGGAGCCACTGGTGTTTTCGGAGCGAAAGTCTTCGTCGATGATGACGATGGGAAAGTAAAAGCGCATCAGGAGTCCCTTGTTGCGTGGATCGAGTGCCAGAATCATAGCCGTTCCGCATTCTACTGCCTGACCGAAAGCCTGACAAAAGATAGTTATGCATCAGGAGTGATTAAATAACTTTTGGCCAAGGGATGAGTGGAAAAGTCCGAGCGGTAAAGGCACTATTTGAAACCTGTTTGAAACAGGATGTTCTCATGCCAAAACCCTTTCATTTTGCCGCCCTTGCCCTGGTGGCGACACTGGCCGGCTGTGCCACCAAGCCGCCCAGGAACCCCGACAACCTCTGTGCCATTTTTGAGCAATATCCCGACTGGCACGAGGCTGCCGAAGACACCCGGAAAAAATGGGGCGCGCCGGTGCACGTGACCATGGCCATGATGTTTCAGGAGAGCAGTTTTCGGCACGACGCCCGGCCGCCCATGCGCTGGTTTCTGTTTATTCCCTATGGCCGGGCATCGAGCGCCTACGGCTACGCCCAGGCCAAGGACGAAACCTGGGCCGATTACCGGCGCGAGACCGGCAGCGGCTGGGCCGACCGGGACGACTTTGACGACGCCATCGATTTTATGGGCTGGTACATGAGCAAGACCAGCCGGCTGAACGGCATCTCGAAATGGGACGCCTACGGCCAGTATCTCAATTACCACGAAGGCTGGACCGGTTACCGCCGCGGCAGCCACCTGAAAAAACGCTGGCTGCTGGGGGTGTCACGCAAGGTGGAAAGCCGCGCCAGACGCTATGCCGAGCAGTACTGGCGCTGCAAGGACGAGCTGAATGACGGCTGGTTCTGAGGCGTCAGGGAGGTTGCTGAAGCCGGGGAGTCGTCGCTCCGGGCTTGCCCCGGAGTCCATTGCAGGCGGCTCAGAGGCTTGTTAAAAGATACCGGCTCGAGGGCCGGTATGACGGCAACATCATTCCCTGGTGGTGCCCGCTTCTAAATATTTCGCCATTTCCTCTTCGGGGACCATGCCGCCGCCGGTGGACCACACCAGGTGGTGGGCCCGGGCCAGCCGCGCCGGGGTCAGTCCCATGCGCTCCCGGTAGCCCTGGTCTTCGCTTTCCACCCGCCACGGGCCGGGCATGCCGGCCAGGGCCGAGGGCTCGAGACGAATGCCTTCCTCTTGCGCCAGCAGGCCGAGCAGGCTCAGCATCTGTTCATCGGGCAGGGTGTAAAAGCCGTCCAGCAGCGGCGCCATCACCCGGCCCACAAAACCGGAAGGCCGGCCCACCGCCAGGCCGTCGGCGGCGGTGCGGTTGTCAATGCCCAGGTCCTGCACCGCAATGGCGTCGTGCAGGCCGGTGTAGACGCCCAGCAGCATGCAGGGGGAGTGGGTGGGCTCGGCAAACACGCAGTGCACCGCATCGCCAAAGGCCAGTTTCAGGCCAAAGGCCACGCCGCCGGGACCGCCTCCCACCCCGCAGGGCAGGTAAACGAACAGCGGATGTTCCCGGTCCACGCGAATGCCCTGCTGCTCCAGCTGGGCTTTCAGCCGCTGGCCGGCCACGGCGTAACCGAGAAACAGCTGCACCGAGTTTTCGTCATCCACAAAATGGCAGTAAGGATCGCTCAGGGCCTCGGCCCGGCCTTCGGCCACCGCCACCGAGTAATCGCTCTGGTACTCCACCACCTTCACACCGTGGCGGCGCAGCAGCGCCTTTTTCCACTCCCGGGCATCCGCCGACATGTGCACGCTGACCTTAAAGCCCAGTCTGGCGCTGATAATGCCGATGGACAGGCCCAGGTTGCCGGTGGAGCCCACGGCCACCGAGTAACGGCCAAAGAAATCGCGAAATGCGTCGCTGTCGAGCCGGGCGTAGTCGTCGTTCAGGTGCAGCAGTCCGGCCTTGAGCGCCAGTTTTTCGGCATGGTGCAGCACCTCGTAAATGCCGCCCCGGGCCTTGATGGAGCCGGACACCGGCAGCAGATCGTCCCGTTTCAGCAGCAGGGTGCCGGCCAGGGGCTGGCCATGGCGCCGATCCAGCGCTTGCTGCATGGCGGGAATGGCCTGCAGCGGGGACTCAATAATGCCGTCAAGCGCGCGGGTATCGGGAAACACGGCCCGAAACCAGGCGGCGAAGCGACCCAGCCGTTCGGCGGCGTCGGCCACATCGTCGGCGGTCAGGCCGACCCCCGCCAGTGCCCGCTCCAGCGGCTGACGCTCCGGGTTGAACCAGGTGACCGGTTTCAATGCCATCAGCGGGTTCAGCAGCGGGTAGCCGCGAACGAGTTTATCGATGGCGCTTTGGGAATAATGAGGATGTGAATGCATTAAAAGGCGTCCTGAATACAAGCTGGTGCCAGTATAACAGCCTGCACTAACGAACAAAGAGGATTGCCGGCATTCTCTTTGCCTCTCTCACACTTCTAATTACGTCTCCGTCTTCGCGGACATGACGGGTGTTTTTTCCGTGAAGGTACCGGGACTCCGGCAATAAAAAAGGGCACCGTTCATCGGTGCCCTTCGGCTGAATACGTGCCTGAGCAATCAGTCTGTTTTCTGCCGGGAAAAGTACTCCCTGGTCAGGCGGAACACCACCGGGCTCAGCAGCGCCAGGGCGATCAGGTTGGGGATGGCCATCATCGCATTCAGGGTGTCGGCCAGCAGCCAGATAAACTCCAGCGACTGGGTGGCGCCAATGGGCAGGGCCAGCACCCAGGCAATGCGAAAGGGCACAATGGCCTTGACCCCGAACAGGAACTGCACACACTTCTCGCCGTAGAAGCTCCAGCCCAGAATGGTGGTAAAGGCAAAAATCGCCAGCGCCACCGAAACAATGTATTCCCCGCCGGGAATGGCCAGGGAGAAGGCCAGGGTGGTGAGCGAGGCGCCGGCTTCACCGCTGGTCCAGCTGCCGGTCACGATAATGGCCAGGCCGGTAATGGAGCAGACGATAATGGTATCGATAAAGGTGCCGAGCATGGCAATCAGGCCCTGGCGCACCGGGTTGTCGGTTTTGGCGGCGGCGTGGGCGATGGGCGCGCTGCCCAGGCCCGCTTCGTTGGAAAACACGCCTCGGGCCACCCCAAAGCGAATGGCGGCCCACACGGCGGCGCCGGCAAAGCCGCCCTGAGCGGCGATGGGGGTAAAGGCATGCTCAATGATCAGGGCAACGGCGGCGGGCACGGCGTCCAGGTTAACGGCCAGCACCGCGATACCGGCGGCGAAGTAGGAGACCGTCATCAGTGGCACCAGTTTGCCCGCTACTTCCGAGATCCAGCGAATGCCTCCGATCAGCACCAGCCCCACCAGCACCATCAGCACCACGCCGGTGGTGATGTGGGAAATGCCAAAGGAAGAGTCGAGGGCGTCGGCCACCGAGTTGGCCTGCACGGTATTGCCAATGCCAAAGCCGGCAAAACCGCCGAAAATGGCAAAGGCCACCCCCAGCCAGGCCCACTTTGAGCCGAGGCCGTTGCGAATGTAGTACATGGGGCCACCTACATGGTTGCCCAGTTTGTCGGTTTCCCGGTATTTCACCGCGCATACCGCTTCGGCGTATTTGGTGGCCATGCCCACCAGGGCGGTCATCCACATCCAGAACAGGGCGCCCGGGCCACCGAAGAAGATGGCGGTAGCCACACCGGCAATGTTACCGGTACCAATGGTGGCCGACAGGGCCGTCATCAGGGCGTTGAAGGGAGAAATTTCGCCGGCGCCGGCTTCGGTTTTGCTGAACAGCAGTTTAAAACCGGTGCCCAGCTTGCGAATGGGCATCAGTCCCAGACCCAGTTGCAGGTACAGGCCCAGGCCGAGAATGCCCACCAGCATGGGCACGCCCCAGACAACGCCGTTGATTGAAGTTAACAGTGAGGTAAGTAGTTCCATCTATGCCGCTCCCGAGTAAAAAGCAGGTGGGTGAAAACCGTCAGTTGAAGATTAGCCCCATTCAGGTCAATAGCATAATGAGTTAATGTTTCAGTTGAAATTAAAAGTAACAGGCCACGGCCTGGCGCAGCGCCGAGACCACGCTTTTCTGCCCGGCATAGCCGAGCTCCCTGGCCAGTTGCGCCGGCTCCGCCCCTTGCACCAGCGCCGCCTGCACCAGCGTCTGTTGCTGCCCGGTGAGAGGCCGCTGCGGCGGATGGCGTTCCACAAAACGGCGCAAGGCCGGCCGGTCGGCATACAGATCCCGGTGGTAACAGGCAAAGTCGCGGGCCCGTTGCCGGTCCCGCCCGTCATCAACCAGCGGCGCAGGCAGGGGCAGGCCGTTGGGGGCGGGGCGCCCTTCCGAAGCCAGGTCGGCGCTGAACAGCCTTTGCCACAGGGGCAGCAGGGCCCTGGCCCGGTCGCTGGCCGGCCACAGCATCATGGCCGCAGGCAGGCCGCTGACGGCATCGGCGGCCTGCCCCATGCGCACCAGCCGAAAACCGTTGCCATGCCAGAAGGCCAGCAGCTCGGCGCTGGCGCCAAAGCTGGTGCCAAGAAAGTCGGTGCTGAGCTCTTGCTTGAGCCAGCCCAGCAGTTGCGAGCCAATGCCCGCCTGCTGGCAGGCCGGATGCACCACAATGCGCATGATGCGCTGATAACCCAGCCCGCAGGCCTCGCCCAGGCCACCATGAAAGGCCAGCGACTGGGGCAGCAAATGCCCGCGGGGGCGGCGCTGGCCCCGCCATATGTGCTCGGCCAGGACAGCGTCCAGCTCGCCTTCCCGCAGCAGCAGGGCCGCCGCCACCGGCACGTCCCGGCGCCATGCCAGCGCCAGTGACACCCCGGGGGCGTCCAGCAACTGGCGCAGATCGCCGGGGCGGGTCTGGTAATGGGCCAGGGTAAGCAGGCCGAACACCTGTTGCAGCAAAACGTCGTCCGCCAGCAGACGGGCACGCTCAACCCAGGCCATGCGCAGCGTGCCGGTGGCAGGCGGCGTGGGAGCATCGGCATTGAGGGCCAGCAGCCGGAACAGCAGGGGTTCAAGCGGATCGTCGGGGCTCCAGCGGGCCGGGGTGTCGATGTGCACCTTGAAAAAACCGGGATAAAGCGCCGCCAGCGCCGGCTGAAACTTGAGGGCAAAGCCCAGGCCGGTGCCCTCATAACCGTGCTCGGTGCTGGCGAACAGACAGCAGTAGCGGCGGGCCAGGGTCAGCAGCATGGGCACCGGAATGGCGGCGGCTTCATCCACCAGCAGCACATCGGCCCGAGGACGCTGTGCCAGCAGGGCATCGGGTGCGACAAAGGGCAGGGGGCGGTTGCAGCGGGCCTGGACCTGAGCGGCGGCTCCCGGGCTGGGGGCGGTGAGCAGTACCCGTTTGCCGGCGCCCAGCAGCCGCTCCGCCGTCAGCCCCAGCAGGCTGGACTTGCCCCGGCCCCGGTCGGCGGTCAGCACCAGAGGGCGGTGAGTACGGGCGCTGTGCAGCAACCGGGCCAGGGCATGGCGCTGCTGGCCGTTCAGACACCCGCGGGCGTCGGCGCGCAGCCGCCACGGTGGGCCGGACGGCACCGGCGGCGGTAAAAATGTCTCGCCCTGCTGCCAGAGCAGGACGTGAGGATCGGTGCGCAGCAGCGACACGAGCCGCGCAACAAACGGGCTGGTCAGCCCCTCGGCCTGCTCCGGCAGGGCCACGTAACGGCGCAGATCCGGATCCGCAAAGGTGGGCCAGTGCTCCAGGGGCGGGCACAGCAGCAGCAGCACACCGCCGGCGGCCAGGGCCCCCCCGGCGGCGCCCAGGGCATCGGGGTGCAGGCCGCTGTAGGCGTTAAACACCAGATTGCGGTATTCCCGCCCCAGTGCGGTGTGATATTTGCCCATGGGGCAGTGGCTGACATCGGCCGGGGCATCGCCCAGCCAGAGGGTGGTTGAGGCCGGATCACCGGCCAGCAGCCGCTGTGCCCGGGCCTGGGTCCAGTCTGCGCTGCCGGCCAGCACCAGCAGGCGGCGTTCGCCAAGGTGAAGCAGACACCGGCGAAAGCCGGGCCAGTCAGTCAAACAGGCGCTCACCGTTTTCATCGATCAGCCGCCTGGCTTTGCTGACCATCAGCTCGGCGGCCTGCTCGGCCGTGGGCAGCAGATCGGCGCGGATCAGCCGGTATTCCCGTGGCGCGTCCTGCCGGTGGTGCACGATGCGCCCCTGCAGCCGGAACTGGCCGCCCTCGGCCCCCGGCTCGGGAATGATGTAAAAGCCCTTGTATTCCACCGGCTCAAAGCGGGTGCCGGCGGGGGCGGAGGAAGCAAACAGATTTTTCAGCCAGGTGAACATGGTGGTTACTTCTTCACCCGCAGGATCACGTCGTCGGCGGCGGTGACGATGCCGCTTTGCCGGATGAGCTCCTTGACCTCGTCCATATTGGAAATGACGATGGGAGTAAGAGTGGACTTGGCCTTTTGCTCCAGCAGGGCCAGATCGAATTCCAGCACGGTATCGCCCTTTTTCACCTGCTGGCCTTCCTGGGCCACGCGGGTAAAGCCTTCGCCCTTGAGCTCGACGGTGTCGATGCCGAAATGCACGAACAGCTCCAGGCCGGAGTCGGATTCAATGGAAAAGGCGTGGTTGGTTTCAAAAATCTTGCCGATGGTGCCGTCGCAGGGAGCCACCATTTTATTGCCGCTGGGCTTGATGGCGATGCCGTCGCCCACGATTTTTTCGGCAAACACCACGTCCGGTACTTCTTCAAGGGGCACGATTTCACCGGACAGGGGCGCGAACACTTCTATGAGGTTGGCTTCATTGGTATCGTCTGACACCATTTTTTTCAGTTTATCGAACAGACCCATCGTCTCAGCTCCTGAAGGATTCAGTTGATGATGATAGCACGGCGTGAAAGCAGGTAAACAGCCATGGCGCGGGGGATATCACCATCAAAAAAGGCGCCTTGCGGCGCCTTTTGGTGGCTGCGGATTACTGTTGCAGCTCCTGCTCGGTAAAGATGCCCTGGAACAGGGCGGTACTCAGGTAACGTTCACCGGAGCTCGGCAGGATCACGACAATGTTCTTGTCGGCAAACTCGGGCAGCGCGGCAATGCGGTTGGCGGCCACCACGGCGGCGCCGGAGCTGATGCCGGCCAGAATGCCTTCGTCCTTCATCAGGCGACGGGCCATGTCGATGGCTTCCTCGCTGCTGATCTGCTCCACCCGGTCGATCAGAGACAGATCCAGGTTGCCGGGAATAAAGCCGGCGCCAATGCCCTGAATTTTATGCGGGCCGGGCTTGATTTCCTCACCGGCCAGGGCCTGGCTGATCACCGGCGACTCCACCGGCTCCACCGCCACGGTGGTGATGGCCTTGCCCTGAGTGTGCTTGATGTAGCGGGACACGCCGGTCAGGGTGCCGCCGGTGCCCACCCCGGCTACAAACACGTCCACCTCGCCGTCGGTGTCTTCCCAGATTTCGGGGCCGGTGGTCTTTTCGTGGATCTCCGGGTTGGCCGGGTTGTTGAACTGCTGCAGCAGCACGTATTTTTCCGGCTCGGCTTCTTTCAGTTCCATCGCCTTTTCAATGGCCCCCTTCATGCCCTTGGCGCCGTCGGTCAGTACCAGGTTGGCGCCCAGGGCCTTGAGCAGCTGGCGACGTTCCAGGCTCATGGTATTGGGCATGGTCAGGGTGATGGGATAGCCACGGGACGCCGCCACAAAGGCCAGGGCAATGCCGGTGTTGCCGCTGGTGGGCTCAATAAGCTCCTTGCCGGCCACCAGCTCGCCACGCTTTTCGGCATCCCAGATCATGTTGGCGCCAATGCGGCACTTGACACTGAAGCTGGGGTTGCGGCTTTCCACCTTGGCAAACACGCGGCCCTTGGTGACCCGGTTCAGCTTGACCAGAGGTGTGCGGCCAATGGTGAGAGAGTTGTCTTCAAAAATCTTGCTCATTGTGGCTGTCCCTGATGTAAATAAACATGAAAGATGGAATACAGTGTTAGCTTAATCCTTCCTGCGGGAATGAGAAGTGACGATTTGTTATAACAATATGTTATTAAATGATAAAATCATATTCCTTAAACCCCATTACCTGATTGCCGCCTGAAACCCTGTGACTCGGGTCACGGTTTGTTTTTCGCCATTACCGGTGTTTTTGAACGCGGCCTTGTCTTACAGTCATAAAAAAATCACAGCATGGCCGGTTTGTCCGGTCATGATACATAACGGAATATTCGGAACCGCGCTGATGAAAAGAACCCTTGTCATAAGCTGGTTGTGGGGCCTGTGGCTGCTGAGCTTTGCCACCCTGGCCGCCGGCTGGCAGCAAGTTCCCCAGGCTCGCCTGCAACTGCACCAGCTGGGGCTGGAGCTGGCCCTGGCCGACGTGCACCCGGAGCTGACCCGGCGCTGGCAGCTGGCGGTGTCGGCCGACACCGCCTCCGAAGCGGCAGACGATCAGTTGTGGCTGGGGCTGGCCGCCTTCTGGCGCCAGTGGGCCACCCTGGACTTTGAACAGCGCCAGTACCTGAACACCGGCAAATTGTCGCTGGTTTCCACCGACGAGGAGCGGTCACGGCTTGCCGCCGCCGTGAGCGGCGACGACCGGCTGGCGCTGGTGCGCGAGCTGATGCCCGGCTATGGCGATTACCCCGCCCTCAAGGCGCAACTGGCCCGGCTGCTGGCCCTGGCCGACGCGCCCTGGCCCGCCATAGCCGGCGCCACCCTCAGGCCGGGGCAGCGTGGCGAGGCGGTGGTCAGTTTGCGCCGGCGGCTGCAGCAGCTGGGCGACATGGACGCCGGCACCGAGCCTGACGATCCCGCCCTGTTCGACCAGACCCTGGCTGCGGCGGTGGCGGCCTTTCAGCATCGTCATGGCCTGACGGTGGACGGCGTGGTTGGCCCCCACACTTATGGCTGGCTCGATCTGCCGCCCCGGCGCCGGGCCCAGTTGCTGATGCGCAGCATGTTGCGCACCCTGATCGGCGACAGCCTGCCGGCGTCCTACCTGCTGGTGAACATTCCCGAATACCGTTTGCGGCTGTATCAGGACAGGGTACAGGTGCTGGAGAGCGAGGTGATCGTGGGCCGCGACAGCCGGCGCACGCCCATTATGCACAGCGCCATTACCAACGTGGTGGTCAACCCGCCCTGGAATGTGCCCCGCTCCATTATGACCAAGGACATAGTGCCCCGGCTGTACCGGGATCCGGGTTACATTGCCCGCGAGGGCTTTGAGGTGATCGACAGTGCCGGCCGGGTGGTGCCCACGGAAGAGTGGCAATACGTGCTTTACATGGAGAACCGCTTTCCGTTTCGTCTGCGGCAAAAACCCGGCAGCAACAACGCCCTGGGGGCCTGGAAGTTCCACCTGCCCAACAACGACGCCATTTATCTGCACGACACCCCCTCCCGGGGGCTGTTTGCCCGTGACAGCCGGGCGCTCAGCTCCGGCTGCGTGCGGGTGGCCAATGCCGAGCAACTGGCGTTGTGGTTGCTGAGCACTACCTGGAGTCCTGAGCGGCTGGCGGCACTCAAGGCGGCCAAGCGCACCAAGTGGCTTCCGGTGAGCGAGCCGCTGCCGGTGTTTATGGTGTACTGGCGCGGCTGGCTGGGAGCCGATGGCCTGCCCCGGTTTCGCGACGATATCTACGACTTCGACAAGGATCTGGCGGATCCCTTTGCAGCACTGCACCGGCAAAGCTGAACAAACAGGCTAATACTCGAGCGGGTCCTTATAACCAATGGTTGTTGATCCACCGGCTTGTTCCGGGTTAGCTTTCGCTCACTTTTAGCTTTGAACAAGGCCGGAATCACTCCGCGGTGACCCGGCTTTTCAGTGGTTTACCGTTTCGTGGAGGTTGTATGCTGAAACGCCATCTGGGTCGTCGTCGTTTTCTGCTGGGACTGGGAGGGCTGGGCGCCGCCGCCCTGATGCCGAAGCCGGCCGAGGCCAGTTTGTCGGCGCCGGTGCGCAAGCTCAGCCTGCATAACCTGCATACCGGTGAAAAGGTCAGCGCCAGCTTCTGGGAGGAAGGCCAGTATCTGGATGAGGGCCTGGCGTCGTTCAACCGGGTGATGCGCGATTTTCGCAGCAATGAGGTGTATCGCATCGACCCGAAACTGTTTGATCAGCTGTTTTTGCTGCAGCACCGTCTGGGCAAACAGGGCGAAATTCAGATCATCTCCGGTTACCGCTCACCGGCCACCAACGCCATGCTGCGCCGCAACAGCTCGGGGGTGGCCAAGAAAAGCTATCACATGAAGGGGCAGGCCATTGACTTGCGCATGCCCGGTGTTGAGCTGGCCCATCTGCGCCAGGCCGCCCGCAAGCTGGCGGTGGGCGGGGTGGGCTATTACCCCGGCTCCAATTTTGTTCACCTGGACACGGGCCCGGTGCGCAGCTGGTAAAAGTGATCCACCCACAGCGCGGTGGCGCCGCACACGGCCACCGGCATGACCAGCAGGTTGATAAAGGGCAGGCTGGAGCAGAGGGTGACGCTGGCGCCAAAGCCCCAGGTCAGCCGGCGCTTGGTGCCCAGCTCCCGCTGCATGAGGGTGAAGTCGATCTTGTGGTTGTCGAACGGGTAATCGCAATACTGAATGGCCATCATCCAGGCGCTGAAGGCAAACCACACCAGGGGCGCCAGGGTCTGACCCACCACCGGCACCAGAAACAGCAGCAGGCAGCCCAGCGCCCGGGGCAGATAATAGGCCAGCTTGCGCCACTCCCGGCCGAGCATGCGCGGGGTATCCTTGATTAAATCCAGCCAGCCGCTGTCGGGCACCGGGGTGCCGGTGAGCTTGAGCTCGACCCGCTCCGCCAGCAGGCCGTTGAAGGGCGCCGCCAGCATGTTGGCAAAGCCGGTGAACACAAACGAAAACACCACCGCTATGCTCACCAGCGCCAGCGGCCACAGCAGGTAGCCAAGCCAGTGCAGGTAGTCTGGGGTCTGCCCTGCCAGCCAGGCGAACAGCAGCTCCAGCCGGGTAAACAGATAATAGAAGGCGCCCCCAAACAGCAGCAGGTTGATAAGCAGCGGCACCAGCACAAAGGGACGCAAGTCCCGCTCGCTGATAAGCGACAACCCCTTCATCAGATATTGCGGCCCGCTGGCGCTGTGATAACTGGCAGACATGACACCCTCATTTCCTGAAACGAAGCGCACATTCTAAATAAGCCCTTGCCCGACCGCTACCGTCGCGCGAAACCGGCTGTCGCAGGGCATTTGCCCGGCAAGAAGGGGCCTGAGCGGGCAAAGCGCATGATTTTGTGTCACCAGTGCCCGCCAGACTCTTGTCAAACCCGAATGGTAAACATACCCTTGTCGCAGTATTCGGGATAACCCCTATGGATTGCGCCGGTGCCAGCGGCTCGGCCGGCAAACAAAACAGAGAAACGATAATGCAGGACTTGCGAATTATCTTGATTATTCTGGGCGCCATGGCCATTGCCGCCCTGCTGATCCATGGACTGTGGACCAGCAAGAAGGAGCGCCAGCCTTCCATGCGCAACAAACCCATGGGCAAGGTGGCGTCGGAGCCGGCCGCGAATAACGATTTTGATCAGGACGGCATTGGCCGGGTGCGGGTGGTCAGTGGCCGCAAGGCGGCCGAGCCCGTGGCCGACAGCCGGCGCGCCGAGCCCCGCTTTTCCGCCCTGGATGACGACGAAGACGAAATTCAGCCTGCCCGCCCTGCACTCAAGCCGCAGCCCGCCAGACCGGCCCCGGCCGTGCAGGCAACGGAGCAGGTGCCGGAAGACGAGTTTGACCCGCTGTTTGACGAGCCGGAGCGCCCGTTTGCCCATGTTGAGCCTGTCAGCCCCCGGGGGGCGGCGGAGCGCGAGCCGGAGCCCGCGGCGGCGCCCGCGCCGGAAAGCCAGCCCGAGGTGGTGGCCCAAGCCGCTCCGGTGGCCGAGCCCGCACCGCAACCCAGGCCCGAGCCGGCCCTGCGCGAGGTGCCGCGCACCTGGCAGGATGTGTATGTGATCAACCTGATGGCCCGGCCCAACCAGCAGATTGAGGGCGCCGCCCTGATGCGCGCACTTACCGTCAACGGCTTTCATTTTGGCGAGATGGACATATTCCATCATCACCAGACGCCGGCCGGGCAGGGCAGTGTGCTGTTCAGCCTGATCAACATGGTCAAGCCCGGTACCTTCAATCCCGAGGCCATGAGCAGCTTCAGCACACCGGGTGTGTCCATTTTCATGCAGCTGCCGCCTCCGGGCATGGCCAAGAACCAGTTCAACCTGATGGTGCAGACCGCCGAAAACCTGGCGGAAGAGCTGGACGCCCTGCTGTTTGATGTGGAGCGTTCGCCCATCAGCCCCGACTATCTGGCCCACTGTCGTGAGCAGCTGCGCGACTACGACAGTCAGGCCGAGTAACCCCCACACATGTGCAAGTCAAAGTGCGGCGCCGGCCGCACTTTTTGTTTAAGCGGAACCCATTCATGAACGACGCCCACGCCCGCCTGCTCGCCCTGCGCCAGCAACTCAACACCTGGAACCATCAATATTACGTGGAAGACGCACCCACCGTGCCCGACGCGGAGTACGACCGCTGCATGCGCGAGCTGCTGGCGCTTGAAAGCGAGCATCCCGAATGGCAGGACGCGGCTTCTCCCAGCCAGAGGGTAGGCGGCGCGCCGGTTGCGGCGTTTCCCGAGGTGCAGCATGCCCTGCCCATGCTGTCACTGGACAACGTGTTCAGCGAAGAGGAGCTGGCCGCTTTTGAAAAGCGCATTCTCGACCGTCTGGGCCGCACCGAGCCGCTGGCATTTTGCTGCGAGCCCAAGCTCGACGGCCTGGCGGTAAGTCTGGTGTATGAGCAGGGCCGGCTGGTGCAGGCCGCCACCCGGGGCGACGGCAGCACCGGCGAGGGCATTACCGAAAACGTGCGCACCATTCGTGCCGTGCCGCTCATGCTGCGCGGCGAAGGCTGGCCCGCGCGGCTGGAAGTGCGTGGCGAGGTCTATATGCCCAAATCCGGCTTTGAACGCATGAACGAGCGCGCCCGGGCCGAAGGCGGCAAGGTGTTCGCCAACCCGCGCAACGCCGCCGCCGGCAGCCTGCGCCAGCTCGACTCCCGCATTACCGCCAGCCGGCCTCTGGCCTTTTACTGCTACGGCGTGGGTTTTGTAGAGGGCGAGCCCCTGGGCGAGCGCCACTTTGATGTGCTGCAAACCCTCAAAAGCTGGGGCCTGCCGGTGAGCCCGGAGGTAAAACGGGTGAGTGGACGGGAAGGCTGTCAGGCTTATCACGACGATATTCTGGCGCGCCGGGATCGGTTGCCCTACGAAATCGACGGCGTGGTGTACAAGGTGGATGAGCTGGCGCTGCAGGCACAACTGGGCTTTGTGGCCCGGGCGCCGCGCTGGGCCACCGCCCACAAGTTTCCTGCTCAGGAAGAGCTGACCGAGCTGCTGAACGTGGAGTTTCAGGTGGGGCGCACCGGCGCCATCACCCCGGTGGCCAAGCTCAGGCCGGTGGCGGTGGCCGGGGTCACCGTATCCAACGCCACCCTGCACAACGCCGATGAAATTGCCCGGTTGGGGGTGATGGTGGGCGACACTGTGATCATTCGTCGCGCCGGCGATGTGATCCCCCAGGTGGTGGGCGTAGTCACCGAACGCCGCCCCGAGTCTGCACAAGCCATTGTATTTCCCGAACGCTGTCCGGTGTGTGATTCCGACATAGAGCGCATTGAAGGCGAAGCCGTGGCCCGCTGCACCGGGGGGCTGATTTGTGCCGCCCAGCGCAAGGAGGCGCTGCGCCACTTCGCCTCGCGCAAGGCGCTGGACATCGAAGGGCTGGGCACCAAACTGGTGGAACAGCTGGTGGATCAGGAACTGGTCAAGACCCCGGCAGACTTGTTTCATCTTTCCCAAAACACCTTGATGGGGCTGGAACGCATGGGGGAGAAGTCGGCCATCAAGCTGCTGGCGGCCTTGGACAAGGCCCGTACCACCACGCTGCCCCGTTTTCTCTATGCTTTGGGCATTCGCGAGGTGGGTGAGGCCACCGCCAACAACCTGGCCCGGCATTTTCTGGAGCTGGACGCGGTAATGAACGCCGAGGTGGAAAAACTGATTGAAGTGCCTGATGTGGGCGAGATCGTGGCCAAGCACATCTACTACTTCTTTCGCCAGCCCCACAACCGGGAAGTGGTGGATGCCCTGGTCAAACCCCGTGACGAAGGCGGCTGCGGCCTGACCTGGCCGGCGATGGAAGCCCCCAGGGCCGATGCCCAGCCGCTGGCGGGTCAGACCTTTGTGCTGACCGGCACCTTAAGCCGCATGCCGCGCAACGAGGCCAAGGCCGCGCTGCAGGCCTTGGGCGCCAAGGTGGCCGGCTCCGTCTCCGCCAAGACCAGCGTGCTGGTGGCCGGCGAAGCCGCCGGCTCCAAGCTCACCAAGGCCCAGGAGCTGGGTGTGACCATTATGGATGAAGACGGGCTGATTGCACTGCTGGAACAGCATGGAGTATGAAACGGGGAGACGGAAGACGAAAGGCGTGAGGGGGGAAGCGAGGAATGGATATGGAGTGCGGGCAGCTTGCCCGCATTTTGCCGCACAGCGGCAACCTGGACTTGCTGTAACCGCCGCTTCAGCCGGCAGGAAACGGAAGACATAAGCTGTATTGTCCGGCATCTTACGTCTTCCCGTCTTCCCGTCTTCCCGTCTTCCCGTCTTCCCGTTCCCCCCTCCCTCCCATCCTCACAAAATGCCTAAAGCTTTGCCAAATGAAGCCGATAGCCAGATCAGCAGGCGCGCAGTATGCGAAGAAAAGGCAAAGAAAAAGTGCAAAAAAGCACTAAAGAAGCTTAACCCTTCGCCGATAGCCTGAACAAGCAACGCCGGCAGAGCGCCGGAACAGAACTCATCACGGAGATTCGATTATGGCGATTACAGTTAATTCCAACGTTTCGGCCCTCACCGCCCAGCGCAACCTCAACAAATCCAGCAGTGCCCTGGCCACCTCCATGGAGCGGTTGTCTTCCGGCAGCCGCATCAACTCCGCCAAGGACGATGCCGCCGGCCTGCAAATCTCCAACCGCCTGAACTCCCAGATCAAAGGTCTGGGTGTGGCGATGAAAAACGCCAGCGACGGCATCTCCATGGCGCAAACCGCCGAAGGCGCCATGCAGGAATCCACCAATATTCTGCAGCGCATGCGGGATCTGGCGCTGCAGTCCGCCAACGGCTCCAACTCCGATGAAGACCGCGCCTCCATTCAGAAGGAAATCGGCCAGCTGCAGTCGGAACTCACCCGTATCGCCGACTCCACCTCTTTTGGTGGCCAGAAACTGCTGAACGGCGCCTTTGGCACCAAGTCGTTCCAGATTGGCGCCAACGCCAACGAATCCCAGAGCCTGGGCCTGTCGGATATTTCCGCTTCCGCCATTGGCCGCAAGTTCCAGAGCTTTGACAAAACCGCTGATCTCACCACCAAGGTGGCCGGTGGCACCGAAAGCGGCGCCGGCCAGGTGCTGGTGAAGGTGGGCGACAAGACCCATAACATTGCCCTGAATGCCGGCATGTCCGCCAAGGATGTGCAGGAAAAAATCAATAGCATTTCCGGCCTGAGTGATGTGAAGGTCAGCGGCGGTGAAGGTTCTGCGGAGCCTGTGCAGGCCACCATGAAGCTGGATAATATCAAGGTTAATTCAGGTGATACATTAACCCTTAAAATTGGTACCGGAAGCTCACAGCAAACAGTAAACCTTACTGGTACCGGCAATGCAGAAAATGATGCTGCCACCTTTAAGAGTGCCATTGAGACCGCAACAGCTAATGCAGGTTATGGTGTCACTGAAAAAGATGGTGAATTTACCTTTACCGGGCCTGAGGATGGTTCACAAATATCGATTGAGGTGAGTTCTGCCTCAACTTCATCGAATACACAGGCAGTTGTAAATGGTAATGCCTACGTTGGTGCTGCTGGTGGTATTTCTGCGACGACCGAAAAATCCACCAATGGTATTCCGGCTAGTACTACCCAGGCATCAATGGCGGTTGATTTGGGTGCTTTTGCCGCAGGCGGTGCTACTGGCGATATCGACCTGGAAATAGATGGCTATACGTTAACCCTGGATAAAGCTGCAGCGGTAGCAACGGCTAACGAAAAGCTGGCATGGAAACAACAAATTGAAGAAGCTGCAGACAAAGCCGGCTACACCATCAAGTACGATACAGCGAATACCACAGAAGATATCACTGCAGGTTTCTCTCTTATCGGAAAAGAAGATGGCTCCCAGGTTAATGCAGCAGTCACCGATGTCACTGGTGCAGGTAATGCATTTGATCTGAATGGAAGCACTTACGCAACGGGCGCCACCACAGCCGGCACCGAAGTCTCCACTGACGGCATTCAGGGCCTGGATACCATGGGGCAGGCGACCATGGAGTTAAGTGGTTTCCAGGCATTGGAAGCTGGGGACTCAATGACATTGACCATTGATGGCACTGATGTGCTGGTTGATGAGAAAATAACTTCTGCAGCTAACCTAGCTGATGCTATTAACAGCGTGATGAAAGATGCCGGTAAGGATATTACCGCTACCGCCAGCGATAATGGCAAGATTATGCTGACCGGTGCTGCCGATGGCAGTAACTTTGAGGTTAAAGTAGATCTAACTGCCACAGAAGCGACCGATGGCATTACAGTAGCTGGTCAGACTTTTGTAGGTAACGGAACCAAATCTGGCACTGTAGAAACCACTAATGGACGTCCGGCATCCGACTTTGTAATTGATTTCAGCAACGCCAAGCTGGATGACGGTATTGCCAGTGTGGCGGTGGGGGCCACCGAAAGCGACTTGGACTCTGGCACCATGGCCTTGGCCGAAGGCACCACCTTCAAGTCGGTGGCCAGCATTGATCTCAGCACCGCCGAAGGCGCCAACGAGGCCGTTGAAATTCTGGACAAGGCCCTGGCCTCCATCGACGATCAGCGCGCCAGCCTGGGTGCCTTCCAGAACCGCATGAACAGCACTATCAACAACCTGGCCAGCATTCAGGAAAACGCCGCCGCCGGTATGAGCCGCATTATGGATGTGGACTTTGCCCAGGAAACCGTCAACCTGACCAAGCAGCAGATCCTGCAGCAGGCCGGCACCTCCATTCTGGCCCAAGCCAAGCAGCTGCCCCAGGCGGCGCTGTCGCTGCTGGGTTAAGGAAGCAAGGCACTATCGTATGTTTACAAGGGGCGGCAACGCCCCTTTTGTGCAGTTTGTTGTCGTTCATTCAGACCCTAAAGCAAAATGGTCATGATGTGGGTTTTGCTTTATGGTCTTACCGCGCTCAAGGCTCATCACGGCCCAGCGCGCTTATCAAGGAGCCATGGTATGGACATTCCAGCCCCCACCAACCGGCAGCAAACCGCCGCCGAGGTAAGTACCCAGCCGCGCCAGGCGCCGGCCCCGTTAACCCCGGCCCAGGCCGAGGCCACGCAAACCAGGCAGGCGGTGCAGGCCGGCGCCGAGGCCGGTGAGGCC
Source organism: Oceanimonas pelagia (assembly GCF_030849025.1). Lineage (NCBI taxonomy): Bacteria > Pseudomonadati > Pseudomonadota > Gammaproteobacteria > Aeromonadales > Aeromonadaceae > Oceanimonas > Oceanimonas pelagia. The sequence goes on from NZ_CP118224.1 coordinate 666,178, forward strand.
AATCTCTCTGCCGAGCAGTTGAAAGATATGGCCGGGCAGATGCAGGAGTTTATCGGCAGCTTTAACCGCAGCCTGCAGTTTCGGGTGGATGAAGACTCGGGCCGCAATGTGGTCACCGTGCTGGACGATCAGGGCGAAGTGATACGGCAAATTCCCAGCGAAGAGCTGCTGGATGTGATTACCCGCCTGGCCGAGGCCAGCGGCGGGCTGATCGACACCCGAGCCTGACAAACACGCGCGCCGATAACGACACGCGCCAGAAAGGAGACGCAACATGGGTGATCTCAAACTGCCCGGGGTGGGCTCGGGTTTTCCCATTCAGAGCTTTGTGGATGCCACCGTCAACGCCGAGCGCGGCCCCAAGGAGCAACTGCTTAACAAGCGGGCGGCCGACATTAACGTTAAGCTCTCGGCCTATGGCTCCCTTACCGGCGCGCTCGACGGCTTTAAAACCGCCCTCGGCAAGCTGGAGGGTAACGACGCCTTTCAGAAACGCTCCACCAGCTTCAGTGAAAGCGGCTTTGTTTCCGCCAAAGCCGGCAAAAATGCCGTGGCCGGCAGCTATACCCTGGTGGTGGAGCAACTGGCACAGGCCCACAAGGCGGGCAGCCAGGCCATCGACAAAAGCACCAAGCTGGGCGAGGGCAGCCTCAACATCAGCGTGGGAGATCAGTCCTTTGCCGTGACGGTGGAAAAAGACCAAAGCACCCTGTCCGGCATTGCCCAGGCTATCAACAGCGCCGAGAACAACAAGGGCGTAAAGGCCACTGTGGTGACCGATGACGCCGGCTCGCGGCTGGTGCTGTTTTCCGAAAAAACCGGCACCGACCACCAGATTGGCCTCACCGTCAGCGAAGGCACCCCGGGCGGCCTGTCGCAACTGCTGGATGCGGACGGCAAGCTCACCGAGGTGCAGGCGGCCAAAAACGCCGAGCTCACCATAGACGGCGCCCGGGTTACCAGCCAGAGCAACGAAATAAAAGACGCCATCGCCGGCGTGACCCTGACCCTGGACAAGGCCAATACCACCGAAAAGCCCGACACCCGGCTGACCATTGGTTACGACAAAAAGGCGGTGGAAACCAACATCAAGAGCCTGGTGGATGCCTTTAACAAGGTGGCCAGCACGGTGGGCTCGCTCACCAGTTACGACGCCGATGCCGGTAAGGCGTCGCCGCTGAATGGCGACACCAGCACCCGCAATTTAATGTCGCAGTTAAGGCGCATGATGAGCGCCCCGCTGGCAGGCGCCCAACCGCCGGTGCAGAGCCTGGCGGATCTGGGCATTACCACCAACAAGGACGGCAGCCTGGAGCTGGACAGCGAGCAGTTGCAGCAACAGCTGGATGACAACTTTGAACAGGTTGGTCTGCTTCTTGCTGGCGACAAGGGCCTTACCGGTCAGTTAAAGGGCCTGGCCGACGATTTTGTGGGCAAGGAAGGGGTCATCACTCAAAAGGGTGAAACGCTCAGCCAGCAAATGAAAAAGCTGGAAAAAGAGAAGGCGTCGTTCGACGAATACATGGAGCAGTACGAGGCGCGGGTGTACAAGCAGTTTTCCGCCATGGACATGGTGGTGTCGCAAATGAACCAGCAGCTCAGCTCGGTGATCAGCGCCTTTGAAAACATGCCCGACTTTTATGGCAGCAAGAAATGAGTCTTACCGAACAACTGGAAACCCTGGATGCCGGGCTGCTGGCTCGCTTTGGCGCGCCGGAGCAGCTGGATGGCGAACAGCTGCAGGAACTGCTGGCCGAGCGGGCACGCCTGCTGGCGCTGCTGCTGGAGCAGGAAATGCTCAGCCCCGGGCAGGTCAATGCATTAATGGCGCGTTCCGAGCAGCTTAAACAGCAGGCCGAACACACTCGTCAACGGCTGGCCGAGCAACTGGCTGGCATGCAAAAGGGCCGCCGTTCGGTGGGGGCCTATCAAAAAATCAAACATCAGGAGTAAGCGATGCGTGGCTCACTTAAAGCCTATAAATCGGTGGCGGTCACCAGCCAGAAGGACGTGGCCAGCCCCTATAAAATGGTGCAAATGCTGCTGGCCGGTGCCCTGGAGCGGCTGGCCCGGGCTCGGAGCGCCATGGAGCAAAATCAGCCCGCTCAAAAGGGCGAGCTGATCGGCGCGGCCCTGGCCATTGTGGCCGAGCTGCAGGCGGCGCTGGATGTGGAAGCTGGTGGTGACATTGCCGCCAACCTCGACAATCTCTACGATTTTGCCGCCCGCGAGCTGATGCTGGCCAACAGCGAAAACAGTGCAGTCCGGCTGGAGAACGCCGCTGGTGTGCTGCGGGAAATCAAAGCCGCCTGGGATGCCATTCCGGCCGAACAGCAGGAAGTACCGGCCTGAGCCCATGGGGCGGCCGCAGGCCGCCCGTTATCACCGCCGCGTTCAAAGCACGAAAATAGTTACAAACGTCAGAAATATGCCACAACCGCTCGCCATTTAATCATTGATTGCTCAATGATTGTTCTTTAATTGATTCTGATCAATTCCACGCCGAGAATCCGTCTTTTTCGTTCGCCAACTTTTGACACCCATGTCAGAATGTCGTCTTGCCTTGAAATGAAAGGCTCGTTTGAAACTGCTATGGTGTAATGCTCTCGTTTCTGCAGGAATGAATGTGCGAGAGACGCTTACTCTTGAAAAGACTAACGAGGAAATTCTCCATTATGAGCTTTAGCGGCCGCATTCTGATCATGGATCACGACCAGGAACGTCGAACAAGGCTGGAAGCTATTCTCTCTTTTATGCAGGTCGAGTGGCGCAGTGGCAGCCGTGCCAGTGATCTGGCCTGGCTGCAGGAGCAGGCTCATACCATAACGGTATTGCTGGGCGACATTAACGCACCCTTGCACGAACTGCCAGAGCAGTTTGCGCATCATGTGTTTATCAGTCTGCAGCCCCTTCGCAGCTCGGCGCCCAATTTGCTGGGCACCCTGAGTGAACTGACCTACGACGAACTTACCCGCCTGCTGGGGCAGGCCGAGCAGTGGCGCCCGGCGGCGCAAAGCCTGCAGCATGAGCAGTGCCTGAAAGAGCTGCTGGTGGGAGAAAGCACGGCCATGCAGTCGGTTAAGGGGCTGATCCAGCAGGTGGCCGACAAGCAGGCTAATGTGCTGCTGCTGGGGGAGTCCGGCACCGGCAAGGAAGTGATCGCCCGCGCCATTCATTTGCTGTCGCAGCAGGCGAAAGGTCCCTTTGTGCCCATTAACTGCGGCGCCATTCCGGCGGATTTGCTGGAAAGCGAGCTGTTCGGTCACGAAAAGGGCGCCTTTACCGGCGCGGTGTCGGCGCGCAAGGGCCGTTTTGAACTGGCCGATGGCGGCACTCTGTTTCTGGATGAAATCGGCGACATGCCCCTGCCCATGCAGGTAAAGCTGCTGCGGGTGTTGCAGGAGCGCAGCTTTGAGCGGGTGGGGGGCACCCGTCCCATCAAGGCCAATGTGCGCATCATTGCCGCCACCCACCGGGATCTGGAAGCCATGATCCAGGAGCAGCGTTTTCGCGAAGATCTCTACTACCGGCTGAACGTGTTTCCCATTACCGCCCCGCCGCTGCGCGAGCGCCGCGACGACATTGCCCTGCTGCTGAGGGAGCTGGTGGCACGCCACCGCAACGAGCACAAGGTGGATCTCGACTTTTCGCCGGCGGCCATTCAAACCCTGCAGGGCTACCGCTGGCCCGGTAACGTGCGCGAACTGTCGAACCTGGTGGAGCGCATGATGATCCTGTGCCCCGGACAGCAGGTGCAGCCGGCCGATTTGCCGGAAAAATACCGGGGTGACCATGTGCCCGAGTCCTTTGATGACATGGACGAGCAGGCGGCGCTGGCATCCATTTTTTCCGACGAACCCGTTGAGTTCGACGACGCAGGCACCACCTTCTTTGACTTTGAACCGGAAGACGAAGTACCGGTGCTCAATGGCGAACTGCACATTCCCGACATCACCGCCGAAGGCGTTAACCTCAAGGAAATGCTGGCCAATATCGAGGTGGAGATGATTGGCAGGGCGCTGGACGCCCACGACGGCGTGGTGGCCCGGGCCGCCGAGCATCTGGGCATGCGCCGCACCACTCTGGTGGAGAAAATGAAAAAATACGGCATCGGGCGCGATTGAACAATTTGCGAGTGGCACGCATTTTGAATCATCGCTGCCATGAGCACATTCACACCCACTCAATCCGCCCCCCATGCCTCCTGGCTTGCCCTGCTGGGCCCGGCACGTCTTGAAGAGGTGCTTCACACCCTGCCCGGTGGCCTGCTGTGGGTGGATGGCCAGGGCGTGGTCAGCCGGGCCAACGCCGCCGCCCGGGCGCTGCTGGGCGAGCCTTTGCTCAATACTCCCTGGCTTGACGTGATCGCCCGGGCCTTTGCGCCCAGGCCCGATGATGGCCTGCAGGTGTCGCTGCACGACGGCCGCAGGGTGCAGCTGGCCATTTCCCATCTGCCCGGCCTGCCCGGTCAGCTGGTGCAACTGACCGATTTTACTCCCACCCGGGCCTGGGCCGAGCAGCAGGGCCACGCCGAGCGGCTGGCGGCCCTGGGGCGCATGGCGGCCACCCTGGCGCATCAGATCCGCACGCCCTTGTCGGCGGCCATGCTGTACGGCGCCAATCTGGCCAGCCCCGGGCTGGATCTTTCACAACGTCAGCGCTTTCAGCAGCGGCTGATGGACAGGCTCGGCGATATTGAGCGTCAAATAAGCGACATTCTGCTCTATGCCCGGCCCGATCAGGCGGCCCTGGCCGAGCCGCTGTGTGTGAACACCCTGCTGAATGCCGCCGTCGAGGCGGCGGCGCCCCTGCTGGCAGGCAAGGCCAGTCTTGAGTGCCGGGTGGAGCCCGGGCTCGAGGTGCTGGGCAACGGCAACAGCCTGCAGGGTATAGTGCTCAACCTGCTGGAAAACGCCGTCGAGGCCGGTGCCGATGCGTTGACCCTGGTTGCCGGGCGCGAAGGAGACTGGGCTCTTATCCGCCTTGCCGACAATGGCAAGGGCATGGATGAGGCTCTGCAAAAGCAGATCTTCACGCCCTTTTTCACCACCCGCAGCCAGGGCTCGGGGCTTGGGCTGGCGGCGGTGGCCTCGGTGTTGCGCGCCCATCAGGGCAGGGTGGAGGTCAGCTCGGCACCGGGGCGAGGCAGTTGTTTCAGCCTGTGGTTGCCACTGGCGGCCAACAAGGAGGCATGATGAACACCGATATTCTGGTTGTGGAAGACGACACCGGTCTGCAGCAGGCGCTGCAGGATACCCTGGAGCTGGCCGGCCTTGAGTGCACCTGTGTGGTCAGTGCCGAAGACGCCATGATTTATCTGCAACAGGCGCCGGTGCGTATGGTGATCACCGACGTGCAAATGGCCGGCATGAATGGCCTGGAGCTGCTCGGCTGGATAGGCGAGCGCCTGCCCGGGCTGCCGGTGCTGGTGATCACCGCCCACGCTCAGGTGGCGGGGGCGGTGGCCGCCATGCGTGCCGGTGCCGTGGATTATCTGGCCAAGCCCTTTACCCCCGATGCCCTGCTGGAGCGAGTGCGCCGTTATGTGCGTCCGGCGCTGCACAGCCATGAAGATCCCATTGCCGAAGACGCCGCCAGCCGCCAGTTGCTGCAACTGGCGGCCAGAGTGGCGGCCACCGATGCCAGCGTGATGATCTCGGGTCCCAGCGGCACCGGCAAGGAAGTGCTGGCGCGCTTCATTCACCGCCGTTCAAGCCGGGCCGACAAACCTTTTGTGGCCATCAACTGCGCGGCCATTCCCGACAACATGCTGGAAGCCACCCTGTTCGGCTATGAAAAGGGCGCCTTTACCGGCGCGGTGCAGGCCTGTGCCGGCAAGTTCGAGCTGGCCCAGGAAGGTACCCTGTTGCTGGACGAGATCACCGAAATGGACGTGGCGCTTCAGGCCAAGCTGCTGCGGGTGCTGCAGGAGCAGGAAGTGGAGCGGCTGGGCGGACGCAAAACCCTGAGGCTGAACGTGCGGGTGCTGGCCACCAGCAACCGGGATCTGCGTCAGGCGGTCAGTGAAGGCAGTTTCAGGGAAGATCTCTACTACCGGCTGAATGTGTTTCCGCTGGCGTGGCCGTCCCTGGCCGATCGCCCCGCCGACATTCTGCCCCTGGCCCGCTTTCTGCTGAACTGCCACGCTCGGGCGCAGGGCCGGCATGGTGTGGTGTTGTCTGCCGAGGCCGAATTCCGGTTGCAGGGCTGGCACTGGCCGGGCAATGTGCGCGAGCTGGATAACGTGATGCAGCGGGCGCTGATCCTGGCCGCCGGCACCGAGATAACGGCCGGCGACATTTTGCTGGACGACGGCAGCCCGGTTTCCGTGCCGGTGCCGGCCGCCACCGCTGCGGAGCTGGGAGAAGCGCTGGAAAACCAGGAGCACCGCATTATTCTGCAGGCGCTGCACAACAGCGGCGGCAGCCGGCGTGAAGTGGCGGAGCGGCTGGGCATCAGTCCGCGCACCCTGCGTTACAAGCTGGCGCGCATGCGCGAAGCGGGGATAAAGGTACCCGCCTGACGCTGAAAAGATGAACTGGCCCGGCCTTTGCATTAAGATGCGTGTTCGCATGAGTGTTTACTGATTGAGGAGCCAAATTGATGGAGATTAAAGCCGCCGCGCTGCTGGCCGAGATGCAGTCAATGCAGGGCGAGGCCCAAAACCTGGCCCCGGTGCAGGGCACCGGCCCTCGTCAGGACTTTGCCGAATTGCTGGGCCAGGCCGTAAACAAGGTCAATGGTCTGCAGCAAACCACCAACGAGCTGCGCACCCGCTTTGAGCTGGGCGACGAGTCGGTGGGCCTGGAGCAGGTGATGATCTCGGCCCAGAAGTCGAGCATCGCCTTTGAGGCCACCGTGCAGGTACGCAACAAGCTGGTGGATGCCTACAAGACCATCATGAACATGCCGGTGTAAGGAGCTGACGGGTGGCTGACAATCCGCTGGCGGAAACCGACAAGAGCACGCTTCCTGCCAATAACGGCGGCGCCGCCATGGAGGCGCAGGAGCGCAAGAGCACGCCCTTTGCCCTGCTGGGCAATGCCGATGTGCTGCGCCAGATAGTGATTGTGCTGGCCCTGGCCATTTGTCTGGCCATGGCGGTGTTTGTGCTGCTGTGGGGCAAGGAGCCGGAAATGCGGCCGCTGGGGGTATACAACAATCAGGAACTGATTGAAACCCTCGACTTTCTCGATGCTCAGAAAATAGAATACAAAATCGACGGCAACAGCGTGCTGGTGCGCGCCGATCAATATGCCGACATTCAGCTCGGCCTGCGTCGTTCCGGCCTGACCCAGGCGCCGCCCGAGGGCGACAGCATTCTGCTGTCCGATCCCGGCTTTGGCATCAGCCAGCGGCTGGAGCGCGAACGTCTTAACCTCAGCCGGGAGCGCCAGCTGGCCCGGGTGATTGAACAATATAACAGTGTGTCCCGGGCTCAGGTGCTGCTGGCCATTCCCCGGGAAAATGTGTTTGTGCGCGACAAGCGCAAGCCCAGCGCTACCGTGGTGCTGAACCTGCGCCGGGGCACCAGCCTGCGTCAGGAAGAAGTGGATGCCATTGTGGATACGGTGGCGTCGGCGGTGCCGGATCTCACCCCGGGCCGGGTAACGGTGACCGATCAGAACGGCCGCCTGCTCAACTCCGGCTCTCAGGATCCCCTGGCCGCCCGTAACCGGCGTGAGTTTGAACTGCAGCAAAAGCAGGAAGAGGAATACCGCCAGAAGATTGACGCCATTCTCAGCCCGGTGCTGGGGCTGGGCAATTACACCGCCGAGGTGGATCTGCGCCTCGATTTTCGCCGTCGTCAGCAAACGGTGAAAACCTATAACCCCGACATGCCGGCAATCCGCTCGGAAATGGTGATGGAAGACAACACCTCCGGTCGCGGTGCCATCGGTATTCCCGGTGCGCTCACCAACCAGCCTCCGGTGGACAGCGATATTCCCGAGCAGGCCGGCGAGGCTTCGGAAAAAACCGGGACCGAGCGCAGCCGGCGCGAGGCTACCCGCAACTTTGAGCTCGACACCACCATCAGCCACACCGAAAGCGCCGTGGGCGACATTCGCCGGCTCACGGTGTCGGTGGCGGTGGACTACAAGACGGTGACGCAGGCCGACGGCAGTCTGGAGCGGGTGCCGCTCGACGCCGCCGAGCTGGCCCGCATCGAGCGATTGCTCAAAGGCGGGCTGGGCTTTGATGTGAGCCGGGGCGATGCCATCGAGGTGGTCAGCATGTCATTCAACCGCCCCGATCTCGACACCGTGGCCGATATTCCCTTTTATGAGCAGGCCTGGTTCTGGCGGCTGGCCCGCATTCTCGGCGCCGTGCTGGTGCTGGTGGTACTACTGCTGGCGCTGGTGCGTCCCATGATGAAACGCCTGCTCAACATCGATGAAAAGCCCGACGAACTGGGGCTCGATGGTCAGAGCGCCCTGGCGGGCAGTGACGAGCTGGACATGCTGGCCCAGCAGGCGGAGCTGGAAGACGGCATGTTTGGCATTCGGGACGGACAGCTCAGGCTGCCCAACCTCAACAAGGATGAAGATCTGCTGTCGGCGGTACGGGCGCTGGTGGCCAACGAGCCGGATCTGGCGGCGCAGGTGATTAAAGACTGGGTACAAAGCGATGAGTGATCAACAGGAGCTGGTGATTACCGACGCGCAGCGGGAGATGCTGTCGCGCATGACGGGCACCGAAAAGGCCGCATTGCTGATGCTGAGCCTGCGGGAAGAGGACGCCGCCCAGATCTTTCGCCATCTGGATCCCAAGCAGGTGCAGCGCCTGGGCATGAAAATGGCCGCGATGAATGACTTTGGTCCGGATCGGGTGAGTGCCGTGCACCGGCTGTTTATTGAGGATATTCAGCGCTTTACCAAGATTGGCGTGGGCAGCCAGGACTTTGTGCGCAATGCCCTGGTGGCGGCCCTGGGGGAAGACAAGGCGGGCCGGCTGGTCAACCAGATTTCGGCCGGTGCCGGCTCTCGTGGCCTCGACTCGCTCAAGTGGATGGATGCCCGTCAGGTGGCCGGCATTATTCACAACGAGCACCCGCAAATTCAGACCATAGTGCTGTCGTACCTCGACGCCGATCAGGCGGCGGCCATATTGCAGCAGTTTCCCGAGCCCATGCGGCTGGATCTGATCATGCGCATCGCCGAGCTGGAAGAAGTGCAGCCGGCGGCGCTGCAGGAACTGAACGACATCATGGAAAAGCAGTTTGCCGGCAAGAGCAACGCCAAGGCGGCCAAGATGGGGGGGCTGAAGACCGCCGCCGACATCATGAACTACCTCGACACCGCCGTGGAAGGGGCGCTGATGGAGTCCATTCGCGACCAGGATGAAGAAATGAGCATGAAGATTCAGGATCTGATGTTCGTGTTCGAAAACCTGATCGACGTGGACGACCGGGGCATTCAGGTGCTGCTGCGCGAGGTTAACCCGGAGCTGCTGCAGCGGGCACTCAAGGGCGCCGACGATCAGCTCAAGGAGAAATTTTTCCGCAACATGTCGAAGCGGGCGGCGGAAATGCTGCAGGAAGACCTGGAGGCCATGGGCCCGGTGCGGGTCAGCGATGTGGAAGGGGCCCAGCGGGATATTCTGGCGGCCGCCCGGCGCCTGGCCGACAGCGGCGAGATGATGCTGGCCAAGGGTGGCGGGGATGACTACCTGTGAGCATTAAAAAAGGCTACAACCCCGAGGATAGGGTACCGGCGGGCCTGAATGCCTGGCAATGGCCCGAGATGGAAGTGGCCCGTGCGCCCCGGGAAGAACGCGTGGCGCTGCATCTGCGTACCGAGCACGAACCCGAGGCTGAAGCCGCCGAGCCCGGCGAGGAAGCCGCGTCCGAGCCCCTTACTGCCGAGGCGCTGGAAGCCATTCGTCAGGCCGCCTTTGAGGAAGGCCATGCCGAGGGCAAGGAGCAGGGCCTGGCCGAAGGCCGCGAGCAGGGCCGGCTGCAGGGCATGCAGGAAGGCCACGAGGCCGGCCTGCAGCAGGGGCTGGAGCAGGGGCTGGCGGAAGGCCGTGAGCAGATCCGGCAGCGGCTGGAGCAACTGAATGCCCTTGTCGAGCGGCTGCAGGCGCCGCTGGCGCAAGTGGACCATACCGTGGAGCAAAGCCTGGTCACCCTGGCCATGGAGCTGGCCCGCAATCTGCTGAAGGCCGAGGTCAGCGCCTCGCCCAAACTGTTGCTGGCCACGGTGCAGGAGGCGCTGCAGGCGCTGCCCCGCCATGACGGTCCGCTTACCTTTTATCTGCATGCCGACGACATGGCGATGCTGGCCGAGCACTATAACGACGAAGCCCGGGCCAAACGGGGCTGGGAGTTTGTGGTTGAGCCCGGGCTGGAACGGGGCGAGCTCAGGCTCACCACTGCCATGTCGCAGCTGGATGTCAGTCTGGCCGGCCGTATCGATGAGTTGATGGCCAATTTTATCAAGGCCAACTGGAGCCGTTTCCATGACGCTGGCTGAGCGTCTTTGTGCTTACCAGACCGCCGGCCTGACCCCGTCCATGGCCGCCAGCGGCAAACTCACCCGGGTGGTGGGGCTCACGCTGGAGGCGGTGGGCTGCACCGCCGCCGTGGGCAGCCAGTGTAAGGTGCAGACCCAGTTCGGGGAAATGGACGCGGAAGTGGTCGGCTTTGCCGACAACAAGCTCTACCTTATGCCGAGCGAGTCCCTGAAAGGCGTGATCCCCGGGGCCAGAGTCACGCCGGCGGGCAATGGTGCCGGCGTGCCCGTGGGCATGGCACTGCTGGGCCGGGTGATCAACGGCATTGGCCAGCCTCTGGACGGCCTGGGCCCCATCAACACCGCCACCACCGCCGATTTCGTGTCCCGCCCCATTAACCCCATGGCGCGCAGGCCCATCGAGACGCCGATGGACGTGGGGGTGCGTGCCATCAATTCGGTGCTGACCGTGGGCCAGGGCCAGCGCATGGGGTTGTTTGCCGGCTCGGGGGTGGGCAAGAGTGTGCTGCTCGGCATGATGACCCGGGGCGCCAGGGCCGACGTGGTGGTGGTGGGGCTGATTGGCGAGCGCGGCCGGGAGGTGAAGGAGTTTATCGACGTGATCCTGGGCGACCAGGGCCGGGCCCGCTCCGTGGTGGTGGCGGCCCCCGCCGACGCCTCTCCGCTGATGCGGCTGAAGGGTTGTGAAACCGCCCTGACCCTGGCGGAGTATTACCGGGATCAGGGGCTGAATGTGTTGCTGCTGATGGACTCGCTCACCCGCTATGCCCAGGCCCAGCGGGAAATCGCGCTGGCGGTGGGTGAGCCACCGGCCAGCAAGGGCTATCCGCCTTCGGTGTTCGCCAAATTGCCGGCGCTGGTGGAGCGGGCCGGCAACGGTGGTGACGGGCAGGGCAGCATTACCGCCTTTTTTACCGTGCTCACCGAGGGTGATGATCTGCAGGATCCCATTGCCGATGCCGCCCGGGCCATTCTCGACGGCCATATTGTGCTGTCGCGGCAGCTGGCCGACAGCGGCCACTACCCGGCCATCGATATCGAGAAGTCCATCAGCCGGGTGATGACGGCGGTTACCACTCCCGAGCACCAGCAACAGGCCCGGGCACTGAAGCAGGCCTATGCCCTCTATCAGCAGAATCACGATCTGATCAACCTGGGGGCCTACAAGAGCGGCGCCGATCCTAGGCTGGACATGGCCATTACCATTCGCCCCCGGCTGGAGCGCTTTCTGACCCAGGGCATGACCGAGGTGTTTGATCTTGAAACCTGCCTTAACGAGCTGCATATGGTGGCCATGCCGCTGATGAGGGCCGGCTGATGAGCAGGGCGCTGACCCTGCTGCTGGAGCAGCTGGATGGTGAAGAGCGCAAGGCGGCGGCGGAGCTTGGTGGCGCGCAACTGCAGTTGCAGCAGATGGAGCAGCAGCAACAGACCCTGAGCCAGTATCAGCGACAGTATGTGCAGACCTTTCAGCAGCGCGGCCAAAACGGGCTGGAAGCCCACCAGTTCGGGCATTTTCGCGGCTTTATCGACAAGCTGGAAATGGCCCGGCAACAGCAGCAGCAGGGCCTGCAGCAGGCCCGGGAGCAGCTTGCCCATAGCCGTGACGCCTGGCTGGCGGTGCGTGCCCGCAAACAGGCCATTGAAAAGCTGATGGCCCGAGAAAGCGAGCGCAAGCAGCAGGAAGCCGCCCGTCAGGAGCAGAAGATGCTCGACAACCTCGCCATTTACCGTTTTCACCAGAAGCCGCTGTAGTTTGCCGTTGTTTCCGTGAAGTTCGATGGGCTTGTGCTTTATGGATGTTCTATAAAACTGGTACATAACTTGCTTTATTTTAAGGTGTCCGGCCACTGTGCAGTTCGCGGAACAGCTGGCCTGTTTGTCCGAGTTTGAACAAGGTGCAGGCATGACCATATTGATGACCGGAATGGCCGGCCCCAAGACGGCTGTAAACGAAAGTGGAAGCGGGCGAGCCGGCAAGGCCGGTGCAGACACCGACTTTGACAAGGTGATGGCGCAGACCGAGCAGGCAAAGACTGCCCCTTCATCAGGCAAAGCGGAGAAACAGGCCGAGACGCCGGCCTTGCCGACAGACGCTGATGCTGAAAATGGGGAGCCATTGCCGCAGAGTGAGGAGGGGGGCAAGCAGTTGCCGCTCAAAGAGCTGACTCCATTGCAGGATGCGGAAGACTTGCGTTTGAACGAGGATGAGCAGGAAGAGGCTCCTTTGGTGGTAACGACGGCCCCTGAGACCAGAACATCCGAGGTGCTGGCAATTGTGCTTCCCGATGCGGCTCATGGTCAGGGGGAGCAAGACAGTGCTGTGCCGAAGCTTCAGGATGACGCTGAGCCTGACTGGCTGGCCCAGATCAGGCATGGTCAGCGCTGGCAAACCGGCTTGCATCAAAGCAACAAGCCCGAGCCGGCCGCCACTGAAGCCAAATTCAGCGAACCAACTCACAGCGATCCGACCAGCGAAGCCGGCAGTCGGCTCAGTGACCAGGCAAGCATGCTGCAGCCAGAGCAGGCGGCCGGTGAGGCGGGATTCTTGTTGAAAACGGTTGAAAACGGTTCTTACAGTGCGGATGACTCGGCGCTGCCCAATCAGCCTGAGGGTGTCTTGCCGTTGCAGGGGCGGGATCAGGGAATTCCGCTTAATGAGCGAGCGCAGTCGCTGACGGGGGAACGGACACTGTCTTTGCATCAGGGGGCGCCGGAGCAGAACGCCCGCCAGATGGCTCAGCAGGTGCAAGTGCTGGTTAATCAGAATATGCAGCAGGCTGATATTCAGTTGAGCCCATCCGAGCTGGGGGGCTTACGGATCCACATCAGGGTGGAGCAGGGGGAAGCCAGCATTCAGTTTCTGGCTCACCACCCCCAGGCCCGGGAGATGCTGGAGCAGGCCATGCCCAGGTTAAGAGACATGCTGGGGCAGCAGGGCATACAGCTGGGGCAGGGGCAGGTGGGCGGTTTTACCGGGCAGGGCGGCAATGCCGAAAACAGGGAGCCGGGGCAGAGAGGGGCCGGCACAACGGCCGCGAGTGGCGTGCCGGAAGAAGAAAGCTGGCAGCCGGTATCCGGTTTTTCTGCCCGTTCGGAAGACCGCGGCCTGATTGATTATTTTGCTTAAATGCGGTGAAACAACAAGGAATAAACAACAATGGCGGATAACCTTACCATTCCCAAGGTGTCATGGTACAAGCGCAAACCGGTGCTGATTGTACTGCTGGTAGTGCTGGTAGCCGGTGCTGGCGGAATCGCCTGGTTTTTGATGCCCTTCTCATCGGGGCCCGGGACGGTTGAAGAAAATGAGGCCGAACGCTCGGCCAGATATGTGAGTCTGTCTCAGCCTTTTGTGTTCAGTGTGTCCGGAGGTAGCCGGGACCGGCTGGTGCAGATAGAGGCCCAGCTGATGGTGCGGGGGGATACCAACGCCAATCTTGCGCAGAAACACCTTCCCCTGCTTGAAAGTACGTTGCTGGATGTGTTCAGCCGCCAGAGCGCCGATAACTATTCCTCTGCGGCAAGCAAGCAGGCCTTGCGGGAAGAAGCCCTGAGCGAGCTGAATCATGCTTCTGCCGAGGTGCTGGAAAAGCGGTTGTTCGAGAAAGTGTTGTTTACCAGCATAGTGATGCAATAGGTGAGTCGTGAGCGATCTGTTATCCCAGGATGAAATCGATGCCCTGCTGCACGGGGTGGACGACATCGAAGAAGAGGATGCCGGTACCGAAGATGGTATTGCCTCCTTTGACTTCTCTTCGCAGGATCGTATCGTTCGGGGTCGCATGCCGACCCTGGAAATGGTGAACGAGCGTTTTGCCCGTCATATGCGCATCAGCCTGTTCAACATGATGCGCCGCACCGCCGAGGTCTCCATTAACGGGGTGCAGGTCATCAAATACGGCGAGTACGTGCACTCGCTGTTTTTGCCCACCAGTCTCAACATGGTGCGCTTTCGCCCCCTCAAGGGCATTGGCCTGGTGACCATGGAGGCCCGGCTGGTGTTCATTCTGGTGGACAACTTTTTTGGGGGCGACGGCCGTCACGCCAAGATTGAGGGCCGGGAGTTCACCCCCACCGAACGCCGGGTGATCCAGCTGTTGCTGAAGCTGGTGTTTGAGGATTACAAGGAAGCCTGGGCGCCGGTGATGGACGTGGAATTCGAGTACCTCGACTCCGAGGTAAACCCCACCATGGCCAACATAGTGAGCCCCACCGAGGTGGTGGTGGTGAGCTCCTTTCACATCGATCTCGACGGCGGCGGCGGCGACTTTCACGTGACCCTGCCCTACGGCATGCTGGAGCCCATTCGCGAGCTGCTGGATGCCGGTGTGCAGAGCGACAAGGGCGAAAATGATCTGCGCTGGGGCAAGGCCCTGCGCGATGAAATTCTCGACGTGGAAGTGGAAATGACCACCCGGCTGCTGGAAAAGCAGGTCAGCCTGGGCGAGCTCATGAACTGGAAGGCCGGTGATATTATTCCCGTCGATATGCCCGAGCACCTGCTGGTGTCGGTGGAAGAGCTGCCCACCTTTCGCGCCCAGCTGGGCCGCGCGGGGGAGAAAATGGCCATTCGCATTACCGAAAAGATCAAGCGGCCGGAAACCGTCAAGACCGAGTTGCATGAAGTGACCCGCCGCGGCGTGCGCATTGATGGCGAAGCCGAGCTGGAAGAACTGGAAAGAACCATTGAGGACGCATAATGAGCGAGCAGAACGATCAAAGCGAGCTGGATGATATCTGGGGCGAGGCCATGGCGGAGCAGGAAGGGGGGGTGAAACCCGCCGAACTGGACGATTTCAGTGCCGACGGCCAGGCGCCCATTACCCAGGAGGAGCGGCGCAAGCTCGACACCATTCTGGATATTCCGGTGACCATTTCCATGGAAGTGGGCAAGAGCCAGATCAGCATTCGCAACCTGCTGCAGCTGAACCAGGGATCCGTGGTGGAGCTGGACCGGCTGGCGGGGGAGCCGCTGGACGTGATGGTCAACGGCACCCTGATCGCCCACGGCGAGGTGGTGGTGGTGAACGACAAGTTCGGTATTCGCCTGACCGACGTGATCAGCCAGACCGAACGGATTAAAAAGCTGAAATGAGATGCGCAGGCCCCATCATTAATGCATGTCGGCGTTTAATGCGTGCTGCCGTAGGCGCCGCTTTGGCCGGCGCAAGCCCGCACACGGCCGGGTCTTCACGGCCTGTTGCACTGGCCCTGCCAACTAAAGTGCCAGCTACCCTGTTTTGTTTAATGATGACGGCACCAGCTTGTGCCCAGGGCGGACCGGAGATCCAGTGGGGGTCCTGGGCCGTGTCGTCGGCCTTGGTGATCGGCCTGCTGCTGGCGCTGGGCTGGGGGCTGCGGCGGCTGAAACTGCCGGCCCTGGGCGGCAATCGTCAGTTGCGGGTGATCACCAGCCTGGCCCTGGGCCACAAGGAAAAGCTGGTGGTGGTGCAGGTGGGCGAGGAGCAGTGGCTGCTCGGCATTACTCCTCAGAACATCAACCGTCTGGGCAAGCTGGAGCAGCCGCTGGAAGTGCCCGAGAGCCAGTCGTTACTCAGAAGCTTTACTGAGCCGTCATCCTGACGAAAGTCAGGAGCTTTGTGCAAAAGATACCGGGTCAGGCCCGGTATGACAGAGACTTAACTTTAAGTGCCATTTCAGCAAGTGATGGTTTGGGAGCAGATGTACATGAAAAGGGATAACGGGTGAGCCGTATCAGTTACTTGCTGCCGCTGCTGTTGTTGCTGGCCATGCCGGCCCTGGCCCAGCAGGGCATGTCGGCGGTGACCGTCACCACCAACCCGGACGGCAGCCAGGAATACAGCCTCACCCTGCAGGTGCTGGCGCTGATGACGGCGCTGTCGTTTTTGCCGGCGGTGGTCATCATGATGACCTCCTTTACCCGCATTATCGTGGTGCTGTCCATTTTGCGGCAGGCACTCGGCCTGCAGCAGAGCCCGTCCAACCAGGTGCTGATCGGCATCAGCCTGTTTCTGTCGTTCTTTATCATGGCGCCGGTGCTGGACCGGGTGAACGCCGAGGCACTGCAGCCCTATCTGGCGGAAGACATAGGGTCAAAGGAAGCCCTGTCCCGGGCCGAGCTGCCCATTCGCGACTTTATGCTGGCTCAGACCCGGGTCAAGGATCTGGATACCTTTCTCAATATCGCCAACGTGCAGGTAGAGAATGAGGCCGAGGTGCCCCTGCGGGTGCTGATCCCGGCCTTTGTGACCAGTGAGCTCAAAACCGCCTTTCAGATCGGCTTTATGCTGTTTCTGCCGTTTCTGGTGATCGATCTGGTGGTGGCCAGCATTCTGATGGCCATGGGCATGATGATGCTCTCGCCCATGCTGATCTCGCTGCCGTTCAAGCTGATGCTGTTTGTGCTGGTGGACGGCTGGAACCTGATCATGGGCACGCTCGCCACCAGCTTTGGACTGGGAGCCCCGTAATGAGCCCGGAAACCTTCGTCGATCTGTTCCGCAGCGCCCTCTGGCTGGTCACGGTACTGGTGTCGGCGGTGATTTTTCCGAGCCTGGCGGTGGGCCTGCTGGTGTCCATCTTTCAGGCCGCCACTTCCATCAACGAGCAGACCCTGAGCTTTCTGCCCCGGCTGCTGGTCACCCTGGGGGCCCTGGCGGTGGGGGCCCACTGGGGCTTTGGCATGCTGATCGACTATTTTCACGAGCTGGCGAGCCAGATCCCCCAGGTGGTGGGCTAGGGGTGAACTACACCACCGCCGAGCTGATGCAATGGCTGGCGTCCTACCTCTGGCCGCTGTTTCGCATTGCCGGACTGATGATGACCATGGTGATGTTCGGCGCCCAGCTGACGCCTGTCTACACCCGGCTGCTGCTGGCGGTGGCCATTACCATTGCGGTGGCGCCAGTGCTGCCGGCCATGCCGGCGGTGGAGCTGTTTTCGGTGCAGGGCTTTCTGATCACCCTTCAGCAGGTGCTGATAGGCGCCGTGATTGGCCTGCTGTCCCAGTTTTTGCTGCAAACCTTCGTGACCGCCGGCCAGATCATCGCCATGCAGACCAGCCTGGGATTTGCCTCCATGGTGGATCCGCTGAACGGCCAGTCGGCCCCCGTGGTGGGCCAGTTGTATCTGATGCTGGGCACGCTGCTGTTTCTCGGCCTCGACGGTCACCTGGTGATGATCGAGGCCATCGTGCTCAGCTTCAGCTCGGTGCCGGTGTCGGCCAGCGGTTTTTCCGTGGGCGACTGGCAACACCTGGCCGGCCTGCTCACCCTGCTGTTTCAGGCGGCGGTGGCCATGTCACTGTCGGCCATTGTGGCCATGCTGCTGATCAATTTCAGTTTTGGCGTCATGACCCGGGCCGCGCCCCAGCTCAACATCTTCAGCGTGGGATTTGCCATCAGCATGGTGTGTGGCCTGTTCATCATGTGGCTGACCCTGGGCGGCTTTATGGATCACTTTGAAAATCAGTGGCTGCGCCTGCAACAGGTGATGTGCGACAGCCTGAGACTGACCTGCGAAGGAGGCTGACATGGCAGAGTCGGATGGTCAGGAAAGAACGGAACAGCCCACGGAGCAGCGACTTCGGCAGGCGCGGGAAAAAGGCCAGATCCCCCGCTCCAAGGAGCTGGGCACGGCGGCGGTGCTGCTCAGCGCGGCCGCCGCCCTGCTGATGCTGGGCGATTCACTGGGGGCGGCCCTGTCCAGGGTGTTTGAGCAAAGTTTCCGGCTGGAGCGGGCGGCCATTTTTGACCCGGCCGCCATGATGCCGGCGCTGGCCGAGGCCATTGGCGGCCTGATGTGGCCGCTGCTGGGCATGTTTGCCGTGGTGCTGGTGGCGGCCCTGGTGGGTAACAGCCTGTTGGGCGGTTTTAACTTCAGCACCCAGGCGATGATGCCAAAATTCAGTCGCCTCAGTCCCATGAACGGCCTCAAGCGCATGTTCGGGGTGCAGGCGCTGGTGGAGTTGCTGAAGTCCATCGCCAAGGTGGTGTTTATCGCCACCATTGCGGTCTGGCTGCTGTGGGGGCAGTTCGATCACATTCTGCGTCTGAGCGGCGAAACCCTGAACCTGGCGATGAAGGACGCGCTGGAACTGCTGCTGTGGATGGGGCTGGGGCTGTGTCTGGCACTGCTGCCCATTGTGGCCATCGACGTGCCCTTTCAGGTATGGAACCACACTCGCCAGCTCAAGATGACCCTGCAGGAAATCAAGGACGAATACAAGAATACCGAGGGCAAGCCTGAGGTGAAAAGCCGTATTCGCCGGCTGCAGCAGGAAATGGCCAACCGCCGCATGATGGCCGAAGTACCTACCGCCGACGTGGTGGTGGTGAACCCGACCCACTTCTCGGTGGCCCTGCGTTACGACAAGGACAAGCCCGGCGCCGCTCCCGTGGTGGTGGCCAAGGGGCTGGACGAAATCGCGCTCAAGATTCGGGAAGTGGCCCGGGAATACCAGGTGCCGGTGATCTCGTCGCCGGCCCTGGCCCGGGCGGTGTACTTCTCGACCAGGCTGGATCGGGAAATTCCCGACGGCCTGTTCGTGGCCGTGGCCCAGGTGCTGGCCTATGTGTTCCAGCTGAACGCCTGGCGCAAGGGCCAGGGCAACAAGCCGCTGCCGCTCAAGGACGACTTGCCCATCCCCGATGAGTACCGGGTGTAAAAATATTAAGGGATTAGCATGGCCCATTCTCCAGGATGATTGGCTCATTTCTTGCATTCCCCCGACCATGATTTTTGATTTTCCGCGAGTGTCATGGAGTTAAGGGCAAGGCTTTCACAGGCAAAACAGTGGTCCCGGTGGGTGAACAAGGGCATGGGTACGCCGCTGCTGGTGCTGGCGGCGCTGGCCATGGTGGTGTTGCCCATTCCGCCCCTGATGCTGGACGTGCTGTTCTCCTTCAATATTGCCCTGGCGCTGGTGGTGCTGCTGGTGGCGGTATACACCCAGCGCCCCCTCGACTTTGCCGCCTTTCCCACCGTGCTGCTGGTGGCCACCCTGCTCAGGCTGGCGCTCAACGTGGCGTCTACCCGGGTGGTGCTGCTGGAAGGCCACGAAGGGGGCAATGCCGCCGGTAACGTGATCGAGGCTTTTGGCTCGGTGGTGATCGGTGGCAACTATGCGGTCGGTCTCATCGTGTTTCTGATCTTGATGATCATCAACTTCGTGGTGGTCACCAAGGGGGCCGGCCGGATCTCCGAAGTGAGCGCCCGCTTTACCCTGGACGCCATGCCCGGCAAGCAGATGGCCATCGACGCCGACCTTAACGCGGGGCTTATCAACCAGGACGAGGCCCGCACCCGCCGGGACGAAGTCACTCAGGAAGCCGACTTCTACGGCTCCATGGACGGTGCCTCCAAGTTTGTCAAGGGCGACGCCATCGCCGGCATCATGATCCTGTTTATCAACATTCTCGGCGGCTTTCTCATCGGCATGGCCCAGCATGGGCTGAGCTTCGGCGACGCCGCCCGGGTTTATACCCTGCTCACCATAGGGGACGGCCTGGTGGCGCAGATCCCCTCGCTGCTGCTGTCCATCGCCGCCGCCATTATCGTGACGCGGCAAAACACCCGGGAAGACATGGGCCAGGCCATGCTGGGTCAGCTTTTTGACAACCCGCGCTCGCTGGCCATTGCCGCCGGCATTCTCATCGCCATGGGGCTGGTGCCGGGCATGCCCCATTTTGCCTTTCTGCTGCTCGGCGCCCTGTCCGCCGCCGGCGCCTGGTGGATGCACAAGCGCCAGGGGGAGCGGCAGCAACAGCAGGAAGAGGCCGGTGCCCAGCCGCCGGCGGTGGCTGGCAGTGAAAACCGCGAGCTGAGCTGGGATGATGTGATGCAGGTCGACACCATCGGCCTGGAAGTGGGTTACCGGCTGATCAGCCTGGTGGACATCTCTCAGGGCGGGGAGCTGCTCAGCCGCATCAAGGGCGTGCGCAAAAAGCTGTCCCAGGAGCTGGGTTTTCTGATCCCCGCCGTGCACATTCGCGACAACCTGGAGCTGGGCCCCAACCAGTATCAGATCACCCTGATGGGGGTCAGCTCGGGGCTCGCCGACATCTATCCCGAGCGGGAGCTGGCCATCAACCCGGGGCAGGTGTTCGGGCCGGTGCAGGGCATCGATACCCGGGATCCGGCCTTTGGTCTGGAAGCCACCTGGATTGCCCGGGACCAGATCGAACACGCCCAGAGCCTGGGTTACACGGTGGTGGATGCCGCCACCGTGGTGGCCACTCATCTCAGTCAGTTGCTGACCAACAATGCCGCCGTGCTGCTGGGTCATGAAGAGGTGCAGAACCTGATCGATCAGGTGGGGCGCAGCCAGCCCAAGCTGGTGGAGGGGCTGGTGCCCAATACCCTGAGTCTGGCCCTGGTCACCAAGGTACTGCAGAGTCTGCTGAACGAAGGCGTGTCCATTCGGGACATGCGCACCATTTTGCAGACCCTCACCGAATACGCACCCAAGAGCCAGGATCCGGAAGTGCTCACCGCCGCCTGCCGCATTGCCCTGCGGCGTTTTCTGGTGCAGGAAATCGCCGGCACCGAGCGCGAGCTGCCGGTTATTACCCTGGCACCAGAGTTGGAACAGATTTTGCAGAACTCTTTGCAGGCCGGTGGCGCTCAGGGCAGCGGCATAGAGCCGGGGCTGGCGGAGCGCATGCAGCAGTCCCTGAGCCAGGCCGCCGCCAACCAGGAGCTGGAAGGTCAGCCGGCGATACTGCTGACCTCGGGCATGTTGCGTACCACCCTGGCGCGCTTTGTCAAACACACCATTCCCAGTCTGCGGGTGCTGTCTTACCAGGAAGTGCCGGATGATCGCCAAATCCGCATAGTGGCGTCGGTCGGGCAGCAGTAGCGGGAGAGATTGAATGAAGATTAAACGGTTTTTTGCCAAGGACATGAGAGCCGCGCTGGCCGAGGTCAAGGAAGTGCTCGGGGCCGATGCGGTGATCATGTCCAACAAGAAGGTGTCAGGCGGCATCGAAATCGTGGCCGCCGTGGATGACGACGACGGCGCGCCGGTTGAACCGCCTTCACGGGCCCTGAGTGACGACAATGTCAGAATCTCGTCGCAGGCCCGTCAATTTGTCCCGCCGCTCAGCCAGCAGCAGCAGGCCGACTCGCTGCAGGCGCTGCTCAACCGCGGCAAAACCGAGCCCTCGCCCAAAACCCTGGCCGAGCAGGTGGACTGGGGCCAGCCCGAACGGCGCCGGGAGCCGGTGCTGAGCCAGCCTGCGCCGCTGTTTGCCGGCGGAGGCAAAAGCAGCCGGCAGAAGGAAAGCGCCAAGGACAAAGAGCTGAACGCCATGCGTCAGGAAATCGCCAGCATTCGCCGGCTGCTGGAACACCAGGTGTCCGGCCTGATGTGGCAGGAGGTGGAGCGGCGCGAGCCGGTGCGGGCCATGGTGATCAAGCAGCTCAAGCAGCTGGGGTTCAGCGATGGCTTTGCCGATATGCTGGCCATGCGGGTGCACGAGCGGGCCGCGCCCCACGAGGCCTGGGCCCAGATTGAAGCGGCGCTGAACGAACTGCTGGTGACCGGGGAAGACGAAATCATGCGTCAGGGCGGGGCTGTGGCCCTGCTCGGCCCCACCGGGGTGGGCAAGACCACCACCATCGCCAAGCTGGCGGCCCGCTTTGCCGCCCGCCACGGTGCCGATCAGCTGGCGCTGATCACCACGGATCATTACCGTATCGGCGCGCACGAACAGCTGCAGACCTACGGCCGCATCATGGGCGTGGCGGTCAAGCAGGCGCGGACCTATCAGGAACTGGCCCAGGCGCTGTATCAGCTGCGCCACCGCCGTCTGGTGCTGATCGACACCGCCGGCATGGGCCAGCGGGACATGCGCCTCAATGAGCAGCTCGACAACCTGGTGGGGGATCGCCAGATCCGCATTCGCAATTACCTGGTGCTGCCGTCCACCGCCCAGCGCCGTGTGCTGCAGGAGGCGGTGGAGCATTTTCGCCGCATTCCCCTGGCGGGCTGCATTCTCACCAAACTGGACGAGAGCCTGTCGCTGGGCGATGTACTCGACATCAGCATTCAGAACAGCCTGCCCATCAGTTATGTCACCGACGGCCAGCGGGTGCCGGAAGATCTGCGCCTGGCCAGGGCCGACGAGCTGGTGCGCCAGGCCCTGGGGACGGTAGAGCAGCAACGGGAAGACCCTTACTACTGGGAAGCTTCCGATGCCGACCAAGAGGATGCGCGTTTTTATGAATAATTGGTTTCAGGACCAGGCAAGCGGACTGCGGCTTATGCAAAAAATGAACAGAGTGCAGGTGATTGCCGTGACCGGCGGCAAGGGTGGGGTCGGCAAGACCAACATTACCCTCAACATGGCCTCGGCCATGGCGGCCCAGGGCAAGCGGGTGATGGTGCTGGACGCCGATCTGGGGCTGGCCAACGTGGACGTGTTGCTGGGCATTCGGGTGCGCCACAACCTGTCCCACGTGCTGCGGGGCGAATGCACCCTGGATGAGGTCATGGTGGAAGGCCCGCAGGGCATCCGCATCATCCCCGCCACTTCCGGCAACCAGTCGATGACCGAGCTGTCGCCGCTGGAGCACGTCAGTCTGATCCGGGCCTTCAGCGAAATGCGCACCCCGGTGGATGTGCTGCTGGTGGACACCGCCGCCGGCATCTCCGACATGGTGCTGAGCTTTGCCCGGGCGTCCCAGGAGGTGCTGGTGGTGGTGTGCGACGAGCCCACCTCGATCACCGACGCCTATGCCCTGATCAAGCTGCTTTCCCGGGAGCATGGCGTATTTCGCTTCAAGATAGTGGCCAACATGGTGCGCAGCCAGCGCGAGGGCATGGAGCTGTTTGCCAAGCTCACCCGGGTTACCGACAAGTTCCTTGATGCGTCCCTCGAGCTGGTGTCCTGCATTCCCTTTGACGGCAACCTGCGCATGGCGGTACGCCGCCAGAGCCTGGTGGTCAACCAGTATCCCAAGTCGCCCTCGGCCATGGCCATTCGCGCCCTGGCGGCCAAGGCGCTGAACTGGCCCACGCCCCACCGGGCGGAAGGACACCTGCAATTCTTTGTTGAGAGGCTGCTGGCCAACCCGGTCGCAGAGCAGGATGTTCGGGGGTAGCAAGGCGCAGGCCTACGCCCGGCACAATACCCAGGGGCTGGTGGAGCGCCATGCCGATCTGGTGCGCCGCATTGCCCAGCATTTGCTGGCACGTCTGCCCGACAGCGTGTTGCTCGACGATCTGATCCAGTCGGGCATGGTGGGCCTGCTGGAGGCGGCGAAAAACTTTGACGCCTCCAAGGGGGCCAGTTTCGAGACCTTTGCCGGTATTCGCATTCGCGGCGCCATGCTCGACGAAATTCGCCGGGGCGACTGGGTGCCGCGTTCGGTGCACCGCAACGGCCGTCAGATTGCCGAGGCCATGCACAGCATTCAGCGGCGGGAAGGGCGCCCGGCCCAGGACCGGGAAATTGCCGAGGAGCTGGGGGTCTCTATCGGTCAGTATCACGCCATGCTGGCGGACGTGAATCACGGCAAATTGCTGGAGATGGACGAGTTTGAGCAGGGCGTAGAGTATCAGGCCTGCTCCTCGGTCCATGCCGGCAGCCCCTTTGAAGGCATGGCCAGAGACCGTTTTCAGCACGCCCTGGCCGAGGGCATTCGCAAGTTGCCGGAGCGGGAAGCCCTGGTGCTGTCGCTCTATTACGACGAAGAGCTTAATCTGCGGGAAATCGGTCAGATCCTGGAGGTATCCGAGTCCCGTGTGAGCCAGATACACAGTCAGGCCATGCTGCGGCTGAAATCGCGCCTGAAAGACTGGAAAATTTGATTTTGACAACAAGTTAAGTGAGATAATCCGCAACTTCTCGCTTAAGAAGCCGGAGTTTCTGCCGACTAGTTAACAGTGGGCGTCTCTTATCATGTTCAGCGGCTGTTGGTTCAGCAGAACAGGAGGAATGGGTTGGACAAGAACATGAAAATCCTCATCGTGGATGATTTTTCCACCATGCGCAGGATTATAAAAAATCTGCTCAGGGATCTGGGCTTTAACAACACGCACGAGGCGGATGACGGCCTGACGGCCCTGCCCATGCTTAAGAACGGCGACTTCGATTTTGTGGTGACCGACTGGAACATGCCGGGCATGCAGGGCATTGACCTGCTCAAGGCCATTCGTGCCGACGAAAAACTCAAGCACCTGCCGGTGCTGATGGTGACCGCCGAGGCCAAGCGCGAGCAGATCATCACCGCCGCCCAGGCGGGGGTGAACGGCTATGTGGTCAAGCCGTTTACCGCCGGCACCCTTAAGGAAAAACTCGAGAAGGTTTTCGAGCGCATCGGATAAGGGTCTCACATGACACAACCACAAGGACTGATCAGTCTGGAACAGGCCCGAAACCTGGTGGCACTGCTGGAGCAGGGAGATCAGGCCGGGGCCGATCGTTTTATGACCGAGGTCTGCATGCCTCATGCGGACGCCCTGCTGGAGCAGGTGGGGCAGCTGACCCGTCAGCTGCACGATGCGCTGCAGGAGTTTCGTAACGACCCCCGTCTGCCGGAGCTGGCCCAGACCGATATTCCCGATGCCCGTGAGCGCCTGAATTACGTCATCGACATGACCGACAAGGCCGCCAACCGGACCATGGATGCGGTGGAAGCCAGCCTGCCCATTGCCGACCGGCTCAACGATCGCATTCAGCAGGTGATGCCGGGCTGGCGCGGGTTGATGCAACGGCAGCTTGAGCTTAACAAGTTCAAGGAACTTTGCTACCAGCTCGACGATTTTCTCCAGGATTCCGAACAGGATGCCGACCGGCTGCGCCAGTTGCTGACCGAGATCCTGATGGCCCAGGACTACCAGGATCTCACCGGTCAGGTGATTCGCCGGGTGATCAAGCTGGTGCAGGAGGTGGAAGCCAAGCTGGTAGACATTCTGTCGGTATTTGGTCGCCTGACCGGTGAGCAGGCAGGCAACCGGACCCCGCCGGCGGCCGGCCGGAGCGAGGCCATTGAGGCCGAGGGGCCCATCATCAACAGGGAACAGCGTGATGACGTGGTCTCGGATCAGGATGAAGTGGACGATCTGCTGTCCAGTCTGGGATTTTAAGGAGCAAGCATGGGCTTTGAGGTAGACGAGGATATTCTGCAGGACTTTCTGGTGGAAGCATCGGAAATTCTGGAGCAGCTGTCGGAGCAACTGGTGACCCTGGAGCGTCAGCCCGACGACAAGGATCTGCTGAACGCCATCTTCCGCGGCTTTCACACCGTCAAGGGCGGTGCCGGCTTTTTGTCACTGACCGCTTTGGTGGACACCTGCCACAAGGCCGAGAACGTGTTTGATATTCTGCGCACCGGTCAGCGTCGGGTGACCTCCGAGCTGATGGACGTGATCCTGCGGGCGCTGGATACGGTGAACGCCATGTTTGCCCAGATTCAGAACCGCCAGGAGCCCACCCCGGCAGATCCGGCCCTGCTGGAAGAGCTGGGTTTCTATTGCCAGCCCGAGCAGCCGGACGAAACACCGCCGCCGGCGGTTGAGACCCCGGCGGCCGGCACCCCGGCCGAAGACAATAGCATCGAGTCCCTCAGCGAGCAGGAATACCGGCAAATGCTGAACGAGCTCGATGGCGAGCAGGCGGCCAGCGACAGCGACGACATTACCGACGACGAATTCGAAGCCCTGCTTGACCAGCTGCACGGCGCCGGCAAACACGGCGGCGTGCCGCAGAGCGGCGCCGTGGCCCGCCCCGAGCCGGTGGCCGGCGCCGCCGGCAGCGGCGACGACGATTTGATTGACGACAGCGAATTCGAAGCCCTGCTGGACCAGCTGCACGGTGCCGGCAAGGGCCCCACCGCCACGCCGGCGCCGGGAGGCGCCGTGCCCACCGGCGCCGTGCAGCCCGCGGCCGCGAAACCCGAGGCGTCCGTTGCGGCGGCCAAACCCGCTGCCAAGGCAGAAGCTGCCAGGCCGGCGGCCCACCAGCCGCCCCCCGCCGATACCACGGTGCGGGTGGACACCAGGACCCTCGACAGCATCATGAACATGGTGGGTGAGCTGGTACTGGTGCGTAACCGCCTGCTCAGCCTGCAGTCCGGCCACGAGAACGAGGAAATCACCAAGGCGGTGACCAACCTCGACGCCGTGACCGGCGATCTGCAGGGCGCGGTGATGAAAACCCGCATGCAGCCCATCAAGAAGGTGTTCGGTCGCTTTCCCCGGGTGGTGCGGGATCTGGCCCGCAGCATGAAAAAGGAAATCGAGCTGGAAATGGTGGGGGAAGAGACCGATCTCGACAAGAACCTGGTCGAGGCCCTGGCCGATCCCCTGGTCCACCTGGTGCGCAACTCCTGTGATCACGGCATTGAAACCCCGGAAGAGCGGGAAGCCGCCGGCAAGCCGCGCAAGGGGGTGATCCGGCTGACCGCGTCCCAGGAAGGGGATCATATTCTGCTCGGCATTGAAGACGACGGCGCCGGCATGGATCCGGAAAAGCTCAAGGGCATTGCCATCAAGCGCGGCATTCTCGATGCCGACGGCGCCGCCCGCATGAGCGACCACGAGGCCTACAACCTGATCTTTGCGCCCGGCTTTTCCACCAAGGTGGAGATCACCGACGTGTCTGGCCGGGGCGTGGGCATGGACGTGGTCAAGACCGGCATCAGCTCGGTGAACGGCTCCATCTTTATCGATTCGGAAAAAGGCAAGGGCACCAAACTGCAGATCAAGGTGCCGCTGACCCTGGCCATCCTGCCCACCCTGATGGTGGTGGTGGGAGAGCAGACCTTTGCCCTGCCGCTGACCAACGTCAACGAAATCTTCCACCTGGACCTGACCAAGACCAGCATGGTGGACGGCCAGCTCACCGTGGTGGTGCGCAACAAGGCCATTCCGCTGTTCTATCTGCAGGACTGGCTGCTGCGCGGCGGCAAGCGCGAGCGCAAGGCCCACGGCCATGTGGTGATCGTGATGATCGGCAATCAGCAGGTGGGGTTTGTGGTGGATGGCCTGATCGGCCAGGAGGAAGTGGTGATTAAACCGCTGGATCAGCTGCTGCACGGAACCCCCGGCATGGCCGGCGCCACCATTACCAGCGACGGCGGCATCGCTCTGATCCTCGACATTGCCGGCCTGATCAAGGCCTACGCGCGTCGTTACGCCTGACGCCATAACAGGGAGCACGACAATAATAATGACTATTCGGGTTTTGGTGGTCGACGATTCCAGTTTTTTCCGCCGGCGGGTCAGCGAGATCCTGGCGCAGGATCCCTTGCTGGAGGTGATCGACACCGCCGCCAACGGCCGCGAGGCGGTGGAAAAGGTGAAGACGCTGCGACCGGACGTGATCACCATGGACATAGAAATGCCGGTGATGGACGGCATCAGCGCGGTGCGCGAGATCATGAAGGTTTCGCCCACGCCGGTGCTGATGTTTTCTTCCCTCACTCACGAGGGCGCCCGGGCCACCCTGGAGGCACTGGACGCCGGTGCCATGGATTTTTTGCCCAAGCGCTTTGAAGACATCGCCCGCAGCAAGGAAGAGGCCATTTTGCAGCTGCAGCAGCGGGTGCGCGCCATTGCCCGGCGCCGGCCGCGGGTGGCAAGCCCGCGGCCGGCCTCCACGCTGTCGTCGCTGCCGTCCCGGACCGCGCCGGTGCGCGCTCCCGCGGCCGCCTTCAGCCGCCCGAATGCCGGTGAGCCGGCTCAGCCGGTGGTGGCAGCGGAGCGGCGCAGTCTGCCCCGGCGCAGCGGCAAGAGTTACCAGCTGCTGGCTATTGGCACTTCCACCGGCGGCCCGGTGGCGTTGCAGGCGGTGCTGACCAGGCTGCCGGCCAACTTTCCCCATCCCATCGTGCTGGTACAGCACATGCCGGGCACCTTTACCACCGCCTTTGCCGCCCGGCTCGACGGCCTGTGCCAGATCCGCGTGAAAGAGGCGGAAGACGGCGACGTGTTGCGTCCGGGCCATGCCTACCTGGCCCCCGGCGGCCGGCAGATGATGTTTGAAGGCCGCCCCGGCGCGGCCCGGCTGCGCATTCTCGACGGTAACGACAAGGTCAATTACAAGCCCTGTGTCGACATTACCTTCGCCTCGGCCGCCAAGGTATATGGCGGCAAGGTGCTGGCGGTGGTGCTCACCGGCATGGGTGCCGACGGCCGCGACGGCGCCCGCCTGCTGAAAGAGCAGGGCGCCAGCGTCTGGGCCCAGGACGAGGAAACCTGCGTGGTCTATGGCATGCCCCAGGCGGTGGCCAAGGCCGGCATCGCCACCGAGTCGCTGCCGCTGCCGCTGATCGGTGAGGCCATCGTTCACGAAATGGCGGGCTGAGATGGCATTGGCCGGTCTGCTGCTCGCCCTTGGCTGTATCGCCCTGGCCCAGTGGTGGCACGGAGGCGAGCTGTCGGTGCTGCTGGACGGCCCGGCGCTGCTCATTGTGCTGGGAGGTAGTCTGGGGGCGGTCTGGCTGCAAACGCCCTGGTTTCAGGTGCGCGCCGCCATCGGGGCCCTGGCCGGGGTGTTTTCGCGTCCGGCCTGGCCCTTTCAGGAGCAGAGCGCGCGTCTGCTGCGCTGGTCCCACGAGGCGCGCCAGGGCGGGTTTCTGGCGCTGGAAGGGCGACTGCACAGTGACCGGCTCGACGACTTTACCCGGCAGGGGCTGCAATGGCTGGTGGACGGTACCGAGCCGGCCATGATGGAGCAGTTGCTCGACAATGAGCTGGCGCGCATCGAGGAGCAAAAGGAGCTGGAGGCCCGGGTATTTGAAGCCATGGGCGGCTACAGCCCGACCATTGGCATTATCGGCGCCGTGCTGGGGCTGATCCAGGCCATGTCGCACCTGGAAGATCCGGCCCGGCTGGGCAGCGGCATTGCCGTGGCCTTTGTCGCCACCCTCTACGGCGTGGGCCTGGCCAACCTGCTGCTGCTGCCCCTGGCCAACCGGCTGCGGGCCATTTACCGGCTGGAGCTGCGTTACCGCGAGCTGACCGCCATCGGCCTGCTGGCCATTGCCCGGGGGGAGGGCAGCCTGTCGGTCAGCCGCCAGCTCAGCCAGTATCAGGGAGGCCGGCAATGAAGCGGCGTTCGTTGCTGCCCGCCCGCCACGACCAGCATACCGAGCGCTGGCTGGTGTCCTACGCCGACTACATGACCCTGGCCTTTGCGCTGTTTGTGATGCTGTATGCGGTGCATGCCTCGCGCAGTGAACTGCGCCAGCCGGTGGTGGACGGGGTACAGCAGGCGCTGGGGCAGCTGGGCATGCGCCCCGACAAACAGGGGGCGCTGGAGCGCCAGGGCCAGCCGGCACTGCCGGTGAGCGCACAGCCGGCGGCGACGTCTTCCGCCAACAGCCTGCACGAATTCAGCCTGGGCCTGGGAGAGCGGCTGGCACCCCTGGTCGAGCGCCGTCTCGCCAGCATTGAGCAGGGCGAAAACGAGCTGGTGCTGACCCTGGACGGCCGCCTGCTGTTTGCCGAGGGCAGCGCCCTGCTCGGGGCCAACAGCGAGCCGGTGTTTGCGGCCCTGCTGCCGCTGCTGGCCCGGGATAATCATTTTTTGCGGGTGCGCGGCTTTGCCGACAACGTGGCGGTGAGCAACGAGCTGTATGTGTCTGACTGGCAGCTGTCCGCCGAGCGCGCCCGGGTGGTGCTGGAGCGCCTGGCCGGCGGTGGTGTCGCTCCCCAGCGGCTGCGGCTTGAGGCCTATGGCCAGTACCGCCCCGCGGAGCGGGACAGAGGAGAGGCCGGGCGCTCCCTCAACCGGCGGGTGGAAATCGCGGTTTCCAGCCGGTGCTGGCAGCCCCCCGAGAGGCCGGCACCGGTCCGCACCCTGCCGCCGGACGACAACGGCGGCCTGCAGGTGTATGAGCTGCCGGGGGGCGGCATTCGCATTACCAACGACAGGATGACCCCGTGATAGTCTGGACCGTAGCAAATCAGAAAGGCGGCGTCGGCAAAACCACCTCGGTGGTGGCTCTGGCCGGCCTGCTGGCGCAGCGCAACAAGCGGGTGCTGCTGATCGACACCGATCCCCACGGTTCGCTCAGCGCCTACCTGGATTACAACTCCGATACCCTGGCCGGCACCCTGTTTGATCTGTTTCAGGTGCCCGGGGCGGGGCGCGCCGAGCTGGAGCGGGTGGCACTGGCCACCCGCTTTGAGGGCATCACCCTGTTGCCCGCATCCATCTCCCTGGCCACCCTGGAGCGTACCTCCAGCAGCCGGGAAGGCATGGGGCTGGTGCTCAAGCGGCTGCTGGCGCAGGTGAAAGACGAGTTCGATGTGGCCATTATCGACTGCCCGCCGGTGCTGGGGGTGATGATGGTTAACGCCCTGGCCGCCTGTGACCGCATTCTGGTGCCGGTACAGACCGAGTTTCTGGCGCTGAAGGGGCTGGAGCGCATGGTCAGCACCTTTAAACTGATGCACAAGGCGCGCAAGGACGGATTTAATTACACCGTGGTGCCGACCATGTATGATCAGCGCACCCGGGCCTCGGTGCAGAGCCTCGAGAGCCTGAAAGAACAATACGGCGACCGGGTGTGGCCGGCGGTGATTCCGGTGGACACCAAGTTTCGTGACGCCAGCCTGCGCCACGAGCCACCATCCTATTTCGCCAGGGGCAGCCGGGGGGTGTATGCCTACCAGACCCTGCTGCGCTATTTGTGGCGTCTCGACGGAGGAGACCAGCCATTATGAACCAACGTCAGTTTGCGGCTCTCGATGATTACTTCGGCGCCCTGCTGGAAGAGAGCGAGCCCCGGCCGCAGGCGGCGGTCGTGTCCGCCAGGCCCGAGCCCGTGGTGCCGGCCTATGCGGATCCGCAGGAGGACGAGCGGCGCCGGTCGCTGGAGACCCTGCTGGCCACGGTGGCCGAGCTGAAGGAAGAAGAGGCGGCCGCCGCCGAGCCGGCCGAACAGCTGCCCGATCAGGCGCCGAAGGTGACGCCGCAAGTCAAAACCGAGGCGCCGGCTCCGGTGGCAACTCCGGAGCCGGTGGTGCAGCCGGAGCCTGCCGCGCCGGCCTGGCGCAACATGGACACCGAGGCCCGCTTTCAGGCGCTGTTTTTCGAGGTGGCGGGCATGACCTTTGCCGTGCCGCTGACCCACCTGGGGGGCATTTATCAGCTGTCGAAGCTGACCAGCCTGTTTGGCAAGCCGGCCTGGTTTTCCGGCATCATGACCGAGCGGGAACGCCAGCTCAGCGTGGTGGACACCGCCCGCTGGGCCATGCCTGGCCATACCCAAGACGAGGAATACCAGTATGTGGTGACCCTGGGCGAGAGCAGCTGGGGGCTGGCCTGTCATCAGCTCAAGGGCACCGCCCAGCTTTCCCGGGAGCAGGTGAAGTGGCGCACCACGCCGGGCTCCCGGCCCTGGCTGGCGGGCATGGTCAAGGAAAAAATGTGTGCCCTGCTGCACGTGGATGCATTGATCGCATTGCTGGAGCAGGGCAAAAATATCGACGGACAACGGGTCTGAGAGACATAAGGGTGAGTGTATGAGCAATCATCGCAATCTGGCGGAAAATCTGGCTGAAGACGAAGTGTTGCAGTGGGTGACCTTTCGCCTCGACAACGAAACCTACGGCATCAATGTGATGCAGGTGCAGGAGGTGCTGCGCTACAGCGACATCGCGCCGGTGCCCGGCGCCCCCGACTATGTGCTGGGTATCATCAACCTGCGCGGCAACGTGGTCACCGTGCTCGACACCCGGCTGCGCTTTGGCCTGCAGCCCGCCGAGGTCAGTGACAACACCCGCATCGTGATCATCGAGGCGGAAAAGCAGGTCATCGGCATTCTGGTGGACAGCGTGGCCGAGGTGGTTTACCTCAAGTCGTCGGAAATCGAAAGCGCCCCCAATGTGGGCACCAGCGAGAGCGCGCGCTTTATTCAGGGCGTGTGCAACCGGGAGAACGAGCTGCTGATCCTGGTGGATCTCGACAAGCTGCTGTCCGACGACGAGTGGGAAGAGCTGAGCCAGCTCTGATGATCGGCGAAACCGCACTGATCCTGGCGGTGCTGGCGCTGTTGCTGGCCATGGCCGCCATGGGCATCGCCTGGATGATGTGGCGCCGCAGCCAGCGCAAGCTGGAGGCCATGAGCACCCTGATGCGGGAGCTGTCCCGCAGCCGCGACAGTTACCGCAAGCAGCTGGAAGAGCTGCAGGCGGCCAATATCGGCCTGGGCAAAAAGCTCACCGAGCTGGGCCGGCAGCTGGTGAGCCTGCGCGAACAGCAGCAGGAGCTGGCGCTCAAGGATCCCCAGAGCCGGCTCTACAGTCGCGCCGCCCGCATGGTGCAGCTGGGGGCCGACATCGAGGAGATCATGGCCGAGTGTGAAATGCCCCGGGCCGAGGCCGAGTTGTTGCTGTCGCTGCACCGGCAACGGGGCTAATCCCGGCACTGTCACGCCGCACCGAATCGCCTGCAGCAGGGATCCCGGCCCGCGGGCCGGAATAACGGTGCCATCATGTTGTGCACCAGCCTCAAGTTTGTTCCAGCGCAATAAACTCCCGTTAATTCAGCTTCATGGCCCCAAGGGGCGAGTCTGCGCCGGCACCTTGTGCTAGACTGGCGGCCATTTTTGAATGGCCTGAATTCTTACCTATGCTTGAAGCCAACGCCCTGACCTGCGTTCGCGAGGAACGCACCCTGTTCAGCGAGCTGTCGCTTACCGTCTCGCCCGGCGAGCTGGTGCAGATCGCCGGCCCCAACGGCGCCGGCAAGACCAGCCTGCTGCGCCTGCTGGCGGGCCTGTCCCGGCCCTACGGCGGCGAGGTGCTCTGGCAGGGTGAAAACATCGAGCACTGCCGCGACAACTACCATCAGGAACTGTTCTACCTGGGCCACCAGGCCGGCATCAAGCACGAGCTGACCGCCTATGAAAACCTGGCCTTTTTTCGCCGCATGCACCATCAGGGCAGTAACGCCAACCTGTGGGAGGTGCTGGCGCGGGTGGGGCTGGCGGGGCTGGAAGAGCAGTATGCCGGCCAGCTTTCTGCCGGGCAGAAGCGGCGGGTGGCCCTGGCCCGGCTGTGGCTGGGCGGTCCCCAACTGTGGATCCTCGACGAGCCCTTTACCGCCATCGACAAGCACGGCGTCAAGGTGCTGGAACGGCTGTTCCTCGAGCACACCGACGCCGGCGGCATGGTGCTGATCACCACCCATCAGGATCTCAACCTCTGCGCCGACCGGGCGCGCATTCTTCACCTGGCGCCCCCCCGGGAGGACACCCCATGATGCACACCTTTACCGGCGTGGTGCGCCGGGAACTGGTCAGCGCCCTGCGCCGGCGCGCCGACATTCTCAACCCGCTGTGGTTTTTCGTGATCGTCATTACCCTGTTCCCGCTGGGGGTGGGGCCGGAGCCGGCGCTGCTGGCGCGCATCGCCCCCGGCATTGTGTGGGTGGCGGCGCTGCTGGCTTCCCTGCTGGCGCTGGAGCGACTGTTTCGTGACGACTTTATTGACGGCACCCTGGAACAAATGATGCTGATGCCCTGTCCTCTGGGAGTGGTGGTGCTGGCCAAGGTGCTGGCCCACTGGTTGCTGACCGGGCTGCCGCTGCTGCTGCTGTCACCCCTGGTGGCGGTGCTGCTGAGCATGGACATGAGCGGCTTTGCCGGCATGTTCTGGACCCTGCTGTTGGGCACCCCCATTCTCAGCCTGCTGGGCGCCATCGGCGTGGCGCTGACCGTGGGCATCGGCAAGGGCGGTGTGCTGCTCAGCCTGCTGACCCTGCCGCTGTATATTCCGGTGCTGATCTTCGCCACCTCGGCCATCGAAACCGCCGGGCTGGGGCTGCCTTACAGCGGCCAGCTGGCGATACTGGGAGCCATGCTGGCGGGCAGCGTGACCCTGGCGCCCTTTGCCATTGCGGCGGCGCTGCGGGTGAGCGTGAACTAGGCTCGCTTGAAGCCGATCAGGCCGGCAAAGGTTTTTAAAGGGGGCGGATTTGGGGTATCTTAAGCCCGCCCGAACAATGCGTTGTATACAAAAGGTCTTTGAGCAAGATGTGGAAATGGTTACACCCTTACGCCAAATCGGAAGAAGCCTACCGAATTGCCGGCCTGTGGCTGCCCTGGTTTGCCGTGTTCAGCGCGGTCTCCTTTGTAACAGGACTGGCCTGGGGGCTGGCGTTCGCGCCCGCCGATTATCAGCAGGGTGACGCCTTTCGCATCATCTATATTCACGTGCCCGCCGCCATCATGTCGATGGGGGCCTATTCCTCCATGGCGGTGGCCGCTTTTATCGGCCTGGTATGGCAGATAAAAACCGCCGACATGGCGGTGGCGGCCATCGCCCCGGTGGGGGCGGTGTTCACCTTTATTGCCCTGTTTACCGGGGCCGCCTGGGGCAAGCCCATGTGGGGCACCTGGTGGGTGTGGGATGCCCGCCTCACCTCGGAGCTGATCCTGCTGTTCCTTTACCTCGGCGTTATCGCCCTCTACAACGCCATTTCCGACAAGGTGCTGGCGGGCCGTGCCGCCGGCATTCTGGCGCTGGTGGGGGTGATCAACCTGCCGATCATTCACTACTCGGTGGAGTGGTGGAACACCCTGCATCAGGGCGCCACCATCACCAAGTTTGACCGGCCATCCATTTCCAACGACATGCTCTGGCCGCTGCTGATCATGATTTTTGCCTTTATCTGTTTCCTGGGCGCCGTCACCCTGATGCGGCTGCGCAACGAACTGATACGGCGTGAGGCTCATCGCCCATGGGTGCTGAAGCTGGCGGAGGAACATCATGAAATTTGATAGCTGGTCGGCCTTTCTGGCCATGGGTGGCTACGGCTTTTATGTGTGGCTGTCCTTTGCCGTCACCCTGCTCGCCCTGCTGGGGCTGGTGGTGGCCACCATAACAACAAAAAAACGCTTGCTGCGCGAGGTCAGCCAGAAACAGGCCCGGGCTGCCCGACGTGAGGCCGCCCGCAAGTTGGAGAACACCCTATGAACCCCAGACGTAAAAAGCGAATGACCCTGCTGCTGGCCGTGGTGGCCGGGCTGTCGGTAATGATTGGCCTGGTGCTTTATGCCCTGCAGCAGAACATTGACCTCTTCTACACGCCCACCGAGCTGGTGCAGGGCAAGGGCAAGGATCATCTCAAACCCCAGGTGGGGCAGCGTCTGCGCATTGGCGGACTGGTGGTGCCGGGCTCGGTGGAGCGGGATCAGCAAAGCCTCAAGGTCAGCTTTGATCTGGTGGATGCCGGCGGCGAGCAGGTAACGGTACGGTTTGACGGTATTCTGCCGGATCTGTTCCGGGAAGGGCAGGGCATAGTGGCGCAGGGAACCCTGGCCGATGCCCGCACCATCGACGCCTTTGAGGTACTGGCCAAACACGACGAAGAATACATGCCACCGGAGGTGGCGGAAGCGCTCAAGGGAATGGAGCACTTCAAACCCGAATACACGGAGGCGCAGCTGAAGGGTAGCAACCTATGATCCCCGAGCTTGGTCAATTCACCCTGGTGCTGGCGCTGGCCAGTGCCCTGGTGCTGAGCATTTACCCCCTCACCGGGGCCCTTCGCGGCAACACCGCCATGATGCTGCTGGCCCGGCCCCTGGCCTATGCCCAGTTCGGCTTTTTATTCGTGTCGTTTCTGTGCCTGACCTGGGCCTTTGTGGAGCACGACTTTACCGTGCTCTATGTGGCGTCCAACTCCAACAGCCTGCTGCCCCTGGCCTACCGCATTTCGGCGGTATGGGGTGCCCATGAAGGCTCGCTGCTGCTGTGGGTGCTGATCCTGGCGGGCTGGACCGCCGCCGTGGCCCGCTTCAGCCGGGCGCTGCCGCTGGATGCCGTGGCCCGGGTGCTGAGCGTGATGGGCATGATCGCCATCGGCTTTCTGCTGTTTGTGCTGTTTACCTCCAACCCCTTTGAGCGCACCCTGCCGTATTTTCCGGTGGATGGCCGGGATCTGAACCCGCTGCTGCAGGATCCGGGGCTGATTTTCCATCCGCCCATGCTCTACATGGGCTATGTGGGCTTCTCGGTGGCCTTTGCCTTTGCCATTGCCTCGCTGATGACCGGCAAGCTGGATGCTGCCTGGGCCCGCTGGTCCCGGCCCTGGACCATGGCCGCCTGGATTTTCCTGACCTTAGGCATTTCGCTGGGCTCCTGGTGGGCCTATTACGAGCTGGGCTGGGGCGGCTGGTGGTTCTGGGATCCGGTGGAAAACGCCTCCTTTATGCCATGGCTGGCGGGTACTGCCCTTATTCACTCCCTGGCGGTGACCGAAAAACGGGCCAGCTTCAAGGCCTGGACCGTGCTGCTGGCGATCCTGGCGTTTTCGCTCAGCCTGCTGGGTACCTTCCTGGTACGCTCCGGGGTGCTGGTGTCGGTGCATGCCTTTGCCTCCGACCCGACCCGGGGATTGTTTGTGCTCATCTTCCTGCTGCTGGTGGTGGGCTCGTCGCTGCTGCTGTACGCCATCAAGGGCGCCGAGGTACGCAGTCACGGCAAGCACGAGCTGGCCAGCCGGGAGAGCCTGTTGCTGGGCAACAATATCGTGCTGATGGCCGGTCTGGTGGTGGTACTGATTGGTACCCTGCTGCCGCTGGTGCACAAGGAACTGGGGCTGGGCAGCATTTCCATTGGCGCGCCCTTCTTCAACAGCCTGTACGCCTGGCTGATCATTCCCTTTGCCCTGCTGCTGGGGGCGGGGCCGCTGTTCCGCTGGCGCCGCCAGCCGATGAAGGAAGTGAACGGCAAGCTGCTGCTGGCGCTGGTGCTGAGCATGGTGCTGGGCATGGGTCTGCCGGCGCTGTTCGCGGATCACTTCGAGCCCTGGGCGGCGGTGGGCATTGGCCTGGGCGTGTTTATCACCATTACCAGCCTGCAGGAGACCTGGATTCGGGCCACCCACCGCCACTCCTTTTTTACCGGGGTGCGCAAGCTGGGCAACAGCCACTGGGCCATGATCCTGGGGCACATTGGCCTGGCGGTGACCATAGTGGGCATCAGTTGCACCCAGCTCTACAGCATTGAGCGGGACGTGCGCATGAGTGAGGGCGACACCGTCACCTTTGCCGATTACACCTTTACCTTTGAGGGCATTCGCGAGGCCGACGGCCCCAACTACGACGGTTTCAAAGGGGTGATCAGCGTGGCCAAAAACGGCCGGCCGCTGACCGAGCTCAAGGCCGAAAAGCGCATGTACCTGGTGCAGCGCATGTCCATGACCGAGGCCGCCATTGATGCCGGCGTAACCCGGGACCTTTACGCCGCCCTGGGTGAAGAGCTGGACGACGGCGCCTGGGCGGTGCGGCTGTACTACAAGCCCTTTGTGCGCTGGATCTGGTTTGGTGCCCTGCTGATGGCCATTGGCGGCGCCATTGCCATCGTCGACAAGCGTTATCGTTTTGGCCGCAAGCAGACCGTGGAGGCGCAATGAACCGTCGCATTCTGATTTTGTCCATTCCGCTGGTGCTGTTTCTGGCGGCCAGTGTGTTCCTGTACAAGGGGTTGTTTTCCGACCCTACCAAGCTGGAGTCGGTGCTGATCGATCAGCCCGTTCCCGAGTTTACCCTGCAGGATCTGCACGAGCTCGACAAGCAGCACGACAAGAGCATCTTCACCGGCCGGCCCATGCTGCTCAATGTGTGGGCCACCTGGTGTCCCACCTGTTATGCCGAGCACGAATACCTCAACGAGCTGAAGGCCAAAGAGGGCGTCTACATCATCGGCATGAACTACAAGGACGAGCGGGACAAGGCCCTGCGCTGGCTCAGCAACCTGGGCAATCCCTATGCCATCGATCTGTATGACCCCCGCGGCATGCTGGGGCTGGATCTGGGCGTGTATGGCGCCCCCGAGACCTTTCTGATCGACAGCAAAGGGGTCATTCGCTACCGCCATGTGGGGGATGTGAATGCGCAGGTGTGGGAGCAGACTCTCAAACCCATTTTCGAGCAAATGGAGTAAGCCCCCATGTGGATGAAAATGTGGATGCGAACACTGATGCTCACGGCCCTGCTGTGGCTGCCGATGGCCCAGGCGGCCATCGACGTGTATGAGTTTGACGATCCGAAACAGGAAGAAGTGTTCCGCGAACTGCTGCGGGAGCTGCGTTGCCCCAAGTGCCAGAACCAGGATATTGCCGACTCCAACGCTGAACTGGCCAAGGATCTGCGCGACAAGACCCACCAGATGTTGCAGCAGGGCAGCAGCAAGCAGGAGGTCATCGACTACATGGTGGCCCGCTACGGCAACTTCATTCTTTACAAGCCGCCGGTGATGCCCTCCACCCTGATCCTCTGGGCCGGTCCGGTACTGGTGCTGGTGATCGGCGCCCTGGTGGTGCTGATGCGCACCCGCAAGAAGTCTGCCACTGCCCACGGCGAGGCCCTCAGCGACGAGGAAAAGCAACGCCTCGACCGCCTGCTGAACAAGAACAAAGAGAGCTGACATGACAGTATTCTGGATCCTCAGCGCCGCCTTGGTGGCGCTGCTGGCGGTAGTGATTGTGCTGCCGCTGACCCGAGGCCGGGCCGAGTCGAGCCAAAGCCGCAATGAACTCAATACCCGGCTCTATCGCCAGCGTCTGAAAGAGCTGGAGCAGGACAGCGAACTGGGCCTGCTGGAAGACGATGAGGCGCTGCAGCAGGAGCTGCAGAAAAGCCTGCTGGACGATGTGGTGAGCGACGAGCCCGTGGCCCGCCGCGGCCGCAGCCCGCTGGTGCTGATTTCCGCCCTGGCGCTGGTGGTGCTGGTGAGCTACGGCGTGTACTGGCAACTGGGCGCGCACCGCCAGGTGGCGGAATGGCAGCGGGTGGCCGCCGAGCTGCCGGAGTTGTCCCGCCATGTGCTCATTCAGCCCGACGAAACCGTGACCGATCAGGACGTACGCGAGCTGATGCTGGCGCTGCGCACCCGGCTGCACCAGGACGGCGATGACTACCGCGGCTGGCTGCTGCTGGGCCGGCTGGCACTGGAGCTGCGCGACGGGGAAACCGCCCGCGATGCCCTGGAAAAGGCGCTGAACCTGACCGACGAGCCCGATGCGGTACGCGTGCCCTATGCCGAGGCCCTGGCCATGACCGGCGAAAGCCTGCGCGCCGAGCGGCTGGTGCGGGACGTGCTGACCCGCCAGCCCGGTAATCTGGAAGCCTGGTCGGTATTTGCCTTTATGGCGTTGCAGCAGAGTGATTACGGTCTGGCCATTGCCCGCTGGCAGCAAATGCTGGAGATCATGCCTGCCGACAACCCGCGCTACGCCATGGTGCAGCGCTCCATCGCCTTTGCCGAGCAGCAGCTGACGGGCAGCGAGCAGGCGCCGGTCACCGGGCCACGCTACCAGGTGGAGATCAACACGGCCAGCAGTGTGCCTTATCACCCGGGGGCTGTGCTGTTCGTGTTTGCGGTGGATGCCAACGGCGGCGACATGCCCCTGGCCGCCCGGCGTATTGAGCAGCCATCCTTTCCCATGAGCATTACCCTGACCAACGCCGACGCCATGGTGCCCGAGAACAACCTGAGCAGCCGTGAGGCGGTGATCATCAAGGCGCGCATTGCCCCCAGCGGCAACGTGACCGACGCCACCGATGCCTGGGAAGGACGCAGTGGTGTGCTTGCCACCGATGCTGACAGCCAGCTGAGTGTGCTGATCGACACGCCCCTGTAAATTGCGGCTGGCCGTGATGGCCGGCCCTCGGTAGTATTAGGGTCTGTTGACCATAAAGGTCAACAGACCCTAATTTTTCGATAACAACAACAATGAGCGACTGATGATGTGGCATCGAGTGCTGATGCCCGCCGCCGGTATATTGCTGACCGGCTGCGCGGCACACCAGGGCGTGAAGCAGGAGCGGGTGAACGATCCCTTTTCGCCGGCCGTTCCGGCGGACTACGCCAAATCCACCGCGGCCGATCCCCGGGATCCCTTTGAGCCGGTAAACCGGGCCAGCTGGGTGATCAACTACGACATCGCGGATCCTTACGTGGTGCGCCCGGCGGCCCATGCCTATGCCGACTATGTGCCCCGTTCGGTGCGGGTGGGCATTCAGAACGTGGTGCTCAACCTGGAAGAGCCGGCCAGCTTTGTGAACCACCTGGTCACCGGGGACTTTCCGGGGGCGGGCACCAACCTGGTGCGCTTTGGCATGAACAGCACGGTCGGGGTGCTGGGCTACTTCGATGTGGCGAGCAGATTTTCGTTTGAGCCCAGATCCAAGGACTTCGGCCAGGTGCTGGGGCAGATGGGCGTGGGCGACGGCCCCTACCTGATGATCCCCCTGATGGGGCCGACCACCCTGCGCCAGTTGTCCGGCGACATGGTGGACAGCCTGTACTTTCCCTACGATGTCATGACCTTTGCCATGCGCACCGGCAAATGGGTGATGGACGGCCTGTATCAGCGCAGCGAGCTCATCGAGCGGGAAGCCATTATCGACAATTCCCTCGATCCCTACGGCCTGACCCGGGATCTGTATCTGCAGTACCAGGACGCCAAGGTGGGTAAGGACTTCGAACCCGCCTCGGATGAAGAGCTGGACGCCTTTATGGACGAAATCGACGGCTAGCCGAAAACCAGGGGATTGGGGAATAGGGACTGGTATGGCCTGAAACCTCCGTCACTCCGGGCTTGCCCCGGAGTCTATGGCTGGTCGAATGGTCGCCCGCAGAATGGATTCCGGCCTTCGCCGGAATGACACTTTATTTTTTCCATCTCAGTGCCGCCAGCAGCCGTTTGTACCAGGGCGGTGAAAAGCGGCGGCTGTGCTCGGCGGCGAACAGCGCCTTTTGCAGGGCGCCGGGGCTGGGCCGGTAACCGTAATGCTGCTGCCAGCTGGTGGCCACTTCGTCCAGGATCAGCCGGCACTGGTGATCATACAGGGTATTGTAATCGTAAGACGGCGGGCTTCGCCGGTAATCCACACCGTAGTGATCCAGAATGCGTCGCAGGGCGGCGACCAGCTCCCGGTATTCGTGTTCGTTCATGGCCATGTCGGCTCCTTATGTATGCTCATTATAGATGTGACCCGCCCGCGGCTCTTTTCTGCGCACTTGGCACTCCGGCACCAAAATAACGGCCATTTGCACCATCCCGGGCTTTGCAAGCCCGGCCAGCCTTGGTATGGTGAAGGTGGTTGCGTAAAAGAGAAATAGTCATAAGTCAAACACGAGTGACCTTTTCTTTTTATTTGGTTGTAAGAAAAAGTTTACAGTGAGGATGTCATCATGCAGAAAGACACATTGAACAATATTCATATTCAGTCCGAGAAGGTGATGATCACCCCGGCCGAGCTCAAGGAAAAACTGCCCATCTCCCGGGGGGCTCTCGACTTCATCGGCCAGGCCCGGCAGACCATCTCGAATATTGTTCATCGCAAGGATCACCGCCTGCTGGTGATCTGCGGCCCCTGTTCCATTCATGACATCGATGCAGCCAAAGAGTACGCAACCCGCCTCAAAAAACTGCATGATGAATACAGTGACAGCCTTTATATCGTGATGCGCGTCTATTTTGAAAAGCCGCGCACTACGGTGGGATGGAAAGGCTTTATCAATGATCCTCACCTGGACGGCAGCTTTGACATCGAACTCGGTCTGCACAAGGCCCGTGAGTTGCTGTGCTGGCTGGCCGAGCTGGAATTGCCCCTGGCCACCGAGGCACTGGATCCCATCAGTCCGCAATACCTGGCCGAGCTGTTTTCCTGGTCCGCCATCGGCGCCCGCACCACCGAATCCCAGACCCACCGGGAAATGGCCTCGGGCCTGTCGATGCCGGTGGGCTTCAAGAACGGCACCGACGGCAACCTGGGCACCGCCATCAATGCCATGAAGGCGGCCGCCGAGCCCCATGCCTTTATGGGCATCAACCAGGAAGGCCAGGTGGCGCTGCTGGTGACCCAGGGCAACCCCGACGGCCATGTGATCCTGCGCGGCGGCAAGCACCCCAACTACGACTCGGTGAACATCGCCCTGGCGGAAAAGGCCATGACCGCCGCCGGCCTGACGCCGCGGCTGGTGGTGGACTGCAGCCACGGCAATTCCAACAAGGACTACAGCCTGCAGCCCCTGGTCACCGAAAACGTGGTACACCAAATTCAGGAAGGCAACCGCTCCATTCTGGGCATCATGCTGGAATCCCACCTGTTTGAGGGCAATCAGTCCAGCGAGCAGCCGGTATGCGACATGCAGTACGGTGTGTCCATTACCGATGCCTGCATCGGCTGGGATACCACCGCCGAGCTGCTGGCACGTTGCCACAAGCAATTGTCGGCGGCGCTCAAGGCCCGGGTGGCCTGAGGCCGCGACTGTCGGTTTCGAGCTTAAACAGGCATAATGAAAAGGCGCCGGGCTTGGCCCGGCGCCTTAATTCTGGGATGGAATCAATGGTAGATGAACTCAAGATCCTGCGGGATCAAATCGATGAAGTCGATCAGCAGCTGGTGGAGCTGTTTGCCAAGCGACTGAAGCTGGTGGCCAGTGTGGGCGAAGTCAAAAGCCGCAACGGCGTGCCCATTTACGCCCCCGACCGGGAAGCGGACATGCTGGCCCGGCGCCGGGCCGAGGCCGAGGCCCGGGGGGTACCGCCGGATTTGATTGAAGACGTGCTGCGCCGGTTCATGCGCGAATCCTACGCCAGTGAAAAAGATACCGGCTTCAAGTGTGTGAATCCGGCCTTGCGCAAGGCGGTGGTGATTGGCGGCGGCGGCCAGCTGGGCGGTCTGTTTGCCCACCTGCTGACGCTGTCCGGCTATCGCGTCGAGGTGCTGGAGAAGGACGACTGGGCCAGTGCCGAGACCCTGCTGGCCGACGCCGGCCTAGTGATGATTGCCGTGCCCATCGATCAGACGGTGGCGGTGATTGAACGCCTGCCGGCCCTGCGCGAAGACTGTTTGCTGGTGGATCTGACCAGCGTCAAGAGTGAGCCGCTGGCGGCCATGCTCAAGGCGCACGCCGGCCCGGTACTGGGGCTGCACCCCATGTTCGGGCCCGATGTCTCCAGCCTGGCCAAGCAGGTGATTATTCATTGCGACGGCCGCGGCGCCGAGCGGTATGAATGGCTGCTGGCACAGATCCGCATCTGGGGGGCCCGGCTGCAGGCGGTGCCCGCCGAGGAGCATGACGAGGCCATGAGCCTGGTGCAGGCCCTGCGTCATTTCACCAGCTTTGCCTATGGTGCTCATCTGTGTGCCGAAGGGGCCGATCTGGCCCAGCTGCTGCGCCTGAGCTCGCCCATCTACCGGCTGGAGCTGGCCATGGTGGGACGCTTGTTTGCCCAGGATCCGGCACTGTACGCCGACATTATTCTGTCGTCGCCCCGTAACCTGGCGATGATCCGGCGTTATCATAGCCGCTTCGGCGAATTGCTGGAACAACTGGAAAGCGGTCAGCGCACCGCCTTTGTGCGTCAGTTCGAGGCTGTAAGCGCGTTCTTCGGCGAGTATGCCGACACCTTCCTCAAGGAAAGCCGCCTGCTGCTGGCCCAGGCCAACGACAGCCGCCATTACGCGGACTGAGGTAGCTCGCAGGAGTGAGAAGCCGGGCCATGCCCGGCATGACGGACAACAAAAAGCCCGGCCAGCTGGCCGGGCTTTTTACGTCTGCTCCGCGTTATTTAACCGCGATACAGGCTGCGGGCCAGCCGTGCCAGGGCGGAGTCGTCAACGCTCACATCCAGGCAGAAACCGCCGACGCCGGCGGCATTGAGCGCCTCGCCCAGGCGGGGCAGGGTGGCGGCATCGCCGCCGAGGCGGCTGACCAGGGGCAGGTGGGTCTGGTTGTTCAGCTCCAGCAGGCGTGCCAGGGGCAGGGCCTGGCTGTCCAGCAAGGCCAGTTGCTGGTTGCCCTGTTGCAGAATACGCTGGGCCAGGCTCAGGCTGTGCTCCGGAGTGCCGGCAAGCTCCAGCAGCAGAGGCCGGGTGCAGCGACCGGCGGCGCTGATCAGCTCCTCGTTGCCGGCGGCCTCGGCGCCCAGCAGCAGCAGATCCACCGACTCGGCGGCCCTGTGCACCTGCTCGGCACTGCCGACCCGGGTCATGGCGGCCAGATCAAAGCGGGCGGCGGTGGTGTGCAGCTGCTGCAAGCGCTCGAGCCCCTGCTCCACGTTCACGTTGGCGAAGCAGTCCAGGGCCAGCACCTGGCCACCCTGCTCTTTGATATGGCGGGCCGCTTCATGCAGCCGGGTCTCGCCGGGCCAGCCGGCCAGTTCGGCGATCAGCAGGGGCTCGTCACCGCCCAGGGTGAAGGGGCCAACCTGCACCTGGGTGTTGTCGGCCTTGTAATGGCGGCTGTAGCGCACCGGTTCGGCGTTGTCGCCGCGCCGGGGCTGGTTCAGCAGCCGCGCCGGAATGCGGGTGGGCGCCACTTCGGCACTGGGATAGCAGCCCAGCACCTTGATAAAGCGGGTAATGCGGCCCAGCTCCTTCATGGCGGCCTGCATGCCATCGCTGTTGACGTTGGCG
The DNA here is from genome assembly GCF_030849025.1 of Oceanimonas pelagia. Lineage (NCBI taxonomy): Bacteria > Pseudomonadati > Pseudomonadota > Gammaproteobacteria > Aeromonadales > Aeromonadaceae > Oceanimonas > Oceanimonas pelagia. The sequence goes on from NZ_CP118224.1 coordinate 711,033, forward strand.
GCCACATCCACATAGAACATTTCTTCCCAGGGGTTGCCGATAATGGGGCGCGACTCCAGCCGGGTCATGGTAATGCCGTGGTTGCGCAGCACCAGCAGGGCTTCCACCAGGGCGCCGCTCTGCTGGCCGGTAGACATGATAAAGCTGGTCTTGGCGGGGATCTGCTCCGCCACCTCAATGGGCTTGCGCGCCACCACGATAAAGCGGGTCATGTTCTGCTTCTGGTTGGCCAGGCCTTCCACCAGGGGCTTGAGACCGTGCAGCTCGCCGCCGTCGGCGCTGCCCAGGGCGGCCACGTCGGGGCGGTTCAGGCGTGCCACCTGCTCCATGGCGTTGGACGAGGCGGCGCAGAATTTCACCTCCAGCTCGCCCAGCCGGCTCAGGTACTGGGAGCACTGCTGGTAGGGCTGGGAGTGGGTGTAAAGGGTCTTGATGTGCTCAACGCGGGTGTCGGTGGCCACCAGCAGGCAGTGTTCAATGGGCTGGGTCAGCTCGCCCACAATGGACAGGCTGGTATGCTGCATCAGATCGAACACGTCGTTGATGGAGCCGGAGCTGGTGTTTTCAATGGGCAGAATGCCGTACTGGGCCTGGCCCGATTCCACGGTTTCAACGATTTGCTGAAAGGTGTCGCAGTTGTGCTCCACCAGCGGCGCCTGAAAGCGGGACAGGTATTTGCGCGCCGCCATGTTGGAGTAGGAGCCCTTGAGGCCGAGAAAGGCCACGCTGATGGCGGGCACCTGGTCCTGGGGATTGAGCAGATCTTGCAGCAGTGCCTGCTGGGACAGCACCGAATCCTCGATAATGGTGTGAAAGACGCGGGTAACAAAGTAGGCGTCCAGGCCGAGCCGGCGCCCCTGGTTGACCAGCTCCACCAGCAGGGCCTGCTCCCGCTGCTGATCGCGAATGGGGCGCGGGTTTTCCAGTTTGGAGCGGGCCACGTCCAGGCTCAGTGCCTTGCGCTGGGCCAGCAGGCTGAGCAGCTCCCGGTCCAGGCGGGTGATTTTGCTTCGTATCTCGTCCAGATTCATGAATAGGGCTTCCTTCCTCGCCAGACTGCGCGTGAATAAAAAAAGCCTCCCGGTGGGGAGGCTTGGCTGTTCGTCTTTCGCTTGTTTCTCGCCAGACCCGTGCCTCCCGGACTCAGGATGCAAAAAACAAGCGAAAGAAAAACAGGTGTACCGGCATGCTGGATGGCTCTCGATTAACGCAATCCATAGAAATACTGAAAAGCAGCGGTGCTGGCAAGCCTTTTCCCGGCTTTTTGCCCCATTGATGCAAAAAAGCGGCGAAATCGCCGCTTTGCAAAAAATTCGAGAGGGAGCGAAGGTTATTCTTCTTCAACCACCGGCTGGGCAGCCTGGGCGCGTTGGGCCAGGGGCTTTTCCGCGTAGCGGGTCAACTGGCGCTCCAGCTTGTGGCCCAGTTCATTGATGGCGGCGTAGAGGTTTTCGTCTTCCGCCTGGGCGAACAGGGTTTCACCGGGCAGGCCGGCACTGGCTTCCACCTGATAGTTCAGACCTTCCTTCTGAATCATGACATGGGGGTTAATCAGCGCAATCTGGCGCCGGTTGAGCTTCTCGAAGCGACTTTCAATCCGTTCACGAATGGCGGGAGTGATGTCGATAACATGGCTGGAAATGGCAATGGACATAAAAGACCCCCTGATGTTTTTGTTTACTTGCCGCAATGGCCTGCAATGGCGTGTTGCGTTTGGATGACGGTTTCAGATTACCCCCTTCGCAGATTCGTGTTGTGAGCTGGATCAAGTAAACAGAGTTGGCCCTGAATGAAACCGGTTTACAGAGTCCGGCTATTCGGTCGGGCGCCCGGTGACTCCCTGTGTCCGAGGCGATAAAAGAATTTTCCGTCCCCCATTGGCAGCCCTGTCGCCATTTCTTACGATAGCGTCATGACAGGGGCGCAGGAGAGACAAGCGTGTTCAAACGGGTAGGATTGGGAATGTTGTTACTGAGCCTGGGGCTGGCCGCCCAGGCATCGCCCCAGCGGGAGCAATACCGCCAGGCGGAGCAGGCCCTGGTGCAGGGCAAAACCGGCGAATACCGCCAGCTGCGGCAGGGGCTCGACGGCTACCCGCTGGTTTCCTACCTGGATTACCGTTATCTGGCCGACCGGCTGAAAGACATCGGCATCAAGGACGTGCGCGGCTTTATGGTCCGCTATCCCGACTCCCTGCTGGCCGACCGGCTGGAGCGGCAGTACCTGTTCCGGCTGGCCCGGGATCAGCGCTGGCAGGAATTTCTTGCCCTTTACCCCGAATTGCCCAACAGCACCGAGCTGCAGTGCGCCCATTACCGGGCCAAGTGGGCCACCGGCCACCAGGCCGAAGCCGTCAAGGGGGCCGAGCGGCTGTGGTTGTACGGCCGCTCCCGTCCCGATGCCTGCGAGCCCCTGTTCAATGCCTGGAAGGCCCAGGGCGGGCTGAATGATGAACAGGTATGGCAGCGCATGCTGCTGGCCTATGAGTCCGGTCAGAGTGGCCTGCTCAAATACCTGTCCGGCCTGCTGGGCGGTGCGGCCCGGCAAAGCGGCGAGTTGCTGGTGGCGCTGGATCGTAATCCCGCCCTGGTGGCCGAAAGCGAGCGCTTCAGCGCCACCAACCCTCGTCATCAGGCCGCCATGGCGGTGGCGCTGGCGCGTCTGGCGGATCGGGACCCGGGCCTGGCCATGACCCTGTATCCCCGTTACCAGCGAGCCCCCGGGCTGACTTCGCTGCAGGTGGCCGAGGTGGAGCGCAGCCTGGCCCGGCGGCTGATGTTCAACCGCACTCGGGAATACCGCGGCTGGCTCGACCGGCGCCTGCCCGAAATCGGCACTGACGCCCTGTTTGAGCTGCGTGCCCGGCTGGCCATCTGGGAGCAGGACTGGCGTCATCTGGTGGACTGGATAGACAGGTTGCCGGCGAGTGAGCAGAACAGCAGCCGCTGGCAATACTGGCGCGGACGGGCGCTGGCAAGCACCGGCAAGCAGGCGGCGGCAGACGCGGCCTGGGCCAGGGCTGCCGGCGAACGGGATTATTACGGCTTTCTTGCGGCCCAGCGCAGCCAGCGGCCGTTCTCCCTCAATCGTCAGGCGCCGCCTGCGGCACCCGACTGGCAGCAGGCGGTGACGCGCTGGCCCGCGGTGGCGCGAGTGGCGGAATGGCTGGCGCTGGGCAACAAGGCGGCGGCGCGCAGCGAGTGGTATCACCTGCTGGGGCGGGTCAGCGAGGCCGAGCAACTGGCGCTGGGGGCGCTGGCGCTGGAGCGGGGCTGGCACGACAAGTCGATTCTGGCCAGCATTCGCGCTCAGGCCTGGGATCAACTGGAGCTGCGTTTTCCGGTGGTGTACCGGGAGGTGTTTCGCGGCCAGGCCGCCCGCCTCAATCTCGAGGAGGCCACGCTGTTTGCCATCGCCCGTCAGGAAAGTGCCTTTTATGAGCAGGCCCGTTCGCCGGTGGGCGCCGGCGGCCTGATGCAGCTGATGCCGGCCACTGCCCGGGAAACCGCGCGCAAGCATGGCATCAGCGGTTATCGCCGGGCGGACGATGTGTATGTGCCCGAAGTTAATGTGCAGCTTGGCGCCAGTTACTTCAAGGAGCTGCTGGAGCGCTACCAGGGCAACCGTATTCCCGCCATTGCCGCCTATAACGCCGGTCCCGGTCGCATCAACCGCTGGCTTGAAGACAGCGCCAGCCGCCCGCTGGATGTGTGGGTGGAAAACATTCCCTACAAGGAAACGCGGGGTTATGTGCAGAACGTGCTGGCATATTCGGTGATTTACCAGGATATGCTGGGCAAGAAAAAGACCTTTGTCACGCCGCTGGAGCTGGGATATGTCTACTGAGCGAAGCCTGGCCATACTCGGGCTGGGCTGGCTGGGCGAGCCGCTGGCCCGCACCCTGCTGGAGTCGGGCTGGCGCGTGTGCGGCACCAGCCGCGACGCCGGCAAGGCCGGGCGGCTGGAGCAGGCCGGCATTGCCACCCGGCTGTGGGACTTCAACACGCCGTTGCCGGCCCGCTGGCCCGATGAACTGACGGCCGGCACCCTGCTGCTGTGTGTGCCGCCGGGCAAGGTGGCAGACTACCCGAATACCCTGGGCCAGCTGGCCCGGCTGGCGGTGAACGGGGGAGTGCAGCGGGTGATTTTTACCAGCGCCACTTCCGTGTATGCCGGCACGGGGGTGAAAACCGAGGTCGATGCCGCCCCCGACGGCCCTCGGGGCGAGCGTATGCTGGCCGCCGAGCGGGCGGTGCAGGCCTGTGGCGCCCGCAGTGTGCTGATCCTGCGCCTGTCCGGCCTGGTGGGCGGCAGCCGGGAGCCCGGTCGTTTTTTGTCGGGAAAGCGCTTTGACGGCGGTGATGAGCCGGTCAACCTGGTGGCACTGGAGGATTTGCTGCGCCTTCTGCCCGCCCTGCTGGAGCGCAACGACTGGCCGGCGGTGCTCAACGTCAGCGCCCCCCATCATCCGCACCGCTGCGACTTCTACGGTGAGGCGGCCCGGTTGCAGGGGCTGCCGCCGCCCGAGTTCAGCGGCGGCGGCGAGGGCAAAATCATAGACGGCAGTGCCCTGTGTCGCTGGCTGGGGCTGGAATATACGGTGACCGACTGGTTTCGGTGGCTGGCGGCGCGCCGGCCCCAAGCCTGAGCGGAGCGGCAATTGCCGGCGGCAACAAGGCGGTCTATGATGCCGGCTTTCCGTACGACACAACATAGAGAAGTGCAATCATGAGCGAACCACAAAGTCCCCGCGGAGACCTGCTGTTGCGCACCATGGCCATGCCCGCCGACACCAATGCCAACGGTGACATTTTTGGCGGCTGGATCATGTCGCAGATGGATCTGGGAGGCAGTCTGCTGGCCAATGAAATCGCCCTGGGCCGAGTATGCACCGTGGCGGTAGACAAAATGGTGTTCGCCCGCCCGGTGCAGGTGGGCGACGTGATTTGCTGTTACGGCGAGCTGGTCAGGGTGGGCCGAAGCTCCATTACCATCAAGGTGGAGGTCTGGGTCAAGCCGGTGCTGACACCGGAAAATGGCCCGCGCTACCCGGTGGCCGGGGCCGAGTTTGTTTACGTGGCCATTGACGAGAACGGACGCCCCCGTGCGGTTGCAGGGCGCGACTAAAACGCTGCTGCTGGGGGCCGCGCTGGCCCTCGGCGGTTGTCTGGAAGTGCCCGAGCGGGCCTTGTTGAGCAATGCCTTCGCGCCCACCGCCGACTGTCTTTATCCTTCCCTGACGCCATTCCGGCCCTTGCCCGCGCGCTTTTCAGTGCTGACCTGGAACATATACAAGCAGCAGGGAGAGTGGCAGCCGGAGCTGGCCCGCTGGGCCGATGGCACCGACCTGCTGTTGCTGCAGGAGGCCAGTGGCCGCGAGCGGCTGTATGGCTGGCTGAATGAGCGCGACCTGACCTGGTTTCAGGCCGCCGCCTTTGAGTGGCAGCGGCTGCCCACCGGGGTACTGACCGCCAGCCGGGGCAAGGCCGCTCAGATCTGCGCCGAGCGCATTACCGAGCCGGCCACCCGCATCCCCAAGTCGCTGCTGATCAGTCGCTATCCGGTGCGGGGAGCGGCGGAGCAACTGCTGGTGGTGAACCTGCATGCGGTGAATTTTTCCCTGCGCGGGCGCACCTATCAGGCTCAGCTCGATATGATCAGCCGGGCGCTGAGCGGTCATCACGGCCCGGTGATCGTGGCCGGCGACTTTAATCGCTGGAACGCCCGTCGCCAGCGCCTGCTGCAGCGGTGGGCGGAGCAGGAGGGGCTGAGCGAGGCGCTGCCCACGCCGGACGTGCGCACCCGTTTCTGGGGATATCCGCTCGATGCCATCTATTACCGGGGGCTGACCCTGGAGCAGGCCGAGAGCATGCTGTCTCACGCTTCGGATCATGCTCCGCTGAAAGCGGTATTCAGCGTTCCGTCGCGGTAATATGGGGATACAACAAAAAAGGAGCCGAAAAGGCTCCCTTTTGCATTGAGCGGGTAACAACTCAGCCGGAGTTGGCGGCCACAATCAGTTGCTGGCCGGCACGCAGCATGTGCCGGTTGCTGAGCCGGTTCCAGCGCAGCAGATCGGCGATGCTGACGCTGAAGCGGCTGGCGATCACCGACAGCGAGTCGCCGGCCTGCACGCGGTAGGTGCCCTGCTCGCTGCCGGCGCGGGACGGGGCCGGAGCGGCGGAGCTGGGCACCAGCAGGGTCTGGCCAATGCGAATGGTGTTGCCACTCAGGTTGTTGGCCTGCTTCAGCGCCAGCACCTGGGTGCCGTAACGGCGAGCGATTATGCCCAGGCTGTCGCCCCCCTTGACCCGGTAGCGCTGATAGTTCCGGCGCTCTTCGGCGGGCAGGTCGGCCATGGCCAGCTCAAAGTTTTCGGCATGGCGCACCGGCACCAGAATTTCGGTCTCGATCAGCGGCGAGGTGGCGGTATGCCTGAACGCCGGGTTCAGCTCTTTCAGCTGGCTGCGGCTGACCCCGGCCAGATCCGCCGCCATGTTCAGATCCACCTGTCCTTCCACCGTGACCGCCGCCACCTGAGGGCGGTTGGGCAGGGCGGGCACGTCCATGCCGTAGTGATCGGGCTGCTTGAGAATATCGGCCAGGGCCATGAGCTTGGGCACATAGTTCTGGGTTTCCTTGGGCAGCGACAATGACCAGTAGTCGGTCGGCTTGCCGTGGCGACGGTTGGCGCGAATGGCCCGCTGCACCCGGCCTTCGCCCGAGTTGTAGGCGGCCAGGGCGTGGGTCCAGTTGCCGTCAAAGAACTTGTGCAGATATTCCAGATAGTCGAGGGCCGCACGGGTCGAGGCCATGATGTCGTAACGACCGTCATACCAGCTGTCGTAGTGCAGGCCAAAGTTTTTGCCGGTGCCCTTCAGCATCTGCCACAGGCCGGCGGCATGACCGTGGGAATAGGCCCGGGGATCAAAGGTGCTTTCCACCACCGGCAACAGCGCCAGCTCCATCGGCATGTCCCGCTTTTCTATCTCTTCCTTGATGAGATAGAGAAACGGTCTGGCCCGTTCGGAGACGGCGCGCATGTAGTCCGGCTGCTTCAGGTACCACTTGCGCTGGGCCACCACCCGGGGGTGGTCGGCGGGAATGTCCAGCATCATGTCGTCGGCGATGGCCTGCCACAGATCCTGCTGGCGGGCTTCCCCCCGTTGCTGCTGCGGGCCTTCATCGGAGGAATGGCGGCTGTCGCGGCTGGCGGCCCTGAGGGCGCGGTAGTTACCTGATTTGGGGTACAGCGGCTGGCTTGTTTGCTCTTCGGCGCTGTTCTGGTGGCCATGGGGCTGGCGCGCCGAATCGGTCGATACCGCCTGGCAGCCAGCCAGGAGCAAGGCACCGGATAAAAGGCAAAGTCTTATCATTGTGTCTGCTTCTCTGAAAAACGGCGGCCAGTGTATGCTTTGTGAGCAGCTTAATCAAGTTCGTTAAAAATGGTCCTTCCAGCGCCGAAGTGCGGCGAACACTTGACAGTCTTCGTTTAACTCCTCCATTGCCTGCAGTTGTGCGGTGGCCCGAACCGCCGGCTCGGCGGTGCGCAGGAACACATTGACGGCTTTTTCACGGCCAATGCTCGAGGGCAGGGTGGGCACATCCTGCTGGCGCAATTTGGCCACTTCCTTCATGTAATTCAGCAGCGCCGGGTTGTCGGGCTCCACCGCATGGCAGAAGGCCAGGTTGGCCTGAGTGTATTCGTGGGCGCAATACACCCGCGTGTCGTCGGGCAGGGCGGCCAGCCGGCCGAGGGAGTGATGCATCTGCTCGGGCGTGCCTTCAAACAGCCGGCCGCAGCCGCCGGAAAACAGGGTGTCGCCGCAAAACAGCATGCCGTTACCGTAGTAGGCGATGTGCCCGAGGGTGTGGCCCGGGACGGACAATACTTGCAGCTCAAGCGCCAGCCCCGGCAGCGCCACGCTGTCGCCGTCCGCCAGGGCGGTGGCGCCGGGCGCGGGCAGGCGTTCACCGGCGGGAGCATACAGGCTGGCCTCGGGCCAGGCGGCCAGCAGCTCGCGCACGCCGCCGGTGTGATCCTGATGGTGGTGGGTGATCAGAATGGCAACCAGCTCCAGGTTGCGCTCGGCCAGCGCGGCGCTGACCGGGGCGGCATCGCCCGGATCGATCACGGCGGCCTGGCGGCCATTGCCAATCAGCCAGATATAGTTATCGTTAAAGGCACGTAGCGAAATGACGTTCATCGTTGAGTACACCCTTGGCATAAACAGAATGCCAAAGCTTAACAGAGGGATCATGAACACAGCCAGCAAGACACCGCCGCCGGCCCCGGACAGCTGGCGCGCGCTGCCCCGGGGCGCTTACATTGCCGAACAGCTGCAACAGCGCCTGGATCGCTGGGCCCCGGGGCTGTTTGGTTTTACCCTGCTCAAGGTGGACGCCCTGAGCGCGGCGCTGTCGCTGGAAGGCAGCCGGCTGCGCCAGGGAGTGGTCATGGCCCGGGCCGAGCAGGAAGGAGTGGATCTGATTGGCGATGCCACCGCCATGCCCTTTGCCCCGGGCAGCCTGGACGCCTGTCTGCTGGCCCATGTGCTCGATTACAGCGAGCATCCCCATGCCATCTTGCGGGAAACCGAGGTGGTATTGCGGGATGACGGCTGGCTGGTGCTGACCGGCTTCAATCCCTACGGCAGTGCCGGCTGGGCCCGCTGGCTGCCGGGCTGGCGCCGGCGGTTGCCGGGCTGGCGCCATATGCTGGCCCCGGCCCGGGTGGAAGACTGGCTGAAATTGCTGGGGTTTGAAGTGATCGAGCGGGACTATATCGGCTTTACCAATATCATGCCCTGGCTGGACCGCTGGCAGCGCCGCCGTTGCCCGCATTTCTGTCCGTCGCCGGCGGCGGTGTATATCGTGCTGGCGCGCAAGCGCCGTTTTCCGCTGACGCCGGTGCGGGAGCGCCAGCGGGTGGCGGTTCCGGTCACCCGGCCGGAAATGGCCCGTCAGCGGGAATAGCCTTCGTCTTCCTGATGGCAGGCCGGGTTCAGGGCCGCTTCCCGGGCCAGATCGTCGCAGCGTTCGTTTTCCGGATGGCCGGTATGGCCGCGCACCCAGTGCCACTGCACCCGGTGGCGCTGGCAGAGTTCGTCCAGCTGCTGCCACAAATCGGCGTTTTTCACCGGGGTTTTGGCGGCGGTGCGCCAGTTGTTGCGTTTCCAGCCGTGAATCCACTGGGTGATGCCCTGGCGCACATACTGGCTGTCGGTGGTCAGCTCCACCGCGCAATCGTGGCTCAGGGTTTCCAGCCCCTTGATGGCGGCCATCAGTTCCATGCGGTTGTTGGTGGTCAGCCGGTAGCCGCCGCTCAGCTCCTTGCGGTGCTGCTTGTAAATCAGCACGGCGCCGTAGCCGCCGGGGCCCGGGTTGCCGAGGCAGGAGCCGTCGGTAAATAGCTGAACCTGTTTCATGGTGTTGCCCGTTCGGTAAATGCAGTGAAGGGCGCAGTCTGCCACAGGCGGCGGTGACGGAGCCAGTCCGGCGGGCCTTATCATGCGCAGGCACAGGCGATATACTGGCCGCCGACTTTGCGGAGGAAGAACACAGTGATCACCGAATCTGGCTATCAGCGGCAGGTGGTGCTCGATACCGAGACCACGGGCATGAACATGGACTCAGGTCCGCACTATCTCGGACACAGGGTGATCGAGATAGGCTGCGTGGAAGTGGTCAACCGACGCCTGACCGGCCGGCACCTGCACCTTTATCTCAAGCCGGACCGCCAGGTGGACGAGGAAGCCATTCGCGTGCACGGCATTACCGATGAGTTTCTTGCCGACAAGCCGGAATTTTCCAGCAAGGTCGACGAATTTCTCGACTTTATTCGTGGCGCCGAAATGGTCGCCCACAACGCGCCCTTCGACGTGGGCTTTCTCGATTACGAAATGGAGCTGATGGGCCGGCCCGAACGCATGGCCGAGTTGTGCAAGGTAACCGATACCCTGGCCCTGGCCCGCCAGCTTTATCCGGGCAAGCGCAACAACCTGGACGTGCTCTGCGACCGCTACGGCATCGACAACAGCCACCGTACCCTGCACGGGGCCTTGCTGGATGCCGAAATTCTGGCCGACGTGTATCTGCTGATGACCGGCGGCCAGACCAAACTCAACCTGCAGACCGACGCCGGCCAGCAAAACGGCAACGGCGGCGAACTGCGCCGGCTGCCGGCCGATCGACCACCGCTGCGGGTGATTCGGGCTCAGGGCGCCGAGCTGCAAGCCCATGAAAGCCGGCTCGATCTCATCGAGAAAAAAGGCGGCAGTTGCCTGTGGCGGCCCTGATGCGGCGGCTTCTGCCGGTGCTGGCGCTGTTGCCGGCCTTTTTCGTCTCGTCCGAAGAACAGCACGCCCGCTGGCTGGGCAATACCTTTCGCATCGATCCTTCGGTACGGGAGCTGACCCTGTTTATCGAGCGGGAGTCGCAGTCCATGCCGGTGGTGCTGATAAGGCCCGACGGCAGCAAGTATTATTACCAGCGCCACCCCGACACCGTGAGCTGGGCTTCCACTCCCACCCGGGATGTGATTACCCTGTGGCAGCCGGAGCCGGGCCCCTGGCAGGCCACCGGCAAAATTGCCGGCGAGCACGGCATTACCCTGCTCAGCGTATTCCGGCTGGCGCTCGACCGGCTGCCGGACAGGCTTTATCAGAACGAGGTGGTCCGGCTGCACGGCCAGTTGCTGCATGACGACACCATTCTGGATGCCAATTATTACCTCGATGGCCTGCGGCTGACGGCACAGCTGTTTTCCACGGGCGAGGCGCAGCCGGCCGATCCCTTTGAGCGGGCGCCGCTGCTGCTGGGGGAATTTGTGGATGACGGCACCGGGCTGGATGCGTTGCCCGGCGATGGCAACATGACCGCGGAAGTGGTGTTCGATGCGCTGCCCGGCAGTTACCTGTTTCAGGCCGAGGTATCAAACGGCGTGCTGGCACGCTATGCGGAACATCCGCTGACCCTTTATCCCACACCGGTGCGCGCTCGTTTTACCGCGCCCGACAGCCAGCGCCACTGGCGCATTGAACTGGAGGTTGACAGCGATATTGTTGCCGACAGCCTGGCTGTGACGGGGCAGCTGATCAATCCGCTGGAGCAGCCCCTGGCCATTTCCGGGCACGGGCGTCATATCGAGTTGCCGCCGGCGCGCCAGCCGGGCAACTATCGCTGGCAGGGACGGGCCTATGCCACCACGGTGGATGGCCGGGAGGTACAGCTGCAACTGAACGAGCAGGTAGTGCGGGTGGTGCCGCCCTTGCCGGAAGTGACCAGGGCACCCGCCGAGGCGGCGAGTGAATGGCAGGGCTGGCCGCTGTGGGCGGGGCTGGCCGGACTGATGCTGCTGCCCGCCGGTGGCGGTTTATGGTGGTGGCGACGTCGCCGTGGCTGATTGAAAAATCATCTTTTTGGCACTTTGAGCATAAAAAATAACCGAAAGAAATAAAATGCTTACTTTTGGCTTGACGGCCACCCGTGCCGGCCCTATTATTCGCCCCGCTTGCAGCGAAAGCCAAGCGCCGGAGCGGTAGTTCAGTTGGTTAGAATACCGGCCTGTCACGCCGGGGGTCGCGGGTTCGAGTCCCGTCCGCTCCGCCACATTTAAGAAGCCCTTAGCTAGTTGATAGCCAAGGGCTTTTTGCTTTTATGCCTTCAGTCAAATCACTCACCTGCATTCTGTCAAACTCCCCACGTGACCAAAGCGTGACCCAGAGCCTGTTTTGACCAGAGGTTAAAATGGAGCTTCAGTCGAGTCACCTTTCTGCTCGCTATCCGGCTCTTTGGTGTCATAAAGAGTAGTGAGAAGCTGCAACCGGTTAAGGTGGCCTGTTGATGGCAGGGGGCAGAGAAAGTGATGTCTTGGGAGAAAAGACCATTCGGCCCTCCCTACAGCCCGATATCCCGCACGTTCTCCATTACCACAAAGGTGCTGGTTTGCAGCACATGGGGCAAGGCGGAGATCTTTTCACCCAGCACCATGCGGTAGGAGGCCATGTCTTTGGTGCGGACCTTCAGCAGGTAGTCAAAGCCACCGGCGATCATGTGGCACTGTTCGACTTCCGCGATTTTGAGCGCGGCCTTGTTGAAAGCGGTAAGTGCCTTGCTGCTGGTGTCGTTGAGGGTGACCTGGACGAAGGCGATATGACTGAGGCCAAGCTTGTTATGATCCACCAGCGCCGTGTAGCCGGTGATGTAACCCTGCTCTTCGAGCCGGCGCATGCGCAACTGGCAAGGGGTTTTCGACAGGCCGACCCGGGATGCCAGCTCGGTGAGGGTGATGCGGGAGTTTTCCCTGAGCTCCTGGATGATCAGTAAATCCGCCCTGTCCAGATTTCCTGCCTTTTCCGCCATTTTCTGTCTCTCGGTCTGTTTTATGGGTTGAATGTGCCTTTTAAGTCTACACCCGTTCTTTTATCGGTAAAATCGACCACTGCATCTTCTGATGGTAGGGGCGTGTGCTTCCACGATCCCGAATGACACGCGGCGCTGCCGGCTTGCCCGGGAGCGTATTTTCCTGGGCCGGCGTGGTCAGGGGTCAGAAGCCGCGGTGGCGTGCTTTCCTGAGGTGTTACCGGCAAGGGATGAGCAGGCTTCTGAGGCTGTCTAGGAAGTTTTCCTGTTTATGTGTCTTTTATATGGTTTTTTTCCGGTTTTTGTGTGATTAAAAAGTGAAAATGATGGCCCTTTGCCTTGGTTATGGGAAATGTGCCTCCTGGTCTTTGAGTAGAATGGCGACCATAACATTGCACATACCGAGGGAGAAGGTCGGATGAAAGAACAAGCACTGTCGCTGGCGGCTTGCCGGGAGCAGGTTCGTGGTCATTACCTGGCGGATGAGGCCGGCGTGATTGGAGAGCTGGCCAGCGGGGCCGCCATTTCCGCGGAGGTGCGCCAGCGCATCTCCGCCCGGGCCGCCGAGCTGGTGCGCCAGGTGCGCGCCAACTCCACCCCGACCATGATGGAAAAGTTTCTGGCCCAGTATGGCCTCACCACCAAGGAAGGCGTGGCCCTGATGTGCCTGGCCGAGGCACTGCTGCGGGTACCCGACAGAAGCACCATCGACGAGCTGATCGAAGACAAGATCTCCTCCGGCAACTGGGGCGAGCACCGTGGCCGCTCCAGCTCCTCGCTGATCAACAGTTCCACCTGGGCACTGCTGATCACCGGCAAGCTGCTGTCGCCGGTCGACCGCCAGGGCCTGTCCGCCACCCTGCGGGGCATGGTCAAGCGCCTGGGCGAGCCGGTGGTACGCACCGCCGTGGGCCAGGCCATGAAAGAGATGGGCCGCCAGTTTGTGCTGGGTCGCAACATCGAAGAAGCGCTCAAGCGCGCTCAGAAGTACGAGGCCCGTGGCTATACCTATTCTTACGACATGCTGGGGGAAGCGGCCCGCACCGATGCCGACGCCCTGCGTTACCACAAGGCCTACTCATCCGCCATTGCTTCCCTGGCGCCGCATTGTGCGCACCAGGACATTCGCAAGAACCCCGGCATTTCGGTCAAGCTGTCGGCCCTGCACGCCCGTTACGAGTTCGGCCAGAAAGCACGGGTAATGCAGGAGCTGGTGCCCCGTACCCTGGAGCTGGCGCAGCAGGCCAAGGCGGCCAACATGGGCTTTAACATCGATGCGGAAGAGGCGGATCGCCTGGATCTGTCCCTGGATGTGATCGAAGCCGTGCTGTCCGATCCGTCACTGGCGGGCTGGGATGGTTTCGGCATTGTGGTGCAGGCCTTCAGCAAGCGCGCCGCCCCCGTGCTCGACTGGCTCTACGCCCTGTCCGAAAAACTGGATCGCCGCATCATGGTGCGGCTGGTGAAGGGGGCTTACTGGGATGCGGAGATCAAGCGCGCCCAGGTGATGGGCCTGGCAGGCTTTCCGGTGTTCACCCGCAAGGTCAACAGCGATCTGTCCTACATGGCCTGTGCCAAAAAACTGCTGGGCATGACCGATCGCATCTACCCGCAGTTCGCCACCCACAATGCCCACTCGGTGTCGGCCATTCTTGAGCTGGCCCAGGACAAGGACTGCTTTGAATTCCAGCGTCTGCACGGCATGGGCGAATCCCTGCACGACGCCGTGCTCACCGGCCAGGGCACCCGCTGCCGCATTTACGCGCCAGTAGGCGCCCATCAGGATCTGCTGGCCTACCTGGTGCGTCGTCTGCTGGAAAACGGCGCCAACAGCTCCTTCGTCAACCAGATTGTCGACACCCGCATTCAGCCCGAAGACATTGCCCGGGATCCCTTCGACACGGTGGCGGCCATGGGGAACGAGGTATCGAGCAGGCTCATTGCGCGCCCCGCCGATCTTTACGGTGCCGGCCGGCGTAACGCCAGGGGCTGGGATATCACCAACCCGGTGGAAATGGCGGAAGTCGAGGCGGCCCGTGGCGCCTTCAAGGCGCATCAGTGGCAGGGTGGCCCGGTGATTGCCGGGGCGGTGACCAGCACCGAAGCCGAAGAGGTACGCAACCCGGCGGTGCCGGCAGACAGGGTGGGCCAGGTGGTACAGGCCAATGCAGACGACATTGAAACCGCCATTTCGGCGGCCCGTACCGGCTTTGAAATCTGGTCTGCCCTGCCGGTGGCCGAGCGCAGCGCGCGCATTCGTAAGGTTGCGGATCTGTTTGAAGAGCACGCCCCCGAGCTGTTCGCCCTGGCCACCCGGGAGGCGGGCAAGACCATGGCGGATGCGGTGGCGGAAATTCGCGAGGCCGTGGACTTCGCCCGCTACTATGCGAACGAAGCCGAACGCAACCAGGACTTCGGCAGCGGTCGCGGCGTGATCGCCTGTATCTCGCCCTGGAACTTCCCCCTGGCCATTTTTGCCGGCCAGGTGCTGGCTGGGCTGGCGGCCGGCAACGCGGTGATCGCCAAGCCCGCGGGCCAGACTGCGCTGATCGCCACCCGGGCGGTTGAGCTGATGCATCAGGCCGGCATTCCTCGCGAAGCCATTCAGCTGCTGCCCGGCAGCGGCAGCACGGTGGGCGCGGCTCTGACCTCGGATCCGCGTATCGACGGCGTCTGCTTTACCGGCTCTACCGCCACCGCCCAGCGCATCAACAAGGTGATGGCCGGGTCGATGAGGCCGGACGCGCCCCTGGTGGCGGAAACCGGTGGCCTGAACGCCATGATAGTGGACTCCACCGCGTTGCCGGAGCAGGTGGTGCGCGACGTGCTGGCGTCTTCTTTCCAGAGTGCCGGTCAGCGCTGCTCCGCCCTGCGCATGCTCTATGTGCAGAAGGACATCGCCGATCACCTGCTGGCCATGCTGTTCGGCGCCATGGACGAGCTGCGTCTGGGCAACCCCTGGGATCTCTCCACCGATGTGGGCCCGGTGATCGACGACAATGCCAAACGTGGCATTGAGGCGCACTGCGAGAAATTCGCGCGCATGGGGCGGGTGCTCAAGCAGCTGCCGGTGCCCGCCGAAGGCCTGTTCGTGGCGCCGACCGTGATCAGGCTGGAAGGCATTCACGAGCTGGAAGAAGAAATCTTCGGCCCGGTACTGCACGTGGCCACCTTTGAGGCCCATGAGCTCGACCGCGTGGTGGATCAGATCAATGCCAAGGGCTTTGGCCTGACCTTTGGCCTGCATACCCGGGTCGACAAGCGGGTGGAGCGCATCACCAGCCGCATCAGGGTGGGCAATATCTACGTCAACCGTAACCAGATTGGCGCCATCGTCGGCTCCCAGCCCTTTGGCGGTGAAGGCCTCTCGGGCACCGGCCCCAAGGCGGGCGGCCCCCAGTATGTGCGCCGCTTTATGGCCAGCGCCAACGGCACCGGGATGCCACCGGCGCAAGCGGCGGCGGTCACCGCGGCCCAGGTGCAGGCGGCCATTGCACAGCTGGACGGCAAGGACTGGGCTCAGCCCCAGAGCCGGGCCGAGCGGCTGGCCGCTATCTTCGGCAGCGTGCCCGCGGCGCTGGACGCCCACGCGGAAGAGATGCCGGGCCCGACCGGTGAGCTTAACCGGCTGCGCTGTTTTGCCCGTGGCACCATCCTCTGCCTGGGGCCTGACCTGGCCTCGGCCATGACCCAGGCCGGTACCGCCCTGTCTCAGGGCAACGCCGTGGTGGTGGTGGCGCCGGGGGCGCAGGCCGCGCTGGAAGGCGCGGCAGCGGCGGGCATTCCGGTCATCGGCCTGGACGGTCTGCTGCGGCCCGAGGCGCTGGAAACCCTCACCGGTTTCGAGGCGATCACCAGCGTGGCCGACACCGCCACCCTGCGTGCATACCGGATGGCCCTGGCCCGGCGTGACGGCGCCTTGCTGCCGCTGATCACCGAGCAGGCCCTGCCCGAACGCTTCGTGATCGAGCGTCACCTGTGCGTGGATACCACCGCCGCCGGCGGCAACGCCAGCCTGATCGCGACATCGGAATAATCCCGGCAGACGGGCCAAGCGGCCCGCCGTTGCCCGTTTGACCACAAGCCCGCCCAGTGCGGGCTTGTGCGTGTTCAGGGCCTGATGCTTGTTGATGGTGTTCCCGGGCCGGGCCAGCGTGACACGGTCCGAATTGAGGCCGCCTGAGCCGAGGTGGTGTCAATCCGGGTGAACTATGCTTGGTGGGGTCTGGTGGGGAGAAATGGACGGGGCGCAGAACGTTAACTTTGCGGCTGGTGTCGCCCCCGGTTTTTGCCTCGAAATAGCCGTTTTTTACTACGATTATGATTTATATGGCTTTTTGTGGTAGTTTTACATCGTTTTTTGATCATGACTCTGACTATAAAGGCGAGGAAGCCAATGACAGAACAAGACAATCATGATGCGATTGCGCCCGAGGGCAAGGCCAATCCCATCGACACCGATTATCAGATCGGGCAGGACAATATCGCCCTGCAGATAGGGCCTTTCGGACTGGATATTCACAACCGGGTGTTCATGATCTCCGGCCTGGCCATTGTGGCCTTTGTGTTTCTGACCCTGGCCTTTCAGAACCAGGTGGGCCCCATGTTCAGCAGCCTGCGTGGCTGGCTGACCTCCACCCTCGACTGGTTCTTCCTGAGTGCCGCCAACCTCATTGTACTGGTGTGTCTGGGGCTGATCATCTCGCCCCTGGGCCGGGTGCGCATTGGCGGCACTCAGGCCAGCCCCGACTTCAGCTACCTGGGCTGGTTCTCCATGCTGTTTGCCGCCGGCATGGGCATTGGCCTGATGTTTTTTGGCGTGTCCGAGCCGCTTACTCACTTCGGCACCGCCATGGCCGGCACCACGGTGGAGAACGGTGTGCGTACCGACTGGGCGCCGCTGGGGGCGGCGGCGGGCAATGCCGCCGAGGCCACCCGGCTGGGCATGGCTGCCACTCTGTATCACTGGGCACTGCACCCCTGGGCCATTTATGCGGTGCTGGCGCTGGGGCTGGCGATTTTCTCCTTTAACAAGGGTCTGCCGCTGACCATGCGCTCGGTGCTTTATCCGCTGCTGGGCGAGCGGGTGTGGGGCTGGCCGGGCCACATCATCGACATTCTGGCGGTGGTGGCCACCCTGTTCGGTCTGGCCACCTCGCTCGGTTACGGTGCCTCTCAGGCCGCCGCCGGCCTGAACTTTCTGTTCGACATTCCCGGTGGCATTACTACCCAGGTGATACTGGTCATTCTGATCACCGCGGTGGCACTGGTGTCGGTGCTGGCGGGATTGGATGCGGGGGTCAAGCGGCTGTCGGAAATCAACATGGCGCTGGCGGCGCTGCTGCTGGTGTTTGTGATTATTGTGGGGCCGACCCTGCTGATCTTCACCGGCTTTTTCTCCAACCTGGTGTCCTACCTTGAGTATTTTCCGGCACTGTCCATGCCCTTTGGCCGGGAAGACGCCAACTACTCCCAGGGCTGGACCGCCTTTTACTGGGCCTGGTGGATCTCTTGGTCACCCTTTGTGGGCATGTTTATCGCCCGGGTCTCCCGGGGCCGGACCGTGCGCGAGTTTCTGATCGCCGTGCTGCTGGTGCCCACCACCGCCTGCATGCTGTGGTTCAGTGCCTTTGGTGGCACCGCCATTCACCAGCTGGTCGGCGAGGGCTATCAGGCGGTGGCCGAGGCGGAGTTGCCCCTGCAACTGTTTGTGATGCTGCAGGATCTGCCGCTGACCGCCATCACTTCCTTTATCGGCATCGTGCTGGTGGTGGTGTTCTTCGTTACCTCGTCCGACTCCGGCTCGCTGGTGATCGACACCATCGCCGCCGGCGGCAAGGTCAATGCACCCAAGCCCCAGCGGGTGTTCTGGTGTACCTTTGAGGGGCTGGTGGCCATTGCCCTGATGCTGGGGGGCGGCCTGGCCGGCCTGCAGGCCATGGCGGTGTCGACCGGCTTTCCCTTCACCATAGTGCTGCTGATATCCTGCGTGGCCCTGATCAAGGGGCTGATGTCGGAGCCCAGGGGCGACTGAGGTAAATCAACCGTGACCAAGGCAGCCCAGTGCTGCCTTTTTTCGCTTTGCAGGAGAGAGCAATGGAAGCGGAGCAGCTGGAAGTACTGAACTTTATTCGCCAGTGGGCGCCTTTCACGGCCTTGCCGGAGGAGGTGCTGGAGCGCATTGCCACCCAGGTGGAGGTGGCCTACTACCGGGCCGGCACCATCATTCTCAAATATGGCGATCCGGTGCACGATCTCTATCTGGTGCGCAGCGGGGCGGTGGAGCTGTACCGGCGCAACGGCGAGCTGCATAACCGGCTGAGCGAGGGCAGCCTGTTCGGCCAGATGGGACTGCTGATGCACAACAAAAACCGCCTGCCGGCCACGGCGCTGGAAGATACCCTGATCTACTGCCTGCCCGAGGCCCTGTTCAACGAGTTGTACGAAGGCTTTGAAGCCTTCTCCGACTTTGTGGAAGTGGGCGAGAGCACCCGGCTGCGCCATGCGGTGTCCCGCCATCAAGGGGCCAACGAGCTGATGACCTCCAGCATACGCGAGCTGATCTCCCGGGATCCGGTGTCCATCGGTTGCTCGGCCAGCGTGTTTGAGGCGGCGCAGAAAATGACCGATGAAGGCGTTTCCTCGATCCTGGTGCTGAACGAAGACAGCGATGCCGAACAGGAAGTGGCCGGCATCATTACCGACCGGGATCTGCGCACGCGTGTGCTGGCAGCCGAGCTGCCTTCGGCCACGCCGGTGGCGCAGGTCATGTCTACCGATCTGGTGGCGGCCGAGAGCGATCAGTACGTGTTTGAAGCCATGCTCACCATGCTGCGTTACAACCTGCATCATTTGCCGGTGCTGCACCGGGGTAAGCCCATTGGGGTGGTGGCGCTGTCGGACGTGATGCGCCACGAGTCCCGCAACAGCCTGTTTGTGGTGCGCCATATCTTTCGCGCCCAGGACGCCGACGAGCTGGCCACCATTGCCGACGACGCCCGGGCCTGCTTTGTGCGCATGGTCAATGAAGATGCCAACTCCCACATGATTGGCTCGGCCATGGCGGTGATCGGGCGCAGCTTCAAGCAACGGCTGCTGGAGCTGGCGGAAGAAAAACTGGGCCCGCCGCCGGTGCCTTACTGCTTTCTGGCACTGGGCTCCATGGCCCGGGATGAACAGCTGGTGGTGACCGATCAGGACAATGCCATCATTCTCGATAACGGCTACGATGCCGAGGCCCACAATGATTATTTCGCCGCCCTGGCCACATATGTGTGCGATGGTCTGGCGGCCTGCGGTTACAGTTACTGCACCGGCAACATCATGGCCAGCAATCCCGAGTGGCGCAAAACCCGGCGGGAATGGGAGCTGTGTTTTCTGGACTGGATCGACAACCCCAACGCCCGTTCCCTGCTCAACAGCGCCATTTTTTTTGATCTCGACGGAGTGTACGGCCATCTGGAATGGGCCGAGCAGCTCAACCGGCTTATTCTGCGCCGTGCCCGGCGCAGCCCGCGTTTTCTTGCCAGCATGGCCCGCAATGCCCTGCTGCGCACGCCGCCGCTGGGCTTTTTCAAGGAGTTCGTGATGGAGCAGGACGGCAAGCACAACAATTCCATCAATCTCAAGCGCCGGGGCACGGCGCCGCTGGCGGATCTGGTGCGGGTGCATGCCCTGGCGGTGGGCTCCAAGGCGCGCAACTCCTTTGAGCGGCTGAACGATGTGATCGAGGCCGACATCCTGCCGCGGGGCCGGGGGCCGGATCTGCGCGATGCCATGGAATTTATCGCCATGGTGCGCATTCGCCACCAGGCCATGGATCTGGAGGCGGGCAGGGAGCCCGACAACAACATAGAGCCGGAAAACCTGTCCGACTTTGAGCGGCGCAACCTCAAGGACGCGTTTCAGATCCTGAGCCAGGCCCAGAAATTCCTGAAGTTCCGCTATCAGCCCGGACGGACCCCCTGAGGCGGCCATGGTATATCTGACTCCTTCCGCCCTGATGGACCGGGCCCCGCCTCCGGACTGGCCGGCCCTGTTTGAGCAGCGGGCACGCAGTGCCCGGGACTACCGGCTGCAGCGTTTTTACCGGGCCGGCCTGCCGGCGCCCGATACCCCCCTGGCCGAGGTGCCCTTGGTGGCCATGGACTTTGAAACCACCGGGCTCAATGCCGGCAAGGACGCCATCGTCAGCATCGGCCTGGTGCCTTTCAGCCTGCAGCGCATTCGCTGCCGTGACGCGGCGCACTGGATTGTGAACCCGCACAGGCCACTGGCGGGGGAAACCGTGGCGCTGCACCACATTACCCATTCCGAGGTAAAGGAAGCGCCGGATCTGCTGCAGGTGCTGGACGAGGTGCTGGCGGCCCTGGCCGGGCGCGTGGTGGTGGTGCATTACCGGCGCATCGAGCAGGTGTTCTTTGCCGCGGCGCTCAAGGCCCGGCTCAACGAAGACATTCGCTTTCCGGTGATCGACACCATGGAGCTGGAAGCCCGGCTGCATCCCCGGCGGCTTGGCCTGTGGGACCGGCTGCGCGGGCGCAAGCCGGTGTCCATTCGTCTGGCCAACAGCCGGGAGCGCTATCACCTGCCTTATTATGCGCCGCATCATGCCCTGACCGACGCCCTGGCCACCGCCGAACTGTTGCAGGCGCAGGTGGCCCACCACTACTCGCCGGACACGCCCCTGAGTGAATTGTGGCTATAGCCTCCTTCGGGGGGGGGGAAGTCGTTATAACCGAAAGCGAGGTTCGTCGGCGTCGTCGGGCTCGTCGTCGGGCAGGCTCAGCACCGGCTCGTGGCGACCGCCGGCCAGCGGCGGGGTGGTTTCAACGGGCCTGAGCAGGGACTTCAGCTCGTCACGCAGCGCGCTGGGAGTGGGCCAGTCCTTGGGGGAGAGGTGCATCACCGGGAGGCCGGCCAGTTCAATCTGCTCCAGCAGGTGATGACGATGGCGACCGTCGGCCTGGCTCAGGCTGTCGTCCACCAGCGCCACCACCAGCCGCACCCGCAGATCGCCGGGCGAGCACAGCACAAAGTCCAGCTTCTCACCGAACAGGGCGTGCCAGGCCGCATCCCGGTGGGTCTTTTTCAGGGTGGGGGCCAGCTCCAGCACCTCGCTCATCTGCACCGCGGGAAATACCCGCAGTTTGTCGCCGGCGGCCTGCTCCAGCAGCGCCAGCGCCCTGGCCGCCTCCGGGCTGAACATCACCTTCTGCACATAGGCCTGGCCCGGCCTGCCGCGCCAGATGCGGCGCAGCAGGCTCATCAGGGTCAGCAATACCAGCAGGCTCACCAGGGCGAACATCAGCCAGTCGAGCAGGGAAACGGGCAGCCAGTCAGTCATCTTGAGCAATATCCGCAAAGCGAGGAAAGAGACTCAGTTTACCCAGCCGGTCATGGAAATTGAACTGTTCATGACAGTGTCTGGCGTGCCGGTAGCTGCAACGCGAAACGGCCGGCGCTGGCATGCGCCGGCGCGCCCCCCTATAATCCACAGCCATCGAAACCCTGACCGAGGTGTGCATGTCCCGGCGATTACCCCCGCTCAACGCGCTCAAGGCCTTTGAGGCTGCCGCCCGCAACCTGAGTTTTACCCGGGCGGCGGAGGAGCTGTTTGTGACGCAGGCGGCCATCAGTCACCAGATCAAGGGGCTGGAGGAGTTTCTGGGCATCAAGCTGTTTCGCCGGCGCAACCGCTCGCTGCTGCTGACCGAAGAAGGGCAGAGCTATTTTCTGGAGATCAAGGACATCTTTACCGCCATCTCCGATGCCACCGAGCGGTTGCTGGCGCGCAGCGCCAAGGGCGCACTGACCGTGAGCCTGCAGCCGAGCTTTGCCATTCAGTGGCTGGTGCCCCGGCTGGTGCGTTTCAGCGAGGTGCACCCGGACATCGACGTGCGCATCAAGGCAGTGGATCTGGACGAAGGCTCGCTTACCGACGACGTGGACGTGGCCATCTATTACGGTCGCGGCAACTGGCCCGGACTGCGCGCCGACAAGCTGCACGCGGAATACCTGATCCCGGTGTGCTCGCCCATGTTGCTGATGGGCACCCGGCCGCTGAAAACGCCGGAAGATTTAACCCGGCACACCCTGCTGCACGACACCTCCCGCCGCGACTGGAAGGCCTGGTTCAAGCAGCTCGACATACAGGCGGCCAACGTCAATCAGGGGCCCATTTTCAGCCATTCGTCCATGGTCATCCAGGCCGCCATTCACGGTCAGGGGGTGGCGCTGGGCCACAGCGTGCTGACCCAGCCGGAGATCGATGCCGGTCGTCTGGTGTGTCCGTTTGAGCAGGTGCTGATGTCGAAAAACGCCTATTACCTGGTGTGCCACGAGTCCCAGGCCGGGCTCGGCAAGATCGCCGCCTTTCGCGACTGGATGCTGGCCTTGGTCAACAAAGAAGAAAAGCAAAAGGCAGTGAACGGATGAACATAATCAAGAATGGCCCCGACTACGCCAGCCGCCGGGTGTTGCTGGCCCACGGTGCCGGCGCCGGCATGGAGCATGCCGTGATGCAGGCCCTGGCCGAGGGGTTGGCCGGCGACGACATTCAGGTGGTGCGCTTTGAGTTTCCCTATATGCAAAAGACCCGGGCCGACGGCCGCCGCCGGCCCCCGGACCGCGAGCCGGTGCTGCTGGAGTGCTGGCGGCAACTGGCCCGGGAGTGCGCCCACCCCAGGTTGTTTCTGGCGGGCAAGTCCATGGGCGGGCGCATGGCATCGCTGGTGGCCGACGAACTGGCTCCGGCCGGGCTTATCCTGCTGGGCTTTCCCTTTCATCCGCCGGGCAAGCCGGAGCGTTTTCGTGGCCAGCATCTGGCCTCGATACGCACGCCCACCCTGCTGCTGCAGGGCGAGCGCGACAGCTTTGGCAGCCGCGAGGCGGTAGAAAACTATGATCTGGCCGAGTCCGTGCAAACCTGCTGGGTGACCGACGGCGATCACGGTTTCACGCCGCGCAAGGCCTCGGGGGTTACCCTTGAGCGCAACCTGGCGTACGTGTGTGAGCGCATGAGGAGCTTTATTGGTGATCATTAATCTCGCCTTTTACGGCGCGGCCCTGTTCGGCCTGAGCGCCACCGCCCTGGGCGCCTACGGGGCCCATGGCCTGGCGGCGGCCCCGGCGCTGGTGGCGGCCTTTAACACCGGGGTGCAATACCAGTTTCTGCATGCCCTGGCGCTGTTGCTGGTGGCCATTATGCTGACGCGGCGGGCCACCCGGCTGGTGCACGCCGCTGCCGTTCTGTTTGTGCTGGGCATTGTGATGTTCAGCGGCAGTCTTTATGCCCTGGTGCTGCTTGGCACCGGGGGAATGGGTTTTGTGACTCCCCTCGGGGGAGTGTGTTTAATGGCGGGCTGGCTGTGTCTGATGCTGTCCGGTCGCGCCTGGTTGAGGTCTGAATGAAACAGTTGTTGATATATTGCCGCCCCGGATTTGAAAAGGAAGCGGCCGCCGAAATTCAGGACAGGGCCGGGCAGATGGGCTGTCCGGGCTTTGCCCGCGCCAAGGACGACAGCGGTTATGTGGTGTACGAGTGCTTTCAGCCGGAAGACGGCGATCTGCTGGCGCGCAAGCTGCCGTTTCGCGAGCTGATTTTCGCCCGCCAGATGCTGGTGGTGTGGGCCGAGCTGAACGACCTGCCCCTTGATGATCGCATCGCTCCCCTGGTCGGGGCCGCCGAGGGCATGCCCCTGTGCGGCGACATTCGGGTGGAAACCCCCGACACCAACGAGGGCAAGGAGCTGTCGCGCTTTTGCCGCAAGTTTACCGTGCCGGCGCGTCAGGCCCTGCGTGGCAAGGGCGTGCTGACCCGGGCCGAGGCCCGCAACCGGCCCACCCTGCACCTGTTTTTTACCGCCAATAACCGGGTGATGCTGGGCTACTCCTATTCCTACAACCAGTCGCCGTTTCACATGGGCATTCCCCGGTTGCGGTTTCCCGCCGACGCGCCGAGCCGCTCCAGCCTCAAGCTGGAAGAGGCCTTTCACGTGTTTATTCCCCGGGAGGAGTGGGACACCCGGCTGACTTCCGGCCTGCGAGGCGTGGATCTGGGCGCGGCCCCCGGTGGCTGGACCTATCAGCTGGTGGCCCGGGGCATGATGGTGGCGGCCATCGACAACGGCCCCATGGCCCAGAGCCTGATGGACACCGGTCAGGTCAAGCACTACCGGGAAGACGGCTTCAAGTGGCGGCCCAGCCGCAAGAACGTGTACTGGCTGGTGTGCGACATGGTGGAAAAACCGGCGCGGGTGGTGGCGCTGATGGCCGACTGGCTGCTGGCGGAAGACTGCCAGGAGGCGATCTTCAACCTCAAGCTGCCGATGAAAAAGCGCTATGCCGAGGCGGTGCACAACCTGCAGCAGTTGCAGGAAAAGCTCGACCAGCTCGGTGGCTTTCAGATCCAGGCCAAGCACCTGTACCACGACCGGGAAGAGATCACCGTGCACGTGTGCCAGCCGCGCAAGGTGGCCAAACTCGAGCCCAAGGCCTGACCGGGTCGCTGTCCTCGTCACTCCCACGCAGGAGCGTGGGAGCGAGAAAACATAAAAAAACGGCGCTGTTTTCACGGCGCCGTTTTTGCTTCAGCCGAATGCCGGTTACAGGTTGGCAATAATGGCGTCGGTGAATTCGGTGGTGCTGGCGTTGCCGCCCAGATCCCGGGTGACCGTCTTGCCTTCGGCAATGGTTTTGGCTACGGCAGTGCGGATTTGCGCGGCCTTGTCGGCCAGCCCTAAATGCTCCAGCATCTGAATGGAGGCCAGGATCACCGAGCAGGGGTTGGCGATGTTCTGGCCGGCAATGTCGGGGGCCGAGCCGTGCACCGCTTCGAAAATGGCCACCTCCTTGCCGATGTTGGCGCCTGGCGCCATGCCCAGGCCGCCCACCAGGCCGGCGCACAGATCCGAGAGAATGTCGCCGAACAGGTTGGTGGTCACGATGACGTCGAAGCGCTCCGGATACATCACCAGGTTCATGCAGGCGGCGTCCACGATCATCTCGGCGGTTTCGATGTCCGGATAGCGCTGTGACACTTCCCGCGCCACTTCCAGGAACAGCCCGGAGGTGGATTTGAGAATGTTGGCCTTGTGCACCACGGTGACCTTTTTGCGGCCCTCGTTGCGGGCCAGCTCATAGGCAAAGGTGACGATGCGCTCGGCGCCTTCCCGGGTGATGATGCTCATGGCCTCGGCGCTGCTGTTGTCCTCGGCGCGCTTCTGGCCGGCGCCGGAATACATGCCTTCGGTGTTTTCCCGAATGGTGATGATGTCGATGTTCTCGAAACGGCTTTGGGTGCCTTCAAACGATACCACCGGGCGCACGTTGGCGTAGAGGTTGAACAGCTTGCGCAGGGAAACGTTGATGGAGGTAAAGCCGCCGCCCACCGGGGTGGTAAGAGGGCCCTTGAGGGCAATCTTGTTTTTGGCGATAAGGTCGAGGGTGGTTTGGGGAAGAAGTTCGCCGTGGTTTTCCAGGGCCGTCAGGCCGGCGTCGGCGTAGTCGTAGTGAAAGTCACAACCTGCGTGATCCATAATGCGCAGGGCGGCATCGATAATGCTGGGACCGATGCCATCGCCCGGGATCACGGTAATACTGCGTTTGCTCATGGGCAGCGTCCCGTTATCAGTGTTGGTCTGTAATTCTGTTTAGCCGCGACTTTATAACATTTTGTACCCATTTTGCCTATGACTCTTTGGTCTAATGGTGATATCGAAGCTGCTGCAAATTCAGCCCCAGTTCAATATCATCCACCAGTTTGACCAGTTGGCGTGCCAGCAGTGCGTCATTTTGGTGCATTTGCACGGTTTTTTGTTCTTTGCTGTCGGCAGGGGCGGTCAGCAGAGCCTCAAGGTTGCCGAATTGTTGCAGCAGGGCTTGCGCCCGTTTGGGACCAATGCCGGGCACGCCCCGAATATTGCTGCCGGAGACGCCGGTGAGCGCCCAGTAATCCACCAGCTGACCGGGCTCAAGGCCGAACTTCTGGCGCACATGGGCCTCGTCCAGCCAGCGCTGGCCAAAATGATCCCACAGCCGGACATGGGGCTCGAGCAGCTGGCAAAAGCCCTTGTCGGTGGAGACGATGGTGCTGTGGCCGCCGTGGCGGGCGAGCCGGCGCGCCAGGGTCGCCACCAGATCGTCCGCTTCCTCGCTGTCCGACAGCAGGGCGTCTATGCCCTGCTGCCACAGCGCCCGCTGCAGCTCCCCCAGATAGCCGGCCAGCTCCGCCGGCATGGGCTGGCGGTTGGCCTTGTATTCCGGGCTGAGGCGATGGCGAAAGCCCGCCGGCGCGCCGTCGAACACCGCCACCACGTGGCTGGGGGCAAAGCGTTTGAGCAACTTGCCGGCGGCCTGCACCAGGGCGGCCCGAGTGGCCGCCAGCCGGGCCTCGGGCTGCTCATGCCGGCCCTGTTGCACCGCATGCAGCCGGCGCACCAGGTTCATGGCATCGAGGATCAGCAGTTGCATGGGGCTCAGCGATCGATGCGGTAGCAGGGCACATAGGTGGAGCCGGGCAGCTTCATGCGCTGCTGCTCCACAAACTGCCGCAGCAGCTTGTCCATCATCTTCATCAGTTTGGGATCACCGTTGATCAGGAAGGGGCCCTTTTTCTCGATGGCGCGCAGGCCGCTTTCCTTGACGTTGCCCGCCACGATGCCGGAAAAGGCCCGGCGCAGGTTGGCGGCCAGTTGCTGGGGCGCCTGATCCCAGTGCAGGTTAAGGTTGGCCATGTTGTCGTGGTCGGGCACAAAGGGCAGCTGGAACTCGGGCTCGATCTTGAGCGACCAGTTGAAGGAGTAGGCGTCGCCCACGGATTTGCGGTAGTCGCGCACCAGCGGCATGGTGGTTTTCAGGCGCCGGGCCACTTCCGCCGGATCGTCGATGATGATCTCGTAAAGGGCCTGGGCGTCCGGTCCCAGGGTGCTGCCGATAAACTCGTCGACGCTGCGAAAATAGCTGGCGCTTTCCTTGGGACCGGTGAGGATGATGGGCAGCGGCTGATTGCGGTTTTCCGGGTGCATCATGATGCCCAGAATGTAGAGGATCTCTTCCGCCGTGCCCACGCCGCCGGGAAACACGATAATGCCGTGGCCCAGGCGTACAAAGGCCTCCAGACGCTTTTCAATGTCGGGCAGGATCACCAGCTCGTTGACGATGGGGTTGGGCGGCTCGGCGGCGATGATGGATGGCTCGGTCAGGCCCACATAGCGGCTGCCGGTCACCCGCTGCTTGGCGTGGCCCACGGCCGCACCCTTCATCGGGCCTTCCATGGCGCCGGGACCACAACCGGTGCAGATATTGAGCTCGCGCAGGCCCAGCTCGTTGCCCACTTCCCGGGTGTACTGGTATTCCGCCGGGCTGATGGAGTGGCCGCCCCAGCACACGATAAGGTTGGGATCGGCGCCCGGATTGATGGCCCGGGCATGGCGCAGAATGGAAAACACCAGGTCGGTGATGTGGGACGACGCCGTCAGGTTGAGCTGGGGATTGGCCTGCAGGTGGCTGTTGACGTAAATGATGTCGCGCAGCACCGAGAACAGGTGGTCCTGAATGCTGCGAATGATTTCGCCGTCCACAAAGGCGTGCTCGGGCGGGTTGAACAGCTCCAGCTTGATGCCCCGCTCCCGGCGAATGACGTTGATGTCGAAATTGCGGTAGCGCTCGAGTATTTCCTTGGAGCTGTCGGTCTTGCTGCCGGAATTGAGCACCGCCAGCGCGCAGTTGCGGAACAGCTGATACAGGCTGCCGGAAGCCGACTGCTTGAGGCGATCCACCTCGATTTGGGACAGCAGGTTCATGCTGCCAACCGGATTGATATGGGTGATCATGTTTTATCCCTAGATAGTAATAAGGCAGGGCTCAGAGAATCACGAGCTGATTGCGTCCTGCATTTTTTGCCCGGTACAGGGCCTGATCGGCGCGCTCCAGGGCGGAGGTAATGGTGTCCCCGTGCCTGAGCAGGGTGGCCCCCATGGAGACGGTGATGGTAACGCGCTCCTGTTTGAAACGAAACGGAATGGCTGCAATTTTTCGGCACAATTGTTCCAGTGGCCGGTGCAGCAACTGGGGATCCACATTCAGCATCAGCACCACAAACTCCTCGCCGCCGAAGCGGGCCACAAAGTCGCTTGCCTTCACACTCTGGCGCAGGGTGCGGGCGATCAGCCGCAGGGCCTTGTCGCCGGCCAGGTGGCCGAACTTGTCGTTGATCTGCTTGAAATGATCGATGTCGAGCAGGGTTATGCACAAGGGCTGTGGCGACTTCTGCCAGCGCTGAAATTCGGTCTTCAGGCGCTCGTTCAGGGCGGTGCGGTTGTACACCTGGGTGAGGCTGTCGATCAGCAGCTTTTCATTCTGGCTGGTCAGCCGCCGGCGGTAATCGCTGGCCTGTTGTTTCAGCTCGCAGACTCGGGTTTCCAGGGTTTGCAGGCGTGTCAGCAGCGCCGCTTCCCGTTGTTGCAGCTGCTCGTGGCGGCTCAGGATCCTTTGAATGCCGTTCATGCGCAGTTCAATCTCCCGGGTCAGCCGGGTTTGCTCATGGCCGGCCAGGTGGGCGCCGATGGCGTTCAGCTCGCCGGCCAGATCGGCATCGTGAACCTGGCGGTCGCAGACCAGGGCCCGGCCTTCGTTGACCGAGCAGGAAAACTGATCCTGCATGCCTTCCAGCCCCTCGTTGAGGCGGGCGAGAAAACGGGTGGAATGCTGACGTTCGGTACGGCTTCCCTGAATGACCAGCTCAATCAGGCGCAGGCACAGCGGCGGCAGGGTTTCGGGGTCATTGTGCTGCAGCAGTTGCTGCTGGATCTCGCCGATTTCCCGGCCCACCTCGCCGCCGTAGTCGAGCTCGTCGATCAGTTGCAGCAGGCGCTGGCACAGCTCGCGCTGATCCTGCTCCTGCTGGGTGGAGCACAGGCCGATGGCCTGCTGGTAGCATTCCAGCAGCGGCCACAGGTAATAAAAAAAATTGCCCGGGGTTTCCAGGTCGTGCACCAGGGCGGGCAACTGGGGCGGGGCATAGGGCGATGCCTGCAGCTCCCGGGCCGCCTGCAGCAGCTGCTCGCCACCCTGCTGCTGCTGGTGGGCGGCCTGATGGTGAAAACGACGCAGCCGGCTCAGTTGCCGGTGCAGGCTATCGGCCAGTCCCGGCTCGGCCGGCTCGCCGGCGGGCGCATCGGGTGAGGGCTGACTGCCGAACAGCTTTTGCCATTGCACCAGCAGGCCCCGGCCGTCGGCCTGCTCCGGCAGGGCCGGGTCCCTGGCAGCCTGATCGGGCAGGCCGTTCAGCAGGGTCTGCAATTCGGTGATGACGGCCACCAGATCCTGCAACATCATGGGATCACTGTTTTTGTTCATTATTCACCATTGCCCTGGGCGGCAGTGTTATTGTTAACATTATGGTAACGCCGGCAGCAGGGCTTGCCAGTCAATTTGTTGTTTTTTGTGGGAGCTGTTCACTTTGACCAGCCCCTTCATAATACCCTGAACGCAGCAGGTGCGAATATCTCCGGTGAAAAACGCCGCCTGCTGGCAGTCCACCGCCAGTAACTCCACCCAGGCCGACTCACAGGTTTTTTCCGCCAGCTGGTGCGCCGCCGCCATGGCCAGGTAAAGAATGTCGCCGAGTTTCATGTCATCCAGCGCATGGGGCGACTTGGGCAGGAAGGGATGGCCGATAATGCCGGTGATCAGGCGCCTGTCCAGTTCAAACTGGCAGGGAAACTCGGCAAACATGCGCTCCAGCGCCTCCAGGGTCTGCTGCAGTTCGGCCACTTCCTTTTGCGGAATGGCGTAAATGAACTGGCCGTCGCGCAGATCGTAGAGCCGCGCCCTGGGATGAATACGTCCGCGCAGGTAGTCGCCGAGCTGGCGCTGAATGTTGGTGGCATGGCCCAGCCCGACCCGCTCGCGCAGGTTGGTCATAAAGGGCACCTGCAGCAGCAGGTAATAGATTTTGTCGTCAAAGGGGCGGGGTTGCTCTTCACTCAGGTACCATTGCTCCGAGCGCTGCTGCTGTTTGGCCATTTCCTGCGGCAGACGCTGCATCAGCTGACGCCAGTTGGGCAGGCCGGTAATGGGCTCGATCAGCAGCGCCTGCTGCAGCTCCTGGTTGTGGCGCAGCAGCCGGCGGCTGCGCACATGATTGCGCAGCAGGCCGTACAGCAGCAACGGCGACAGCAGGCTCAGGGCGGCGGCGAGCAGGGCAAACTGCTCCCGCTCTGCCAGCAGTTGCTCACTGCGTCGGCCCAGCTCGCTCAGCTCCCGTTCCTGCTGCAACTGCAGTTCGTTGTCCTGCACCAGGCTCTGGGTGAGCAGACGGTTGACTGTGGTGGCGCGCTTGAAATAGGCGTGCAGCGCCTTCTGGTGTTTCAGCGCATCCCCCATGTTGCCGCTTTGTTCAAACAGCTCGGCCAGCAGCCGGTGGCTTTCAATCAGCCGCAGCACGTCGTCCAGCTGCTCCGCCAGGGCCCGTGCCCGTTCCAGCCGCAGCAGGGCCAGACCGTATTCGCCCTGGGCCAGATGTACCTTGCCCAGTTGCACCAGGGCATCTATCTGGCGGGAGCCGTCCTGATTGCGTTCAAAGCCGGAGCGGGCCATGCCGAGGTAATGCAGGCCTTCCGCAAAACTGCCGAGCTGGGCATAGGACTGGCCGATTTCCAGGTAAAGCTGATACATGATGTCGGCATCGCCCTGAATGCGCACCAGATCCAGGGCGTTGAAAAAATAAACCAGCGCCAGGTTGGCATCGTTGCCGGTGCGGGTAACCCGGCCGAGGTTGATCAGTGAACTGATCAGCAGCGGATTGTTGCCCAGTTGCTCGAACTCGGTGGTGGACTGGTTGGCATACTGCAGCGCCTTGTCGTTCTGCCCCAGGGCGGCATAGATGGCGGCGGCCTTCTTGGCGGCCAGGGCCTTGACGTAAAACTGGCGGCGATCGCCGAGGGAGTCGAGGGTTTCCAGAAAGTGGGACAGGGCCAGCTCGTCCTGCTGCAGTTGCAGATAATATTCGCCCAGCAAAAAGTTGGCCCAGGCCTGGCGCGGGGTATCGTCCTGCTGCAGGGCCTGCAACCGCGCCTGCTCAAAGGCCTGGCGGGCCTCGTCAAAGCGGTGCTGATGCAGCAGCACCGCGGCCTGCAACAGCTGAATGTCCCCCTTCAGATCCGAGTCGGGGGGCAGCGTCAGGCCGGCCGCCTCATCGAGCTGGGCCTGGGCCAGTGCCGGCTGCTGGCGGGCCAGGGCCAGTTTGGCCTTGATCAGCAGGCCGATGGCCAGGGCGTGATGCTGGCGGTGCTGGCGGGCCAGGGCTATGGCCCGGTTGATGCTGACGTCCGCCGGCAGCAGCAGGCCGTCGTTGGCCTGGCACAGGGCCTGCAACTGCCAGGCGGTAAAGGTCTGGCCTCGAGTGCGAAAACGCTTGGCCTGCTGCAGCTGGTCCGGCTCCTGGCGGGAGTTGAACATGGAGGCGGGTCTGGCTTCCTTGCGCTGCAGAAAATAGTGGGTCAGGGCCACGCATTCGTCGGGCCGGCTCAGCATAAGCTGGCGGGCCCGCTGCAGTTCGGCGGGCTCCGGTGAGTAGGTTGACAGCGGCGGCGCCCCTGCCAGATGCGACACCAGAACGGCGACAGACAGAATCACAATAATCGATACCGAAAAAACCGGGCCAGTGGCGCAGTTTACGAAGCCCGCCGGTCTGCGTCCAGCCCGGCGGGCTCATGTGAGTTACTGGCGTAGCAGGCGCACATTGGCCGCCTTACCGGCCACATTGCTGCGGTAGGGGTTGATGTCGAGGCCGCCGCGGCGGGTGTAGCGGGCATATACGGTCAGCTCTGCGGGCCGGCAGTGCTGCATCAGATCCATAAAGATGCGCTCCACGCACTGCTCGTGGAACTCGTTGTGCTGGCGAAAGCTCACCAGA
Source organism: Oceanimonas pelagia (assembly GCF_030849025.1). NCBI lineage: Bacteria > Pseudomonadati > Pseudomonadota > Gammaproteobacteria > Aeromonadales > Aeromonadaceae > Oceanimonas > Oceanimonas pelagia. The sequence continues at coordinate 743,314 of NZ_CP118224.1, forward strand.
TAGCGCAGCAGCGCATCCTGGCGGATGCGCGGGCCCTGGTAGCGGATCATGATGCTGCCCCAGTCGGGCTGGCCGGTGACCAGGCAGTTGGACTTGAGCAGATGGGAGTGCAGGGTTTCATTGACGATGTCCGCCTCGGTGGCGTGGGCCAGCAGGGTGGCATCGGGCTGGTAGCGGTCGATGTCGATGTCCAGCTGATCGATGCAGTGGCCGGGCAGGCGGCCGAACTGGGCGGGGGCGTACTGCAGTTCGTAGAGCTTGACCGTGACCGCCCCCTGAGCGCAGGCAGACAGATCCCGGGCCAGGGTTTCCTCCACCGCCGCCAGGCTTTCAAACCGGCTCTGGTTGAAGCTGTTCAGATACAGCTTGAAGGACTTGGACTCGATCAGGTTGAGGCTGGTGGCGGGCACCCGCACCTCGCCCATGGCCACCACGGGCTTGCCTTTGGCATTGAGCCAGGACAGCTCGTAGAGGTTCCACAGATCTTCACCGGAAAAGGGCAGAGCATCGGCCTTGAGTGCCAGATCGTCCCGGTTCAGACTGCGGGGCACCGGTTGCAGCTGGCCGGGATCATACTCGCTGACGTAGCTGCTTTGTTTGCCCAGTGGCAGCTCGGCAAGGGAATGGCTCTGTTGGTATTTCTGCTCTGGTGTCATTTGAAATTCCGGTTGCTAGAATGGCGCGTGTGCGGGCCGCCATGGCCCGACGGTTATCCCTGGGTGTGCGAGTCATCTGTGCACATTGTTATCGTTTATTGTGAGACTTTGCCATGCAGAATCAAGAGGTCGCGGCCCTGTCCGGCCTGTTTGACCGTTACCGGCGGCTCTACGGCCAGCCGCTGGCCGAGCAGGACCCCGGGCAGCCTTCGCCCGCCGAGCTGCCACCGGCCCATCAGGGCCGGGTGGGCTGGCGGCCCTTTCTGCGCGCCGAGCCGGGCAGCTTTGACAACCTGGCCCGGGCCCTGGCCATGCCGGTGCACCCGTCGCTGACGGCGCTGTTCGGTCATTATTACGCCGGCAATTTACCCCTGTGTTACAAGGGGCTGTTTGTGACCCTGCTGCAACCCTGGAATTCGGCCGATTTCGAGCGGTTGCAGCAAAATCAGATTGGCCATCAGCTGATGCAGCGCAAGCTGGGTTTGCCGGCCACCTGGTTTATTGCCACCTGCCGGGATGAGCACCGGCTGGTGACCCTGGACAACGCCAGCGGCGCCGTGCTGCTGGAGCGGCTCGGCCAGGGCGCCATCGGCACCCTGGCGCCGGATCTGGCCGGTTTTTTGCGCCGGGCCGAGCCGGTCAGCTCTTGAAGTCCCAGGACAGGTTGGACACCAGCCGGCAGGGCTCGCAGAAAAAGTCGAAAATATCGTGCAGCGGCGCGTCCAGCTTCCACTCGCCGCCGCAGCCGGGACAGGGGCGGGCCTGCTCGCTGGCCAGGCTGTCGCCGCCCACCCGGTACAGGTAGTAGAAGGTGGGGATTTTGGTCAGAAACTCGATGCGCTTGGCCAGATCCCGGCCCCGGCGGCTGAGCAGGCTGGTGGTGGCAGAAATTTCCTCGACCGCCGCATGCTCCAGAATGGAGCCGTTCATCTGCAGTTGATCACAGGCTTCCCAGTCTTCCTGCCATTTCAGCACCTGTTTGAAGTCGCCGTTGGCCACCGCCGGAATGCGGTACAGCGGAATGGGCGCGAAATGCTCACCGCAGCGCAGCGGTGAGCAGGTGTGCAGGTAGCTGGTGTAGAGCACCTGCCACTCCGGGCGGTGGGCCTCGTCGGTGGTGTCGGAGTTGAGATCCGGACCGCGCGGGTTCACCTTGGGGCTGGTGAGCCCGGCCCGGTGCAACCGTTCCACCGCCAGCTCCACCTGACGGCTGTAGTGGCGCGGATGCAGGCTGTCGGCTTCCGGGCACACCACCCGGCTGGTAAGCCAGCCCTGGTGAATGACGGTGGGAAATTCCCGGCCAATGATCTGGCCGTTATAGCGCAGGGCGTCGAGCAGCTGGCGAATGGCCGATTCGGCCTCGGCCAGGGCGGTGTCCTGATAACAGTCAAACTGCAGTTCACAAACCCACATCAGGCGCCGGGCTCCTCAAGGCGGGCCAGCCGGGCTTCCAGCTGGCGCACTTTTTCTTCCAGCGCCGCCAGGCGGTCGTCCGGGGGTTGCGCTTCCCCGGACTGTGCGGATGCCGCCGGCGTGGCGGGCAGGGAAGCCGGATCCTGGCGGTGGCGGTTAACCAGGCTTATCAGCTCGGCCATGTTTACCGGGCCCGACAGCCGGGCCCGTACCGTGGCGGTGGTAATGGCCTTGCCCTCATCGGCAAGGCGGTGAATGATCTCGATGATCTCTCGGGACATGGGGTCTCCGTGGGTTATCTCAGGCTGGCGTTGAGCTGGTCGATGACTTCGGCCCAGTCCGAATCTTCCTGCAGCCCTTCCTTCAGAAAGCTGGCCTGGGCCGGGCTCCAGAAGGGCGCCTCAACCAGCTCCACTTCCGGCGGCAGCCGGTGGTTGTGCAGAAAATGCTCTATGCCGTCGTGGCTGGCATCCAGTCCCAGTTGTTCAAACAGTTCGCTGAACGGGTGAACGATATGCTCCATGTTGACCTCCGTTTGCAGTGAAAAAGAACGTGCCGATCTGAGTTACAGCATAGGTGATGGCGGCTCCCGCAGCACCGGTACCGATACTTCCACCACCCGCAGGCCGGCCAGCCAGAGCTCGCCCTCATTGCGCTGCATGCCGTCGTGACTGAACTCAAAGCGAAAATGGGCAAGCCACCGGCCTTTGCGCAGGCAAAAACGGTAGCGGTACACGCTCAGCAGCTGAAACTGCTGGCGCTTGCAGTAATGCACCAGCCAGCGATTGGCGAACTCGCTCTGGCGCCGCAGTTGCCAGATCCCGGCCCCCAGCAACGCCAGGGCCAGCAGCCCCAGCAGCTCAGCCACGGGTGGCGGCCAGCAGGCCGCCCAGGGCCTGTTTCAGGGCGGCGGGCAGTTCGGGGTTGTGCAGGTTGGCCAGGATCAGCGGTCGCAGCGCCGGCACCGACACCAGCTCGGCAAACAGGCCGTTGAACAGCTCGCCGTGGTGTTCCGCCAGCAGCGCCAGGTAGGGCAGCAGCAGGGCCTCGTCGGTCAGCTCCTGCCACAGCCGGGCGGCCAGGGTCAGCAGCAGGGCGGGGCCCGGGCTCAGCGCCAGCAGGGTGGCCAGCTTGGCGCTGCGCTCCCTGAAGGGGGCGCAGCCGGCGGTGGCGCGCAGCAGCAGGCCAATATGCTCTTCGTCGGGTTCACCCCGCTCCAGCTCGCCGTTAATGGCCTCGATCATGGCCTTGGCCAGCGGTGCGGGCAACGGATGGTGCTCGCACTGGGTCAGCAGCGCCTGCTGCACCGGCGCCGGTAATTGCCACAGCCGCTGCTGCACCCGTTTCGCCAGGCCGGCGTCGGTGTGCAGCCGGGCGGCCAGGTCCGCCAGTCCCTGCAGGCCCAGCTGTTGCCAGTCATGGGCCGCGGGATTTTCCAGGTAGTCGAGCACCCCCCGGTAATAGGCGGAGGGTGCATGGTTCAGCGTCAGGCTCAGGCGGGCGTGAAAAGCGGCCAGCTTGTCCTGGGCGGGCTGAAAGGTAAAGGGCGTGTTTGCCAGTTGCTGTTGCTGCTCGTCGGAAAGCGGAGCGTGAATATCGCCGCCGAGCTGCTCCACCAGCGCCGACAGGAAGAGCTTGACTGCGGCGTTGTTGAACAGGCCGCGTTCGTCCAGGGGGATCTTGAGAAACCACACATAGGGCTGGCCGCCATGTTGCTGCCAGTAGCATACCGCCAGCCAGGCGTGGCGCTGCAACGGCCAGGGATAGGGGCGCCGGCCGGCCTCAATGGCGACAAAGTCATCCCGCTCAAGGGGCTGCAAGCGCCGGCCCAGATCGAACAGGCGAAAGTCGGTTCCGGCCTGGGTCAAAAATTCGCTGAGAGTGTCTATTTGCATCGGCTCCTCCTGTCTTGAGGGCGAATTATAGGGAGTCGTTGGCCGGGATGGTATAGTAGCGGGCCGTTTTACCCGGAGTTTGCCCCATGTCTGCTGATATTCCTTCCCTGCTGACCGACATTGAACGGGCGCTGAAAGCCCTGGGCTGGTGGCAGACGTCACCCCCTTCGGCCGCAGCGCTGGCCAGCACCCAGCCGTTTTGCCTTGATACCCTGAGCCTGCCCCAGTGGCTGCAATTCATATTGCTGCCGCGGTTGCGGGCCATGCTGGCGGCCGGCAGCCCGCTGCCGAGCCGCATTGCCGTGTACCCGATGGCGGTGGAGAGCTTCAGGGAAGTGCGTGAGCAGGCAGGGGCGCTGCTGGAAGCCATTGCCCGGCTGGATGAGGCCCTGAGTGGTGAGCCGGTGGTGCGCGAGCCATGAGCATTGAGCTGGTGTACGAAGACGACTGGCTGGTGGCGGTGAACAAGGCGCCGGGGCTGCTGGTGCACCGCAGCTGGCTGGATCGCCACGAAACCCGCTTTGCCATGCAGCTGACCCGGGACGCGGTGGGCTGTCATGTGTTTCCGGTGCACCGGCTCGACCGGCCCACCTCCGGGCTGCTGCTGTTTGCCAAGAATGCCGGGGTGGCCCGCACCCTGACCGAGGACTTTGGCGAGCGGCGAGTGAACAAAACCTACCTGGCGCTGGTGCGGGGCTACCTTGAGGGCGAAGGCCGGCTCGACTATGCCCTGAGCCGGGAGCTGGATGACATTGCCGACAAGTTTGCCGATGCCGACAAGCCGGCCCAGGATGCCATTACCCGCTGGCAGGGGCTGGACCGGGTGGAGTTGCCGGTGGCGGTGTCCAAAAAGCACGCCACCAGCCGCTACAGCCTGGTGCAGCTCAGCCCGGAAACCGGCCGCAAGCACCAGTTGCGCCGGCACATGGCCCACCTGCGCCATCCCATCGTCGGCGACACCAGTCACGGTGATGGCCGCCATAACCGGTTCTTTCGCGACCACTACCAGTGTAACCGGCTGATGCTGCACGCCGCCCGGCTGAGCCTGACCCACCCGGTCACCGCTGAGCCGCTGAGGCTTGACGCTCCCCTGGACGAAACCTGGCGATCGCTGATCTGTGAGTTCGGTTGGGAAAGTACGCTCGCGACCAGTGAGCTGGCCGGGTAAAATCCACAGTTTCAGTGGCTTAGGCGTATATCGTGATACTGCAACCTCTACTCGATCGTATTGACTCACAGGCCCGCCGGCATATTGGCCAGGGCAAGGTGGCCGACTATATCCCCGCGTTGGCGCGGGTGCCTGCCGAGCGTTTTGGCATGGCCATCTGTACCCTGGACGGCGAGCTGTATTGCAGTGGCGACGCCCGGGAGCCCTTCTCCATTCAGAGTATTTCCAAGGCCTTCGCCCTGGCAATGGCCCAGCAGCGCTATGGTGACGAGCTGTGGCAGCGGGTAGGCAAGGAGCCGTCGGGCAATGCCTTCAATTCCCTGGTGCAGTTGGAGTTCGAGCAGGGCATACCGCGTAATCCCTTTATCAATGCCGGCGCCCTGGTGGTGGTGGACGCGCTCAGCTCCCGCCTGTCGGCTCCGGTGCACGCCTTTCTGGAGGCGATGCGGCTGCGGTCCGGTAATCCGGGATTACGCATTGACCACAAGGTCGCCGACTCTGAGTATGAACACCGCTTTCGCAATGCGGCCATGGCCAACCTGATGAAGAGCTTTGGCAACTTTCGCAATGAGGTGGACGAGGTGCTGAGGGCTTATTTCAGCTATTGCGCCCTGTCCATGAGCTGTGTGGACCTGGCCCGTGCCTTCAGTTTCCTGGCCAATGGCGGTTGCTGCGTGGTGACCGGCGAGCAGTGGCTGTCCCGGCTGCAGACGCAGCAGCTCAACGCCCTGCTGTTCACCTCGGGACTCTATGATGCGGCCGGGGATTTCGCCTACCGGGTAGGCATGCCAGCCAAGTCCGGGGTGGGGGGCGGTATCGTGGCGGTGGTACCGGGACGTTTCACGGTGTGCGTCTGGTCGCCGGAACTGAACTGTTATGGCAATTCGGTGGCGGGGATCTGGGCGCTGGAAGAGTTGTCCCGGGCTCTGGACTTACGACTTTTCTGACAGGAGGAAATATGGCGACAGTGGAGATTATTATCGGCACCGTGTATGGCTCGGCCGTGCTGGTGGCGGAGGCCCTGGAGGAAGCACTGGTGAAGGCGGGCCACAGCGTGACCCTGCATGAAGATGCGGAGCTGGCCGAGCTGGATCAATCCCATTTCTGGTTGTTTGTGACCTCCACCACCGGTCAGGGCGACATTCCCCCCAACCTGGTGCCGCTGTTCGAAGAGCTGCGGGAAAGCTGTCCGCCCATTCCTCGGGTGCGTTACGCCCTGGTGGCCCTGGGCGACAGCAGCTACGAGCACTTCTGTGGCGCCGGCCGCCGGCTGGACGAACAGTTGCAGGAGCTACAGGCCCAGGCGGTCACCGAGCGGCTGCAGGTGGACGCCACCGACACCCTGGAGCCGGAGGTGCCCGCCCTTGACTGGCTCAAGGGCTGGATGGACAAAATTTAAAAGAGGGGGGCATCTTGTTTCCACGTGCTGTGTGGGCATGCATGCCGGGACGGTATCGGGGGGCGCGCTGTCTTGTGCCTCACCCCTTGCGTATCACTGCTCACGATTGAGCCGGATGCCGTTCGCTTCAATCAGGATTTTGCCCTGCTTGTACAGCCCGCCGATGGCCTTCTTGAAGGTGCCCTTGCTGATGCCGAACAGGCGGTAAATGGTGTCGGGATCCGTTTTGTCGCTCACCGGCAGGCTGCCGCCGGCGGCCTGCAGCCGGGCCAGTACCTTGTCCGCCGCCTCGTCGGTCTTGCCCGGGCCGGGCTTGAACAGGGTCAGGTCAATCTTGCCGTCGGCCCGCACCTGCTTGATGTAGCCACGCAGGCTTTTGCCCATAGGCAGGCGCTCGGGCAGCTCCGACTTGAACAGCTGGCCCCAGAAGCGACCGTCGACGATGGCCTTGAGCCCCAGGGGGGTGCCGGCCACGATCAGCAGGCTGACCTCGTCGCCGGCGCTGTAGCGGGGCGTGTCCTTGCTGAGAAAGGGCTCCAGCTTGCTGGTGGCCACCATGCGTCCCTCGTGATCCAGCGACAGGTACACCACATAATGGCGGCCCACCTGCATGAGCTGGGCCTGATTGCGGGCGGGCACGAAAATGTCCTTTTTCATGCCCCAGTCGAGAAAGGCCCCCAGGCGGTTGACCGTCACCACCCTGAGCGAGGCGAACTGGTTGACCCTGGCCTTGGGACGGCTGGTGGTGATCACCGGCTGCAGATCCGCATCCAGATACATAAAGGCGTCGATCCGGTCGCCGGGCTGGCAGCCGGCGGGCAGCTGGCTTCTGGGCAGAAACAGCTCGCCCCAGTCGCCGCCGTCCAGCCAGCCGCCCTTGTCGTCGAGCCGCAGCAAAGGCAGGGAGTTGTTGTCGCCAAGCTTGATCATCAGGATTCCATCGTTGTCAAAAACCATGATCTTAGCCTGCCGGACGGGTAAAAACCATCTTTGAAAAGGTCCCGGGGTCCGGTTGCAGCTTAAAACTTAAACCTTTAAATTCAATGAATTATCATTTTTCTGTTGCCCCTGTCGGTCAAAAGGCTGCTACACTCGGGCAAAAGATCGACACTGTGGTGATTGTGTTCCCGTTTTCAGCGGGCCCGCCATATTCAGGAGCAATACGCAAGCATGGATCAGGCACAGATCACCATCCTTATTATTCTTGCCGCCACCGTGGTGATGTTCATGTGGGGGCGCTGGCGCCACGACATGGTGGCCGCCGGCGCCCTGCTCGCCTGCATTCTCACCGGCCTGGTGCCCGCCGAGGTGGCCTTCGACGGTCTGGGCCACCCGGCGGTGATCACCGTGGCCTGCGTGCTGGTGCTGAGCAAGGGCCTGCAGAGCACGGGAGCGGTGGATGTGCTGGCGCGCACCTTTTTGCCGGGCCAGTCCGGCCCTGTGCTGTCGATTGTGGCGCTGACCACCCTGGGCGCCGTGCTGTCGGCCTTTATGAACAACGTGGGCGCCCTGGCGCTGCTGATGCCGGTGGCCCTGCAAATGGCCCGGCGCCAGCAACTGCCGCCGGGCCAGATCCTGATGCCACTGGCCTTTGGCACCATACTGGGGGGCATGACCACCCTGATCGGCACTCCGCCCAATTTGATCGTCTCCGGTTTTCGCCAGGCCAGCGGTGGCGAAGGCTTTGGCATGTTCGACTACACCCCGGTGGGGCTGGCGGTGGCCGCCCTGGGAGTGGGATTTGTGACCCTCGTCGGCTGGCGGCTGGTGCCTGCGCGCAAGCAGTCGGGCATGGAAGGGTTTGAGTCCGGCGCCTACATCACCGAAGCCCGGGTACCGGAAGGCAGCAAGGCCGAAGGGCTTACCCTGCGTGAGCTGGAGCTGGCACTGGTGGAGGCGGATGCCCAGGTGCTGGGGCTGGTGCGCAACTCGGTTCGGGTGATGCCGCCCAGCCCGCGCCGGCGCACCCGCGCCGGCGATATTCTGATGCTGGAAGCCGAGGCCGAGACCCTGTCCCATGCCCTGTCGTCCCTCGGGCTCAAGCTGGAAGAAGCCAGGGCCACCAAGGAAGAGCGGCAAAAGGAAAAAGAAAAGGCCGGCAAGGACAATGGTCCGCCCCGGGAGACCGCCGCCGAGCCGGAAACGGACGAGCAGGCGAAAAAGGACAAGAAGGAAAAAAACGAGGACGGCTCCGATGAAATCGTGCTGATGGAGCTGGTGATTTTGCCCAGCTCCGAGCTGCTGGGGCGTACCGCCCGGGGCATTCAGCTGCGCACCCGCTACGGTGTTAATCTGCTGGCGGTGTCGCGCCAGGGCCAGCGCTCCTTCAAGCGGCTGCGGGCGCTGGCGTTTCGCGCCGGCGATCTGCTGCTGATGCAGGGCTCGCCCGAGCTGATAGCCGAGTTTGCCTCCAGCACCGGCTGCGTGCCCCTGGCGGAGCGGGAGCTGCGGATCCCCGACAAGAAAAAGGCGCTGACCGCGGCCGGTATCATGGCCGCCTCGGTCACGGTGGCGGCTCTTGGCTGGCTGCCGGCGGCGGTGGCCTTTGCCAGTGGCGTGCTGGCGTCCATGGTGTTTCGTACCGTGCCGCCGCGCTCGGTTTACAATGCCGTGGACTGGCCGGTGGTGGTGCTGCTGGGGGCGCTGATCCCGGTGGCGGACGTAATGGAATCGAGCGGCACCGCCCGTCTGGTGGCCGGCTGGCTGCTCGACGGGGTGGCCCAGGGCAGTGCCCTGGTGGCGCTGGCGCTGATCCTGGTGGTGACCATGACCCTGTCGGACGTGATGAACAACGCGGCCACGGCGGCGGTGATGTGCCCCATCGCCCTGGGCACCGCCAATCAGCTGGCGGTGAACCCGGATGCCTTTCTGATGGCGGTGGCCATTGGCGGCTCCTGTGCCTTTCTCACCCCCATCGGCCACCAGAACAATACCCTGATCCTGGGGCCCGGGGGCTTTCGCTTTGGCGATTACTGGCGACTGGGGTTGCCGCTGGAACTGCTGGTGATCGCGCTCAGCCTGCCCATGCTGTTATGGATTTGGCCGCTTCAGGCCGGATAACACGAGGAAATGCCCATGCAAAACGAACTGGACAACCGCATTATTCTGGAAGTATTTGACAAGATCCGGCGCTTTGGCCAGCCCTACGAGGACGGCCACATGCTGGAAGGCATCGTGGCCAGGAGTGATTTCGACGGTTACAGCGTGGTGCTGGAAGGCAGTGGCGTGACCCTGCAGCTCAATTTTCACCAGAGCTACCATTTCGAATACGCCACCAACGGCCTGAAGGAGCAGTTTATGGCCAAGGTCGATTATATTCACCGCCACTTTAACGAGTCATAACGGCAAATATAACATCGTCATACCGGGCTTGACCCGGTATCTTGCTGCAGAAAGATCCTGACCGGGTCGCGATGACTTTCGTCAGGATGACGGCCTGAGCGTATTATTCATCCGGCGACGGTCAACCCAGCCGGCTGGCACGCACGCTGCGGCCCTTGATTTTTCCCTGTTGCAGGTGCCTGAGTGCCTGCCGGGCCACGTCCTTGTGCACCGCCACGTACGACTGCATTTCGGTAATGTCGATTTTGCCCACCTGGGCACCGGCGATGCCGGCATCCCGGGTCAGGGCGCCGAGAATGTCGCCGGCGCGGATTTTGCTTTTGCGGCCGCCGGCGATATTCAGGGTGACCATCTCCGGCTGGCGGGGAGTCGCCTGACCGTTGAGGGCATCCAGCGAACCCTGCGCCATGGGCGCGCGCTGGTATTCTTCAATCATGTTGACCCGGTAGGCTTCCTGCGGGCTGTACAGGTTCAGCGCCAGGCCCTGCTCGCCGGCGCGGCCGGTGCGGCCGATGCGGTGTACATGCACCTGGGGATCCTGGGTGATGTCGTAGTTGATCACCGCCGCCAGCTCCTTGATGTCGAGGCCCCGGGCGGCCACGTCGGTGGCCACCAGAATGTTGGCGCTGCCGTTGGCAAAGCGCACCAGCACCTGATCCCGTTCCCGCTGCTCCAGATCGCCGTTCAGTGCCAGGGCGGCAAAACCCAGGCCGTTGAGGTGAGCGGCCACCTCCTGGCAGGCCCGCTTGGTGTTGCAGAACACCACGGTGGAGGCGGGGGCGTAGTGGGCCAGCAGCGTCGCCAGCGCGGTTTTGCGCCGCTCCGGCGCCACTTCAAACAGCAGCTCGACAATGTTCTCGCCCCGGTGCTCGTCGGCCACCGCAATCTGTTGCGGCTGGCGTTGCAGGCCGCGGCTCAGCTCGGCGATGCCGTCGGGATAGGTGGCGGAAAACAGCAGGGTCTGGCGTTCGGCGGGGGCAAAGGCCACCACCTTGCGAATGTCGTCGGCAAAGCCCATGTCGAGCATGCGATCGGCCTCGTCCAGCACCAGGGTATTGAGCGCATCCAGGCTCAGGCTGCCCTGTTGCAGGTGCTTGAGCATGCGTCCCGGCGTGCCCACCACGATATGGGCACCGAATTGCAGGGTGGCGGTCTGGGCCGCGGTGGGCGAGCCGCCACACAAGGATACCAGCTTGACGTTGGCCAGGGCCCGGGCCAGTTTGCGCAGCTCCCGTGCCACCTGATCCGCCAGCTCGCGGGTGGGACACAGCACCATGGCCTGCACGTCGTTACGGCTGACATCGAGCCGCGACAGCAGCCCCAGGCCAAAGGTCAGGGTCTTGCCGCTACCGGTGCTGGCCTGGGCAATCACGTCCCGGCCGGCCAGCACCAGGGGCAGGCCCCGGGCCTGAATGGGGGTCATGCGGGTATAACCCAGGCTGGTCAGGTTGTCGAGCAGGGTCGGGCCCAGCGGCAGGGCGGAAAAGTCGGTGTTGGTCACGGAAGGCTTCGCTGTAGTGAAATGAAAGGAGCCGGAACGGCGGGGGGCGCATCATAGCAGAAATGTGTTCGGGGTGGTGTTTTTCTGCGCGCTTAAAACAAAAACGGCGCTGTCAGTAACGGCGCCATTGCTATTCTCGGTGTGCCGTCATACCGGGTTTGACCCGGTATCTTCCAAACGGCACCGTCATGTACTCAGAAGATGCCGGCTCGGTGGCCGGCATGACCTGAGGATCAGTTGTGCTTGTGCAGCTCGGCGTTCAGCTCGATGGCAGACTTGTTGGTCTTTACCTCGATGCGGCCGGTCTGGGAGTTGCGACGGAACAGCAGATCCGGTTTGCCGGCCAGATCGGCGGCCTTCACGGTCTGTACTTCCTGGTTCTGGTCATCCAGTACGGTGACCTTGGCACCGGCGGTGATATACAAACCGGACTCGATGGTGCAGCGATCGCCCAGGGGAATGCCCAGGCCCGAGTTGGCGCCCAGCAGGCTGCCTTCACCCACGGAAATGACGATGTTGCCGCCACCGGACAGGGTGCCCATGGTGGAGCAGCCGCCGCCCAGGTCGGAGCCGTTGCCCACCACCACACCGGCGGAGATGCGGCCTTCGACCATGCTCACGCCCAGGGTGCCGGCGTTGAAGTTGATAAAGCCTTCGTGCATGACGGTGGTGCCTTCGCCCACGTGGGCGCCCAGGCGAATGCGGGACGCGTCACCGATGCGCACGCCGGCGGGCACCACGTAGTCGGTCATTTTGGGGAACTTGTCCACGGAGTTGACGCTGATGGTACGGCCCTGGGCGCGTGCCTGCAGCTGGCGTTTGGCCAGCTCGTCCACGGCGATGGCGCCCTCGCTGGTCCAGGCCACGTTGGGCAGCAGGCCGAACATGCCGGACAGGTCCAGGCCGTGAGGCTTGACCAGGCGATGCGACAGCAGCGCCAGCTTGAGGTACACCTCGGCGGTGGAGGCGGGGGCGGCGTCGGTTTCCAGAATGGTGATCACCAGCGGCTGAGTGCTGCCTTCCAGAATGTCGGCGATCTCGGCCTGCTCGGTGGCGCCGGCGGACAGGAAGGCCGCTTTCAGCCCGGCCAGTTGCGCGGTGGTGATGTCAATGGCGGCATTGTCACCCTGGTAGCCAATGTTGCCGGCCACGGCGTCGATCAGTGCGTCACTGGCGTTCAGCAGCGGCTGGTTATAGTAAACCTCCAGCCATTCTCCCTTGGCGGACTTGGTGCCCACGCCCAGACCGAAAGCAAAGTTTGCCATGGTGTTCACTCCGTTAAGATGGTTGCGTTCCTGAAAATTGATGCACCTTTTATCACATTTTGCTCTCGTGGTTGAGTTCATCCACCAACTTTTCTCGCAATTGCGCCTGCTCCTGCTCAGTTAATGGCCGATCCTCGCCGTTGGTCAGGCTGAAAAAATCTTCCACCCGCTCGCCGATGGTGGTGATTTTGGCGGCGTGCAGGTTCAGCCCCAGCCGGCTGAACACGGCCCCGGTGCGGGCCAGCAGGCCGGGGGTGTCGAGGGCGACCAGCTCCATCAGGGTGCGTTTGCTGCTGCGCTCCGGCTCCAGAAACAGCACCCGGGTGGGCACATGAAACTCCCGGTGGCGGCGGGAAGGAGGGCGAATGCGCACCACCGGCGGCGTGTGGCTGTCGAGCGCCAGGGCCAGGTCGGTGCACAGCTCGCTGAGGCGATCGCCGCTCACCGGCTGGCCGTCGGGCTCCAGCACAATAAAGGTGTCGAGGGCGTAGCCGTCCTTGGAAGTCATGATTTGGGCGTCGTGAATGTTGAGGTTTTTCTGATCCAGCGCCGCCGCCACCCGGCCAAACAGATTGGGGGAGTCGGGGCAGTAGATAAACAGCTCGCTGCCGCCCCGGCCCGGCTGCTGGCTGATCTGCACCAGCGGTTTGCGGGGATCGTCATGGGCCAGAATGTGCCGGCAGTGCCAGGCGATTTGCTCGGGCGTGTGACGCAGAAAATAGTCGGCGGGAAAGCGGGCCCACAGCGGCTTGATGCCTTGCTCCGGGGTATCCAGGTGCTCCAGCAGGCGGCGGGCCTGTTGCTGGTTTTCACGAATGCGCAGGCGCAGATCCGGCGGGTTTTCCAGACCCCGGCGCAGCGCCTTCTGGGTGGCGAAATACAGCTCGCGCAGCAGGCTGCCCTTCCAGTCGTTCCACAGGGTGTCGTTGGTGGCGCAGATGTCGGCCACGGTCAGGCAGTAGAGAAAGTCGAGGTGCAGTTCGTCCCGCACCTGGGTGGCGAAGTCGCGGATCACCTCCGGATCGTGAATGTCCCGGCGCTGGGCGGTAACCGACATCAGCAGGTGCCGGCGCACCAGCCAGGACACCAGGCGAGCGTCGGAACGATCGAGGCCGTGCGCCAGGCAGAAGTCGAGGGCATCGTCGGCGCCCAGGGTGGAGTGATCGCCTCCGCGGCCCTTGGCGATATCGTGAAACAGTCCGGCCAGCAACAGCAGCTCGGGCTTGCGCAGCCGGCCGGCGATGTCAAAACACAGGGGATGGCTGCGCCGGCAGCTTTCATCACGAAACCGGGCGATGTTTTTCAGAACCCGGTGAGTGTGTTCGTCTACCGGGTAGGCGTGAAACATGTCGAACTGCATCTGGCCGACAATCTTGTTCCACTGGGGCAAGTAGGCCGCCAGCACGCCGTAACGGTGCATCAGGGTCAGCGCCAGCCGGCCGCTGCCGGGGTGACGGATCAGCATCATGAACAGCCGGCGGCAGTCGGCCCGCTCGCACAGAAAGCCGCTCAGGCCGCGGCGTGCCTCGCGCAGCTGGCGCAGGGTGGTGGAATAGATGCCGGCGATCTGGGGATAGGCGGCCATCTGGTAGAACAGCCGCAACATGGCGGCGGGCTCCCGGCTGAACAGTCTGGGATCGACCACGTCGATCAGCCGGCCGCGCAGGCGAAACTCGGGGGTCAGGCTTTTCACGTCCATGGCGATATGGCCCAGAATGGCCTCGTCAAACAGCTGCAGCAGCATTTCGTTGAGCTCGGCCACCCGCCGTACCGTCTGGTAGTAGCGTTTCATCATGTGTTCGATGGGCTCGTTGCCCTCGCCGGCGTAGCCCAGGGCGGTGGCCACCGCCCGCTGACGGTCGAACAGCAGCCGGTTGTCGGGCCGCCTGATGACGGTGTGCAGGGCAAAGCGCAGTTTCCACAGAAAATTCTGGCAATCCTGCAGTTCGTCGTATTCGGCCTGATCGAGAAAGCCGTGACTGACCATTTCCCCCAAGGTGGTGGCGCCGAAATGGCGACGGGCCACCCAGCTGATGGTCTGAATGTCGCGCAGGCCGCCGGGGCTGTTCTTGATATCCGGCTCCAGCTTGTAGCTGGTGTCGCGGAACTGGCGGTGGCGTTCGCTCTGCTCGGTGCGCTTGGCCTCGAAAAAGGCCTGGCTGGGCCAGAACCGGTCCGGTGCCGTGGCCCGGGTCAGATCGGCAAAGGTGTCGTAGCAGCCGGTGATCAGTCTCGCCTCGATCAGATTGGTGGCCACGGTAATGTCCTGCTTGCCCTGCTCCACGCATTCGGCCACCGAGCGCACGCTGTGGCCCACCTCCAGGTGCAGATCCCACAGCTGGGTAATAAAGTTGCCGATGCGCTCGCTCAGGGGTTCATTCAACTCATGGCGGCAGAGGATCAACAGGTCGATGTCGGAGCAGGGGTGCAGCTCGCCCCGGCCATAGCCGCCCACCGCCACCAGCGCCAGCTCCGGGCTGTGGGCCAGGCCATGGCGGGCCCACAGCCCGGTGAGCAGCTGATCCATGTGCTGGGAGCGGGTGCTCACCAGTTCGTTGATGTCGTCGCCGGCATCGAATCGCTGCTCCAGCCAGCCCTGCAGGTGAGCCAGGATTTCCTTGCAGCGGGTCAGGGTAAGCTTATCGGGAGACAACAGGGCGGGAGCGAGCAGGCTGGCATCCATGAGCGGCATTTCCTTGTAAGGGTCAGTCTTTAACTTAACAAAGCCGGTGAACGGGGAAAAGTGCGGCCGCATTCGGCATACTGGCAACAGTCATTTCCCGGTTACGGAGTTCCATGATGCAAGCCGAAAAACAACTGCCGTCCTGGCTGAACCGGTTTACCGGCTCGATCTGGTTATTGCCGGTGGTGTTTGTGGTTTCCCTGCTGGAGGCGGTGATCCTGCCCGTGCCCCTGGAATTGCTGTTGATTCCACTGATGCTGGTCGAGCAGCGCCGGCTGTGGCAGCTGGCCGTTGCGGCCTTGGCGGGGTGCCTGGCCGGCGCCCTGCTGGGGTATGGCCTGGGTGCATGGTTGTTCGACAGCCTGGGGCAGAGGTGGCTGCAGACGCTGAATGGACAGCAGGCCTTTGACGACTTTCGTCAGGAATTATCGCAAGACGGCTTTATGGCCATCATCATGGTGGGGGTAACCCCGGTGCCGTTTCAGGTGGCCATGCTGGCCGCCGGCGCCGTGAGCTATTCCCTCGGGCTGTTTATGCTGGCCACTGTGATTGGCCGCGGTATCCGCTATTTCGGGCTGGCATGGCTGGTGCGGCTGACCGGAGAGCGGGCTCTGGCGTTATGGCGCCGTCATGCCCGGGCGCTCGGGTTTGCGCTGCTCGGGCTGGGGGTGCTGGGATACGGTCTCAGCCGGTGGCTGGGTGCCTGAGGGGGCGCCGTTATGAAGAAGAGGCGCCGAGGCGCCTCTTGCTTACTGGGAATGAATGGTCTTCCCGTGCTTTATTATGCAGGCTGTCCTGCCGGTATTATGCTGACCGCATGATTACCTTTAGGGCCTTTTTCTATTTCGTAACGAACGACCTGGCCCGCTTTCAGGGTTCGGTATCCTTCCATCTGAATGGTGGAGAAGTGGGCAAAGACATCCTCGCCACCTTCCGCCGGACAGATAAAGCCAAATCCCTTGGCATTGTTAAACCACTTAACCGTTCCGGTTGTCATACTCGTGCATCCTTTTACTCAAACATCCTAAACAACATTGAGAAACTGGCCGTAGCCAATTATAACTTCAGGCGATTTTTCGCCGGATGCGGGTGCCGGTGAAGTCTCGAATGAAACTTTACTGGCGACCCGTTAACCACTCTAGTGAAACCGGTGAGGGAGTCAAGTGCTGCATGCCCCGTTGCGGGCGTCCTGTCAGGGTAAAAAAGCGCCATGATCACGGTGATTGTTGACAGTAGCGGTGCAGGCGGTAGGGTGAGGGTAACAGAGCCGCAGCGTTCGCCATGGCGACATGGGTCACACCCACGGGCATGTTGACATGGCCGGTGTAGCGGGATCCAATTCAGTGATTTAGAGTAACTATATGGGCAGGAGAACACAGCATACCCTGGATGACAAACTGAAGGAGGCGGAAGAAACCGCGCTGCAACCCCCTCCTATGTACAAGGTCATCTTGAATAATGACGATTACACCCCCATGGATTTTGTTGTGGAGGTGCTGCAAAAATTCTTCGCCATGGACATGGACAAGGCCACCGAGGTCATGCTGTCGGTGCACTATCAGGGCAAAGGGGTCTGCGGACTGTTTACCGCTGAAATTGCAGAGACCAAGGTAGCGCAAGTGAACAAGTTTGCCCGTACGCACGAACACCCGCTGTTGTGCACCATGGAGCGAGCATAAAGCCCCCGAACGATGGGGGTGACCGGAGTTTCTTAGGGGAGGTGCCTATGTTGAACAAAGATCTTGAGAGCACGTTGAACGACGCCTTCAACGAAGCCCGCCGATCGCGTCACGAGTTCATGACGGTGGAGCACCTGTTGCTGGCCCTGCTCGACAACCCGTCTGCCAAGGAGGCGTTGCTGGCCTGCGGGGCCGATCTGGAGCAGTTGCGGCGCGAAACCCACAGCTTTATTGAACAGACCACGCCACTGATCCCGGTGGGTGACGACGAAATTGAAACCCAGCCCACCCTGGGTTTTCAGCGGGTGTTGCAGCGGGCGGTGTTCCACGTGCAGTCCTCGGGCAATGCCGAGGTTACCGGCGCCAACGTGCTGGTGGCGATCTTCAGTGAGCAGGAATCCCAGGCCGCCTATCTGCTGAAAAAGGTCGGTGTGGGCCGGCTTGATGTGGTCAACTTTCTGTCTCACGGCATTCGCAAGGACGGTGAGCCGGAAGAGTCGTCTTCGTCCCAGCAGGAAGAGCAGAACGACGAGGCCGCCAGCAACCAGACCGAAGGCTTTGTGGTCAACCTGAACCAGTGGGTGAAGGAGGGGCGTATCGATCCGCTGATCGGTCGCGATCAGGAGCTCAACCGTACCATTCAGGTGCTGTGCCGCCGGCGCAAGAACAATCCGCTGCTGGTGGGCGAAGCCGGGGTAGGCAAAACCGCCATCGCCGAAGGCCTGGCCTATCGCATTGTGCACAACGATGTGCCCGAGATTATCGCCGGCAGCACCATTTACTCCCTCGACATGGGCTCGTTGCTGGCGGGCACCAAGTACCGGGGCGACTTTGAAAAACGCTTTAAGGCGGTGCTCAAGCAGTTTGAAAAGCAAAAGGGCGCCATCCTGTTCATCGACGAGATCCACACCATCATCGGTGCCGGTGCCGCCTCCGGTGGCCAGCTCGATGCTGCCAACCTGCTGAAGCCGTTGCTGTCCAGCGGTCAGATCCGCTGCGTGGGCTCCACCACCTATCAGGAATACAGCCAGATTTTTGAAAAGGATCGGGCGCTGGCCCGGCGTTTTCAGAAGATCGATATTCTCGAGCCGTCGGTGGACGACACCGCCAAGATTTTGCAAGGGCTGAAGAGCCGCTACGAATCCCACCACGATGTGCGCTACACCAGCAAGGCGCTGCGGGCGGCGGCGGAGCTGTCGGCCAAGTACATCAACGACCGCCACCTGCCCGACAAGGCCATTGACGTGATTGACGAGGCCGGCGCCCAGGTGCGCATGCTGCCGCCGTCCCGGCGCAAGAAGACCATCGGTGTGGGCGACATAGAAGCCATTGTGGCCAAGATTGCCCGTATTCCGGAAAAGTCCGTGTCCAGCTCCGACAAGGAAGCCCTGAAAAACCTGGAGCCCAACCTGAAAATGGTGGTGTTTGGCCAGGACAAGGCCATTTCCGTGCTGACCGATGCCATTCGCCTGAGCCGGGCCGGCCTGGGCCACGAGAAGCGTCCCATCGGCTCCTTCCTGTTTGCCGGCCCCACCGGCGTGGGCAAGACCGAGGTGACCCAGCAGCTGGCGCGTATTCTCGGCATTGAGCTTATTCGCTTTGACATGTCGGAATACATGGAAGCGCACACGGTGTCGCGCCTGATAGGGGCGCCCCCGGGCTATGTGGGCTTTGATCAGGGCGGCTTGCTGACCGATGCGGTGATCAAGCACCCGCACGCGGTGCTGCTGCTCGACGAGATTGAAAAGGCGCATCCGGACGTGTTCAACATTCTGCTGCAGGTGATGGACAACGGCACTCTGACCGACAACAACGGCCGCAAGGCGGACTTTCGCAATGTGATCCTGGTGATGACCACCAACGCCGGGGTGCAGGAAACCGTGCGCAAGTCCATCGGGTTCCAGCAACAGGATCACAGCCATGACGCCATGACCGAAATCAACCGCACCTTTGCGCCCGAGTTCCGCAACCGGCTGGATCACATCATCTGGTTCAACCACCTCAACATGGACATTATTCACCGGGTGGTGGACAAGTTCATCGTGGAGTTGCAGGCGCAGCTGGATGCCAAGGGCGTGTCGCTGGAGGTCAGCGAGCCCGCCCGTCACTGGCTGGCGGAAAAGGGGTACGACAAGTCCATGGGCGCCCGTCCCATGGGCCGGGTCATTCAGGAGCAGTTGAAGAAGCCGCTGGCCAACGAGCTGCTGTTTGGCGAGTTGGTGGGCGGTGGCACGGTGCGGGTCACCCTGGCGGACGACGAGCTGCACTTCGAGTTTCAGTCGGAAGCATCCATGGCCTGAGTTGAGCCCGTTCGGCACACATCATGCCCGGCGCCCACAAGGCGCCGGGCATTTTTGTTCCAGCGAAAACGGAGTCGTGTCTGGCGTTAAGGGCGAAGGGCTCGCCCCGGGCTATGCAGCCTGTTGCTTCAACCGAAACGGGGAGCGAATTAGCGAGAGCGGAAGACGATGCGACCCTTGGACAGGTCGTAGGGAGTCAGCTGGACAGTGACCTTGTCACCGGTGAGAATGCGAATGTAGTTCTTGCGCATTTTGCCGGAGATGTGAGCGGTGACCACATGGCCGTTTTCCAGCTCAACGCGAAACATGGTGTTGGGCAGGGTTTCCAGAATGGTCCCCTGCATTTCAATACTGTCTTCTTTAGCCATTGAGTCCTCTTGTTAGCGCAGGCAATAAAAACGGCTGGGATCATGCCGGATTTCGCTTTCAGTGTAAAGTTTAGGCTCCGTCTTTCATCGTTTGCCAGTGGCCGTCAATCAACCGCTGGTGGGGCCGGAAATGCTGCTTGTAATTCATTTTGCGACAGCCGTCGACCTGGTAACCCAGATACAGCCAGTGCTTGTTGAGGCGGCGGGCCAGATCGATCTGGCTGAGAATGGCAAAGGTGCCGAGGGAGCGGTGCTCTTCGTCCGGATCGTAGAAGGTATACATGGCGCTGAGCGCCTCGCTCAGCAGATCGGTGACGGCCACGCCGATCAGCCGGTCGCCCTGATGAAATTCCATAAACAGCGGCGGCAGCCACGGGCACAATAAAAAGCCTTCATATTGCTGACGGCTGGCCGGGTACATGGTGCCGTCCCGGTGGCGCCGGTGAATGTAATGCTGGTAAAGGGTGAAATACTCGGGCTTGTCCTGCTCGCTCAGCACCAGGCGCACATCGCGGTTTTTGCGCAGAATGCGCTTCTGGCTGCGCCCCGGGGTAAAGTCGTGGACCGCAATGCGCAGCGACTCGCAGGCCTGGCAGGCCTGACAGCGGGGCCGGTAAATGTCGGCGCCGCTGCGGCGAAAGCCAGCCGACAGCAACTGCTCATAGCCTTCCGGGCAGAGCAGTTCGCGGTCAAGCAATACCAGCAGTTGCTCCAGCCGGCCGGGCAAATAACTGCAGGGGTGTTTGGGGGTCAGCCCCACTTTCAGGTTCACTTCCCTCATAGGCTCAGCTCATTGGGTTGCCAGCAGCTGGCGGGCATGGGCGCGTGTTGCAGCTCTTTGAGTTTATGCAGAAAGCGGGAGCGGGGCCAGCTCACCACCCCCAGGCTTTGCAGGTGCGGGTTGGGCAGCTGGCAGTCCACCAGGGCGCCGCCGTGGCGGGCAAAATGCCGGCACAATCCCAGCATGGCCAGCTTGGAGCCATTGCTTACCAGGTGGAACATGGACTCGCCGCAGAACAGCCGGCCCAGGCCAATGCCGTAGAGTCCGGCCACCAGCCGTTGTCCTTCCCACACTTCAATGGAGTGGGCATGACCCTGGTGGTGCAGCCGGCAATAATTGTGTTCGATATCGGGGGTGATCCAGGTGCCGGGGCCGTCTTCGCGCAGTTCCCGGCAATGGCGGATCACTGCCTCAAAGTCATGATTGAGGGTCAGCCGGTAGCGCTGCTGGCGCGCCAGCTTGGCCAGGCTGCGGCTGACATGCAGCTCGTCGGGCACCAGCACGGCGCGAGGGTCGGGTGACCACCACAGCGGCGGCTGGGATGCGTCATACCAGGGAAAAATGCCCATACGGTAGGCCAGCAGCAGCCGCTCGGGGCGCAGGTCGCCGCCGACCGCCAGCAGGCCGTCGGGGTCGGTGAGGGCCGTGTCCGGCTCGGGGAACCAGAGCCGTTCATCCAGTTGGGTCAGGTACATGGCGGGTTCTCAGCGTGACGACTGCTGCCAGTCTTCGCCGGTTTTCTGCTCTATGTACTCCCGAATGAACTGACGCACCTTCTGGGACGGGGTCACGTCTTCTGCGGCACAGAGCTGTTCAAACATCGCTTTCTTGCGCGGATCGATCAGCAGGGTCAGGCGGGCGGTTCTTTGCTCCATAACTCCTCCGGAGGCATATCACATGTTAATCATATTAACATTGAATGCGTGCTTGATGAGAATACAATCAGGGATTGTTCATGCTTTAACCCATAGCGGAGCCAGCCATGTCCCATCGTGCCCACCTGTTTTCCCTTCGTCCCGGCCATGCCCTGCGGGAGGCCTGCCGGCGTGAGCCCTATGGCCGGGCGCAGTTGATTCGGGATGTGCTGGCGGGAATCACCGTGGGCATTATCGCCATTCCGCTGGCCATGGCGCTGGCCATCGCCAGTGGCGTGGCGCCTCAGTATGGGCTTTACACCGCCATCATCGGCGGTTTTGTCATCGCCCTGACCGGCGGCTCCCGGCTGAGCATTTCCGGACCCACGGCGGCCTTTGTGGTGATCCTCTATCCCATCGCCCAGAGCCATGGCCTGGGCGGCCTGTTGCTGGCCACCCTGATGGCCGGTGCCATGCTGGTGCTGATGGCGCTGCTGCGGCTGGGGCGGCTGGTGGAATACATTCCCGAGCCGGTGACCCTGGGCTTTACCGCCGGTATTGCGGTGGTCATCGCCGGGCTGCAACTGAAAGACTTTTTCGGCCTTACCCCCGGTGAACTGCCCGAGGCTTTTGTGCCCCGGCTGGTGGCCCTGGCCGGCCACCTTCCGGCGCTGCACGGGCCCAGCCTGCTGGTGGCGGGCCTGACTCTGGTGGTCATGCTGCTCTGGCCCCGGCTGAAAAGCGGGGTGCCGCCCCATCTGCCGGCGGTGCTGCTGGCGAGTTTGCTGACGGTATTACTGAATCAGCAGGGGCTCGGTATCGACACCATCAGCAGCCGCTTCGGTTACTTGCTGCCCGACGGCACGCAAGGAGCGGGCATACCGCCTGTGTTGCCGGCCTTTGTCTGGCCCTGGTTGCAACCGGGGCCGCAGGGAGAAGCCATTGGCCTGAGCTGGCAGCTGGCGCGGGAGCTGCTGCCGGGGGCCTTTGCCATCGCCATGCTGGGGGCGATTGAATCACTGCTGTGCGCCGTGGTGCTGGATGGCATGACCGGCCAGCGCCACAGCGCCAACAGCGAGCTGCTGGGGCAGGGCATCGGCAACCTGGTGGCGCCGTTTTTTGGCGGCATTCCCGCTACCGCCGCCATTGCCCGCTCGGCCGCCAACGTTCGCGCCGGCGCGGTATCGCCGGTGGCAGCCATGGTGCACGCCCTGGTGGTGCTGGCGGGCCTGGTGTTGCTGGCGCGCTTGCTGGCTTTTCTGCCCATGCCGGCCATGGCGGCGTTGCTGCTGGTGGTGGCCTGGAACATGAGCGAGGCCCCCAAGGCGGTGCACTTGTTCAAAACCGCACCCCGGGGTGACCTGTTGGTGTTCCTGACCTGTTTCTCGCTCACCATCGTCTTTGACATGGTGATCGCCATTACCACCGGCATGCTGCTGGCCACCGTGCTGTTTGTGAAAAACATGGCCGAGCTGACCCGGGTGATCGACATTTCCCGCCACGACCGCATGGTGCCGCAGGGAGTACCGGCGGGCTGGGCCGTGTACAAGGTGAACGGGCCGCTGTTTTTTGCCGCGGCCGACCGGGTGTTCAGCGAGCTGGCTCTGAGGGCGAAGGAATATCGGGGCGTGGTGCTGTATCTGGATGCGGTACCGGTGCTGGATGCCGGCGGCCTGTCGGCGCTGAACCGGTTTGTGGCCGAGTGCGGGCGCAACGGCACGGAAGTGGTGGTGGCGGATTTGCAGTTTCAGCCGCTGAAGGCCCTGGCCCGGGCCGGCATGGCGCCGGTGACCGGCAGGCTGTCGTTTTACGCCACCCTGCAGCAGGCGCTGGACTACGTGGCGCAGCAGCGGCCGCCAGCCGTGCGAACGGCATGAACCCAATAAAAAACGGCGCGGTGAAAACCGCGCCGTTTTTGTATGGCAGCTTCAGCGTTTACAGCTGGGCCTGGGCATCCAGGTAGCGCTCGGCGTCCAGGGCAGCCATGCAGCCGGTGCCGGCGGAGGTGATGGCCTGGCGGTACACGTGAT
Source organism: Oceanimonas pelagia (assembly GCF_030849025.1). NCBI lineage: Bacteria > Pseudomonadati > Pseudomonadota > Gammaproteobacteria > Aeromonadales > Aeromonadaceae > Oceanimonas > Oceanimonas pelagia. The sequence continues at coordinate 766,648 of NZ_CP118224.1, forward strand.
CCATGACGTCGCCGGCGGCGAACACGCCCTCAATGCTGGTCTGGGTAGCATTGCCGTGCAGGCCGGACTGCACCTTGAGGTAGCCGTTTTCCATGTCCAGCTGGCCTTCAAAAATGCCGGTGTTGGGTTGGTGGCCGATGGCGATAAATACCCCGGCCACGTCCAGTTGCTCGGTGGCGTCGGACCGGGTGTCCTTCAGGCGCACGCCGGTCACGCCCATGTCGTCGCCCAGCACTTCATCCAGGGTGCGGTCGGTGTGCAGCACTATGTTGCCGTTTGCAACCTTGTCCATCAGCCGGTCGATCAGGATTTTCTCGGAACGGAACTGGTCGCGACGGTGAATGAGGTGCACTTCAGAGGCGATGTTGGACAGATACAGCGCTTCTTCCACGGCGGTGTTGCCACCGCCGACCACGGCCACCTTCTGGTTGCGGTAGAAAAAGCCGTCGCAGGTGGCGCAGGCGGACACGCCGCGCCCCTGGAACGCTTCTTCCGAAGGCAGGCCCAGGTACTTGGCAGAAGCGCCGGTGGCGATGATCAGGGCATCGCAGGTGTATTCACCGGTGTCGCCCTTCAGGCGGAAGGGACGCTGGCGCAGCTCCACGGTATGAATGTGGTCGAACACGATCTCGGTTTCAAAGCGCTCGGCATGCTCTTTCATGCGCTCCATCAGCGCCGGGCCGGTCAGGCCTTCCGCATCGCCGGGCCAGTTTTCCACCTCGGTGGTGGTGGTCAGCTGACCGCCCTGCTGAATGCCGGTCACCAGCACCGGGCTGAGGTTGGCCCGGGCGGCATACACGGCGGCGGTATAGCCCGCGGGGCCTGATCCCAGAATAAGCAGTTTGGCGTGTTTGGCTTGACTCATGTATTTCTCCAACCTTGGCAAAGTGGGCGACGATTTTGGCTCCAGATTGTAGGGGATAGCGAAAATGGAATAAAGAACCATGGCGGAGTTTAGCGAGGCGGCTGCGGTGCCATGGTGAAAAAAGAGTTATAACGAATAGTTATGCAATATAACCCTATTATATTTAAAGGCGGTTTCCATGTGGCCATGGCCAAGACAAAATGCTGCAGTGTCCGGCTCTCCGAGCGGTTTATCCAGAGGCGGGCGCGGCAGGAGCAGAGTGCGCAGCACTATTCACCGACTTTCTTCAGGTGAAGATTTTCACGGGAGTATCAGGGGAAATACCTGCCGGAGTTTCGCAAAATTGGAATTTGGCGCTTTTTTACCGTTTTCAACAAACAGTTGTGCTACCGGTTTGCCATTTATCATGTTAAGCTCCTGTTTGTTATCTTATTGTATATGTAATCAATAATTTCAGATTTTTATTTTATTATCGCAGCCCGTCGTGACTGGAAGCCCGGCTTCGGCGACGGCGAGCATGTCTGAGCAGGCGGAAGGAATGCCGGCGCGCATGGCCTGATGCCGACCAAATCCAATATCAATAAGTGGAATGTACCTAAAATGAGCCAAAGGATGGATGAAGTGCTGGATGCGAACAATCGGCCCCTCAAGGAGCTCGATCGCATCGACCGCAACATACTCAACGAACTGCAGCAGGACGGCCGTATCTCCAACGTGGAGCTGTCCAAGCGGGTTGGTCTGAGTCCGACGCCGTGCCTGGAACGGGTGCGCCGGCTGGAGCGGCAGGGATATATTGAAGGCTACACCGCCATTCTCAATCCCCAGTTTCTTGATGCCTCGCTGCTGGTGTTCGTGGAAATCACCCTCAACCGGGGCACCCCGGATGTCTTTGACGAGTTCAACGACGCCGTGCAGAAGCTGGAAGAAATTCAGGAGTGTCATCTGGTATCCGGTGATTTCGACTACCTGCTGAAAACCCGGGTGGCCGACATGTCGGCCTACCGCAAGCTGCTGGGCGAGACCCTGTTGCGCCTGCCCGGTGTCAACGACACCCGCACCTATGTGGTGATGGAAGAGGTCAAGCAGAGCAATCGGCTGGTGATCAACACCCGTTAAGCTGTGCTATTGTGTCCGGCTCTGGTATTTTTATGCCGGCGGGACTTGAGACCACACTTTCAGCGAGCGGCCCCGGCCGCTCGTTTGTCGTTGTACGGGGCGACGGTGTGGTGGCGACCTTGGCTGTCGCAAAGCCCTGATACCCTGAGCACAATCATAATAACGAGGAGCGGACGTTTGGCGGAGAAAAAGCTGTTTACTCCCATGTCTGGTTTGCAGCGTCTCTTTGAGGCCGGGCTGATAGCCATCATTTTGCTGGCCGTGTTCATGATGCTGTCGCTGGTGTCCTACCATCCGTCGGATCCGGGCTGGTCGCAAACCGCCTGGGGCGGTGACATCCGTAACGCCGCTGGCCCGGCGGGCGCCTGGCTGGCCGATATATTGCTGTTCGTGTTCGGTTTTTCTGCCTATCTGGTGCCGCCCTTCATGGTGTTTGTGGGCTGGGTAACGCTGTGGCGGCCCAAGGGGCTGATCGATATCTGCTACCTGACCCTGAGCCTGCGCATCATCGGGTTTCTGATGGTGCTGCTGAGCCTGCTGGCGCTGGCCAGCATGAACATTGGCGACATTTACTACTTTTCTGCCGGCGGCCTGATTGGCGACATGCTGGCCGGGGCCCTGAATCCGGTGTTTGGCAGCCTGGGTACCACCCTGATGCTGCTGTGCTGTTTTTCCACCGGTGTCACCTTTTTTACCGGCTGGTCCTGGCTGCTGATCGTGGAGCGCCTCGGCGCTATGGTGCTGGAAGCGCCGAGCTGGCTGTCGAGCCTGCCGGCGCGCATTGCCGATTGGCAGAGCCGCCGTCGCGGCGGCGAGCCCGCCACGGTAGCCGTCAGCAAGCCGGCTCCGGTGGCCGAGCCGCCGGCCCGGGAAGCCGGCTTTGCCGGCTGGCGTCGTTTCCGCGATCGCCTTGGCCAGTCCGAGCAGGAAGACGGCTCTGAGCCGGACGATGAGGATCCGCTGCTGGCACCGGCGTCACACCATGCGGAGCCCCGGCCGGCCCCGCAGAAAAAGCTGCCACCGCGCAGGCAGGAGCCGGTTATGAGTGCTCTGGATGACGACGATGAGCCGCCGGTGGCCACGCTGGCCGAAGCCAACGGCTGGAGCCTGGACGAGGATGATGAAGACCCGGGTGAGGCCTTGGATCTGCCCTGGCTGAACGAGGACGAAGACGACGCGCCGGCGGCGGCCGAGCCTGTGCGCCCGGCGGCGCCACCGGCCCGCAAGGCCCCCGCCAGCCAGCTCAGCCCGGTGCCGGAAGTGACCCTGCTGGACCCGCCCAAGCCACGTCAGCACGCGGTGAGTGAGGCCGAGCTGGAACGCATTGCCCGACTGGTGGAAGCCAAGCTTGCCGACTACAACGTGCAGGCCAATGTGGTGGGGGTCTATCCGGGCCCGGTGATCACCCGCTTCGAGCTGGATCTGGCGCCCGGGGTCAAGGTGAGCAAGATCACCAACCTGGCCCGGGATCTGGCCCGCTCCCTGTCCGCCATCAGCGTGCGGGTGGTGGAAGTCATTCCCGGCAAGCCCTACGTGGGGCTGGAGCTGCCCAATACCCGGCGCGAGACCGTGTACCTGCGCGAGGTGATCGACACCGAGCTGTTCCATCACAGCCAGCACCCGCTGACCATGGTGTTGGGTCAGGACATTGCCGGCGATCCGGTGGTGGTGAACCTGGCCAAGATGCCCCACGTGCTGGTGGCCGGTACCACCGGCTCGGGCAAGTCGGTGGGGGTCAATGTGATGATTTTGTCGATGCTGTTCAAGGCCACCCCGGAAGAGGTGCGCTTTATCATGATCGATCCCAAAATGCTGGAGTTGTCGGTGTATGAGGGCATTCCCCACCTGCTCACCGAGGTGGTCACCGACATGAAGGAGGCGGCCAACGCCCTGCGCTGGTGCGTGGGCGAGATGGAGCGCCGTTACAAGCTGATGTCGGCCATGGGGGTGCGCAACCTCAAGGGCTTCAACGCCAAGGTGCAGGAGGCCATCGACGCCGGCGAGCCGCTGCGGGATCCGCTGTGGCAGCCCACCCAGTCGATGGACACCTGTCCGCCGGCGCTGGAAAAGCTGCCCCATATCGTGGTGGTAATCGACGAATTCGCCGACATGATGATGATCGTCGGCAAGAAGGTGGAAGAGCTGATCGCCCGTATCGCCCAGAAGGCCCGGGCCGCCGGCATTCACCTGATCCTGGCGACCCAGCGGCCGTCGGTGGACGTGATCACCGGCCTGATCAAGGCCAACATCCCCACCCGCATGTCGTTCCAGGTGTCGAGCAAAATCGACTCCCGCACCATTCTCGACCAGCAGGGCGCCGAATCGCTGCTGGGCATGGGCGACATGCTCTACCTGCCCGCCGGCGACAGCAACCCCACCCGGGTGCATGGCGCCTTTGTGGACGATCACGAGGTGCACAAGGTGGTGGCGGCCTGGAAGGAGCGGGGAGAGCCCGATTACATCGAGGACATTCTCAGCGGCGACGTCGGCACCGACGGTCTGTTGCCGGGCGAGGCGCCGGAAGGGGCCGACGGTGAGCTCGACGAGCTGTTCGACCATGCGGTGGCTTTTGTCGTAGAGTCGCGCCGTGGCTCTACCTCCAGTGTGCAGCGCAAGTTCAAGATAGGCTACAACAGGGCTGCCCGTATCATCGATCAGATGGAAGCCCAGGGCATCGTCAGCCCGGCGGGCAGCAACGGTCAACGGGAAGTGCTGGCGCCACCGCCGGCGAGAGGATAAACCATGAAAAAACTGATCACGGCAGGACTGATGTTGTGGGCCAGCAGCACCCAGGTGCTGGCCGATGCGGCGAGCGATCTGCAGCAGAGGCTGTCGGCCCTGGGGCGGTTTTCCGCCGACTTCAGCCAGCAGGTCTATGACGAAAGCGGTGCCCCCATGCAACGGGCCGAGGGCAGCATGCAGCTGGCCCGGCCCGACCGCTTTCGCTGGCACACCACCTCGCCCGACGAGAGCCTGATCGTGTCCGACGGCACCGATGTGTGGATGTACGACCCCTTTGTGGAGCAGGTGAGCATACTGCCCCTGGCTCAGGCGGTGAAGAATACGCCGTTTCTGCTGATTTCGGGGGCCGATCGCTCGCGCTGGCAGGGCTACAAGGTCAGCCAGCAGGGCAGCAGTTTTGTGGTGACCAGCAAGGATCCGGCGGAGCTGATACAGCGCTTTACCCTGCGCTTTGACAATCAGGGCCGGCTGTCGCGCTTTACCGTGGTGGAGTCGGGCGGCCAGCGCAGCGAGTTTACCCTGAGCCGGTTCAACACCAGCCCCACGCTTGCTGCCAGTGCCTTTCGCTTCACCCCGCCGCCCGGCGTGATGGTGGACGATCAGCGGTAAGGAAAGGTCATGAGTACCCTGAGCCTGGACTTCGAGCAGGACGACTTTCGCCCGCTGGCGGCGCGCATGCGCCCCGAGCGCATCGAGCAGTATCTGGGCCAGCAGCATATTCTGGGGCCGGGCAAGCCGCTGCGCCGGGCGCTGGAAGGCGGTCACTGCCATTCCATGATTTTGTGGGGGCCGCCGGGCACCGGCAAAACCACCCTGGCGGAGCTGGCGGCCCATTACTGCGATGCCCAGGTGGAGCGGGTATCGGCGGTCACCTCCGGAGTCAAGGACATTCGTGCCGCCATCGAGCGGGCCTGGGAGCACAAGCTGGCCGGGCGGCGCACCATTCTGTTTGTGGACGAGGTGCACCGCTTCAACAAGTCCCAGCAGGATGCCTTTCTGCCCCATATCGAGGACGGCACCGTCACTTTTATCGGCGCCACTACCGAAAACCCTTCATTTGAACTGAACAACGCCCTGTTGTCCCGGGCCCGGGTCTACCTGCTCAAGCGCCTCGAAACCGCGGATGTGGAAGCCATGATTAATCAGGCCCTCAACGACCAGCGCGGCCTGGCGGGGCAGGGCATTGAGCTGGCCGAGGGGGTGCAGCGGGCGCTGGCCGAGCTGGTGGACGGCGACGGCCGCAAGGCGCTCAACTACCTCGAGCTGCTGGCGGACATGGCCGAGGAGCACAACGGCGTGCGCCGCATCGACAAGGCGCTGCTGGCGGAGGTGACCGGCGAGCGGCTGGCCCGCTTCGATAACCAGGGTGATCTCTATTACGATTTAATCTCCGCCATTCACAAGTCCATTCGCGGCTCCAACCCCGATGCCGGCCTGTACTGGTATGCCCGCATGATCACCGCCGGCTGCGATCCTCTCTACATAGCCCGCCGGCTGCTGGCCATTGCCTCGGAAGACATTGGCCTGGCCGACCCCAGGGCCATGGACGTGGCGCTGGCGGCCTGGGACTGCTTTACTCGGGTGGGGCCGGCGGAAGGGGAGCGGGCCATCGCCCAGGCCATTGTCTATCTGGCCTGTGCCCCCAAGAGCAATGCCCTCTACACCGCCTGGAAGGCGGCGCTGAAGGATGCCCGCGAGCAGCCCGACTTCGAAGTGCCCATACACCTGCGCAACGCCCCCACCAGACTGATGCAGGAGCTGGGGCACGGCGCCGAGTACCGCTACGCCCACAACGAGCCCGGCGCCTATGCCGCCGGTGAAACCTACCTGCCCGAGGCCATGGCCGGACGCCGCTACTATGTGCCCAACGAACGTGGCTTTGAGCAGAAAATTCAGGCCAAGCTCGACTACCTGAGCAAGCTGGACGCGCAGGCAAGCAGCAAGCGGTAGCCGAACCGGCCCTGCTCGCCTTGGCCCGCCGGCGGGGATGCTGATAAACTGTGGCCCGAACCGACTTTAATCCTGGCGTGCAAACGCATCACACGAATTTAAGGTAACTCATGCTGGACTCCAAATACCTGCGCAGCGACATCGACGACACGGCCGCGCGGCTGGCAAGCCGTGGCTTCACCCTGGATACCGCCCTGTTCAATGGTCTGGAAGAGCGCCGCAAGACCCTGCAGGCCCGCACCCAGGAGCTGCAGGCCGAGCGCAACGCCCGCTCCAAGGCCATTGGCCAGGCCGCCCGCAACGGCGAAGACATTGCCCCGCTGAAGGCGGCGGTGACCGCCATCAACGACGAGCTGGACGGCTGCAAGGTGGAGCTGGACCAGCTGCTGAACGACATTCAGGCTTTTTGCGCCGCCATTCCCAACCTGCCCCACGAGTCGGTGCCGGTGGGCAAGGACGAACACGACAACGTGCTGGTGCGCAGCTGGGGCGAGCCCACTCAGCTTGGCTTTGAGCCGAAGGATCACGTGGCGCTGGGCGAAGCCCTGGCCGGCCTCGACTTTGAAGGCGCGGTCAAGCTGTCCGGCTCCCGCTTTGTGATCATGCAGGGCCAGATCGCCCGCCTGCACCGGGCCCTGGCCCAGTTCATGCTGGACCTGCACACCAGCGAGCACGGCTACACCGAGTGCTACGTGCCCTATCTGGTGAACAGCGACAGCCTGTACGGCACCGGCCAGCTGCCCAAGTTTTCCGCCGATCTGTTTCACACCGCCATCGACGGCGAGGGTGAGGAAGAAGGCAAGGTACGCCGCTTCTCGCTGATCCCCACTTCCGAAGTGCCGCTGACCAACATCGGCCGGGACGAGATCTTTGAGCCGGGCCAGCTGCCGCTCAAGCTCACCGCCCACACCCCCTGCTTTCGCTCCGAGGCCGGCTCTTACGGTCGCGACACCCGGGGGCTTATCCGCATGCACCAGTTCGACAAGGTGGAAATGGTGCAGCTGGTGCACCCCGACACCTCCTGGGATGCGCTGGAAGAAATGGTCGGCCATGCCGAAAAGGTGCTGCAGCGGCTGGAACTGCCCTACCGGGTGATGGCCCTGTGCACTGGCGACATGGGCTTTGGCGCCGCCAAGACCTACGATCTGGAAGTGTGGCTGCCGGCCCAGAACACCTACCGGGAGATCTCTTCTGTGTCCAACTGCGGTGACTTCCAGGCCCGCCGCATGCAGGCCCGGGTGCGCGGTGCCGACGGAAAGCCCCAGTTGCTGCATACCCTCAACGGCTCCGGCCTGGCGGTGGGCCGTACCCTGGTGGCGGTGCTGGAAAACTATCAGCAGGAAGACGGCCGCATTCGCGTGCCCGAGGTGCTCAGGCCCTATATGGGCGGGCTGGAATTTATCGGCTGAGCACTGGTTTCATTAAAATACCTCTTCCCCGCGAAGACCTTCAGAATATGTCGCCCCCGCGAAGGCGGGGGGCCATGTTTGGCCCGGCACGGCTCTGCAGATCGGCGCCGGGTTGATGGTTTTCCGCCTGCGCGGAAATGACGGCTTGCCCCCGATAATTTCATATTGAATGAAGTTTATCCGCTTTTTCGTCGCCTTTTACCGAGGGGTTTTGGTAGAATGCGCGGCAATCAGGAGGGCTTCGGCACTAACATGATGGTTTGGATAGACTACGTAATACTCGGCATTATCGGCCTGTCGGCCCTCATCAGCCTGGTCCGCGGCTTCGTCAAGGAAGCCATGTCGCTCGCCACCTGGGTGGTTGCCTTTTTCATCGCCAGCCGTTTCTACGCCGATCTGGCGGTGTTTCTCGAACTTTCCGATCCGCTGTTCCGCAATGGCGCCGCCATTGCCATTCTGTTTGTGCTTACCCTTATCCTGGGCGCCCTGGTCAACTACATTGTCGGCGAGCTGGTCACCCGCACCGGCCTGTCGGGCACCGATAGGGTGCTGGGCGTCTGTTTTGGCGCCGTGCGTGGCGTGTTTATCGTGGCCGCGCTGCTGCTGTTTGTCGATACCCTGACCGCCTTTTCCCACAGCCCGTGGTGGAAAGAGTCGGTGCTCATTCCCGAGTTTGGTATCGTGATCCAGTGGTTTTTTAATATGCTGCAGAATTCATCCAGCTTCTTACCCCCCAAGCTATAGTAATTCGAGGAAATTTGGACATGTGTGGGATTGTCGGTATTCAAGGTACGACCCCGGTCAACCAGGCGCTGTACGACGCGCTTACGGTGCTTCAGCACAGAGGACAGGATGCCGCCGGCATCGTTACCATCTCCGGTGACACCTTTCGCCAGCGCAAGGCCAACGGCCTGGTGCGGGACGTGTTTGAAGAGCGCCACATGGAGCGCCTTGTCGGCAATGTCGGCATCGGTCATGTCCGTTATCCCACCGCCGGCAGCAGCAGCGTGGCCCAGGCCCAGCCCTTCTATGTGAATTCGCCCTTTGGCATTGCCCTGGCCCACAACGGCAACCTGACCAATGCCGCCGAGCTGAAGGAAGAGCAGTTCCGCGTGGCCCGCCGCCATATCAACACCACCTCCGACTCGGAAGTGCTGATCAACGTGTTGGCCCACGAGCTGGATCAGCAGACCCAAAAGCTGCATCTGGAGCCGGAGCACGTGTTTGCGGCCGTCGGCAAGGTGCACGAAAAGGTGCGCGGCGCCTATGCCGCGGTGGCGGTGATCATCGGTCACGGCATGCTGGCGTTTCGCGACCCCAACGGCATTCGGCCGCTGGTGCTGGGCAAGCGTGATGCGGAAAACGGCGGCACCGAGTACATGGTGGCGTCGGAAAGCGTGGCCCTGGACGCGGTGGGTTTTGAGCTGATTCGCGACGTGGCTCCGGGCGAGGCGGTTTACATCACCGAGCAGGGCGAGCTGTTCACCCAGCAGTGTGCAGATCAGCCCCAGCATCACTCCTGCATTTTCGAGTATGTGTATTTTGCCCGTCCGGACTCCTTTATCGACAAGGTGTCTGTGTACGCCGCCCGCGTGCGCATGGGCCAGAAGCTGGGCGCCAAGATTGCCCGGGAATGGGAAGATCTCAATATTGACGTGGTGATCCCGATTCCGGAAACCTCCTGCGACATCGCCCTGGAAATCGCCCACAACCTGCAGTTGCCTTACCGCCAGGGCTTTGTGAAGAACCGCTATATCGGCCGTACCTTCATCATGCCCGGCCAGCAGCAGCGCCGGCAGTCGGTGCGCCGCAAGCTCAATGCCATTCCGTCGGAATTTGCCGGCAAGAACGTGCTGCTGGTGGACGACTCCATTGTGCGCGGCACCACCTCCGAGCAGATCATTCAGATGGCCCGGGACGCGGGTGCCAAAAAGGTGTATTTTGCCTCGGCCGCGCCGGAGATTCGTTTTCCCAATGTGTACGGCATCGACATGCCGTCGGCCAACGAGCTGATCGCCTATGGCCGCGAATCCGACGAGATCTGCAAGCTCATTGGTGCCGACGGCCTGATCTTTCAGGAGCTGGAAGATCTGGAAGATGCGGTGCGCCACTTCAACCCCGAGCTGCGCCGCTTTGAAACTTCGGTGTTCACCGGCGAGTACGTGACCCAGGATGTAAATCAGGAATACCTGGACGCGCTCAACTCCCAGCGCAACGACACCGCCAAGCAGAAAGACAGCATCGACAACAGCCACCTGGAAATGTACAACGAAGGTCAGTCATAACGATGCAAAAAAGCCGGGAAGACTCCCGGCTTTTTATTGCCCGTTGAGTGGGCTCAGTAGGTGTAAACCGGGCCGATGCCCCAGCTCCATACGATGACCGAGCCGACCATGATGCACACCAGCAGGATCAGGCCGCAGGTTACCACCGAGCTGGCATAGATAAAGCCGCGCTCTTCGGGAATGTGCATGATGATGGGCACCCCGGAATAGAGCAGATACACCGAGTAGGCCAGGCCCGCCAGGCCCACCAGCATCAGGAATACCGGGTCCGGGTAGAGCACCGCCAGTCCGGTCATGAACAGGGGCGTGGCGGTGTAGGCGGCCAGCTCCATGCTCTGGGTAAAGGTGGGGCTGGCACCAAAGGTTTTGGCCATCCAGAAGGTGAGGTAGGCGAGGGCGAAGACGCCGCCGATCAGGGTGAAGTACATACCCACCGACATCACCAGCGCACTGCCCGTGGTCATCATGATGGTGTTCTGGGTACCGAAGGTCCAGCCGATCATGGTGGCCGAAATAAAGGTACAGACCGAGGGTATCAGGGCGATAAACGCCAGGTGGGTGAGGCTGTAGCTGAGACTTTCGTGGTGATCGTCTATGGTATGCCACTCATCCTTGGGGTGGGCATACAGACCCCAGATATGATTCAAAAGCATGGCTCTTTCCCCCAAATATTCCGCAGCCGGCTGGCTGAAAACGGGTTTGAGTTGAAACGAGGGAGCTCGTTCCGCCTCTGATTAGTTATTGGTCACGCCATGACCTGCGTCAAGTTTTTCTACGTATAAACCACAGTTGTTGAGCTTTTGCTAATGTTCACCACCGGGCTTTCCGGCGGCGTTGACGGCAAAGCCCCTGGCTTGCGCAGGGAACACAGCGCGCTCTGATAAACTGTCGGTATTTTGGATCATTTATAAGCAAAACAATGATTTCTGTCTGGTGCCGCTTGTAAGTTCATACTATCTTGTTCGCCCGGCTGTCATATTTCGATACCCATGCTTACGACCGTAATTCAACAGGCCATTATTTTGCTGGCCATGGGCTGGGCGCTGTCGCTCAATGTGCGCAGGGGCTGGCACCGCCCCCGGCTGCTGGTGGTGACGTCCGGCTTCTGGTTTGGCCTGGCGGCCATTGTCTGCATGCTGCAGCCCCTGACCGTGGCGCCGGGTGTGCTGCTGGATGCCCGCAACGGCGTCATGTTTGTGGCCGGGCTGTTTGCCGGCCCGGTTTCCGGTGCCCTGGCGGCGCTGGTAGCCGGCGGGTTCCGGTTATGGCTGGGCGGTGATGGCGCCCTGACCGGTACCCTCAACGTCTGGCTGGCGCTGTTGCTGGGGCTGGGATTTCGCCATTGTGTGGCACGGGGCTGGCTGCAACTGCGCATCAGCCACCTGCTGCCGGTGGTACTGCTGCTGCATGTTTCCACGCTTGGCATGGTGGCCGCCCTGATGAGCCCGGAAAACCGGCTGTTGCTGCCTGTGCATCTGTGGCCCTTCCTGGCGGTAATGGTACCTCTGACCCTGATGCTGGCGCAGATCCTGCGCGATGCCGAGCAGCGACAACGGCAGCAGGCAACGCTGAAGGAAAGTGAGTCCCGGCTGCGGGCCATTACCGGCGCGCTGCCGGATCTGATGTTTGTGATGGATGAGGACGGTCGCTATCTGGAGGTGATGGCGTCCCACCCGTCCTTGCGTTATCCGGTAAACGACGGCGTCATTGGCAAGCGGGTGGATGAGCTGTTTCCCCCCGAGCAGGCAAGCGTGTTCGTGAATTTCATTCACGACACCCTGGCCAATCCGTGCACCCGGCGGCTGGTCTATGAGCTGGATACCTTTGAAGGGCGGCGCATGTTTGAAAGCCAGGCCCAGGCCATGGATGCCCCCCTTGGGCAAAAACGCGCCGTGGTGGTGCTGACCCGCGATATCACCCAACGGGTGCATAACGAAACCGAATTGCGCATTGCGGCGGTGGCCTTTGAAAGTTTCGAAGGCATGCTGGTGACCGATGCTCAAAACCGTATTTTGCGGGTTAACCGGGCCTTTACCGACATCACCGGTTATACCGCCGAAGAGGTCGTTGGCCACACCCCGGCCCTGTTCAGCTCCGGTCAGCACGACGGTGAATTTTACCGGAAAATGTGGCAATGCATTAATGAGCAGGGGCACTGGCAGGGGGAAATCTGCAACAAGCGCAAGTCCGGGCAGGTTTATCCCCAGTGGCTGTCGATCAGTGCGGTGCGCGACGAGCAGGGTGACGTCAGCCATTATGTGGCCTCCATTACCGACATTACCCAGCGCAAGAAGGATGCCGAACGCATCAACCATCTGGCTTTTTACGACGGGGTGACCGGCCTGCCCAACCGTCGTTTTCTCAACGAGCGCATCGGGCAGCACCAGCAGGATGACCATGGCACCGGGCTGATTTTTATCGATCTCGACAACTTCAAGGACATTAACGATCTCTGGGGACTCGGTGTCGGGGATCAGCTGCTGCAACAGGCCGCCCAGCGCCTGAACAAGGCGCTGCGGGAGCAGGACATGGTGGCGCGCCTGGGGGGCGACGAATTTGTGGTGTTGCTGGCCGGCTTGCCGGCGGATCGCCATCGCGCCGCCGCCCAGCTGGAGCAAACCGGCCATCGCCTGCTGGCGCTGCTGGAGCAGCCCTATGTGCACGAGAATCATATTTTGCGCTGCAGCGCCAGCCTGGGGGTGGTGTTGCTGCAAAACACCGGGCTTTCTCCCGACGAGCTGGTGCAACAGGCGGAGCTGGCCATGTATGACGCCAAGAACGGCGGCAAGGGCAAGCTCCGTTTCTTTGATCCCCAAATGCAGGAAGTGGTGGCCCGGCGGCTGCGGCTGGAAGAAGACATTTTGCGTGGCCTGGAGGCCGGGGAGTTCAGGGCGCACTTTCAGCCCCAGTTCGATTATCAGGGCAACATGGTCGGCGCCGAGGCGCTGGTGCGCTGGTATCACCCCGAGCGGGGCATACTGGCGCCCGGCGCCTTTATGGCGGTGGCCGATGAAGCCGGGCTGATGAACCGCATCGACCGCATGGTGCTGGCTCAGTCCTGCCGGCAGATGGCGGCCTGGGCCCGGCAGCCGGCCTTCAGCGATTTTACCCTGTCGGTCAACATCAGCGCCGCCCGCCTGTATCAGGCCGAATTTATTGAAGACGTGCTGGGCATTTTCAGGCAGACCGGCGTCAATCCGGCGGCCATCAAGCTGGAAATTACCGAGTCCATGCTGCTGGACGACATGGCCACCGCCATTACCCGCATGCAGGCCCTGAAGCGGCACGGCGTGCGTTTTGCCATTGACGATTTCGGCACCGGCTATTCATCCTTGCTGTATTTGCAACAGCTGCCGCTGGATCAGCTCAAGATCGATCAGTCCTTTGTGCGCGCCCTGCCCGGAGATGACAACAGCCTGAGCATCATCAAGGCCATTGTGGCCATGGCGCACAGCCTGAAACTGGAGGTGATTGCGGAAGGGGTGGAAACCGACGCTCAGCGCCAGCTGCTGCATCTGCATGGTTGCCAGCATTACCAGGGCTATTTGCTGTCCCGTCCCGAGCCCGCTGAGGTGGTGGAAGCCCAGCTCGGCCGGCGCCTGTGCTCTTAGTGAGCCGCTCCCTGGTCCGGCCTGGCGAGTACCACCAGGTTGCGACCGTTACCCTTGGCCTGGTACAGCGCCTGATCGGCCAGCTTCAATACCTGGCCGATGGTCGCACCGGTATCGGGCCAGTGGGCCACCCCCAGCGAGACGGTGATGTGACCCACCTCGGCCATGGCGGTGACCGCCACCCGCCGGCGTAGCCGTTCGGCCATCTCGCGGGCGTGTTCGGCGGAGGTGCCGGGCAGAAAAATCATGAACTCCTCTCCGCCGCTGCGGCACAGAATGTCGCCCCGGCGTGCCTGTGCCTGCATGACCTTGGCCAGGGTCTGAATGACCTGATCACCGATATCGTGACCAAAATTGTCATTTACCCGCTTGAAGTGGTCAATGTCCAGCGCGATCACCGAAAAAGGGATCTGCTCCTGCTCATGGTTATCCAGCACCTGCTGCATGCCGCGGCGGTTGAACAGGCCGGTGAGGGCATCGGTGTGGCTGTCGGTATGCAGCTTGTTGATGCGGTCGTTGAGCAGGCCAATGCCGCGCACGATGGCGCGTTTGAGCTGGGCCGCTTCAAAATACCATGACGGCACGCCGGCAATGTCGGCCTGGGCGCTTTGCCTGTTCATGACTCGGGCGGAGGTGGCCAGTTGCCACAGCGGCCGGGAGATAAACAGCGCCGACAGCCAGATCCCCGCCAGGGTCAGCAGTCCGACGGGAATGCTTTTGAGAATGACCCGCAGCAGGTGCTCGTTAATGCCGGCCAGGGTGGCGGCCTTGGGCCGCTGTGCCACTATGCCCCAGCCGGTGCTGCTGACCGGGGCAAAGCCGGCGAGCATATCTATGCCCCTGGAGTTGACCACCTTGTGGGCATATTCCCGGCCCTGCAATACCTCATCGATCGCCGGGTTGCCGCTGATGCGCTCGCCAATGCGGGACGGCTCAGGGTGATAGATCAGGGTCCGGTGGCGGTCGACCACATACAGGTAGGAGCCATCCTGATAGTAGTGCCTGCCGAGCAGCCTGCTCAGAATATTGTTCTGTTGCAGGTAGATGGTGCCGGCGATATAGCCGAGGTAGTCGCCGTTGGCGGCAAACACCGGGTGTGACAGGCTGACGATATAGTTGCCGGACGGCGACACAAAGGGATCGGTGATCAGCGGCTTTTTCGCCTCGAGAGACTGACGGGCGCTGGCGGAGCTGAGCCTGAGCCCCTTGACCTGCAGGGTATCGGGAGAGGTGGCCACAATCACCCCGTCGGCATTGACCACCACCACGGAGTTGAAGCTGTCACTTTGGTGATGCAGGCGCCGGGCTTCCGCCATCAGCGCCGCCTCGTCTTCCATGCTGGTGACCAGTTGGCCGGCACTGTAGGCCAGTTGCTGGCGGGTGGACTGAATAAAGCTTTCGGTCACTTCCGCCAGCTTGGCCGCGTATACCCGGTTGGCTTCCAGGGTGTTGTTGATCAACAGGGTACGCTGTACCTCGTAGGTGGCGTAAAAGCTGTTGCACAGGGTGATCACCACGCTGAAGATGGCCATGGCCAGCATCAGGTTGCGAAGATTGAGCCGGGGCAGCGGGCTGGTGGGCATGAATACGGAACCTGGAAACGGACGCCTTGCGCGCCTGGTGCTAAGTGTTTATGAATATTAATGAAATTTGGCCGCAATGACCACCGCATGACGCCGGCCGGAGCCGCCGCCTCAGGCTGAGGCGCGGTGGTCGAACCGATCCCAGAACGGTGGATCCCCGAAATAGCCGTCAAGAAAGTCGAGAAAACAGGTCACCTTGCTCGCCTGCAGCTTGCGGTGGGCGTAAACCGCATACAGCCCCATGGGAGCGGGCTCGTGGTCGGGCAGGATCACCTGCAGCCGGCCATCGTGAATGGCCTGGCCGGCAATAAAGGTGGGCTGAATGGTGATGCCGGCGCCGGCCATGGCGGCCTGGACCAGCACTTCCCCGTTATTGCTGCGCAACTGGCCCCCCTGGGCCCGCTCGGCGGTGCGCAGCCACGCCTGCAGGTGCGGATGCCCGAGGCCCTCTTCCATGTAGTGATAGTGCAGATAGCGATGGCCCTGCAGCTCTTCAGGGTGGCGGGGGGTGCCGTGGCGGGCCAGGTAGGCCGGTGACGCGCACATGACCAGCCGGACCGGGGCTATGCGTCTGGCGATGAGCGAGGAGCTTTTCAGGCGGCCGATGCGCAGGGCGATGTCAAACCCTTCTTCCACAATATCCACCTTGCGATCGTTCAGTTGCAGATCGATGTCCACGGCCGGATAGGCGAGCTGAAAGTCGTGCAGCAGCGGCGTCAGGTGCAGGGTGGCAAAGGATACAGGCGCACTGATGCGCAGTTGCCCGCGCGCGCTTTGCTGCAGGTTGCCCAGCTGGTTTTCCATGTCGTCAATGTCATCCAGGATCTGCCGGGCATGCAGCACCAGGCGGGAGCCGGCTTCGGTGAGATGCACCTTGCGGGTGGTGCGGTTGAGCAGGCGCACCCCCAGCCGTTCTTCCAGCTGGGATACCTGTTTGCTGATCTGCTGGGGGGAGGTATTCAGCCGCCGGGCGGCATGGGTAAATCCGCCTTCGGTGGTGACGGCGATAAAGGCACGCATGGCATCAATGCGATCCATGGCCGGACTCCTGCGTTGAGGTGGGCTGACTGAAATTATCAACCAATCGATGATAATTGTTCAACAAAACCGCTATTTTTAAGTTTTTGGCTTGATATTACCATGGCGTCAGTTTCCGGTGAGCGGCACCGGGTCCACCTCATTACTGTTATTACGAGGAAAACATCATGGCAACAACATCTGTACGCGCTCTGTTTCAATCCAACGGTGGTTACGCGGCCCTGGCCCTGCGGGTGCCGGTGGGCGTGATCCTGGCGGCTTACGGCGCCCAGAAGCTGTTCGGCTGGTTTGGTGGCTACGGGCTGGAAGGCACCGGTCAGTGGATGGCCAGCATCGGCCTGACGCCGGGCTACCTGATGGCCCTGCTGGCCGGCAGCGCCGAATTCTTTGGCGGTCTGGCCCTGGTACTGGGTCTGCTGACCCGCCCGGCGGCGCTGGTGTCGGCCTTTACCATGCTGGTGGCCGCGTTCAGCGTTCATATTGGCAATGGCCTGTTTATGTCAAACAACGGTTACGAGTACGCACTTACACTGTTTGCCGCCACTCTGGCCCTGGCCATTCAGGGAGCCGGACACGTCGCGCTGGACAATCGCGTGCTGGCGTTACTGAGCCAGGGCAAGTCTGCTGCCTGAGCCGGCGGCCCGGCACTTATCGGTATAAAAGTCCGGCCTTCCTCCTGCAGCTGCGGGGGAAAGGCCCGCCCATCGACAGGAGGAGCAGACAATGCTGGTAAAGGGTGAATGGAAAGAAAACTGGCAACCGGTGCAGAAGCAGGACGGACAGGGGCGCTTTATTCGCCAGACCTCGTCGTTTCGCAACTGGATCACGCCGGACGGCGCGCCGGGCAGGACCGGGCAGGGCGGTTTCAAGGCCGAGGCCGGGCGTTACCATCTGTATGTAGCCTATATCTGCCCCTGGGCATGCCGTACCCTGATGGCGCTCCGGCTGAAACGGCTGACCGACCTGATCGACGTGACCGTGGTTAACCCACGTCTGACCGAGCAGGGCTGGCGGTTTGGCGGCCATACGGGAGCGGGCGACGATGGGGTGAACGGCGCTCAGTACCTGCATCAACTCTATACACGGGCGGATTCAGACTTCAGCGGTCGCGCCACCGTGCCGGTGCTGTGGGACAAGCAGACCGGCACCATGGTCAACAACGAATCGGCGGATATTCTGCGCATGTTCAACACCGCCTTCAGCGCATTTGGCCGTCCGGGCCCGGATCTGTATCCGGCGGATTTGGCCGCCGACATCGACAGCCTGAACGAGCACCTTTACCGAAACCTGAATAACGGCGTCTACCAGGCCGGCTTTGCCACCACCCAGGTGGCCTATGAAGAGGCCTACCACAAGGTGTTTGCCACCCTCGACGAGCTGGAGTCCCGCCTGGCCGACGGCCGTGCCTTTCTCTTCGGAGAGCGGCTAACCGAGGCCGACATACGGCTTTTTGTGACCCTGGTACGGTTTGATGCGGCCTACCATGGCCTGTTCAAGTGCAACCGCAATACCCTGCGGGCCATGCCACAGCTTTATGCCTATATGCACCGGCTCCTGGCTCTGGACGACATTGCCGCTACCGTTAATCTGGATCATATCAAGGCGGGCTATTACTCCATCAAGGCGCTCAATCCGGGGGGCATTGTACCCGCCGGTCCGGGCGAGCTTTGAAAGCCCGCCATATTACCCACCATGACAGCAACCAGCGGGAGCATGCCAGCATGAGCACTACCACCGATATTCTCTTTATTTCCCATGGCGGCGGCCCGCTGCCACTGCTGGGAGATCCGGAACACCGGGACATGGTAAATACCCTCAAGGTATTTGCCGGCAAGCTGGCTCGGCCAGCGGCCATGCTGGTGATCAGCGCCCACTGGGAGGCTCGGGTGCCCACCGTGACCTCCGGAGCCTGCCCTGAGCTGATTTACGATTATTACGGCTTTCCGCCTGAGGCTTACTCCGTGCGTTACCCCTGCCCGGGTGAGCCCCGGCTGGCGCAGCAAGTTGTTCAGGCACTGGAAAAGGCGGGGATCCCGGCGGGCACGGATCAGCGGCGGGGGCTTGATCATGGCGTTTTTGTACCACTCCAGCTGATGTACCCGGAGGCGGACATACCCTGTGTGCAGTTGTCACTGGTTGACAGCCTGGACGCCGGACTGCACATCGCCATTGGCCGGACCCTGCGTTCGCTGGATTATGACAACCTGCTGGTGATCGGCTCCGGCTTTTCATTTCACAACATGCGGGCGTTTTTTGCCCCGCAAACGCCGGAGATGCGTGCCGCCAACCTGGCCTTTGAAAACTGGCTGGAAGACACCTGCGCTGGCCAGAATATGGATGAGAATGAACGCCAAAGCCGTTTGATTGATTGGGAAAGCGCGCCTCATGCCCGTTTCTGCCATCCTCGGGAAGAGCATCTGCTGCCACTGCATGTCTGTTATGGCCTGGCCGGCAAGGCCTGCGACGAGCATGTTTCCGCCACCATACTGGGAAAGCGCTCGGGCATGTTTTACTGGCATGTAAAGGCGGGGTGAGTTTCAGCAGAGGTGCAGAGTGAGATTGCTGCCTGATGTGTCTTTCGGTGTGACACTGGGTGTGACAGTTAGCCAGGATTTGGGTTGTTATTCGGAAAGTACTAATAAATAGCTACGTGCTTGTTTGTAAAAACAAAAAGGCCCCTTGCGGGGCCTTTCCAATCGATTGGTGGAGCTGGCGTCATCTTAACGGTGAGCTTAACGTCATGATTTTATTGATGTTACAGGATGTTAAATTTCAGGGTGTAGCTATCGGTGTAGCTAAAAATATGGTCACTTTTAACCGGGTTTACCGCTGCCAAAAGCCCTGAAAATTATTTTTTTGCGCTGTGCTGAATGGCTGAAAAATGAACTCAATCGGCGCTTTTCCCCATGCCTTGCAGTGTAACAGCACCGGTCTATTTTGCACATCACACCATCATGCCTTCGGTAGCCTTATGTAGCGCGAATCAACATGATGGACTTTCGTCCGAGTACAACTGTAGCTCTGCTGCCTGGCAGTTGTCTTCTGCCATCTATCGTTTTGCTGTTGCCATCCTGCGAGCCGACCATGATCCTGCCGCTGCTATGAAGGGCGCGACTCACCGTCCCAAGGTGGAGCACCGTAAACTCCTTACCCAAGAGCAAATTGTTCAGTTCATCAAGGCGCTGGATAAGTATGGTGGCTACAGAACCACTGTGATTGCGCTGCGGCTGATGCTGCTGACCTTTGTGCGCACCGTAGAGCTGCGTAAAGCCGAATGGCAAGAGTTTGACCTGGAGCGGGCCGAATGGCGGATCCCGGCAGAAAAAATGAAGATGCGTCAGCTCGACATCATACCGCTTTTTCGCCAGGCGGTTGAGCTACTGCGAGAGCTGCATACCTTCACTGGTGGCCGTCCTTTGCTGTTTCCTAACCTGCGCAACCCGGATACCTGCATGACCCCAACCACCCTGAACCGAGCCCTGGAGCACATGGGGTTCAGCGGCAAGGGGAGCATTGGCTTTTCGGCTCACGGCTTTCGGGCCACTGCCTCTACCATGCTGAACTAAATGGGATATCGCTCGGATTTAATAGAGCGCCAGTTGGCACATACCGAGCGTAATAAGATAAGAGCTAGCTACAACCAGGCTCAGTATCTGGATGAACGTAAAGTCATGATGCAGGAGTGGGCGGATTTGATAGATGAGCTGGTATATGGCGGGTTGTTAGCAGGAAAAAAGCCGGTCAAACAATCTCTTACTTAGGAGCCGGGGCAGGCTGGCAACGTAATTTTATCTATCCTGCGTTGAATGCAGAGTGGCCAGTATCTACGACGGCGAAATCGGTTACCTGTGGGTGTCGAGGGTATAGCCCATGCCCCGCACCGTGTGGATCAGCCTGGGCTCAAAGCCGTTGTCAATTTTGGCTCGCAATCGGCGAATGGATACATCAATCACATTGGTGTCGCTGTCAAAATTCATGTCCCACACCAGGGACGCAATCAGCGAGCGTGGCAGCACTTCTCCCTGCCGGCGTACCAGCAGTTCCAGCAGCGCAAATTCCTTGTTGGTCAGGTGAATCGGAGTTTCGGCACGGCTTACCTGACGGCGAGGCAAGTCCAGTACCAGATCGGCCACCTGCAGCCTGTGCTCCTCCAGGCGGGGCGTACCCCGGCGCAACAGGCTACGTACCCGGGCCAGCAGCTCGGCAAAGGCAAAGGGCTTGACCAGATAGTCATCGGCGCCCAGCTCGAGGCCGCGTACTCTGTCTTCCACACTGTCCCGCGCGGTCAAAAACAGTACTGGCATCTGCCGGCCCTGCTCCCGCAGACTCGCCACGATGTGCCAGCCGTCCAAATCCGGCAGCATTATGTCCACTACCACCAGATCGTAAGGTTCGGCGCAGGCTTGGTGCAGGCCATCGAGGCCGTTGCGCACCAGATCTACAACCAGGCCCGCCTCGCGCAGGCCCTTTTGCAGGTAATTGCCGGTGCTTTCTTCGTCCTCGATGAGCAGCAGTTTCATGGTTAGTTCCGTGAGGTTGGTTACCCCGATGATGGCGCACTTTACGCTCTGTTCTCAAGTCCGCTATAGCGGGTTGCTGATTTTATCGCCAGAAGATGACAGTTTTGTCATCTTCTCGTCATGTTGGCTTCAGGTGCGCCTATCTATGCTGTCTCTATGACGATAGGCAATTTAGGGAATGTGATGACACAGCCAAAAAACACGCTCAATCTGCCTCGGCGGCGCTTTGTGCAGGGACTGGCCGCAGGCGGCGTGGTGCTGGGGTTGGCGCCCATGCTGGCCTCAGCTCGCTCACCCGTGCCGGCTACCGTGACCGGCCATGTACCCGAGCTGTCCGGCACCGAGTTTGATCTGGTGATTGATGAAACCCCGGTCAATTTCACCGGCAAGGCCCGCATGGCCACCACTATTAACGGTTCCATTCCAGGCCCCACACTACGCATGCGCGAGGGAGATACGGTTACCATTCGCGTCACCAACCGCCTGAAGGAGCCTACCTCCATTCACTGGCACGGCATCATTCTGCCCTTCGAGATGGACGGCGTGCCCGGCATCAGCTTTGCCGGCATTCCGCCCGGCGAAACCTTTACCTACCGTTACACTCTGGAGCAGAGCGGCAGCTACTGGTATCACTCCCACTCGGGCATGCAGGAGCTGACCGGCATGTACGGTGCGCTGATTGTGGATCCGGCCGATGCCGATTCAATCAAGGCCGATCGGGAGCATGTGGTGGTGTTGTCGGACTGGACCGACGAAAACCCCATGCGGGTGTTCGGCAAGCTGAAAAATCAGGGCGATTACTACAATTTCAACCAGCCCACGGTGGCGGATTTTTTCCGCGATATGGCCAGTGGCGGTGTGGGGGCTGCGCTGGAAAAGCGGCAAATGTGGAATGAAATGCGCATGAGCCCCAGCGATCTGGCGGACTTGTCTTCCGAGACCCTGACTTACCTGATGAATGGCACCACGCCTGCCGGTAACTGGACCGGGCTGTTCAAGCCCGGGGAGCGGGTACGGCTGCGCTTTGTTAACGGCGCCGGCAATACCTTTTACGATGTGCGTATTCCCGGTCTGAAACTCACCGTGGTGCAGGCCGACGGCGTGAATGTAGAGCCGGTGGAGGTGGATGAATTCCGCTTTGGCCCCGGTGAAACCTACGATGTGCTGGTGGAGCCCACCGCTGAGGCCTATACCCTGTTCGCCCAGGCCATGGACAGAACCGGTTATGCCCGGGGCACCCTGGCCACCCGCGAAGGGCTGAGTGCGGCGGTGCCGCCACTGGATGAACCTCAAGCCCTGACCATGGCCGACATGATGGGCAGTATGGACCACGGTGCCATGAATGGCATGGCGGGCATGGACCACGGTGCCATGAATGGCATGGCGGGCATGGACCACGGTGCCATGAATGGCATGGCGGGCATGGACCACAGTGCCATGAACGGCATGGCGGGCATGGACCACAGTGCCATGAACGGCATGGCGGGTATGGACCACAGTGCCATGGCTGGCGGTCTGGCGGCGGCCAGCAAGGCAGTCCGTCATGCCCGTACCGAATATGGCCCCAGTGTCGATATGCGAGTAGACATGCCGCGCACCAACCTCGATGACCCCGGCGTGGGCCTGCGCAATAACGGCCGGCGGGTACTGACCCTGGCGGATCTGCGTACTCCTGGTGGCCCCATGGACCCGCGTCCGGCCGAGCGGGAAATCGAACTGCACCTGACCGGCAACATGGAGCGCTACACTTGGTCGCTGGACGGCGTCGAGTTTGGCGGTTCCACGCCCATTCACCTGAACTACGGTGAGCGGGTACGCGTTATTTTGCACAACGACACCATGATGACCCACCCCATGCACCTGCACGGCATGTGGAGCGAGCTGGAAAGCCCGGACGGCGAGTTTCTGTGCCGCCGTCACACCATCCCGGTGCAGCCGGCCCAACGCATCAGCTTTCTGGTCACCGCCGATGCCCTTGGCCGCTGGGCCTGGCATTGTCATCTGATGTTCCATATGGACGCGGGCATGTTCCGCATGGTGGTGGTGTCATGAGCAAACAGGCAGCAATGATGAAACATGTATTGAGCGCGTTGGCGCTGACCGCTTTTCCTGTCCTGGCTCAAATGGACCACGGCGATATGCAAATGCAGGGCGGGCAGCCGCCGGCCGATGCCCGGGATCCTCATGCTTACTCCGGCGGTTTCAGCCTGGACGAAGGCCCTTATGCGCTGCCCGGCCCCCGCCAGCTTAAACTGGCCGACGAGCATCTGTTTTACGGGGTGCTGGCCGACCGGCTGGAGCGGGTGGATAACGGTGATGACCAGGCACTGGCTTACGAGGTCAACGCCTGGGCTGGCCGCGACTACGACCGGGCCGTGGTGAGGGCGGAAGGCGACATTGAACACGGCAGGCTGGCGGAAGCCAGCACCGAGCTGCTGTGGCGCCATGCCCTGACCGGGTTCTGGAACAGCGATCTGGGGGTACGTTACGACACCGGGCACGGCCCGGATCAGGGCTGGCTGGCCGCCGGTGTGTCGGGGCTGGCACCCTACTGGCTGGAGCTGGACGCCACCGCCTACCTGGGCGACGACGGCCAGACCGCGTTGGCACTGGAGGCGGAATACGAGCTGTTATTGACCCAGCGGCTGGTGTTGCAACCGGCCATTGAACTCACCGCTTATGGCAGCAACGATGCCGAGCGCGGTCAGGGCCAGGGGCTGTCGGAACTGGTGGCCGGTGCCCGATTGCGCTATGAGATAACTCGGCAGTTCGCGCCCTATGTGGGCTGGGAATGGCAGGCTGCCCTGGGTGATCGCGCTGATCAACTCAGAGAAGAAGACGAGGCTACTCAGGAACATCGCTGGGTAGCCGGGGTCAGATTCTGGTTTTAAGCTGCAGACATTTTTTTATTTATCAGGAGCAATACCAATGAAAACCACGTTGTCCGTTTTAATGCTTTCCTTGTTGCCCGGCTTGGCGCTGGCCGCCGGTGAGCACGGCCACCATGAGGGCCATAATGCCGCCTCCATGCAACAGAGCATGCACGGGGTGGGTCGCCCCGGTCAGCCGGCCGAGGTCAGCCGTACCATAGCAGTAGACATGGGGGATGACATGCGCTTCACCCCGGCTGCCATTGAGGTAAAGGCGGGTGAAACCGTGCGCTTTTTTGTAAAAAATGCCGGCAAGCTTAATCACGAGCTGGTGCTGGGCAACCTGGCCATGTTGAAGGAGCATGCCGACATGATGCGTGAAATGCCGGGCATGCAGCACGCCGAACCCAATATGCTGAGCCTCAAGCCCGGTCAGAAAGGGGGACTGGTGTGGCATTTTGATCAAGCCGGCACCGTGGACTTTGCCTGCTTGATCCCGGGGCACATGGAAGCCGGCATGACAGGTCAGGTTCAGGTCGTACAATAACCAGCAGGCCCGCCTTCAGGCGGGCCTGCTTGTATGGGCAAAGCTGGGCTGAAGACTCTGGAACAAAAGGGGAAAAAATGAGCAAGTCATCGGATTCATCCCGCTGGGTGCTCTGGCTGGCCGGGGCCGTGGCCCTCGTGTTACTGGCCATGATTGCCAGCCATTTTCTGATGGGTGGCAGCCAAATGTGGGGGGACATGCCCCACGAACGGGTACTTTCGGCGCAGGGACAGGCCGCTTACGGTGAATATTGCGCCAGTTGCCATGGTGCTGACCTCAGAGGCACCCCAAAGGGGCCACCCTTTATTCACAAGGTATATGAGCCGTCACACCATGGTGACGAAGCCTTTTACCGGGCCGCCGCCAACGGTGTGCGTGCCCATCACTGGCGCTTTGGCGACATGCCGCCGGTGGAAGGCATCGGTCGCGATGAGGTGAGCGACATTATCGGCTATGTGCGTGAGCAGCAACGGCAGAATGGCATTAGATGATCGGGAAAGGGCCCCGATGGTGGCTGTGTGATGGCAGCCTGAGCCGGTGATTTCAGGCCGAACACTCAGCAAGGTCCATGTGCCGTCAGCCCTTGCATGTTGAACACAGGAGCAGTCTGCACATCTAAAGAAACGGACCCTTGGTTTTACCTTTTCATTTTCAAGGAAACCAGATCATGGCGAAAGCGGTACGACACCAGGACAAACACGGCAAGGCGGATGCTGAAAAGCAACGTTGCCATGATGGCATGGAGCAGCAACAGGAGCTGTTGATTCAAGGAGCCAGCTGTGCCGGCTGTGTCAAAAAAATTGAAGCGGCCTTGCAAAGCGTGCCTGGTGTCACCCATGCCGAAATGAATTTTGCTCAGCGTACTGTCAGTGTTGAAGGGGCGGTCGACGCCAGCATCCTGATCAAGGCGATAGAGCAGGCCGGCTATGGCGCACAAACTCAGTCTGCAGACAGCGATGACGACGCCCTGGAGGAAAAAGAAAAAGCCGACCGTGCCTACTACAAACGCCTGATGCTGGAGATGACCATTGCTCTTGGCCTGGGTGTGCCCTTGATGATTTATGGGCTGCTTATCGGTGAAATGACCGTCACCACAACCACCGAGCGCATTGCCTGGCTGCTGGTTGGCCTGCTGACACTGGGAGTGATGCTCTTTTCCGGAAAGCATTTTTATGTAGGGGCCTGGCAGTCCTGTAAAAATCATTCTGCCAACATGGATACCCTGATTGCCCTGGGCACGGGCACAGCCTGGCTGTATTCGATGGTAGTGGTGTTTTTCCCCCAGGTCGTACCCGACATGGCCCGCCATGTTTATTTTGAAGCGACCGCCATGATTATTGGCCTGATCGATCTGGGGCTGGCACTGGAGCTGAAAGCGCGGGGGCGCACTTCAGAAGCCATTAAGCGCTTGATTGGCCTTCAGCCCAAAACGGCGCGTGTCATTCGCGATGGCAATGACATGGATATTCCCATCGAGCAAGTCAGGTTGCATGACCTGGTTCGAGTACGCCCCGGAGAGAAGGTGCCGGTAGACGGTGAAGTCATTGAAGGTCATACCGCCATTGATGAATCCATGCTGACCGGAGAGCCCATGCCGGTGGAAAAAGCGGAACAGGATGAGGTGGTGGCGGGCACCATCAATAAAACGGGGTCGATTGTGTTCAAGGCGACCCGGGTCGGTAAGGACACGGCTCTGGCGCAAATTATCGGTATGGTAAAACGGGCCCAGAACTCCAAGCCGCCCATTGGCCGGCTGGCGGATGTGATTGCTGCGTATTTTGTCCCTGTGATCATGATGATTGCCATCGTCAGTGCGTTGGCCTGGCTGAATTTTGGGCCTGAACCGGCAGTGGCCTTTGCGGTGGTATCGGCGACCACGGTATTGATTATTGCCTGCCCGTGCGCCCTGGGTCTGGCCACGCCCATGTCGGTGATGGTGGGCGTTGGCAAGGCCGCAGAGGCGGGTGTGCTGATCCGCAATGGCGAAGCTCTGCAAACTTCCTCCAAAATCACCGCCATGATCCTGGATAAAACCGGCACCATTACCCTGGGTGCCCCCAAGGTGACGGACATTGTAACGGTGGACGGGGTTGACGAGGCCGGGGTGTTGCAACAGGTTGCCAGCCTGGAATCCGGCTCTGAACACCCCCTGGCCTTGGCTGTGGTCGAGTCGGCCAAAGAGCGTGGTATTAAACCCTTGGCCGTTACCGGATTCAACGCCATTGCCGGTCACGGTGTCGAGGCGGTTGTCGAGGGTAAAAACCTGTTGTTTGGCAACGAAAAGTTAATGAAGGATCAGGGTGTTGCCCTTGATGACTTCGTTGACAAGGCGCAGCAGCTGGCCGCCGAGGCTAAAACCCCCATGTATTTTGCCGTGGATGGCAGGCTGGCGGCACTCATTGCCGTGGCCGACCCTATCAAGGAAGACTCCATTGCGGCTATCAAGCGTCTGCAACATAACGGTATTCGTGTGGTCATGCTGACTGGTGACAACCGTGCCACGGCCAAGGCTGTGGCGGAAAAGGCCGGTATCAAGGAATTTTTTGCCGAGGTTCTGCCGGAGGACAAGTCCAAAAAAGTACAGGAACTGCAAATGCAAGGGGAGGT
Organism: Oceanimonas pelagia; assembly: GCF_030849025.1. Classification (NCBI taxonomy): domain Bacteria; kingdom Pseudomonadati; phylum Pseudomonadota; class Gammaproteobacteria; order Aeromonadales; family Aeromonadaceae; genus Oceanimonas; species Oceanimonas pelagia. The sequence goes on from NZ_CP118224.1 coordinate 793,791, forward strand.
GGTCGGCATGACCGGTGACGGCATCAACGATGCGCCGGCATTGGCGATGGCCAATGTGGGGTTTGCCATCGGCACCGGCACCGATGTGGCGATTGAGAGTGCCGACATTACCCTGATGCGTGGTTCACTGCATGGTCTGGCCGATGCCATTGCCGTGAGCAAGGCGACATTGCGTAACATCAAACAAAACCTGTTTGGTGCCTTTATTTACAATATTGCGGGTGTGCCCGTTGCCGCCGGTTTGCTGTACCCCTTCTTTGGGCTTCTGCTAAGCCCGGTCATTGCGGGGGCCGCCATGGCGTTTTCCTCGCTGACGGTGGTCACCAATGCCAACCGCCTGAGACTGTTCAAAACCCGGGAGCACTAAGGAGGAGGGGGAATGATTTTAGTTAACGTACTTGGCGTTTTGCTCATTGCCTTGATTGTCTGGTGGTTTTGGCTATATCAACCCCAGGCAACCGACCTGGGTGCAAGCGAACTGACCATTGTGGTGGAAAATGGCACCTATCAGCCGGCGCGCATCCAAGTGCCGGCCAATCAATCCGTGGTCTTGAGTTTTTTGCGTAAAGACTCGTCCCCCTGCTCCGAGACGGTTTTGTTCCCGGCGTTGAAGCTCAGCGAGACCTTGCCATTAAACAAGGTCAAGAACATCACACTGCCGGCGATGCAGGAGGGTGAATATGACTTTCATTGCCAGATGCAAATGTACCGAGGCCGGCTTCTGGTGGTGTGAGGGATAAAGAAAGATCTGCAATGGAGTCAGGTGCGAACCTGTCGGTTTGAAACGCCGTTATCGATGTGATTGAGCTGAGGTATGCCATGAATAAAAAACCGTCATTCTTGTCGACGCCCAGAGGGTGGCTCATTTTAGGTGTGGTTGCTTCACTCACTTACTTCTTGTTGGTCGAGCATAAACAGCACCTGTTTATCTTTTTACCCTATCTTATTTTTTTGCTGTGTCCATTAATGCACCTGTTTATGCACAGAGGGCACAAGCATGGCGAACATCACCATCATGAGCCTGGTGCCGATGAGACCAAGGAAGAAGCTTATCGTCGGGGGTTGGAGCAGGGGCGTCGAGAAGCTAAAGACAAACCAGAGGATTAACATGTAGTTGGAGGGGTAACAGTAATTACACTGCTACAAGAGTTTCGATGTTATTTGTACTGAAACACAGTTACTCATATCAGGAGAAATATCATGAAAAAGTTAATTTTCGCTTTAACCCTGTCCTCCCTGTTCGCAATGCCTGCAATGGCTGAACAGGATAACCATCATCAGCAAGGCCAGAATATGCCCTTTCAGGGGGATATGATGATGAACCATGAGCAGATGATTACGATGCGTGAACATATGCGATCGGCTGCTGACACCATGATGCAATTGCAGGGAGAAACCGATCCCGAAAAACGTCAGGCTCTGATGCAGGAACACCTGGAACAGATGCAGGAAGGCATGCAGATGATGGACATGATGCATGAGGGTAATGATGACCAGCTCCCAATGCCCAACATGATGGATATGTTGCAGCAGCGCATGAACATGATGAACGAAAATATGGATATGACGAAGATGATGATGGACCAGATGCAAATGCATGAAAGTGAACAGCGGCGTGAGCAAATGCACAGGGATGAATGATCTAAGGGGGCAGGGACTCTAGCCATGTTTCAATGAAAGGAGGGTTAGGTATGGCGAATCATAGAGCAGGGATTAACCCGGGGTTTTTGACAACCCATACCCTGAGTCTGACTGAAATGAGTCGGGCCAATATGGATGCCATGCTGGCGGAGATTGAAGCGCAGCACTGGGTTGACACGCTGGCGCTGGATAGTAAAACGAAAAAGCTGAAGGTTGCTTATGAGGCATCATCTCATAACATCGATGATATTATCGACATCATTGAGCAGCATGGTGCGGCGTTAAAAGATAGTTGGTGGAGTCGTACAAAACTTGGCTGGCAGCGGCAAACCGACGAGAACATTAAAAATAATGCAAAGCATGAGCCGCATTGTTGTAATAAAGCCCCACCTGGCCATTGAAATAATGTATCAGCCCATGCTGTCGGTTATATGCTCGCATGGGCTCATTTGCTTACCGTTCATTCCGTGCCGGAAAGAGGAAAACGGGCGGTAAAGCAGGTTTCCTGCTCGTCGGAGTGTACCGACAGGGTGCCTCCGTGGCTGGTCACAATGGCCTTGGCGATGGCCAAGCCCAGTCCAGATCCTTCGGTCACCTGCTGGCGGGCGTGATCCGCCCGGTAAAACCGGTCAAACAGCCGAGGCCATTCCTCGGGAGGAATGGGGGAGCCCGGGTTGGCCACCTCCACAGTCACGGCGCTGTCATCGCCGTTTACACGAATACTCACTTCTTGGTGTGCCGGGGTGTAACGAATGGCATTGGTCAGCAGGTTGCTGATGGCCCGTTGCAGCATGGCCCTGTCTCCCCACAACCGGGCATGGCCCAGGCGTTGCAACCGCACCTGTCGCTCACTGGCCAGCGGCTCGAAAAACTCGATCAACTCATCCACTTCTTCCGCCAGATCCAGCGACTGGCACTGTATGGCTAATTGTCCCTGCTCCGATTTGGCCAAAAACAGCATTTCATTGATCATTCTGTTCAATCGTTCGGCGGCCTCCAGGTTGGCATAGAGAGCTTCCCGGTAGTCGTGGTCCGAGCGGGTCTGGCTGAGTGCCACCTGGGTTTGCAGTAGCAGGCCGTTCACCGGGGTGCGCAATTCGTGGGCAATGTCGGAGGAAAAGGTGGTGAGCCGCTGAAAGGATTCTTCCAGCCGATCCAGCATGTTGTTAAAGGCGTGAATGGGCCCATGCAGCTCGATCGGAGCACCGCTTACCGGCAGCCGGTGATCCAGCTTGTTGGCGGTGACTTGCGTGGACAGCCTGGCCAGAGAACGCAGGGGCTTGAGTCCGGCGCGCGAGGCCATCCAGCCCAGCAAAATTGAGATCAGGGCAATGCCGCCGGTCAGCCAAAGCAGGCCGTTTTTGATATCATTGATAAAATGCTGGTGGTAGCGGGTGTCGAATACCACGCGGATCATCACCGTATCCGGCATCTCCGACACGGATGTCCGGGGCGGCAGAGCAAAAGGAGCAGATATGCTGCGGTAGTGAATGCCGTTTTCTTCCCAGCTTTCAATCACAGGCCCAGCATTGGCGTCTGTGGCCGGAGGTCGGAATAGCTGACTGCCCGCCAGCAGTCGCCCCTGGGGAGTGGTGATTTGCAACCTGTGGTCGCCATAGCCGGCCAGAGCGCTATGCAACCTGGACTCCAGCCTGGTCCAGTCCGGTTGGCCATTGTCCAACTGGGTAGCCAGCAGGTTTTTCACCAGTACCATTTTGCCCCTGAGATCGGCCTCGTCCTGGCGGGCGAAGTGCTGATCCAACGCCTGTATCAACACCAAGCTGACCAAGCCCCAGATAGCCAGCATGGTCAGGCTGAACATCAAGCTCAGGCGTGCGGTAAGGGAAAGATGATTGCGCATGGTATGCCGCCCGTTTGAATGAACCCAATCGTGATTTCTAAAGGGAATGCGATGTTAGCAAATACAGGAAGCCGAGCAACAGTAGAGGCAACCGGTATTACCTTGGTCAGCGGGTGTACAGATCATCAATCACATGGAGGCCCCATAGTGGTACAGGTGAACTGACCGCCGCCTTCAAGGGCAACCATGGCTGGTTTTTTCGCAACAGAAACAGTGCGGATGTAACCGTGGTGCTGCGCACCGATGGTGAGTACGGCCAGATGAAACGCGTATTGTAATGTGAACCACAGGGGCGGGAAGAACGCGGCAAGGTGCTTTTCCTTCCGCCCCTTTTTTCATCAGCACTGCTCCCTGGGCTGAGAAAATAACTATTTCATATAAGAATCAAGTATTTTCAGAACAACATCCATATCCGCCTCGCGCTTGCTGAGGTCTTCTTCAAGCACCAGATGCTCGGCGAGATGGCCTTTAATCACTTCCCGCATTAGGCCGTTTACCGCTCCACGAATGGCGGCAATTTGCTGCAATACCTGCTGACATTCATGATCTTCTAGCAGCATTTTTTGCAGGCCATTCACCTGGCCCTGGATTTTGCTGACCCGTGCATTGAGCTTCTTTTGTTCTCGCAGGGTATGAGACATGGCATACCTCTTCTGTCATAAAAACCACTGTATCCGACCCGGAGAATGTACCATTCGGCTGATACTGGGGGGTAGCATCCTATACTAGGGGGGAGTATAGTTCGACCCGATTCAAACGGTATTCAAGAGGTTGAGAATGGACTTTGCAGCGTTACTGCAACAGGGCAATGGCTGGTTCTTTATTCCCAGTGCGATATTGCTGGGGGCTTTACACGGGCTAGAGCCCGGCCACTCCAAGACCATGATGGCGGCGTTCATTGTGGCGGTAAAAGGCACCGTCAGGCAGGCGGTCATGCTGGGGCTGGCGGCCACCCTGTCTCACACCGCCATCGTCTGGCTCATCGCCGTGGGCGGCATGTATATCAGTCAGAAGTTCACCGCAGAAGCCGCTGAGCCCTGGATGCAACTGGTGTCGGGGGGGATCATACTGTCGACGGGTGTCTGGATGTTCTGGCGAACCCGGCGCGATGAGCAAAGATGGCGGCGGGCCCAGCGCCATGCGCAGGACTGGAAAACGCAAGTGGTGGATACGGGGCACGGACATGTGGCTCTGTCGATTGCTGACGGAGAAGGACATCAGCGCTTTCAGTTGAAAACCCTTAGCGGAAAACCGTTGAGCGCAGATCATGTTCATCTGCGTGTGGCTCCCGCAGGGGCTTCCTCTCCCGAGGTGTATCACTTCATTGAGAAAGAAGGTTACCTGGAGTCGGCCTCGTGTGTAGAGAAGGCTGAGCACCTGGCGCTGACCCTGAGCATAGGGCACCACGATCATTCCCATGACTTCGATGTGCACTTTCACCCCCATGCGCATGGCAGCGAAGGAGGGCAGGAATATCAGGATGCCCACGAGCGGGCCCATGCGCTGGATATTCAGCGGCGTTTCGCCAACCGGGAAGTGAGCAACCGGCAAATCCTGCTGTTTGGCCTGACCGGCGGCCTCATTCCCTGCCCGGCCGCCGTGACCGTGTTGCTGATCTGTATTCAGCTTAAAGCCCTGACCCTGGGAGCAACACTGGTGGTGTCATTCAGCATAGGGTTAGCCCTGATCCTGGTGGCGGTGGGCATCGTGGCGGCGGTTGGCGTGCAAAAGGCCAGTAACAAGTGGAGTGGCATGAATGAACTCGCGCGCAAGGCGCCCTACTTGTCGAGCCTGCTGATCAGCGCTGTGGGGCTGTATATGGGCACGCACGGTTATATGGCACTGATGGGTTAAACATGTAATTTCACTAATAGCTGTGTATTGCTGTTTTCTAACCAGAATAACCGGTTCACTCTTTACCCCATTTGGGGTAGGGAGTGTTTATAAGTTTCGAGACGTAAGCTAAGCGATGTCCCGTGCTACGTTTTACAGCAGCCCCTGGCGATGTGCTTCAAACCACACAAAAGGCGAGCGCTGTTTCAGAAATTCAGCAGTATAGAAGCCCTGTATGTAATCAGAAAAATGGCGGGCACGAACTTCCTTGCAACCCTCGTCATCAAGTTTCAGCCGCTGAATGCAGGTGTCCACCTCGTCCAGTAATGGGGACTGCAGCTCTGGATTGGGGTAAATATGGCCCGAAATCAGTTCAAGACGAAACAGGCCGTTTTCGATGACAAAAGGGTCCAGCACATCGTCATAATCGTTTTTCCGGCTGTTCATGCGCGAGCAGGCCAGGCGGTAGTTGGACCACTCGTAAGCCTGCTCTGGCCGTGCCGATTTGGCCACAAAGTGATCTACGCTACCAGCTCCGGTAATACGCTCAAAATGAATGGCCAGATAGGCGCAAATGCCCTGATAGCTTTCATACAAGGCAGGTAAACAGGCGCGCCAGTATGGCTGCAACTGGGTACCTTCGGGCAGGGGCTGGTTGATATCAATACCGGCCTTCTTCAGATGGGCCAGTCCTTTTTGCCGCACTTCGGCATCGAAGTCAGCGGGCTCGGGCTGAGGGGTTACATGCAGCATGTTAGAGCCACCCTTTTTTCTCGGCCACAAAACGCCACCGCATCCAAAAAGGATCGGTATCACTCAGCACCCGGCGTAGCCGGGCATCCAGTTTTTTTGCCTCATTGGCATTAAAGCCGGGATCGCTGAGCGCTTGGGTAGCCTCAGCCAGCACGGCTTCTGCTTCTCTTGAACGGGCACTTTCCAGATCGAAGGCCTCACTGGTCAGCCAGCTTGAGGCATCACCCTGGCGAACAAACGGCCGCTGCCGCAGCTTTACCTCGCCTTGCTCCAGGTCCAGGTCAAACCAGGCGTCTTTTACGAGGTCGAACACCGGCTCAACCGAGGCCATGATCAACGGCGAATGAGTGGCGGTGATTAACTGCACATCCGGACGGCGGGTCAGCTTTTCCATCACCGACAACAGGGCGGGAATAATACTGCGTTGCCAGCTGGGGTGAAGGTGCGATTCCACTTCGTCGATCAGAAACACCACCTGGTGAGTGGGCTCTTCCTGCAGCAGGTCAGCGGCTTTGCGATGTTCTTCCCAGGCCCAGACCAGAAAGTAGGCCAAGGCAATCACTCGGCGAATACCAGAGGAAGCATGCACTACCGGCACATCCTGGCCATAGGGCATGCGAATGGTGGGAATATCGCGAGCTTCATCCAGGCTGATGCGGGTCAGATCGCCTGGCTGCAGCACTTCCTTGTCGGAAGGGGACAATACCTTCAGCACCTGCACCAGGTGATTAAACGCCTCGCCTTTTTCCTTTTGCCAAGTGCCCCAGTCCTGAATAAGGCCATTACAGAGCACGGTGCCATCATCGGCCTTGAGCCCCTGCCAGACTTCATCGGGCGCAAACACATAGGCAGGGCGGCGCTCTTGTATATCCACGCCATTGCGGGTTTGCCAGTAGTTGCGGGCCGGATCCCATACGGCAAAGCTGCCGTCGGTCATGGCATAAAGCACCAGCCCAGGGTTGGCCGGACGTCCGGCGCTGCCGGTCCAGGCTTCTTCCCGGCGCTCATAGCTGCTTTCGTAGCTGACGTCTTTCACCTTGCCCGAGAAGGAGAAGCTGATGGCCGACTCACCCTTGTGACGAGGCTGCACCTTTTTGCCTACTGTCAGCTTGGGGTTGATCTCGGATGGCCATTTACGGGTCATCGACCACCAGGCTATATCCAGCAAAAAACTTTTGCCCAGGCCGTTGTCCCCGGTGATCAGATTCAGGCGCTTGCCAAACTCAAGCGCCATGGCGGGAGCCGGACCCACATTGGTCAGTTTCAGTTCTTTAATCATGATCAGACTTGTTGCTCCGTTATGGTCTTCCGCCCAACACATTTTTTTCCCAGAGTTCGCCTATCGAGTAATCTTCCAGCCAAGGTTCTAATTCTTGTGCATCCAGGCGCTTGAACACTGAGGCGCCTTGCTCCAGCTCCACCACGATCAAATCCGCGATGGAAAAATGATTGAGCAGCGAAGACGATTGGGTGGCCACAATTACCTGGGTGTGGGTTGCGGCCTGGTGGATAAGTTCAGCCAGGATCACCATGGCCGTAGGGTGCAATCCCAGTTCCGGTTCGTCAATGATAATGGCGGTGGGAGGCTTGTGCTGCATCAGAGCGGTTACCAGGCAAATAAAGCGAATGGCGCCGTCCGACAGCTGACTTGGCCACAGCGCATAGTCACTGTTTTTTTGCCTCCAGAGCAGGCGTATTTGCTGCTCTTCGGTGGCCAGTGTTTCGGGTTTGAGCACAAAGTCATCAAAAAACGGGATGGCCAGGCGCACTATTTTGCAGATCCGGCAATACACCACCGGCGCTTCCTGCTGCAGCCGGTAGAGAAAAGCGGCCAGGTTAGCGGCATCCTCGCGCAGGTGCTCATTATCGTTAAGAGCACAGCTGCGTTTAACACCAGCGGTATCGCTGGTATCGTGAAAGTGATAGACCTGCCAGCTGGCGATGGCGTTAAAGCAGTCGCTGGCTATCTTCTGCAGGATCCCCTGTTCCCTTGCCTTGTGCAGCTTGGCCTCGACATGCCCTTCACCCAGCCCTGGCAGAGTAATGCCATCAACGGGCTCATCAACATAGAGTTGCTCCCGGGCAAAGGTAAAGGCGCCATCCGGGGTGGGTTTTAGCACAATGTTGTAGCCATTGGCACCAAAGCGAATGGCGGTGGTGAGTACCGAGGTTTCTTTGCTGCCGAAGCTCAGAATGCGCTCGGCACCGCCCTGCAGGCTGCTCCATAGTTGCAGCCTGCCCTTAACCAGCTCGGGTAACATACGGAAGTAGTCAACAAAGTTGCTTTTGCCTGCGCCGTTGGCGCCAATCAACACATTAAGCGAGCCTAGCGGTAGCCGCTCCAGATGGCGAATGGACTTGAAACCACTGATCGACAGATGCTTGATTGTACTCATTTGGCTGCCATGTGAATGTTGTATGTCGGATTATGCCTGATCTCCGCAGCTCATGCTTTGGCCCTGTTGCTAGGATAAGTGGCAATTTTAGCTACTTTTATTACTGAATCCTGGTGTGCTGGACGAAGGGCTGCGCTCCGGACTGTTCTTGTTCGGCATGCGCCGTACCGGCAAGACCACCTTTTCGGCCGATGCCGCCGCCGGTTATGCCAACCAGCTGGGGAGGGAGGTCAAGGTGGAGGAAATCCAGCCCGTGCTCAATGTGATGGTGGTGGAAAACCTGGTGATGCGCACCGGCCACGGGGTGTACTCGGTGGCCGATCCCTTTGTGCAGGAAATAGGCGGGAGCGGCTGGACCTGTTCTGGTAATCACTCCTGCTCGGTATGGCGCCAATCCTGCTGCGGCATGGATCGTTTCATAAACTCGTCGAACAGGGGCACGGTAAAGGCAGTATCACCATGGCTGGGGCTGTAGATCATGCCCTTGTTGATCAGGTTGCTGCGAGTGGGGGCCAGGCTGGTCACTTCTCTGCCCAGTAGTGATGCGATATCGCCGGAACGATGCGGTCCCGGCCCCAGCTCTGCCATGGCGCGAATATAGCGTTTTTCTCCCGGGGTAAGCCGATCGAAGCGAACCCTGAAAAAGCTTTCATCCAGAGCGGCAATCGCTTCCCGGGCGGCAAGCTGCACATCCGCCAGCGTGATCGGGCTTTCGGTTGCCACATCCCAGGCATGTTTGCCCCATTCCTGCAAAAAGTAGGGGTAGCCCCGGGTGTGACGTATGATTTCCTGTACCGCCTGCGGCTCGTAGCTCACCCCTTCTTCTTCCGCCGGTTTTACCAGGGCGGTGGCAGCATCCGACTCTGACAGCGGACCGACCTCGGGATAGTCGAACAGGCGCTCCGCATAGGACTTGGCACTGCCTGCCTTACCTCTTAGCTGAGGCAAGCCTGCTCCGATGAGCGACACCGGCAATCTGTCCAGCGCACAGCGGTGTAAGGCGCTGATCAAGGCCGATAGCTCTTCTTCCTGCACATACTGCAGCTCGTCAATGCACATCACCAGGGCCGTATTGGCTTCCCTGGCCGCCACGCCCACTTGCTCGAGCAGGGCAGTTAAATCCCCTTCCAGATCCCCGTTATCAGCCAGACCCGGTTCCGGCTCCAAATCCAGGCCTACTTCAATATCACCGAACTTGACCTTGAGTGCGGTGGCAAAGCCCGCCAACGCCCTAAGCCCTTGCTGGGCATATTCCTTGGCCGACTCCACCCGGCTCAGCCGCAACAGGGCCAGGCGCAGTTGGGGAGCCAGCAAGGCGGGCAGAGAGCGGCTTTCCGGTGTTTCGATACGCAGGGTATGGATGCCTTCTTTCTCAGCATCCAGCCGCATCCGTTCCAGCAACACGGTTTTACCCACACCGCGCAATCCTACCAAAATCATGCTCTTGGCAGGACGTCCAAGCCTCAAGCGGGCAATGGCGATGCGCACGGCTTCCCGCAATGCTTCACGGCCGGCCAGCTCCGGCGGCTGGGTACCTGCGCCTGGTGCATAGGGGTTGGTGATGGGATCCATTATTGCATCCTTACATTGGTTTATCTGATTTCAGTAAGTTTATATAAGGTAGCAATAAAATCAAACTTAGGCCTTGGTTGGGATAGGCTACTTGCAAGCCTGATCTGGCATGGCATGGCATGGCATGGCATGGCATGGCATGGCAGGAGCGGGGCCAATATTGGTTAGTTTGAGTTCTTTAATCGTGATCCGCTTGTTGTTCGGTGACGGCCAGCTGCCGGCCCTGATAATGCAGTGTGCCAGCGCATTGTGCCGTCATCTTGGCTCCTGGTGGTTAGCACCTTTGATCTTTGGGAGCATATCACATCGACCCAGGCGGCCGGGAAAAGGTAAACTATGGGGTTTACTGCTGGCTGTGTGATGAGGGAAGGCGTGAAGTTATCCAAACTGACTCTGCAAAACTATCGCCGATTTGAGGACTTTGAGGTCACATTCCATCCCGAGTTGACCGTGATCGCTGCGCGTAAGTGTCAGGGTAAACCCGCAGTACTGAAAGCCATTGCTGCTTGGCCACTTTGTGGGCGCCTTTGACATGGGAAAATTACCGCAGCCCCTTATGTCGAAAAAAAAAGACCTAGACCGTTTGGTTGGGCTGGTTGATGAATATGATGATGGCTTGTTTGTCTCTTGCCTGGAAGCTGGTTGTGCGGACTAGTGCAAATACTTGTCTGGCGGACGAGTTGTTCCGTCTTCAGCGTTAAGTTCGCATAATAAAATCAATGCGGAATACACCATTGACCAGCTGAACTTTAACAGCCCATTTTTGGTAAACCGGCGAAGAGCCAAGCTGGCTCCGGGCTACCAAGCACCGGGCAGCCCAAAGAAACGATAGGAAAGAAGAAAACCAATGGCGAAGACACTTGAGGCCCACGACAAACTGATCCGTGAGATTTTCGAGGGCAGCTACCAGTTCGAGATTCCAGACTACCAGCGCCCCTACGCCTGGACGACCGAGCAGGCTGGGGAGTTGTTCGACGATCTGATCTCGGCGATGCAGGATGCCCGTGTCTCCGGCGCGACCAGCCAGTACTTCCTCGGCAGCATCGTTCTAATCAAGAACGACCGGGAGCCCAAATCGTCGGTGGTCGATGGCCAGCAGCGCTTGTCCACGCTGACGATGCTGTTCGCGGTGCTGCGCGAGGCCATGCCAGACGCTGCCGACGACATCACTGATTTCCTCTACAAAAAGGGCAAGGTCAGCCTCGGTGAGAAAAACGAGTACCGCCTGACAGCTCGCGAGGAAGATGCCGACTTCTTTCGCTTCAACATTCAGGAGCCGGGAGGTATCGCGCAGCTGGTCGTCAGCACCGACAAGTTGAAAGACAGTCGTCTGCGTTACCGCGAGAACGCCACACTGCTGCTCGAAAAGGCCAAGGCGCTGTCACCTGCCGATCTGAACGCCCTGTGGAAGTTCCTCGCCAACGACTGCTCGCTGGTTGTCATCTCAACGCCGGACCTCGAAGCCGCATACCGCATCTTCTCAGTGCTCAACAACCGGGGACTCGACCTCGCTCCCATCGATATCATCAAGGCGCAGGTGCTGGGCCTGATCCGTACCACGGCAGGCGACGTCAAGAGCCGCGCCTACGCCAAGGAGTGGAGCCGCATCGAGACCGAGCTGGGCCGTGACGCCTTCGGTGACCTTTTTGGCCACATCCGCAGCATCTATGCCAAGAAAAAGCAGAAGTACATTCTGGTCAAGGAATTCCAGGAACACGTCACCGAATACAAGGCCCCCATCGATCTCATCGACAAGGTCATCAAACCCTACTCTGAGGTGTGGGACTTCGTGCGCAATGCCGACTTCGAGGCCACGGAGCACGCCGAGACCATCAACGAACACCTGTCTTGGCTCAATCGTGTGGATTTCAAGGACTGGGTGCCCCCGGCCCTGGTCTATTTCAAGCGCTTTCGGCAGCAGCCCAAACTGCTCGCAGAGTTTTTCCAGTCGCTGGAACGCCTGACCTACTTCCTACTGGTTACCAAGGTGGGCATCAACGAGCGCATCGAAACCTACGCTGCGCTCATCAAGGAAATAGAGCCCGGAGCCTTCGACGGCGATCGGGCTGCGTTGAATACTCTGACCCTCACGGACAAACAGAAGCGTGAGTTCGTGGCCGCGCTCGACGGTAACATTTACCGCAATCTGCCCAAAGCCCGCATGGCGTTGGTATTGCGCCTTGAATCCTTGGTGCGCGCTCCTGGCGTGCAGTTGCAAAACGCCGTGTCGCTGGAGCACGTCCTGCCGCAAACACCGCCCGAGGGTTCGGACTGGATCAAATGGTTCCCGGATGAAGACGAGCGAGATGGCTGGACGCATCGTCTTGCCAACCTGGTTCCGCTGGATAGGAACAAGAACTCGTCTGCCAGCAACTATGACTTTGCCAAGAAGAAGGATGCTTACTTCAGGGGCAAAGGAAAGGCGTCGCCCTTCGTGCTGACGCAAGAAGTCAGATCAGAAAACGAGTGGACCCCCACACTTCTGGCTGAGCGCCAACAACGCCTTGTGGGTGAACTCAAGAATCATTGGAAACTCGCTGTCACCTCAGACAATGCCAGTGCCTCAGCGGCGAATTGAGATAAGTATCGATGCAGAAGAAACAACAACAAGACCAAAGCCAGATCAAGTGGATCTCCGACTTCATCTGGAACATTGCCGACGACCGCCTGCGTGATGTCTACGTGCGCGGCAAATACCGTGATGTGATCTTGCCCTTCACCGTACTGCGGCGGCTCGATGCCGTACTGGAAGCCACCAAGGAAGCGGTGCTGGAGCGCAAGAGGTTCCTCGACACCCACAAGGTGGCCGAGCAGGATGGCGCGTTGCGCATGGCGGCAGGTCAGGCATTCTACAACGTCTCCGAATTCACGCTGGCAAAGCTGAAGTCCAGCGCGGCGGGGCAGCGCCTGCGTGATGACTTCATTGCGTATCTGGATGGTTTCTCGCCCAACGTGCAGGAGATCCTCACCAAGTTCAACTTCCGCAACCAGATCCAGAAACTGGTGGATTCCCACGTTCTTGGCTACCTGATCGAGGACTTCCTCGACCCAGAGGTCAACCTCGCGCCGCTGCCCGTCAAGGATGCCGACGGTCGCATCAAGCTGCCCGCACTGGACAATCACGGTATGGGCACGGTGTTCGAAGAGCTGATCCGCCGTTTCAACGAAGACAACAACGAAGAGGCAGGCGAGCACTTCACCCCGCGCGACGTGGTGCAGCTCATGGCCAAGCTGCTGTTCCTGCCGGTGGCCGAGCGCATTGAGTCCAGCACCTATTCGCTCTATGACGGCTCCTGCGGCACCGGCGGCATGCTCACAGTAGCCGAGGAAGCGCTACACGAGCTGGCCGAGCAGCATGGCAAAGAGGTATCCATCCACCTGTTCGGGCAAGAAATCAGCGACGAAACCTACGCCATCTGCAAGGCTGACCTGCTCTTGAAGGGGGAAGGCGAAGAAGCTGAGAACATCGTCGGAGGACCTGATAAATCGACCCTGTCCGCCGATCAGTTCCGCAGCCGCGAATTTGATTTCATGATCTCCAACCCGCCCTATGGCAAGAGTTGGAAGACCGATCTGGAGCGCATGGGCGGCAAGAAGGAATTCAATGATCCGCGTTTCATCGTCAGCCACGCGGGTAACCCCGAGTTCAAGCTCATTACCCGTTCCAGCGACGGGCAGCTTATGTTCCAGGTGAACAAGCTGCAAAAGATGAAACACAACACACCGTTGGGCAGCCGCATTGCGCTGGTGCATAACGGCTCGGCGCTGTTCACCGGCGACGCAGGCCAGGGCGAGAGCAACATCCGCCGCTGGGTGCTGGAAAACGACTGGCTCGAAGCCATCATCGCCCTGCCGCTCAACATCTTCTACAACACCGGTATCGCCACCTACATCTGGGTGCTGGCCAACCAGAAGGCCGCACACCGCAAAGGCAAGGTTCAGCTGATTGACGCATCGCAGTGGTTCCAGCCGCTGCGCCGCAATCTCGGCAAGAAGAACTGCGAACTCTCGGATGGAGACATCCAGCGAATCCTCGACCTCTACCTCGATGAGGCACAGGAAACCGCCCCAGAAACTGAAAAGTGCAAATGGTTCGACACCCAGGACTTCGGCTACTGGAAGATCACCGTCGAGCGCCCGTTGCGCCTGAAAAGTCAGCTTTCAGACGAACGCATCGAGCCCCTGCGCTTTGCGTCTGGTGACGAGGCGCTGCGCGCCGAGATCTACGCCACCCATGACGAGGCGCTTTATACCGAGTTCGCCAAGCGCAAACCGGCCATCGAGGCATGGCTGAAAGGCGAGGAAGAGAACGAAGACGAAGACAACGACAGCGGCGATGACAGCGAGGCTCCCGCCGCGCGCAAGGCCGTGCCCGCCAAGCGCCGCAAGAAGCTGCTCGACGCATCGACGTGGCAGCGTGACAAGGGGTTGATGGAGGTAGCGCAACGGGCGAAGAAGGCACTGGGCAGCACCGTTTTCGACGACCACAATGAGTTTCGCACACGCTTCGATGCTGCGTGCAAGGCGCAGGGAGACAAGCTCAGCGCACCGGAGAAGAAGGCCATCTACAAGGCAGTCAGCTGGCGCGACGAAGCCGCGCCGCCGGTCATCGCTAAACGCACCAAACTCAAGTCGAACGACTTCTTTGAACCAAGCTTCGATGGAGCATACTTGGAAACCGTGGGCAAGGATCGCTTCATTGTCGAGTACGAGCCAGACAGCGAGCTGCGCGACACCGAGCAGGTGCCGTTGAAAGAATCGGGCGGTATCGACGCCTTTTTCGAGCGTGAAGTGCTTCCACACGCGCCGGACGCCTGGATCGCCACAGACAAGACCCAGATCGGCTACGAGATTTCCTTCACCCGCTATTTCTACAAGCCAGCGCCGCTGCGCACACTGGCCGAAATCCGCGCCGACATCCTCGCGCTGGAGCAACAGAGCGAGGGGTTGTTGCACAAAATCGTGGGGAGCGCGCAATGACGGTGGCGATCGCGTACCCGAGCTACCGGCAACCGAAGATGCGCTGGTTGCCCGCTGTGCCGGAACACTGGAACGAGCAACGCGCCAAGACCTTCTTCCGCGAGGTGGATGAGCGCTCGAAGACCGGACAGGAAGAGCTGCTGTCAGTATCTCACCTCACCGGCGTTACCCCGCGCAGCCAGAAGAAGGTCACGATGTTCAAGGCGGCGAGCTACGTCGGTTCCAAGCTGTGTCAACCTGGCGACATCGTCATCAACACGCTGTGGGCATGGATGGCTGCGTTGGGTGCGAGTAGGCACGTGGGCATCGTCAGTCCCGCCTATGGCGTGTACCGCCCGCACAGTGCCGACAGCTTCAACCCGGCCTATCTCGATTACTTGTTGCGTACTCGTGCCTACGTGGCCGAATACATCGGGCGCTCGACCGGGATTCAATCCTCCCGCCTGCGCCTGTACCCGAACCAGTTCCTCGATATCTCGCTGATCCAGCCACCGCGCCCCGAGCAAGACCAAATCGTTGCTTACCTGCGGGCGCAGGACGCGCACATCGCCCGCTTCATCAAGACCAAGCGCGATCTCATCAAGCTGCTCACCGAACAGAAGCTGCGCATTATCGACCACGCCGTCACGCGCGGCCTCGATGCATCGGTGGCGCTGAGGCCTTCCGGCATCGAGTGGCTGGGCGAGATGCCGGAGCATTGGAAAGTTCAACGACTCAAGAACGTTGCCCATGTGGTCCTGGGAAAAATGCTGACCACCGAAGCCAAGGGGGGGGACGGCGATTTCAAGCCCTACCTGCGCTCGACGAATGTGCAATGGATTAAACCCGATGTGTGCGACGTAAAGGAAATGTGGATTGCTAAGGCTGAGATGGCGCAGCTCCGCGTTCGCAAGGGGGACTTGCTAGTCAGTGAAGGTGGCGAAGTTGGCCGTACCTGCATGTGGAACGATGAACTGCTGGAGTGTTACATCCAGAACTCAGTGCATCGGGTTGCCGCCAAGCCGACGATGCTTCCGGAGTTCCTATTTCATCAGTTCTTCGTGTATGGCAAACGTGGCCGCTTCAATGCCATCGTGAACCGCGTCAGCATCGCGCACCTGACGCGCGAAAAGCTCGTGACGATTCCGTTCACGGTACCACCCGTCGAGGAACAACAGGCCATCTGCCGCTGGATCACCGACGAATGCAAGCCGCTAGACGACGCCATCGCCCGCACGGAAGAAGAAATCAAGTTGATCCGCGAATACCGCGACCGCCTGATTGCCGATGTGGTCACCGGTCAGGTGGACGTGCGGGGCTGGCAGCCCGGCCCGGACGACGTAGTGGACGACGCGGCGCTGGCCGCGCTGGGCGATGAACAGGAAGATGTGACCGAAGAGGAGGATGGTGATGGCGAAGACTGACACCAGCGAGCGCTGGTTCGAGGCACGCGTGGTGCGCGGCCTGACCGGCGTGCCGCAGCCCGAGTACAGCCATGAGCTGGCTCCCACGGACTTCGCCGCCACCCACAACGGCTACGTGCAGGGCAAACCTACCGACTACAACCGCGACGTGGCCCTGGATGTGACGCAGTTGCTGGCCTTCTTGCAGGTCACCCAGCCCAAGGTGGTAGAGACGCTGGAACTGGCGGCGGACGGCATTAAGCGCACCCAGTTCCTGCACCGGCTGCAAGGCGAGATCACCAAGCGCGGCGTGGTGGACGTGCTGCGCAAGGGCGTGAGCCACGGGCCGGTTCACGTCGATCTCTACAAGCTGCTTCCCACACCGGGCAACACCGCCGCCGCAGACGCTTTCGGCAAGAACATCTTCAGTGTCACCCGGCAGGTGCGCTACAGCAACGACTCCGGCAACGAACTGGACTTGGCGATCTTCATCAACGGCCTGCCAGTGCTGACTTTTGAGTTGAAGAACTCGCTGACCAAGCAGACCCTGGCCGACGCCATCGTCCAGTACCAGACCACGCGCAGCCCGCTGGAGCTGCTATTCCAGTTAGGCCGTTGTGTGGCGCATTTTGCCGTTGATGACGCGGAGGTCGCGTTCTGCACCGAGCTCAAGGGCAAGGCGTCGTGGTTCCTGCCATTCAACCAGGGCTGGAACAGCGGCGCGGGCAACCCGCCCAACCCGGATGGCTTGAAGACCGACTACCTGTGGAAGCAGGTGCTGACCCGCGAATCGCTGGCCAACATCATCGAGAGCTACGCGCAGGTGGTGGAGGAGGAGGAAACCGGCGCCAGCGGCAAGAAACGCAAGAAGCGCAAGCAGATCTTCCCGCGTTTCCACCAATTGCGCACGGCACGGGCCCTGCTGCGCCGCGCCCACAACGACGGAGTGGGCAACCGATATCTAATTCAACATTCGGCAGGCAGCGGCAAGAGCAACACCATTGCCTGGCTGGCGCACCAGTTGGTGGAGTTGCGTCGCAAGGACGACCCGCTGACGGCGCAGTTCGACTCCATCATCGTCATCACCGACCGGCGTGCGCTGGACACACAGATCGCTCGCACCATCAAGGGTTACGACCACGTGGCGTCGATCTTCGGCCACTCCGACAACGCTCAGGAGCTGCGAGGCTTCTTGCAAAAGGGCAAGAAGATCATCGTCACTACGGTGCAAAAGTTCC
The DNA here is from genome assembly GCF_030849025.1 of Oceanimonas pelagia. NCBI lineage: Bacteria > Pseudomonadati > Pseudomonadota > Gammaproteobacteria > Aeromonadales > Aeromonadaceae > Oceanimonas > Oceanimonas pelagia. The sequence goes on from NZ_CP118224.1 coordinate 811,447, forward strand.
CCTTCATCCTCGATGAGCTGGGCGACCTCTCCGGCAAGCGCTTCGCGCTGTTGATCGACGAGGCGCATTCCAGCCAAGGCGGCAAGACCACGGCGCGGATGCACGAAGCCCTCGGCGGCAAAGCCGCCGATACAGGCACGACCGGCAAGGTTGCCGAGGAGGAATTCGAGGAAGACAGTACGCAGGATGCGGTTAACGCGGAAATCGAGAAGCGCATCGCCTCTCGTAAGCTGCTGCTCAACGCCAGTTACTTCGCGTTCACAGCTACCCCCAAGAACAAGACGCTGGAGTTATTCGGCGAGAAGACTCTTGTTGGCGACAAGGTTCAGTTCCGCTCGCCCGAGGAGCTGACCTACACCACCAAGCAGGCCATCCAGGAGAAGTTCATCCTCGACGTGGTGGAAAATTACACCACCTACGACAGCTTCTACCAAGTGGCCAAGACGGTGGCGGACGACCCGGAATTCGACAAGGTGAAGGCGCTGAAGAAAATCCGCCACTACGTTGAATCGCATGACAAGGCCATCCGCCGCAAGGCCGAGATCATGGTCGACCACTTCATCGCACAGGTCGCGGGCAAGCAGAAGATCGGCGGCAAGGCGCGGGCCATGATCGTGTGCAACGGCATAGCACGGGCCATCGACTACTGGCGCGAGGTGTCGGACTACCTTACGCAGATCAAGAGCTCGTACAAGGCCATAGTGGCGTATTCGGGTGACTTCGAAATCGCAGGCGAGAAGAAAAACGAAGCTGACTTGAACGACTTCCCTAGCAAGGACATTCCGGCGAAATTCAAGCAGGATCCTTATCGATTTTTAATTGTTGCCAACAAGTTCGTCACCGGCTTCGATGAGCCCTTGCTGCACACTATGTACGTGGATAAGCCGCTGGCGGGTGTGCTCGCGGTTCAGACTCTATCGCGCTTGAACCGGGCACATCCGCAGAAGCACGATACTTTCGTGCTCGACTTCGCGGACAACGCCGAGGCTGTGAAGGCGGCGTTCCAGGACTACTACCGAGCCACTATCCAAACAGGCGAAACCGACGCCAACAAATTGCACGATCTAAAGGCCGAACTCGACGGGCAGCAGGTGTATAGCTGGCAGCAGGTAGAAGACTTGGTGGCGCTGTACTTGAGCGGCGCGGACCGGGACAAGCTCGACCCTATCCTCGACACTTGCGTGGCCGAGTACACGGAAAAGCTCGGCGAGGACGATCAGGTCAAGTTCAAGGGCAAAGCCAAGGCTTTCCTTCGCAGCTACGGCTTTCTTGCCGCGATCCTGAGCTACGGCCATCCGACGTGGGAGAAGTTGTCGATCTTCCTGAACTTCCTCACCCCCAAGTTGCCCGCCCCGAAAGAGGATGACTTCTCCAAGGGGGTGCTGGAGACCATCGACATGGACAGCTACAGGGTGGAGGCCAAAGCGGCGCTGAAGATGAGGATGGCCGACGCCGATGCCACGGTAGACCCAGTGCCGTCGGGCGGCGGTGGCGGCAAGGGCGAAGCAGAAATCGACAAGCTCTCCGCGATCATCAAAACCTTCAACGACCTGTTCGGCAACATTGAGTGGAAGGACGAGGACAAGATCCGCAAGGTCATTGCAGAGGAAATCCCGGCGCGGGTGGCGCAGGACAAGGCTTACCAGAACGCGCAGGCTAACTCCGACAAGCAAAACGCCAAACTGGAGCACGACAAGGCGCTCAACCGCGTGGTGCTGGAGTTGCTGTCCGATCACACCGAACTGTTCAAGCAGTTCAGCGACAACCCCAATTTCAAGCGTTGGCTGACGGACACTGTGTTCGATGCGACCTATCACCGGGGCGCGGTGCCGTCGAAGACACCGCCACAGACTGGGGCGTCGGCATGAGAAGGAACTGGTAAGGGAAAGTGCGATGACCGGAATATCTACAGAGGATCAAGCCAAAATTTCTGCGCTTCGTAGAGGCTGAGCGGCTGGAAGAAGATGCACTGTATTCGAGCAAGGCGCATTTCAACGCCGAATACACATGGGTTCGGCGCAACTACTGGCTGGGTGTGCCAGTAACTGCTCTGGGTGCAATAGCTGGTGCCGCTGCTGACGGGGGTTTATGACCTTTCTAAAGCCCAATGAGCGTGCTGCGATACACCGGCAGCTGCTGGCTAGTTTTTGGCTCTTCGGAATGAAGCCCGTTTTTTCGTGAGTTCGAATTGTTTGAGACAGATCGGCTGAGCGAGCTTCCTGCGAGATTGAAGGTGCTAAAGACCAGATTTTTACCATGGTCTTGAATGAATCTTTTATGCTCATGATAATCTTGGGGAGAAACACGACTAAAAAATTCTTTACCCAAGTTTGTCTGTAAGAGTTGCTTTTTTTCATCAAACTGTACATAAACTGTTTAACAAGAATGTGGGGAGCGGCGTTAGTAATAGGGGAATAATTCAGTTGCTCATCACACACAAAAAAAAAGCGACACACCGTCGCTTTTTCAGTTTATCTACCCAAACCACTCACGCAGTTTGCGGTCGGCTTGTCGCTCTACCTCAGCATCCACGTATAGCGAGATGGTGACCAGGGCGGCGCTCAGCACCGCCAGGTCATCGCTGTAGCCAATCACGAACACAGCATCCGGAATGGCATCCAGCGGGATAAGGAAGTAGGCCAGGGCACCATACACCACCGTCTTGGCCCAGAGCGGGGTCTCCGGCTTCTGGGCTGCGTAGTGGAGGCACAGGCAGTGGCGGATCACTTCCTTACCCGCCCTGCGCAGGTTGGCCCTGAGCTTGCGCCAGAACCGTTGCTCGTTGAACTGGGGCTCCAGCTCATTCGGGTTGAACTCCATGGGGACTCCTTGGGTTAAATCTGGCCGCGCTCTGCCAGAGACACGCAGCCTTCCAGGCCAACAACCACATGATCCAGAGTGCGGATATCTACCAAGTTAAGCGCATCGCGCAGGCGCTGGGTAATGGCCAGGTCCGCCCGGCTGGGCTCGGGATCGCCAGAGGGGTGGTTATGCACAAAGATGGCGGCAGCTGCGTTGCAGGTCAGGGCCAGCTTGACCACCTCCCGGGGGTAGACGCTGGCGGCGTCGATGGTGCCGCGAAACAGCTGTTCAAAGCGCAGAATGCGGTGCTGATTGTCGAGCAGTACCACTGCAAAGATTTCATGCTCGCATTCCTGCAGCAGGGTTTGCAGCGCCTCAAAGGTTTTACTCGGGGCGTCGAGTACCCGGCCCTTGGCCAGCCGGCGGCGGGCCAGCTTGTGGGCCATGTGCAGAATGTCGGCCTCGGTGACCGGACCGGGGGCCAGGTAAGTGCCGGACTGCTCACCGGCGATAAAGATGTTATTGCTCATGGGATCCTCCAGGCATAAAAAACGCCGCTCAGTGGCGGCGCGTAAAAGGGGTATTTATAACCAGGGCGTGAGGGCTAGAAGCGTTTCACTTCCAGATAAACTGAAACGCCAGCAATGATGATTAACAGCCCCCAGGCAAGCCATTCAATCCAGGGTTTGTTCATTCTGAGTCTCGTTTCTACTTGGTTGATGGAACGACAGTGCCGAGTTTGTTGGTCAGGCGAGTGGCCTTGACCAGGTTGGCGGGTTTGTTTTCAGGCTCTGACTGTTCGGTTTGCTCCGGGTAGAACTCGTCCAGCAGCAGCGGGACTTCGTCTTCACCGTCTTCAAACTGGCCGTTGTGCAGCAGTTGCCTGGCGGTGTGTTCCAGGCTGGCCATGTCCACACCGGCCTGGCGGTAGTGCTCGGCTTCCTGCAAGGCCGTGCTGACCGCTTTCGCCAGAGTATCTTCGTCGCGCAGGGTCAAGTCTACATAGTACACAGGAGTGCGGTAAGACTGGGTGGTGCTTTTGGCCCTGAGCTTGAGTTGCAGCGCCAAGTGCCGGGTATGGCCACCGGTCACCGCCTCAAAGTAGCGTAGCCGGGCCGCCAGGGTTCGCACCGAGTTATAACCTGTGGTGCGAAAGATAAAGCTGCCCAGTTCATCGTTTTGTCCTTCCACCTGCAGGTTAAGGCGGCCATAAAGCTTGCAGCCCTGTTCATGGGCAAAGCGGCAATACTCCGGCCCCGGACAAGTCACCTCTTCTATTCCTCCTTCATTAACGCGTTTGGCGTTCTCGCCATTGCCCACACACAGCGGTCGTCCGGTACTGCGATCAAAGGCGCTGTACTCGGCCCGCAGGTTAAGCTCACTGTCGTTGAACAATACCCGCACCGGGATCGCCCGGATCTTGCCGTTGGCCGCCGTTTCAGCGTATTGCTGGTGCAGCGGATGCAGCATCCAGCCGTTACGGTTTTGAACCTGAGTGGTTAGGGTAAAGCTGTCGTCCTTTTCCGGCAGCCACTTGTCGTTCTTGTTGACCAGCTTGCCAATGCTGATCCGCCCGATGATGGGCGGCGTGATGGCCAGTCCTTTGATCATGACTTGCTCCTTTGCAGTTGCACGGTAAAGCGGCGAGAGCCGGGCACGGTTTTGCTGCAATGCTGCAGCCATTCCGGATGGGAGTTACTGAGCTTTTCCATATCGGGCACCACGCGATCACGGCTGCGTTTCCAGCTGATCTTTCCTTCCTGAAATACCGCGCCGCCGGCATCGCCCAGGGCGGCCTGCAGTTGCTGCTTGAGCCTGGCCTCACGGGCTTCGGCTTCTTCCTTCTTCTCCTTGGCACTGAGAAAGTGACTGAACAGGGTGTTCATTTCTGCCGACTCGGTGAGATCCAGCACCGGTGTCTTGTCTTCGGGATAAAGCGCCTGCAGGGCCTGGCCGGCGTCTTCCGAACCGTCCGGCTCTGGTTGGGTGTCGTTGATCACGTGTTGCCAGAAGGCACTTTCCCGCCGAATGAGATCGGCAATTTTGTCGTCGTCCCGGTTGATGCGGTAAATACGAAAATCCTGCCCGGCGATCAGTACTGCCACATCGGCCCAGGCATGACCGGTGACGGCCAACTGATGCAGCACCTGGCACTGATAGGCGAGGGGAATGCCCTGCTCCCACTGGGGCGCGGAGTGATAGCCGGCGGTCTTGATCTCCAGCGTGCCCACGCCATCGGGATGGCCCAGCACTTCCCGATCCAGATTGGCGAGCATAAAGGGATGGTCCGGGTGTTGCAGCACCGCATTCACCCGGCGCACCTTGAGCTTGGTACGTTGGGCATAAACGTAAGCCAGCACCGGCTCCAGAGTGGTGCCCCAGAATACCGCTTCGTTGTTGCTCAAATCTGGTGCCGGACGACGACCGGTTTTCTCCAGCCACAGTGACAAGGGGCTCTTGTAGGGAGAGAGGCCAATGGCCACGGCTGCATCGGATGAGCCAATACCGGACTGGCGCACCTCCAGCCATTGTTGGTGAGTGAGCGCCTTGGTGTCGGCCAGACGCAGAGCTTGAGAGTAACGAGTTTTCATGGTGAGTCTCCTTAAACGCATAAAGGCCCTGCTGGCGCTTGCCAGCAGGGCCTATGTGGGTTGTGTGGGTAATCAATTCAGGAAAGCAGGGCCATGGCCTGGCCGTAGGCTTTTTGTTTCAGTTGAGCGCCGAGTCCGAACCAGGCGGAGTCGAGCCGGTTGTCCTGACTGCGGGCACGGCGGTGATGGTCCACAAACTCGGTCATGGCGTTCACCAGGCCCCAGGCGGTGTTCTTGCTGGAAGCCAGGTCAGCGCCCATACCGGCACCGTCGTACAGGCTCAGCAATTGCTGCATGGGTTTTGACGGGGTCAAATCGGTTTCACTTAAACATGGGTCGTCCAGCACTTCTGCAAAGAAGCGGTGCGCTTCTTCTGGCGAAATCGGACGCTGGCTCATGGCCTTCAGGTCGCGCATGAAGGTATCCCAGCTCGACAGGCCCAGCCCCAGAGCCTCTTTCACCTGCTTGGGGTCAAACACGGTGGAATGAGGAACCTTGATGGCTCCGGCTTTCTGGTTAACGGCCACTTGCAGGGTGTTGTTGCACACTACTCGCACCGAGGTGAATTGTGCCGTGGTACACAGGGTGCCGTCGCAACTGGTGGCCAGCAGCAGATAACCCTTGATGTGGTCGTTTCCCTTGAGCTTGTCCGCCTGGCCGGTTTTGGCCAGCGCCCACAGCTTGCGACCACCCTTGAGCACACCGGCGGTTTCCAGCTCAAAGCCACCGGCATGCACCAGATCTTTATAGAAATGCAGTACCTCCTTGGGCTGCACCACCTTGTAGCGATTGGACACCACCGACAGCGGAGCCAGGGTATCGGAGCGATACAGCACCTGAGCGCCTTCGTGACTGCGCAGGAACAGTCCGTCATCGGCGGCGTTGAACATGACATCGCTTTGCTTGATGGACCAGTCCATGCCAGCCTCCTTGAGCCAGACCGACAGCGGCTGCTGGCGGCTGAGCTGATTGCCCAGGCCATGCCAGGGCGTTTGGCCCACGTAGGCCATGGATTCGATGAGGTGAGACATAACGAATACTCCATTGATGCCTGGGAGGCCCAGACGAGGGGATTGGGCTGTGAGGCCCTGCAAATATCAGTAGGGTGATATGTTTTTGAAATAAACTTGAATGGACTGCTTGCAGGGCTATAGACTTGCTACTGGTTTGGCTTGGTGGTGGTGCCGTCTCGCAGAGCGATACGCTCGAGAATCCATTCCTGGATTTCACCTTCTATCCAGGCCACAGCACGCTCACCCAGGGGGACAGGTTTAGGGAAGCTATCCTCGGATATGAACTTGTAGATAGTAGAGCGAGCCAGCCCAGTGCAATCCATGACTTCTTTAAGTTTGATTAATCTCATGACGAACTCCGGTTGTTTTGGTCATGACATATGCCAGCTGTGTACAAATTTACGTTAGGTATCTGGTAGCGGAGTGGCTAAGGGTGGTACCGCTCTACTTTTGTGAGCAGCCAAAGCATCGCCGTCCATCACTGCGGTCTTTACTCTCAACCTTTGCTAGATAACTGGCTCGATAGTAAACCTCCTGATATTCCTGGAGGTGGTTGATAAGATCGTTTCTGTTCATCTGGTAGAAGGGGTTCTGAGGGATGTGAACCAAGTGGTTTCTATCATCTGTATCTAGACCTAATGCACTATTCCATGCTTTGCGAACCATATTGACCAGCACGTTGCTTTCATTTTTATAACTCCCAATGAAGCGATAGGTATCCTTGTTGAGAAATAGCATGACGTGATAGTGCTCCTTATGATTTTCACTCCTTTCTCTTGCCCATATGTACCGCAAGGTGCACTTATGCACCCTGACGCCGGCCTTAATTCTCTTTCTCTGGTCATGATTAAGCTGAGCTTTTAGTGAGGCGAAAAACCTGGAGATGAGCTCATCTTTGCTATTGGTGAAAAATACAGGGCTGTCTCTCTCCAGGTGACAAGCTGAAACTGAAGGCATCCTCAAATCCACCCTTATGGCAAGTGTTCTCGGGTGTTCGGTCAGTGCTTTTTCTAGGGTTTCCTTGATCCGAGAAAGGTGGCTCTGGTTCAGCTCTCCCCGATGACTGATTACTGTTGAGGGTGCGGTTGCTGATTGGCTTGGCTTGCTGTTCATTCCTCTCTCTTCCTATGGTCGTAGTCCATAGGAGTAGGCTTCGGTGTAATAATATATTTCTGATGATATTTGGATTCGCCACTCCCCCACCTTATGGGTGGGGGAGTGGCTGCCATGCATCTCTAAGGCTACAGAGAGATGATGGTTATATTAGACAAACCGACACATCACTGAAGCCTAGGGCCCCGCTAACAAAAGGGAGCGGCTGGGAAATCACAAGCCTCAGCGAGCAATGTTGAGGGAAGAGCGCTCTGGAGTTAACCACCTTTGCTCAATAGAGTGAAAAGGTTTTGGTTCGTTCTTACTTGGTTTTGTTGTTTAAGTGTTTGATTTTAATCTTTTGTTTGTCTTTTTAGACATCATAAAACAAACCAAAAAATAATGTAAAAATGTCTGTTTTTGTGATAAAAGACACCATTAAATTGCTTTTATTTTACTTAGTAATTTTCTAGATGATTGGTGTCCGTATGTCTAGATGTGTGTAGCTCTAGGTGTCTTTTTTGGTTTCTGTTGATGTGTTGTTTGGAGGTGGGATTTGGCAGTAAGGAAGCCTATCGGCGATCGAGTGGTTGATCGAGATATAAGAGTACTTAGAGTCTGTAGAGACTACCTCGCAAGACTTAGTATGGTTGATGATATATCGTTTCGTGGCGGTGATATTGATAGGTACCTCTTTGATATAAATAATACTATATCTGGTTATTTTTCAGATGAGTTTGATAGAGGTGAGTTTATTGATAAGATGCTTTCCATATGTAAATCACAGTGCGTATCTGAAAGTGATGTTGCATGGTTGAATAACGATGATAAAGCATGTATTTGGTATTGGTTAAAAATTCTTACTTGCTTGCCTGCTAGTGAAAGTAGAATGCCTGTAAGTGCGTTTTCTAAAATGGTTCAGCAGGGTGTCATTGATAGCCATAGAAATAATGGGCCTAATAAAAGAGTGCTGAGTTACAAGGTTTTCTATTTTGATGAGCTTGGGTTGACTCATATTCCCACACCATCATCACATGAAGATAGAGTGAGAGTGCTAATTGAGTACCTTGATAGGTTTTCAGTTGATTATAACTATAAAAATAAAATGATGGCTGATCTTAAAGATGAGTGGTCTGTTATTGTAAATAGAAAAGATCCTTTTAAGTGGGTTGATAGAGAGGATGAAGAGCAATGTGATTGGGTTTGGAGTTATTTAAGTTCAGAGGTTGTTCCAAGGTTTGATTTTAATGACGTGTTTAATCTTAACTCTCTCTTGCCAATAAGTAGTGGCGAGAGATACCTTTTTTCTTATGGTCTTTTTCATAATTGGAGCGCACATCCTTCAGAAAAGGATTTGTTAATTGTGAAGATGAAAAATGCATGGGGGCAGAAGAAGTTTAGGAGGAAGAAGTCGGCTAAGAGAAGCATTAATACATACATAGATCCTGTTGTGGGTAAAAAGCTAGATGAGTTGGTGTTTCACTATGATTTGTCAATACATAGAACAATAGAAATGCTCATAAAAAAAGAATACGAAAGGCTGAAGGGGAAAGGAATATGACTCACGGGTGGGTTTGGGTGTTTTTATTAAAAACAAACGATTGATTTGGTTGGTGTGATCCCTGCCTGAAGCACATAATACTCAACATGCTTAGCGTGAAATCTGCCTGGCGAAGCATGTTGGTACGCAGCAAAAGTAATACGATAGCCTTATTTGTACTTAACTGGATATTGTGATTTTCTCACTCCACCATTCCATCATCTTCCTACGCCGATCAAGGTAGGTCGCCCGGTTATAAGCTCGCCGGACCTCGTTCTTGTCGATGTGAGCCAGGGCGGCCTCAATCAAGTCTGGATCAAAACCTTCCTCGTTCAGCGTTGTGCTGGCAAGCGATCTCAGGCCATGAGCAACCAGGGTGCCACCAAAACCCATTCTCTTTAGCGCCATATTAGCCGTCTGGCTATTCATCGGCACCTTGGGATCTTTGACCCCAGGAAAAATAAATTCTCTATGGCCACTGATCGGCTGCATGAATTCCAGTATTGCAAGGGATTGGGGGGTAAGTGGCACAATATGCTCGCGGCCGGCTTTCATCCTGTCACCAGGGATCCGCCAAAGCTTGGCATCATAGTCTATCTCTGCCCAGCGAGCGCTGGCGGCTTCACCGGGCCTGGCCATGGTGTGAAGGCTCCATTCTATCAGGCGTCGTGTTTGCAGGTTGATACTCGCCGTGGTGAGCACCGACATCAGTTCTGGCAGTTGTTCCGGACTGATGCTCGGCATGTGCTTTTTCTTTGGCTGCTGAAAAACCTGGCGGACGCCGGCAATCGGGTTGGCATCGATAAGGCCGGAGTTGACCGCATAGGTCATGATTTCGTTGATACGCTGAATCAAGCGTTTCAGGGTCTCCAGGTTTCCACGGCTTTGGACCGGCTGCAGGGCCGCGATCACCGTCTGAGCTTTAACTGCGGTGATGGGTAAGGCGCCGATGAGCGGAAGTACATCTCGCTCAAGCGAGCGCCAGATGTCAAAGGCGTGATCTGCGGTGACCTTGGTCTTCTTGAGTGCCATCCAGCGTTCGGCAACGGCCGAGAAGGTGTTTGCCGCTTCCGCCAGGGCACTGGCGTGCTGCTCCTTGAGGTGCTCCTGGGGGTCTATCCCTCGGGCAAGCAGGCTGCGTGCTTCTTCACGCCTTCGGCGCGCATCGGCCAGCGATACTTCGGGGAAGGCACCGAAGCCCATATTGGTGCGTTTCTTGGTGATAGGGCGGTAGTAGTCGAACAGCCACAGCTTGGTGCCGTTCTTCTTGATCCTGAGGTACAGGCCATCGCCGTCGCGTAGGGTGTACTCCTTGTCCTGGGGCTTGGCGGCTTTGATCTCGGTTTGGCTCAGGGGTTTGGTAACTCTTGCCATGCGGGGCTCTCTTAGCTACATCAGTTGGAACACTGGTGTTCCGGTGTAGCTACGAGTGTAGCTAAAAGGGCGGGCTGGTAGTAGATGTTGCTGGACTCAAACAGATAGTAAAAAGCCCTTGAACCGTTATGATTCAAGGGCTTTTAGACTTTTCTGGACTCTATTGTCCAATCGATTGGTGGAGCTGGCGGGAGTTGAACCCGCGTCCGAAAAACCTACGTCGTCGGTACTACATGCTTAGTCAGTCATTGAATTCGCCAGCTGCTGCGGACTGACACGCCACAGACAGACTATCCTGAATTGGTTTTAACGCTTCAACCGTCAGGCACGGCATCCACGCGATCCTGTGAAGGATGACCTTCCGATTCCCTAAGTCACAGGCAAGTTAGGGCAGAAGGGCTCTCTACAGGTTATTAAGCTGCGAGTGCGTAGTTTTCGTCGTTTGCGACTATTTTTTTGCGATTGTTTAACGAGGCCTATCGCACCTCGGCATGCACCTAGGAGTTCGAGAATCTCGTCGAATCCTGAATCAGCCCCAAGTAACGGTTCAATCCTATTTCAAATTGCGCCGGAACACAAGTCCTTGCTCAGCGGCCCTTGTGTTTCATCATGCGGGCCTTTTCCCGTTGCCAGTCGCGCTCCTTCAGATCCTGACGCTTGTCGTGGGCCTTCTTGCCCTTCACCAGGCCGATCTCGGCCTTGACCCAGGACTTGGACCAGTACAGAGACAGGGGCACCAGGGTGTAGCCCTCACGTTCAATCAGGCCGGTCAGGCGATCCAGCTGGCGTTTGTGCAGCAGCAGTTTGCGGGTGCGCAAGGGATCACAGACCACATGGGTAGAGGCCATGTTGAGTGGGGTAATGGTGGCGGCAAACAGAAAGGCCTCACCGTTGCGCATGAACACGTAGGCCTCGCCGATGTTGGCCTTGCCGGCCCGCAGCGCCTTGACTTCCCATCCTTGCAGCTCAACACCGGCTTCGAGTTTTTCCTCAATGGAATATTCGTGCCGGGCCTTGCGGTTAACGGCAATGGTGTTGGAGCCGGGTTTCTTTTTGGTTTTGTTTTTTGCCATAGTGCGCGCAGTATACGGCGTCCTTTGATGCTTGGGAATTGGTGAACAGACAACCGGCGGCTTTTTGAGCAATTGCGAAGGGTGAGCCTGGGTCCCATAAGTGTTAAAATCGCCCGGTCAGAATGCCAGGAGAGGTTATGCCGAGTATTACCCGAAGCGCGCTGGTGATGTTCAGTGCCAAGCAGATGTATGAGCTGGTCAACAATGTGGACGACTACCCCCAGTTTTTGCCGGGTTGTGTGGCCAGTCGCGTACTGGATAAAAGCGAGCACAGCATTACGGCAGCGCTGGACGTGGCCAAGGCGGGCATTCGCAAGACCTTCACCACCCGCAATCGTCTGGAGCGGGATCACAAGATCAACATGGAGCTGGTGGACGGTCCCTTCAAGTCCCTGAACGGCGGCTGGACCTTTATTCCTCTTGATGAAGACGCCTGCAAGGTTGAGCTGAAGCTGCATTTCGAGTTTCAGTCGCGACTGGTGGAGCTGGCCTTTGGCGGCATTTTCAAGGAACTCACCAATGCCATGGTGCATGCCTTCAGTGAACGGGCCCGGGAGGTGTACGGCAGTGAATCTTATTCAGGTTGAGGTGGTGTACGCGCTGCCGGCCAAACAGACGGTACTCGCCCTGCGGGTGGCGCCCGAGGCCTGCGTACGGGAGATTATCGAGCAGTCCGGCATATTGCGGCAGTTTCCCGAGATCGATCTGGCGCAAAACGCCGTTGGTATTTTCAGCCGTCCGGTCAGGCTCGATCAGACGGTGCACGACGGCGACCGTATCGAAATTTACCGTCCGTTGCTGGCGGATCCCAAGGAAATCCGCCGGCGTCGGGCCGAGCAGGCCAAGGAAGAAGGCCGGGCCGACAAGGTCACCGGTGGCCGGCCCGATCCGAAACGAACCCGCAAATAAAAAGCGGAGCCAAAAGGCTCCGTTTTGTCATCAGGCTAATGGCTCAAAGCCCCTGATAAAAGGCCTCGGGCACCTCAAAGTCGCCGCCCAGGGTCGTCAGGCTGTCATTGGTAAAGTCCAGTACCAGGCGCTTTTGTTCAAGCTCGCCCCGGCCCGGCTTGAAGTAATAGAGATAGACCCAGCGGTCGTGGTTGAAGCCGTCCAGGCTCATGGGGTTGCCCAGCAGATAGCGCACCTGCTCCCGGGTCATGCCCTGGCGAAGCTGAGCCACCTGTTTTTCTTCCAGATAGTTGCCCTGGGGAATATCCACCTTATAAACCAGGTTACAACCGGTCAGGGGCAACGCCAGAAAAAGAGAGAAAATCAAGCTTTTGAGTTGCATATGGGATTATGTCCTTTGAGTCCTGCCGGCATCATAACGGCTGGTGGTTTCGATGTAAAAGACTGACCGGCCACACGGCGTTTGGTTCCGGCGTCAAAGCATGGCGATTTGGCGCCGGCTGGCTTAGTATGCAGGGTTAATGTACTCGGTTGGGAACTTGTTATGACCAAACACGTTTTTCATCTTGGCGTGACCGATGACGAGCTGCAGGGCGCCAGGGTGGCGATAATGCCCGGCGACCCCGAGCGGGTAGAGCGCATTGCTCGCCATCTTGCCAACCCCAGGCACCTGGCCAGCAAGCGGGAGTTCACTTCCTGGCTGGGAGAGCTGGACGGCAAGCCGGTGGTGGTGTGCTCCACCGGCATTGGTGGTCCGTCTACCTCCATTGCGGTGGAAGAGCTGGCCCAGCTGGGCGTGCGCACCTTTTTGCGGGTGGGCACTACGGGGGCCATTCAGCCTCAGGTGGTGGTGGGCGACATCATCGTAACCACGGCGGCGGTGCGCCTGGACGGCGCCAGCGGGCATTTTGCTCCCCCGGAATTTCCGGCGGTGGCCGACTTCGACTGCACCTGTGCCCTGGTGGATGCCGCCCGGGAACTGGGCGTGGCGCCTCATGTGGGCATTACCGCGTCGTCCGATACCTTCTACCCCGGTCAGGAGCGTTACGACACCCACTCGGCCCGCATGCTGCGCCGGTTCCAGGGCAGCATGAAGGAATGGCAGGCGATGGGAGTGCTCAACTACGAGATGGAGTCGGCGACCCTGTTTACCATGTGTGCCAGCCAGGGCTTAAGGGCCGGCTGTGTGGCGGGGGTGGTCGTTAACCGCACCCAGCAGGAAATACCCGATGAAAGCAGCCTGAAGGACACCGAGCAAAGGGCCATCGACATTGTTATTGGCGCTGCCCGCCGGCTGGTGTAGACGCTGGACATGAGATGTGGGACTTCCCGTTTCCACATCTTCCGTTTCCCCGTTTCACTCACACACCAGCAGCTCCCGGGCGTTGGCCAGGGTGTTGTCGGTAATGCGGTTGCCGCCCAGCAGCCGGGCCAGTTCCTGCAACCGGTTTGCTTCATCCAGCTCCTGCATGCGGGTTTCGGTATGGTCGGCATCGCTGCTCTTGCTCACAAAGAAATGCTGATGGCCATTACCCGCCACCTGGGGCAGGTGCGTTATCACCAGCACCTGGGTGGACTCGCCCAGTTTACGCAGCAGTTTGCCCACCACGGCAGCGGTGGGGCCACTCACGCCCACGTCCACCTCATCGAAGATCAGCGTCGGCGTTTCCACCTTCTGGGCGGTGATCACCTGAATGGCCAAGCTGATGCGCGAAAGCTCGCCGCCTGAGGCCACCCGGGCCAGGGGGCTCAGGGGCTGGCCGGGGTTGGTGCTTACCAGAAATTCCACCCGGTCGATGCCCAGCGGCGAATACCCGGCGTCGGCATCGGCATTCACCTGGATTTCAAAACGGCCCTTTTCCATGCTGAGCTGGTGCAGGCTTTGGGTGATCTGCCTGTTCAGAGCCGCGGCATAACGCTGGCGACTCTGGCTCAGGCGCTCGGCGGCCTGTACAAAGTGTTCACGGGCCAGCTCCACTTCCTCATCCAGCCCTTGCAGCCGGTTGCTGTTGTGATCCATGTCTGCCAGCCGGGCCCTGAGCTGCTGATGAAAATCGAACAAGTCGGCGGCGGGCACATGGTGCTTGCGCGACAACTCCATCACCTTGCTCATGCGACTTTCCACCTCATGCAAGCGCTCCGGATCCAGTTCCAGCCGATCCAGATAGCGGCCCAGCTCGCTGTGACCTTCTTCCAGCTGAATAAGGCTGCCTTCCACCATTTCCAGCGCCGGGCCCAGGCGTGAGTCCATGACCACCAGCTCGTTCAGGGTTTTCAGCCCCTGGCGCAGCAGTTGCAGGGCGTTGCTTTCGTCGTTGTCGCCCAGCAGGTTGAGGGCCAGCTGGCAGTTGTTAAGCAGCTCGGCGCCGTTGGACAGCCGTTTGTGTTCGGCTTCCAGCTCGGGAAATTCATCTTCGGCCAGGGCCAGCTCGTCGAGTTCTGCCACCTGGTATTCCAGCAACTGGCGCTCGGCCTGCCATTTTTCCTGTTCGGCCTGCAACTGCCTGCGTTCGTTGCTGAGCTGGCGCCAGAGCTGATAGCCAGCGCTGGTCTGGGCCAGCAGCTGGTGGTGGCCGGCATAGGCGTCGAGCAGGGCGCGCTGGTGATCGGGCTTTTGCAGTTCCTGATGGGCGTGCTGGCCATGAATATTGACCAGCAGAGCGCCCAGCGCCTTGAGTTGCGACAGCGGCACCGGGGTGCCGTTGATGTAACCCCGGGAGCGGCCTTCCCGGCTCAGGGTGCGGCGCAGTATGCATTCATCCTGCTCGTCCAGCTCCTGCTCGCACAGCCAGGCCTTGACCCGGGGCAGCTTGTCGATGCGAAAACGGGCGCTGATGTCGGTTTTGTCGGCACCGGGGCGCACCGAGTCGGCGTCGGCGCGCTCACCCAGGGCCAGGGCCAGGGCGTCGATGGCAATGGATTTGCCGGCGCCGGTTTCGCCGGTAATGCTGGTCATGCCCTGGCGCAAGTCCAGCTCAAGAAAGGAAACGATGGCGAAATTGCTGATGGTGAGCTGAAGCAACATGATGATTCCCTGCAACAAAAATTATGCTGTATGGGAATACAGTATACTGTTGTTTTATACAGTGCAAGGTGGAGGTGGAAGATGAGGCGCAAGAGCTTGGAGGAGATCTCACTCCTCACGAGCCAGCGAAAGTACTCGCGTCAGTTGCCCGAACACCTCATAGCGCACGTTATAGTCATACAGCCGCACGCCATATTGCTGCCAGCTCTGCTCGGTCTTCTTGTAAGCCGGGCGCGGATCCTGCACCAGCACTTCGGTAATGAATTCCTTCAGCTCAGGGACTTCCGAGCGGGCACAGGCTTGCTCTGCCTCGGCGGAGAAGATGACCTCCATGCCCAGGTCCGGTGGTGCAGGGGCAAAACCACCGTGGGCATGGGGCACGGCGTCGGCCCAGGGCAAATAGGGCTTGAGGTCGACAATGGGCGTGCCGTCCACCAAATCAACCCCACCCAGCTCCAGCCATACCTTGCTGCCGCTTTTGCACATGTCGCGCAGTTCCACCACCGACAGGCCAATGGGGTTGGGCCGAAAGGTGGAGCGGGTGGAAAACACGCCCACCCGCTCGTTGCCGCCCAGACGGGGGGGCCGCACCGTGGGCTTCCAGCCCTGCTCCATGGTCTGGTGGAACACAAACACCAGCCACAAATGGCTGAACTCCCTCAGGCCGCGAAAGGCACTGGGGTCGTTATAAGGCGGCAGCATCTCCAGCTGTGCCCGGGCGCGGCTCACCAGCCCGGGCTGGCGTGGCACCGCGAATTTTTCCTTGTAGGGCGAGCGAATAATACCGATGGGGTCTAGCTTGATGGTGTTCACTCACTTACCTTCAGCGCTTGTCCACTGCACAGTACCTGTTCAAGGCAGCCGGGCATGTCTTCAAAGCGAATGCAGCGGTCCAGCAGAATGCCGTTGGCTCCCAGGTCGGCGGCGCGGCGGCGAATGTCGGCGCGGGCGTCGGCATCCTTCGGCGGCGGCTCGTTGGCCTCCACCTGACAGGCCTCACCTTCCACCGTGCCCAGGGTCACATAGTTCACGCCCTTGAGCTCATCGCGACCGTAGAGCGCCACGTTATTACCCTTGTAATAATCCTTGATGCCGGCGGGCGACACATTGCTGTTGAACCCCATGTTGGCGCAGCCGGAAAGAGTCAGGGCCACCAAGGCCATACCGAGAACACGCATGACAAATCCTTAATATCAGAGTGAGTTACCATTATTCTGCACCGGGCCGGGCAGAAGATCGAATGAAATTGCAAAAGCATGCACATCTGTTCTGTACAGTACCGTGGTGCCGTGGCGTACTTGTTTGTGGGGTGTACGGAACGCGATCACTTCCGTTGTGCTCAGCGGAGCTGAGAGTCAATGCTTCCCACAGGTTTCACCACCGCTCTAAATCCCTTAGAATACTGCGACTTTGCAGGTCTCAGTATTTGCAAAATGCAATAAAACAGGCGCAAGTACCGGGCCGTGGGGGAAAGGCCAAGCAAAACCCTTTGGGCGGTAGCGTGTCTCCAGGGCGCTGTTGATCAAATCAGAGCCGGAGCAGTAGGGCAAGATCATGAAAAAACCTTGTGTGGCAAGGCTTTCAGCGGGGTGAAAATTAAAACACTAGCAGCCAGTTTGTACACCGGAACGCACGTTTTTTGAAGAAAAATGTTGATTTTCAAGGATCGCTTTGACGATCTATCCCAGCTGTGATCATATGCTGTCTTTTCAACAGCAGAGCAGCACCATGAATGGACTCAGCCTTTGGGACCACCTTTCCGTCATCAGAGACCCATGTCAGCAGTGGAAAATCGAGCTCAAACTCGCCGATATCCTGTTTCTGACCATCGCGGCCGTTATTGGCGGCGCCGAGGGTTGGGAGGACATCGAGGATTTCGGACATGATCATCTTGATTGGTTGCGCCAGCACGGTGACTTCGAGAACGGCGTGCCGGTTCATGACACCATTGCTCGGGTGATGGGGATGCTGTCTGCGACAAAACTGCAGAAGAGCTTTGCGTCCTGGATGCAGGCTTGCTACGACGTGACTGAGGGCGAAGTGATTGCCGTTGACGGTAAAACCCTGCGGTGCAGCTATGACAAGGGCAAGCGTAAAGGGGCCATTCATATGGTATCTGCCTTCAATGCCGCCAATCAGGTGGTGCTGGGGCAGGTGAAAACCAGTGAGAAGTCCAATGAGATCACCGTCATTCCTGAGTTACTGGAGCTACTGAGCATTCGTGGTTGTCTGGTGACCATCGATGCCATGGGCTGTCAGCGAGCGATAGCCAAAAAGGTGCTTGACAAAGGGGCCGACTACCTGCTGGCTGTGAAAGGTAATCAGCCCAGCCTGGAAGCCGCTTTCAACGACTACTTCCGGTTGGACATGTTCCAGCAGGAAGACGCCAACGGCTATAGCATCCAGGAAGTCGGCCATGGTCGGAAGGAAACCCGGCTGAGCCTGGTGATGGAAGACTTGTCCATCTTGGGTGATCTGGAATATGAGTGGCCAGCACTGAAAACATTGGGAATTGTGGGGTCGATCCGGGAAGAGCGCAGCCAGCCCGTGAAAGAGCTGGATATTACGGTGCGTTACTATATCAGCTCGGCGCAGCTGTCGCCTAAGGAAATGCTGGAGGCTACTCGCTCGCACTGGTCAATCGAATCACAGCTGCACTGGCGGCTGGACGTGGGCATGCGGGAAGATGATTGTCGCATTCGCCGTGAGCAGGCTGGTGAAAACATGGCAGCCATTCGTCATATGGCGTTCAATGCCCTGAACAGTGATACCAGCTTTAAGGCTGGTATCAAACGTAAACAGAAGCGGGCAAGTCGCAATACCGAGTACCTATCGCAAGTCCTGTCAGGACTGGGGCTTTCGTAATCTTGCCCTGCCATGCCAATCAAACAGGGTGGCAGATCGGCAAAAAACGTCGCCATTTGTGAACGTTTAAGTTGCTTGTTAAACAACCGCTTGCCTTGCTCATTCACGCCGTGGAATTGGAATACTACTTTTGCCAAATCAATACCGATAGTTTGAACCTTCATGGCGGTCTCTCCAATCACAGTGATGAGTCATTATCCTACTTTGGCACATCGGATGCCGGTTTGAGAGGGGCGACCATTTCCATTAACAGCGCCCATGTAATCGGATCATGAGCAAGACATATAGCTCCTTGATTTAGGCAACCACTGCTTCGCAAGAGGTCATTAAAATAGAAAGAAATCAGCTTTTAGGTAAACGTTTATTTTGGACTTGCAGGTTAGTTGCTGCCAATCATTTTTCCTATTTTTAGGGGGGGGGATGAATAATAAAATAGACATTATTGGCGGGGTGAGAGAACGATTCGGTATTGATTGGCTTGAAAAGGGTAAGGGTGCTTTGCTCCTTGCGTTTGTTATTGGGGTTTCTGTACTGGGCAATATAAAGCTCTATATAGGTTCTCCTATGGTATGGCTGATTTTGTTGGCTCCTATTTTTATTTATAGTTTGCTTTGTAAGCGGCTGAGCGTGGCTTTTTTGATGGCTAACCCCTTCATTATTTTAATTTTTATGGGGTGGTTGATATTTGTTTCTGGAATCGCCTTGGCAGGCTGGCTACATGATGGAAAAGGTGTTTATACAATCATTAAATATTTAGTGATTATGCTTGTGTTGTTGGGGTGTATTCTTATTCAGCCAACTGAAAGGCAATTGGAGTTTTCACTTTATGCAGGCTTTGTAGTTTCATTTTTACCATTGTTGATTCTTATGCTAACTAGAAAGCATGAGCTATTGGTTATATTGGGTGATGGACGAGCTGGCTGGTATGCAGCATGGCCTGGTGTCGTATGGAAGACTGCAGCCTTGATATGGCCTATGGCACTTTGGAGTTATCTTAATAAAAGAAATTGGCGTTGTTATCTTCTTGTCGCCTCCTCTATGTTGGTGGTATCAATTGATGGAAGCAGAACAGCTATGCTGTGGATGGCTTTAACTTATATTTTGTTTTTCTTGGTGTTTTGTCTTTCCCGTCATTGGCCTGGATTGCGGCCTGGTAAACATATTGCTCTATTATCCACATTCTTGGTTGTTTTTCTGGTTTTACAGCCATCACTACTGAGCTGGGTGAATTTAGGTGGGCAGCCAGCCTTACTTGATGTTACTGAACTATCAGGGTCCACTATCGACAGGGTAGCTGCAGGGAATACTAGTACAAGAATGGAGATGTTATATATCGGATGGATGAGTGCTATAGCTGAATTTCCTTTTGGCGCCGGTTTTGGTCAGACTGTTGCCTTGGATGCTGGAGTGCCGACAGTCATTCATATGACCTATCTTCAGTTGTTGGCTGATACCGGGGTGTTAGGCTTAACAGGGTATTTGGCCATATTCGTAATACCTTTAATCGTTGTTGTCAGATTCATTGTTAATGGTGCAGGTAGCATTCATGAGAGGATTGGTTATGTTTTGCCTGCATCGAGTGGGATTTTACTTTATTTATTCTCAGGGCTTTTTCATCCTGTTAGTAACGAGTTGATGGAATGGATGGTTGTCTTGTTGTCAATTGCTGTGGTAATAACTCGTGTCCCGTATCGTAACTAGTGCCTTCTGGTTGTTGCTGGCCCATGTCGGTGGGTTGTTAATTCCTTTGATTGAATTGCCTGTGCTGGCCCGTGCTTTGGGGCCGAAAGAGTATGGCTTGGTTCTTTATGCACTGGGTGTAGCTTTAACTGCTTCAGTCTTTGTTGAGTTTGGGTTTGGTTTGAGTGGTGCCAGAGCCGTGGCCCAGCTTAAGGAAGATAAGTCTGAATTAGGGCAACTGGTTGCGGACTTGTTTTTGTCCAAGTTATTACTGCTTGGACTGGTTTTGTTAGCAGTTGCTCCTCTTTTTATATTCCAATTGGGAGGGACGAGTTTTCCTGTTAGTTGGGGGGTGTGGATCTCGATTTTTATTTTTTCCTTTGGCTTTAGCCCTATGTGGTACTTTATCGGATCTGAACGGCTGGTTCTGGTTTCTATATTTGATATTGTACTCCGAGTTGCTGGACTTGTAGCTGTAATCTTATTTGTGTCTGAGCCGGAGCATTCGGAGCGAGTGTTATGGATACAGGCCACTGTCGGGGCCTTGAATACTCTTGTTCCAACATTGTTGATGATAAGGGAAACAGGGTTTGGAAAGCTTGAACTTGGCCGGGCACTTTTGGCCATAAAAATCAGTTGGAATCTTTTTCTCTATAAAGGAAGCCAGAATATCATGGGCTCCCTGGCGTCAACTTTGCTTGGAGCTCTGGGTGGCCCCAGAATGGTAGGAGCTTTTGTACCGGCAGAAAAGTTGGTTAGAGCGGCGAATGGTTTGGCGGGAACTTTACTCAACCTGATATTCCCACGATTGGTGTTGATGCAAAATAATTCACAGGGCGATGCAAAACGAAAGGTTTCTCTTATTATTCTTTCTTTGACCGCTTTAACTTTAACCTTCTGCGTTATCACTGTAAGTCTGGCCCCTTTGTTGGTTTCTTTTATTTTTGGGAAAGGGTATGAAGAAGCCGTTCCTGTATTAAAGATTTTGGTCTGGGTTGTGCCTCTTCGTGTGCTCAGTATGACATTGGCTATTCTGTGGTATATACCCGCGGGTCAAGATCGTATAACAAGCCGGGGGATGATATTAAACGTTTTTACTATCGTAAGTTTGGCATTTTTACTGGTGCCGCAATTCGGTGGTGCAGGCATGGCATGGGCATTTATTATTGCTGAGATGCTTATGTCTTCAATTCTTATTACCATGTTTATCAGGAAGTCGGTTTGAGTGATTTAAGTATAGTTATTACCTCCTTTAACAGACCATTGTTGTTGACTCGCGCTGTCCAATCAGTACTGGATAATGCCGGGCAGATAGAAATTGAAGTTATAGTTGTTGATGATGCATCCAGTGAGCCTCTGCCATCTTTCAGAGATGAAAAAGTCAAGGTTCTCAGAATGGAAAAAAATGGTGGTCCAGGACCAGCCAGAATGAGGGGGATCAGGGCTGCCAAAGCACCTTGGGTTATGATCCTGGATGATGATGATGTAGTTAAGCCGGGAGCTTTTTCAATATTATCAAGAGCACTAAGAGGGCAGGATTATAGTTCATGTTCTGTCATTCAATTTGCGCGTTCAAATGGTAGTTTAGAAGGTTGCTTTCGCGTTGTAAAATTATCCGACTACTTGAATGGAAAGATTAAGGGAGATTTTACACCAGTATTTAATAGAAGCAATTTTTTAGGGACAGGGCTTAGCTATCCAGATAATAGAGCAGGTGGAGAGCATATTTTGTGGTGGGAATTGGCTAAGGAATACAATGGTATTCCTTCTTTTTCTGATGTTCTTGTCCTTACTTTAGAGGATGCTGAAAGCAGGTTGACTAATGTTTCTTCCCAAATAAGAAAGGCAGAAGATCACTATCAACTCGCACAAGCTACGTTGAATAGGTTTGGTGAAATACTTAAAAAAGATTTCCCACAAGAGTATCGTCGTGTCTGTTTGGGAAGGATCACTTATGGCTTGTTGAGTGGTCGACGTAAAGAAGCCAGAGAACACCTGAGTGAAATGCCGAATTGCGGAGCTATAAGAGCAGTTTTGTGGGTTATTACGTGGGCACCTCTTTTCTTGGTTAAGGCGTTGTTTCGTCTCTATCGACAGCGCTAGGAGCATATTTGTGCGTATTGACTTTTTAATTACCGGTCTGGACTATGGGGGCGCTGAAATTCAGGTGGTTTCCTTACTGGAGCGACTTAAATGTAGAGGGCATAAGGTTAGAATTATATCATTAACACCCCCTCTGGCTTTTGTAGACAAACTGACCGCCATGGATATTCCTGTGATCAGCTTGAATATGAAAAGTGCATTTGACTTCCCGCGTGCTCTTTTTAAGCTTGGGAAGTTGTTGAGCGCTGAATGTCCAGATGTTTTACATGGCCATATGGTGCATGCAAATATAATGGCACGCTTGTCACGCTTACTATCACCTAAAATTAGACTTGTGACTACAGCTCATAACACTACAGAAGGAGGAAAATTAAGAGACTGGGTCTATCGTTTGACCAATCCTTTAAGTCATCTGAATACGACAGTTAGTGAGTCAGCTACGCGTCGCTTTTTGAGTGATAAGGTATTTCCGATTTCAAATACTCGAACTATTTTTAATGGAATAGATACAGAGCGTTTTTCCCCAAGTGAAGTTGAAGTTAATGTTGAATCTAAATCACAAGTATTTACTTGGCTAGCTGTGGGGCGCTTAGCCGAACAGAAAGATTATCCAACACTGCTTGAGGCTTTTTCCCTGCTGTCAACAGGGAAGTTATTGATTGCCGGGAAGGGGCCTCTTCAGGGAGAGTTGGAAGAGATGGTTGAACGGTTGTCACTTGGTGAGAGGGTCAGTTTTTTAGGTGTAAGAAATGACGTTGATGAACTTTATCGCCAGGTCGATGGGTTTGTGTTGTCTTCAGCCTGGGAAGGTTACGGGCTTGTTGTCGCCGAAGCCATGGCTACATCCCTTCCTGTTGTGGTGACAGACAGCGGGGGGCCCGGTGAAATTGTGGGAAGTGGAGGCAACTTCGGGCGTTTGGTTCCAGTTCGAAATCATGAAGCGTTAGCCGCTGCAATGACTGAAATTATGAAAATGACAACAGAGGAACGGTTTCAACTTGGTTTAGCCGGGCGTCAGCGTATTCTTAATCACTTTTCACTGGATACAGTGGTTAGTGATTGGGAGAATATTTATCTAGAGTTGACTTCTGTTGGCGGTGGCAAATGATGACTGGGAGGTGGTTTTGAATTTTGCCATTGTTTCACAAGATGTTTCACCAGGGATATTGATATTTAGAAAAGACTTCATTATTGAACTGGTTGGTGCCGGTTATACAGTTTATGCCTTTGCCACCAACTATAATGAAGAGTCAAGGAAAAGGGTGGAGTCATTAGGTGCAATTCCTGTTGAGTACTCCCTCAGTCGAGCAGGCATGAACCCTCTTAAAGATATCTCTGATATTGTTAAACTTTCTCAAACACTAAAAAAGCTGAAAATTGACTATGTGTTCAGTTTTTTTGTTAAACCATCTATTTATGCCACTCTGGCTGCCAGGTTAGCCAATGTACCCCATCGGTATGCCTTGCTGGAAGGCTTGGGTTTTATACATACTCCAACTAAAAGAGGATTTACTTTTAAAAAACGAGTATTGCAGCTGATACAGGGAGGGCTGGCAAGCATAAGCTATCAGTTTGCAAGAAAAGTGTTTTTTTTAAATCAGGATGACCCTGCTGATCTGAGTAAAACGGCAATTATACAAAAAAGCAAGTTGCATGTGCTGGGGCCTATAGGGCTGAAGTTGAATGAATACCCTGCGCACCCTGTTACGGTAGATGATGATGGTGTCAGGTTTGTTTTTATTGCCCGTCTACTTGGTGAAAAAGGAATTTTTGAGTATTTGGCTGCTGCGCGCCTGGTAAAGCAGCGTTATCCTAATGCCGAATTTTTTGTTCTGGGAGGGCTCGATCCGGAGAATCCAGCTGCACTCACATCATCACAGCTGCAAGCTGTTATTGATGAAGGGGTTATTACCTATCCGGGGTATGTAGACAATGTTCATGAATGGATAACCAATTCACATGTATTTGTATTGCCATCTTATCGTGAAGGATTTCCACGTAGTACACAGGAAGCAATGGCTATTGGTCGTGCAGTAATTACTACAGATGTTCCCGGCTGTCGCGAAACAGTAGAAGATGGAGTTAATGGCTTCCTTGTACCGCCATGGGATGAAGTGGCTCTCGCGGAAAAAATGACTTATTTTATTGAAAATAACAGCGAAATTGTACGCATGGGAAGTAACAGCCATGCTATGGCTCAAAAAAGATTTGATGTTGATCAGGTTAATGTAAGGTTGATGGATTTGATGGGCTTGCGCAGGAATTCCAGTGTGTAATTTTTATCAACAATCATGATGTGGATATTATGAAAAAAAATGGAATAAATTATGGTTGATAACGTTATCTTAACTGGTGCTACCGGGTTTGTTGGCAAGGCTTTACATCAGCAGTTGATGAATCTTCCTGACTATTATGTGAGCGCAGCCCTGCGCAATAATACAAGCTTTATTAACTCTCATAACTTTATAGTTGGCGATTTCAACAGTAACACCAACTGGACTACAGCCCTGGCGGATCAACAAGTCGTTATCCACGCCGCTGCCCGCGCTCACATTATGAAAGACGAAGTGGCCAATCCGCTGACGGAATACCGCAAGGTGAATGTGGAGGGCACGCTTAACCTTGCCCGACAGGCTACGGTGGCAGGGGTGAAGCGTTTCATTTTTATCAGCTCCATCAAGGTGAATGGTGAGCAAACACCATTGGGCCAGCCCTTTACCGCAGAAGATCTACCGGCACCGGAAGATGCCTATGGCATTTCCAAACATGAAGCCGAACAGGGTCTGCAGCAACTGGCCGCCGAAACCGGCATGGAGGTGGTGATTATTCGCCCGCCGCTGGTTTACGGGCCGGGCGTTAAAGGCAATTTTGCCAGCATGGTCAAGCTGGTTGAAAAAGGCCTGCCTTTGCCACTGGGTGCCATTAATAACCAGCGCTCGCTGGTGGCGCTGGATAATCTGGTTGACCTTATTATCACCTGCATTGATCATCCTGCGGCGGCCAATCAGGTGTTTCTGGCCGGCGACGGAGAAGACTTGTCGACCACGGATCTGTTGCGCGGGGTGGCCAATGCTGCGGGCAAGCCGTGCCGGTTGCTTCCGGTGCCGTCGGGCTTGCTGCAGTCTGGGGCCACTCTGCTGGGTAAAAAAGCCATGGCACAGCGGTTGCTGGGTTCGCTGCAGGTGGATATTTCCAAGGCTCGTGAGTTATTGGGCTGGGTGCCGCCGCTGTCGGTGGAGCAAGGATTAAAAAGGTGTTTTGATGATTCGGTTGTTTGATATTGTATTTTCACTGCTGGGGCTGGTGTGCGGCTTTCCGGTGCTGCTGTTGCTTACCGTTATCGGCTTTTTTGATACCGGCTCGCCCATTTTCCGCCAGGTGCGGGTGGGGCGTCACCAAAAGCCCTTTACCTTGGTGAAGTTTCGCACCATGAAGGTGGACACCGCTTCCGTGGCGTCTCACCTGGCAAGTGCTTCTTCCATTACGCCCTTTGGCCATTTTTTGCGCCGCACCAAGCTGGATGAACTGCCTCAATTGTGGAACGTGCTGAAAGGCGAAATGAGCCTGGTGGGGCCACGACCCGGCCTGTTTAATCAGGAAGAGCTAACGGCTGCCCGTGCCGCTCGTGGCGTGTATAATGTGCGCCCCGGCATTACCGGCCTGGCACAGGTGAATGAAATTGACATGTCCACCCCCGAGCTACTGGCCGAGACGGATCAAAAAATGCTCCAGTCGCTGTCGGTTAAGGATTATTTTCGTTACATACTGCTTACCGTGTCCGGCAAGGGCAGTGGCGATCGGGTAAAAAGCTGAAATAACAATACACCAACGGGATATTGCATGATCCATCAGGCCATTCACTGGCTGTTTCAACAGCCTCGCTCGGTAAAGCGCATTATCAGCCTGCTGCTGGATACGCTGTTTATTTCGCTGGCGTTCTGGGCGGCTTATCTGCTGCGGCTGGACAGCTCCAGCCTGCTGGGCTCGTTCCGGCACTGGCTGGTGCTGGCAACCATGGTGCCGGTTACGCTGCTGTGTTTTGTTCGCTTTGGTCTTTACCGGGCGGTGCTCCGTTACCTGGGGCATCACGCTACCATGGTGATGCTGGGAGGAGTAGCGGTCTCGGCCATAGCCATGGTGCTGGCAGCTTACTACTTTCACGCCTTTTTGCCCCGCTCTGTGCCCATTATTTATGCATCGCTGGCGTTGCTGCTGTGTGGTGGTGCTCGTACCATGGGGCGGGCACTGTATAACCAAAGTACCAAAAGACAAAAAACTCCGGTCATTATCTACGGTGCTGGCGCTTCGGGCCGTCAGCTGAATACCTCGCTCAGCCATGGAAATGAATATCGGGCTGTGGCCTTTGTGGATGACAATGTTGGTCTACAAAAGGCCCTGCTGCAAGGATTAACGGTTTATGCACCTGATCAGTTGCCTTGGCTGGTGGAGCGCTTTGGTGCACAAAAGCTGCTGCTGGCCATGCCCAGCATCAGCCGTCAGCGCCGGCGCGAAATTGTAGACAGCCTGGAAGAGCTGCCTGTGGATATTCTTACCATTCCCGGTATGGCCGATTTGGTCAGCGGCAAGGCCAAGCTGAGTGAGCTGCACGAAGTGAATGTGGAAGACCTGCTCGGGCGGGATCCGGTGGAGCCTTTTCCCGAGCTGATTGGCGCTAACATTCACGGCAAGGTGGTGATGGTTACCGGGGCCGGAGGCTCTATTGGCTCCGAGCTGTGCCGGCAAATAGTGCAGCAGGGGCCAACGACTCTGGTGCTGTTTGAAATGTCGGAATATGCCCTGTACCAAATTGATCAGGAGCTGAGTGGCATGTGCCGTAAGGCCGGCTGCCCGGTGCGTATTGTGCCAATTATGGCCTCGGTACAACGGCAAAACCGGCTGGAAGCGGTAATGCAGGCTTTTGGGGTGCACACCGTGTATCACGCTGCAGCCTGCAAGCATGTGCCGCTGGTGGAATACAACGTGGTGGAGGGGGTACGCAACAATGTGTTCGGCACCTGGCGGGCGGCGGAAGCGGCCATTAACTGCGGGGTGGAAACCTTTGTGCTTATCTCTACCGATAAGGCAGTGCGCCCCACCAATGTAATGGGCACCAGCAAGCGCCTGGCCGAGCTGGTGCTGCAGGGGTTGGCGCTGCGCCAGAGCAACACCCGCTTTTGTATGGTGCGTTTTGGCAATGTGCTGGGCTCTTCTGGCTCTGTGGTGCCATTGTTCAAGCGGCAGATCCGCGCTGGCGGGCCCATCACCCTTACTCACGAAGACATTACCCGCTATTTTATGACCATTCCCGAGGCAGCTCAGCTGGTTATCCAAGCCGGCGCCATGGGTAAGGGCGGCGATGTGTTTGTGCTGGATATGGGCGAGCCGGTCAAGATTATCGACCTTGCCCGCAAAATGGTGCGGTTAATGGGTTATGAGGTAAAAGATGCCAAACACCCGGACGGCGATATAGAAATCAAGGTTACCGGTCTGCGCCCCGGGGAGAAGCTGTATGAAGAGCTGCTGATCGGCGGCAATGAGCTGCCCACCGCCCATCCGCGTATTCGCACCGCTCATGAGGTGCATCTGCCCTGGCAGGACATGGCCGCTTTGTTGCAGGAGCTGAACACTGCTTGTGAGCAATATAACCAGCCCCGTATTCGTGAGCTGCTGCTGCAGGCCCCCACGGCGTTTAACCCTCAGGATGGTATTTGCGACCTGGTGTGGCAGCAAAGCCAGACCGCTGAAACCGGGAATGAAAACAAGGTAGTGGCGCTGGCTTTGTAGCGCCCAGCGTTAAGCGCCCGGCGCCCAGTTGCTTTGAGCGGTCCTGGAATTTTGGAGTGCGGGCCGTCGGCCCGTATTAGCGCCGACAGGCACTTAAATCCTGTATATTGTGTAGACACCAATGCCCGTTGTTTGATGTGACAACGGGCATTTTTGTTTTTTGCGGGCTATGGTCTTCCGTGTATGTTGTAGGCCACGCTTTAGCGGGGAAACGGTATCACATGCAGCATGGTTTGCCCGCTTTCAGCGGCGGCTGAAGCCGTGCCTACAACGGAATACAACAACAAGGAGAGAACATGACCAAGTGACTGGAGATTTTGTATCATGGGGTGGTGAACGGCGTTACCGGCTCGTGTCATGAACTGCGGGCGGGCAATGCCGGTATTTTAATTGACTGCGGTCTGTTTCAGGGGCTTGAAGGCAAGCGCGAGCTTTCCATCGACTTTGATATTGCGCACATCAAGGCGCTGGTGGTTACTCATGTGCATATCGACCACGTGGGCCGGCTGCCTTACCTGCTGGCGGCGGGGTTTGACGGGCCCATCTATTGCTCGCAGCCTTCCGCCTTGTTGTTGCCGGCCATGCTGGAAGATGCGCTTAGAATCGGCTTCACCCGCAATGAGCAGCTTATTCACCGGGTGCTCAAGCTGCTGGCGTCAAAGCTGCGGCCTTTGCCTTACGGCCAGTGGCAGCAAGTAGAGGGCAGTAACATTGCCATTCGGCTGCAGCGGGCCGGGCATATTCTGGGCTCGGCCTATGTGGAGTGTGAGATGGCTGGCCAGCGGGTGGTGTTTAGCGGCGATTTGGGCGCCCCTCATTCGCCGCTGCTGGTGGCGCCGGCACCACCCGAGCGCTGCAATGTGCTGGTGCTGGAAAGCACCTACGGTGATAAAAACCATGAAAGCCGGATTGATCGCCGCCTGCGGCTGAAGGCGGCGGTGGAGCACGCGCTGGAAGACGGAGGCACCTTGCTGATCCCGGCCTTTAGCCTGGGGCGCACCCAAGACCTGCTTTATGAGCTGGAAAGTCTGATTGCCGAGTTCGGTGGCGAGCAGGCGGCGCCGGGCCTGCCCTGGAACGAGCTGGAGGTAGTAGTAGATTCGCCCCTGGCGGCCAATTTCACTCAGCTTTACCGTGAGCTCAAGCCGTTCTGGAATGAGGAAGCCCGGGAGCGGGTAAGCGAGGGGCGGCATCCGCTGTCGTTTGAGCAGTTAACGGTGGTGAATGCCCATAACGATCATCTTAATGCAGTGGGCTACCTGGCCCGCTCCCACAAGCCTTGCGTGGTGCTGGCGGGCTCGGGCATGTGCGCCGGCGGCCGAGTGGTGAATTACTTGAAAGCGTTGCTGAATGACCCGCGCAACGATGTGTTGTTTGTGGGTTACCAGGCCGAAGGCACCCCGGGGCGGGACATTCTGGAATACGGGCCGAAAGAAGGCTGGGTGGAACTGGATGGCGAACGTTTCACCATTCGGGTGCGAGTGCACCAGGTGAGCGGCTATTCGGCCCACGCCGGCAAGGAGGATTTGATAAACTTTGCCACCGGCATTAACACGCCGCCTGAGCAGATACGCCTGATACACGGCGAGGCCAATGCCAAAGCGGCGTTGCAGGCGCGGTTGAAGGAGTTGCTGCCGGAAACAGAGGTGGTAGTTCCTGGTGGTTAGCGCCCAGCTACAAGCGCCCGGCGCCAAGTTGTTTTGAGTTGCTTGGTGGAGAGCGGGCCTTGTCTCTGGATGAGGGCAGCTTGCCCGTATTAGCGCTGCTCGCATTGGCCGTCATTCCCGCGAAGCGGCAACGCTGCACTTATCTTCGCATCACCGGAAAATTCGTGAGTGCTTATTTCCATTAATAAAAAGAGATAAACAATGACCATTCTGGTAACCGGCGGAGCCGGGTATATTGGCTCTCACACTGTGGTGGAGCTGCTGAACGCCGGCAACAGTGTGCTGGTGCTGGATAATCTGTCCAACTCTTGTTCCGAATCGCTAACGCGGGTGGAGCAAATCACCGGCAAGGTGGTGCCCTTTGTGAAAGGGGATATTCGCGACTCGGCCCTGCTGGAGCAGTTGTTTTCCGGGCACACCATTGATGCGGTGGTGCATTTTGCCGGGCTGAAGGCGGTGGGCGAGAGTGTGCAAAAGCCGCTTGAGTATTACGACAACAACGTAAACGGCACCCTGGTGCTGGTGGAAGCCATGCGCCGTGCCGGCGTGTTTAAGCTGGTGTTCAGCTCGTCGGCTACCGTGTATGGCGAGCCGCAGCACATGCCCATTACCGAAGACTTTGCCGTGGGCGGCACTACTAATCCGTATGGCACCTCCAAGCTGATGGTGGAGCGAGTGTTGCAGGATGTGAGCAGGTCGGACCCGCGCTGGGCCATTGCCCTGCTGCGTTATTTCAATCCGGTGGGGGCGCATGAGTCTGGCCTGATTGGAGAAGACCCGAACGGCATTCCCAATAACCTGTTGCCCTATATCACTCAGGTGGCGGTAGGCCGGCTTAAGCAGCTGGCGGTGTTTGGTAACGATTACCCCACGCCCGATGGCACCGGCGTGCGTGATTACATTCATGTGGTGGACCTGGCCCTGGGCCACCTCAAGGCACTGGAGCGCATTGCAAAGCAGGATGGCGTAAGCATTTACAATCTGGGCACCGGCCAGGGTTATTCGGTGCTGCAAATGGTTAAGGCCTTTGAGCAGGCTAGCAGCCGGAGTGTGCCTTATGCCATTGCTCCCCGCCGCCCCGGCGACATTGCCGAGTGCTGGTCGGATCCGTCCAAGGCCTTGCGGGAGCTGGGCTGGCAAGCCGAGCGGGGCCTTGAGCAAATGATGACCGACGCCTGGCGCTGGCAGTCGCAGAATCCTTGCGGATACAGGACAGGTGAGGAGTGAGGGGTGAAGAGTGAGGAGGTAAAACAGATGTCATTGTTTGCTCACACCTCACTCTTCACACCTCACACCTCAAGTGTGAAAGTAAAATTTAATAAAAAACAGTGGGATAGAATGACGTCTTTAGTCCGGCAGCCGGCTTTTATGGCCCTGCAGCAGTTAAAACAAAAAGAGCAGGCCATCAGTCTGGCGCAGCGGTTTGCCGCAGAGTCCAATCGCTTTGAGCAGTTCAGCCTGGGGTTTGGCGAGCAGTTGCGGGTGGACCTGTCGCGCCAGCACTGGTCGGTCGAGGTGCGGGCGTTGTTGTGCCGGCTGGCGCACGACATGGGGCTTAAGACTGCCATTGAAGCGCTGTTTGCCGATAACCGCTTCAACCACACCGAGGGCCGGGCGGCGCTGCACGCGGCGTTGCGCATGCCGCCCGGCGCTGTGTTGGAGCACAAGGGCGAGAACGTGGTGCCCAAGGTGCATGCCGAGCTTGCGCGCATTCAGGCCTTTTGTCAGCAAGTGCATAGCGGCGACTGGCGAGGGTTCTCTGGCCAGCCCATTCGTGATGTGGTCAACATTGGCATTGGTGGCTCCGACCTTGGCCCTGCCATGGTGGTGGAAGCGCTGGTGCCTTATCAGGATCAGGGCCTGCGGGCACATTTTGTGTCGAACATGGACGGTGCCCAGCTGGGTAGTGTGCTGGCGGGGCTGAACCCGGCCACCACTCTGTTTGTGATCTCGTCAAAAACCTTTACCACCGACGAAACCATGACCAACGCCCGCGCCGCACGGGCCTGGCTGCTGGCGGCCTGTGGCAGCGAGCAACACATTGCCCGGCACTTTGTGGCGGTGTCCACCAACACTGAAGCGGTAACGGCCTTTGGCATTGATGAAGCGAACATGTTCCGCTTCTGGAGCTGGGTGGGTGGCCGCTTTTCGCTGTGGTCCGCCATTGGCCTGCCCATTGCCCTGGCGCTGGGGTTTGAGCGTTTTCAGCAGTTGCTGGCGGGCGCCCATGCCATGGATGAGCACTTGCGCCACACCCCCTTTGAGCACAACATTCCGGTGCAGCTGGCGCTGCTCAGCATCTGGAACATCAACGTGCTGGGGCTGCAGAGTGAGGGGGTGTTCCCCTACAGCCAGCAGCTCAAGCGTTTTCCTGCCTTTTTGCAGCAGCTGAACATGGAGTCGAACGGCAAGGGCGTAAACAACGCCGGCCAGCCGCTTGACCATGCCACCGGCCCGGTGGTGTGGGGTGAGGTGGGCACCAATGGCCAGCATGCGTTTTTTCAGTTGCTGCACCAGGGCAGTGTGGTGGTGCCGGCGGAGTTTATTGGCTTTGCCCGCTCTGCCTACCCGTACCCCGAGCACCAGCGCAAGCTGCTGGCGAACATGCTGGCCCAGGCCCAGGCCATGGCCTTTGGCAAGTCACGCGAGCAGGTAGAAGCCGAGCTGGCGGCCGAAGGGTACAGTACCGAGGCCATTGCTCGCCTGGCACCGTATAAGGTAATGCCCGGCAACCGCCCCTGCACGGTAATGTTGTGCGATGAGCTGAGCCCCTATAACCTGGGCGCGTTGATTGCCATGTATGAACACAAAACCTTTGTGCAGGGTGTGCTCTGGAACATTAACAGTTTTGATCAGTGGGGCGTGGAGCTGGGCAAGAAACTGGCCGCAAAATTAATTGACGATCTGGCAAACGGTGTGACCGATGGCCACGACAGCGCTACCAACGGCCTGTTGGCGCAGATTAAACACTGGAGCTGACTGTGGATGCAGGCAGTTCTCCAGTGCTGCCTGTTGTATTCATTTAAGTTAGGATGTCGTGGGTTTGAGGAGTGTCTGGTTGCTTGGCCATGGTTATAAAGAGCGAGCACGTGGTGTTGTTAATAAAAAGGCTGAAGCTGAACTGATGAATATAAAAAAACTGATTGATAACAATAACTTCATCTCATTGATGGTGTTTTTATCGTTGGCGTTACTGCTGTCAACACCGGGCGGCTCAGTGGCTGCATTTGTCATGCTGCTGCTGGTGGCGCTGTTTTTTTTGTTTCGGGATAAGGATAAACCCGAGCTGAATCATACCGACAAGTTGCTTGTTTTCTCTTTTGTGTTCATGTTTTTAACGGTGCTGCCGCCTTTTGTAAGCGACGGATTTAGAGGGCGTTACCTCGATCTCTCGTTGCGCTTCTTACTGGTCGTACCTATATTGTGGCTGCTGCTTAAAACCCCTCCCAAAGCGAGTTGGCTGTTTGGCGGAGCAGTAGTGGGCTGCATCAGCTCCTTTGTCCTTGCAGTTTATCAGTATTTTTATGCAGGAATGCCCAGGGCTGACGGCTTTCTTTACAGCATTAATTTTGGCTACCTTGCCTGTTCATTGGCGTTTCTGTCGTTTTCCGGCATGATTTTTTTTGAACGTGCAAGATGGAAGTTTTTCGCTTTTGTTGGCTTCGCTCTGGCCATGTTTTCCATGGTACTCACCGGTACCCGTGGCGCCTATATTGCCGTGCCTGTGCTGGCTGTGCTGCTGATTGTTCTGTACAGAAAGGAGCTGGGTGCAAAGCTGCTCATTCTGGTGACTGTGGCCACCATTTCCATGCCTGCCGCCAGCTACATGGTCGTGCCTCAGGTACAGCAACGTTTTGATGTGCTGATCAACGAACTGGTCAACTATGAGAGCGGTGATGCCAGCAAGGCATACACGTCCAGCGGACTCCGTCTGGAGCTGTGGAAGGCGGCCATTGAGGCATTCAGGCAAAGTCCGCTGTACGGCTTGAATTACAACCAACGTGAAGCACTGAACGCTCAACTGGTGGATGATGGTGTGGTTATTCCCCAGGTGTTAACAGTGTCGCGCGGGCATGCTCACAGTGAGTATTTTGAAGTGCTGGCCGGAAGAGGGCTGTTGGGTATTACTGCTTTGTTTATGTTGTTTCTGGTGCCCGGGGTAATTTTTCTGCGCAAGGCCATGAGTACCTGTGGCAAGGAAAAAGCACTGGCAGCCGCCGGGGTGACCTTTGTTGCCGGTTTTATGGTGTATGGCATCAGTGAGGCACCGTTACAGGGCAATGTGATATCCGGGTGTTACGCTCTGACCGTGGTCGCCATTTACGCCATGCTGAAACGACCAGAAGCAGCCGGGTTACGGGCTTAACGTATCGAATCTGGGCTCCAATGTTACATGACGATGTTGGAGCCCACAGGCTGCAAAGCCCACCGACAATTCACCAGCCCTTCCTGTTAACCCTCCGCTACCATCCCCAGCGCCCTGGGCGCACCAATCGTTCGATTTTTAGCCGCATTTCCATAACTTCACTAGAATAAGATTCAGGCGCTTCCACATGGAGCAGTTATGGGTATGCAGGATGCAAACGCGCGCATTTGTCCGTTGTTGCAAAGCCTGGTGTTTCTCACCCGGTTTTACGGGCAGCCCCATCAGGGCGAGGCCCTGGTCAATGGCCTGCCCCTGGCCGATGGCCGGCTGACCGTTGCCCTGTTCTCCCGCGCCGCCCATCGCGCCGGCTTTTCCTCCCGCCAGGATGTTTCCCCCCTTGAGAATATTTCCGAGCTGCTGCTGCCCTGCATTCTGCTGCTGAAAAACGGTGGCGCCTGCGTGCTGCTGGAAGTGAGCGACGCGCGTGGCTGCCGGGTCATGCTGCCTCACACCGGCGAGGGTGAGCAGTGGCTGCCCACCGAGCAGCTGGCCAAAAGCTACAGCGGCCGGGTGATCTTGCTCAAACCCCGTTTTCGCTTTGACGAACGCTCCCCACAGGTACTGGATCATGAGCACGGCCACTGGTTCTGGAGCACATTGCGCCGCTCTTCCTCCATCTACCGGGACGTATTGATTGGCTCCCTGCTGATCAACCTGTTCGCCCTGGTTACGCCGCTGTTCACCATGAATGTGTACGACAAAATCGTGCCCAACCTGGCGTTCGACTCGCTCTGGGTGCTGGCCACCGGCGCCGCCGTGGTGTTCGTGTTCGACTTTGTCATGCGCCTGCTGCGCAGCCACTTTATCGACGTGGCCGGCAAAAAGGCCGATGTGCTGCTCTCCGCCCGCATTTTTGCCAAGGTTATGGGCATGCGCATGGAGGCCCGGCCACCGTCCACCGGCGCCTTTGCCCGGCACTTGCAGGAATTTGAGTCCATTCGCGAGTTTCTCACCTCGGCCACGGTGGCGGCGCTGGTCGACATTCCCTTTGCCCTGCTGTTTTTGTTCATCATCTGGCTCTTTGCCGGCCACATGGTGTGGGCGCCGCTTATGGCCATGCTGTTGCTGGTGGCGGTCAGCCTGCTGGTGCAGCGTCCGCTGCGCCACAGCATTGAAGAGGGCTCCAGGCTTGCATCCCAGAAAAACGCCAATCTGGTGGAGGGCATCGCCGGGCTGGAAACCATCAAGCTGTTTGGTGCCCAGGGGGCCTTTCAGCACCGCTGGGAGCAGGCGGTAAGCCACATGGCCAGCTGGGGCATGAAAACCCGCCGCCTCACCAACGGTGTTTCCACCCTGGCCAACGTTACCCAGCAGATCACCACGGTCAGCCTGATTGTGCTGGGGGTGTACCTGATTGCTGCCGGCGAGCTGTCCATGGGCGGGCTGATTGCCGCTGTCATGCTCGGCAGCCGGGCCATTGCGCCCATGGTGCAGCTGTCGGTGCTGTCCACCCGCTATAACCACGCCCGCTCGGCCATGGACATTCTGGAAAAGGTCATGGCCGCTCCCGACGAGCAGGAAGACGGCCGGCGCTTTATTCATCATCCCGAGTTTGAGGGCGACATAGTGTTCGACCGGGTGAGCTTTCGTTATCCCGGGGCGGAGCAGAATGTGCTGACCGAGGTCAGCCTGCACATCAAGCCCGGCGAAAAGGTGGCCATTATCGGCCGCATCGGCTCGGGCAAAACCACCCTGGAGCGGCTGGTGGCCGGGCTCTACAAACCCACCGAGGGCGCCATTCGCATAGACGGCATCGACATTGCCCAGCTGCAACCGGCGGTGCTGAGGCGCAACCTGGGTTTTGTACCTCAGGATGTGACCCTGTTTTACGGCTCCATTCGCGACAATATTGTGATCGCCAACCCGCTGGCGGACGAAGAGGCCGTGCTCAGGGCCGCCGAACGTGCCGGGGTGACGCTGTTTTCCCATCAGGATCCCGACGGCCTGGAGCGTCAGGTGGGCGAGGGCGGCCGGCTGTTGTCGGGCGGCCAGCGTCAGGCGGTGGCCATCGCCCGGGCCCTGCTGAATGAGCCCGTGATGCTGATCATGGACGAACCCACCTCCAACATGGACAACCGCTCCGAGCTGCATGTGCGCCAGCAACTGAACAGGCTGGGGGCGGGCCGAACCCTGCTGCTGGTTACGCATCGTACCTCCATGCTCGATGTGGCCGAGCGCATCATTGTGCTGGAGCAGGGCCGGGTGATGGCCGACGGTCCCAAGGAGCGGGTGCTGGCGCAGTTGCAGGCGGGCCAGGTCACCATGCGGGAGGTCAGTCATGGCTAGGCAACCCACCCCGGAGCAGCTCGACTACACCAGCGACACCGCCGCCGCCGTGCTGCTCAACACGCCCAGGGGAGCCCGGGCGCTGCTGTGGTGCATGCTGGCCTTTGTGCTGGCGGCCATTGTGTGGGCCCGCTTTGCCGAGCTGGAGGAGGTAACTTCCGGCAACGGCACCGTGATCCCCTCCAGCCAGTTGCAGGTGGTGTCGAACCTGGAAGGGGGCATAGTGCGCGAGCTGTATGTGCGTGAGGGCCAGCAGGTGGAGCAGGGGCAACCCCTGTTGCTGATCGACGACACCCGTTTCAGGTCGGATCTGCGCGAGCGCGAGCAGGAAATTGCCGCGCTGCAGGGCGATGTGCTTCGGCTGGAAGCCCAGGTGGCGTCCATTCAGGTGCGGGAGGCGGAGGATTCTGGCTGGCGCGAGCAGGTGCAGGTCACACCGGCGGAGCTGGTGTTTCCCCACGAGTTTACAGAGCAGTTCCCCCAGCAGCCCGCCATTCAGCGTTCGCTTTATAACGAGCGGCTCGAGTTTGTGAAAAACCAGCTGTCGATTTTCGGCAACCAGATCCAGCAGCGCGAGCAGGAAATTGTGGAAACCAGGGCCAAGGTGCGCACCCTGGGCCGGGGGGTGGGGCTGGCCGCCCGCGAGGTCAACATGAGCCGGCCTCTGGCCCGGGAAGGCATAGTGCCGCAGGTGGAAATTCTGCGCCTGGAGCGTCAGCTCAACGAACTGCAGGGCGAGCTGGAGTCGGCCCGGCTGCTGTTGCCCAAGCTGGAGGCCACCCTTAAGGAAACCATCTTCAAGCGCAAGGAAGTGGCCCTCGGCTTCCGTTCCGAGGCGCAGCAGCAACTGAACGAACGGCGCGGCCAGCTGGCCCGGCTGAAGGCCGGCGAGGTGGGCCTGCAGGACAGGGTCACGCGCACTTCTGTGCTGTCGCCGGTCAAGGGCACGGTCAAGACCCTGAGCGTGAACACGGTGGGCGGAGTGGTGCAGCCGGGGGTGAGCCTGGTGGAAATCGTGCCGCTGGAAGACACCCTGTTGGTGGAGGCGCGCATTGAGCCCCGCGACATCGGCTTCCTGCGGCCGGGGCTGGAGGCCATGGTCAAGTTCACCGCCTATGATTTCACTATTTATGGAGGCCTGGTGGGCGAGGTGGAAAAAATCAGCGCCGATTCCATTCAGGACGATGACGGCAACACCTTTTTCCTGGCCACCATCCGC
Source organism: Oceanimonas pelagia (assembly GCF_030849025.1). Classification (NCBI taxonomy): domain Bacteria; kingdom Pseudomonadati; phylum Pseudomonadota; class Gammaproteobacteria; order Aeromonadales; family Aeromonadaceae; genus Oceanimonas; species Oceanimonas pelagia. The sequence goes on from NZ_CP118224.1 coordinate 848,896, forward strand.
ACCAAAGAGAGCTTTTTGGGCAGCGAGCAGGCACCGCTTCGGATTATTCCGGGTATGCAGGCGGGGGTAGACATCATCACCGGCAAGAAAACGGTGCTGGACTACCTGCTCAAACCCATTCTAAGAGCAAAGCAGGGCGCTTTGCGTGAGCGTTGAGTCGAAGAAAGGGAGAAAAACAATGAGAAAATCGGCGATTGCAGTGCTGGTGGGCGCCGCCATGGTGCTGCCGGTCCATGGGCAAACACTGGAAGAGGCGGTAACCCAGACCCTGATGACCCACCCCAAGGTCAAGGAAGCCTTTCACCTTTATCAGTCCCGGCAATATGATCACGACGAGGCCTTTGCCGGCTATTTGCCAAAGCTCGATGCCAATGCCGGCATTGGTTATGAATACACCGACAGCCCCGGCGTGCGCGACGGTGATCCCAGGGCCGACAAAACCCTGACCCGCAAGGAGGCCGGGTTGTCGCTGCGGCAGATGCTGTTCGACGGCTTTAAAACCCCGAGCAATGTGCACCGCACCCAGGCGGAAGCCGATGCCCAGCGTTATGCGCTGTTGTCGGATGCGGAAAACATCGCCCTGCGGGTGGCCGAGGTGTACCTCGATGTGCTGCGCCAGGACGAGATCGTGGAGCTGTCGCGCCGTAACCTGGCCACCCACGAGCAGATCCTGTCCGACATTCAGCGGCGCACCAATTCCGGGGTGGGCTCCACCGCCGATCTCAACCAGATCAACGGCCGGGTGGCGCGGGCCTATTCCAACATGACGGCGGCGGAAAACAACCTGCGGGACGCCCAGAGCCAGTTCATGTCTCTGGTCAACCAGATGCCCGGTGATCTGCGCCAGCCCCAGCCCGACGCCAACTATGTGCCGCCCACCCTGGACGACGCCCTGGCCATGGCCCAGGAAAACCACCCCACCCTGATGTCGGCATCCTTTGATGTGGCCGCGGCGCACCAGCAGCACAGAGACGCCAAGTCCGGTTTTTACCCCACGGTGAACATTGAACTCGACAGCAACTGGAACGACGACATCGACGGTGTGCGCGGCCATAACAACGACTTCACCGCCATGGTGCGCATGCGCTACAACCTGTTCAACGGCGGCGCCGATATGGCGCGCAGCCGCTCTACCTCGGCGCTGGAAATGCAGGCCAAGGACATTCAGATGAACGCGCACCGTCAGGTGGAAGAGGGCATGCGCCTGGCCTGGGCGGCTTATGAATCCCTGGGCCGGCAAAAGGACTTTCTGCAGCGCCATGTGGAGTCGAGCTACGACACGGTCGATGCCTACAAAAAGCAGTTCTCCCTCGGCAACCGCACCCTGCTGGACGTGCTCAACACCGAAAACGAGCTGTTCGAGGCGCGGCGTTCCTACATTAACGCCGAATACGATCAACTGCTGGCAGAGTACCGCATCATGAACGCCTCGGGCCGCCTGCTGGAAGCCCTGCGTTTTACCCAGCCCGAGCAGTGGCAGTAATAACAAAAGGAGAATTGCGATGAAACCATGGATTTTGCTGGCTCTGGTGCTGCCGCTGGCGGGTTGTACCCTGACCGCCGAGCCGGAGCGCGATACCACGCCCGAATATGATCTTACCGACATGGACCGCGACGGGGTGATCACCGCCCGGGATAACTGCCTGGACTCGGCTCTGAACTCATCTGTAGATAATGACGGTTGTGGCGGCAGTGAGAATCAGGTGCTGCAGCAGGACATAGTGGTACTGTTTGCTCACGACAAGTCGAACATTACGCCGAAATATCAGGACGAAATTAACCGCATGGCCAGCTTTATGGCCGAAAACCCCGAGCTGAAGCTGCTGCTGGAAGGGCATGCCAGCCAGGTGGGCACATCGGAATATAACCTGGCGCTGTCGAAACGGCGGGCCCAGGCGGTGCGCCATGCCCTGATGCAGCAGGGGGTGCCCGGTGAACGGCTGGAGATCATCGGTTATGGCGAGAGCAAGCCGTTGATCATGGGAGACGACGAGCAGGCCGCTGCCGCCAACCGTCGGGTGGTGGGCGCGCTTACCAACATGCGTGAGGGCGTGAGAATGCGCTGGAATGTATACAGCATGGAGCCGTCTTCTGAGCAATGAGGCCGACTTGTCAGCGGCTTTGCGGGCTGGCGCTGCTGGGCGTGTTGCTCGGCGTGCCAGCCTGGTCACTGGAAGAGGAAGACAGCAACATGCGCGTGGCGGTGCAATCCGTGTATGGCCGTTCGGCGGCCCACCGATTGCTGGAATGGCGCCGGCTGGTGCGGGAAGGCCAGGCGGCCGCCTGGGGCGAGCAGGAGGCCATTGAGCGGGTCAACCGCTTTTTTAACCGGCTGGTTTTTATTGACGACATTAAATTGTGGGCCAGCGAGGATTACTGGGCCACGCCGCTGGAGTTTCTGGGGGCCGGTGGCGGCGACTGTGAAGACTTCAGCCTGGCCAAGTATTTTTCCCTGCGCGAACTGGGGGTGCCCGACGACAAGCTGCGGCTGGTGTACGTCAAGGCGCTGGAGCTGAACCAGTTTCATATGGTGGTGGCCTATTACCCCACGCCGGCGGCAGTGCCGCTGATCCTGGACAACCTCAAGCCGGCCATTTTGCCGGCCACGCGACGGGGAGATCTGGCGCCCATTTACAGTTTCAACGGTCAGCACTTGTGGCTGATGAAGGAAAGAGGCAGGGGTGAACTGGCCGGAGCGTCTTCGCGTTTGTCGTTATGGAACGAGTTGCGCAGCCGGCTGGAACAGTCGCGGCTGCAGCGACCGGCAATCAACCTGGACTGAATGATAACGATGCGGGAGTTACGAAACAGCCGTCATGCCCGCGCAGGCGGGAGTGACGAATGAGGAGACGGCGGCGTGTTAAAGGGAATTACATAATATGACTCTGTACCGGCAACTTCTGCTTACCATGCTGCTGCTGTTTGCCCTGCTGTTTGTGTCGGCCTATTCGGTGCAGTTCAGCTCCACCCGCAGTTATCTGGCCCAGCAGCAGGAATTCATGGTCATTAATACCGTTACCTCCCTGGGGCTGGCATTAACCCCCTATCTGGAAAACGACGATGCCGTGGGTGCCGAGTCGGTGATCAACGCCCTGTTCGACGGCGGCTACTACCGCAAGGTGGAGCTGCGGCTGCTGGCCAGCAATAAAACCATTACCCGGGAAAACACCGCCCCCCCGCAGCGGGTGCCGGCCTGGTTTACCGATCTCGACCTGTTTGAGGGAGGGCATCACCAGGCGGTGCTCACTTCGGGCTGGCTGCAACTGGGCCAGTTGTATGTGGAAGGGCACACTGGCCATGCCTATTACCAGCTGTGGCGGGGCATGAGCCGGCTGGCCACCTGGTTTGCCGTGAGTTTTGTGCTGGTGTGGGCCTTGCTGGTGCTGGCCCTGCGTCATTTGCTCAAGCCGCTGCACAGCATAGAGGAGCAGGCGCGGGAAATTGAACAGCACCATTTTGGCAAGACCATTCCGCTGCCGGCCACCCGTGAGCTCAGGCAGGTGGTGTCGGCCATCAACGGCATGTCGGGCAAGCTTGAGGCCCAGTTTCAGGAGCAGGCCGCCGAGGCCGAGCGGCTGCGCCACCGGGCCTTTATGGACGATACCTCGGGGTTGGGCAACCGGGCCTGGCTGATGGCCCAGAGCCAGGGCTGGCTGGGCGACGGACGGGGTGGCGCCGTGGTGCTGGTGTCGGCCCGGGTGCTGGACTGGCTGTATCGTGACGAAGGCTTTGAGGTGCGGGATCAGATGATTCGAGTGATTGGCAAAAACCTGCGCCAGCTGTGCCGGGATCATGGTGAGCATGTGCTGGCGCGCATTTCGGCCACCGAATACGCCATGCTGGTGAGCGAGTCGGATCCGGCCACCCTGAAGCAACTGGGAGAGGCCATTAACCGGCAGATTGCCGAGCTGGTCAAGGATCCGGAAGACGATCGGGAGATCTCGGTGGTGGGCATTGCCCTGGTGCAGCCCGGCGACGAAATCGGCCGCCTGCTGACCCGGGCCGACCATGCCCTTAACCGGGCCCACATGAATGAAACCGGTGTGGTGGTGGAGGCCCACCAGCAGCGCGAACGGCTGGGCCGGCTGCAGTGGAAGCAGTTGCTGGAGGAGGCTCTGGAGCACGACGGCTTTGAGCTCAGCGCCCAGGCGGTGATGGGCTTTCAGGGCGAACGCTACCATGAAGAGGTGTTTGTCAGCATACGCCGGGAAGGCATCGCCTATGGCGCCGACAATTTTCTGCCGGTGGCCGAGCAGTTTGGCCTGGGAGAACGGCTGGATCTGCACGTGGTGGCCCGGGCCCTGCGCATGCTGGAAGGCCGGCCGGAGCTGAAACTGGCGGTGAATTTAACGCGCCAGAGCTGCCATCAGGACGGTTTCTGGCGCAAGCTGTTTCAGATCCTGGAGCGTTACGAGTCGGTACGGGACCGGCTGTTGCTGGAGCTGCCGGAAAGCGCCTTTGCCGTTGGCTGGGAACGGCTGATCGCCCCGCTGGCGGGGCTCAAGGTGGAGTGGGGAGTGGATCATTTCGGGCGCCATTTCGATCTGCTGGTGCACCTGGGCCAGCTCAGGCCGAAATACGTGAAGCTGGATCAGGGCTACACCAGCCAGGTGCAGCAGCCCGATTACAACGACGCCTTTCTGGCCGCCGTGTGCCGCGCCGCCCACAGCATGGGGGCTTTGACCATTGCCTCCCGGGTGGAAACCGGCGAGCAGGTGGAGCGCCTGAAAAGCCTGCACGTGGATGCTTATCAGGGATATGTCAGCCCGCCCGGCCGTCTTTGCTGACCTAATGGAGCGCCCGGGTACAAGCACCCGGCGCCCAGCTGTTTCGAGTGATGGGCAGTCCCCGGTTTATCGGGGCAACGGTGTTGCATAAAGCATGATTTACCCGCTTACAGCCGTGAATAAATCTGCACCTATAAAGCTTGCATCTCTTTTAACCTCCACCACCATCCCGCTGGGTGCTGGACCTTAAAATCATCCATTTTTTCGAAAGGTATTCTCCCGTTTTATGCGGGTGGTGGCGATATTTTGTGCAGGATCCATCAGGCATTCCCCCCTAGCCTTAAGGTAAGCGAAGCGGTAACAGGGATGCAGACATGGACACAACACGAATAGACAATGCGGTTCAGGTTGTCAGCCTGAAAGGTCAAGCCTTTATTATTGAAAAAGATGGAACGGTTACGCCGGTCAGGGCAGGGCAGGTTTTGCCGGAAGGTGCACTGCTGCTGACCGACGAAAACTCCGGCATCGTTTACGGCGAGGCGCCGGAAAACACGGCGGCGGCAGCGCCGGTTTCCGACGAGGCGACCGCCGCCGAGGCAGAAGCCATTCAGGCCGCCATTCTGGCCGGACTGGATCCCACCAAACTGTTTGCCGCGCCGGCCGCGGGTAATCCGGTGGCCGGGCCGGCCGCCGCCAGTGGCAGCGGCAACGCCGGCTTTGTGGTGGTGGACCGTACCGGCGATTCGCTGCTGGCCGAGGCCGGCTTTGATACCACCTTTGCCAATCAGGGCGTTGTCTCTGTGTTCGAGGCGCTGCCGGAGCGGGATATTCCCGAAGCCGCAGACATAGACTCCATTCCCGAGATTGTGGTGGTGATAGATCCGCCTCCGACCCCTCCCGGTGATGGCGGCGGTAACGGCGGCGGCACAGACTACGCATTTGTAGAAGAAAGCGCCCTGCCTAATGGCACCAACCCCGGCAGCGACAATGAAACGGCCACCGGTTATTTCGACATTAATACCGGCAACGACGAGCTGGCCAGGGTTGAGATACGCCTGCCCGGCGGCGAGTGGGTAGACGTGACCGGCGGCGGTGTGATTGAGGGGCAGTATGGCACCCTGACGGTGACAGTGGAAAATGGCGTTTACCTGTGGCGTTACGATCTGAATGGTGCCACCGCCCATCCGGATAAGGGAGAAACCGGTGCCGACGATACCCTGGCCGATGATTTCGAGGTGCGGGTAACCGACGATGATGGCGATCAGGCCACCGCCGGCCTGACCGTGCATGTACACGACGATGGCCCCGTTGCCGAGTCGGACTCGGTATCCGTGAATGAGGCCGGCCTGCCCTGTTACAATCTGGTGCTGATCATCGATACCTCCGGCAGCATGGAAGGCGAACGCCTGGCGCTGGCCAAGCAGGCCCTGATCAACCTCATCAACAGTTATGGCGAGGTATCCTCCAAGCTCACCATCAGCATCATTACCTTTGCCAGTCTGGCTTATTTCGACGAAGAAGACATGCGCGACATGACGCCGGAAGAAGCCATTGCCTTTATCAACACCCTGGAGGCCGATGGCAGAACCAACTACGAGGATCCGCTGGAAGAAGCCCAGGAGCTGCTGACCGAGCAACTGGCCGAGAAGCCCGGCTATGAACACAAGGTTTATTTCATTTCCGACGGTGAGCCCAATGAAGGCTTTCCGCCGGCAGGCTGGCAGGACTTTGTGGATGACAATGGCATAGATGTCATTGCCGTGGGCGTGGGCGAAGACAGCCCGCAGGCCAAGGACGAGCTCGACAAGGTCGGCAACAAGGGGGACACCACCCTGATTATTGAGGACCCCAAAGAGCTGGATGCGGCCCTGCAGGAGACGGTGCCCAGCCAGGTGTCCGGCAATGTGCTGGCCAATGATGACTTTGGCGCCGATGGTCCGGGCCGGGTGGTGTCGGTCAGCTATGGCGATCAGACCTATGCCGTGCCGGAAGGGGGATCGGTGTCCATTCCCACCGGCAGCAACGGCACCCTGGTAATGTATTCAAACGGTGATTTTACCTACACAGGCCCGGCCGATGTCAGCCAGGACATTACCGAGCACTTTGTTTACACCATGGAAGACAGCGATGGCGATCCCAGCAGTGCCACCCTGAGCGTGACCCTGCAGAATGACGGCGGCACCCAGATTCATCTCAAGGGCCTGGACGTGGACGGCGGTGAACAGACCCTGGATGAACGGCACCTGCCTCAGGGCACCGATCCCCAGCCCGGTGAGCTGACCAAATCCGGTACCTTCTCCCATGAAGGCAACGGCGAGGTCGACACCCTGACCATTGCCGGAGTCAAGGTGCTGGAAAACGGTGTTTACCAGGGAGATGCCGGCGGCCAGGTGGTGATTGTGAATGATGGCGGGCGTCTGCTGGTGATCACCGGCTATCACGCGGCAACCGGCACCTTCAGTTACAGCTATACCCTGAAGGACAACAGCCTGCTGCACGATGAGGCCGGGCGCGACAGCCTGACCGAGCAGTTCCGGGTGTTCATCAGCGACACTCAGGGCGCCACCGACACCGCCTGGCTGGACATCAACATCATTGACGACATTGCCGTCATCAACGGAGTGCAGCATGGCATTATGGCCAATGTGGCCGCGACCCTGAGCGGAAGAGTGGATCTCGGCTATGGCGCCGATGACGGGTCACTCGCGCTGTCGGGCGTGGCGCCGGACGGCTTGTATTACACCACCGTCTCCGGCCCCGGTGGCAGCCAGATCATTACCGCCACCGTAGGGGATAAAAACGGGGAGGTGTATTTCACGCTGACGGTGTACCCGGACGGTCGTTACGACTTTGAGCTGGTCAATCCGGAGCCGGTGCTGGCCACCACCAAGGATCTGACCGGGTTGACCGCCGGCAAGCCGGTGCTCAGCCTGGAGCTTCCCGTCAATGGCATTACGGCCACCTTTACCGAGTTGCAGCCCAGCCCCGGCAAGGGGGGGGTTAACTCCTCCAATAACGGCATGGGTATTGACGATAACCTGGTGGACAAGGGAGACGTGCTCAAGGTGGCGTTCAGTGGTGCCATCTCCAATGTCGGCTTTACCCTGAACAAGTTCAGCACCGGTGACGTCATGACCTGGGTGGTGCTCAGTGCGGGGATCGTCGTGGCTTCGGGCACCTGGACGCCGCCCGCCGGCACCAAGGAGGGCAGTGATGTGGTGTTCAACCTGCTGGATCCTGTGGTGGGTTCAAGCATCACCTATATCCAGGGCTCGGCCGAAGAGATCAGGGCCGCCGGTTTTGACGAGCTGCACCTGGGCTCCGGCAGTGGTGACTACCGCCTGCTCGACATGACCATTTACGAAGAGATCTTTCCGCAAGACGGCAACCTGCTGTTCGATATCGATATTCAGGACGGCGACGGCGACCTGGCGTCGACCAGCCTCAGCATCACCATTGAGGCCGATGGCACCGAGGCGAGTGGTTTTACCCTCTCGGGCACGGCGGCCGATGAAGTGCTGCTGGGCAGCAACGGCAACGATATCCTGATTGGCGGCGAGGGCGATGACATTCTGATCGGCGGTCTGGGCAACAACACGCTCACCGGTGGTGCGGGCATGGATACCTTTCGCTTTACCCAGGCCGATGCCGGCTCCGTCAACATCATCACCGACTATGAAAAAGGCGTGGATGTGGTTGATCTCAGGGAGCTGCTCACCGGGGAAGAGGGCGGCAATCTCTCCGCCTATCTGGAGTTTACGCAATCCGGCAGCGATACCCTGCTGAACGTTACCCCCGCCGGCGATGGCGGCGACAGCCAGCAGATCCGTTTTGAAGACACCAACCTGATGGACTTGTACGGAGCCGCCAGCAGCGAGGCCCTGATCCAGGCCATGGTGGATGATCAGACATTGCAGATTGACAAGGCCTGACGCAGGGGGAATGAGCCATGGCCAGGGTGATCACGGTAATGCTGCAGGGCATTGGCTACCACTGGAACGGACAGGACATTCTGGTGGACGACGGCATCAGTCTGCCCTGGTCCCTGGCGGGCTCATCCCTGGAGCGGATAGAGCTGGTTGATCGGGAAGGCGAAACCACCGCCACCTTTTCCATCGACTTTGAACGCCAGGAGTGGACCCTGGCGGGCGAAAGCGAGCCGGGCGAGGTGATCCTGGTGGATGACAAGGGCGCGGCCCTGACCGCCCTTTCTCCGCTGACGGTGCAGGCCATGCTGTTGCCCGAGGCGGCGCTGGTGCCGGCCCCGGGCCTGGTCGGCGACGATCCGCTGCCCCTGAGCCTGGATGACATTCTGCTGAGCAGCGAACTGCCCGCAGGCCTGCCCGGTGCGACGCTTCCCGACACAGGCGGCCTCGACAGTGAGCTGATCGACGATGTGATCAATTGGCTCTCGGTGTATAGTCCTCCTGAATAAAGGAGCGGGAGCAGTCCATTGGCGCAGGCTGACCGCCTGCATCAGCGCCCGCAGGGCGCTTTCTTTTATTCGAGAAGCCCGCATACGTTAAAAAGAGGATTTCCATGCGTAACAAGCCCCGGTTCGTTTTGTTCGGCCTGCCCCTGCTGTTCAGCTCGGCGGTCTTTGCCATTGCCGTGCCCGATGCGCCGCATCTGGTAACCCAGGGGGAGGCGAGCATCAGCGTGGCTCCCGACATGGCCACCCTGGAGCTGGCGGTGACCGCGGTGAAAAAGGACAGCCGCCAGGCCAAGGAGGAGGTGGATACCCGCGTGGCCGCCCTGTTCAGCGGCCTCAGTGCCCTCGGCATTAAAAAGGCGGATATCGACAGCGGCAACCTGGTCACCCGGCCGGATTATGATTATTCAAACAATGGCAAGCGCGAGCTCACCGGTTATCAGGCCGAGCGTACCGTGACCATTCGGCTGTATCAGCTCGACAACCTGAGTCAGGTGATTGACACCGCACTGGCGCAGGGAGTGCAGAATGTGCAGCGCATTGGTTACGGAGTGCGCGAGGCCGAGGGCTATCAGCAACAGGCCCGTCAGGCCGCCATGGCCCATGCCCGCAAACTGGCGGGTGAGCTGGCCACCGGTTTTGAACAGTCTCTGGGCGAGATCTACGCCATTGAATATGCCGGCCAGCCGCCGGTGCATCCGCGCCCGATGGGCGCCGTCAAGATGATGGCCGCCGATGCCGCTCAGGAGAGCTACCAGCAGAACGAGATTGAATTCACCGACCGGGTACAGGTGGTCTACACCCTGAAATAACCCCCTCTGTAGCGGACATTCTTCATGAAAAAAGGGGCTTTCGCCCCTTTTTGGTCATGTTTGCCCGCCGGGCCGTCAGTGAAGAATTCGAGCCCGAATGGTGCCGCTGATGGCCTTGAGCTTTTCCAGGGCCTGCTCACTCTGGGCGGTTTCCACGTCGATCACCACGTAACCGATTTTGGGCGAGGTTTGCAGATACTGGGCCGCGATGTTGATGTCGTCACCGGCAAAGGCCTGGGCGATCTGGCTGAGAATACCGGGCTTGTTGTGGTGAATGTGCAGCAAGCGGCTGGTGCCGGCATGGCCGGGCAGTGACACCTCGGGGAAGTTCACCGCCGACAGGGTGGAGCCGTTGTCGGAATACTTGATAAGCTTGCCCGCCACTTCGTAACCGATGTTTTCCTGCGCTTCCTGGGTGGAGCCGCCAATGTGCGGTGTGAGGATCACGTTGTCGAAGCCGCGCAGGGGAGACACAAACTCTTCGTCGTTGGACTTGGGTTCAACCGGGAACACGTCGATGGCTGCGCCGGCCAGGTGCTTGCTGGCCAAGGCCGCCGCCAGGGCGTCGATGTCGACCACGGTGCCGCGGGAGGCGTTGATCAGAATGGCGCCCGGCTTCATCATGGCCAGCTCTTCGGTGCCAAACATGTTTTTGGTCTGGGGGGTTTCCGGCACGTGCAGAGACACCACATCGGCCATGTTGAGCAGCTCTTGCAGGCTGCCCACCTGAATGGCATTGCCCAGGGACAGCTTGTTTTCAATGTCGTAGTAATACACCTGCATGCCGATGCCCTCGGCAATAATGCCGAGCTGGGTACCGATGTGACCGTAGCCGATGATGCCCAGCTTCTTGCCGCGGGCTTCAAAGGAATGGGTGGCGGTTTTCTGCCACTCGCCGCGGTGGGCCTTGGCGTTGCGCTCGGGAATGCCGCGCAGCAGCAGCAGCAGCTCACCCAGCACCAGCTCGGCCACGCTGCGGGTGTTGGAGAAGGGGGCGTTGAAAACCGGAATGCCGCGGATCTCGGCGGCGGCCAGATCCACCTGATTGGTGCCGATGCAGAAACAGCCAATGGCCACCAGTTTTTCGGCGGCGTCGAGTACGGACTCGGTGAGCTGGGTGCGGGAGCGAATGCCCACGAAGTGAACGTCCTTGATACGCTCTTTCAGCTCGTCGTCGGCCAGGGAGGTTTTCAGATAATCGATATTGCTGTAGCCAGCGGCTTTGAAAGACTCAACCGTGCCTGGGTGTACGCCTTCCAACAATAAAATTTTGATTTTTTCTTTTTCAAGGGAATAGTTGGCCATTACCGGGTCCTTTATGACAACTGCTTTGGGTTTTCCATAAAGTATCAAAAACATCGACTTTAGGGAATTTTTGCTGTTAAAGTCACGTTTTTTTAAGTTATAAATTTTTTTTTAATCGTGGCCCGCACAATCATCAGGCTGAGCGGGGGAGTGCTCAGCCACGGCCTTTTCATGTTAACGTAGGCTCAGTCATTTCAACCGGGTACCCTTCATGAGTCGAGCACTGGACGATTTGTTGACCCTGCTGGCGCTGGAGCCGCTGGACGATGGCCTCTACCGGGGGCAGAGCATGGATCTGGGGTTTGGCGCCGTGTTTGGCGGCCAGGTCATGGGCCAGGCGCTGGCGGCGGCCAAATACACCCTGACACCGGAGCGACCGGTGCATTCCTTTCATTCCTATTTTCTGCGCCCCGGCGATGTGAACAAGCCCATCATCTACGACGTGGAAAACATTCGCGACGGCAAAACCACCTCTACCCGCCGGGTGCAGGCGCTGCAATACGGCAAGCCCATTTTTTACATGACGGCGTCGTTTCAGCAGCCGGTGGCCGGTTTTGAACATCAGGCCCTGATGCCGGAGGTGGCGGGCCCCGAAGGCCTGGTGCCGGAAAGCGAGCGGCTGGCGGCGCTGGCCGACAGGGTGCCGGCCAGGCTGCGCAAAAAGCTGCTAGCGGATAATCCCATCGACATGCGTCAGGTCAATTATGTGGACCCCATGAAGCCGGAAAAGGCCGAGCCCCACCGCTGTGTCTGGCTGAAGGCCAATGGCGCGCTGCCCGATGATCTGCGCATTCACAAATACCTGCTGGCCTATGCCTCCGACTTCAATTTTCTGCCCACGGCGCTGATGCCCCACGGCCACTCCTTTTGGGAGCGGGAATTGCAGGTGGCCACCATCGATCACTCCATGTGGTTTCATGACGACTTCAGGTTTGACGACTGGGTGCTGTACGTCATGGACAGCCCCCGCGCCATTGCCGGTCGTGGCCTGGTGCAGGGCCGGCTGTACAGTCGCGATGGCCGGCTGGTGGCATCCGTGATGCAGGAAGGCCTTATTCGCCCGCGCGGCGCCCTTGCCCGGGAGTAGCCCGTGCCAGCACGCCGGGGCGTGGCCCGGCAACGGAACGTTTAGTCAATCATCCATCACCGGACAGCAGTCATGAGTACAACCTGGAGTGAGGTCCTCGGACCGGAAAAACAACAACCCTATTTTCAGCAGACCATGCAGGCGGTCACCGCGGCCCGCCGGGCGGGCAAGGACATCTATCCGCCGGAAGCAGACGTGTTCAATGCCCTTAAGCTGACCGAGCTGGCCCAGGTAAAAGTGGTGATGCTGGGCCAGGATCCCTATCACGGCCCCGGTCAGGCCCACGGCCTGTGTTTTTCCGTGCGCCCCGGGGTTCGGGTGCCGCCGTCGCTGCGGAATATGTATAAAGAGCTGGAAAACGATATTCCCGGCTTTGAGATCCCCAACCACGGTTTTCTGGAGTCCTGGGCCCGGCAGGGCGTGCTGATGCTCAATACCGTGCTGACGGTGGAAAAGGGCAAGGCCCATTCCCACGCCAGGCTGGGCTGGGAAACCTTTACCGATAAGGTCATTCAGGCGGTCAACGATCACTGCGAAGGCGTGGTGTTTTTATTGTGGGGCAGTCACGCCCAGAAAAAAGGCAGTCATATTGATCGTCAGCGCCACCATGTGCTGAGCGCGCCTCACCCCAGCCCCTTGTCGGCTCACCGCGGCTTTTTTGGTTGCCGGCATTTTTCTCAGGCCAATCAGTTGCTGATGGCTCAGGGCGCTTCCCCCATTAACTGGCAGTTGCCGCTGGAAGTATGAAAAAAGGCGCCGTTAACGGCGCCTGAATTATATTACGTGCTCTTACAGCTCCAGCTCCTCGGCCAATTGATCGAGCTCAAAGGTACAGTCGAGTTGCTGAAGTTCTTCCTGCAAACGCCTTTTGTCCTTAAGGGCTTCTATTTCCCGCCATTTGCGTTTCTGGGCGGGCTCACGCGGTGCGCGCGGGGACTTCTCAACCACAAATTCCTGATCGAAGCGTGACCTCTCCATGGGGCTCCCTCCTGTTGGCTATCAGTTGCAGTCGCAATTCATATATCACAGCAGGTTATAAAATAGAATGTTATTATTGCAGAATTGTTATCTTGAGACGCAAAATGGGGAATAGGGGGAGATGGAGCGCGTGCGGCTTGCCCCAGCAAGGAGAGGGGACTCGCGATTCCCTGATCCCGAGTCCCCAATCCCTGTTATTTAGATCATCGCCTTGAGCATGTCTTCCAGCTTGCCCTGGTCGACGGCAAAGTTGCGAATGCCCTCGGCCAGTTTTTCGGTGGCCATGGCGTCCTGGTTTTGCTCCCAGCGGAATTCGGCTTCGGTCATGGGGGCTGGGCGGGCCTGAGTGGCGCCCTGGTCCCGCAGTTTCTGCACCACTTCGCCCTCGCTCTGGCTCAGCTCTTCCAGCAGGCCGGGACCAATGGTCAGGCGGTCGCAGCCGGCCAGTTCGAGAATTTCGCCGGTGTTGCGGAAACTTGCGCCCATGACCACGGTTTTGTAGCCGTGGGCCTTGTAGTAGTCGTAGATACGGGTGACCGACAGCACGCCCGGATCTTCCGCCGGGGCATAGTCTTTCTTGTCGGTGTTGGTTTTGTACCAGTCGAGAATGCGGCCCACAAAAGGTGAAATGAGATAGGCGCCGGCTTCGGCACAGGCGCGGGCCTGGGCAAAGCTGAACAGCAGGGTCAGGTTGCAGTTGATGCCTTCCTGCTCCAGCACTTCGGCGGCGCGAATGCCTTCCCAGGTGGAGGCCAGCTTGATCAGAATACGCTCCTTGCCGATGCCGGCCTCGGCATAGAGGGCGATCAGCCGGCGGGCCTTGGCGATGCTGGCCTCGGTGTCGAACGACAGCCGGGCGTCCACCTCGGTGGAGATGCGGCCGGGAATGAGCTTGAGAATTTCACAGCCGATGTTCACCGCCAGCTTGTCTGAAGCGTCGATCAGCTGTTGCTCGGTGTTCTGGCTCCGGGCCCTGGCCCAGGCCACGGCGTCTTCGAGCAGCGGGCGGTATTCGGGGATCTGCGCTGCCTTCAGAATAAGAGACGGGTTGGTGGTGGCATCTTCGGGCTGATACTTGCGAATGGCGTCGATGTCGCCGGTGTCGGCCACGACGGTGGTAAACTTGCGCAGTTGAGCGAGAGTGTTGGCCATGAACGGGTCCTTCAGGGTGTTGTTTAGCGCTATATTCTAATTTTAACGGCATTGAAAGTCATTTGCCTTGGCCGCCCGGTGCGGTTGTGCAGGACGGGGAAGATACGGCCTGTTGTGATCCGGCTCACGTGGCGCGAGCCCACGGCTGTGGTACATTGCGCCGCTTCGCGTGGACCTCATTCCCATGATGGCCATGAAATTTGATGTAACACAGAGGTGCCCATGGACTCCTTTATCTCCTTTATCAACAACCTGCTGTGGGGATCCGTGCTGATCTACCTGCTGCTGGGGGTTGGCATTTTCTTTACCGTGCGGCTGGGGCTGATTCAGTTTCGCCATTTCGGCCACATGTTCTCGGTGCTGAAACACAGCCGCCAGTCCGACGCGGCGGGCATATCGTCGTTTCAGGCACTCTGCACCAGCCTGGCGGCCCGGGTGGGCACCGGCAACCTGGCCGGTGTGGCGGTGGCGCTGTACCTGGGCGGCCCCGGCGCCATTTTCTGGATGTGGCTGATCGCCCTGATCGGTATGGCCACGGCCTTTGCCGAAAGCGCCCTGGCCCAGCTTTACAAGGTGAAGGACGACGACGGCAACTACCGGGGCGGCCCGGCCTATTACATGGAACGGGGCCTGGGCATGCGCTGGATGGGCGTGCTGTTTGCAGTGTTTCTGATCATTGCCTTTGGCCTGGTGTTCAATGCGGTGCAGGCCAACTCCATCAGCGCCGCCATGCAGGTGGCGTTCAGCGTGCCCGAGTGGGCCACCGGCCTGGTGCTGGTGGTGCTGGCGGGGCTGATCATTTTTGGCGGCCTGCGTACCATTGCCCGCTTTGCCGAGCTGGTGGTGCCCTTTATGGCGCTGGCCTACCTGCTGATCGCCCTGGTGGTGGTGGCCATGAACCTCACCGAGCTGCCCGCGGTGCTGGCGCTGATCGTGAAATCGGCCTTTGGCCTGGAGCAGGCCGGCGGCGGTGCCATGGGCTATGCCATTTCCCAGGCGCTGATCAACGGTGTGAAGCGGGGCCTGTTCTCGAACGAGGCGGGCATGGGCTCGGCTCCCAACGCCGCCGCCTCGGCCACGCCCTATCCGCCCCACCCGGCGTCTCAGGGTTATGTGCAGATGCTGGGGGTGTTTGCCGATACCATCGTCATCTGCACCTGCACCGCGTCCATTATTCTGCTCTCCGGCCAGTTTGAACCCGGCTCCGGCATTACCGGCATTGAGCTGACCCAGAAGGCACTGGCACACGAAGTGGGTGACTGGGGCAATATCTTTATTGCCATCGCCATTCTGTTCTTTGCCTTTACCAGCATCGTGGCCAATTACGCCTATGCCGAAAACAACCTGGTGTTCCTGGAGCACAACCACCCCGCCGGCCTGCTGGTGTTCCGCCTGTTTGTGCTGGGCATGGTGATGTTCGGCTCTGTGGGGGAACTGCCCACCATCTGGGCCATGGCCGACACTTCCATGGGCATGATGGCGCTCATTAACCTGGTGGCCATTCTGCTGCTGTCGGGCGTGGTGGTGAAGCTGGCGAAGGACTACAACGACCAGCGCAAGCTGGGCCGGTTGCCGACCTTTGACGTGAGCAAGTATCCCGAACTGCACAATCAGCTGGAAGAGGGGATCTGGGACAAGAAGTAAATGCAGGGATTAGGGACCAGGGAATAGGGATTGGAGCCCCGCTGAAGCGGGGCCTTGAACACAGTCACTCCGGGCTTGACCCGGAGTCCATCGCATGGAGCCCAGTACTCTGGCGGGATGCACAGTTGTCTGCCACCCGGATTCCGGCTCAAGGGCCGGAATGACCAGGGCGGGCCGCCCGCGCTCCAATTATTGTTTTTGTCTTACGTCTTACGTCCAACGTCTTATGTTACGGCTGTTCCCCTACCAGAAACTGTTTGCTGATGGTCTTGAAGGTGTCGGTGCCGGCCTGCTGCATCAGCTCAAACACCACCATTTCCCGGCTGACGATGTGTGCCCCGGCGGCGCGCATGCGCTCCAGCCCCAGCCGGCGGTTTTCCTCGGTGCGGCTGCCCACCGCGTCGGCCACCACGAACACCTCCTTGCCCGACTGCAATAACTCCAGCACGGTTTGCAGCACGCACACGTGGGTTTCCATGCCGCACACAATAATCTGGCCGCGGTCCTGCCAGTGCTTGGGCAGGCAACCGCCGGCCACGGCGGAAAAGTGCACCTTTCTGGCCACGTCGGGGCGCTCCACCAGGGCGGTGAGAGCCGGCAGGGTATGGCCCAGGCCACGGGGATACTGCTCGGTGAACAGGGTGGGAGTGCCCAGCAGCTGGCAGGCGCCGATCAGCCAGCCGGCGCGCGCCACCAGGCGTTCGCCCTGATCGATGGCGGGCACCAGCTTTTCCTGAATGTCGATCACCAGCAGCGCGGCTTTTTCGGGTTGTATCAGCATGTGTGTCTCCTTGATAAACAACGGCTTTCAGTATGCCCTGTTCGGCGCCAATAAGCAGCCCGGCCGGAGCACCGGGCCGGCCGTCACACCCTGAACCTGGCCAGCAGCTCATCCTGATGCTGCATCTGCTCCAGCATGGCATGGCATTTGTGCAGCTGCTCCAGGGCGCCATTGGCCACGCCCTGGCTGATGTCCCGAATGTTGGTGGTGTTCTGGTTGATCTCCTCGCTGGTGGCGCTTTGCTCTTCGGCGGCGGTGGCAATTTGCAGGTTCATGTCGTTGATCTGGGCAATGGCCTCGCGAATGCGCACCAGCACCTCATTGGCCTCGGCGGCATCGGCCGTGGTGCGGGCGGCCAGCTCCTGGCTCTGCTGCATCTTGTGCTCGGCCTGCTGCACGCCCTGCTGCAGTTTTTCGATCATGTCGCCGATCTCCCGGGTGGACTGCTGGGTGCGCGAGGCCAGCGAACGTACCTCGTCGGCCACCACGGCAAAGCCGCGACCCGACTCGCCGGCCCGGGCCGCCTCGATGGCGGCATTGAGCGCCAGCAGGTTGGTCTGCTCGGCAATGCCGGTGATCACCGACAGTATCGACTCGATGTTGCGGCTGACCTGGGCCAGCTCGTGCACCGAGGCCATGGTGTCGTCCATGTCGGCGGCCAGCCGTTCAATGGCCTGGGTGGAGCGGGACACCACGGCGGCGCCCTGCTCGGTTTCCTGGTTGGCGGCATGGGCGGCCTCGGCGGCATGCTGGGCATGACGGGCCACGTCGTTGGCGGTGGCGGCCATTTCGTGCATGGCGGTGGCCAGCTGGTCCAGCTCCTGCAACTGCCGCTGCAACTGCTGCTCGGCCTGCTCCGACTGCGCCGAGGTCTCGCTGATGCGCGACTTCAGCGACTGGGCGCTGTGCATGACCTTGCCGATCAGCTGTTGCAGGTGGGCGAGAAAGCCGTTGAACTCGCCGGCCACCAGGGCAAACTCGTCTTTCCTGGTGACCGGCAGGCGCCGGGTGAGATCGCCCTCGCCGCTGTTGATGTCGGCCAGGGAGCGGTGCAGACCGCCGAGGGGCCTGAGCTGGCTGCTCATCAGCACGATCAGAATCGCCAGACTGATGGCCACCCCGAGCGCGGCAATGATCATCGCCTGCCATTGCAGGCGGTCGGCCCGGGCCATGACGATGCCTTCGTCCAGAGCCACGCCGATGTACCAGTCGGCGCCCTGCAGCCCCTTGAGCGGCGTGAACGCCACCCAGTGGGGCCGGCCGTTCAGGGTGTGGGTGGCCAGTTCGGTGCTGATGGCCGGGGCGGAGCCGTCGAACAGCTCGCTCAGGCGGCGGCCGTTGAGGGCGCTGTCGGGGTGGGAAATGATGTTGCCGTTGCGCGCCACCAGGAAGGCGTGGCCGGCGCCGTTGAAGTCGATCACATTAATGGCACTGGCCACGGTTTCCAGGCTGAGATCCCCGCCAAAGGCACCGAGAAAGCGGCCATTGTCGGTGATTGTGGCGACCGCGGAGATAAGGATGTCGCCGGTGCTGGCATCGGCGTAGGGCTCGGTCAGCGAAGCCTGTTCGGCCTGCCGGGCCACCGCATACCAGGGGCGCTGGCGGGCGTCCCAGCCGGCCGGGTTCCAGCTGGGCGTATTGCTGATGGCGCGGCCCTGCTCGCTTTCCAGACCACCGAAGATCAAAATGAATTCGTCCCGCAGCAGTGGCAGGTTAAAGGTCTGCTGCACTTGCTCGCGACTGAAGTCGGCGTCGATCTGCTGGGCGGCCATGTCGATCAGCCTGAGCTTGCCGTTCAGCCAGTTTTCTATCTGGCGGGCGAGGGTGGCACTGGTTTCATGAATGGCGGCGGCGGTCTGATCGCGCAGGCTTTCCCGAACCTGGGTGAGCTGCAGCCAGGAGAGCAGGCCCACGGTTACCAGCAGCACGGCGGCGGCGGTCAGGCCCACCTTGTGAGTGAGTTTCATACAACGATTCCCTGTTATTGCTTGGGTTGAGGCTACGACCAAAGGCGTATTGAACGGCGCCGCCTGCAGGAACACAACCATTGCGTTTCATTGTTTGCGCCAGTGCACATTTTTTTAACATGGGCCTGGCTGCGGTGGCGTGACTGGCTGCTTTTTGCGCGTTTTCACGCCGTGTTTTTCTTGCCCGAGCCGGGTTTTCGATTTATTTATATCGCCTTTCCGAGTCAGCAAAGGAGTTATCACCGGCACGTCGCGTCGGGCACTCGCCCTGTTCGCCAGTTTCTTTTCCGCAGTATTCCGTTTCGGACTTTTCCCAGCTTTTCACAATCTGTTTTCGTCACTGTTTTGGTTTTGCCTGGAGGTAAGGCGTTGATGAGTGGTGGCAATCCCTGTTTGAGTTGCGGCGCCTGCTGCGCGTTTTTTCGTGTGTCGTTTTACTGGGGCGAAGTGCACAGCGACTTCGCCGTGCCCGAGGCCCTGACCGAGCCGGTGTCTTATACCCGGCTGGCCATGGCCGGTACCAACCAGCCTTCGCCCCGCTGCGTGGCGCTGGAAGGGGAAGTGGGGACCTGTGTATCCTGCTCCATTTATGAAAACCGGCCCAGCCCGTGCCGGGACTTTGAAGCCCATGATCCCGGCGGTGCCTGCAACCGGGCCCGGGCGGCTCACGGGCTGCCGCCGCTGGAGGAGCCGCCCATCGCCGCCTGATGCCTCGGTGAAACATAAGCGGCGGAAAAGGCTGGTGTTTTGAGGGGGGTTCGGTAGTCTTTAGGCAGAACACAAGGAGCCTGGTTATGGAAAAACTGTCTGCCCTCGAACAACGGGTGATTGGCTGCCTGATTGAAAAACAGGTGTCCACCCCCGATGTGTATCCGCTCACCCTCAATTCACTGGTGAATGCCTGCAACCAGAAAAGCAACCGGGATCCGGTGCTGAGCCTGAATGAGAATGACGTGCAGTCTGTGCTCAACACGCTCGGGGCCCGGCGGCTGGTGAACAACGTGGCCGGCTTTAATGCCCGGGCCGCCAAGTATCAGCACCGTTTTTGCAACACCGAGTTTGGCGAGCTGCAGTTCAGCCCCGGTGAGCTGGCCATTGTCTGTGAGTTGTTGCTGCGGGGCCCGCAGACCCCGGGCGAGCTGCGCAGCCGCTGCGCCCGGCTGCATCCGTTTGGGGAGGTGAGCGAGGTGGAGGCCTGCCTGCACAGCCTGATGGAAAAGGGCCCCTTTGTGGTGAAGCTGGAGCGTCAGCCCGGCAAGCGGGAGTCGCGTTACGCCCACCTGTTTGGTGACGCGCCGGTGAGCGAGCCGGCGGCCCCGGCCGCATTGGGTGAGGATGCCCAGGCCCGCATTGTCGAGCTGGAAGCGGAAGTGGCCCGGCTCAAGGCCCGTATTCGCGAGCTGGAAGGGGAAGCCTGAAGCCTGCTCACTCGTTCCCACGCCGAAGCGTGGGAACGAGTCCCTCGCCTTGTCAAAGTCCCATTTTTTCTATCATCGCCTCGGGCCCGCCGGGCAGGCCGCTTTGCTGAAACAGAAGGCGGCCCTGTTCGTCCAGGGCGGTGACGGTATTGGCGTGAGCGATCTCGCCGCCGGCCAGCGCGGCGTATTTGATGCCGACCGCCATGGCCAGGGTGCGCACCTGATCGTCGTTGCCGCTGAGCAGGGTCCAGTGAGCGTCAAGCCGGTGCTTGCCGGCGAAGTGTGCCATCACTTTGGGGGTATCTACTCCCGGAGTGAGCGATATCAGCACAAAGCCGAGTTGCTGCTGCTGGGCCGGCGTCAGCGCCTGCTGAATACGTTTGAGATCCGATACGATCACCGGGCAGGCGGTGGCACAGTCGGTGTATATAAAGGCCAGCAGCCGTTTTTTTCCCGCCAGGGTGTCCATCTTCACCTCGCGTTCATGGCGGTTCTGCCAGGTATCGTTCAGCAGGTAGAGCGAATCGTCGGGCAGCCCGAGGGCATTAAGGCTGAACAGCATCAGCCACCAGGTGAGGTGTTTCATTATTGATCTCCTTGGCGCAGCGAAAGCCCAGGTTGCCCAGGGCGTAGGTGGCTTTCAGGCTGGAGCGAAAGCCGTAACGCATAAAGGCGGCGTAGTCGGACGGATCGGCACTGCCGGCCGCCGCCGAGCCGCAGAACAGCCCTTGATCCAGGCTGCTGTCGCCCCGGGATTCCCCGGTGACCAGGGCCGAGTTAAAGTCCCGGGTCCATTCCCACACCAGGCCGTGCAGATCCTGCACTCCCCAGTAATTGGCCGGGCTTCGGCCCACGTTATGCAGGTGTGCGGTGGCGGGCCGGGCATACCAGTCGAGAATGCGCCGGGTAAAGCCGGGCTCGCTGGCACCAAGGGCAGCGGTTTGTGAGGCCTGGGCGGCGTATTCCCATTCCGCCACCGTGGGCAGCCGCTTGCCCTGAGCACGGCAATAGGCATCGGCGGCAAACCAGGACACAAAGGTAACCGGCTGATGGTACTGCTCCTCAGCCGGCGTTAAACCGGGCCAGTGTTGCAGATAGGCCGGCTCGGTCAGTAGGGCAGGAGGACGGCCCGGCTGCCATTGTGGATGAGCGGCCACAAAGGCCGCGAATTGCCGGTTGGTGACCGGGGTCTTGTCGAGCATAAAGGGCGCCACCGGCGTGAGCGGACTGTCCTTGGTCAGATACAGGGGCCTGACTTCCCCGGCGGGAAGCGAGGCCATGTCGGTCGCCAGTGTCAGGCTCAGCAGCAGCGCCAGGCTCATCAGTGGGCACTCCCTTCCATGATGATGGTCTTGCCTTTTTCCCGGCGCTCGGCCACCTGTTCGGGGGTGACGTCGCCGCCGTCGTTACCCCAGCTGTTAAGCACATAGGTCAGCACGTTGGCGGTGTCTTCGTCCGACAGGCGCATGGCCGGCATGATGCTGTCGTAGGCCTGACCATTGACCTTGATGGGGCCTTTCAGGCCGTGCAGCACCACGTCGGTGGCGCGGGTGTGATCGGCATTAAGAAAGTCTGAAGCCGCCAGCGGAGGAAAGGCGCCGGGAATGCCCTGGCCCTCGTTCTGGTGACAGGCCTGACAGTTGGCCTCATAGGCCCGCTTGCCGTACAGCAGGCGTTCTTCTTTGGTTTTGGCCACCACTTTGGGATGTCCGTTGGGCATGACCTGTACCGCCGAGCCTTCAGGCAGATAGACGTTTTCGGCCACCTTGCCGGAATAAACGATTTTGTCTTCGGGGCCTTCCACCTGCATCATGCCCAGCGCGCCCTTGTTAAAGGCACGGAAAATGGAGTGATCCACCATGATGAAATTACCGGGCACGTCGAGCTTGAACTCGGCCATGGCGGCGCCGCCGGCGGGCACCAGGGTGGTTTGCACGTTTTCATTGATGGCGGTGCCACCTTCCACGTTGACCTTGTCGAAGATCTCGCCAATCACGTGAAACGACGACACCAGATTGGGCCCGCCGTTACCCACATACAGGCGCACGGTTTCGCCCACATTGGCGGTAAGCGCCTTGTCGCCGTTGAGCGCACCCACGGCGCCGTTGAACACCACATAGTCGGGCTGCTCGCGAATGGCCTTGTCCATGTCAAAGGACTGCAGTCCCTGCTCGCCGTATTCGCCCTTGGTGTAGAAGTCGCCCTGCATCACGTAATACTCCCTGTCTACCGGGGGCAGGCCTTCTTTGGGCTCCACCAGGATCAGGCCATACATGCCGTTGGCCACGTGCATGCCCACCGGGGCGGTGGCGCAGTGATACACATACAGGCCGGGGTTGAGCGCCTTGAAATTAAACACCGAGGTGTGACCGGGGGCAGTAAAGGAGGATGCGGCGCCACCGCCGGGACCGGTAACCGCGTGCAGATCGATGTTGTGGGGCATTTTGGAGCTGGGGTGGTTGGAGAGATGGAACTCGACTTCGTCCCCTTCCCGCACCCGTAAAAACTGGCCGGGCACCGAGCCGCCAAAGGTCCAGAACATGTATTCCACCCCGTCGGCGATTTCCATGACTTTTTCCACGGTTTCCATTTTTACCACCACTTTGGCGGCATGATCCCGGGTGATGGGCGGCGGTACTACCGGCGGCGAAGTGAGCATGGCTTCTTCTACAGGCAGCTGGCTGGCCTGAGCGGAGAAGGCGAGGGCGAGACTGATGGCGGCAACAAGCTTGCGAGGCTTCATAGGATACTCCCTGCACTGAGTGCTACTATTTATGTGTATCTCAAATGCAAGTTTGATCGTTATGTAGCCAAACAGGACTGATCTGGATCAATAAAGTGAAAACTAAAAAGGGGTCTTAAAAGGGGTCGGAGTCATTTTGCAGCTAACGCCGAAAAATGACTCCGACCCGTAATTGACTCCGACCCCTTTTTATACGAGCGTTTCCAGAAAGGTTTCCAGCACCAGGTTGGGCCGCTGGCTGCGGGCGGTAATGGCACAAAAATGGGTGGTAAACCCGGGTTGCAGGGCGCGCAGCCGGCCGGCCTTCACCCAGGGGGCGGCGTAGTGATCGGGCAGGTAGCCGAGATAACAGCCGGTGAGCACCAGAAACAGTATGCCTTCCCGATCATTGGCCTGGGCGCCGGCAATATGGCGATCATACAGGGCGGCGGCCTCGGCGGGACGGGCAAAGCGGGGCTGCACCAGCTCGTGTTCAAAGACGTTGCCGGCAGGATCGGCAAACAGCGGGTGGTTGTCGGCACAATAGAGGCGGGTGCTTTCTTCATACAGCGGCCGGTAATCGAGTCCAGGCAGCTCCCTTACCTTCGGGACCACACCCACATTAAGGCGGCCGTCGAGCACACCGATTTCAATGTCGTCGGAAGGCTGCATGCGCAGATCAATCTGCACCTGGGGCCCGCGCGCCTTGAGGGCGGCCAGGCCATGAGTGATTTTCATGCCCGGGTGGCTGACCAGGTTGTCGGTAATGCCGATCACCAGGGTGCCCTGCAGATGCCGGTGCAGTTCGCTGATTTCGGCGCGAAAGTGCTCCACGGCGCCAAACAGCCGGTCGCCGGCTTCCAGCACGCGCTTGCCTTCGTCGGTCAGGGCAAACCCGGCCCGGCCCCGCTGGCACAGCTTGACCCCCAGCCGTTTTTCCAGATCCGCCATCTGCATGCTGATGGCCGCCCGGCTGATGCCCAGCGCCACCTCGGCGGCGGAAAAGCCACCGCAGGCCACCACGGTGCGAAACACGCGCAGCAGCCTGAGCTCAAAATCACTGACCTGGCCAAGGGGAGAGGGTTTGGACGGCGTCATGCAGATCCGGCCGCCTTTCTTCCGGTGCGGAAACGGGCAGCCGTTCGGGCTCAGGGCAGGACTTTCTTGAAGGGCTTGACGATGACGCTGGCATAGACGCCGGCGGCCACGTAAGGATCGGCGTCGGCCCAGGCTTGAGCGGCCTCGAGCGAGTCGAATTCGGCAATCACGGTACTGCCGGTAAAGCCGGCATCGGCGGGATCTTCGGCGTCAATGGCCGGGTTGGGGCCGGCCACCAGCAGGCGGCCTTCATCGGCCAGGGCCTGCAGCCGGGCCAGGTGGGCCGGGCGGGCTTCCTTGCGCAGGGGCAGGCTGTTGGGGTTGTCCTGGCTGAAAATCACGTACCACATGAAAATTGTCCTTAACGTTGATTGTTTTGTTGGGATTGTAGCGGTTGCCGGCGATAGAGGTAGAGCACGGTCGCCAGGGTAAACAGCAGGGTCAGGCCGAGCAGGCCGAACACCTTGAAGTTGACCCACCATTCCTGGGGCAGGTTGAATGCCACATAGACGTTGAGTGCGCCGCAAAAGGCAAAGAAGCCGGCCCAGGCCAGGTTGGCTCTGTCCCATACCGCGGCCGGCAGGGTCAGCTCCTTGCCCAGCATCTGCTGAATGAGGTTTTTGCCAAAGCCGTAGCGGCTTACCAGCAGGCCCAGGGCAAACAGGCCGTTGACCGCGGTCACCTTCCATTTGATAAAGGCATCGTCATGAAAAAACATGGTCATGCCGCCAAAGCCCAGCACCAGCACCAGAGTGATCAGGTGCATTTTTTCCAGTTTTCTGTGGCGCAGCCACTGCACCAGCATCTGCACACAGGTGGCGGCCATCAGCGCGCCGGTGGCGGCGTAGATGTCCACGGTTTTGTAGACCACGAAAAAAATGATCAGCGGAATAAACTCGGCAAATTGCTTCATTGTCGGAATCCGAACAGCGTAGGTACTGCCAGTTTACTCATTAGCAGGACGGCTGGCAAAGCCGCCCTCGCTGGCCGGGCCTGCCGGCCTACTGATGCCGGCGATCGATTTCCCGCCGCCAGCGGCATTCCAGACTTTCGGGGTGGGTGGGGCCGTAACAGGCCCGGGGCTGGCCGCTGTACCAGGCCCACAGCTGGTTGCCGAAGTCGTAATGCCACCACTCGCTGGGCAGGTTGGTAAAACCGGCGTTGGTCATGGCCCGGTAGAGCAGCCGGCGATTGGCAATCACCTGCTGCTCATGGGGCGTGGGCGTGGCCAGCTGCTCAAAGGCGGCGGTGTGTGACCAGGGTGTGGCTTCGTCGAACTGGGTGCCCATGTCCAGCATCAGGCCGTGCTCATCGATCAGCGTCACGTCCACCGAGCCCCCGGTCAGATGGGGACTGG
The DNA here is from genome assembly GCF_030849025.1 of Oceanimonas pelagia. Classification (NCBI taxonomy): domain Bacteria; kingdom Pseudomonadati; phylum Pseudomonadota; class Gammaproteobacteria; order Aeromonadales; family Aeromonadaceae; genus Oceanimonas; species Oceanimonas pelagia. Next base: position 874,376 of record NZ_CP118224.1, read on the forward strand.
GGGCCCGGGGATCGGTGCTGGGCAGCGACACAAATTCCCGGGTCAGCTGTTCCAGCTCGGCGGCGGGCTTGTCGGGCCAGTGGTTTTCAATGGCGTTATACAGGGTGTCGTACAGATATTGCTGAACCGAGTAGGGGCGCCAGCTGTCCATCACCAGCAGGGTCAGGCCTTTTGGCAGGCTGCGGGCCGCCGCCAGCAGGCGTTGATACACTCCCCGGCGCATGTGGCACTCGGGCACCGCGTTGGGAATGCCCAGCTTGTAGTAGGCCGGGTAGCACGCCAGGTTTGCCGGAGCCAGGCTGGCGGGCACCAGCTCCTCATGGTTTTCCCGAATGGGCAGTGCCGACACGCGGCTCCAGTCGGGATCATGCAGCAGGGGAATAGGGGCGTTCATGCCTGTCCTCCGAACAGTCCGGGCAGCCACAGTACCAGCCCGGGAAACAGGATCAGCACCACCAGCACCAGCAAGGCGATGGCAACAAAGGGCCAGATGGTCTTGAACAGCTCGGTAATTTCCAGCCGGCTGACGGCGGCGGCCACAAAGACGCAGGCGCCCATGGGCGGGGTTATCAGGGCAATGGTGATGTTCAGGGTGATGATGATGCCGAGGTGCACCGGATCCACACCCGCCGCCATGGCTACGGGCATGAAGATGGGGGTCAGCAGCATCAGGGCGGACACCTCTTCCATGAACATGCCGGTGGCAAAGGTGATCAGGCTGAGCAGCAACAGCACCAGTACCGGCTGTTCGAGAATGGGATCAAACAGGGTGACGAAGGCCTTGGGTACCTGGGCGTAAGACAGCAGCCAGCTGACCACCGCCGAGGCGGCCATGATCAGAAACACGGCGCTGGTCAGGCGGGCGGTTTCCACCAGGGCGCTCCACAGCCGGTGCCAGCTCAGCTGCCTGGTGAACAGGCCGATCAGGGCCACATAGGCCACGGTGAGGGCCCCCGACTCCGTGGGCGTGACCACCCCGAACACGATGCCACCGACGATGATAAAGGGCGCCAGCAGTGCCGGCAGGGCGCCCCACAGAGCCTGCAAAAACAGCCCCATGGTCGGGCGCTGGCCCGACACCGGCAGCCGTGCCTTGCGGGCGTAAAACCAGTTCATCACCATGAACACCAGGCCCAGCAGCAATCCGGGAATGACGCCGGCCAGGAACAGATCTCCCACCGAGGTATTGGTGAGCGAGGCATAGAGGATCATGAAAATGCTGGGCGGAATAATGGGGCCGATCAGCGAGCTGCCCGCGGTCAGGCCGGCGGCGTAGGAGGCCGAATAGCCTTCTTTTTTCATCGCCGGCACCAGCAGGGAGCCCAGCGCCGAGGTGTCGGCCACCGCCGAGCCGTTGACGCCGGCAAAGAATACGCTCGACACCACATTGACATAACCCAGCCCGCCCCGCAGGTGGCCCACCAGGACCCGGGCAAGGGCCATCAGCTGTTGCGTCAGGCCGGCACTGTTCATCAGGTTGCCGGCCAGAATAAACAGCGGAATGGCCATCAGCGAGAAGACGTTGATGCCGCCAAAAAACTGCTGCGGCACCATGCGCCCCAGCATGGACGGATCGATAAACATGAAACCGACCACGGCGGTGAACAGCAGGGCAATAAACAGCGGCAGGCCCAGCAGAACATGCACGATAAAGGAGGCAAACATGGCCAGGGTCATGAGCGGGCTTCCTTGCAGCCAAAGGGGCCGCGCAACAGGTTGAAGACAAACAGCAGGCCAAAGCCCAGCGGCAGGCTGAGCACCGGCCAGGTGCGGCTGATGCCGAGCCCCATGGTGGTGAAGCGGCTGACCGAAAAGGCATAATGCCAGGAGTACCAGCAGAATCCGGCGCTGATAACCAGGATCAGCAACCACTGGTACAGCTTGAGGAGTCGGGCCAGGGGCAATGGCAGCCGTTGCTCGAGCAGGCCAATGCGCATGTGTTCGTTGCGTATCAGCACCACGCCGGCCATCAGCAGGGCACAGGCAATGATCAGAAAACGTGACAGTTCGTCCATCCAGATGGGCGAACGGCCCAACAGGTAACGGGCGGCCACGCCGTACAGCAGCACCAGCAGGTTGGTCAGGATCAGGGTACCGACCACCGCCTCAACCAGCCGGCTCATCAGGGTTATCAGTCGTTGTCTCATGGCGCAAAGGGGCGGCCGTCAGGCCGCCAGAAAGGTAGGATGATTCAGAAAAAACTCAGAGCTTGCCGGCGTCTTCCAGGGCAAGATCCACCCACTTCTGCTCGATGTTCTGCTCTTTGAGCCAGTTGATGTAGGAAGGCTTGGCCTTTTCCTGGAACTGCGCCAGCTCCTCGGCGGTGGGGCGGTACACTTGCATGCCCTTGTCGGCCAGGAACTGAACGCGCTCTTCCACCTTGGCTTCCACCGACTCGCGGTTGAGCCGGTTGGCTTCGGCCACGGCGTCTTTCAGCGCCTGACGCTGCTCGTCGGTCAGCGACTCAAGCAGTTCGCCGTTGGCCACCAGGAACTGGTCGGAATACTGAATGTTGGCCAGGGTCAGGTGTTTTTGTACCTCCTGCAGGCTGCCCAGAATGATGTACATGGGCGGGTTCATCTGGCCGTCGGCCACCCCGGTTTTCAGCGCCATGTAGACTTCGGTCCAGGGAATGGGCGTGCCCGAGGCACCAAAGGCTTCATACAGAGCTACCTGGCTCTTGTCCATGGCGCGAAAGCGCAGTCCCTTGAAGTCTTCCGGCGACTTGATCGGGCGCTTGTTGTTGGTAAAGGCCAGGAAACCGCCCTCTTCCACCACCGCCAGCAGGTGGGTACCGGTGCGCTCGGTAAATTCCTGCTGGGCGGCCTTCCAGTATTCCCCTTCATCAAAGAAGCGGCGGGCGTGATCGAAGTCGCGGAACAGGAAGGGAATGGAGCTGGCATAAATTTCCGGGAACAGGGGCGAAATACCGGCAAACGACGCAATGTTCAGGCCGGGGGCGGCCATCACCTGCTCCATGCGCTGCACTTCCTCGCCCAGCATGCTGTTGGGGTAGAGGGTCAGCTCCAGCTCGCCACCGGTTTTTTCTTCCACCAGTCGTTTCAGGTTGCTGGCAAACAGGTGAACCGCGTTTTTCTCTGCATCCGGCGCACCGTTATAGGACAGATCGATGGTGGTGGCGGCCTGGGCCAGGCCGGCCGCCATCAGGCTGCCGGCGCCCAGCAGGGTAATCAGGGCCTTGCGCAGGGGAGAAAGGGCAAATGACGTGTTCATTGAATGATCTCCATATCGTGATAACGGGTCGGGGTACGAAATCAGATTAGGTGTTGAGCTGTTGACTTTTCAATAGGGAAAGCGTTGATCTTTATGCAACACCAGCGGTGGCTGTTACCGGCTCTGACTGAAAAACAGCATGCCTTCACTGAGGTGGCGCAGCAGGCGCTCGCCGGCCACGGTCAGCTCGCGACCCTTGTGGCTGACGATCTGCGCCTCGGCCCTGGCCAGGATCGGATGGGGCGCGGGCAGACAGATGATTTTTCCCGCCATGACTTCCTCGTGCACGGTCAGCCTGGGCATAAAGGTCAGCCCCATGCCGGACAGCACAAAATTCTTGAGCACCGACACCGAGTTGGTCTGCAACTGGGGGTGGAAGCGAATGTGCTCGAGCTGTTCAACCAGCCGGGGCAGCTGGCCCATGCCGAACTGCTGATCGATCAGCGCCAGCGGGTAGTTCAGCACATCGTGAATATCGGGGCGGGCCTTGCGGGCGAGCGGGTGCCCCGGCGGTGTGATCAAGTCGAGCGGCCGGTTGCGGGTGACGTGGCAATGCAGTTCCGGGTCCGGCTGGGGCGCATACACCAGCGCCAGATCGACCTCGTCCTCCTTGACCAGGCGAGCAGCCTCGTTGGCGCCGGCCATTTCCACGGAAATGGCAATGTCCGGGTAGCGCTGCATAAAGTTCTGCAGCGGCGCCGAGATCAGATCGGCGATAAAGCCTTCGCCCACCGCCAGGGTTACCTGACCGCGGCGCAGATCCTGCAGCGCCTCGATACGGGACAGGGTGGCCTCTTCGCTTGCCTTTTGCTGACGATAGAGGGAGATCAGCTCCTCGCCCACCTCGGTCGGCACAAAGCCCTGGCCGTTGCGATAGCCCACCGGCAGGCCGATCTCTTCTTCCAGCTGATGCAGTTGCCGGCTGATGGCCGAGACATCCACATTCAGCCTGGCCGCGGCCTTGCGCAGCGAGCCCTGGCGGGACACTTCATTGAGGTAGCGCAGAGCCCGCGGATTGAGTTTCCACATATACCCAGCCCCTCTGTCAGGCCCGCACAGGAGCGGCGGCGAACGGCCGCCGGTCCAGCACGCTTTTGGTGATCATCGCCAGCAGCACGATGGCGCCGCCCAGCAGTCCCTGGTTGCTGGGACGCTCGCTTAAAAACAGCCATACCAGCAGGGTGCCAAGCACGGTTTCCAGCAGCATCAGCAGGCTCACTTCTGCCGAGGGCAGGTAGAGCGGGCCGCGCTGAATAAGGGTAAAGCCCGCCGGGATCAGCACCAGGCACAGCAGTACCAGCCAGCCCAGATCCACCGGGCCGGGCAGCATGATGTGGCCGCTCCAGGCCAGGGTGAGGGCGGCGGTGAACAGGCCGCTCAGGGCCAGCATGGGGCTCATGTCGATGCCGGGTTTGCTGCGCGCCAGGGTCAGGTTACCGGCCAGGCCGACCGCCGACATCAGCGCCAGCAGGTTGCCGAGCAGGGAGCCTTCGCCGGCGTCGTCGAGCACGATGAGGCCGATGCCGCACAGGCACACGCCAATGGCCAGCCAGGTGCGCAGGGGCAGCCGTTCATGCAGAAAAAGGCGGCTCAGCAGGGCGGCGATCAGTGGCGTGGAGGCCAGGATCACCAGCACGTTGCCGGCCCTGGTGAAGTGGTTGCCGAGCACAAAGCCAAAGGTGCCCACGGTAAACAGCAGGGCACAGCCCACCCCGGCCAGGCCGCACACGCGAAAGGCGGCAGGCCAGGCCGCACGATGGCGGGCCGCCACGATCAGCCAGAAGCCCAGCATGTTGAGCAGGGCGCGCCACAGCACCAGTTGATCCGGCGGCACACTGATAAGCCGGAGCAGCAGCACATCGGGAGAGATAATCAACACGCCCAGGGCGGTCAGCAACAGTCCTTTTTGATGATGGTCCATGACAAGCGCGATTCAAATGAGCAAACCCCGAGGCTAACCGGAGTGGCGCTAAATGGCCAGTGCCGCGCTGCTTTCCCGTATCACCAGTGAGGGTTCCAGCGGCAGCAGGCGCCGGGGCGACGCCGGATCCTGTATGCGGGCCAGCAGGGTGTCTACCGCCAGCGCGCCCAGTTTCGCTTTGGGCTGCTCTATGCTGGTGAGGGCCGGCACCAGATAGCGGGCCAGCTCGATGTTGTCATAGCCCACCACCGAGATATCGCCGGGCACCGCGAGGCCGGCGTCGGCCAGGGCCCGCAGGGCACCGGCGGCCATCATGTCGTTGCAGGCAAACACCGCCGTGGGCCGCCCGGGCAGGGCCAGCAGACGCTCCATGGCGGCCTTGCCGCCGGCCAGCTCAAAGCCACCGTCCACTATCCATTCCTGCCGTACCGTCAGCCCGGCGGCGGCCATGGCCGCCCGGAAGCCGGCCAGCCGCTCTTCGCTGGCGCGCTGGCCGGCGGGGCCGGTAATGCAGCCGATGCGGCGATGACCGAGCCCGAGCAGGTGCCCGGTGGCCAGCCGGCCCCCCTGCTGGCCCGAGTCCTTGATCAGATCGGCATCGAGATCCACCGGGCCCCAGTCGGCCAGCACCAGAGGCAGGCTGGCGTGGCGGTGAAAGGCGCCGTCGTTGAGCTTGGCCTGGGTGCACATGACGATCACGCCGTCCACCCGCTTTTGCTGCAGCATGTCGAGGCTGGCCCCCAGCCGTTCCCGGTCGCCCTGGGTGTTGCACAGCACCAGGCTGTAGCCCAGCTCATAGCAGCGCTGCTCCACCCCCTGCACCACTTCGGCAAAAAACGGGTTGCTGCTGGAGCTGACCAGCATGCCGAGGGTGCGGGTCTGGTTGACCTTGAGGCCGCGGGCCAGCGCCGAAGGGGTGTAGTTCAGGGTGTCAATGGCCTGCTGTACCCGCCCGGTGATTTCCGGGCTGACGAACCTTGTCTTGTTGAGCACATGGCTGACGGTGGAGGTGGATACCCGGGCCAGCCTGGCCACGTCCTTGATGGTGGCCATTAACCTTGCTCCAGCAACGCCTCGATTTCGTCCCGGTAGGGCACCGAGGTCTGGGCGCCGGGGCGGGTCACGGAAATGGCCGCCGCCGCCTGAGCAAAGCGCACCGCCGGCTCCAGTGCCAGGCCCTGTTGCAGCGCGGCCAGCAGGGCGCCATTAAAGGTGTCGCCCGCCGCCGTGGTGTCCACCGCCTTGACCGCAAAACCGGGAATGCGCCGGCCCCGGCCCTGTTCGCTCAGCCACACGCCGCGGGCCCCAAGCGTGATGATCACGGTGTCAATGCCTTGCCGGTGCAGCGCCTGGGCGGCGGCGGCGGCGCCGGCCTCGTCCTGCACCGCCACCCCGGTGAGGCGTTCGGCTTCGGTCTCGTTGGGGGTGATCAGATCCACCAGCGCCAGCAGCTCGGCGGGCAGCGGTTGGGCGGGGGCGGGGTTGAGCACCACTTGTGCGCCCTGGGCCTTGGCGGTTTTGGCGGCGGCCAGGTTGGTTTCCAGCGGTATTTCCAGTTGCAGCAACAAGCGATCGCAAAACAGGGCGCTGGCATGGTTTTCCAGCCGCGCCGGCGTCAGGGCGGCGTTGGCGCCGGCGGCCAGGGCGATGGTGTTTTCGCCGGCGTCGTTCACCTGGATCAGCGCCACCCCGGTGTTGACCCCGGGGACGGTGTCGATGGCGCCGGTGTTAATGCCATCGGCGGCAAAACCCGCCAGCAGGTCTTTGGCCATGGCATCGTCGCCCACACAGGCCACCAGCCGGGTGTCGGCGCCGGCGCGGGCGGCGGCCACCGCCTGGTTGGCGCCCTTGCCGCCGGGTACGATGCGGTAGTCGCTGCCGGTGAGGGTTTCGCCGGGGCGGGGAAACTGGGGCAGGTGGATCACGTGATCGATATTGATGCTGCCGGTTACGGTTAAGGTCATGCTGTTTGCTCTAAAATGCCTTGGCTGATACGTCATTCACCGCGAAGGCGGGGATCCAGAGCCGACGGCACCGGATTTGAATCAGTGTCGTCCTCGTGGACTCCCGCCTGCGCGGAAGTGACAAGAGAAAGTTACTTGCCGATCACCTGCAGCGGCACCGGAATATGGCTGGCCACGGTTTCGCCCTTCAGTACCCGGTCGGCGGTTTCCACCGCGATGGCGCCGATTTCACCGGGCTGCTGGGCGATGGTGGCGGCGAGGCGGCCGCCTTCCACCGCCTTGATGCCGTTTTCGGTGCCGTCAAACCCCACGATCAGCACGTCTTTCTTGTTGGCGGCCTGCAGCGCGCGCATGGCGCCCAGGGCCATTTCGTCGTTCTGGGCGAACACCGCCTGCACCTCCGGGTTGCCGGTGAGCAGGTTTTCCATCACGTTCAGGCCCTTGGTGCGGTCAAAGTCGGCGGGCTGGCTGGCCAGCAGGGTAAAGCCGTGCTCGCTTACCGCCTGGGCAAAACCCTCGCCGCGCTCGCGGGCGGCGCTGGTGCCGGCAATGCCTTCCAGCTGGATCACGCGGGCGCTTGCGCCCACTCGCTCGGCGATAAAGTCGCCCGCCATTTTGCCGCCGGCCACGTTGTCGGAGGCGATATGGGACACCACCTCGCCCCGGCTGGCGGCGCGGTCCAGGGTCAGCACCGGCAGGCCGGCACGGTTGGCCAAGCGAATGGCGTTGGCCACGGCGTCGGAGTCGGTGGGGTTGATCAGCAGCACCCTGGCGCCGCGCACACTCAGGTCTTCCACATTGGCCAGCTCCTTGGCGGGGTCGTTCTGGGAGTCGAGCACGATCAGCTTGTAACCCAGCTCGGCGGCCTTTTGCTCGGCGCCTTCCTTCATGGTCACGAAGAAGGGGTTGTTGAGGGTGGAAATCACCAGTGCCAGGGTGTCCTGGGCATAGGCGCCGGCGGTCAGGGTGGCGCTTACCAGCGCGGCGGACAGCAGGGAGGTCAGTTTTTTCATGATGCGTTTCCTTTCCTTGTGTGAGTTACTTGTTTTTGTTGTCGACCAGCACCGCCAGCAGGATCACCGAGGCCTTGGCGATCATCTGGTAGTAGGAAGACACGTCGAGCAGGTTGAGGGCGTTGTTGAGAAAGCCGATGATCAGGGCGCCGATCAGGGTGCCCATAATGGCGCCCCGGCCGCCGGCCAGACTGGTGCCACCCAGCACCACCGCGGCGATGGCGTCCAGCTCGTAGCTGGTGCCGGCGGTGGGCTGGGCCGACGACAGCCGGCTGGTGACGATAATGGCCGCCAGCGCCGACAGCATGCCGCAGATGGCATACACGCCCATCTTCACCCGGGCCACGTTGATGCCCGACAGCCGGGCCGCGGCCTCGTTGCCGCCCACCGCATAGATATAGCGGCCAAAGCGGGTGTGGTTGAGCAGGTACCAGGCGCCGAGGAAGGTCAGGCCCATCAGCCACACCGGCACCGGAATGCCGAACACGTAACCGGTGCCGAACCAGGCGAACAGGTCGGCGGTATCGGTAAAGCCGGTGGAAATGGGCCGGCCGTCGGTATAGACCATGGTTACGCCGCGCAGCAGGGTCATGGTTACCAGGGTGGCAATAAAGGCCTGTACCCGGCCCTTGGCCACGATCACCCCGCTCACGCCGCCGAGTGCAAAGCCCGCCAGCAGCACCGCCGGCAGGGTGATGAACATGGACAGCTCCATCGACACCATGCTGGCGGCAAAGGCACCGCACAGGGCCAGCACCGAGCCCACGCTGAGATCGATGCCGGCGGTGAGGATCACCAGGGTCATGCCCACGGCGATGATGGCGTTGACCGAGGTCTGGCGCAGAATGTTAAGCAGGTTGTCCACGGTAAAGAAGTTGGGGCTGAGCAGGGAGACCACCCCAATCAGCAGGATCAGGGCGATCAGCGACTTCTGGGCGATCAGCCATTCCTTGCTGAACCAGCGACGGCCGGAATTGAGAGCGGTGTTCATGCCATTTCCTCTTGTTGTGTCTGGCTCACGGCGGCGGCCAGCAGTTGTTCCTGAGTGGCCTCGGCGGCCTTGAATTCACCGGCAATGCGACCTTCGTGCATCACCATAATGCGATCGCTGATGCCCAGCACTTCCGGCATGTCGGACGACAGCAGCAAAATGGCCATGCCCTGTTGCTTGAAGCGGTTGATCAGCTGGTAGATTTCCTTTTTGGCGCCCACATCCACGCCCCGGGTGGGTTCGTCCAGGATCAGCACCCTGGGTTTGGTCATCAGCCCTTTGGCGATGGCCACCTTTTGCTGGTTGCCACCGGAGAGGTTGCCAATCAGCTGCTCCCGGCCCGGGGTCTTGATATTGAACAGGCGAATAAACTCGTCCACCGCACGGCGTTCGGCACCATGATCGAGCTGGGGCCCCTTGCAGAAGTCCGCCAGCGCCGACAGGCTCATGTTGGCCTGCACCGACAGTCCCAGCACCAGGCCATCGCCCTTGCGGTCTTCGGAAATATAGGCAATGCCGGCCTCCAGCCCCTGGTGCGGGGTGCTGGCCTGGTAGGGCTGGCCCGCCAGGATGACGGTGCCGGCGTGGCGGCGCTCGGCGCCGCACAGAATGCGCGCCAGCTCGGTGCGGCCGGCGCCCATCAGTCCGGAAAAACCGAGAATTTCACCTTCCTTGAGGGTGAAGCTGACGTCCTTCACCCCGGCACCGGAAAGGGCCTCTACCCGCAGCACTTCCTTGCCGGCGTCCACCGCCAGGCGAGGGTACTGCTCGTCGAGGCGGCGACCCACCATCATTTCGATCAGCCGGTCCTCGTCGATGTCGGCCACCGCTTCCTCGCCAATCCACCTGCCGTCGCGCAGCACGGTAATGCGATCGCAGATTTCAAAAATTTCCGCCAGCCGGTGGGAGATATAGACGATGCCGCAGCCGGCCTGGCGCAGCTCTTCAATCACCCGGAACAGGGCCCGGGTTTCGGTGTCGGTGAGGGCGTCGGTGGGCTCGTCCATGATGATCACGTCGGCGTTGAACGACAGCGCCTTGGCGATCTCGACCATCTGCTGGGCACCAATGCTGAGGTTGCCCACCCGGGTGTTGGGCGAGTGCTTGATCTGCAGCCGGTCCAGCAGCCCCTGGGCGTCGGCGTAGAGCTTGCGCCAGTCGATTTTGCCAAAGGCATTCACCGGCTCACGGCCGAGAAAAATGTTCTCGGCAATGGTCAGCTCCGGCAGCAGGTTCAGCTCCTGGTGAATAATGCCGATGCCGGCCTGTTGCGACTCGCGCGGGCCTTTAAAGCGGCGTTCCTCACCCCGGTAGCGAATGGTGCCGGCGTCGGCCTGATAAATGCCGGTGAGCACCTTCATCAGGGTGGACTTGCCGGCGCCGTTTTCGCCCATCAGGGCCATCACCTGGCCCGCGTAAACATTGAGGCCGGCCTGATCCAGCGCCTTGACGCCGGGAAAGGCCTTGTCGATGCCGGAAAGAGACAATATCGGGTTCATGGTTTTCCTCAGAAGGGCACGCCGGCGCACAGAAGAAGGTTGGCGTAGGGCGTGCATTCACCGGTGCGGATCACGGCCCGGCTGTGGCCGCTGCGCCGCTTGAACTCGGCATGGCTGACATAGCCGACGGCAATGTCGCGACCCTGATCATGGGCGGCGTTGGCGATTTGTGCCAGCAGACGCCGGTGCAGATCCGGACTGGCCGTCTTGATTTCTTCCGCCAGCACCACGGCTTCCAGCTGCAGCTCGCAGAGCAGGGCGCCAAGGGTGCCTTCAAGGTCCGGCAGACCGGGACTGACCGCCAGATCGATACGCTCCACCCCGGCGGGCACCGGCAGGCCGGCATCCCCCAGGGTGATTTCGTCGGTATGGCCGAGGCTGGCCACGAGGGCGGAGAGGTGGCTGTTCAGCAGAGTGGTTTTTTTCACGGTGGCGCCTTGACTGTGGGAGAAGAGATTTCTCCTGGTTGACCGAAAAATAACGGCGAAACGGTTACGCAAACGATTCGATGGCGGGATTTTAGGTAAAAACGCCGGCAATGTTAGTTGAATATATGCTTTGGACTTAAAACTGTGATCCAGATCGTGTTTTGTCTTTTCACCGGTTGGGCAGCACAATATTCGTTTGTGTCCCGTTTTGGGCAGCGGCGAAGCGGGCGGGAAAAATACCGGTTCCTGGCTGCCTCGGGCGGGGTGAATTGGTACACTGCGGGCCGCCGTTTTTTGCTTTAAACAGGTAATATTGTGACCGCCAGCCCGTTAACCACCGAATTCGACACCCTGCTTGCTCCCATTCACGACTTTCTGCACTGCGCCACGCCGGACGCCTGGATAGCCGAGGCACGCAAGCCCGAGCGGCTGGCGGTGCTGCTGGTGGATCACGCCAACTGCGAAATGAAGGCGGCGATGAGCGCCCACAGCCTGGTGCGCCGTTACTGCCTGCCCAGAGACAAGCGCAAGCTGCTGCCCAGCCTCGACTTTTACAAGTCCCTCGACGCCTTGCCGGAAAAGGGCGAAGTGCTGGGCAAGCAGACCCTGCTGGGGGACAACCGCCGGGTGTTTGACGAGCTGGCCAAGAACGATTTGCTGGTGAAAATGGTGCGGCTCATTCAGGAAGAGCTGCATCATTTCGAGCAGGTGCTGGAGATCATGCAGGCCCGTAATGTGGCCTACGACCCCCTGTCGGCGTCCCGCTATGCCAGGGGGCTGCTGGCCCATGTGCGCACCCATGAGCCGGCGGCCATGGTGGACAGGCTGATTATCGGCGCCTATATCGAGGCCCGCTCCTGCGAGCGCTTTGCCCGGCTGGCGCCCTTTCTGGATGAGGAGCTGAGCCGGTTCTATGTGTCGCTGCTGCGCTCGGAAGCCCGTCACTATCAGGACTACCTGACGCTGGCGCGGGACTATGCCGGGGCAAGTATCGATGACCGGGTGGCATTTTTCGGTGAACGGGAAGCGGCGCTGATCCAGGCGCCCGACGGCCTGTTCCGCTTTCACAGCGGTGTGCCGGCCTGAGCCATATCACCATTCCCGTGAAGACGGGGACGGAGGGCCATTTAACCCACACCACCGTTTGTTTATTTCGGCATTAATACAGCAGGTTTAATGTCGTCTGCCCTGGATTTTCACTTCGCGGAAATGACGGGGGTTGGGGCGGGCCCCTCAGTTCTTCGGCGGTTGCCAGCGGAATTCATTGTTGTAGCTTTGCAGCAGGCGTACCGCCTGCTCGCTTTGCGGATTGCTCAGCACCTTGTGGGTGGGGCCCGCTTCCACCACATGACCTTCGTGCATCAGAATGACCTGGTCGCTGATGTGACGCACCACCCCCAGATCGTTGGCCACCAGCACGTAAGACAGCCCCAGGTTTTCCTGCAGGCTCAGCAGCAGGTTGATGACCTGGGAGCGTACCGAAATGTCCAGGTTGGAAATGGCCTCGTCGGCGACGATGATGCTGGGTGAGAGGATCAGTGCCCGGGCCAGGGCCACCCGCTGTTTCTGCCCGGTGGAGATCATCTGCGGATAGAAGTGGTAGTGATCCGGCAGCAGTCCAACCATGCGCAGGGTGTCCAGCACCAGGGCTTCGCGCTGCTCGGCATCGAGCTCCGTGTTCAGCAGCAGGGGCGCGTCCAGGATCTGGCCAATGCGGCTGCGCGGGTTGAAGGCGGTGTTGGGATCCTGAAAAATCATGCGAATAAGCTGGCAGCGCTTTTTGTAGTCGCCGGCCTCGATTTTTTCCCCGTCGATAAAAATGCTGCCCTGGGTGGGGGGCAGCACGCCGGCCAGCACCTTGGCCAGGCTGCTTTTGCCCGAGCCGGCGTCGCCCATCAGCGCCAGGGTCTGGCCCCGCTCCAGGGTGAACGACAGCGGATAAAAGGCGGTTTTCACGGTTTTGCGAAACAGCCCGGAATGATTGACGAACACCTTGCTGAGGTTGTCCACCTTGAGCAGGGGCGGGCGGGTCATTTCTTTTTGCCCTCCGGCATGTTGAGGGGAAAGTGACAGTAATAGCTCTGCCCCTTGTATTTGGCCAGCGGCGGCGCCACCACGCACTGGCGCTGGGCCCGCGGGCAGCGCGGCCCCAGCCGGCAGCCGATGGGCAGGCTCTGCAGCGGCGGGATCACGCCCGGCAAGGTATTCAGCCGGGACTTGTGGGGCAGGCTGCCGTCGAGATCCGGCATCATCTGCAGCAGGGCGGCGGTGTAGGGATGATGAGGCCGGGTCAGCAGCTGATCCCGGGTGCCCGACTCCACCGCCTGGCCGCAATACATGACGGTAATGTTGTGGGTTAGGTGGGCAAAGCTGGTGATGTCGTTGCCGATCAGCAAAATGGTGGTGCCCGACAGCTTGTTGACCCGCTCCAGCAGGCGGAATATCTGTGCCTGGTTGGTGGCTTCCATGGCGTTGGTGGGCTCGTCGGCCACCAGCAGCTTGGGCTGGTTGGCAATGGCCATGGCGATCATCACCTTCTGGCATTCGCCGTCGGAAAGCTGAAACGGGTAGGCGTTCATCACCATTTTGTGATCCCGTATGCCCACCCGGTGCAGCAGGCCAATGGCCTGATTGCGCCGCCAGTGCCAGCGTTGCCACCATTTGCCCTGAAAACTGCGGGACGGAATGGCCTCCACCAGCTGGGCGCCGATTTTTTCCGACGGATCCAGGCTGGTGGCGGGCTCCTGAAAGATCATCGCCATGTCCCGGCCCATCAGCAGCCGCCGCTCTTTGGGCGACAGGCTCTGCAGGTCCACGTTGTCCAGATACATGCGATCGGCGGTCACCCGCCAGGTGTCCCGGGCAATGCCCACTATGGTCTGGGCCACCAGGCTCTTGCCCGAGCCCGACTCGCCCACCAGGCCGCGGATTTCCCCCTCGGCCAGGGTCAGGCTGAACTTGTCCACCGCCTTGACCATGCCCTGGGGGGTGTCGATTTCAATGGTGAGATTGCGAATATCCAGCAGTGGCATCAGTCCATTACCTCGTTAATGGCCTGGCGCAGGCCTTCACCCACCATGTTCACCACCAGCACGCTGAACAGAATGGCCAGCCCTGGCAGGGTCACGGTCCAGGGGGCCAGAAACACCAGATCCATGGCGTCCGACAGCATGGCGCCCCATTCCGGCTTGGGTGGCTGGGCGCCCAGGCCGAGAAAGCCCACGGCGGTGATGTCGAGCATGGCCGCCGACAGCGCCCGGGTGGTCTGGCTCACCAGGGTGTCGCTCAGATTGGGCACAATGCCAAAGCGCAGAATGCGCCAGGCATTGCCGCCGTCCAGGCGAATGGCGGTGATGTATTCCTTCTGCATTTCTTCCGACACCGAGTTGTAGGTGGCGCGAATGTACTGGGGAATGAGCGCCAGGGTAATGGCGATCAGGGTGTTGAACAGCCCCGGGCCGAGAATGGCCACAAAGATGATGGCCAGCAGCAGCGAGGGAATCGACAGCAAAGTGTCGAGCAGGTGATTGAGCACGCTGGCCTTGAGACCCCGGCTCATGCCGCCGAGAATTCCGATGGCGCTGCCCGTCAGCAGCGCCACCATCACCACCAGCACGGCGTTGCCAAAGGTGAGCCGGGCGCCGTTAATCAGCCTGGAGAGCATGTCCCGGCCCAGATCATCGGTGCCGAGAAAAAAGTCCACATTGCCCTCATCGGCCCAGGACGGCGGCAGCAGCAGGGCCTCGCTGAACTGTTCATAGGGGGCGTAGGGGGCCAGCCAGGGGCCCAGCAGGGTAAGGAGGCACAGCATGCCCAGGCCCCACAGCCCCACCATGGCCAGGGTGTTCTTGCGAAACAGCTGCCAGGCCCGCTCCCGGGGCGAACGCACCTGTAACTCGGGATAGATGTTAGCCCTGGCTGGCATAAATGGCCTTCCTTCTGATGGGGTAGATCAGGGTCGAGAGAATGTCCATGCCCACGCTGGCGACGATGGTAAAGGTGGCGATGGCCAGGGTGCCGCCCTTGATGGCGGCATAGTCCTGCAGCGAAATGCTGGTCACCAGCCAGCGTCCCAGACCTGGCCAGTCGAACACGATTTCGGTCATCATGGCCGAGGTCAGCACGGTGCCGAACTGCAGCCCCAGGGTGGGAATGGCCATGGGAAAGGCATTGCGCAGGCCGTGGCGCAGCACCACGTGGGTGTCGCTGAAGCCCTTGGTCAGGGCCGCGCGAATGTAATTCTGCTTGAGTACGTCCAGCAGGGCACTGCGAATTTGCCGGATCACTTCCGTGGTGGGCACGATGGCCAGCACCAGCGCCGGCAGCACCAGGTGGCGCAGGGCATCGACAAACGACTCCCACTTGTGGGGATGATCGGTCAGCAGGGTGTCGATGGTCATGATGCCGGTGACCGGGGTGATGTCATAGAGCAGGCTGAGCTGGCCCGACACCGGCAGCCAGCCCAGGTGCAGGGAGAACAGCATCACCAGCAACAGCCCGAGCCAGAACACCGGCACCGAATAGCCCACCAGGGTGCCGGTGAGGATCAGGGTGTCCTGCCAGCGTCCCTGGCGCACCGCCGCCAGGGTGCCCACCGGCACGCCCACCACCAGGGAGATCACAAAGGCCGCCAGGCACAGCTCCAGGGTGGCCGGGAAATACTGCCCCAGCGCCCCCAGCACCGGCAGCCCGGTGGCGCTGGACACACCGAAATCGCCCGCCAGCAGATCCTGCAGAAACAGCCAGTAACCGTGCCAGAAGTCGCCTTCGCCCTGTTGCAGCAGGCGAAACTCCAGGCCGTAGGCGATCAGGGTGAGCAGCAGCAGGGTGCTCACCAGCAGGTTGAAGCGTCGCAGCAGGTAAATCAGCATGGCTACTCCTTCCAGGCCTGGCGCAGGGCCACGCCGCCGTAGGGCCGCAGTTGCAGGCCGTGCACCGTGCGCCGGTGGGCCTGTTGCTTGAGGGTATGGTTAAGGGGAATGAGCGGCATGTCCAGTTGCATGATTTCCTGGGCCCGATGGTAATAGCCGATGCGCTCGCTCAGGTTGGGGGCGGTGAGGGCCGCCGCCAGTTGCCGCTCAAACAGCGGGTGGCACCAGCGGCTGGCGTTGGTGCCGGTGGCAATGGCCTGGCAGCTGAGCAGGTTGTGCAATATGTTGTCGGGATCCGGGTTGTCGGCGGACCAGCCGGTGAGCACCGCATCCTGCTCGCCGGCCATCAGCTCCCGGCGCAGGATCTGCTCTTCCAGGCTCTGCAATCTCACTCGAATGCCGAGCTCGCCCAGCCGGCGCTGGATCAGCTGGCCGGTTTTGAGGCTGTCGGGGTTAAAGCTGCGCGCCCCCGCCGGCAGCAGCAGGGTCATGTCAAAGCCGTCTGCCAGCTCCGCCTGGGCCAGCAGCCAGCGGGCCCGCGCGGCATCGGGCAGGGGCATCAGCAGGTTGGGGTGGTAGCCCCAGGACACCGGCGGCAGCACCGACTCGGCGGCAGAGCCGATGCCGAAATATACCGCCTGCAGAATGTCGTCGCGAGACAGCGCCAGTGCCAGCGCCTTGCGCACCCGCACATCGTCAAAGGGCGGCTTTTGCGTGTTGAGCGCCAACACCGATACATTCATGCCGGTGGCCTGATCCAGCACCAGCTCGGGGTGAGACTTGATCACCGCCATCTGGCTGGCGCCGGGGTGGGCCATCACATCGCACTCGCCGGTGAGCAGCTTGGCCAGCCGCTTCGACGACTTGGGGGTGATGTCGAACACCAGCTGGGCCAGCGCCACCTCGCCCCGCCAGTAGCCGGGGTGGCGGTGATAGCGAATAAAGTCGTCAATGCGGTACTGGGCCAGCAAAAAGGGGCCGGTGCCCACGGGCTGCTGATCCAGCAGCGCGGGAGTGCCCGCCGCCAGCAGCTGCGCGCCGTATTCCGCCGACAGGATCACGGCGTAGTCGGTGGCCAGGTTGGTAATAAAGGAGGCATCGGGGCGGCTCAGCACAAATTCCACTTCCCGCGGCCCCAGTGCCCTGACCTCGCGGATCAGCCCGCTCAGGCCAATGCTGTCGAAGAAAGGATAATGGCCGCCGCTGACGGCGTGATAGGGGTGGTTGCCGTCGATAAGCCGCTGAAAGCTGAACACCACGTCGTCGGCATTGAACGGCCGGCTGGGGGTAAAGCCGGCGGTATGATGAAACTGCACGCCGGGGCGCAGGGTAAAGCGGTAGCGCAGGCCGTCGTCGCTGCGGTGCCAGCTCAGTGCCAGCGCCGGCTCCGGCTGCAGGGTGACGGGGTTGATGTCCAGCAGGCGGTCGTAAAGCTGGTGGGCGGTGGCGTCCAGAGTCTGGGTGGAGGCGGCCAGCTGCGGGTTGAAGGTCAGAGGGGCGCCTTCCGCGCAGTAAAGCAGGCTTTCTTTTGCCAGTTGTCGGTCACTGCCGTCACATCCCGCCAGCAGCAGGGCGGTGAGCCAGCATAGCCAGAAACGCATGTTCAGTCCTTGTGTTCCGCGGTTGTCGTTACCGACGTTGCCACGGCATGTTTACGCAGCAGGCCGCGCAGCTGGTGATAACTCAACCCCAGCAGCCCGGCCGCCTGGCGCTGATTATAACGGGCCCGCACCAGGGCCGTCTGCACCAGCGTCCGCTCCTGTGACGCCAGATGGGTTTTCAGATCCAGCGGCCAGTTTACTTCGGCACCGCCTTGTTCCCGGTGGGCGGGTTGCCAGGGCGAGGCAAAGGGATCCAGGCACAGGCCTTCAAGGGGCTGATCGGGCGCGCGCTGGCGGCACAGGCTGCGCTCCACCGCGCTTTTCAGCTCGCGTACGTTGCCCGGCCAGTCATGGCTGAGCAGCTGCCGGCGCGCCTCGGGCGCAAAGCCGGCAAACAGCGGCCGGCCCAGCTCGGCGCACCATTTCACCGCAAAGTGCTCGGCCAGTTGCAGCACATCCTGCTCACGGGCGCGCAGGGGCGGCAATGTAACCACATCAAAGGCCAGTCTATCAAGCAGATCGGCGCGGAACTCGCCTTTTTTGACCAGGGCGGGCAGGTCCTGGTTGGTGGCGCACAGCAGGCGCACGTCCACCCGCACCGGCTGGCTGCCGCCCACCCGTTCAAATTCGCCATATTCAATGACTCTGAGCAGCTTTTCCTGCACCCGCGGGCTGGTGGTGGCCAGCTCGTCGAGAAACAGGGTGCCGCCGTCGGCCCGCTCAAAACGCCCTGCATGGCGTTTTTGCGCGCCGGTAAAGGCGCCGGCTTCGTGGCCGAACAGCTCGCTTTCCAGCAGGCTTTCCGCCAGGGTGGCGCAGTTGATGGAGACAAAGGGCTGTTGCCAGCGGGCCGACAGGTAATGCAGCCGGTGCGCCACCAGCTCCTTGCCGGTGCCGCGCTCGCCCACCACCAGCACCGGCCGGTTGAGGGGCGCCAGCCGGGACACTTCGTCCAGCACCCCGAGCAGGGCGTTGGACTGGCCAATAAGCTCGTTGTCCATAAAAGGCTACACTCTGGTTAATTTCGCCAAATAGTAGTGTTTTTTACCAGTGTGGGCCAGTTTCGCCGAAGCGCTCTGGTGGCCATTCCCGGCCTGGCGGCGATATTAAGGCTGGCACGAACCTTGTATTGATCATGGCCAAAGACGCGGGCACACCGCCCGTGGTGTTATCAAGGAGAGTTCTTATGAGCATCTTTTCCAGAATGGCCGACATCATCAATGCCAACCTCAACGCCCTGCTCGACAAGGCCGAGGATCCGGAAAAAATGGTCCGGCTGATCATTCAGGAGATGGAAGACGAGCTGGTGCGCGAGCGCTCCAACCTGGCCCGCTTTCTCGCCGAGAAAAAGGATTTGCTGCGCCAGATTGAACGCCACCGGGAGCGGGTGGAAGAATGGCAGGGCAAGGCCGAGCTGGCGCTGACCAAACAGCGGGAAGACCTGGCCCGGGCCGCGCTGCTGGAAAAGAAAAAGCAGAGCGAACTGCTCGCCGCCCTGGAGCAGGAATGCACCCTGGTGGAAGAGAGCATGAACAAGCTTTCCGACGCCATCGCCAAGCTGGAAGCCAAGCTGGCCGATGCCCGCGCCCGCCAGCAGGCCATGCAGTTGCGCCAGCAAAGCGCTCAGAGCCGCATTCAGGTGCAGGAGCGGGTGCGCCGCAGCGAGAACCAGTCGGCCATCGACAAGTTCGACCGTATGGAGCGTAAAATCGACGAACTGGAGGCCCGGGCCGATCTCTACAGCCAGAGCAAGGGGCTGGAGCAGGAGTTTGCCGAGCTGGAGGTGGACGACGCCATCAGCAAGGAGCTGGAACGGCTCAAGGCGAAAATGCACGATAACAAGGAGCAGCAATGACCGAACTGGCCTGGGCCCTGGTGGCCCCGTTAAACATCTTTCTGTTTCTGGTGGTGCCCATCTGGCTGGTGCTGCACTATCGCAGCAAGCGCCGGCTGGATGAGGGCCTGGACGACAGCGCCCGCACCCGTCTGGAGCAGGCCCTGCAACAGTCCGAACAGCTCGCCGAGCGGGTGGAAACCCTGGAGCGGCTGCTGGATCAGGAGGTACCGGAATGGCGTCGACACTGATCAACCTGTATCGCGACAAGCGCAACGGCAAGCTGGGCGGCGTGTGCGCCGGCATTGCCCGCCGGCTGGAGGTGGAGCCCTGGCTGGTGCGGGTGCTGGCCATTACCGGGCTGCTGTTCGCCAGTTTTCTGACCCTGGTACTCTATATCGCCGCCTGGCTGCTGCTGGACGACCTGCCGAGGGA
Source organism: Oceanimonas pelagia (assembly GCF_030849025.1). Taxonomy (NCBI): domain Bacteria; kingdom Pseudomonadati; phylum Pseudomonadota; class Gammaproteobacteria; order Aeromonadales; family Aeromonadaceae; genus Oceanimonas; species Oceanimonas pelagia. The sequence continues at coordinate 894,167 of NZ_CP118224.1, forward strand.
GCAACAGGAGCCCGCTGTTCAGGAGCATGTCAAGGCCGCCGGCTGGCGCTCGGGGCTGGCTCCCCGGGAAGCACTGGAACGGCTGGAAACCCGGCTGGCCCGGCTCAACACCCGGGTCGCCGCCATGGAGCGGCTGATCACCTCCGGCGAATTTCGCCTGCGCCGCCAATTCAACGATCTGCGCGAGGATAAATGAACAAAACGGCTCTTCGGCAGTGGCGCAACAAGGCGGAGTCCTGGGTGCAGCGGGGGTTGGATCGCCGGCTGCGGCTGGCGGTCACGGGACTCAGCCGCAGCGGCAAGACCGCCTTTATTACCAGTCTGGTGAACCAGCTGGAGCATGCCGGGCTCGATGCCCGGCTGCCGCACTGGCCGCCGGCGGCGGAAGGCCGGCTGCTGGGCAGCCAGCGGGTGCCCGGCCGCCATCATCACGTGCCCGCCTTTGGTTACGAGGCGGCCCTGCGCCAGCTGGCCGCCAGCCCGCCGGTCTGGCCCGAGCCCACGAGGGGCATCAGTGAAATTACCCTCGCCATTCGCTATTGCCCCAAAAACCGGCTCAAGCGCCGGTTGCAGGACACCGCCACCCTCTATCTGGAGCTGGTGGACTACCCAGGTGAATGGCTGCTCGACCTGCCGCTGCTGTCGATGAGTTACGCCGACTGGAGTGCCCAGCAGCGCGAGCTGTTGCAAACGCCGGCATTGGCCGGCCTGGCGCAACCCTGGTTGCAGGCCGGTGAGGCCATTGCCCCCGACAGCGCCGCCGACGACGCCGTGCTGGCGCCCCTGGCGGCGGCCTACACCCGGTGGCTGCACGACATCAAGCGGGAATGCGGCGCCTACCTGGTGCAGCCGGGGCGCTTTGTGCTGCCCGGCGAATACCAGGGTGCGCCCATGCTGCAGTTTGTGCCCTGGCTGTGGGGCCCGGTGCCGGCGGGGCTCAACGAGCGGCATCATTACGGCATGATGGAAACCCGCTTTGAGCACTACAAAAAGCACCTGGTGGCGGGCTTTTACCGGGATCACTTCGCCGGCTTTGATCGCCAGATCGTGCTGGTGGACTGCCTCAGCGCGCTCAATCGCGGCCCCGACAGCTTTGCGGATCTGGGCCGGGCGGTAAACGCCATTGTGCAAAGCTTTGATTACGGCAAAACCGGCTGGTGGCGGCGGCTGTTTGCCCCCCGCATCGACAAGCTGCTGTTCGCCGCCACCAAGGCCGATCACCTCACCCCGGATCAGCACGGCCGGCTGACCCGGCTGCTGTCTACCCTGGTGCGGGGCGGCCATCGTCATGCCCGGCTGTCGGGCATCGACATCGAGACCCTGGCGCTGGCGGCCATCAAGGCCACCACCAGCGGTGAGGTCAGCCACCAGGGCGAAGCCATCCCCGCCCTGCAGGGCCGGCGCCTGGAGAACGGCGAGCCGGTGACCCTGTATCCGGGGGAGGTGCCGGAGCAGTTGCCCGAAGCGGACTTCTGGCAGCGCCAGGGCTTTGATTTTACCGACTTTGCGCCTCCCCGCTGGCAGCCGGAGCAGCCGCTGCCCCACCTGCGCCTGGATCGGGCGTTGGCCTTTTTACTGGGAGACAAACTCGCGTGACCCTGAAAACCAAAGTGATTCTCGACCGGCCCCTGCACGCGCCAGAGGATGAGCCCCTGCGCCCCGGGCAGGCCCTTGACGATAACGACTTTCTGCAGGCCGAGGCCAAGGCCACCGGGCCGATGGCGGCGCTGCGCCCCCGGCGCCGGCACCGGCTGTGGAGAGCGGCGCTCGGTCTGATGCTGGGGTTGCTGCTGGTGCATTCCGGCCTGTCGTTGTGGCAGACCTGGCAGCACAGCCAGTGGCTGGGGGCGGCCTGGAGCCTGGCGCTGGCGTTGCTGGCGCTGGCCGCCGGCAGCAGTCTGTGGCGTGAAGCCAGGCAACTGCGCCGGCTGGAGCGGGTCTGTGCCCAGCGGGCCCGGGCCGAGCAGTTACTGGCCGAGGCCGGTCATGGCCGGGCGCGGGGGTTTTGTGAACGGCTGGCGTGCCAGAGCGGGCTGGAGCACAGCGATGCCTTTGCCCACTGGCGGGCCGGCCTGACCGGTGACGAGCAGGATGGTGAGGTGCTCGCTCTTTACAGCCGGCAGGTGCTGGCCGTGCAGGACCGCCAGGCCCGGGCCAGGGTGCTGAAATGGTCCGGCGAGGCGGCGGTGATGGTGGCGGCCAGCCCCCTGGCGGCGGTGGACATGCTGCTGGTGCTGTGGCGCAACCTGAAAATGATCGAGGACATCAGCCAATGTTACGGCATTCGCCTGGGGGCGCTCAGCCGGCTGCGGCTGCTGAAAAGCGTGCTGCACCACATGCTTTATGTGGGGGGGTCGGAAGCGGCCATCGACGCCGGCATGGACTTGCTGGGGCTGGAGCTGGCCGGGCGGCTGTCGGCCCGGGCCGGGCAGGGCGTGGGCGCCGGCCTGCTCACCGCGCGTCTCGGCCTGCAGACCATGGATCTGTGCCGGCCGGTGCCCTGGCAGGGCGACGAGAAAAAGCAGCTGGGCGGCATACGGCGCGCGCTGATTGACAGAGTGGTGAAACTGCTGAGTAAAAACAGGGAACCGGGAGATCGGGAGCAGGGAGTGGGGTGACCGACGGGGCTCGAACCCGCGACAACCGGAATCACAATCCGGGACTCTACCAACTGAGCTACGGTCACCACTAAATGGCGCGCCCTGCAAAAGGGGTAACCTGTGGCTGATGTTAAAACATCAGAAATATCAGTCACTTGGATAAATGGTGTGGCTGATACGGGGGCGTATTTTAAGCAGCTATGTAACCTTCTGCAAGCACTTTTGATACTTACGATCTTGGGTGGTGCTTGTTGGCTAAAAGATCAACGCTGTGGCGGGAGACCTGTCAGGCGGACGGACTTTTGTTACTGAGTGTCCCTTGTATAACATAGAAATATCTTAAGGTTTTGATTAATAGGTTCTTTTAGAGCGCTCCATACTGCCAAAGATCAATGAAACAGGCATTCTAACCACAAGGTAATGGGTAGGGCAGGGGTATGCTTTAGAATGGCAGGGAGAGCCGTTTAGAGGCCTATAAGCTTATGACTTTTTTACAGCTTTCATAGTGTTTGATGGTGATTACATGCTGTTTGCTGGCGCTGCTCATGGAGTAAACACAATACTTCACCTGCTCGACCACATACTCACCCCGTAACAACATCGTAGTGGCATAGGCTGATGGGGCAGCCAGTACCCCACATAGCAACAACATTAAATAAACAGATTTCATGCTTCTGTCTCCTTCATCTGTTTGGCTACTTTGGCGACAGTGGCTCTTGAGCAACCCAATAACGCAATAACCTTGTTGTAGCTTTTCCCGTCTGACAGTAATTCTTTGACCTTGCCATGAAGCACCATATCAACGGGGCGACCTTTGTATCCACCTTCAGCCTTCTTTTTGGCAATACCTTGTGCCTGTCTTCTGCGTCTGTCTTCATAGTCCTTACGGGCAATGGCAGTCAACATATCCAACATCATGCCGTTCAGGGCTTCCAGCATTCGGCTGGTGAACTCATCTCCTGACTTGATAAGCTGGTGGCTTGTCGGTAAGTCCAGAGCAACTACACGGATTCCTTTACTCTCAATCGTGGATCTTAACGCCTTCCAGTCATTGGCGTTCAACCGGCTCAGGCGGTCTACCTGTTCCACCAGCAGCACATCACCTGCTTGGGCAACATCCAGCAATCGGAACAGCTCAGGGCGTTTCAGACTGGCACCAGATTCATTCTCTATAAACCATGCTGACACGGTTAATCTTTGAGCTTGTACGAAATCAATCAACTGCTCTTTGGCACGGCTGGCATCCTGCTCATTGGTTGACGCTCTCAGGTAGGCATACACACGGTTCATCTGAATCACCATAGTCTGTTTTAATTGGTTTAATAATAGTGGTCTGCTTTGGGTTTGTAAAGATGTATTAGTGAACCAATAAACAAGAGGTGTTGTGTAGTCTGATTTGTGTATACCCAATGTAAACCAGCGCCAGCAGGCGATAGTCATAGCCAGGCACGGGAAGCCTGAGGCAGAGGGGATACCACACACGAACTGAATTGATTAATAGTAATTTTTATATATTAAAAAATATTGATATCAAGAGGGCGCTTTGTTAAGCAAAACGTGTTGTATATAAATTTTCATATCCTTCAATCCTTTACTATCACTGTATTTCCCTCCATTAGCATGTCAGTATTGTTTGTTTTTTTAATGTAGCTCATTGATTTATATGGTTTATTATTGATATATTTAAACCTTGTTTATTATGTTGTTGACACTTTCGGCTGTGCGTAGTGTAGTTGTGACACTTTTTATGTATAAAGCTATTACATATTTAGTGTCATTTTTTCAATGGTTCATATAGAGGCTAAGCATTACTCACTAAAACACAGTTCGTAATACTACCCTCTAACATCACTACTATCAGACTACCTACAACAAACAGACGTTGTAGCTAACCTTGATAGAGTGCTGTATGAATAATATGGAGTAAGAGAGCGAAACAAAGCAACTCACTACGTTCATTGCTGTTGTCCGCTCCCTAACAACAATTAACGAAACACATATCACCTTCCTCATTATCATTCGTTGGTGCAATGGTTTCTATTGTTGTGTTGGTAGGGCTAAAGCCCCTCTATAAAAGAACAGTGGCGCATAGCCGCCGGTGTCAGGCTTGCAGGTGGCTGGTTGGGATGTTCCTTTTGTTCATCCAGTTAATACACTGCTCAAGTGAGTCAATGTTGTTCTTGCTCTTCCAGGATTTAAAGGCATTGTGATGTTCTGGAGGGATACCAAGCCATTTGGCAGTCAGCTTGAACTCCCCGGACTGCAGGTGCTGCTGACGCTCATATTGTTCTTGTTGCAGCTTCACCTTATTCCCGTCAATAGCAAAATCCTTCACCAGCTCAGCGCCTTTAAAGTGACCATTAAGCAGGTAGTTTGCTGCCCGCTCGTCCGGCACGATAACAACATAAGTGGTGTCTGAATCTTCATGATTACGGATTATTCCCCGAGTGGCAGCCTGGAAGATTGGCTCGTGGTATATCTGGTTTATCATTCCATGCTCTAATAATTGCAGGTTTATTCCATGCTTATCAGCTATCTCATTGCATTCAGCTTTCTGTAAGTTATCCAGGTTAGCCTGATATATACAAATCACAGCTTCATAGCTTACAAGGTCATTCCTTCCGTGTGGGTTATAGGGTACAAAGTTAGCTTGTCCGTAATCCCACTTTTCATTTTCTTGATTACTGTTAACGGTATAGATAAATCTGTCCTTTCCGTAGTGCTTCAGGGCTGCTCCGGCATTAATCCGCATCTGTTGATAGACTGTGAACCCATCGGGCTTGTAGTTACCATTAACGTCTAATGTCAGCACTCGATTACCATCTACACATCTGTTTCTGCTGTAGTTGATGCCAGTGAGTAGGGGAATTACCTTGGTTCGTTTAGGGTTGTTGTAAGCACTGTATTTTGGTTTTATATCATTGCTTGGTACGAATACTGCTCCCTGAGCCTTCATTAGCTCTGTAGTCGCCAGCCCTTCCACCTGAGCCGCCAGCATGTAAATACTGTCTGCATGTTGCAGATGCTCCACCCAATTGAACACCACAGACCAACGGAACTCATTGTCACCCATCCGTGTTACAGTGCTACCCAGCTCTAAAGCCGTTAACATGCTTTCCATCTTCTCTGACCGTGTACCTTGTGCTTTGATTGCTTCAATACCGTCATTCCCGTGGTCAGGATGAAGAGTGTACTTGCAGCCGTCTATGTTGCAGCAGTTCCCCAAAATATTGAGAATGTCGGTTGTATCCTTCACGGGGATAGAACCCAAGTTAATTGTGCTCGGCACTTCATCAATGATGACCGTGTACCCGTGCAAGAGGGTAGGATCAATCTTCATAAACCCTTGATGGCAACAGACAATAACGCTAACTTTATTTCTTAGGTTTTGCTCAATCTGAGCACCAACACGACTGTTACCTGTAGTGTTAGATACAGCAATGGCTTTAGATCGTGTAATTTTGTTGAAAGTCTGATCTGCCAGCTTTTGTCCTATGTTTACAATTATGAACTTATCTTGGCTATTGTTGACAAGCTCAATTACTTCATGGGTCTTGCCTCCAGCGGGAATAGCGGTTACGGTTTTGATTTCAGTCATAGTTATATGTTTTCTCCTTTGTTGTTGAAAGCCACATACGCAAAAAAGCAAAAGAGGGCCGCCACCGTAAGGTGGTTGCCTCTAATGCTGAACAGGATTATGCGCATTGTGGAGAGGTACGGAATTATACCCCTGTTTTCATTGTTGCCCGGTTTCCTTATTGAGTCAATATTTTTTTGTGGTTTTCATTGAATGAATTTTCAATCTTCATCAAGCTCCACATCATCAAACGATTGCAACGCTTCGATAAAGCCATCTTCTTGAAAAAGATAAACACCGGTTTGCTCGGCTAACTCAATGGCAGAGTCCGTAAAAAATGAGTTGGTAACTACAAAGGCCATGCCGGCATTGTAAAACTGTTGTGCTGATAAGGCTTCCTGTACTGCCTTGTTGCCAACCTTTGAAGTGTAGTATTTGGCTTGAACAATGGCTGTTATATCCTGGTAAGTGATTATGAGATCTGCCCCTTGATCACCTGACCCTCTGGTTACTTCAGCAGTCCATGAGGTTTCCTCATTAACTCTTGTGGAAAGGTGGAACTCATAATCGTGTCCTGACATTGGAACTTCGTTATTGGCCTCTTCTGAAGTAGCTACGGCATCAATATAGTTGTCTATCATGTCGCAATATTCAGACATGCCTTCACAATCATGAACAAGATAATGATAGCTAAGGCTAATAAATTCAAAGTCGTCACGCCGATTGATAGAGTATAAGTACTCTCTTAGTTCACTGGTTTTCTCATAAAAAGAAAATAGTGGAATATCTATTTTCTCTTTAAAGTATTTATTTAACTCCTTTTGCCACTTGTCAAACTTATAATCACCATATTCATCTTTGTATATCAGTCTGTTTTGTTTTTGTGCTAATACGTTATGGTGCTCTTCAATTTTAGGCTGTATGACCTCTTTGAACGCGATTGCGTTATATATTCTTGATCCAATGAATATTTGATCGTTTATTATGTTTTCAGTTTTCACGAATTCGTAGAGCTCATCTCGGCTCTTTATTTTTAAAAACTCTTTGACGTCATTCATGTGTTTGTGAAAAAACTGAAGTGGGAATGCGAGTTCAGCGTTGTACTTTTTTATCAATGTAAGCATTTCGTAGAGCTCTTCTACTTGTGCTTCCGCAATGTTTGCTTCTTTTCTTTCTTTTATTTTTCTTAAAATTGATCCGATCATTTCTAAAGTGCTCATGTTAGTTAGGTTTGAAAAATTACATTATTGAACAATCTCTAGCAATAACATTCATCATCAGGCCGTCAATACGGCATGCAACTGTCAGGTTGCTACCTTTGTTTAGTCTGCTTAATTCACTGTTGGTGCTGTCGTCGAACATGGCTTGCAGCTCTGGGATCTGAAATTGAGCTCCTGTGCCAAGCGTGACATATGAGGTGCCCATGATATCTTTCTTTATGCTGCTGATGATGCCTCTTGTCATTATTATTCTATCTTTATATCGTGCATCAGCACCTATTTCATTGTTTTCGTAGTCTGATAACAGTTTCTCAATGCTTACATTGAGTGCTATCTCTTGGCTTGAGTTATCTTCATGATGTGAACTGGTTTCTATATAGTAATCAACACCATCTTCTGCTAATCCAATTCCCATAGTGAGGGCAAGCCAAGTAAAGGCTGTCACTTTCGCTTTTTTGGTGTGCCCTTTTCGTAAGGTAAACCAAGAGAAAATGATTGGTAAAAGGAATATTCCTAAGCCCAACAAAACACCAACTGACCTTTTGGGCGGGTCCTGGTTGTCATTTGGTCTGCCACAGTGCGGGCAGGTTGCGGCGGAAGTAGATATATCATTGCCACAATCAGAGCATTTGATGATTGCCATTTTTTATCCCTTTGTGTTTTTAGTTTTTAACTTGCCATGTCTTCTGGTGTTGCATATGGAAAGCATATGGTAAGGCACCATGTTGATCGATAGCAGGTTATGCACAAAAAAGAAACCACATGAGTCTGAAATCTATACGACAATCACGTCTTTTTCTGCTCGTGCCGGTGCATCCGCGCCAGCACATGGTGCAGGTATTCCAGGCTTCTGCCTTTGCCGTAGTGGTGGATCATGCCTTCACGGCTCCAGCCCATCAGGCTGACGATTTCCATTTCCGTTGCTCCCGACTCTATCAGCCGGCTATTCAGGCTGTGGCGAAAGCTGTGGCTGGTGCCCTGTTCAACCACGCCAGACAGGAACTTGTTTACCGCTTGAGAGCAGCCGTCACCCTTGAACTTGCCGTCCTTGATATAACGGGGAAAGGCGTGTTTCTGTTCTGGTTGTGCTGCTGCTTTTACAATGCTGGCGAATTCCAGGCTGATGCCGGTAAGGGGGATTAACCGTTCGCTGTTGTCGTTCTTCAGGCCTCGTTGATCATGGGGTTTGATTACAAGGTGAGGAATGGGGGCGTCCAGTTTGATATCGTCCAGCAGCAAGCCGCCTATCTCGGCGTTTCTGCAACCGGTGTCGTAGAGCAGGCCCACAATCTGGGCGGTGACCAGTGCCGACTTTCTTCTGATCGTCTCCCGTACCTTCAGCAACTCGTCTGCCTCGAAGGTGTGACGTTTTTCAGCGTCTTTCTTGATGTTGTCGAAGGGGACGCCGGCAAAGGGGTTGCTAATGTTCAGATCGTGCAGTTGCAGGGTTAACCGGACTTGTCTGCTGATAAACCCAACGGCTTTTTTGATGGTGGCGGTTTTGAGCTGCTGCTCTGTCTTGAGGCGTTCAACCACTATCAGCACGTCACGCTTTTTGATATGGGCAAGGATAGGGGGGAGATCTGCAAAGTATCCAAAGCAGCGGGTGATCTCGGTCGTTTTCTTTTTGTTGCCTTGATGGGCCTTCAGGGCATGGTGCTTGATGTCGTTCAGGGTAATGGTGTGCTGCTCTGGTGCTGGCGTGGGAACCAGCTCGGCAGGAGGAGGGCTTGCCGGTTGAATGATAAGCACGGGGGAGGGGGTGACGTTATGCTTTAACTGCTCAAATTCCTTGTTGTGCTGCAAGGCCAGTGCTTGGGCTTGTTGGGATGCCTGGTTCAGGTCTTTGGTCTTGAGGGAGAACACCAGTTCACGCTTGCCGTTGTAGTGGCGGCGTAGTGGAGCGGGGACGGCCCGGCGGTAGTAGAACAGGCCGGTGGTGCTGCGTTGTTGCAGGTAGGATACGGAGACGGTAAAAGCCCCGATTTTGAATGTAGCTTGTGGCATCGTATACCTCACGAATCAACCACAAGTTACATAGGGCTTGTAACCTTTTTTGTAACCACAGCTCTTGGTGTTGGGGAATCACAATCCGGGAAATAACAGCGTTTTCAAGCTGTTACTACTCTACCAACTGAGCTACGGTCACCACAAAATGGCGCGCCCTGCAGGACTCGAACCTGCGACCATCCGCTTAGAAGGCGGATGCTCTATCCAGCTGAGCTAAGGGCGCTTTGTTGCACGGGCTTGGCCGGCAACGGGGCGGCATAATACCGGCTTGGGCCCACAGGGTCAACGGCTTTATCCTCCCGGGGTTTCTTATCAAAGGCGCGAAAAAATGCGACAATTGTCGCAGGTTTATAAAGGTGAGAAACAACGCAGATGTCAGCTCAAATAATCGATGGAAAAGCGATTGCACAGGCGGTGCGCAACCAGGTGGCCGAGCGGGTCGCCGCCCGCAAGAGCGCCGGCAAACGGGCCCCCGGCCTGGCGGTGATACTGGTGGGAGCCAACCCGGCCTCTCAGGTGTATGTGGGCAGCAAGCGCCGGGCCTGCGAGGAAGTGGGCTTTGTGTCCAAGTCCCACGACTTGCCCGAGCACACCACGGAGCAGCAGTTGCTGGATCTGATTGACGAGCTGAATCAGGATCCGACCATAGACGGCATTCTGGTGCAGTTGCCGCTGCCGGCTCATATCGACACCACCCTGGTAGTGGAGCGCATTCATCCCCACAAGGACGTAGACGGCTTTCACCCCTACAATGTGGGTCGCCTGGCCCAGCGTATTCCGGCCCTGCGCCCCTGCACTCCCAAGGGCATCATGACCCTGATTGAGCGCAGTCACATCAAGACCCATGGTCTCAATGCCGTAGTGGTGGGCGCTTCCAACATCGTGGGCCGGCCCATGACCCTGGAGCTGCTGCTGGCCGGCTGCACCACCACCACCTGCCATCGCTTTACCGAGGATTTGCGGGGCAAGGTGGAAGGGGCCGATCTGCTGGTGGTGGCGGTGGGCAAGCCCAACTTCATTCCCGGTGACTGGATCAAGCCCGGCGCCGTGGTGATCGACGTGGGCATCAACCGCCTGGACGACGGTCGCCTGGTGGGGGATGTGGAATATGCCGTGGCCGCCGAGCGTGCCGGTTACATCACCCCGGTGCCCGGCGGCGTGGGCCCGATGACGGTGGCCTCGTTGATTGAAAACACCCTGATCGCCTGCGAGCGTTACCACGACAACTAATCAGTAACGGGGGAGTGGCATGAAGTGGCTCGACAAGGACGTCCTGTACACCGTCATTTTCGGCACCGAAACCCCGGCGGGCCGCCGCTTTGACATTGCCCTGATCATCGCCATTCTGTTGTCGATGGTGGTGTTGCTGCTGGACTCCATCGGCAGCATTCGCGCCCAATACGGCCCCTGGTTGTATGGCCTGGAGTGGGGCTTTACCCTGCTGTTTACGGTGGAGTTCGGTTTGCGCATCTGGTGTGCGCAAAGCCGCAGCGCCTATCTGCGCAGCTTCTACGGCATGATCGATCTGCTGGCGGTACTGCCCACCTACCTGGCCATCTTCCTGCCCGGCGCCAGTTTTCTGCTGATGGTACGCCTGCTGCGGGTGCTCAGAGTGTTCCGCGTGCTCAAGCTGATCCGCTACATGGACGAGGCCAACACCCTGATGCGTTCGCTCTACCAGAGCCGGCGCAAGATACTGGTGTTCTTCAGCAGCCTGTTTATTCTGGTGACCCTGTTCGGCTCGCTGCTCTATGTGGTGGAAGGGCCGGAAAACGGCTTTACCAGCATTCCCACCGGCATCTACTGGGCCATTGTTACCATCACCACGGTGGGCTTTGGCGACATTACGCCGCAAACCTGGCTGGGCCGGGGCATTGCCGCCGTCACCATGCTGATGGGCTACGCCATTATCGCCGTGCCCACCGGCATTATTACCGCCGAGCTCGGGCGGGAGATGCGCCGGGAGTATTCCCGCCGCCATTGCCCTCAGTGCGATCGCAGCGGCCATGAGCGGGATGCGACATTCTGCAATCATTGTGGCGCCGAGCTGGAGCCACCCAATGACAGGACATGAGCCGCTGCCGAAGTCCGTCCTCTCCGTGACGGCGGAGAGCCTGAGCTGACGGACAATAAAAAGGGGAGCGGCGGCTCCCCTTTTTGCGTTTGCCTTGCGGCGCTTATTGCTGGCTTTCTTCCACCACTTCGTTGACCTTGCGCTCGGCTTCGGCGGCGGCTTCTTCCATGGCCTCGGTGGCGGCATCGAGTTTTTCCCCGGCGGCCTGGGCGGCCTCGTTCAACGCCTCACCGGCGGCATCGGCCTGTTCACCGGCAGCCTGCGCGGCCTCGTTCACGGTTTCGTCAATGGACTCACCCAGTTGTTCCATGGTGCCTTCTTCTTCCATGCCCAGGGCTTCCTGCGCTTCGTCCATGGTTTGCTCGGTCTGTTCCTGCACCTGCTCCACGGCGTTATCCATCTGTTCGCCGGCCTGCTCCGCCGGCCCCTTGTTGTCGCAGGCCGCCAGGCCAAAGGCGGTGATGGAAGTAAACAACAGAATATTCAGCAGTGACTTGTTCATAGGTTCTCCCTGTTTTATCGACGGGGTTGCGGGATAGTCCGCTTTTTGGTGACGACATACACAGTAATAGCCCAAATGGGGCGGAAGCAACAGCCATGAGAATATGATGCTATTCCGCATTTATACAATTAAAGCTTTATAAATCAATGACTAATCATAGGTCGCGAAAGCGGCTGACGCACCGAAAGGGCCGCGAGTCCGGCTTGGTATGACGAACCCTGACGGGGTGGCCGGTTCAGGGCCGGGTGTCTTGCAGTATTTCGTCCAGTTTTTGTTCCGCGGCCCTTGAAGCCTGCTCCAGCACCTGCCGGTGGCGCTTTTGCTGTTGCGCCATTACCTCGGGCTCGGGACGGGGGGCGGGCAGGGCAGTGGGCTCACCGGCGTGCAGGCCGGTTTCCATTACCTCATCAATGTGATCTTCCACTTTGGCGGCGGGACCGTGAGGTTCACAGCCGGTGAGGGCCGAAAGGACGGAAAGTATGGCGAACAAAGCGGGGAGGTGTTGTTTCATGTCAGGCTCCTGTTCAGACAAACATCGGCCATGGCACTTGTTGAGACCATGCGGGCATTAACATCAAGGGCACCATGTGGGTGCCCTTGATGTGATTTTCAACCCCGGTGTTACTTGCGGCGCCAGCGGGTGCCTTCGGGGCCGTCTTCCAGCACAATGCCCATGGCGGTAAGCCGGTCCCGGGCGGCGTCGGCGGCGGCCCAGTCTCTGGCCTTGCGGGCATCCAGGCGGGCCTGGATCAGGCGCTCGATTTCGGCCACCTCGTCACCGGCACCGGCGTCGCCGCGCAAAAAGGCTTCCGGATCCTGCTCCAGCAGGCCCAGCACCCCGGCCAGCTCCCGCAGGCGACCGGCCAGGCCGGCGGCCACGGTGGTGTCCTTGCCTTTCTGACGGTTGATTTCCCGGGCCAGATCAAACAGCACCGAATAGGCCTCAGGCGTGTTGAAGTCGTCGTCCATGGCGGTGGTAAAGCGGGCCACGAACTCCTCGCCGCCGGCGGCCGGGACTTCGGGCAGATCCCGCAGTGCGGTGTACAGCCGCTCCAGGGCGGTGCGCGCCTGTTTCAGGTTTTCGTCCGAATAATTGAGCTGGCTGCGGTAGTGGCCCGACAGCAAAAAGTAGCGAATGGTTTCACCGTCGTAATGGCCGAGTACGTCGCGAATGGTAAAGAAGTTGCCCAGCGACTTGGACATCTTCTCCTCATCCACCATCACCATGCCCGAGTGCATCCAGGTGTTCACATAGGGGCTGTGGTTGGCGCAGCAGCTCTGGGCGATTTCGTTTTCGTGGTGGGGGAACTGCAGGTCCGAGCCGCCGCCGTGAATGTCGAAGTGCTTGCCCAGGTGCTTGCCGTTCATGGCCGAGCACTCGATGTGCCAGCCCGGGCGGCCCGGCCCCCAGGGCGACTCCCAGCTCGGCTCGCCGGGCTTGGACTGCTTCCACAGCACAAAGTCGAGGGGGTTGCGCTTGCTCTGCTCCACTTCCACCCGGGCGCCGGCCTGCAGCTGCTCCAGGTTCTGGCCCGAGAGCCTGCCGTAGTCGGCAAAGCTGTTCACTTCAAACAGCACGTCGCCGTTGTCGGCCACATAGGCGTGACCGTCCTTGATCAGGGTCTCGACCATGGCGATGATTTCGGGAATATGGGCGGTGGCCCTGGGCTCGATATCGGGACGGGCAATGTTGAGGGCGTCGAAGTCCCGGTACATTTCGCCGGTCAGGCGCTCGGTCAGCGCCTGCCAGTCTTCGCCGTTTTCGGCGGCGCGCTTGATGATCTTGTCGTCAATGTCGGTGATGTTGCGCACAAAGGTCAGATCGTAACCGGCGTAGCGCAGGTAACGGGTGACCACGTCAAAGGCCACAAAGGTGCGGCCGTGGCCGATATGACAGAGATCGTAAATGGTCACACCACACACATACATGCCGACCTTGCCGGGCACCAGGGGTTTGAATTCTTCTTTTTGACGGGTCAGGGAATTGTATATTTTCAGCATGTTCGAGTGTCTTGGTGGTGAGGGTTAAGGGTAACAGCGCTTATTGAACCGTTAATGGCCACCCGGTGCAAGCCCGGGCGACATTCGGCGCCCAGACATGATTTAATAACGGCCCGCAACGGCAGAGCGACTCAAGGGAGAGCAGGGCATGCGCATACTGGTGGTGGAAGACAATCCCGACATACTGGTGAACATTGTCGATTACCTCGGCCTCAAGGGTTGTGTCGTCGACGCCCTGGGCAACGGCGCCGCCGCCGAGGCGCTGCTGGCCCGGCAAGAGTTCGACCTGCTGGTGCTGGATCTGGGCCTGCCGGGGCTCGACGGCCTGGAGCTGTGCCGGCGGCTGCGCCGGGAGCTGAACCCCATGCCGGTGCTGATGCTCACCGCCCGCGATACCCTGCACGACAAGCTGGCCGGATTTGAGGTGGGCGCCGACGATTACCTGGTCAAGCCCTTTGCCCTGCCGGAGCTGTGGTCGCGCATTCAGGCGGTACTGAAGCGCAGCCAGCGGCAACTGGTGCGCCGGCTGACGGTGGCGGATCTGACCCTGGATCTGGATACCTTGCGGGTCAGCCGTCAGGGACGCAACATCAACCTCAACCCCAAATGCCTGAAATTGCTGGAAGTGCTGATGAAACAGTCTCCCGGGGTGGTCAGCCGGGCGACCTTGGCCAGCCAGCTGTGGGCCGACGAGCCCCCCGACAGCGACGGTCTCAAGTCGCACATCTACCTGCTGCGCAGCGCCATCGACAAGCCCTTTGACCGGCCGCTGCTGCACACGGTGCACGGCCAGGGATACCGGCTGGCAGCCACCGACTCATGCGCCTGAGCATTAATGCCCGGCTGCAGTGGGTGCTCAACCTGCTGATCGTCAGCCTGAGTCTGGTGGCGGCGGTGGCCATGGTGCTGCTGGTGTTCTGGTTTGAACGCAGTCTGTTTTACAACCACCTGCACAGCGACCTGCTCGATCAGGTGCATGCCCATGCCGATGAGCGGCAACCACTGGTGTTGTCCATGACCGACACCACCTACTACAAGCTGCCCGCCGCAGAGCAGACGCTGTTGCCCAAAGCCTTTCGGGACTACCCGGAGGGCGGCCACGAGGTGCTGCTGGACGACGGGGCCTACAACCTGTTTGTGCATTACCAGCCCGGCTGGGTGCATGTGCTGGTGCAGGATCAGAGCGAGTTTGAGCGTTACGAACTGCGGGTGTTTGGCGGCGCCGCCCTGGCGGTGCTGGCAGTATGGATTCTGGGCTTCTGGCTGTCGCGCCGGCTCAGCCGGCAGATCCTGCAGCCGGTGTCCCGTCTGGCCCGGGACGTGGCCCGGTTACGGCAGCAGCCCGGTGCCCGCCTGCAGGGGCATTACCCAGACGATGAAACCGGCGTGCTGGCCCGCACCTTTGAGGATTATGCGGCCCGATTACACACCCTGCTGCAACGGGAACAGCAGTTTTCCGCCAATGCCAGCCACGAACTGCGCACGCCCATGATGGTGATCCGCGGCGCCCTCGACATGCTGCGGGAAACCGGCAGCGGCAGGGCGGCGGAACGCCGCCAGCTTAATCGTATTGAAGGCGCGCTGCACGACATGCAGCAGCAGGTGGAGCTGTTTTTGCAACTGTCCCGTTCCCCCGAGGCGGCGACCCGCCACGACACGCCCGTGCCCCTGGGCCGGCTGGCGGCCAGCTGCATTGAGGCCTGGCAGGCCCGGGCGCATGCCCGGGGGCTGACCCTGGAGCTGAAGGCCGAGGGTGGCGCCGGCGACGGACCCGCGCTGCCCGCCACCCTGACCGCGGCGGTGATCAACAACCTGTTGCGCAACGCCCTGGAGCACACCTCCGAGGGGCGGGTGGAGCTGTGCCTGGGGCCGGACTGGCTGGCGGTGATCGACAGCGGCGCCGGCATTGATCCGGAAGTGCTGGCGCGGGTGCGGGAGCGGGGCATCAGCGGCGGCGCCGGCTTTGGCCTGGGGCTGGCCATTGTCGAACGCATTTGCGAACACCAGGGCTGGCGCCTGAGTCTGGCGCCCAACCGGCCAAAAGGAACCCGGGTGCGCATCGGGTTTTGACCTTTTTTTCACTGAGCCCCGATTAACCTCAATGGCAGTTTGCCGCGTCCGGCCCCGGCCGTGAACGCGGCCTGTTCTGTTGTTGAGGCCGATAATGGATACTTCTTCCCGTTCAAGCATTTCTTCCCGCCGGCTGGTACTGCTGCTGGCGCTGTATTTCTTTTTTGTTCTCAACCTGCCGCTCACCACCCGGCTGGCCGGCATACTGGAAGGGCTGGACGGCGTCAGCGCCGGTTTTGTGCTGTCCATTCCGGTGTTCTTTGTGGCGGCGCTCAACCTGCTGTTTACCCTGGTGGCGGTGAAATACCTGGAAAAGGGCATTTTCATCACGCTGCTGTTGCTGTCGTCCGCGGTCAGTTACGCCATGTTTGAATACGGCGTGGTGTTTGACCGGGACATGATGGCCAACATCATGCAGACCCACCGGGGCGAGGCCAGCTCCTACCTGAACGTGGCCTCGGTGCTGTGGTTCGGACTGACCGGCCTGCTGCCGGCGCTGCTGGTGGCCCGGGTGCGTATTGAGCATGGCGGTGTGCTTAAGGATCTGCGGTGGAAGGGGGTGTCGGTGCTGGGCTCGCTGGCCGCCATCGGGCTCGTCGCCGCCGGTTACTACCAGGATTACGCCTCGGTGGGGCGTAATCACAACTACCTGAAACAGCTGATCATTCCTACCTATTACCTCTCCAGTGCCGGTGGTTATATTGATCAGACCTACCTGACAGAAACGCTGCCCTGGCGCCCGCTGGGAGAGGATGCAAGCGTCGCGCGGCCTCATCGAAACGGCAAACCCAACCTGCTGGTGCTGATGGTGGGGGAAACCGCCAGGGGCATGAACTTTGAGCTGAACGGTTACCCCCGCGACACCAATGCCTTTACGCGGGAGCAGGGGGTGGTGTCGTTTCAGTCGGTGAGCTCCTGCGGCACCGCCACCGCGGTGTCGGTGCCCTGCATGTTCTCGCGCCAGTCCCATGACGACTACGATGCCGGCCAGGCCGGACGGCAGGACAATCTGCTGGATGTGCTCAGCCACGCCGGGCTCGACATCACCTGGCTGGACAACGACGGTGGCTGCAAGGGGGTATGCGAGCGGGTGGCCACCCGGACGTTTCGTCCCGAAGACGGCGGCCCCCTGTGCGACGGCGATTATTGCCAGGATGGTGTTCTGCTTGAGCCCCTGCACCAGGCTCTGGAACGGCCCGGCTCGCAGGACAGGGTGCTGGTGCTGCACATGGTGGGCAGCCACGGCCCCACCTACTACCAGCGTTATCCGGCGGAGTTTGCCCACTTTACCCCCGACTGCCGGCGCAGCGACATTCAGAACTGCAGCGCCCGGGAGCTGGTGAACACCTATGACAACACCCTTTACTACAGCGACTACATCATCAGCCGGGTACTGACGGCGCTGAAACAGCATAGCAATGAGTGGAACACCGGCCTGCTGTATCTCTCCGATCACGGCGAGTCCCTGGGCGAGAGCGGTCTCTACCTGCACGGCATGCCCTATGCACTGGCGCCGGAGCAGCAGACACGGGTGCCGCTGCTGCTGTGGTTGTCCGGTGAGTTTGAGCGGGAAATCGGGCTGAACCGCCGGTGCCTGCAACAACAGGCCCGGGAAGGCCGCTTCTCCCATGACAACCTGTTTGACTCTGTGCTGGGGCTGATGGGGGTAAGCACCCGGGTGTACCGGGCTGAACTGGACATGCTGGCCCCCTGCCGGCTTGGCTGAGGTGAAACCGGTTTTTGACCTTTTTTCGACCTCCCGCGCATTAGTCTGGGCCGAATGGATCGGCGTTCTGAAGGTAACGATGAGCATATTCAAACAACGGCTGGGCCCGCTGTGGCCCTTTTTCTGCTTTTTTGTACTCGACCTGGGGCTGCTCGGCGCCAGCCGGCTGGGGCTGGCGCTGTGGCAAGCGGGCAGAGTGACCGGCGCCGAGGGCTGGGGCCCGGTGCTGCTGCAGGGGCTGCGGGTGGATGTGTCCACTCTGTGCTGGCTGTTTGGCGTGCCGGCGGTGTTCACCCTGCTGCTGGCCGGCAAACATGGCCCCGGCCGCGCCTGGCAGTGGCTGATGCGGGTGTGGCTGACCGCAGGCACCGGCCTGCTGCTGTTGCTGGAGCTGGCCACGCCGGCCTTTATCAACACCTATGATCTGCGCCCCAACCGGCTGTTTATTGAATACCTCATCTACCCGAAGGAGGTGTTCGGCATGCTGTGGCAGGGCCACCTGGCGGCGCTGGTGCTGGCGGGCGTGCTGGTGCCGGCGGCGGCATGGGCGCTGTGGCGCTGGTCGGGCCGGCTGTGCCGCCACCTAAGCCTGCCCGCCTGGTACTGGCGGCCGGTGCTGGCCCTGCTGGTGCTGGCGCTGGGGCTGCTTGGCGGCCGCTCCACCCTGGGACACCGCGGGCTGAACCCGGCGCTGGTGGCGTTTTCTACCGATCCGCTGGTCAATGCTCTGGTGCTGAACTCCGCCTATTCGGTGGGCTTTGCGCTCAAACAGCTGGGCAAGGAGGAAAGCGCGGCCTCCCTTTATGGCCGCATGGACCGACAGGAGTTGCTCGATACCTTATATCAGGCTCAGGGGCGGCCGGCGCAGGATTATGTCTCCGCCGCGCTGCCGAGCCTGACCCACAACACCGCCAGCTACCGGGGCAAGCCCAGGAACCTGGTGATCATTCTGGAAGAAAGTCTGGGCGCTCAGTTTGTAGGCTCGCTCGGCGGCCTGCCGCTGACCCCGGAGTTCGACAAACTGGCGCAACAGGGCTGGCTGTTTGAGCAGCTCTATGCCACCGGCACCCGCTCGGTGCGCGGCATAGAAGCGGTGATCAGCGGTTTTACCCCCACGCCGTCCCGGGCCGTGGTCAAGCTCGACAAGAGCCAGGCCGGCTTTTTTACCCTGGCGCAATTGCTGCACGAGCGGGGTTACCACACCCGGTTCATCTATGGCGGTGAGAGTCATTTCGACAACATGGCCAGCTTCTTCCTCGGCAACGGCTTTGAGCACATAGTGGATCAGCGGGATTTCGAGTCACCGGCCTTTGAGGGCGCCTGGGGCGTGAGTGACGAGGATCTGTTTGCCCGGGCGCATCAGGAATTTGAGCGGCTGCACGACGACGGCAAACCCTTTTTCAGCCTGGTGTTCAGCTCCAGCAACCACGATCCCTTTGAGTTTCCCGACGATCGCATCGAGCTCTATGAGCAGCCCAAGGCCACCCGCAACAACGCCGCCAAATACGCCGACTATGCTCTGGGCCGGTTCTTTGAGCGGGCGCGGCAGTCGGACTACTGGCACGATACCCTGTTCCTGGTGGTGGCGGATCACGACTCGCGCACTTATGGTCCCGAGCTGGTGCCGGTGCCGCACTTTCGGGTGCCGGCCCTGCTGCTGGGTGAGGGCATCAGGCCCCGGCGCGACCACCGGCTGGTGAGCCAGATAGATCTGCCGCCCACCCTGTTGTCGCTGGCCGGCATCGACAGCGACAACCCCATGCTGGGGCAGGATCTGACGCAATATTCCCCCAACCGGGCGCTGATGCAGTTCGATCAGAATTTCGCCCTGCTGAAGGGCAGCGACATGGTGGTGCTGCAACCGGAGCAGGACGCCCTCGGCTTTCGCTATGATGCCGGCGGGCAGCAGCTCACCCCGGCGCCGGTGAACGCCGGGCTGGCGCACCAGGCCAGGGCCTATGCGCTGTGGGGCAGCCTGGCCTACCAGCAAGGGCTGTACCGGCTGCCCGCTGGGCGCTTTATCGCCGGCCAGGCAGGGGCGGGGGTTCGCTAACGCCGCCGCTTGCGCTAAACTCGGCAACTGAACTCAAATACTCGGAAACATGAACATGGTCACACTGCATACTACCTACGGCGACATTACCCTTAACCTGTTTGCCGACAAGGCCCCGGAAACCGTTGCCAACTTTCTGCAATACTGCCGCGACGGTCACTACGACAACACCCTGTTCCACCGGGTGATTGACGGTTTCATGATTCAGGGCGGCGGCTACGGCCCCGGTTTTGAAGAAAAGGAAACCCGTGCCGCCATCAAGAACGAAGCCGACAATGGCCTGAGCAACAAGGTGGGCACCATTGCCATGGCCCGCACCATGGAGCCTCACTCCGCCACCGCCCAGTTCTTTATCAACGTCAACGATAACGACTTTCTGAACTTCAAGTCTGCCACCACTCAGGGCTACGGCTACTGCGTGTTTGGCGAAGTGAGCGAAGGCATGGACGTGGTCAACAAGATCAAGGGCGTGGCCACCGGCACCCGCGGCTACATGCATCAGGATGTACCGGTCGACGACGTGCTGATCACCGGCGTGACCGTCAGCGAATAAGGCGTTCCCGTTATTGCCTTGCAATGCCCGCCCCGGCGGGCATTGTTGTGTTTGGAAGCGGACGGTGTGATACCGGATAGTTGATTAATGCCCCATACCCTGTTTATTGCCGATTTGCACCTGAGTGCCGGCCGGCCCGATATTACCGCTGCCTTTCTGCACTTTATGGAGCACGAAGCCCCCGAGGCCGATGCCCTGTATGTGCTGGGGGATCTGTTTGAATTCTGGATTGGCGACGACGAGCCGAGCACACTGAACCGGCAGGTGGCGGCAGCGTTCCGGATCTGCCGCGAAGGTGGCACGCCGGTGTATTACATTCACGGCAACCGGGATTTCATGCTCGGCCGGCGTTTTGCCGCCGAGGCGGGCATGACGCTGCTGCCTGAACACAAGGTCATTGACCTGTATGGCGAGCCGGCCCTCATCATGCACGGCGACACCCTGTGCACCGATGACGCCGGCTATCAGCGTTTCCGGCGCATCACCCGGCTTGGCTGGCTGCAATGGCTGTTTCTGCGCCTGCCGCTGCAAAAGCGGCTGAAAATCGCCGACGGCATTCGCGGCAGAAGCGCCCGGTCCAAACAGGAAAAGAGCGTCACCATCATGGACGTAAACCAGGCCGAGGTGGAACGGCAAATGCGCCGGGCCGGGGTACGGCGGCTGATCCACGGCCATACCCACAGGCCCGCCGTTCATGACTTTGAGCTGGACGGCCGGCCGGTGCAGCGGCTGGTGCTGGGCGACTGGTACACCCAGGGCAGCGTGCTGCGCATTGGCCCTGATAATACCGAGCTGCAACGCCGTGAACTGAACAAGGACATGCCATGAAACCGGGCAAAACCGGACTGAAACGAGTGATTGCGGCCCTGGGTTATTCCCGCCAGGGGCTGGCGAGCGCCTGGCGCTTTGAGGCGGCCTTTCGTCAGGAATGCATGCTGGCGCTGGTGCTGGTGCCGGTTGCCCTCTGGCTGGAGCTGGGCCTGAGCGAAACCCTGTGGCTGGTGGTAAGCCTGATGCTGGTGCTGGTGGTGGAGCTGCTCAATTCCGCTATCGAGGCGGTGGTGGACCGCATTGGGCCCGAGCATCATGAGCTGGCGGGGCGGGCCAAGGACACCGCCTCGGCGGCGGTGCTGCTGACCCTGTTGCTGGCGGTGTTTGTCTGGGCCATGGTGCTGGGCAGGCATTTTCTGGCGGGCTGAAGCCGCGGCAGGCGGAGCCACACGGAAAGGAGCTTTCGCCAAACGGTATTCATGAATGGTCACAAAGCGGTCCGAAGGGTAAAAATTTTGTGATCATTCTCGCTTTTTGAGCACCTTGCACTGGCGCCCTGGCCATGGAGAGTAACAAGGCATTAACAAGCTTAATGCGCCGATTTAAAGTATTCATTTCTGTTATGGGCGGCCAGCCTCTAGCATCAGGGACATGCGCTAATCAGCCATTCATGGGGCGCAGTTAACAACCCTGTTACCAAGCTAGAAGGAAGGAGCCTTACCATGCAGATGCCCAGCACCCTGACCATTCCCAACGGTGAAAAAGTTCGCGGCATGTTTTCCGAGGCGGAAATGCGGTCGCGCCAGCAGAAACTGCGCCAGTATATGGCCGCCAGCGATGTGGACGCCGTGCTGTTCACCTCCTACCACAACATCAACTACTTCAGCGATTTTGTGTATTGCCGTTTCGGCCGGGATTATGGTCTGGCGGTGACCCAGGACATTCACACCACCATTACCGCCAACATCGACGGCGGCCAGCCCTACCGCCGCAACGCCCTGGGCGACAACCTGGTGTATACCGACTGGCAGAAAGACAACTTCTTCCGCGCCGTGCAGCAGCTGATTGGCGGCGCCAAGCGGGTAGGTGTGGAATTTGACCACCTGAGCCTGCAGAACCTGGACAAGCTCAAGGCGGCGCTGCCGGAAGCCGAGTTCGTGGACATCGGCGTGCCCACCATGAAGATGCGCATGATCAAGTCGGCGGAAGAAATTGCCCTGATCAAGCAGGGTGCCCGGGTGGCCGATGTGGGCGGTGCCGCCATTCGCGACGCCATTGCCGTGGGCGTGCCCGAGTACGAAGTGGCGCTGGCCGGTACTCAGGCCATGGTGCGCGAAATTGCCCGCACTTTCCCCCATGCCGAGCTGATGGACACCTGGGTGTGGTTCCAGTCCGGCATCAACACCGACGGCGCCCACAACCCGGTGACCAGCCGCAAGATTGAAGCCGGCGACATTCTCAGCCTGAACACCTTCCCGATGATCGGCGGTTACTACACCGCGCTGGAGCGGACCCTGTTCAGCGAATACGCCTCCGACCGCCACCTGGAGCTGTGGGAAATCAACTGCAAGGTGCACCGTCGTGGCCTGGAGCTGATCAAGGCCGGCAACCGCTGCTGCGACATTGCCGCCGAGCTGAATGAAATCTTCGCCGAGCACGACGTGCTGCAGTATCGCACCTTTGGTTATGGCCACTCCTTCGGCACCCTGAGCCACTACTACGGCCGTGAAGCGGGCCTGGAGCTGCGGGAAGACATTGAAACCGTGCTGGAGCCGGGCATGGTGGTGTCGATGGAGCCGATGATCATGCTGCCGGAAGGCCTGCCGGGTGCCGGCGGTTACCGCGAGCACGACATTCTGGTGATCAGCGACAGCGGCGTGGAAAACATCACCCGCTTCCCCTTCGGCCCCGAGCACAACATCATCAAGGGCTGATAACAGACAGGCCTGCCCGCAAGGGCAGGCTTTTTTGGTTTTGATGAATACCCGCGATGCAAGGAGAGTCTCGCGGTCTTGGCAACGAGATGTGTCTGCGGCGAATCATCGCCCGGGCATGTTGAAGTTAATGAGAACAGCTGTATTGAGCAGTTCTAAGGAGTTGGACGTTATGGTTCTCAATAGTGGCCCATTGAAGGGCATTAATCCGCACATCATGTTTATTTCCCTGCTGATCACGGTAGGGTTGGTAGGGTTTGCACTGCTGTATCCCGGCCAGTCGGCCTTCCTGGTCGATGCTGTCAGAACGGTGATCACAGTGTCAGCAAACGCCTGGTATGTCATATTGGCAGGCCTGTTCCTGATCTTTTGCGTCGGCATCGCCTTCAGCAAATATGGCAACATCAAGCTGGGTGACGACCATGAAAAGCCGGAATTCGGCTACTTTGCCTGGTTCGCCATGGTGTATGCGGCCGGTCAGGGCATAGGCATTATCTTCTGGTCCATCGCTGAACCCATGTTCCATTTTTCCGGTGGGTCTCCCTTTTCTGCTGCCGTCGGCAACCAGGAAGCGGCCGAATCTGCCATGGCCATCGCCTTCTTTCACTGGGGCTTGAATGCCTGGGCCATCTACTGCGTGGTGGGGCTGTCACTGGCATTTATCTGTTATCGCCTGAAAAAACCGCTGAGTATTCGCTATACCCTTTATCCGCTGTTCGGTGACAAGGTGACCGGTCGCTGGGGCATACTGATCGATGTGATTGCGGTCTTTGCCACCCTGTTTGGTATCGCCACCTCCCTGGGGATGGGCGCGCAGCAAATCAACGCCGGCCTGGCGGAGATTTGGGGCATACCGCAAAGCGAGAATGTTCAGCTGGTGCTGATCTCCGTGATTACCGTCTGTGCGCTGATTTCGGTGCTGACCGGTCTGAAACGCGGAGTGAAATACCTGTCGATTGGCAACATGTGGCTGACGGTGCTGCTGCTGGTGTTCTTTTTTGCCTTCGGTCCCACACTTTATATTCTGAAGACCCTGTTCGGTGTAACCTTTGATTATGTTGCGCAACTGGTCAGCTTCAACATCTACATTGAACCGGCACCAACCGATGCCGATGCCAGCTGGAAGAGCATGTGGCAAGGCTGGTGGACCGTGTTCTACTGGGGCTGGTGGATGTCCTGGGCTCCGTTTGTGGGCGTGTTTGTCGCTCGGGTATCCCGTGGTCGCACAATTCGGGAATTCGTGCTGGGCGTGGTCGGGGTCTCCTCTCTGCTGTCCTTCGTCTGGCTGGCAGCTTACGGCGGCACTGCACTCTACCAGGACCTGTTCAACAACGCCGGTATTGCGGCCGTGGTGAGCAATGATGTGGCCAAGGCATTGTATGCCACCTTCCAGAGCATGGATCTGGGCTATCTGTCTACCCTGGCGATGATCGTCGGCACCATACTGGTGGCCACCTATTTCATCACCTCATCCGACTCCGGCACCTTGGTGCTGACCACCATCATGAGTGAGGGTAATGAACATCCCTTGAACCGTCACCGGGTGGTCTGGGGAATTATGCAGGGCGTGGTGGCCGCCGTGCTGCTGGTGGTGGGAGGCGATGCGGCGCTGAGTTCGCTGCAAACCGCCTCCATTGCCGCCGCCCTGCCGTTCTCCCTGATCATGCTGCTGATGTGTTGTTCCCTGTATATGGGTGTTAAAAGCGAATACAGAAGAATGATCGAGAACAAGGCATATAACACCGTTATTGTTGATTCCAAAGAGGTAAATTAAATGGTTAACCTGGAACTGATGGACTGGCAAAGTTACGCCGCCAAGGTCAAGGATGGTAATAGCGTTATCATGCTGCCGATTGGCGCCATTGAGCAACACGGTCCTCATATGTCGATGAATCCGGATGTGCTGATCCCCAAGGCCATTTCCGAAGGAGTGGCGAAAAAGTCGGACTCCATCCTGGTGGCGCCCCCCATCTCCTACGGCTACAAGTCGCAGGTGAAGTCCGGTGGCGGCAACTTCTTCCCGGGTACCACCTGCATCAACGGCAAGACACTGATCGACGTGGTCAGGGACGTGCTGGTGGCCTATGCCCGCCACGGCAACAGAAAGTTTGTGCTGGTGAACGGCCACTTTGAAAACTCCATGTTTTTGGTGGAAGGCATTGATCTGGCCCTGGAGCACTTGCGCCATGAGGGCATTCAGGCCCAGGTGATGCTGCTGTCCTATTGGGACTATGTGACCAAGGAAACCATTGCAACCGTCTTCCCCGATGGCTTTACCGGCTGGGACGTGGAGCACGGCGGCGTGCTGGAAACATCGCTGATGCTTCATCTTCACCCGGATTGTGTCGACATGGATAAGGTGGTGCATCACCATCCGGCGACCTTTCCGCCTTACGATATCTTCCCGTCAGAGCCCAGTTGGGTGCCATCCTCGGGAACATTGTCATCGGCCAAGAATGCCAGTGAGGAATACGGGAAGTTACTCTTCGATGTGTGTGTCGATGGGATATACGGCTCGGTGTCAGAACGATTTATCTAGATAGGGTTTTCTTTTCTGTAAATACCAACAAGCCACCCAGGGTGGCTTGTTTTTTAATGATGACGGTCAAGTTATGCATACAGCCATTAAGGAAATTAAAAGCCATCGCTACGGTGACGGTGATGCCATTGTGGTAAAGGGGTGGGTCAGAACAAGAAGAGACTCCAAATCCGGAGTGTCATTTATCAATGTTTATGATGGCTCCTGCTTTGAGCCCCTTCAGGTGGTCGCACCCGACAGCCTGAACAACTATGGTACAGAAGTATTGAAACTGACCACGGGATGCTCGTTGATTGTCTCGGGCAGGCTGGTTGAGTCTCATGGTAAACAGCAGGCGCTGGAACTGCGTGCCGAGCAGATCACTGTGGTGGGCTGGGTCGAGGATCCCGAGAGTTACCCGATGTCGCCCAAGCGACACAGCATCGAATACCTGCGTGAACATGCGCACCTGCGGCCAAGAACCAATGTTATTGGCAGCGTGGCCAGGATCAGAAACGCCATTTCCCAGGCGATTCATCGGTTTTTTAGCGAGCAGGGCTTTTTATGGGTGGCCTCACCCATTATCACCGCCTCCGATTGTGAAGGAGCGGGGGAAATGTTCCGGGTCTCTACCCTTGACCTGCAGCAGTTGCCACTGGATGAAAAGGGCGAGGTGGATTTCGACCAGGATTTTTTTGGCAAGGAGGCATTCCTGACCGTATCAGGTCAGCTCAATGCCGAGGCATATGCCTGTGCCCTGAGCAAGGTGTATACCTTTGGGCCGACCTTCAGAGCCGAAAACTCCAATACCAGCCGGCATCTTGCGGAGTTCTGGATGGTCGAGCCGGAAGTGGCTTTTTCGGATTTGGATGAAAGTGCTGCACTTGCCGAGTCCTTGCTGAAGGCGATCTGCCAGGCTGTGCTGAGCGAGCGCCGGGACGATCTGCAATTTCTGTCCGGCTTTGTGGATGCAGATCTGATTGGCAGGCTCGAGACGCTGGTGGGCTCAGACTTTATTCACATCAACTATTCCGATGCTGTGGCCATTCTTGAACAGTCCGGGCGCGAGTTCGAATTTCCCGTGTTTTGGGGGGCGGATCTGTCCTCCGAGCATGAGCGTTATTTAACCGAGCAACACTTCAAAGCCCCCGTGGTGGTAAAGAATTATCCCAAGGACATCAAGTCTTTCTATATGAAGCTGAATGATGATGGCAAAACCGTGGCGGCCATGGATGTGCTGGCGCCGGGCATTGGTGAGATCATCGGCGGTTCCCAGCGAGAACACCGCCTGGATATTCTGGATGCGAGAATCCAAGAGCTTGGCATGAAGCTCGAAGATTATGACTGGTACCGGCAACTCAGGCGCTACGGTACCGTACCACATGCGGGTTTCGGCCTGGGTCTGGAAAGAATGGTGGCTTATGTTACGGGGTTGGGTAATGTCAGAGATACCATTCCTTTTCCACGTACACCGCGTAACGCTAGTTTTTAATCATTGGTGTAAGAAGTTAAAGTATTGAGGCATCGACCCTGGCGGAAATGTTGCTTTAAAGCTCTGGGTGGAGTGTTTTTTAAAATGAATAGGCTAAATGGAATGTGGCAATGAATGACAGTAACAAGGAGGAGTACGGAATGGTAAGTCATAATTCGGCGAACAATCATGCAGGTGCTTGTCAGCATGCCAGTAAGGAGTTGGCTATTCCGCGGGTAATGGGGTCTGACTTGTCAGTGATTAGCAGGTTAATTATTCAAGTGACTCCCCCTGTCGTTATTGTTGCCTTGATTGCCATGGTGTTAAAGAATCCCGAGGGCGTTGCAGATGTTATTTTTGACTTGCGTACCTATGTGACCGGAGGGTTTACCTGGCTATTTATTTTATATTCCGTTTTTGCCGTGGCGGTATGCGGCTGGCTGGTTTTTAGCAAAGTAGGCAAACAGGTGCGATTGGGCGGGCCCGCCGCCAAACCTGAGTACAGTAATTTTGCCTGGTACTCGATGTTATTTGCCTGTGGGCAGGGGGTTGGCTTGATATTCTGGTCAGTCGCCGAGCCGATTATGTTGCGTGATGACAGTCCTGTCGTGCAGGCGGTGGAAGGTGACGTCGCTGCAGGAGGAATTGTATGGACCTATTTCCACTGGGGATTCACTGCCTGGGCCATGTATTGTGTTGTTGCGGTATGTCTGGCTTACTCTCATCATAACCTGGGTAAAACCCTGACATTTCGTGAAGCCACAGTGGATATGTTGCCACCATGGGCTCAAGGGCCGGTTGGCGTGGGGGTTGAACTGTTGGCGATTATGGCAACCGTATTTGGGCTGTCAACGTCTTTTGCTTTTGCTGCCATGCAGTTTACTTCTGGTCTGGGCTCATTTACCTCCATTGATGGTGGTGCCAGCATCTGGTTTTTAGTGATACTTGCTTTGGGGCTTGCGGCTGCCATATCCGCTTTTTTTGGCATTAGTAAAGGCATGAAGCTGATTAGTGAAGCTAACTCGATTTTGAGTATTTTGCTTGTTGTTGCGGCCTTTGTATTTGGCCCAACTCTGTTTATCCTGTCCAATATAACCCAGACTTTCGGCTCATATTTTGACCATTTTATTTCAATGAGCTTCTGGACAGATGCCCCCAGCAGTGCGGAGCCACTGAGTTCCTGGCAGCAGAGCTGGAATGGCTGGTGGACTGTATTTATCTGGTGCTGGGTAATTGCTTTCTCACCTTTTGTTGCCGGGTTTATTGCCCGAATCTCACGCGGTCGTACTCTGCGAGAGTTTGTCGTAGGAGTAACCGTTATACCGTCATTGATTGTAATGATCTGGATTGGTGTGCTGGGTTCTGCCGCTATTTATTATGATGATAAAACCGGTCGTGGAATCTCTGCGGCTATTGGTGAAAATGTGTCCGGCGGACTGTTCGTTATGCTGGAGTCGATTCCTCTGGTTGGCAGTTTGTTGTTGGTGGTGGCCACGGTGTTGGTGGCAACTTATTATGTCACGTCGTTAGATGCCGGAACATATGCGTTGGCAGAGTTTGTTTCGGCACCGAAACGCTCAGGTGCCTGGTTTAGAGTGGCACTGGTTTTAAGTATTGGTGCTGTCGCCACAGTATTGCTGACCATTGGAGGGAGTGATGTAGTGGATACAGTACAGACAGGAACCATTATTGGTGCCTTTCCCTTTTCTATAGTTATCTTGATCATGATTGCCAACATGATAAAGCGGTTACTTGGCAGGGATAGGTCAGTAAAGGAGCTGGAGAAAGTAGTTAATAACCCAGATCCTAAGGTTGCGCTGGAAACTGACAGTAACGGTGATCTTCGAGCCGTTACCAGTGCGGAGCCGGTGACAAACGCTTAGAAGAGCTAAATAAATCACCCTGCCGGGGAGCACATCAGTTGTAACCAGGCAGGGTAATTGTTATTGCGAAGAATTAAATTGGTGATGGCACAATGATATTAACAAGCTTGAGCTTTGTGGTTTATTGATCCTTTCGGTGACAGGCAGGCCCTATTTTAGGGCCAGTCAGATGGCAATTGCATTATTGTGGTTACATCTCATTAACAATATAAATGTCATAATTTAAAGTATTCATTTCTGTTATGGTCGGCCAGGCTCTAGCATCAGGGACATGCGCTAATCAGCCATTTATGGAGCGCAGTTAACAACCCTGTTACCGATATAAGGAAGGAGCCTTACCATGCAGATGCCCAGCACCCTGACCATTCCCAACGGTGAAAAAGTTCGCGGCATGTTTTCCGAAGCGGAAATGCGTTCCCGCCAGCAGAAACTGCGCCAGTATATGGCCGCCAGCGATGTGGACGCCGTGCTGTTCACCTCCTACCACAACATCAACTACTTCAGCGATTTTGTGTATTGCCGTTTCGGCCGGGATTATGGTCTGGCGGTGACCCAGGACATTCACACCACCATTACCGCCAACATCGACGGCGGCCAGCCCTACCGCCGCAACGCCCTGGGCGACAACCTGGTGTATACCGACTGGCAGAAAGACAACTTCTTCCGCGCCGTGCAGCAGCTGATTGGCGGCGCCAAGCGGGTAGGTGTGGAATTTGACCACCTGAGCCTGCAGAACCTCGACAAGCTCAAGGCGGCGCTGCCGGAAGCCGAGTTCGTGGACATCGGCGTGCCCACCATGAAGATGCGCATGATCAAGTCGGCGGAAGAAATAGCCCTGATCAAGCAGGGTGCCCGGGTGGCCGATGTGGGCGGTGCCGCCATTCGCGACGCCATTGCCGTGGGCGTGCCCGAGTACGAAGTGGCGCTGGCCGGTACTCAGGCCATGGTGCGCGAAATTGCCCGCACTTTCCCCCATGCCGAGCTGATGGACACCTGGGTGTGGTTCCAGTCCGGCATCAACACCGACGGCGCCCACAACCCGGTGACCAGCCGCAAGATTGAAGCCGGCGACATTCTCAGCCTGAACACCTTCCCGATGATCGGCGGTTACTACACCGCGCTGGAGCGGACCCTGTTCAGCGAATACGCCTCCGACCGCCACCTGGAGCTGTGGGAAATCAACTGCAAGGTGCACCGCCGTGGCCTGGAGCTGATCAAGGCCGGCAACCGCTGCTGCGACATTGCCGCCGAGCTGAATGAAATCTTCGCCGAGCACGACGTGCTGCAGTACCGCACCTTTGGTTATGGCCACTCCTTCGGCACCCTGAGCCACTACTACGGCCGTGAAGCGGGCCTGGAGCTGCGGGAAGACATTGAAACCGTGCTGGAGCCGGGCATGGTGGTGTCGATGGAGCCGATGATCATGCTGCCGGAAGGCCTGCCGGGTGCCGGCGGTTACCGCGAGCACGACATTCTGGTGATCAGCGACAGCGGTGTGGAAAACATCACCCGCTTCCCCTTCGGCCCCGAGCACAACATCATCAAGGGCTGATAAACGCAGGCTCGCCCGCAGGGGCGAGCCTGATTTTTTTAACGGCAATGAAGGGAATATTGTTGCCGTCCTACTTCTGGTGAGGCCGGCACGCCCGGTGGAATCAGGGACATCAAACCCGCTTCGCAAGAAGCCGCTCAATGAGGTAGAAGTCATGCTAAATGAATCCTGGACCATGGAATGGTTCGTCTATCTGAACGCCATCATTCTTGCCTGGGCCGCCCTGGCCTATGTCTACCGGCAATACGTTCGTAAATCCGGCCATTGATGAACGACACGACCAAACGACCAAAGGGAATTTGTGATGGAAAACTATTCATTTCTGAACTGGGCCCTGCTGCTGGGCTCCTTCGGTGTGCTGATCTTTATCGGCTATCTGTCCAGCCGGGTGGTAAAAGACAGCGATGAAACCGGCTTTCTGGTGGCCGGCCGCAGCCTGGGCCCGTTCGTGGGCGCCGGCACCATAGTGGCCACCGGCTTCAGCGGCTGGGGTTTTATGGGCTCCCCCGGTGTGGCCTATGAGTTCGGCTCGGTGGAAGTGCTGGGCAACTTCTTCTTTGCCCCGGCCATGGTGATTGCGGTGCTGTACTTTGCCCACTTTTTGCGCCGGCGTGCCGAGGAGCTGGGCAGCTGTACCATCCCTGAGTATGTGTCTCAGGTGCACGGCGGCGGCCAGCTGCTGGAGCGTTGGGTCAAGGGCGTGGCAGCCACCATTACCATAGTGCTGCTGCTGGTGTTCCTCACCAGCCAGATCAAGGCGGTGGGTCTGCTGGGGGCGTCCTGGCTGGGGATTGAACTCACCGAAAGCGCCCTGCTGATGATCTCGGTGATCATTCTCTACACCATGCTGGGCGGGCTGGCCGCGGTGGCCTGGACCGACACCCTGATGGTGGCGGGCATGGGCATTGGTGCCCTGGTGATGATGGTGCAAATCTTCACCGACGTGAGCCTGACCGAGATGAGCGAGCGGCTGAACGCCATCGATCCCGAACTGCTTAACCCGAGCACCTCGGCCCCTTACGGTGAGAGCAAGGGCTCGGTATTCCTGGTGCTGCCCTATGCCTTTTTGTTTACCGCCGTGCTGCCCTACATGGCGGTGCGTTTTCTGGCCTTTAAACCGACCGTGAAAATGCACCAGGTGGCCATTTGGGTAGCGCCCATGGGATGCCTGCTGAGTCTGGTACCCATTGTGGGCATGTATGTGCGCATCGCTCACCCCGAGCTGGCGGAAGCGGATCAGGCCATGCCGGTGTATCTGGCGACCTTCCTGCATCCGGCACTGGCGGGGGTGATCACCCTGTTTATTCTGTTCGCCATGAAATCCACCGCCAACTCGCTGCTGCACACGGTGTCGAGCGCCGCGTCCCACGATCTGCGTACCGCGCTGTTTCCCCACAGCAAGGCGTCGGGCGCCCGCATTCTGTGGGTGAACCGCATCTGGGTGGCCATTCTCGGCTTTGTGGGTTTTCTGATGATGCTGTACGCGCCGCCCTTCATGCTGTCGTGGCTGGGCATTCTCGGCTCCGGCACCCTGCTGGCGGTGATGATAGGACCGGTGTTCATCTCCTCCTTCTGGCAGGGCAACGGTTATGGCGCCCTGGCATCCATGCTCACCGGCCTGGTCACCAGCGGCAGCTTCCTGCTGTTTACCGATGTGGGCTGGGTGGAAGGCCCGCTGTATGGCTGTCTGGCGTCTTCTCTTGTCTATGTGACCGTGAGCAGGCTGACACAGGGCGCCCCTGCCGGTGCCGTGGCGCGCAGCTGCTGAGCCCTTGCTGACCTGATGGATCAAAGCCCGGCTTGCCGGGCTTTTTTGCGTGGCCGCGGACGGCTCAGAGAGTTTCGTATGAGTATATTTGTGGGTGTTCCGGATCACATTTTTGTCATCTGCACATGGATAATAACCATTTTTATAATAAGGATATCTGTCTGCCGGCGGCATGCTCACGGGGAATAACGACATCGCCGGCGCCTCATGGACGAGACGACCGGAGATTCATGGAATGCGCAATAATCAGCCCGTTACCGGGCGCAATGTGGAGTTGCCGGACGGCATCAACATTCTGTCCACCACCAGCCCGGACAGCCGGATCACCTATGTGAACCGGGCCTTTACCGAGGTATGCGGCTTTCAGCCCGAGGAGCTGATCGGCCAGCCGCACAACATGATCCGCCACCCGGACATGCCGCCTCAGGCGTTTGCCCATATGTGGCAGACCCTCAAGGCCGGCCGCTCCTGGATGGGGCTGGTCAAGAACCGGTGCAAGAACGGTGATCACTACTGGGTCAGCGCCTATGTTTCTCCCATCGTGCACAACGGTGAGGTGGTGGAATACCAGTCGGTGCGCACCAAGCCGGAGCCCGCCCGGGTCGCGGCGGCGGAGCGGCTTTACGCCCGGTTGCGGGCGGGCAGGCGTCTGGGCTCCCGCTGGGGGCGGCTGGGCCTGACGTTGCGCATGGCGCTGCTGATGCTGCCGCTCACCCTGCTGGCCGGGCTGGGGACGGCGGCGCTGTTTTCCGCCGCCTGGTTGCCGGTGCTGCTGGCAGCGGGGCTGACCGGGGGGCTGTGCATGCTGACTGCGGCGGTGATGCTCTCGCCCCTGCGCCGGCTGGCGGTCCGGGCGCGAAAGCAGGCCGACAACCCCCTCAGCCGGTTGGTTTATACCGGCCGGGAAGACGAGCTGGGGCAGATTGATTTTGCCCTGGCCATGGCACAGGCCGAGTCGGTTGCCCTGCTCGGACGCTTGTCTGACTCGGCTCAGCGCCTGGGCGGTCACAGCGCCGACTTGTTGCAGGAAATGGCCACCGGTCAGCAACTGACCATGCGCCAGCAGGCCGAAACCGAGCAGGTGGCCACCGCCATCAACCAGATGGCCGCCAGCATTCAGCAGGTGGCGTCAAGCGCCCAGCAGGCTGCCACCGCTGCCGAGCAGGCAAGGCAGGACAGCCGCGCCGGCCAGCGTCTGGTGGCCGGCACCAGCGAGTCCATTCACGCGCTGGATGACGAAATCCGGGAAGCGAGCCGCGTGATTCGAGAGCTGGAAAGCCATGGCCAGAGTATTTCCACCATTCTGGAAGTGATTCGGGGCATTGCCGAGCAGACCAACCTGCTGGCGCTCAATGCCGCCATTGAGGCGGCCCGGGCCGGTGAGCAGGGCCGGGGCTTTGCGGTGGTGGCCGACGAGGTGCGCAGCCTGGCGGGCCGCACCAGCGAGTCGACCACGGACATTCAGAACATGATAAGCCAGCTGCAGCAGGGCACCCGCCTGGCGGTGTCGGTGATGGAGCGCAGCCGGGAGCAGGCCCGGCACTGCGTGGATCATGCCCGGCAGGCGGCGGGCGCGCTGGATGGCATCGATCAGCGGGTGCAGGAAATTTCCGAAATGAACATGTGCATCGCCACCGCGGTGGAGCAGCAAAGCGCGGTCAGCGAGGATATCAACCGGGGCGTTGACACCATACGCGACGCCGCCGAGCACCAGGTGGCCACCGGCCGGCACAACCGTCAGCGCTGCGACCGGGTGGCGGAACTGGCCGAGGGGCTGAACGAGCTGTCACGCCAGCTCTGGCTGCGGCGGACCTGAGCGCCAGTGGATACAGGCGGCATCAAGGGGAGATCAGGCACTGTGTGCCCTTAACCCGGCTGGTGATTGTTACCGGCTTGACGGAGTCCCGGCTAGCTTACAGAAAACGCGCGGGCGAGAGCTCAGAGTGCAGCTTGTCCGTCTGCCGGCCTGCCACGCAGTCGGCTACCAGCCGGCCGGTAATGGCGGCCAGGGTCAGGCCCAGGTGGCCATGGCCAAAGGCCAGTATGATGCGTTTGTGTTGCGGTAACCCGCCTATCACCGGCAGGGAGTCCGGCGTGCTGTGGCGCACCCCCATCCACTGTGACGACACCGACACCGGCTGGCCAAACAGGCTGGCGGCCCATTCCTGCATGTGTCGGTAGCGGCGCTGCGCGGCGGGGGCATCGGGCCGGGCAAACTGGGTGGTGCCGGCGATGCGAATGCCCTGGTCCATGGGAGTGGCGTAAAAGTAGCGGGAAAGCCAGCCCACGGGCCGGTTCAGCGCCACCTGTTGCCGGTCCAGCATCAGGTGATAACCCCGCTCACTGACCACGGGCAGGTTCACGCCAAGGGGGGCCAGCAGTGCCTGGTTGCCCAGGCCGGCACAGAGCACGACGGCATCGGCACCGAGTGTCTGGCCGCCGGTCAGCACCTGCACCCCGTTTTCGACCGGCTCAAGCCGGTCCAGCGGCGACGGTACATATTCCAGCCCCCGCTGCTGCAACTGCCGGAACAGCCGGACACAGAGACCTTGCGGATCGCGCAAGGACCAGGTGTTGGAATACCAGAGCCCGCCGGTCAGGCCCTGCGCGTTCAGCGCCGGCTCCAGTGCCAGCACGGCCTTCGGTGCCAGCGCCTCGCAGGCCACGCCATCCCGCCGCTTGGCGTTGGCCAGGGCAGCCAGTTGCTGCTCCGTTATCGCCGAATCGCGAAAGATCTGCAGGCAACCGGTTTGCTGGTACAGCCCGGGCGAGTTCAGGCTCTCCAGCAGGTCTTTTTGCAGTGCCGTCCCCCTTGAAACCAGGTCCACCAGGGTTTGCTTGTTGTTGTTGAAGGCCTCGCTGGTCATGGCCTGCAGAAAGCGCCGGCCAAAGCCGCCGAGGGCGGCCAGGTAGCGGGGCTCCACCGACAGTGCGGGCTGGCGGCGGGTCAGCTCCCGCAGCATGGCGCGCAGGCTGTCGGGGTTGGACAACGGCATGGTGGCATAGTCGGCGATGAGCCCGGCATTGCCGGCAGAGGTGCCGGATCCGGGGGCGTTGGCGTCCAGCAGGGTCACCCGGCAGCCCTGCTCCAGCAGGGCGTTGCAAACGGCCAGCCCCACAATGCCGGCGCCGGCCACAATAATATGTTGCATGGTAAATCAACCACTCTAATGAACCGAAGAAGAGGACGTTCCGGCCGGGCGCGCCGGCCGGTTCACGAGTCCGGACGAGGTGGGGGAGTGCTTCCCCCTGCCGGTCAGTGGTCCTGGTAAAAGCGGTAAGACATGACCCCCACCGCCAGCGCGGTCAGAATGCAAATGGCGGATGTGGCATAAATAACGAGTTCAAACCAGTGCATAACTCAGCTCCTTGCCCAGTCGTTGGCGGTGTGCAGCTTGCCCCGACGGGACTTGCAGATGTGGTAGATGATAAAGAAGGTCAGCAGGTTGGCGGAGACGCCGGCTACCAGCGCCGAGAGCCCGGTGACGTCGGCCAGTGGCCAGGGGCCCCATTTCCACACCAGGGTGATCAGGGCACCGGCGAGAATGGCGCCGATGGCCGATTTGCTGCATTTCAGATCCAGCAGCACACCCAGCACAAAGGGCACCAGAATGGTGGGGGCCCACAGAGAGTAGCTGAGCAGCAGGGCGTCGATAATGGAGGTGGCATAAAGGGCAAACACTATGGCACCGGCGCCGATCAGCAGGTTCATCAGGCGTTCAATCCACAGCTTTTTCCGTTCATCCACCTCGGGGTTGATAAAGCCCTGGTAGATATCCCGTACAAAGATCACCGTGGCCGAGTTGAGGTAGGAATCGGCGGTCGACATCACCACCGCCAGCAGTGAGGCGAGCACCAGGCCGGTAATGCCCAGGGGCAGGGCGCTACGGATCAGCTCGGGCATGGCCAGATCCGGGCTGATGTTCGGGTAGAGAATAAAGGCAACCAGGCCAATGGTGGAGCTGACGAAGTAAAACAAAAAGCCGAACAGCCCGGAGATGGTATAGCCAATTTTGGCATGGCGGGAGTCCGGGGCCGACAGCGCCCGCTGGGTATAGGGAGGCACCAGGGTCTCACCCAGCAAAAAGGCGATAAACAGGCTCAGGAACATGCCCGGGCCGTAATCGCCCATGATGCTGAAATGGCCCTCGGGCAGGCGGGCGATCAGGGCTTCGGCACCGCCCACTTCATGCACCCCAATCAGCAGGGTTACCGGCATAAAGATGGCCAGCATCAAAAACTGCACCACGTCGGTCTGGATTACCGCCCACATGCCGCCGATGGTGGAATACAGCAACACCACCCCCATGCCCAGCAAAATGCCGGTGGTGATATCGATACCGAGAATGGCGTTGAACACGGTACCCACGGCCAGGGCCTGGGCACCCAGAATACCCACGCAGAAAATCAGTGAAAAGATACCGGTGATCAGCCGGGAGTAGCGACCGAAGTGGTATTCCATGATATCCCCCACGGTCTGGGCGCCGATATAGCGCTTCAGCCGGGGAGCGATGAAGATGCCGGTCAGCACGGTGGCGATGGGAAAAGCGCTGGCGGCAAACATAAAGGCATAGCCGTGATCAAAGGCCTGGCCGGCCCGGCCCATGGAGGCGCCGCCACCGAGAAAAGAGGCGGCCAGGGTGGCAAACAGCACGGGCCAGATGATGCGGTTGCCGGCCACGGCAAAGTCGTCGCTGGAATTGACCTTTTTGATACTTCGGTAACCTATGTACCCCAGCAGTATGAAGTAAGCCAACAGGCCTGCTACGTCCAGGTAATGCATAACAATCTCCTACGTCCGTTGTTTGTTGCGAGAGTGTACCGATTATGTTAATCGTGAGGCCATAAAATCAAATAATGCTTTTTGATGAATGTATAAATGAAATTTGTACCCAGCTGGCATGAACAAGGACGCGGAGAAAGTTGCCATGAACCCCAAGGTCAATGCGAAACAACTGCACATTTTTCAGGAGGTGATCCGCAGTGGCAGCATCAGCAAGGCGGCACGCCGGCTGGGGCTGACACAGCCGGCCGTGAGCACCGCCATAGCCAACCTCGAAAGTGACATGGGGTTTATGCTGTTCCGGCGTAATCACTACGGCACCGAGATGACCGCAGAAGCCAAATCCTTTTCCGAGGGAGTGGAGCGTGCGCTCAAGGCCCTGAACAACCTGGAAGAGCTGGCATCAGATCTGAAGCACGGCCGCACCGGCAAGCTGCAGATTGGCTGCATGCCGGGCATGGCCACCCTGGCGCCCGCCATGGTGGCGGCCTTTATGGGCCATAACCCCGGGGTCAAGCTGTCGCTGCAGACCTTTCCGTCGGGCAAGGTGGAGGAGTGGGTGGCCGGGGGGCACTTTGATCTGGGGATAGTGGAAAAACCCCAGGCCAAAAACGAGCTGGAAATCTGGCCCTACCGTTTTCGCATGTTGTGCGCGCTGCCGGCGGGCTCACCCCTGGCGGAGCGGCGGGAAATCACCATTGACGATCTGGAAGGGCGGCCCCTGATCACCCTGGGGGACGGCCATCAGAGCACCATGCAGCTGCGCAGCCTGGCCCACCGGCACAACCTGGCCCTCAACGTGGTGGCCGAAACCCAGCTGTTTCCGTCGGCCATGGGCCTGGTCGACGCCGGCGTCGGTTATACCCTGATCGACCCCATTACCGCCATGGAATACGGCAAGCGCCATGACTGCTCCGTGGTGCTGCGGCCGTTTGCGCCTCGGGTGGAGTTTGAAGTGGCCATTATTCTGCCGCGCTTTCACCTGACGTCACGGTTGTGCCAGCGCTTTCATGCCGCATTGAAGGCAGAGTTCGACGCCATGGCGGCGCGCTTTGCCTCGGCCGGGCAGGAGGCGGAACGGAACTGAAGCGTCCCGCTTCCGGCTCAGAGCGCCTTCAGCCCCTGCCGGAGGTAGTCGAGCAGCATATGGCCGGCGGAGGTGAGTTCGTTGGCGTCGTAACAAAAGCCGATGGATACGCTGCCCAGATCCGGGCAGTGGGCAAAGCTGGACGAGGCTTCCAGCCCCTCGGGCACGGTGCTCTTGGACAGCACGCTGATGCCGAGACCCGCCTTGATGGCGGAGTGAATGCCCAGCAGGCTGGAGGTGCTGTATACCACGCGCCAGGGCAGGTTGGCACGGGTGAGGGCATTGATAATGGATTTGCGGTACAGACAACCCTTGGGATAGAGAATGAGCGGCAGGGGCGCATCCGGCGACAGCATGATGTTGCTGTTGCGCACCCACACCAGGGGCTCGGTAATGTAGTCGGTCAGTTGCGGGTGCTGCGGCCGGCTTTCTTCAATGGCCATCACCAGATCGTAGGCGCCTTTCTTGTAGTCACTGAGCAGGTTGGCACTGATGTCGCTGCTTACATCCAGGGTGACGCCCGGATAGGCCTGGGAGAAACGCCCCAGGGTGGTGGCCAGAAACGACACCTCAAAGTCGTTGGGAATGCCCAGGCGCACCGAGCCGCTCACCCTGGGGGTGCCCAGGCGGGAGATCAGGCCGTCGTTGAGCTCTAGCATTTTCTGGGCGCAGCTCAGCAGCAGCTGGCCTTCTTCGGTTAGCTGCAGGCCCTGGCCCCGGTTGAACAGCTTGACGTCAAGCAGCTCTTCCAGCCGCTTCATCTGCAGGCTTACGGCGGGCTGGGAGCGGCCGAGCCGCTCGCCGGCCTGGGTGAAGCCTCCCAGCTGGTTGATGGTGACAAAGGTACGCAGCAAATCCGTGGGCAGGTTCTTCATGCTGGAAAATTCACTATTTAAAAGTTTAATGCATTTATTAATAGCATTAACTTTTAAAATGTAAAATGACCGCATTCAGAAAATGCGGCCTGGGCAACATTCCGTTATTCCTGCTCGGGTCTGGGCTTTTTGCGCCTCATCGGTGCCATGCCGTCGTCGGTGCCGCCGGCCGGGCTTTGCCCGGTAAAGCCGGCGGGGCGTTTGGGACCCGGGCGACGGGCCGGTTTCTGGCCGGCCGGAGCGCGGCCCTGGGTGGTGCCGGGTCTGCCGCCGGGTTTGCCCCTGAAGCCGTGCTTGCGGGCCGGAGGGCGAAGCCCCCTGAACTTGCCCGGCAGGCTTTCGATTTCGGTAAAGCTGACGGTGCGCTGCAAAAACGCCTCCACCCGCTTGAAGGCGTCCCAGTCCCGGGGCCCCACCAGGGAGACGGCGGTGCCGCTGGCGCCGGCCCGGCCGGTGCGGCCGATGCGGTGCACGTATTCTTCCGGCTGCTTGGGCATGTCGAAGTTGATCACCAGCGATACCTGCAGCAGATCCAGCCCGCGTGAGGCCACGTCCGTGGTGATCAGCACCTTCTGCTGGCCCCGGGCAAAGCCGTCCATAATGCGGTTGCGCTCGGCCTGGCTCATGTCGCCGTGCAATGCCGCCGTGGTCAGCCCCTGCTGTTGCAGGTGGCTGGCCAGGCGCTCGGTGTCGGCCCGGGTGGCGGTAAAGATAATGGCCTGCTGATAGGGTTCAGTGGTCAGCAGGTGCTCCAGCAACGCCTGCTTGTGATCCAGGTGATCCCCCAGCACAAAGCGCTGCTCAATGTCCTGATGTTCGGCATGGGCCTCGCCCACCGCCACCCGCTTGGGGGCGTTCAGCAGGGTGGCGGCCATGGCATTGGCCTCGGCGTGATCCAGGGTGGCGGAAAACATCAGGGTCTGGCGGCGGCGGTGATCGGCGGCCCGGTGAATGCGTTCAAGCTGGGGGGCAAAGCCCAGATCCAGCATGCGGTCGGCTTCGTCGAGGATCAGCAGCTCCAGGCCGTTGAGCATCAGTGAACGGGCATCCAGATGGTTGGCCAGCCGGCCCGGGGTGGCCACGATCACGTCGGGCTGGCGGCGCAGCGCCTTGAGCTGATCGTTAAAGTTTTCGCCCCCCAGCAGCAGGGCAATGTGAAAGCTGCTGCCGGTCAGGGAGCGCAACTGGGCATACACCTGGCGGGCCAGCTCGCGGGTGGGGGCCAGGATCAGCGCGCGCGGGTCGCGCTTGCTCAGGGCCCGGGTTTTCATCAGCCGTTGCAGGGCCGGCAGCAAATAGGCCAGGGTCTTGCCGGAGCCGGTTTTGGAGGA
The DNA here is from genome assembly GCF_030849025.1 of Oceanimonas pelagia. Classification (NCBI taxonomy): domain Bacteria; kingdom Pseudomonadati; phylum Pseudomonadota; class Gammaproteobacteria; order Aeromonadales; family Aeromonadaceae; genus Oceanimonas; species Oceanimonas pelagia. The sequence goes on from NZ_CP118224.1 coordinate 934,526, forward strand.
CGCCAGCAGATCATGGCCGGCCAGCACCACGGGAATAGCCTTCAGCTGGATCTCGGTGGGGGTGTCCAGCCCCTGGTGATCCAATGCTCGAACAAGACGGGTATCCAGTCCAAAATCGCGGAAAGTGTCGTTATGTTGCGCCAAGTCGCTGCTCCGGGAATATCGGGAAATGAGTGGCCGAGAACCGGCCCGAAAACGTTGGTCCGTATTGTATAAGAAAGCGAAGCGCTTGTAATGGCCGGCGGCAGGCAGGGGATGAAATCAAACAGAAAAAGCAATGGTTTACAAAAAGCAATAATTCGCAATAACATTGGCGCTCTTCTTCTTTCTGAGACTCGAGACCATTCATGTTCAGAAAATGCCTGCTGGTACTCTGTGCCTGCCTGATGTCGGTGCCGGCCCTGGCCGGCGAGCGCCAAATTACCGATCTGTTGGGGCGCACCGTCACCCTGCCCGAGCGAGTGGATCGCATGATCCTGTCGGAAGCCCGTTTGCTGTACATACTGATGCCGCTGCAAAAGGATGATCCCTTTGCCCATGTGGTGGCCTGGTCGGACGACATGGAGCGGGCCGATCCCGATACCTATTTCAGGCTGGCCGAGGCCTTTCCCGGCACCGTGAACCGGCTGCCGCGTTTTGGTCATCCGGGCAAGGTGACCTTTGATGTGGAGCGAGCGCTGACCCTGGATGCCCAGCTGGTGGTGGTGAATCAGTCCTATTACCAGTTGTGGCAGGAAAACGGCACCCTCGACAAGCTCGACAAGGCCGGCATCGCGGTGGTGTTCGTGGACTTTCGCGATGAGCCGGTGGCCAACACCGGCCCCAGCATTCGCATTCTCGGCGAAGTGCTGCACAAGGAAAAAGAAGCCGAGGCGGTCAACACCTTTATCGAGCAGAAAATGGCCCGGGTGAACGAACGCCTGCGGGGGCTGGCCGACGAAGAGCGGCCGCTGGTACTGATGGAGCGGGCGTCCGGCATGGGCGACTGCTGCCGGGTGTTTGGTCCCAACAACTTTGGTCATTTCGTGGAACTGGCCGGTGGCCGCAACTGGGGCAGCGACAAAACCCGGGCGCTGTCGCTGGACATTAACCCCGAGGCGCTGGTGACCGAACCCTTTGATCTGATCATCGGTACCGGTGCCAACTGGCAGCTGGCCTATCCCGAAGTCACCAGCATCAACCTGGGCTATGCCGCCGACAGCGACAACCTGCAGCAGGGACTGGCCGCCCTCAGCCAGCGTCCGGGCTGGCCCGCCATCGACGCCGTGGCCAACAGGCAGTTTTACGGCATCTGGCACCAGTTCTACAATCACCCGGCCTGGTTCGCCGCGGTGGAAGCCATGGCCCGCTGGATGCATCCTGAACGCATGCAGGGCATCGATGCCGAAGCCGACCTGCGGGAATACCATGAGCGCTTTATGCCCTTTGCCTATGAAGGTCACTTCTGGGTAAAAATGCAATGAGTGAGCACGCCGGAGTGACGGCGCCGGATGCGCCCTTTCACTATCAGCGCCATCAGGGTAAACGCACACAATGGGTGGCCTTCGGGGCTGCCCTGCTGCTGGGTATTTTTCTGCTCGACATGACCATAGGGCCGGGGCAGCTGGGACTGGGGCAGGTGCTGAATACCCTGCTCAGCCCCGATAAGGCGGATATCAAGTCCCGCTTTATTGTGTGGGACATTCGTCTGCCGGTGGCGCTGATGGCCATACTGGTGGGAGCGGCCCTGGGCGGGGCCGGCGCCCTGATGCAGACCATTCTCAACAACCCCCTGGCCGAGCCCTTTACCCTGGGAGTGTCTCACGCCGCCGCCTTTGGCGCGGCCCTGGCCATTGCCTTTGGCACTTCTCTGCTGCCCTGGGAATGGGCGCAGGGCTATATCATCACCCTGAATGCCTTTGTGTTTGCCTGCCTGAGTGCCCTGGTGATTTTTCTGGTCAGCCGCATGCGCGGTGCCACTCAGGAAACCATGATCCTCACCGGCATTGCCATTCTGTTTGTGTTTTCGGCCCTGAACGCCATGCTGCAGTTTGCCGCCAGTGCCGAAACCCTGCAGCAGATCGTGTTCTGGGCCATGGGCTCCCTGGGCCGGGCCACCTGGCCCAAGGTGGGGGTGGCGGCGGCCTTGCTGGCGCTGGCCTGCGCCCTGTTGTGGCGCAGCGCCTGGCGGCTGACCGCCCTGCGCATGGGCGATGAGGCCGCCGAGGCCATGGGCGTGAACGTCACCCGTATTCGGCTGGTGGTGCTGATGCTGTCGTCGCTGCTGGCGGCGGTGGCGGTGGCCTTTGTGGGCATTATCGGTTTTGTCGGACTGGTGGGCCCGCATATGGCGCGCATGCTGCTGGGAGAAGATCAGCGCTTTTTCCTGCCCGGATCCATGCTGTTTGGTGCCATTTTGCTTACCGTGGCCGAAATCCTGTCCAAGATCATCATTTCCGGCGTGCTGCTGCCCATCGGCATTACCACCTCGCTGATCGGCGTGCCGTTTTTCGTGTTTTTGCTGGTGGTGGTCCGCAGAAGGAGTGCAGCATGAGTCTTGTTCTGGAACAACTGAGCCTGGGCTATCGCCGGGAGCTTATCGTCAACGAGCTGAGTCTTGCCGCCGGCGCCGGCCGGCTCTGCGTGCTGCTGGGCCCCAATGGCACCGGCAAGTCGACCCTGCTCAAGGGCATTGCGGGTTTGCTGGCCCCGAAACAGGGTCGAGTACTGCTTAACGGTGAGGATCTGGCCGGCATGAGCCGGGCCCGCCGGGCGGGCAAGGTGGTGTATCTGCCCCAGATCACGCCGACCGGGGCCCGGATTACCGTGTTTGAGGCGGTGCTGATGGCGCTCAAGGTGCACGGTGCGGTGCGGGTGACAGAGGCGGATCTGGCGGCGGTACGCGATGTGCTCGACGAGCTGGGGGTGGCGCACTTGTCGGCCCGCTATCTGGAGCAGCTCTCCGGCGGCCAGCGGCAGCTGGTGGCCATTGCCCAGGCGCTGATCCGCAAGCCCGAAGTGTTGCTGCTGGACGAGCCCACCAGCGCGCTGGATCTGTACCATTCGCTGCATATCATGGCGGTGCTGCGGCGGCTGACCAGAGCGCAGAACATGGTGACCCTGGTGGCCATTCACGATCTCAACCTGGCGGCGCGCACCGCCGATGACGTGCTGGCGGTCAAGGGCGGCAGCCTGCAGGCCTTTGGTCCACTGCATCAGTGCCTGAGTCCCGAACTGGTGCACACCCTCTACGGGGTGGAGGCGGATCTGCTGACCGGCCCAGACGGCAGCCTGCTGGTGCACCCCCGGCTGGCGGGCTGACGTCAGAGCAGGATCACTCGAACTGACGCCGGCTTTTGGCTACCATCGGAGCCTACCTTCGCCAGGGAGTGCGTCTTGTGTCCATGCCGTTTAATGCACGGTCAGGCAGTGGCCTGACCCGCGAGCTGATAGAAGTGTTGTTTCCCATGTTTGAGCAGGCCAGTGCCGGCGCCATTGCGGTGGACCGGCACAGCCGCATCAGCTGGATCAACGCCCGTTACGCGCGACTGCTGGGGCTGGCAGACACCCATTCGGTGATCGGCCGGCCGGTGCGCTCGGTGATTCCCCACAGTCGTATGCCGGAAGTGGTGGAAAGCGGCCAGCCGCTGCTGGTCGATATCATGGAATACCACACCCAGCAGCTGGTGGTGACCCGGTTGCCGCTGTTTGACGAGCTGGGGCGAGTGAGTGGTGCCGTGGCCTTTGTGCTGTATGACGATCTGCAGCCGCTCACGCCCCTGGTCAGCAAATATCGCCGCCTGCATCAGGATCTGCAGGCCGCCAAACGCGCCCTGGCCAGCCACGGACGGCGCACCCGCTATCAGCTCGGCGATTTTGCCGGCGCCACCCCGGCGGCGCTGGAGGTCAAGCGCCGGGCCCGGCTGGCGGCAGGGCGGGACATGCCGGTGCTGCTGCTGGGAGAAACCGGTACCGGCAAGGAAGTGCTGGCCCAGTCCATTCATGCTCTGTCTTCCCGGGCCGAGGGACCCTTTGTGGGAGTGAACCTGGCGGCCATTCCCGACAGCCTGCTGGAAGCCGAGTTTTTCGGCGTGGCCCCCGGTGCCTATACCGGTGCCGACAAGCGCAGTCGTGAGGGCAAATTTCAGCTTGCCAACGGCGGCACCCTGTTTCTGGACGAGGTGGGCGACATGCCTCTGGCGCTGCAGGCCAAGCTGCTGCGGGTGCTGCAGGAGCAGGAAGTCGAGCCCCTGGGCTCCAACCGGGTGGTGCCGGTGAACGTGCGGGTCATGGCGGCCACCAGCCGGGATCTGGGTGCCATGGTGGCCGACGGCAGTTTTCGCTCCGATCTCTATTACCGGCTCAATGTGCTGGAGATCGCCATACCGCCGTTGCGCCAGCGGCTGGGAGACCTGGGCATATTGTGCGAGGTGCTGCTGGAGGAGATCTGCGCTGGCGGAAGCCGGGTGGAGATCACCGATGCCGGCATTGCCGCCCTCGGCCGGTATCACTGGCCGGGCAATATTCGCGAGCTGCGCAATGTGCTGGAGCGGGCCTGGACCATGAGCGAAGAAGCCGAGCTGCTCGACGCCGGGCTGATTGACCGGGTATTGCCGCTGGCCGGGCCTGAGCCGGCCGGCGAGCCGGTATTGCCGGAGCCATCCGCCACTCCCGGTGTGCGCCCCCTGGCCGAGGTGCTGGCCCGCGCCGAGGCTGAGGCCATTCACGCCGCTCTTGAGCAGGCCGGTGGCAACCGCACCCAGGCCGCCCGCCTGCTGGGCATTTCCCGCTCGGTTTTTTACGACAAGCTTGCCCGCCATTCCTGAAAACCGGACGCCTGTCCGGTTTTTGCTACACCTTTTTAAAGACCCATACGATAACCGTCCTGAAAGCCGGACGGTGGTCTCCGCAGCCTTTGTGCAAGCCCTTGATTAACATATTGTTAACAGGTTTGGCATGGTTTCTGTATTGATAACGGCGAGCAGTTGGTGCGGGGCCGGTGAGCACCGTTACCAGGGACGTAACCAAACAGAAGGATGAACCCATGTCGATAAACCGCAAAGTATCTGCACTGAGTATGGCCGCCCTGTTCTGCGCCGGTCTGGCCGCCACCCCCGCCATGGCGGAAAAGGTGCGCTGGCAGGTGCCGCTGGCCTTTCCGTCCCACCTGGTGGGGCTGACCACACCGGTGAAGCACCTCTCCGAGTCGCTGGCGGCCATTTCCGGCGGCGATGTGCAGCTGCGCTATTACGAGCCCGGGGAGCTGGTGCCGCCCTTTGAGATCATGGACGCGGTGGGCTCGGGCAAGTATCCGGCCGGCTACACCTGGGTGGGTTACGATCAGGGCACCATTCCGGCCCTGCCACTCTATTCCGGCGCCCCCTTCAATATGGAGCCGCCCGCCTACCTGGCCTGGTATTACGAGGGCGACGGCAAGGCGCTGCTGGAAGAGATTTACGCCGAACGCAATATTCACCCTATGCTGTGCAGCATTATCGGTCCGGAAGGGGCGGGCTGGTTCAAGCAGCAGATTTCCAGCCTGGACGATTTTCAGGGCCTGCGCATTCGCTTTGCCGGCATCGGCGGCAAGGTGCTTGAAGAGCTGGGCTCTTCGGTGACCATGGTGCCCGGCGCCGAGATCTTTCAGTCGCTGGAGCGCAACACCATAGACGCCACCGAGTTTTCCCAGCCCGCCATCGACAAGATGCTGGGGCTGGATCAGATCGTGAAAAACTACATCATGCCCGGCTGGCACCAGACCCTGACCACCTCTCACCTGCTGGTGAACAAGGACGTGTGGAACAAGCTTGAGCCCGAAACCCGCGCCCTGGTGGAAATGGGCTGCGAGTCCGCCACCCTCAAGGGCTTTGCCCAGAGCGAATGGGCCCAGCCCACGGCGCTCAGGGACTATGAAAAGGAAGGGGTCACCGCCCAGGTGCTGCCCGAGCCGGTGCTGCGTGAGCTGGAAAAGGTCACCAACCGGGTGATGGACGACATTGCCGCCGAAGACGAGATGTTCAAGCGGGTGCTCACCAGCCAGCGCGAGTTTATGAAGCACCATTCCATCTGGCACGGCAAGGGCTACCTGCCCCGCGACTTCTATCAGTACAACTAATCACGCCGGGGCGGGCACGGCCGTGCCCGCCTTTTATGGATTGAACTGACGAGGTCGCCATGTCAAAACCAAAGGATTCAACCCGGGAATTGCCCCATAACCGGCTGTCGGTCCGGCTGGACGCCCTGGTAGCGGGCATCGGCCGGCTCAGCGCCTGGCTGTGGCTGGCGGTGCTGCTGGTGGTGCTTACCAATGTGTTCAGCCGCTTTGTGCTGTCGGCGGGCTCCATTGCTCTGGAGGAGCTGTCCTGGCACCTGTTTGGCATCGCCACCATGCTCTCCCTGGGCTATGCGGTGGTGGAAGACGAGCATGTGCGGGTGGATGTGCTGCGGGAGCGGTTTTCCCTGCGCACCCAGGCCCGCATCGAGCTGGCGGGCATCCTGCTGCTGGCACTGCCGATCATGGCGCTGATGGTGGATACCCTTGTTCCCTACGCCTGGAAGGCCTGGGTCTATAGTGAGCGCTCCCAGGCCCCCAGCGGCCTGCCGTACCGTTTTATCTTCAAGAGCGTGCTGCCTCTGGGGCTGATGCTGGTAGCCCTGGCGCTGTTTTCCCGCGCCCTGCGCTGCGCCACCCTGCTGTTTGCATTTCCCCGCCGCCTGGGGGATCCCCCTCGGGCCAAATCCGGCGCCTGGCTGGCCAATACGGAGAAATAACCATGGAGCTGGAAACACTGATGGTGGTGGCCATGTTTGCCACCTTTATGGGGCTGTTGCTGCTGGGCTTTCCCGTGGCCTGGGTGCTGGCCGGCACCGGACTGCTGTTTGCCCTGGCCGGCCATGTGATGGTGGAGCAGTTCGACGCCAACCTCTGGTTTACCTGGAACGGCACCATCGGGGTGCTGGACGCCCGCCTGTTCGGCATTGTCGCCAACGAGCTGATGGTGGCGCTGCCGCTGTTTATTTTCATGGGCATTATGCTGGATCGCTCCGGCATTGCCGAACGCCTGATGCACAGCCTGGTGCGGGCACTGGGGCCGCTGCGGGGCGGCTATGCGCTCACCGTGGTGATCGTGGGCATGCTGCTGGCGGCGTCCACCGGCATTGTGGGGGCGTCTGTGGTGCTGCTGGGCATGCTGTCCATCGGCCCCATGCTGCAGGCCAATTACAACCGCAGTCTGGCGGTGGGCACCGCCTGCTCGGTGGGCACCCTGGGCATTCTGGTACCGCCCAGCATCATGCTGGTGCTGATGGCCGACCGGCTGGGCACGCCCTCGGCCTCGGTGGGCAAGTTGTTTATGGGCGCCCTGGTGCCCGGACTGATGCTGGGGGCCATGTATGTGCTCTATATCGTGCTGCTGGCCTGGTGGAAAAAGGACGCGGCGCCGGCCCCCGAGCGCAAGCAGGCCATGGACGTCCGGGCCTGGGGCGAGGTGGCGCTGGCGGTGTTGCCGCCATTGGTGCTGATCGGCGCCGTACTGGGCTCCATCTTTCACGGTATTGCCACCACCACCGAGGCCTCGGCGGTGGGCGCGGTGGGGGCGCTGCTGATGGCGCTGTGCAGCCGCCGGCTGGACTGGCAAGTGCTGCGTGATTCCCTCTACCAGACCAGTCGCACCACCGCCTTTATCTTCGGTATCTTTATCGGCGCCACCGTGTTTGCCGCCGTATTGCGGGGCCTGGGTGGCGACGACGTGATCCGTCAGGCCATTACCGGTCTGCCCTTTGGCACCACGGGTGTCATGCTCACCATTTTGTTTATCACCTTTCTGCTGGGGTTCTTTCTCGACTGGGTAGAGATCACCCTGATCATTCTGCCGCTGGTGGCCCCCGTGGTGTTTTCCCTCGGGGTGGAGCCGGTGTGGTTCGCGGTGCTGTTTGCCCTGTGCCTGCAAACCTCCTTTCTCACGCCGCCGGTGGGTTTTGCCCTGTTTTACATCAAGGGCGTGTGCCCGCCGGAGATCACCACCAGAGACATTTACCGGGGGGTGGCGCCCTTTATCTGCCTGCAGTTGCTGGGTCTGGGACTGGTGTTTGCATTTGAACCCCTGGCGACCTGGTTGCCCGCCCATGTCTATGGCGGCCAGTAATCCGACTTTCACAAGGAGAGACAGTTATGCGTCTTGAACACAAGGTGGCGTTGATCACCGGCGCCGGCCAGGGCATTGGCCGGGCCATTGCCCGGCACTACGCCCGGGAAGGTGCCCGGGTGGCGGTGGCGGATTTAAGCCTGGCCGGGGCCGAGCAGACGGTGCTGGGCATCGTCGCCGAGGGCGGCGAAGCCATTGCCCTGCAGATGGACGTGACCGACGAACAGGCGGTGAACGCCGGCGTGCAGCGGGTGGTGCAGCACTGGGGCCGGCTCGATATCGCCCTGGCCAACGCCGGCATTCAGCATATTGAGCCGGTGCACAAGCTGGACTACGCCGACTGGCGCCGGGTCATGAACGTGCACCTCGACGGCGCCTTTCTGCTCACCCGCGCCGCGCTGGCGGCCATGTATGAACACGGCGGCGGTGTCATGCTCTACATGGGCTCAGTGCACTCGCTGGAGGCGTCACCGCTGAAGGCGCCCTATGTGGCGGCCAAGCACGGCATGCTGGGGCTGTGCCGCACCGTGGCCCGGGAAGGGGCGGCCAGGGGCGTGCGCAGCAACATCATCTGCCCGGGCTTTGTGCGCACGCCTCTGGTGGAAAAACAGATTCCCGAGCAGGCGCGGGAGCTGGGCCTGAGTGAACAGGAAGTGGTGCAGAACGTCATGCTTAAACACACGGTGGACGGCGAGTTTACCACCCTGGAGGACGTGTCCGAGCTGGCGGTGCACCTGGCGGCGTTTCCGTCGGCGGCGCTCACCGGTCAGTCGGTGGTGGTCAGCCACGGCTGGCACATGCAATAGGAGGTCATGATGACGAACAATGAAGTGCTGTGGACACCCACGCCGGCGCTGCGGGAGCACAGCCACATGGCGCGCTATATCAACTGGCTGGAAAGCCGGGGACTGGGTGGTTTTGCCGGCTATGACGCCCTGCATGCCTGGTCGGTGCGCGAGCCCGAGGCATTCTGGCAGTCGGTATGGGACTTCTGCGGCCTGCACTGCCACACCCCGGCCAGCCGGGTGCTGGGCCGGCGCGACATGCCGGGGGCCGAGTGGTTTCCCGGCATGCGCATGAACTTTGCCGCCAATCTACTGCGCCACGGCACCGGCCCTCTGGCCGACCACGACGCCGTGGTATGCCATGGCGAGAGTGGTGCTCCTGCCCGTTACAGTTTTGCCCGGCTGTACCGGGACGTGGGCGCGCTGGAGGCCTGGCTGCGGGCGCAGGGTGTACAGAGCGGCGACCGGGTGGCGGGCGTGGTCACCCATGGTTACGAGGCGCTGGTGGCCATGCTGGCGGCCACCAGCATGGGCGCGGTGTGGAGCTCGGCATCGCCGGACTTTGGTGCCGAGGCCATCATTGACCGCTTTGGCCAGATAAGCCCCAGCGTGCTGGTGCTGGTCAACGGTTATCGCTATGGCGGCCGGGACTACGACCGCCGCGAGGAATTTGCCAGGGTGGTGCAGGGGCTGCCGGGGCTGCGCGCGGTGCTGAGCGTGCCCGTGCTGCCGGGGCTGGGAGAGCAGGCCGGGCCGGCCGTGACCTGCTGGTCCCGGGCCCTGGCCGAGGGCCGGGGCCAGGCGCCTTCCTTTACCCCGCTGCCCGCCGATCATCCGGTATACATACTGTTTTCCTCCGGCACCACAGGCAAGCCCAAGTGCATTGTGCACGGCGCCGCCGGCACCCTGGTCAATCACGCCAAGGAGCTGGTGCTGCACGGCGATCTGGGGGCGGGAGACCGGCTGATGTATTACACCACCTGCGGCTGGATGATGTGGAACTGGCAGGCCTCGGCGCTGCTGGCCGGAGTGACCCTGATCACCGTGGACGGCGCCGTGGCGCAGCCGGATCTCAACCGGCTGTGGGCGCTGGCGGAGCAGGAGCGGGTCACCCACTTTGGCACCAGTGCGCGGTTTCTGGCCGAGTGCCGCAAAACCGGCCTGCAACCGGGGCAGCGTTTTGATTTAACGGCGCTGCGGCTGGTGTTTTCCACCGGCTCGCCGCTGCTGCCGGAAGACTACGACTGGGTCTATGGCACCCTGCCGAAGCAAGTGCTGCTGGGCTCCATTGCCGGCGGCACCGACATTTGCGGCTGCTTTGTGGGCTGCTGCCCGCTGCTGCCGGTGCGCCGGGGCGAAATTCAGTGCCGCTTGCTGGGGGTGGACGCGGTGGCCATGGACGAGCAGGGCCGGGAAACCACCGGCCGGGGCGAGCTGGTGTGCCGCCAGCCGTTGCCGTGCATGCCCGTGGGTTTCTGGCAGGATAGCGACAATAAGCGCTACCATGACGCCTATTTCGAGACCTTTCCCGGGGTCTGGGCCCACGGTGACTATGTGGCCTTTACCGGGCACGGCGGCGCCATTATCTATGGCCGCTCCGACGCCACCCTCAACCCGGGGGGCGTGCGCATCGGTACCGCGGAGATTTACCGCCAGGTGGAGCTGGACCCCAATATCAAGGACAGTCTGGTGGTGGGCCGGCAGACAGACGGCGACGTGGAGGTGGTGTTGCTGGTGGTGGCGGATGAGCGCCTGAGCGAGGATCAGTGCCGAATGCTGCGCCAGCGCATTCGCACCGGCGCCAGCCCCCGGCACATGCCCCGCCATATCGTGCAGGTGCCGGAAATTCCCTACACCCGCAGCGGCAAAAAGGTGGAGCTGGCGGTGGCCCGGCTGCTCAATGGCGGGGGCCGAAGCGACAACCGTGATGCCCTGGCCAACCCTCAGGCGCTGGAGGCCATTGCCGACTGCCTGCGCGAGGCCGGTCTGCGCAAGCCCTGAGGGCAAAGACAGCCGGCTACCTCAGCTGGCTGTCCTTGCTGGCGCGGCGGTTAATGCCGCTGCCCTGGCGCTGTTTTTCTTCCTTGCCCTGGCACTCAATGCACAGCCGAACCCCGGGCACCGCCTGGCGGCGGGCCTCGGGTATGGGGGCATCGCATTCCTCGCAGTGGCGCAGGCTGTCGCCGGCGCCCAGCCGGCGGCGGGCATTCTGCACCGCGTCTTCGACACTGGCGTCTATCTGATCCTGCACGGCGCCGTCCCGTGACCATCCTCCTGCCATTCTGCTCTCCCGTGGTGTATTTATGCTCACCATAATGGCACCGAAGAAGACATCGCGCTGTGCGCCCGGCGGCACAATCGTCACTCGCCGGTGTTGCGATTCGCTGCGCTCACCGGCAACCTGCCCCGTGCTTACCGATGTCAGTCATGCCCGCGCTCCGGGGCATGAGCATTGTTTTTGAAGGCCTGCTCTTTACGGCAGGCCGGGCTCAGCCCATCTTGCGCACCGGCTGGCCGGCGCGCTGGCGCTGTTGCCACTGTTGGTCCATGCCCACCTCCGCCGTGGAGGGGGCCAGGGGCGTCTTGCCCCTGATCAGATCCGCGGCCCGCTCCGCCACCATGATGGTGGGGGAGTTCAGGTTGCCGTTGGGAATGGTGGGGAAAATGGACGAGTCCACCACCCGCAGGCCGGTAATGCCGCGCACTTTGGCTTCCGGATCCACCACAGCCATGTCGTCGGTGCCCATGGGGCAGGTGCAGGACGGGTGATAGGCGCTTTCCACCGCCTGGCGCACAAAGGCGTCAATTTCCTCGTCGGTGCGAATGTGCTCGCCGGGCTGGATCTCTTCCGCGCGGTAAGGGTCCATCGCCGGCTGGTTGATGATCTCCCGGGTCAGGCGCACACAGGCGCGAAAGCCTTCCCGGTCGTCTTCGTGCTCCAGGTAGTTGAAGCGAATGGTGGGAGCGGCCTTGGGATCGGCGCTGGCCACCTTCACATAACCCCGGCTTTTCGGCTTGTTGTGGCCGATATGCACCTGAAAGCCGTGGCCGGAAAAGGCTTCACGACCGTCGTAGCGCATGGCGGCGGGCAGAAAGTGATACTGCAGATCCGGCCATTCCACTCCGGCCCTGGAACGAATAAAGCCGCAGGACTCAAAGTGGTTGGTGGCGCCCAGGCCGTCCTTGTTCAGGATCCAGCGGGTGCCAATTTTGAACTTGTTCCACAGATCGAGCTTGCCGTTAAGGGAGATGGGCTCCTTGCAACGGAACTGAAAATAGAACTCCAGGTGATCCTGCAGGTTTTCGCCCACGCCGGGCAGCTCGTGCCGCACCTCGATGCCGGCCGCTTCCAGGGTGCTCCTGTCGCCGATGCCGGACAGCTGCAGCAGGTGCGGCGAGCCGATGGAGCCGGCGCTGAGGATCACCTCCTTGTTGACCCGCATCTCCTGTACCCGGCCCTTGTGCTCAAAGCGCACCCCCACCGCCTGCTTGCCTTCCAGCAGCACTCTGTGCACCAGGGCATGGGTGATCACGGTCAGGTTGGGCCGGCTCATGGCCGGTCGCAGATAGGCATTGGCGGTGGACCAGCGGCGGCCGTTTTTCACCGTCATGTGCATGGGGCCAAAGCCTTCCTGCTGACGGCCGTTGTAGTCGGGAGTATGAAAGTAACCCGCTTCCACCCCGGCATCCACAAAGGCCTGGTACAGGGGGTTTTGCATGTTGTTGCCGTTGTTCACTCCCAGCGGGCCGCTGTCGCCCCGGTAATCATCACCGCCAAAGGCCCAGGTTTCGGCCTTTTTGAAGTAGGGCAGGCAGTGGGCATAGTCCCAGCCTTCGGCGCCGTGCTGCTGCCACTCGTCAAAGTCGCGGGCATGGCCACGCACATAGACCATGCCGTTGATGGAGGACGAGCCGCCCAGCACCTTGCCCCGGGGGCAGTGCATGCGGCGGTTGTCGAGAAAGGGCTCGGGCTCGGTGTGAAACTGCCAGGCGTATTTTTCGGTGTTCATGGGAATGGACAGCGCCGTGGGCATCTGAATAAAGATGCTCTTGTCGCTGCCGCCGGTTTCCAGCAGCAGCACCCGGGTGGTGCCGTCTTCGGTCAGCCGGTTGGCCAGCACGCAACCGGCGGAGCCGGCGCCCACTATGATGTAGTCAAATTCGTTGCTCATGGTGTTCCTCGTCATCGCCGGTTAAAACGGGCTTTCCAGCTTGTTCATGCCCACATACACCGACTTCAGCTGGGTGTAGTGGTGCAGGGTGGCCAGGCCGTTTTCCCGGCCGATGCCGGACAGCTTGTAGCCGCCTACCGGCATTTCGGCGGGGGAAGCGCCGTAGGCATTAATCCAGCAGATGCCGGCCTGCAGCTGGTGAATGACCCGGTGGCCCCGGCGCAGATCGTTGGTGAACACGCCGGCGGCAAGACCGGTGTCGGTGTCGTTGGCGCGGGCGATCACTTCGTTCTCGTCTTCAAAGGTCAGCACCGACATCACAGGGCCGAAGATCTCTTCCCGGCAGATGGTCATGTCGTCACGGCAGTCGGTGAAAATGGTGGGGGCCACAAAATAACCGTTGGGGGCCGAGGCCGGACGCAGCGCCTCGCCGCCACAGGCCAGGGTGGCGCCTTCCTCAATGCCCTTGCGAATGTAGCCCAGCACCTTTTCATGGTGGCCTTTGGAGATCAGGGCGCCGAAGTTGGTGGCGGGATCCATGGGGTCGCCGGCCACAATGTTGTTGCGGGTGCGATCCAGCAGCCGCGCCATAAAGTCTGAGTAAATGCGCTTGTGCACAAACACCCGGGTGCCGTTGGTGCAGATTTCGCCCTGGGTGTAGAAGTTGCCCAGCATGGCGGCGGACACGGCATCGTCCAGATCCGCATCGTCAAAGATGATCAGCGGCGACTTGCCGCCCAGCTCCATGGTCACGTCCTTCAGGCTGCCGGCGGCGGTGGCCATGACCTTCTTGCCGGTGCCCACTTCGCCGGTAAACGACACCTTGGCAATGTCCGGGTGGTTGGTGAGCCAGGCGCCCACGGCGCCGTCGCCCTGCACCACGTTGAACACGCCGGCGGGCACGCCGGCCTCGATAAAGATTTCAGCCAGCTTGAGGGCGCCCAGCGGGGTTTCTTCCGAGGGCTTGAAGATCATGGCGTTGCCGCAGGCCAGGGCCGGGGCGGACTTCCAGCAGGCGATCTGCAGCGGATAGTTCCAGGCGCCAATGCCGGCGCAGATGCCCAGGGGCTCGCGGCGGGTGTAGTAGAAGTCGCCGCCCAGATCCTGCTGGTTGCCCTCGATAGAAGGCGCCAGGCCGGCGAAGAACTCAATGCTGTCGGCGCCGGTGACCACGTCGACCACGGAGGCTTCCTGCCAGGGCTTGCCGGTGTCCAGCACCTCGATGCGGGCCAGCTCGTCATTGCGTTCACGCAGCAGCGCCACGGCACGCAGCAGAATGCGGCTGCGTTCCATGCCGGTCATGGCCGACCATTGTTCAAAGCCGCGTTGCGCCGAGTCGATGGCCAGCGCCTGAATGTGCTCGTCGGCCACTTCCACGTCATAAATGGCCTCGCCGGTGGCCGGATTGACCACGGTAAAGGTTTCGCCACTGCGGTTGGCCACATAGCGGCCGTCAACAAAGTTCTGGTGTCGGGTCAATGACATGGGGTTACTCCATGGTGCTGTAGCAAATCGGTGATAAAGGCCTTGCACAGTTGCTCGCCGTCGCGGAAATCCTGCTCGGGACTGGCGCTGAGGGCACTGCGCAGCCAGAAGCCGTCGATCATGGCGGCGGTCTGGCGGGCGGCAATGCGGGCCGGCTCCGCACCCAGCAGGGGGCGGAACGAATAGGTCAGGTTGCTGATCAGCCGCTGGCTGTTCACCTGCTGCAGCCGTGCCAGGCTCGGGTCGTGCATGGCCTGGGCCCAGAAGCTCAGCCACGACTTGGTGGCCGGGCGTGAACGCTGAAACTCGGTGAAGTTGGCTTCCACTATCATCATCAGCCGCTGTTGCGGGCTGGTGGGGGCACCCTCGGTGCGGGACAGTAGCGCCAGCTTGAGCTCGTCCAGCAGCTGGCGTACGGTGGCTTCAATCAGGCCCTGCTTGCCGCCGAAGTAATGGCTGATAATGCCGGACGACATGCCGGCCAGCCGGCTGATGCTGTTGATGGTGGTGTTCTGCAGGCCGTATTCGGCCACCGACGCCAGGGTGGCCTCGATCAGCTGTTTTTTACGGGTGTCCTTGATTCCGGTAATGGGCATGATTCTTTCTTAATTGAACGTTCAATAAAAATAAGGTTAGGGGTTTTGGCGCCGATGATCAAGGGGACCCGGCACGGAATTCCTTGCATGTCTTGTTTTGGCAAATCGGTGTCTTAATCAGGAATGTGGCCAAATGCATTCGGCAGTCTACTGGGAGCCGGCCTGTGAACCCATGATGTTGCCGCAGGCCGGGTGCGCTCACTGGTGAGCGCGACACTCGTCAAGAACAAGGATGCTGATTATGTGCGCAATACACGGTAACAGAGGGGTGGTCTACACCGGGCCGGGCAAGGTTGAAGTACAGTCCATTGCCTTTCCCGAACTGTCTCTGGGCAACCGGGCCTGCCATCACGGCGTTATTCTCAAGGTGGTGTCCACCAACATCTGCGGCAGCGACCAGCACATGGTGCGCGGGCGTACCACGGCGCCGTCCGGCCTGGTGCTGGGTCACGAAATTACCGGCCAGATCATCGAGTGCGGCCGCGACGTGGAATTCCTCAAGGTCGGCGATATCGTCTCCGTGCCCTTCAACATTGCCTGCGGCCGCTGCCGCAACTGCAAGGAAGGCAAGACCGGCATCTGCCTGAACGTGAACCCCGCCCGTCCCGGCGCCGCCTACGGCTATGTGGACATGGGCGGCTGGGTCGGCGGCCAGTCCGAATACGTGATGGTGCCCTACGCCGACTTCAACCTGCTGAAGTTCCCGGATCCGAATCAGGCGCTGGAAAAGATCCGCGATCTTACCCTGCTGTCCGACATCTTCCCCACCGGTTTCCACGGCTGCGTGACTGCCGGCGTGGGCCCGGGCTCCACCGTTTACATTGCCGGTGCCGGCCCCGTGGGCCTGGCGGCCGCCGCCTCGGCCCAGTTGCTGGGCGCGGCCTGCGTGATCGTGGGCGACATGAATCCGGAGCGTCTGGCCCAGGCCCGCAGTTTTGGTTGTGAGACCATCGACCTGCGCGAAGACGGCTCCATGGAAGACAAGCTGGAAGTCATTCTGGGCGAGCGGGAAGTGGATGCCTTTGTGGACTGCGTGGGCTTTGAGGCGCATGCCTGCGGCTGCAATCACGGCAAGGAGGCGCCGGCCACCGTGCTCAACTCCGCCATGCAGGTCACCCGCGCCGGCGGCCAGATCGGCATTCCCGGCCTGTACGTGACCGAAGATCCGGGCGCGGTAGACGAGGCGGCACGGGAAGGGGCACTGAGCATGCGCTTCGGCCTGGGCTGGGCCAAGTCCCACTCCTTCCACACCGGTCAGTGTCCGGTAATGAAGTATCACCGCCCGCTGATGCAGGCCATCCTGTTCGACAAGGTGCAGATCGCCAAGGCCGTGAACGTGCAGGTGATTTCGCTGGATCAGGCGGTGCAGGGCTATGCCGACTTTGACGGCGGCGTGGCCAAGAAATTTGTGATCGACCCCCATGGCATGGTGGCCTGACAACAGATAGGGTGAACCCTGCACCCTCAATGCGGGCGTGCAGGGTTGTCACCACGCCCGGCCAGGAGCGGCCGGGTTATACGCACTGTAAATGGCGGTGGTTCGATGCACCGCCAGCACCGTTTTACAAGGTTGATACTGTTATGGATGAGACTCAAGCAGGCGTTCCAGACACTGTTGAAACAATAGTGACGTCACTCAAACACAAACCCGGCGCCCTGTTGCCCATCCTGCATGGTATTCAGGACCATCTTGGCTACATTCCCGATGATGCCATTCCCGTTATCGCCAGGGCCTTGCGCATTACCGCCGCCGATGTGCACGGGGTGGTGAGCTTTTATCATTATTTTCGTTCCGAACAGCCCGGCCGCCATGTGGTGGAACTGTGCCGGGCCGAGGCCTGCCAGGCCCGGGGCGCCCGCGCCCTTGAAGCCCACGCCAAAGCCAGGCTGGGCGTGGACTACGGCCAGACCACGACCGATCGCAGCATTACCCTTAAACCGGTCTATTGCCTGGGCAACTGCGCCACCGGTCCCTCGGTGCGGGTAGGAGAGCACATCAAAGGCCGCATGGATCCGGCCCGCTTTGACCGCCTGGTGGACGACCTGACCACCTACAAACTGGAGCTGAACTGATGAGCCTGCGAGTCTTTGTTCCCTGTGAGACCACGGCGCTGTCATTGGGCGCCGGGGATGTCGCCACCCTGATAAGCCGTGAGGCCGAGGCCCGTGGCCTGGAGATTGAGCTGGTGCGCAACGGCTCCCGTGGCCTGTTCTGGCTCGAGCCCCTGGTGGAAGTGGACGACGGCACCGGCCGCCGCGCCTTTGGCCCGGTAGACACCGCCGACGTGGCCTCGCTGCTGGACAGCCACTTCGGCGATGACCACCCCCTGGCCCTGGGGCCGACCGACGAGCTTCCCTGGCTGAAGCAGCAGCAGCGGGTCACCTTTGCCCGTCTGGGCGTAACCGATCCGGTATCGCTGAACGATTACCGCGCCACCGGCGGCTTTGACGGACTGCATAACGCCCTTGAACTTACCCCGCAGCAGCTGGTGGACAAGGTCAAGGCGTCGGGCCTGCGCGGCCGGGGCGGGGCGGCGTTCCCCACCGGCATCAAGTGGCAGACGGTGCTGGATGCCGCCGGTGCACAAAAATACATTGTCTGCAACGCCGATGAAGGCGACTCCGGCACCTTTGCCGACCGGCTGGTGATGGAATGCGACCCCTACATGCTGATTGAGGGCATGATTATCGCCGGCCTCGCCGTAGGCGCCACTCAGGGCTATATCTACCTGCGTGAGGAATACCCGCTGGCCCACCGCCACCTTGACCTGGCCATTGCCCGGGCCGAGGCCGCCGGCTATCTCGGCAACAATATTCAAAACAGTGGCCGCGCCTTTGCGCTGGAAGTGCGCCTGGGCGCCGGCGCCTATATTTGCGGCGAAGAAACCTCGCTGCTGGAAAGCCTGGAAGGCAAGCGCGGCATGGTGCGGGCCAAGCCGCCGCTGCCGGCCATCGAGGGCCTGTTTGGCCTGCCCACCGTGGTGAACAACGTGCTCAGTCTGGCGGCGGTGCCGTCCATTTTGCGGGACGGCCCCGAGCACTACGCCGGCTTTGGCGTGGAGCGCTCCCGGGGTACGCTGCCGTTTCAGCTGGCCGGCAACATCGCTCAGGGCGGCCTGGTGGAGCTCGCCTTTGGCCACAGCCTGCGCGAGCTGATTGAAGACTTTGGCGGCGGCAGCGCCAGCGGCCGCCCGGTGCGGGCGGTGCAGGTGGGCGGCCCTCTGGGGGCCTATCTGTCGCCGGCGCAGTTTGACACCGCCCTCGACTATGAGGCGTTTTCCGCCATTGGCGCCGTGCTGGGCCACGGCGGCGTGGTGGTGTTTGATGACAGCGTCGACATGGCCGAGCAGGCGCGCTTTTCCATGGAATTCTGCGTGGAGGAGTCCTGCGGCAAGTGTACCCCCTGCCGCATTGGCTCGACCCGGGGCGTGGAGGTGATCGATCGCATCATGCGGGGCGAGAACCGCGATGCCAATATGGCGCTGCTGGAAGATCTGTGCGACACCATGATACAGGGCTCGCTGTGCGCCATGGGCGGCATGACGCCCTTCCCGGTGAAAAGCGCCTATACCCTCTTTCCCGAAGACTTTCAGCGCCAGGGAGGCGAAGCCTGATGGTTGAACATTTTTTTCCCGAAAAGGATCTGGGCACCCCGGCCCGCCTGTCGGACGTACAGATCAGCCTGACCATAGACGGGGTGGAAGTGACGGTGCCCGAAGGCACCTCGGTGATGCGCGCCGCCGCCCTGGTGGACATTAACATTCCCAAACTCTGTGCCAGCGACAACCTGGAGGCCTTTGGCTCCTGCCGGCTGTGCACCGTGGAAATTGAAGGCCGGCGCGGCATGCATGCCTCCTGCACCACGCCGGTGAGCGAGGGCATGGTGGTACGCAGCCAGACCGAGGCGCTGGCCAAGCTGCGCCGCAACATCATGGAGCTGTATATCTCCGACCATCCCCTTGATTGCCTGACCTGCCCGGCCAACGGCGACTGTGAACTGCAGGACATGGCCGGGGCCGTGGGCCTGCGCGAGGTGCGTTACGGCTTTGCCGGCGAGAATCACCTGAGCCTGCCAAAGGACGAGTCCAACCCCTATTTCACCTTTGACGCCAGCAAGTGCATTCTCTGCTCCCGCTGCGTGCGCGCCTGTGGCGAGGTGCAGGGCACCTTTGCCCTGACCGTGGAAAAGCGCGGTTTTGAGTCCAGGATTTCCACCGGCAAGGGCACCGACTTTCTTAATTCCGACTGCGTGTCCTGTGGTGCCTGCGTGCAGGCCTGCCCCACCGCCACCCTCAGCGAGAAGTCGGTGATCGACAAGGGCCAGCCCGAGCACAGCGTGATCACCACCTGCGCCTATTGTGGCGTGGGCTGCTCGTTCAAGGCCGAAATGAAGGGCGATGAGCTGGTGCGCATGACCCCCTGGAAGGGCGGCCAGGCCAACCACGGCCACTCCTGTGTGAAGGGGCGGTTTGCCTTTGGCTACGCCAGCCATAAGGACCGGCTGAAGCACCCCATGATTCGCGAGTCCATCGACCAGCCCTGGCGGGAAGTGGGCTGGCAGGAGGCCATCGAGTTTGCCGCCCGGCGCCTGCGCGAGGTGCAGCAAAAATACGGCCGCAACAGCGTGGGTGGCATTACCTCGTCGCGCTGCACCAACGAAGAAACCTACCTGGTGCAGAAGCTGGTGCGGGCCGCGCTCGGCACCAACAACACCGACACCTGCGCCCGAGTGTGCCACAGCCCCACCGGCTATGGCCTGAAGATGACCTTGGGCGAGTCGGCGGGCACCCAGGACTTTGATTCGGTGATGCAGTCCGACTGCATTCTGGTGATCGGCGCCAACCCCACCGACGCCCACCCGGTATTCGGCTCGCTGCTGCGCAAGCGGCTGCGCCAGGGCGCCAGACTGATTGTGGCCGACCCCCGTTACATCGATCTGCTGGACAGCCCGCATACCGACGAGGCCCTGCACCTGCCCATTCGCCCGGGAGCCAACGTGGCCCTGGTGAACGCCCTGGCCCATGTGATCGTGACCGAGGGGCTGGAAGACCAGGACTTTATCGCCACCCGTTGTGCCCCGGAAGAATACGCCGCCTGGCGCGACTTTATTATCGATCCGCGCCATGCCCCCGAGGCGATGAGCGCCGTGATTGGCGTGCCGGCAGAAAGTCTGCGCGAGGCCGCAAGGCTTTACGCCACCGCCGGCAACGGCGCCATCTATTACGGCCTGGGCGTCACCGAGCACAGCCAGGGCTCCACCACCGTCATGGGCATTGCCAACCTGGCCATGGCCACCGGCAACATTGGCCGGCCCGGGGTGGGGGTAAACCCGCTGCGGGGCCAGAACAACGTGCAGGGCTCCTGCGACATGGGCTCCTTCCCCCACGAGCTGCCGGGCTACCAGCCGGTGACCGACGCCGCCGTGCGTGCCCGCTTTGAAGCGGTATGGGGTGCCGGGCTGGATGCGGAGCCGGGGCTGCGTATTCCGGGCATGTTCGACGCCGCCATCGAAGGCCGCTTCAAGGCCATGTATGTGCAGGGGGAAGACATTGCCCAGTCGGACCCGAACACCCAGCATGTGGAGGCGGCACTGCGCTCCCTGGAGCTGCTGATCGTGCAGGATATTTTCCTCAACGAAACCGCCAAGTTCGCCCATGTGATTTTGCCGGGGGCCAGCTTCCTCGAGAAGAACGGCACCTTTACCAACGCCGAGCGGCGTATCAACCGGGTGCGCCGGGTGATGGCGCCCCTGGCGGGTAAGGAAGACTGGGAAGTGACCATGGCGCTGTCCAACGCCCTGGGTTACCCCATGCACTACCGGCATCCGTCGGAGATCATGGACGAAATCGCCTCGCTGACGCCGTCTTTTGCCGGGGTCAGTTACGACCGGCTTGAAGCGTTGGGCAGCATTCAGTGGCCCTGCAACGACGAGCATCCCGAGGGCATGCCAATCATGCACGGCGACAGCTTCCCCATCGGGGAGGGGCGCATGGTGGTGACCGAGTTTATTCCCACCACAGAGCGGGTGAGCGAGGCGTTTCCGCTGCTGCTGACCACGGGCCGCATTCTCAGCCAGTACAACGTGGGGGCCCAGACCCGGCGCACCGACAACAACGTGTGGCACAGCGAAGACGTGCTGGAGATCCATCCCCACGACGCCAGTGCACGGGGCATTGCCGACGGCCAGCCGGTGAATATTCAGAGCCGCACCGGCAGCACCGTGCTGCGGGCCCGGCACAGTCAGCGCATGCAGCCGGGGGTGGTGTACACCACCTTCCACTTCCCCCACAGCGGCGCCAACGTGATCACCACCGACAACTCCGACTGGGCCACCAACTGTCCGGAATACAAGGTCACGGCGGTGCAGGTCACCGGCACCACCGACCTGACCCTGTCGGACTGGCAACAGCGCTTTGAAGCCTTTACCGAAAAGCAGCTGGCCTATGCGGGGCAGGGGGAGACTCACTAAGAAGTAACCACTAAAAACGCCGGCGAAAGCCGGCGTTTTTTTATAGGAGAAAGGCTGAGTCTTGATTTGCTATTTCCGAATCTCATAAGTGAGGAGCTGGTGGTATTCCTGCAACTCAGCGTTCAGGTAACCAAGACATTCGTCCTTTTCTGTATAACGCTCCGCTTGATGATGCAGGCTGTAGGGTTTCAGAAATAATGCCTGGCCCGAAAGTGGTGTTCGTGGGGGGCCATGTCGTTGCCGATGGCGTTAAGAATGGTGCCGGCGATCTGGCCGCTGTCGGCATCAAAGGTGCTGCACAGGGAGAGGGTGCGGCGAATGTCCACCTGCCGGCCCAGATATTCCAGTACCACCCGGGTACAGCTGGGAATGCGCTCGCCGCTGGCAGAAGCGCCCAGACGCAGGCCGCTGAGCCGGCCCACCCGGCTTTTAAAGGTGGGGATCAGAATGGTCTGGGTGATCTGGTTGCCGGTGAGCGATTCGTAGTCCACCAGAAAAATGCGATCCGCCAGCAGGTGGGCCATGCCCAGATATTTGCTGTGATACACCCGCTCGCCCGGGGCCTGTTGCAGGCGCTCGGTGCGCTGGTAATACACGCCGTTGCCCCGGCGCTCCAGGCACAGCAGGTTGCGCAATATCTTGCCCGGAAAGGCCATGGAGTAATGGTATTCAAAGTAATACCCCAGGTACTTGTCCAGGCCCTGAGAGTTGGCCTGCAGCAGGCTCATGTGCTCGGTTTCCGGGTGCGCCTCTTCCGTTATCTGGGGCTTGGGCCGCACCTGGATCAGCAGCTCGAACTGGCTGTGGGGCATCAGAATTTCATGCTCCTCCACCCCGAAAAAGTCGCACAGCCGGCGCAGGCTGTGGGCCGAGGGTTTGTAGCGGCCGCTCAGATAGCGGTTGAACTGGGGGCGGTTAATCCTGAGCCGGCGACATACCTCGGCTACCGACTTGTAGTAACTGCAGAGCAGGCGCAGGTTTTTGGCAAAGTCTTGGTGCATAACGGCTCCATGAAACTGGGGTCAGTATACCGAAGGTTATTTTGCTGCAACAGGGTGCAACAGATGCTTTGTGACGCAGTTAGTGCACCAGTCAGCATCAGGTGGATACAGAGCGTCAAATTTTCAGTGCGCGTGTGCACTGCTGTAATAGGGGCCTGAACCGCACAAACTCCACCAAGCAGGTAACCCATGCAAACACGTATCGAAAAGGATCTACTGGGCGAACAAGCGGTGCCGGCCGAGGCCTGGTACGGCATTCAAACCCAGCGCGCGCAGCAGAATTTCACCATTACCGGCGTGCCCATCAGCCATTTTCCCGAGCTGATCAACGCCCTGGCCATGGTCAAGGCCGCCGCCGCCCGCGCCAACCGGGATCTGGGCCAGCTGGAGCCGCACAAGGCCGAAGCCATCAACGCCGCCTGTGCCGATATCATCAACGGCGCCCTGCACGATCAGTTTGTGGTGGATCTCATTCAGGGCGGAGCGGGCACCTCCACCAACATGAACGCCAACGAAGTCATTGCCAACCTGGCGCTGGCCAAGCTGGGCCATGCCCGGGGCGACTACAAACACCTGCACCCCAATAACGACGTGAACCGCTCCCAGTCCACCAACGACGCCTATCCCACCGCCGCCCGGCTGGCCATCGTGTTTGCCGCCCAGCCGCTCAAGCAGGCCATTGCCGCCCTGCAACAGAGCCTGGCGGCCAAGGCCGGGGAGTTTGCCCACATTCTCAAAATGGGCCGTACTCAGCTGCAGGACGCCGTGCCCATGACCCTGGGTCAGGAGTTCGAGGCCTTTGCCGTTAACCTGGGTGAAGAAGACGCCCGCATCGACGACGCCTGCCGGCTGCTGTGCGAGGTGAACCTGGGCGGCACCGCCATCGGCACCGGCATTAATGCCCACCCCGACTACGCGCCGCTGGCGGTGCAGCACCTGGCCACGATCTCCGGCCAGCCGGTCAGCCTGGCCAGCAACCTGGTGGAAGCCACCTCCGACATGGGTGCCTTTGTCACCTTCTCCAGCGTGCTCAAGCGGCTGGCGGTGAAGCTGTCCAAGCTCAGCAACGATCTGCGCCTGCTGTCCAGCGGCCCGCGCACCGGTCTGGGCGAAATTCAGCTGCCCGCCATGCAGCCCGGCTCGTCCATCATGCCCGGCAAGGTGAACCCGGTGATCCCCGAGGCGATGAACCAGACCGCGTTTCAGGTGATCGGCGCCGATCTGGCGGTGACCCTGGCGGCGGAAGCCGGCCAGTTGCAGCTGAACGCCATGGAGCCGCTGATCATCTATAACCTGCTCAACTCCAGCCGCATGCTGGGCGAGGCCATTCGCATGCTCGACACCCGTTGTGTGCGCGGCATCAAGGCCAACGAGGCCCAGTGCGCCGCCCACCTGCACAACAGCATCGGCATCATCACCGCGCTGGTGCCCCACATCGGTTACGACAACGCCAGCCGCATCGCCAACCAGGCGCTGATGACCGGCGCCACCGTGGCCGAGCTGGTGCGTGAAGAGCAGCTGCTCAGCGAAGAGCGCCTGGCGGCGGTGCTCAGCCCCGCCTCCATGGTGGCACCCTGCGTCGCCTGATTGGTAGAGCAAAATTGGCCCGGGGCCTGATGCCGCTGCTGCATCAAGCCCCGGGCTTGTGGTGGGTGGCGGTGTGTTCAGGCCGCCACCGCCATTTGCTGCTGCTGGTGCCACTGCACGCAGGCCGCCGCCAGCGCCTTGGTGGCGTCCATGCCCAGATGGGCATGGGCCGAGCCAATGGAGTCCAGCGCGAAAGGAATTTCGGTGCAGCCCAGAATGACCCGCTCCACCCCCTGTTGCAGCATGCCGGCCATGCAGGCGTCCAGCACCTGAGCACCCTGCTCTACGGCGCCGGACTTGACCAGATAAATGCCTTCCATCACCCGGCGCTGCAGCTCCGCCTGCGGAAGGGTGAGGGTAATGCCGTATTCCGCCAGCTCCCGGGCATAAAAGCCGGCCTTGAGGGTGCCGTCGGTGGCCAGCAGGCCCACGGAAGTGATTTTTTCCCGTGCCAGCGCCGCGGCGCAGGCTTGAGCTATGTGCAAAATGGGCACGCTGCTCGCCCGGGCCAGCGGCTCATACCAGTAATGGGCGGTGTTGCAGGGAATGGCAATGCAGCCGGCGCCGCCGCCGATCAGGGTGTTCAGCCCTTTTAGCAGGGCCTCAAGGGGCGATTCCTTGTTTTCCAGCAGGCAGGCGGTGCGGTCGGGAATTTGCGGCACCGAGTGCACCAGCAGCGGCAGGTGATCCTGATCCCGGCTGGCCGGGGTCTGGTGAATGATCTTGGTCACAAAGTCGACGGTGGCCAGCGGGCCCATGCCGCCAAGAATGCCAATCAGGGAACTCATAAGGGGTCTCCAGGCTGTTTTTTTGCAGCCTAAAACAGCCGGCACGGGCACCGACAATGCCGTTTGGGTACCCCCTATGCGCAAGCCGCATAACCCCCGTGCCGGGGTTGCAAGATCAATAAGATGGCGCCGTTATGCCGCTTTGGTATCGCCGGTGCCGGGTTGGCATGAGGCACCAGGGCCCTGAGCATCGGCGCCGGCGAGTGATATAATGCCGCCCGGAGCGGTCAGCAGGCTGACCGACGCTGTGGGTATAATGCCGAGGGTGGTGCATGAACATAGAAACAAAATGGCTGGAAGACTTTCTCTCTCTGGCCCACACCCAGAGCTTTTCCCGCTCCGCCCAGGAGCGGCACATGACCCAGCCCGCCTTCAGCCGGCGCATTCGCGCGCTGGAAGCCGCCCTGGGCTGCGAGCTGGTCGACCGCACCAGCACGCCGGTGCAGCTCACCGATGAAGGACGGCTGTTTCGCATTACCGCGCGCAACCTGGTCACCCAGCTGGCCGACAGCATCGGCCACCTGCGCTCCATGAAACAGCGCGGTGCCCACACCATCGACTTTGCCGTGTCGCACACCCTGTCGCTGTCGTTGTTTCCCGCCTTTTTGCAGTCGTTCCGCCGGGAGCTGGAGGGCATCAGCACCCGTCAGCTGGTGGCCAACGTGGACGACAGCGTGCAGGCCCTGAAAAACGGCATTTGCGACTTTTTGCTGGCGTTTGACGATCCCGGTCTGGCACCGGCGCAGTTTCACCGTTTTGAGCTGCAAACCGAGCAGCTGGTGCCGGTGTGCCGGGCCGATGAGGAAGGCCGGCCCATTTTCGACCTGGACGCCGCCCATGGCGCCACCCTGCCTTATCTGGGTTATCCCGAGGAAATTTTTCTTGGCCGCTGCGTGGCGCGGCTGCTGCGCCGCCGGCCGCCTGCCCTTACCCTGCACCAGGCGTTTGAGTCACCCCTGGCCGACAGCCTGAAGGTGATGGCCATGCAGGGCATGGGCATCGCCTGGGTGCCGAGCTTTGCCATTCGCGAAGAGTTGCGCCAGGGCTTTCTGGTGATCTGCGGCGGTCGCCGCTGGCAGTGGCCGCTCAATGTGTGTCTCTACCGCTGCAGCCGGCCCCTGTCCGACACCGCCGAAGCCTTCTGGCGCGTGTGCGAGCAGAATTACGGCCGGGCGGAGCCGAAACCATGAAACGGCTTTGCGCGTGTTTGCTGCTGTGGGGCCTGGCCCTGGGCGGCGCCATGGCGGCAGAGCCTTACCGGGAAGGCATTATTCGCGTGGGCGGCGATCACGACTACCCGCCCTATGAATTTCTCAATGAAGACGGTGAGCCCGACGGCTACAACGTGGAGCTGACCCGTGCCATTGCCGAGGTCATGGGCATGCAGGTGGAGTTTCATCTCGGTGACTGGAATCGCATGCGCCAGGCCCTGAATGCGGGCGAGATGGATGTGCTGCAGGGCATGATTTTCTCCGACGAGCGCAGCGACGATTACAGTTTCTCGCCCCCGCACGCCATCGTGTATCAGTCCATTTTTGCCCGTAAGGGCGAGGACGAGGCCAGGGAGCTGGCCGACCTGCGCGGCAGGGAGGTGATCGTGCAGCGGGGCGGCATTATGCACGATCACCTGCTGCACAACGACGTGGGGGCGAAACTGGTGCTGGTCGACACTCATGCCACCGGGCTGCGCCTGCTGGCGGCGGGCAGGCACGATTATGCCCTGGTGGCCAACCTGCCGGGGCTGTATCTGGGCCGCGAGCTGGAGCTGTCCAATATAGTGCCGGTGGGCCAGCCCTTTCGGCCCCAGCGTTACGGCTATGCGGTGGCCAGGGGCAACGAGGCGCTGCTGGCGGGGTTCAGCGAGGGGCTGGCCATTCTCAAGAACACCGGCCGCCTGCAACAGATTTACGACAAATGGCTGGGGCCGCTGGAGCAGGATGGCTGGCCCTGGAAGAAAATCGGTCTGGCCGCCGCCCTGGTGTCGGCGCTGTTGCTGGTGGTGCTGGGCGGTATCGTCATCTGGAACCGCATGCTGGCCCGGGAAGTGGCCCGGCGCAGCGAGGAGCTGCAATTGCAGCAACAACAGCTGATCCAGGCCGACAAGATGTCGTCCCTCGGCATTCTGGTGGCGGGAGTGGCCCACGAAATCAACAACCCCAGCAGCCTGCTGCTGCTGAA
This sequence comes from Oceanimonas pelagia, assembly GCF_030849025.1. NCBI lineage: Bacteria > Pseudomonadati > Pseudomonadota > Gammaproteobacteria > Aeromonadales > Aeromonadaceae > Oceanimonas > Oceanimonas pelagia. The sequence goes on from NZ_CP118224.1 coordinate 961,710, forward strand.
CCTGCCGGTGCTGAAAGATGCCTTTGCCGATCTGGAAGATCTGCTGGAGGCACAATATGAACAGCAGGGCGACTTTTACCTGGCCGGGCTGCCCTACAGCCGCATGCGCGAGGAGCTGCCGGCCATGCTCGACGACATGCAGACCAGCGCCGGTCGCATTCGCCGCATTGTGGATGATCTGCGGGACTTTGCCCGCCAGGGCCCGGCGGAGCTGAATGAGAACGTGGATCTCAACGCCCTGGTGGCCACGGTGATCCGCCTGGTCGACAACACCATTCGCAAGTCCAGCCACCGGCTGGAGGTGGATTGTGCGCCGGACCTGCCGCCGTTCAGGGGTAACGCCCAGCGCATTGAACAGGTGCTGATCAACCTGGTGGTGAATGCCTGCCAGGCCCTCACCAGCCCGGAGCAGGGCATCTTTATCCGCACCGGCTACCGGGTCCGGGGCAACGAGCTGTATCTGGATATTACCGATCAGGGCGTGGGCATCGAGCCCCACAACCTGTCCCGGCTGAAGGATCCGTTTTTTACCACCAAGCGCGAGCAGGGCGGCATCGGGCTGGGTTTGTCCGTGTCGGCCGGCATCGTGCAGGAGCATGGCGGCCGGCTGGAGTATGACTCCGAGCCGGGCAGGGGCACCCGCGTGACCCTGACGCTGCCTGCGATAAAAGGAACCCCATCGTGATCAAAAGCAATTCCTACCCCAGCTTTGGTGTGCTGCTGGTGGATGACGAAGCCCCCTTTCTGCGCAGCCTCAGCATTGCCCTGGAGCGGCGGGGCGGCATTAATCACATTTACCGCTGCGAAGACAGCCGGGAAGTGATGGACATCATTGCCCGGGAGCCCATCGGCCTGGTGCTGCTGGATCTGACCATGCCGCACCTGTCCGGCGAAGCCCTGCTGCAACAGATCGTGGAGGAATATCCCGAGATAGCGGTGATTATCATCAGCGGGCTGAACCAGCTGGAAACGGCGGTCAACTGCATTCGCCTCGGGGCCTACGACTATTTCGTCAAGACCACGGAAGAAGACCGGCTGATCGGTGGCATTCGCCGGGCCATTGCCAGCCAGGAAATGCGGCTGGAAAACCAGGAAATGCGCCGGCGCTTTCTCACCGACACCCTGGAGCGCCCCGAGGTGTTTGCCGGCATCATTACCCAGGACAAGGGCATGCGCTCGGTGTTTCAGTATCTGGAGGCGATTTCCGCCAGCAGCCAGCCGGTGCTGATCTGCGGCGAGAGCGGGGTGGGCAAGGAGTTGATTGCCCATGCCATTCATGCCCTGAGCAACCGCGACGGCCCCGTGGTCAGCGTGAATGTGGCGGGGCTGGACGACAATGTGTTTGCCGACACCCTGTTCGGCCATCACAAGGGGGCCTTTACCGGGGCCGAGCGGGCCCGGGCCGGCATGATTGAACAGGCCGCGGGTGGTACCCTGTTTCTGGACGAGATAGGCGACCTGAGCCTGCCTTCCCAGGTCAAGCTGCTGCGGCTGCTGCAGGAAGGGGAGTATTACCCCCTGGGCAGCGACCGGCCCAAACGTCTGCGTGCCCGTGTGGTGGTGGCCACCCATCAGGATCTGGCCCGCAAGCAGCAGGACGGCAGCTTTCGCAAGGATCTCTATTACCGGCTGCGTACCCATCAGGTGGAGATTCCGCCGCTGCGTCAGCGCAAGGACGACATTCCCCTGTTGCTGGAGCACTTTCTTGCCGAGGCGGCGGCGGAGCTGGGTAAAACCGTGCCCACCGTGCCGCGGGAGTTGCCGGTGCTGCTGGCCAACTATGCCTTTCCCGGCAATGTGCGGGAGTTGCGGGCGCTGGCCTACGACGCCATGAGCCGGCACAAGTCGAAAATGCTGTCGATGGAGGTGTTCCGCCAGGCCTTGGGCCAGCAGGAAACACAGGTTCTGCCAACAGGCGAAGCCGAATCCGGCCCCTTCAGCCAAATGCCGACCCTGCCCAGGCTGAATGAAGTGGGCGACCTGCTGGTGGCCGAGGCCATGCGCCGGGCCCAGGGTAATCAGTCGCTGGCCGCCCGGCTGCTGGGTATTTCCCAGCCGGCGCTGAGCAAACGGCTGAAAAAGGCCGCGGCCGACGACGCCTGAACCCCTATAACCCGGGTGAAGGGTTATAACCCGGGTTTTTTTGCTTATCTCATTGATAAATCAATATTTGTTGTTTTTCGATAGCCTTTTCCATAACGCTGGTTATACCCCTTGCGCTTCTTTGCTTCGGCTGTTCTTCATTAAAAATTCATTAATAAACAGTTGCTTAATTGTGTTTGACGAAACTGGCATGGCCCTTGCTCTTGTCTGGGCAGGGATTGGCGAGTGAACGCCAGATACCGATGGTTCGGACCGCGCCCGCACGGGGCCGCGTCCGGCTGTATACCTCGACATCAAGAACCAAGGAACCGACGATGGAACAGACAGTAGCAGTGCAGGGCCGTAGCGGCTTTTGGAGCGGACTGGCGCTCTGGAAAAAGATTCTCGTGGGCATGGTGCTGGGCGTGATCGCGGGCACCCTGTTGGGCCCGGACGCCGAGTTGTTAAAGCCGATTGGCACGCTGTTTATCAACGCGATTAAAATGCTGATCGTGCCGCTGGTGTTCTGCTCCCTGGTGGTGGGTGTGACCTCCATGCAGGACACCCGCAAAATGGGTCGCATTGGCCTCAAGTCGGTGGTGCTTTACCTGGGCACCACGGCGGTGGCCATTACCATTGGCCTGGCACTGGCGTTGCTGTTTTCCCCGGGCGCCGGCATGAACATGACCATTACCGAGCCGGTGTCGGCCAGCGAGGCCCCCTCCCTGGTGGAGACCCTGCTGGCACTGATCCCGCAAAACCCCATCGGTGCCATGGCCGCCGGCAACATACTGCAGATCATCGTGTTTGCCCTGGGCCTGGGCATTGCCCTGACCCTGTGTGGCGACAAGGCGCAGCCGGCCGTCAGCCTGTTTGAGAGCCTGGCCGAAGGCATGTACAAGCTGACCGAGCTGGTGATGAAGCTCGCCCCTTACGGCGTGTTTGGTCTGATGGCCTGGGTGGCGGGCAAATACGGCCTGGAAGTGCTGCTGCCGCTGATCAAGGTGGTGGCTCTGGTGTATGTGGGCTCGCTGATCCACGTGCTGGTGGTATACAGCGGCCTGATCAGCGTGCTGGGCCGCCTGAATCCGGTGCGTTACCTGAAAGGCCTGATCAACCCGGCCGCCGTGGCTTACACCACCACCAGCAGCTCCGGCACCCTGCCGGCCACCATCAAGGCGGCCCGCGAGGAAATGGGCGTGTCTCAGGGCGTGTCCAGCTTTGTGCTGCCCCTGGGGGCCACCATCAACATGGACGGCACCGCTCTCTATCAGGGCATCTGTGCCGTGTTTGTGGCTCAGGCCTTTGGCGTGGATCTGGCCATGTCCGACTATATCCTGATCATTATGACCGCCACCCTGGGCTCCATTGGTACCGCCGGCGTGCCCGGCGCCGGTCTGATCATGCTGTCGCTGGTGCTGACCACCGTCGGTCTGCCCCTGGAAGGCCTGGCGATCGTGGCCGGCATTGACCGCATCCTCGACATGGCCCGCACCACGGTGAACGTGTGTGGCGACCTGATGGTGTCGGTGCTGATCGGCAAGAGCGAGAACGAGCTGGACGAAACCGTCTACAACCGCACCCGGCCCGCGACCGACGCTCACCGGGGTTAACCCCCCCAGACAAAGGACGGCAAATGCCGTCCTTTTTTATACCCAGCTTACACTCCCCTTTGTCGCAAACAGCCAGGTCCCGGGTCGCAATCAGCATATTCCGATTCTCTCCTGCTTTTACAGTGGGGTATTGATTGATTGTTCAATTAATGTGAGGTTTAAAGGCCAGCAAGGAGCATATGGATGGTCGCCGTGCCGGTGGGCGCGAGCCGATTGATGGAATCAACAAAAGAGGACCTTTGCCATGGATAGGGTGTTGTCTGTTGCCATTGTGCTGACGCTGACCGCGTCGGTGTGGATACTGCTGCGTTACGGCCGGGTGCGCTGCAAGGGAGAGATGCCCACCTCCCTGTTTACCTTTATCGCCATTCTGTTTACCTCGGGCCTGGATGTGGGCCTGGTGATGTTTCCGCTCACCGAATTTCCCGTTTATGCCAGCGAGGCGGAATACGGCTTTGCCAGCCCGCTGGCCATCGAGTTTGGCTTCTGGGGCTTTCTGGTGTGGGGTTTTTACTTTTTCACCACCTTCTATTTTGTGCTGATCGAGCCCAGGGTCAGGCTGTTCGAGCTGCCGTTGGTCAAGCTGATCAATAACCTGGTGATTATCGGTACCTGTGCCTTTACCGGTTACCTGTTCCTGAGTTACCTGCCCGGTTATATCGAGGGTATTCCGCCCGCCATGGTCTACGGGCTGGTGGCACTGGTGGTGCTGGCAGCGGTCTGGTCCAGCTCCGACGTGCGTTATGTGAAGCTGCTGAGCGTGGCGTCAACCTGGCTGTTTATTGCGCTTATCCTTGCCATGTGGCTGAACACGGGGGCGGGGGTGCAGGGGCTGGGCAGCACGGTGGCCACCATTGGTGAGTACTTCACCCATATTCACCGGTTTGTGACGCCCATTACCGACTACCATGCCTTCTATCTGTTCTGGTGGTTTTCCTGGAGCATCATGATCGGCCAGTTCGTGGCCCGCTTTGCCGGTGGCCTGCCGGCCTGGCAGCTGTGTATTGCCATGCTGGTGGTGCCCTCCATTCCCATTGCCATCTGGTTTTCCGTGCTCTATCTGCATTTTGAGCAGAGCCTGGCGATCGGCGGCTTGCTGAACCTGTCGATGGTGGTGGTGGGGGTGATTTTTGTGATTAACTCCCTCGACTCGCTGATCCGCCTCTATACTACCAACCTGGGTATTGAGGCCGAAAAGCTGGGGCAGGTACGTTACGTGGCCCTGAACTGGACACTGATGTTCGGCCTGGTGCTGCTGTTCCAGTTCACCCCGCTCAAAATCGAGTGGGTGGGCCTGGTGGTCATTGGCCTCTACGCCCTGATCGCCGTGCTGCTGTGGCAGCGCCGGGCGCAGTGTCGGGTATCTGCAGCCCCCGCCCGATGTGAAACCCGGAGCTGATGTTGTAGCTGCCGCTTTAGCTGGCAGGGCCTGCGCAGCAGGCCGTTAACACCGGTGTTGCTTGATTAACGTGCCAACTAAAGTGGCGCCTGCAGCCTGCGCCCCATGAACTACACTGCGTCCCCCGACCCTCCACCTCATCATCTCCATGCCCTATCATCATGCCCTGGCTGCTGATGCCCGATCATCTGCACTGGCTGTTGCAACTGAATGAACCTGCTTCCCTTGCAGGTTTGATCCGCACCTTCAAGGGCCGTTCGGCCTGACGTGTGAACCACCATCTGGGACGAAGCGGCGCCTGCTGGCAAAGGGGGGGCCATGATCATGCCATCCGGCAGGAAGAAGACCTGCGGCAGATTACCAGATACATTATTGCCAACCCGCTCAGGGCGGGGCTGGTGAACCGGGTGGGTGATTATCCGTTGTGGGATGCAATATGGATTTGAAAGAGGATGTCGGCAGGGCCTGCGCAGCAGGCCGTTAACACCGGCGCAGCCCGATAAACGCGCCGGCTGAAGCGGCGCCTACAGCCCGAGTCCGTTGTGAACGCAAAAAAGCCCGGGCCAGACATGCCGGCGCGGGCAAAAGGGTGGACCTGTCAGTCCCTTGCAACCTCCGTGACTTCAGTATTCCACTTCAACGTCGCCGCTGGGCACGCTGCAGCAGCTCAGCACATAACCGGCCTCAATATCTTCATCGGTAATGCCGCCGTTGTGCTCCATGGCCACCTGCCCTTTGGTGACCCTGACCTTGCAGGTGCCGCAGATGCCCATGCCGCAGGCCTTGGGAATGTGCAAACCGGCCTGGGCGGCGGCGCTGTGCAGGGTTTCGCCGGGCAGAATGCTGGCCTGCAGATCGCTGTCGAGAAAGGAAATGGTCAGCCGCTCTTCGGTGCGCTCCAGTTCATCGGCCAGATCCGAGGCTTCCTGGGCCAGCAGCTCCACGTCTTCAATCACTTCCACCGGGGTGGCGCCAAAGCTTTCCTCGTGGTAGCGATCCATGTCGAAACCGGCCTGTTGCAGCAGGTTGCGCACCGCCTTCATGTAGGGAGTGGGGCCGCAGCAGAACACTTCCCGCTCCATAAAGTCGGGGGAGATCTGGCTGAGCATGGCGCTGTTGAGAAAGCCCCGGTAGCCGCTCCAGGTTTCACCAATGTCGGTGCGCTCACAGATCAGGCTGAGCTGAATATTGGACAGACGCGAGTCCATGTGCTGCAGCTCCCGGTAGAACACCAGATCCTTGGGGGTGCGGGCGCTGTGCACAAACTGAATGTCGACATCGGCGTTGGTGTCGAACCACCAGCGCAGCATCGACATCACCGGCGTAATGCCCACACCGCCGGAGAGCAACAGCACCTTGTCGCTGGGAAAGTCGATGCAGTTGAAGTTGCCCACCGGGCCGTGCACCGCCAGGGCGTCGCCTTCCTTGAGGTTGTCGTGCAGCCAGTTGGACACCACGCCGCCGGGCACTCGCTTGACGGTAATGGAAAAGCTGTAGGGCACCGAGGGTGAAGAGGCGATGGTGTAGCTGCGCATGACCGTTTGTTGGTCAATTTCCAGCTCCAGGGTCACAAACTGGCCGGGCTTGAAAAAAAACAGCAGCGGACTTTCGGCGGTAAAGCAGAAGGTGCGCACGTCCCAGGTTTCCTGGATCACGCGCACACAGCGCACCGGGTGGCGACCGTTGCTCCAGGTCTGGGTATTGATGGGTGAAATAAAGTCCTGATTCATCGCTGTCCTCCGCAGGGGCGGTGCTGGGCCCCTTGTGTCCTTGTTTCCGGCATTCTTGATGAGTTTGGGGCGGGGCAATTGCCTGAAAGCGACACCGACATATCCGTGAGCCCCGCCTCGCCTGCCAGGAAGGGAAAGCCGCGTCGGGCCGCCGGTGTGCGGGTCGTAAAAGCCGGCGGCCCGGGTCGTTTTCAGACAACCGGGGCCGCCCCGGTGGCATAACAATACGCCCATTAACGGGAGGGTTTTCCCGTTCTTTCAACTCAGCAAAGGAAGCAATGCAGATGGAGCAGAGCAACACCACCGTTATCGGCACCGCCCCCGCACTGGCGGATACCGTTCAGCTGCTGCAGCAGCGTCGTCCCGGTTACTCCCTTCCCCAGGCCTGTTACAACAGCCAGTCGGTGTTCGAGGCCGACATGGAGCAGATCTTCAGCAAGGAATGGCTGTATGTGGGGCTGACCTGCGAAATTCCCAAAACCGGCAACTACATCACGGTGGAGGTGGGCAACAACCCCATTACCGTGGTACGCAACAAGGACGGCGTGCAGGCCTTTCACAATGTGTGCCGGCACCGCGGCTCGCGCCTGTGCACCGAGAAAAAGGGCAAGGTGGCCAAGCTGGTCTGCCCCTATCACCAGTGGACCTACGAGCTGGACGGTCAGCTGATCTATGCCGGCAACGACATGGGCGAGCAGTTCAACAAGGCCGATTTTCCGCTGAAAAAGGTGCACACCAAGACCGCCGGTGGCTACATCTTCATCTGTCTGGCCGACAACCCGCCCGAGATCGACGAGTTTCTGGCGGCGCTGGAGCATTACCTGGAGCCTTACGATCTGGAAAACGCCAAGGTGGCGGTGCAGTCCGAGATCGTGGAGGACGCCAACTGGAAGCTGGTGATCGAGAACAACCGGGAATGCTACCACTGCGCCGGCTCTCACCCCGAACTGCTCAATACCCTGCTGGAGTTCGACGACACCAATGATCCCCGTGCCACCGATGCCTTCAAGGCCCATGTGGCGCGCAAGGCGGCGGAATGGGACGCCGAGGGCATTCCCCACGAGCATGTGTCGTTCGGTTTGCGCAACCGCATGGTGCGCATGCCCCTGGCCGAGGGCAAGGTGGCCATGACCATAGACGGCAGCGCCGCCTGTAACAAGACCCTGGGCCGGGTGCAGAACCGGGATCTGGGCTCGCTGCGCATTCTGCATCTGCCCAACTCCTGGAACCATGGCCAGAGTGATCATCTGATCACCTTCCAGGTGGTGCCGCTCGGCCCGCAGAAGACCAAGGTGATCACCAAGTGGGTGGTGCACAAGGACGCGGTGGAAGGCGTGGACTACGACGTGGAAAAACTGCGCCGGGTATGGGATGCCACCAACGCCCAGGACCGTGCCCTGGCCGAGGAAAACCAGCGTGGCATCAACTCCATTGCCTACGAGCCCGGCCCCTATTCACCCACTTACGAGTTCGGGGTGGTGAATTTCGTTAACTGGTATGCCGACACCTTTGTGGCCAATGCCGGCGGTCAGACCCTGTCCGTCGAACTGCCGGAGTAAGCCGGCGGTTTTGCCGCCCCCGCGAAAGCGGGGGCCCATAGCTGTCTTCACGCAGCGCCGGGTCTTAAGGTCTGTGCCCATGCCCTGGATTTCCGCCTTCACGGAAATGACGGGGTTTATAAGGATACTCCGGTGTTAACGGCCTGCTGCGCAGGCCCTGCCAGCTAAAGCGGCCGCTACAGACCTTCCCTGTGCCGGATCATCGGTTATTCAGGCTTCTTTCCACCAGTGCCAGCACCTCGGGGTGCAGCAGTGCCCGCTGGGCCAGCAGGGCTTCAAGCCGTTCCTGCCACACAGCCCCTTCCTGACCTTGCAACAGCGCCTCCAGCAGTGGCTCACAATCCGCCAGACTCGCCGGGGGAGAGAGCCCCCAGTCGCGCAACCGGGCCAGAAAGTCCTGCTGATCAATCAGCTCGGTGATCATCATGATGGGAGTCTCCTGTATGGCGAAAAGCTCAGGCTAATCCCGGCCGCGGCGGGGAACAAGACCATTTGCGACATGCTGTCGCATTGAAAACAGAATATGCCGCTCGGGGCGGGACTGGTTAACTCGGTGTCGCATTGAAGAAGTTTTAATCAGCCGTTAGCTGTTGTTATAGAAGGCGCTACTGCACCCACGGGCGTCCATGCGGATGCCTTGTTATCACTTGCAGTCGCGACCGGGGCCAGGGGGATGAGGAGGCCCGGGTGGCGGCTGACTCACAATCAATCCGACGGAGATCTCTTGCTATGGTTGGCAAAGATGGAATGTTAAAAGGAATGAGTCCGGCGGCAACGATCAGCTCCATGATGATCGTTACCTTGTTTGTTCTGGGCGGCGCCCTGTATCCGGACGCCGCCGCCAGCCTGTTCGACACTGTGTCGGGCGGCATATTGTCTCACTTCAAGTGGTATTACATCGCCATTGTGGCGCTGATGCTGGTGTTTTGCGTGGTGCTGGCCTGCAGCCGCTTTGGCCGGCTGCGCCTGGGCAGCGACGACGCCCGGCCGGAATACGGTTTGTTTTCCTGGTTCGCCATGCTGTTCAGCGCCGGCATGGGCATTGGCCTGGTGTTCTGGTCCATCGCCGAGCCCATTTACCACTTTCAGAGCAATCCCTTCATTGCCGAGGGCATGACCCCGGAGGCGGCGGAAGTGGCCATGCGCATCACCTTCTTTCACTGGGGCCTGCATCCCTGGGCCATTTATGTGGTAGTGGGGTTGTCGCTGGCGTATTTCTCCTACCGGCAGAATTTGCCGCTGACCATTCGTTCGGCCCTGTACCCGCTGATTGGCCGGCGCATTTACGGCTGGATGGGCCATGCCGCCGACACCCTGGCGGTGTTTGGCACCGTGTTTGGCGTGGCCACCTCCCTGGGGCTGGGCGTCAGCCAGATCAATACCGGGCTGAACCACCTGTTTGGCATGGAAGTCAGCACCGGTAACCAGCTGGTGTTGATCCTGGTGATTTCGGCCATTGCCACCGCCTCTGTGCTCTCCGGCATTGGCCGGGGCGTGAAGTGGTTGTCGGAAATCAATATCTGGCTGACCGTGGCGATCCTGCTGTTCCTGCTGGTGTATGGCCCTACCCGTTACCTGCTGCAGAGCTATGTGCAGGGGGTAGGGGATTACCTGGCCCATGTGGTGCCGATGAGCACCTGGACCGATGCCAGCAAGGACGGCCAGTGGCAGTCCTGGTGGACCGTGTTCTACTGGGCCTGGTGGATGTCCTGGTCGCCCTTTGTCGGCATGTTTATTGCGCGCATCTCCAAGGGCCGCACCATTCGCGAGTTTATCTGCGGTGTGTTGCTGGTGCCGACCCTGCTGGGCATGCTGTGGCTGACCTTGTTCGGCGGCTCGGCGCTGTATATTGAGCTGACCCACACCATCACCAACGCCGCCGGCGAGGCCAGTGCCGCCATTGGTCAGGCCGGTATAGTGGCGGCGGTCACCGACAACGTCACCTCGGCCCTGTATGCCACCCTGACCCTGCTTGACGACGGTGCCATGGGCTATGCGGCCTCGGTGCTGGCCACCGTGCTGGTGGCGCTCTATTTCATTACCTCGGCCGACTCCGGCACTCTGGTGGTGACCACCATTCTGTCGATGGGCAATGAGCATCCGCCCCGCAGTCAGCGGGTGTTGTGGGGCATGGCGGTGGCCGCCGTGGCGGCCATTCTGATGATGGCGGGTGGACTCAAGGCGCTGCAAACCGCGGCCATTATTGCCGCCTTTCCGTTCTCGGCGGTGATCATGGTGATGATGTGGGGGCTGTTCCGGGCCCTGCATCAGGAAATGCCGGTGGAAGAGCCGGTGACGGTGCCGGTGAAGCTGCCGCCATCGTCTTGACATTCTCCCCGTTTCGGGGCGGGCGAGAACGTCCTGCCCCGAAACGGGGAGCCTTGAATCATAAAATTGTTGCTATTTGACTCCTTACTGCCCATAACCCCTGTCTTTTAGCCCGCAAAGTCGCCTTTTAAGGCGACTTTTTTGTTATTTATCCGGGGCTTGCCCGTTGGCACAAAAGTTGCCGTTACCCACGGTAACCCAATGTGGCTGCGCGAGTTTTCTGACCGGAAAGACCGGTTATTCGCCCTTGAAGCATACACTTTATGAGCTTGCTCACAGTTTGTTTTCGAGACAGGGAGAAAACCGATGTTAGAGATATTGCGCGGTACTCTGGTGTTATATATTTTTTAAATGTTTGCATCAGCAATGTAAATGTTCCCCAGGATGGCGCTGGACGGCCAGCGGCAGTACAAGGCTCACGCCTTGCACCTCGGCAGGGGCAGGAGGAAACGCAATGAGTCAGCCACAACGTGTTGGTTTTTTGTTGGTAGAAAACTTCACCATGATCTCCCTGGCATCGGCCATTGAGCCGTTGCGCATGGCCAATCAGCTGTCGGGTAAAAATCTGTATGAATGGGTCATGCTGAGCGAAACCGGCCAGCCGGTGCGGGCCAGCGACGGCGTGCAGGTAACGCCGGATCATGCCACCCACGACTGTGGTCACCTCGACATGATGCTGCTGTGTGGCGGGGTGGGCATTGCCAACGCCCGCAGCCGCCATTTGCGCGCCTGGCTGCAGCAGCTGGCTCACCGCAAGGTCAAGCTGGGGGCCGTGTGTACCGGCAGTTTCCTGCTGGCCGACGCCGGCGTGCTCGACGGGTATCGTTGTACCATTCACTGGGAATACATGGCCGCGTTTAAAGAGGCCTTCCCCCGTCTGGAAACCAGCAATGCCCTGTACTGCATCGACCGCGACCGGCTGACCAGCAGCGGCGGCACCGCCCCCATTGACATGATGATGCATCTGATCGAAAAGGAGCATTCCAGCGCCCTCAGCACCGCCATTTGCGACATGTTCCTGTGTGAGCGCATTCGCGATGGCCAGGAAGAGCAAAAGGTGCTGCTGCGCCACCTGGTGGGGCCGGCCCAGCCCAAGCTGGCGGAGGTGGTGGCGCTGATGGAGGCCAACCTGGAAGAGCCCATTACCCTGGATGAACTGGCTCACTATGTGGGGCTGTCGCGCCGCCAGGTGGAGCGGCTGTTCCAGCGCCATGTGAAATGCTCGCCGTCGCGTTATTACCTCAACCTGCGGCTGAAGCGGGCCCGCCAGTTGCTGCGCCAGACCTCAATGGCGATCATCGATATCGCCACCGCCTGTGGCTTTGTGTCCATGCCCCATTTCAGCAAATGCTATCGCGAATGTTTTGGCGTCCCTCCCCGGGACGACCGTTGCAGCCGCCCCGTGCCCAGGGCGGCCGAGGCTGCACCTGTCTTGCCCAGAACGGACTTTGCTGCCCACCTTGACACGGCGCGCAGCGAGCCTACCTTTGCGTCTGTGATCCTGTAACTGTTCTGACACTTTATAAGCAACAAGCCCCGCACTGCGGGGCTTGTTGCTTTTTGACTTTTTTTGTAGCTGCCGCTTTAGCCGGCAGGGCCTGTACAACAGGCCTTGAAGACATCTTTGTCTGTGAGTCTGCGCCAACTGAAGTGGCGCCTACAGTAAGTAGCAGCCTGCTGGTAAGTCACAAGGTATGACAGGTGACGCTTTTAACTATGCCCCGGTCGCTTTCAGCCACAGCGCCCCCATTGGCGCGGGATAGACTGCCCCTGAATCCGGTGAACCCCGTGTCACCGCTAACCGAATGCGAGGAAGGGCAGGCTATGCACAACGCAGCAGAAGTACACAATCAGGCCATTGTCATTGACGGCCTCATTATCGCCAACTGGGGGCGCGAACTGTTTGAAGACATGCGCCGGGGCGGGCTGACCGCCGCCAACTGCACCGTGTCGGTGTGGGAGGGGTTTCAGGCCACGGTCAACAACATTGCCGAGTTCAACCGCTACTTTCAGGAGCATGCCGACCTGATCCGGCCGGTGCGCACCACCGCCGACATTCTGGCCGCCAAGGAAGAAGGCCGCACCGGCATTATTCTCGGTTTCCAGAACGCCCATGCCTTTGAAGACCAGCTCGGTTACGTGGAAATTTTCAAGCAACTGGGCGTGGGCATCGTACAGATGGCCTACAACACCCAGAACCTGGTAGGTACCGGCTGTTACGAGCGCGACGGCGGCCTGTCCGGCTTTGGCCGCGAGGTGGTGGCCGAAATGAACCGGGTCGGCATTATGTGCGATCTGTCCCACGTGGGTGCCAAGACCTCGGAAGAGGTGATCCTCGAGTCCAAAAAGCCGGTGTGCTATTCCCACTGCCTGCCCGCTGGCCTGAAGGATCACCCGCGCAACAAGTCGGACGCCGAGCTGCGTTTCATCGCCGAGCACGGCGGCTTTGTGGGCGTGACCATGTTTGCCCCCTTCCTGAAGAAAGGCATTGAGTCCACCGTCGACGACTACGTCGAGGCCATTGGCTATGTGCTGGACATAGTGGGTGAAGACGCCATCGGCATCGGCACCGACTTTACCCAGGGGCACGATCAGAACTTCTTCGAGTGGCTCACTCACGACAAGGGCTATGCCCGCCGCCTGACCCGTTTTGGCGAAATCATCAACCCCGAAGGCATTCGCACCATAGGTGAATTCCCCAACCTCACCGAGGCCCTGCTGCGCAATGGTTATTCTCCGCGGCTGGTGGAGAAGATCATGGGCGGCAACTGGGTTCGTGTGCTCAAGGACGTCTGGGGCGAATAAGCAGAATCAAGGAAGCAAGGGAGAAACAACAATGTCAGTACATGCACCCGAAATGCCGATTGAAGTAGATGCCGACACCGGCGTCTGGACCACAGACGCCCTGCCCATGCTCTATGTGCCGCGTCACTTCTTCGTGAACAACCATATGGCCATCGAGGAAGAGCTGGGCCCGGAGCGCTATGCCGAAATCCTGTACAAGGCCGGTTACAAGTCGGCCTGGCACTGGTGTGAAAAAGAGGCCGAGTGCCACGGCATCAGCGGCGACGCCGTGTTTGAGCACTACATGAAGCGCCTGTCTCAGCGTGGCTGGGGCCTGTTCACCATTGAGCAGCTGGATATTGCCGCCGGCACCGCCCGGGTTCGCCTGGATCACTCCGCCTTTGTCTATCAGTACGGCAAGGTGGAGCGCATGGTGGATTACATGTTCACCGGCTGGTTCGCCGGCGCCATGGATCAGATTGCCCAAAGCCTGGGTTATCCGGTACGCACCCGGGCCCGCCAGGTGCAAAGCGGTGCCCAGACTGGTTGCGATTACGGCCTGTTTGAAGTGAGCCCGCTGTAAGGCGCGCTCCTGGCAAGTATTAATTTTCGGTGGGCCGGGAGCACGGCCCGCCGCATGTACAAGAGGATTCCAGGATGGGACAGTTCGACGCCTTGTTTCAACCCATGAACATCAACAAGCTCACCATTCGCAACCGGGTGGTGAGCACGGCCCATGCCGAGGTGTATGCCACCGACGGCGGCATGACCACGGATCGCTACGTTAAGTATTACGAAGAAAAGGCCAAGGGCGGCCTGGGCCTGGCCATTTGTGGCGGCTCTAGCGTGGTGTCCATCGACAGTCCCCAGGCCTGGTGGAGCTCGGTTAACCTGAGCACCGATCGCATTATTCCTCACTTTCAGAATCTGGCCGACGCCATGCACAAGCACGGCGCCAAGATCATGATTCAGATCACCCACATGGGCCGGCGCTCCCGCTGGGACGGTTACAACTGGAGCACCCTGGTGTCGCCCTCCGGCATTCGCGAGCCGGTGCACCGCGCCACCTGTAAAACCATTGAGCCGGAAGAAATTCAGCGCATTATCGGCGACTATGCCCAGGCCGCCCGCCGCGCCAAGGAAGGGGGGCTGGACGGGGTGGAAGTGTCCGCCGTGCACCAGCACCTGATCGATCAGTTCTGGAGCCCGCGGGTCAACAAGCGCACCGACGAGTGGGGCGGCAGCTTTGAAAACCGCATGCGCTTCGGCCTGGAAGTGCTCAAGGCCATTCGCGCCGAAGTGGGTCCCGACTTCGCCGTGGGCCTGCGCATCTGTGGTGACGAGTTCCACCCCGACGGCCTCAGCCACGACGACATGAAGCAGATCGCCAAATACTATGACGACACCGGCATGGTGGACTTCTTTGGCGTCATCGGCTCCGGTTGTGACACCCACAACACCCTGGCCAACGTGATCCCCAACATGAGCTACCCGCCGGAGCCCTTCCTGCACCTGGCGGCGGGCATCAAGGAAGTGGTCACAGTGCCGGTGATCCACGCCCAGAACATCAAGGATCCGAACCAGGCCCAGCGCATTCTGGAAGGCGGCTACGTCGACTTCGTGGGCATGACCCGGGCGCACATGGCCGATCCGCACCTGATCACCAAAATCAAGCTGGGTCAGGTCGACCAGATCAAGCAGTGCGTGGGCGCCAACTACTGTATCGACCGTCAGTACCAGGGCCTGGACGTGCTCTGTATTCAGAACGCGGCCACCTCCCGCGAGCACCTGGGCATGCCCCACATCATCGAGAAAACCGACGGTCCCATTCGCAAGGTGGTGGTGGTGGGCGGCGGCCCCGGTGGCATGGAGGCGGCCCGGGTGGCGGCCGAGCGCGGCCATAACGTGGTGCTGTTTGAAAAGGCGCCCGAGCTGGGCGGTCAGATCACCCTGGCGGCCAAGGCGCCCCAGCGTGACCAGATTGCCGGTATTACCCGCTGGTACGCCCTGGAGCTTAACCGCCTCAAGGTGGATGTGCGTCTGGACACCGCCGCCGATCTGCCCGCCATCATGGGCGAGCAGCCCGACGTGGTGATCCTGGCGGTGGGCGGCACTCCCTTCCTGGAGCAGAACCCCGAGTGGGGCGCGGAAGAAGGCCTGGTGGTGAGCACCTGGGACATTCTCTCCGGCAAGGTAGAGCCGGCCAAGAACGTGCTGGTGTACGACACCATTTGCGAGTTTTCCGGCATGTCGGCGGCGGACTACCTGGCCTCCAAGGGCAGCCTGGTGGAACTGGTGACCGACGACATCAAGCCCGGCGCGGCCATTGGCGGCACCACCTTCCCCACCTATTACCGCTCGCTCTATGAGCGCGAGGTGATCATGACCTCCGATCTGGCTCTGCACAAGGTCTACAAGGAGGGCGACAAGCTGGTGGCGGTGCTGGAAAACGAATACACCGGCCAGCAGGAAGAGCGGGTGGTGGATCAGATTGTGGTGGAGAACGGCCTGCGTCCGGACGAGCGGCTCTATTACGAGCTGAAGGGCGATGCGGTCAACAAGGGCCAGATCGATCTGGAGGCCCTGTACGACGCCAAGCCTCAACCGGCCCTGGCCGAGCACGGCAAGGGCTATCTGCTCTACCGTCTGGGCGACTGCGTGTCCCAGCGCAACACCCACGCCGCCATCTACGACGCCCTGCGTCTGTGTAAAGACTTCTGAGTCCGGGGCCGGGGGCAACCCCGGCCCTGCAAGGAGCCCGCTATGTTTGAGCCTGTGATCCCTTATTTGTTAACGCTGGCCTTTGCCCTGGCCGCCATCGGTGCCATGCGCCGGGTGCGGCTGTGGCGCCGGGGCCGGGCCAGCCCCGTGGCCTTCTGGAGCGGGCTGGCCGCCATGCCGCGCCGCTATCTGGTGGACTTGCACCATGTGGTGGCGCGGGACAAGTACATGTCCAATACCCACGTGGCCACCGGCGGCGGTTTTGTGCTGGCGCTGGTGCTGGTGGTGCTGGTGCACGGCCTGGGCCTGCACAGCGCCTGGCTGGTATGGCCGTTGCTGGGTGCCAGCCTGCTGATGACGGTGGGCGCGTTGTTTGTATGGAAGCGCCGCCGAAAGCCCGCCAGCGAACTGCCCAACTCGCGGCTGTCCCGTGGCCCCTGGCAACGACTGCCGAAAAGCCTGCTGGCGTTTTCGCTGGGCTTTTTTATCGCCACCCTGCCGGCCGCCGGCATTCTGCCCGAGGGCACCGGCAGTACCCTGCTGGGTCTGCTGCTGCTGGCGGTGTGCGGCTGGGGTCTGGGCGAGCTGGTGTTTGGCATGGCCTGGGGCGGCCCCATGAAGCACGCCTTTGCCGGTGCCCTGCACCTGGCCTTTCACCGCCGTCCGGCCCGCTTTGGCGGCGGCCGCGACACCGGCCTGAAGGCGCTCGATCTGAACGCCGACAAGCTGGGGGTGGAAAAGGTCACCGACTTTAAGTGGAACCAGCTGCTGGGCTTTGACGCCTGCGTGCAGTGCGGCCGCTGTGAAAGCAAGTGCCCGGCCTTTGCCGCCGGCCAGCCGCTCAACCCCAAAAAGCTCATTCAGGACATGGTGACCAGCCTGGCCGCCCAGGAAGAAGTGAGCTACCGGGGCAGCCCGCACCCGGGTCAGGAAGGCGCCGCCCGCACCGGCTGCCCCGACAAGCCGCTGGTGGAGAGCATGCTCGACAGCCAGACCCTGTGGTCGTGCACCACCTGTCGCGCCTGCGTGGAAGAGTGCCCCATGATGATCGAGCACGTGGACGCCGTGGTGGACATGCGCCGCTTCCTGACCCTGGAGCGGGGCCAGACCCCGGGCAAAGGCCAGGAAGTGCTGGAAAATCTGATTGCCACCGACAACCCGGGCGGCCTGGCCCCGGCCAGCCGCAGCAACTGGGCCGCCGATCTCAACATTCCGCTGATGAAGGAAGTGGGCGAGGCCGATGTGCTGCTGTGGGTGGGTGACGGCGCTTTTGACATGCGCAACCAGCGTACTCTGCGTGCCCTGGTGCAGCTGATGCGTGCCGCCGGCGTGGACTTTGCCTACCTTGGCAACGAAGAGCTGGACTCGGGCGATCTGGCCCGCCGCCTGGGCGACGAAGCCACCTTCCAGCGGCTGGCCAGGGCCAATATTCGTACCCTGGGCAAGTACCGCTTTAATCGCATTGTCACCGCCGATCCGCACTCGCTGCAAAGCCTGGGCACCGAATATGCCGAGCTGGGCGGCGAGCTGAACGTGGTGCACCACAGCGAGCTGCTGGCCGAGCTGCACCAGCAGGGCAAACTGGCGTTCAGCAATGGCCAGAGCGGCAGGCTGACCTACCACGATCCCTGCTATCTGGGCCGCTATAACGGCGTCTATGATGCGCCCCGCTACCTGCTCGATCAGCTGGGCTTTGAGCGCACCGAGATGGAGCGCAGCGGGTTCCGCTCCCGTTGCTGCGGCGGCGGCGGCGGCGCGCCGGTCACCGACATTCCCGGCGAACGCCGTATTGCCGACATGCGCATGGACGATGCCCGGTCGGTGGATGCCGAGCTGATGGCGGTGGCCTGCCCCCAGTGCACCCTGATGATGGAAGGGGTGGTGGAGCCGCGGCCCGAGGTGAAGGACATTGCCGAGCTGCTGCTGGAAGCACTGGTGCAGCCTGCCGAACAGCCGAACAAGGAGGAAGCCCATGTCTGACGTTATTCGCAAGGATCCGCGGCTGGCCTGGATTGCCCGCAACCGGCTGCATCCGCGCCATGGTGAGCTGAGCGGCCAGCCGAGCCGCGGCCCCACCGGGCTGCTGCGCAAGAACCCGCGGCCCCAGTGGCAATATGGCCCCAGCGGCCTGCGCCGGCTGGACCGGCTCAACATGCACGGCGCCGCCGGGGTCACCACCCTGGTGCGCAAGGCCAGCGAGCAGCCGCAATTGCCGCTGCATGTGGTGGACAATCCGCAGCATTACATTGCGGTGTGGCTGCCGCTGTCCGGCGGCCGCCTCACCGGCCACGGCAAGGACGTGCTCGGCCTGGCCCAGCAACTGGCGGCGGCGCAACACCAGGCCACCGCCGTGCTCGGGCTGGTGTGCGGCGAGCTGAAGGAAGGCATTGAGGAAGCGGGCGTGGATCGGCTGCTGCAACTGCACGGGGTGGACGGCTACCAGCCCGAAGCCTGGACCGAGCTGTGCCTGCAGGCCGACAGCGAATTCCAGCCGCTGCACTGGCTGTTTCCCGATGCCGGCGAGTCGGCCGAGCTGGGCCGGCGGCTGGCGGTGGCCCTGGGCGAGCGGCCCGCCACCGGGGTGTGGAAGTGGGAGGGCGAACAACTGATCGCCCGCAGCGGCGCCGGTCATCAGGACATTACCCGGCCGCTGTGCCGGCTGCTGTTGCTGCTGGAAGAGTGCGCCATGCCCTGCACCGAATACCGCTATCAGACCCTGCCGGTGGAATTTGAGGCCGATGCCTTGCCCACCGCCCGGGTACAGGATCAGGGCCGGGTGGCGGTGGACCCGTCCGACATTCCCCTGGCCGAGGCGGAGTTTATTCTCTCTGCCGGCAATGGCGTGCACGACTGGGAGCAGTTCCACCAGGCCGCCACTCTGCTGGGGGCCGCCGAGGGCGCCAGCCGGGTGGCGGTGGACGACGGCTTTATGCCGCGCAGCCGCCAGGTGGGGGCCACCGGTACCTGGGTGAGTGCCCGGGTTTACATTGCCGTGGGCATTTCCGGTGCCGTGCAGCACCTGCAGGGCCTCGGCAAGGTGGAAAAGGTGGTGGCCATCAACCAGGACAGTGACTGTGACATGGTGAAACGTGCGAACCTGAGCGCCATTGGCGACAGCCGCGACATTCTGGCGGCGCTGATGGAACTGGCATCGGCCAAATCGGAGCAGGAGATAAGCGATGCAGCCTGAGCAGTTGAATATTGCGGTGCTGGTAAGTGAAGGTCGCCACCCGGTGTCGGGCCGCGCCCGCCGGGCCCTGCAGGACGCCTGCGCCCTGGAGCTGGCCTTTGCTCTGGGGGGCGAGCTTGAGGTGATCCACGCCGGCGACCCCGAGTGCCCGGCGCTGCAGGATTACCTGGGCATGGGCCTGGAGCGGCTGACGGTGCTGCGTCAGGGGCCGGACGACGATGCCCTGTCGGTGCTGGCGCCCTACCTGGACGAACGTCAGCCCGATCTGCTGCTCACCGGCATTCATGCCGAGCAGGGCGAGGGCTCGGGCATGCTGCCCTACCTGCTGGCCGAGCATCTGGGCTGGCCGCTGGTGACCGGCATTGCCGCCATCGAGTCCATCGAGGGGGACGAGGTCACCCTGTTGCAGGCCCTGCCGCGGGGTCAGCGCCGGCGCATTACCACCCGGCTGCCGCTGGTGGCCAGTGTGGATGAAGCCGCCGCCAGCCCCCGTCAGCTCGCCTTTGCCCGGGCCCGGCGCGGTGCCATCACCGAGCAGCAACCGGTGGCCCCGCGCCGTGATGCCGAAAGCCATGGCTGGCAGTGGCAGGACGCCAAACCCAGGCCCAAGCGCCTGAAGGTGGCCCGCGCCAAGACCGCCGCCGACCGCTTCAAGCAGGCCACCGCCAAGGCCCAGGGCGGCAAGGGGCAAATCATTCGTGATGATCCTCAGGCCGCCGCCCAGGCCATTTACGACCTGCTGGTCGAGGAAGGAGTACTGCGCAAATAAGCACTGTGCTTTCGGAAGACAGCGCAAAACGCCGGCAACTGCCGGCGTTTTTTTTGCGTGTTGAGTCGTGCTCCTGCCCCATGAACCGTGCTTAACTGAGGACAGCCGTTGGACATCACCACAGGGAGCAAACATGAAACTTCACCATAAAACCGGCACCCCGAGTGCACAGCGCGTGACCATTTTCCTGCGGGAGCTGGGCATGGACATTGAAAGTGTTGAGGTGGATATTCGCGGCGGTGAAAACCGCTCGGCCGCGTTCAGGGAAAAGGCACCGAATGGCCTTATTCCGGTGCTGGAGCTGGACGATGGCACCTGCATTTGTGAAAGCCTGGCCATTTGCCGCTATCTGGATGCCACCACCCCCAATAACAAGGCGCTGTTTGGCCGCACTGCGCTGGAGCAGGCGCAGGTGGAAATGTGGCAGCGTATGGTGGAGCTGCAGGGCCTGGTGCCTGCCTTTCAGGCCTTTCGTAACCTGTCCGGCGTATATCAGGATCGTGAACACTGCATCAAGGAGTGGGGGGAGGAGTCGCGCCACCGACTGAAACAGTTTCTGCCGGTGCTGGATGCGCAGCTGGGCAAACAGCCCTGGGTGGCGGGTGAGCACTTTTCCGTTGCCGACATCTCCGCCTGGGTGCTCTGCGGTTTTATGCAAAGACTGGAGCTGACCCTGGATGACCGCCTGCCGCACCTGAAACGCTGGCACCAGCAAATGGCCCGGCGCCATTCGGTGCAGTAATACCGGCCCGGTGAGAAAATGGTGTCCCTGACAACCCGTACACCGTCATTCCCGCAAAGGCGGGAATCCAGAACAGACACCACCGAGCTCACCCCAAACACCAGGACCCCCATGCCAGAAAATGCCCAAAACCACACCCAGGAAACCCGTGAAAAACTCGACCGCCTGGCCTGGCTGCTGGACAGCGCCATCCGCCTGCCCGGCGGCTTTCGCATTGGTCTGGATGGCATTATGGGGCTGGTGCCCGGGGTGGGGGATTTGGCCGGCGCCGCCTTCTCGGGTTACATACTGCTGCAGGCCGCCCGTATGAAACTGCCGGCCACCCTGCTGGCGCGCATGGGCCTGAACATAGTGCTGGAAGTGCTGATCGGCAGTATTCCCGTGCTGGGTGACCTGTTCGATTTTGGCTTTAAGGCCAACCGGCGCAATATGCGGCTGATGGAGAAGTATTTCGAGTCTACCTGAATTGGCGTAAATCCAGCGGCACCGCATCACCCAGCCAGCAGGCATGGGTGGTATGGTCGGCCAGATCATTGCCGGTATCGGCATGCACCAGCACGCTCAGCGTGCCGCGATGCCGATTCAGCCAGGGAATAAAGCGATCAAAGTCGGCATGAGTGAACTTCACCTGACAGCTCCACCTGGTATGCGGCCCTACCGGCTTTTGATGAATACGCCCTACTTCCAGTGAAAACTCCTCGGCAATGCGCTGGCATAATGCTGTGGCAAACGCCAGTGTATCTGCATCGAAATAAACATGGGCATGGTAGGCATTGTGGTTGTTGATTGGGCGTTTTGGGCTGATCATATGAGTTTCATCTGGTGAGGTTGTGAAGCAGGCTTATCCTCTTGTTGAGGAGAGCGTAACGCCCGCGTAATAGGCGCGAGCTTGCGAGCGTCCTAATTGACGCGCTTGTTAAGCGATTCATGCCGACTTCCCCAATGCCCAGTCGCTTGGCCCAGAGACCGCCAATAGAGGAGCGTGGACTCTAATATCGATTCTAGACAGAAGGCCATACAAGAGATCGTTTAAGTTATGGTCATTTAGATAGTGCGATACAAACATATCGAGAGAATCTATTTTACCGATAAGGCTATATGTTTCTTTTATCTTCGGGTGATTAAGTAGCTTATCGGTAAATACATAATTCTTGAATACGGGCAAAATATTCTCTGCCTCAGACTCCTTTTTAGCTTCAGAGACTGCTTCCTCTAAAACAGCCTCATCAATTGATGCTTCCTTTTTCAAGATTGCCACTGGATCTATATCACCCAGTGCATGACTTAAATAGTTGAAATACATATCTTGCCACTGCATCCTGACGATGCCTTTTTGAATATCTTCATTCATGGCTTTAAATAGTTCATCAAAATTGGTGGCCAAATTAGAAAGAAGAGTTAATGATTTATTGAGATTCTTTAAGTCCGAACTCTCACCAACTTCCATGTCACTAATAACCGAAATCATTTTCTCCAACTGTGACTCCGCCTCTTTGGCAATTATTGCCTGCCTCTGCTGAATCCTGTTTTTTCGGAATTGAACATAAGCCAAAATAAAAGCTAATGCAGTAGCTATTTGTGCGATGCCATTGATGAGGTCTAAAAACGTTATTTGGGCACTGGACTCGTATCCACTCACAACTCCGAATATAATGCAGGCGCCATAGGTGACATACGCTGTGGTTATCACAACGATACAAACCATCCCGACGAAATCAAGCGATACAGGCCTTTTTAGATTGGCTTTTTCAAATAGCACGATGCTAGTTCCTTGCTACCGTTTAACATTTTAATAACGAGTATGCTCATATTTTTTCTTTGGTGATTTAGTGAGAGCTTTATTTAAGTTACTGATTTCATTGCGTAAACAATCAATATTAAAACTTTTTGAAAGTGTGAAAAATGAGCATGCTCACTTACGCTCAGGCCTTGCTCACTATTCCCGAATGTGAAACGTATAACCTTTTTATCTAAATTGCATTTTTATCGAGCAGCCTTTATTTTTGAGCATGCTTGCGCAGCCATATGTGCATGGTTGGCTGAATGTTAAAAATACACTGTACAAAAATCAGGCTTTTGGTCTGCATCAGGCCAGGCTACCGCCCTTCACTGTTGCTGAGGCGTAAGCGCATGCCTGAGGTACTCTTTTGGGGCTGTATTTTTGTCGTATGAGGCTGAAAAAGCAACGGGGAGAGGGCATTTTGCGAGGCTGGTGTGGGATTTTGGTGGGGTTTATGGGTGGTTTTTGGTGATGTGCGGCGTTTAGGGCAGGGTGTTTGGGGTGAGTTTGGTGGCGTCTGCTCTGGGTTCCCGTCCCCCGCCTTTGCGGCGAATGACGTTCCTTCGCGGGAATGACTAAAAACAAAAAGCCGGCCAATGTGGCCGGCTTTTGCACTTGGTTATCGAGAATACCGCTCTGCACGCTTGCCGCGCAGTTTCTTTTTCTTCGGCCCGGCTTTTTCGGTGGTGGTCTTTTTCAGGCGCACGGGGCTTGGGCTGCGCTTTTTGCCGCTGTCGGTGCGGTTGCTCTTGGGCGGGTTGTGGCCGCCGGCGCCTTCCAGTTCAATGGTGGTGGCGGTGGCCTTGTTGGAGCGGCCGGAGAGCACCTTGCGGGAGATCTTCTTCAAGAGTACATCCCGGTTGGAGACTTCATAGCCCGGCTTGTTGATGCGCTTGATGGGGGCGCCAATCAGTTTCTCAATGCGCGCCAGGGTCTGCTCTTCTTCCCGGCTTACAAAGGAAATGGCCTTGCCCGGGGCGCCGGCGCGGCCGGTGCGGCCAATGCGGTGCACATAGTCTTCCGGCAGGTAGGGCAGGTTGAAGTTCACCACCTGCTCCAGGCCCTGAATGTCCAGGCCGCGGGCGGCCACTTCGGTGGCGATCAGCACCTGCAGCTTGCCGGACTTGAAGTCGGCAATGGCCCGGCGCCGGCTGCCCTGGCTCTTGTCACCGTGGCACACCGCCGCTTCCACCTTGCGCTTTTTCAGCCCGGCCTGCAGCCGGTCTGCCTGCTCCTTGGTGCTGGTGAACACCAGCACCTGAAACCAGTTCTGCTCGTCGAGCAGTTGTTCAAACAGCTCAATCTTGCGGCTTTCTTCCACCGGATACACCGCATGGCGCACGGTGTCTGCGGTGCTGTTTACGCGAGTCACGCGAATTTGCTGATGGTTGTGCAGCACCTTGTGGGCCAGCTCGTTTACCGCCGGTGAGGTGGTGGCGGAAAACAGCAGGGTCTGGCGCTTGGGCGCGGTCAGCTGCATCAGCTTGAGCACATCGGCAATAAAGCCCATGTCGAGCATGCGGTCGGCTTCGTCCAGCACCACAAATTCCACGTCGGTCAGGGCCACGTTGCCCAGGGTAATGTGCTCCATCAGCCGGCCGGGGGTGGAGATCACCAGATCGCTGCCGGCGCGCAGCTTGTTGGCCTGGCCGCCCATTTTCACGCCGCCATAGAGGGCGGTTACGCTCAGGTCCAGGTATTTGGCATAGGCGGTAATGTTGTCGGCCAGCTGCTCGGCCAGTTCCCGGGTGGGGGTGAGGATCAGCGCCCGCGGGCGTCGCTCCACCGTGGCCCTGGGGTTGTCGAGCATGCGTTGCAGCACGGGAATGGCAAAGGCGGCGGTTTTGCCGGTGCCGGTTTGCGCGGTGACCTGCAGGTCCTTGCCGCGGCGGGCGGGCACTATGGCCTGGGTTTGTACCGGGGTCATTGCACTGTAGCCACAGTCTGCCAGCGCGCGCTGCAGCTCGGGGGCCAGATCCAGAGATGAAAATTGCATGTGAGTTCCTCTGTAGTGTCGCTACAGTCAAAAAATCGAGGGGGGAATATACCGTATTTTGACGTTTTAAGGTGAGAAAGTTTTGACATGAAGCGAGGCTGTGCAAGGCACATGCGTTGTTGTTCGGGATATCTTGATTATGACCGAGTCTGGTTTAAGTATTTGAATAACTTGCGCTTTAAGTGGGGGCTCAGATAGGGGATTGCCTGGGTGAGCAAACGGTCAGGCAGGTTGGTGCGTATGTTGCAGGGTGCGGTCAAGGGAAGGTTGGGTCATGGATGGTGAATTTATGGAATATCACGAGTACGGCATGCTGGCCGTCACCGAAGCGGGTTACTGGATAAGTGTATATTCGGCCTGGGCTGCTCTGGCGCTGGTAGCGAGTCTCACGGGAGCGGGGCTGTGGCTTTTCTGGCGTTGTCACAAGCGTTTGCAAGCGCTGCAACGGCGGGTGCAGGAGCTGGGTGAAAATGCCGACTCTTTTCGTTATCTGGTTGAAACCGCTCACGAAGGCATCGTGGTGGTGCAGAATAAACGGCTGGTCTACCTGAATCCGCGTATGTGCGAGATGACCGGTTACAGTGAAGCCGAGCTGAAAGCGTTGCCGTCCTTTCTGCCCCTGATAGATCCTTCCGTGCGGGACGTCATGATGGCGAATCATCTGCGCCGGCTGGCCGGTGAGCCGTCTCCGCAACGCTATGAAAGCCTGTTTCTGAAAAAGGACGGCAGCAGTTATCCCATTGAACTCAGCGGTGTCGCCATTGTGTGGCAAGGGCGGCCGGCTACCCTGAACATGCTCACCGATATTTCCGCGCGCAAGGTGGCCGAAGAGAAAATGCAGTACCTGGCGCATCACGACCTTCTCACCGGCCTGCCCAATCGTTACATGCTCCACGAACGTCTGCAGCAGGCAATTGCGCTGGCTCAGCGTACCGGCGTGCCGCTGGCCGTGCTGTTTATCGATCTCAATGGTTTCAAGCAGGTGAATGATAGCCATGGCCATGAGGTGGGAGACTGCCTTTTGCAGCAGGTGGCCATGCGCATCAAACCGTTGCTGAGAGAGTCCGATACCCTGGCCCGCATGGGTGGCGATGAATTTGTGGCACTGCTGACGCAGGTGTCAGACCCGCAGGGAGTGGCGCACACGGTGGCGCGCATCAAGGGGCCATGGCGGATCCGTTTCGGATGAATGGGGTGTTATTACACAGCTGCGTCAGTGTGGGGGTGGCGCTGTACCCGCAAGACGGCGCCACGGCGCAGGCCCTGCTGAACCAGGCCGACCACAAGATGTATGCCGATAAACACCGTTTTTACCAGCGCAAGACGCTGGCGCAAGGCTAAGTCAGGTGCGCTGTCGCCCCTTCTTGCCATTTATTCTTTTATTCAATAAATCTCATTTGAATATTTAATTTTTCAATAAACAGGCGGGCTTCTACCATGCATTTAGTCGAGTCATGCTCACACCGATAAAAAGGAGCTGCTTGTGAAGCGTTCGCGTTTGCCCATTTACCTTGTCTGGCTGGGAGCCCTGCTGATGTCTGTGGTAACGATGGCCGGCGAGCCGGAACAACAACTGCGGGCGGCGGCCATCAAGGGCGATGCCGAACGCATTGTCACCCTGCTGGAACAGGGCGCCGGGCTGGAAAGCCGGGACGACGACGGCCGCACCGCACTGATGCTGGCCACCCGTCACAACCGGGTGGAGGCGGCGCGGGTGTTGATCGCCGCCGGTGCCGACGTGAACGCCAAGGACCATATTCACGACAGCCCCTACCTGTATGCCGGCGCCAGTGGCTATAACGATATTCTGGCGCTCACCCTGGCCCATGGTGCCGATCTGGCCAGCACCAACCGTTATGGCGGTACCGCCCTGATTCCCGCCGCCGAGCGCGGCCATGTGGATACGGTGAACATGCTGATCGCCGCCGGGGTGAATGTGGATCACATCAACCGGCTGCACTGGACCGCCTTAATGGAAGCCATTGTGCTGGGGCAGGGCGGGCCGGAACATACTCGGATTGTGGCGCTGCTGCTGGACGCCGGCGCCGACCCCAACATTGCCGACGCCGACGGCATCACCCCGCTGCAGCATGCCCGGAAGCGCGGCTACACCGGCATGGTGCGGCTGCTGGAACAGGCCGGCGCCCACTGAACCTTACCCCCGTAACCGGAATGCATAAATGACCGCTCAATCCCGTTCTTTTGCCCGAGAGCAGGGCGCCATGCTGCTGCTGGTGGTGCTTGTTGGCCTGAACCTGCGTCCTTTTATTACCGGCCCGGGCCCGGTGATGGAGATGATCCGCACCGGCACCGGTCTCAGTTATGTGGGCATGTCGCTGCTCACCCTGCTGCCGTTTTTGCTGATGGGGGTGGGTGCCTTTGTGTCGCCCGGGCTGCAGGCCAGGTGGGGCACCCGCCGGGGGCTGCTTACCGCCCTGGCGTTGCTGATGCTGGGCTCGGCCCTGCGGGGCATTGCCGGTAACGGCGTTACCCTGCTGTTTACCGCGCTGCTCTGTGGCATGGGCGTGGCCTTTGTGCAGTCGGTGTTTCCCGGCATTATCAAACAGCAGTTTGCGGGGCGCATGGCCATGGTCACCGGTCTCTATTCCGCCATGATCATGGGCGGCGGCGCCTTTGGCGCCCAGCTTACGCCCTGGCTGGCGGGCAGCGAGCATCACTGGCAGCAGGCGCTGGCCTGGCTGGCACTGCCGGTGGCTCTGGCCTGGTGGTGTGCCCGCAAGGTGCTGGCGGAGCAGGGCGGCAAGCGCCCCGAGCCGGGGCTGGCGAAGCGCCTGCTGGCCCGGCCCCGCACCTGGCAGCTGATGCTGTGCTTTGGCTTTGTTAACGCCGGTTACTCCACCATGGTGACCTGGCTGGCGCCCTATTATCAGCAACTGGGCTGGACGGCGGCGAGCAGCGCCGGCCTGGTGTCGGTAATGGCGGTGGCCCAGGCGGTGTCGGCGGTGGGCATTACCCTGCTGGCCCGGGGCCAGGACAGGCGCCCCTGGCTGTGGCTGACCCTGTTGCTGCAGTTCACCGGCTTTGCCGGCCTGCTGCTGCAGCCGGAGCTGGCGCCCTGGTTGTGGGTGGCGGTGTGTGGTGCAGGGCTGGGCGGCAACTTCTCCATGTCGCTGGTCACAGCGCTGGATCACTTGCCACAGCCTCAGCAGGCCGGTGTGCTCACCGCGCTGATGCAGGGCGGCGGCTTTTTGCTGGCGGCGCTGGGGCCGCTGGCAGTGTCGTTGTTGCTGGAGTGCACCGGCACCTTTGCCGCCGGCTGGACCCTGCATCTCGGCCTGGTGAGCGTGGTGTTGCTCACCACCCTGCGTTTTAACCCGCGGCGCTATGCCCAGGCCATGGCCAGTGCCTGAGGCCACACGGCTCGCATGTTCTGCACTCATGCGAGCCTGAGTTTTTGTCGCTTTTTCACTCTGGTTGGTTGTGACAACTTATTAACATTTCTGCATGGGCAGGAATATTAATCACGGTCACTATCAGCAGGGGTAAACCATGAACAGTGCTGGCTTTTTTACGTCGGTATCTTCCAACAGAAAGATCGATCCTTCCCGTCGCCGGGGGCAGTTCAAGCCCGATGGCTCCCTCAACGACAACGACAGGGTCGAAATCGGTCCCACCGAGCTGGCCTTTGCCGAATGGCGGGAGCGGGGGCTCACGCCACCCACCTTAAGCCGCATGCGGGAATACCGGCTGCAGCGCATTGTCGGCGAGCTGCAAAGGCGGGATCTGGCCGGGGTGCTGCTGTTCGACCCGCTTAATATTCGCTATGCCACCGACACCACCAACATGCAGCTGTGGATCACCCACAACCATGCCCGGGCCTGTTTTGTGTCGGCGGCGGGCCATGTGATTTTATGGGACTTTCACAACTGCGAGCACCTGTCGGCCCACTTGCCGCTGGTAAAGGAGGTGCGCGGCGGCGCCGCCTTTTTCTATTTCGAAACCGGCAACAAAACCGAGCAGCACGCCGCCAGATTTGCCGCCGAGGTGCAGTCGGTGCTGCGGGAGCACGGTGGCAACAACCGGCGGCTGGCGATCGACAAAATCGAAATGGCCGGCTTTACCCAGCTGCAGCGCCTCGGCATTGACATGTTCGACGGCCAGGAGGTGATGGAGCTGGCCCGGGCCATCAAGAACGAAGACGAAGTCAACGCCATGCGCTGCGCCATTGCCTCAACCGAAATCGCCATGAAGCAAATGCAGCAGGCCTCGGTGCCGGGCGTCACCGAAAACGACATCTGGTCCATTCTGCATGCGGAAAACATTCGCCGGGGCGGCGAGTGGATTGAATGCCGCATTCTGTCTTCCGGCCCGCGCACCAACCCCTGGTTTCAGGAGTGCGGCCCCCGGGTGGTGCAGGCAGGGGAGCTGCTGGCCTTTGACAGCGACCTTATCGGCTCCTACGGCATGTGCGCCGACATTTCCCGCACCTGGCTGATTGGTGACCACGCGCCCACGGCGGAGCAGAAGCACCTGTATCGTGTGGCCCACGAGCATATTCAGCACAACATGAGCATCCTCAAGCCGGGCATGAGCTTTCGGGAGGTGACCGAGGCCGGCCTGTTGCTGCCCGAGCCTTACCGGGCCCAGCGCTATGGCGTGATGATGCACGGCGTGGGGCTGTGTGACGAATACCCCTGCATTCGCTACCCGGAAGATCTGGAGGGCCACGGTTACGACGGCGTGCTGGAGCCGGGCATGACCCTGTGCGTGGAGGCCTATGTGGGCGCCGTGGGCGGCCGGGAAGGGGTCAAGCTGGAAGATCAGGTGCTGATCACCGACACCGGCGTGGAAAACCTGACTTCCTACCCCTTTGAGGCGGCCCTGCTGGCCGATTAGGCCTGTTCTGGCTCCCGCCTTTGCGGGAGCCAGCAGCATTATTTTCGGCGGGATCACATTCGTGCCTTTTGGCACCCTGTTGCCGCTGGTCGCCGCCGGAAATAATGCTAGAGTGCGCGCCGAAACGGACCGGAGCAGTTCGTCCATCTACGTCAGGAGCGACCATGAAAATCAAGCCACTGCCGCCCATGAACAGCCTGATTGTGTTCGAGGCGGCGGCCCGCCACCTCAGCTTTACCCTGGCCGCCAATGAACTGAGCGTGACTCAGGGCGCCATCAGCCGGCAAATTCGCCAGCTGGAAGAATATCTGGGCAAGGACCTGTTCGTGCGGGCCAACCGCAATATTTCCCTTACCCCCACCGGCATGCAGTATTACCAGACCATTTACCGCGCCCTGCTGGATGTGGCCCAGGCCACCGGCGAAATTAAAAAGTGGCAGGGTGAGCAGCAAATTACCGTGGCCACCACCAACGCCATGGCGGCGCTGTGGCTGCTGCCCAAGGTGGCGGCGTTTCAGCGCGAGCATGGCGAAGTGGATCTGCGCATTCTCGCCTCGGATCAGGTCACCGACTTCCGCCGGCTCGACTGCGATATTGCACTGTTTTATTGCCGGCTGCCGCCGGCGGAGATGAAGGTGACCCGGCTGTTTCCCGAAGAGGTGTTTCCGGTGTGCAGCCCGGGTTATCTGGAACGCACCAGAGACTGGGGTTCACCGGAAGAGCTGTTCAGCAGAACGCTGCTCTATCTGGATGAATCCCAGCGTGACTGGCTGACCTGGCAGGAATGGTTCGAGCAGGTGGGCTGGTCGAACATTCAGCCCCGCAACCGCATTAACATCAACAACTACCCCATGCTGATCCAGGCCGCCGTGAACGGCCAGGGCATTGCCCTGGCCTGGGGCTCGCTGGTGGATGAGTACCTGGAGAACGGCGCTTTGGTGCGGCCGGTAGACACGGTGCTGCGCACCCCCGCCAGTTTCTGCATGCTGGAGCCGCTGAACCGGGGCGTGGTGCCCAACAGCGTGAAACTGTTCCGCAGCTGGCTGCTGGAGCAGTTGCCGGGTCAGGTGGGTGAAAAGGGCCTGCACGACGGCAGTTGAGCGAGGATCCATTTATCGCTTTTGTCATTCCCGCGTTGTTATTTGTCATTCCCGCGAAGGCGGGAATCCATTTTTCAGACGCTGTCTTGCTCTAATACCGTGCACGTCTGCTCTGGACTTCCACCTGCGCGGAAGCGACGGTGCTCAACAAAAAACCGGCATGTCGCCATGCCGGTTTTTGTTGTTAACGCTGGTTGTCAGGCTGCTTACTTGCCCACTATGGGGTTATTCCAGTTCACCGCCGGAGTGGCCTCGACGCCGTCGTCCACCAGGGGTTGCACTGAGCCGTCCAGCTTGGCCGGGGCCGGACGCACGTTGTCCGGCACCATGGCCCAGGGCTTGGGCTCGCGGCGAATGCTGTGCACCAGGGTCAGGCTCATCACCGCAATAAAGATGCAGATGGGAAAACCGGCAATAATGGAGGCGGTTTGCATCGCCTTCAGGCCGCCGGCATAGAGCAGCACGCCGGCAATGGCCGCGATCATGATGCCCCACAAGATCCGTATTGGTTTGGGGGGCTCCGGGTTACCCAGTGAGTCCAGGGTACAGAGGATCAGGGTGCCGGAGTCGGCCGAGGTAATGAAATAGGTGCCCAGCAGCAAACAGGCCAGCACACTCAGCAGGCTGCCCATGGCGCCCGCGTCCAGCTCGTCAAACAGGGTGAACAGCGCTAGGGTGGTGTCCTTCTTGGTGGCTTCCAGAATGGGGCCGCCGGCAAAGGGAGCCTGGGCCGGCTCACCGGCTTCGGCCAGCGCCACCGCCTGTTGCTCATAGGCCACCCGGGCGTCCTGCTCCACCTTCAGCGCCGAGCCACCAAAGGCGGCCATCCACAGAAAGGTCATCAGGGTGGGCACGATCAGGGCGCCGCCAATCAGCTCGCGAATGGTGCGGCCTCGGGAGATGCGGGCGACAAACATGCCCACAAAGGGCGCCCAGGTCATCCACCAGGGCCAGTAGTAGGCGGTCCACCAGTTCTGCCAGCCGGAGTCACTCTGGGCGTCGCTCCAGAAGCTCATGCCCACCACCTGGCTGCTGTAGTCGCCCACGCCTTCCAGGAAGGAGTGCAGAATATAGCGGGTAGGACCGATGTAGAGCACCACCAGCACCATCAGCACCGACAATACCATGTTCCACTCCGACAGCCGGCGAATGCCCCGGCCCACCCCCGACAGCACCGAGGCCACGGCGCAGGTGCACAGCACCACGATGATCAGCAGCTGCACACCCAGACCGATGCTGGTGCCAAACACCTGGTTCAGGCCGGAGTTAATCTGAATGACCCCCATGCCCAGAGTCTGGGAAATGCCAAAGGCGGTGATGGCCACGGTAAGAATGTCCACCGCGTGGCCGATGGGGCCATAAATGCGGTTTCCGATCAGCGGATAAAGAATGGAGCGCAGGGTCAGCGGCAGGCCCTTGCGGTAGGAGAAATAGGTCAGCGCCAGGGCCACGATCAGAAAGATCGACCAGGGGTGCAGGCCCCAGTGAAAGAAGGTGAGCCACATCGACACCCGGGCCGACTCGTTACTGAGGCCTTCCGCAAAGGGGTTGCTGGCATAGTGCCACATGGGCTCGGCCACCGACCAGAACACCAGGCCAATGCCCATGCTGCCCGAGAACAGCATGGCAATCCACGACAGGTAGCTGAACTCGGGCTTTTCATCGTCCTTGCCCAGGCGAATGTGGCCGAAGCGGCTGATCATCAGATACAGCAGCAGGCCGGTGACCAGACTGACCACCAGCAGGTAAAACCATTTCATGTTTTGCAACAGGGCGCCCGACACGGTTTCAAAATACTGGCCGGCCTGGTTGGCCATGATGGCGCAAAACAGTACAAAGCCGATGACCAGCACCTTGGAGGCGATGGTCACCGTTGGGTTGAGTCCCTTCAGGATCCCGGATGTAGCACGCATAACTCCTCCCTCTTCCCTCTGCGTATTACGTTTTCAGGTGAAATTGGTTAACGGTCTGTTAACGGCGTGAGAGTAGGGATAGCGCAACACGCGCTCAAGTTATTTTTTCTCATCCGTCAGTGATAACAGCTCATGCGTTGGGTATTTAACCGCCTCGAAGGGAAGGGGGGTTACATTTGAATCACATTTTTTACGGATGACAAAAGCTCATCCACACCCGGCCAAAAAGTCGTTTGTTTGTTGCCACCTTGTTAACCAGAATCCACCCCATCGGCACCCAGCGTGCCAACAACAAGGAACCACGCAGTGAGCACTGCGTTACTGTGGAGAAAGCAACATGAGCAACGTCAGCCAGAACATCATTCCTGTGCAGCAGGTAGACAGCGTACTGAACCCGATTGTGGAAGCCAGTGGCATGCCCAACACCGCCTATGTCAGCCAGGAATATTTCGCCTTTGAGCGTGACAAGGTCATTGGCAAAACCTGGGCCTGCATCGGCTTTGCGTCCGACCTTATCAAGAATGGCTACGTGATGCCGGTCAGCTTTATGAACCTGCCGCTGCTGATGATGCGCAACAAGGACGGTGAAGTGCAGGTGTTCCACAACGTCTGCAGCCACCGCGGCATGCAGCTGGTGCAGGAAGCCGGCGAAGTGCAGGGCATGATCCGCTGCCCCTACCACTCCTGGACCTATGATCTGAACGGCAACCTCAAAGGCACGCCCCACATCGGCGGCATTGCCAAGCACAAGGACGACCGCTTCAAGTGCGAAAAGCACGGTCTCAAGCCGCTGCGCTCCGCTATCTGGATGGACATGGTGTTCGTTAACCTGTCCGGTGATGCCCCTTCCTTTGAAGAGCACATCGCCCCGCTTGAAAGCCGCTGGAGCGAGTTTCTGGGCAACGACGGCCTCGGCCTGCTGCGCCGGGTCAACATGGGCGGCCACCTGGAAATTGAAGTGGCAAGCAACTGGAAGCTGACGGTGGAAAACTACTGCGAAGCCTACCATCTGCCCTGGGTGCACCCGGCCCTGAACACCTATTCCAAGCTGGAAGATCACTACAACATCATGTTTGAAGACCGCTTTGCGGGTCAGGGCAGCTACAAGTACGACCTGTCCGGCACCGCCGGCACCCACCTGCCCACCTTCCCGAGCTGGCCGGAAGACAAGCTGCGCCATGCCGAATATGTGGCGTTGTTCCCCAACGTGCTGCTGGGCATTCAGGCGGATCATGCCTTTGCCATGATGATTGACCCGATTCACGCGGAAAAAACCATTGAACGGCTGCGCCTCTACTACGTGGGCGACGAAGCCACCAAGGACGAATACGCCGCCTGCCGCACCGCCACCCTGGAATCCTGGCGGGTGGTGTTCGGCGAAGACATCGGCGCCGTGGAAGGCATGCAAAAAGGCCGTCACTCCCCCGGTTTTGGCGGTGGTGTGTTCTCGCCCGAGATGGATCTGCCCACCCATTTCTTCCAGAAATGGCTCGCCACCCAGACCAAAGTCGCCCTGGAGGACTGAACAATGCAACATTACCTGAACTACATCGACGGCCAGTGGCGGAACGCCGAGCGCCAGATCACCGTAATGAACCCGGGCACCGGTGAGCCCTATGCCACCATCGCCCAGGCCGGCATTGAAGACGCCGACCAGGCCATGGCCGCCGCCCGCCGCTGCGTGAACAGCGGTGCCCTGAGCGACGTGCGTCCGGCCCAGCGCACCACCTGGATGCTGAAGGCCGCCGAGGCCATTCGCGCCATCGCCGACGACGGTGCCCTGGTGGCCTGCCGGGAAAACGGCAAGAGCCTGAACGATGCCCGCGACGAGTTTATCGAGGCGGCCCGTTACTTTGAATATTACGCCGGCATGGCCGACAAGATTGAGGGCATTTCGGTGCCCCTGGGCAAGGACTATGTGGACTTTACCCAGTACGTGCCCTTTGGCGTCTCGGTGCAGATTGTGCCCTGGAACTTTCCGGTGTCCATCTGTGCCCGTTCCCTGGCGCCGGCGCTGGCCGCCGGCAACGCCGTGGTGATCAAGTCACCGGAAATCTCGCCCCTGGCCATGACCCTGCTGGTCAGGGCGGTGGAGCAGGCCGGTTTCCCTCAGGGCGCGGTCAACCTGCTGTGCGGCAAGGGCTCCGAGGTGGGCAGCCACCTGGTGAAACACGTCGACACCAACCAGATCGTGTTCACCGGCTCGGTGCCCACCGGCCAGCGCATTCTGAAGGATGCGGCCGAGCGCGCCACCCCCTCGGTGATGGAGCTGGGCGGCAAGTCCGCGGCCATCGCCCTGGCAGACGTGGATCTCGACACCCTGCTGGCCAGCGTCAAGGTCGGCATTTTCTTCAACGCCGGCCAGGTGTGCTCGGCCATGTCCCGCCTGCTGGTGCACCGCAGCCGCTACGACGAGGTCAAGGCCGCCGTGGTGGCCCTGGCCGAGGGCCTGAGCATCGGTCAGGGCGAAGGCAACCCGGATCTCACTCCGGTGGTGTCGGAAGGGCAGCAACAGCAGGTGCTGGCGATGATCGAGCAGGCCCGCAACGAGGGCGCCACCGTGCTCACCGGCGGCAAGGCGCCGGACCTGTCCGGCTACTTTGTGGCGCCCACCGTGATCGAGGCCACCGCCGACATGCGCATTGCGCGGGAAGAAGTGTTTGGCCCCGTGCTGGTGCTGATGCCCTTCGATGACGAAGACGAGGCCGTGGCCCTGGCCAACGGCACCGACTTCGGCCTGGTGGCCGGCGTGTTCGGCGAAGGCCTGAGCCAGACCCTGCGGGTGGCCAACCGGCTGCGCGGTGGTCAGGTGTTTATCAACGAATGGTTTGCCGGCGGCATTGAAACCCCCTTTGGCGGGGTAGGGCTGTCGGGCTTTGGCCGCGAAAAGGGCCAGGAAGCCATCTACAGCTATGTGCAGACCCGCAATATCGGCATTCGCCTGCGTCATGGTTAAGTCATAAATAGCGGGCGCTACCGCATGCCAGAGGTCAGAAACGAACGCAGACACGCCGTGAACCCATCCATGGGGGCTCCGCTGCGTCATCCCTGACGCAGAGGGTCTGCTTATCGCAACCTGACCTCTGTCCAGTCATGTGCGGTGCAGCAATCGTGATTCAGTAGTAACAGGGTAGTGGGGAGAGGAAGATGAAAAAGTGGTTATGCATCATCTGCGGACTGATTTATGACGAAGCCAAGGGCTGGCCGTCGGACGGCATTGCCCCGGGCACCCGTTGGGAAGATGTGCCGGACGACTGGCTGTGCCCCGATTGCCTGGTGGGCAAGGCGGATTTCGAAATGATCGAAATCACCGACGACGCGCCCGCCCCGGTGGCGGCGGTGGCCGAAGCCGAAACGCCGGCGGTTGCCCCCGTGCTGGAGCCGGTGGTGATCATCGGCACCGGCCATGGCGGCTATCAGCTGGCGGCGGCGCTGCGCGCCCGTTCTCCCGAACTGCCCATTACCCTGTTCACCGCCGACGACGGCGCCCTTTACAGCAAGCCGGCGCTGTCCAATGCCCTGGCACTGGGCAAGGACGGCGACGGCCTGGTCAGTGAAACCGCTCTGGCCTGGGAGCAGCGCCTGGGCGTGCGGGTTTACCCTCATACCCGGGTCGAGAAAATCGACCGGGAAAACAAGCGGCTGCACACCAGCATTGGCGAATACCCTTATGGTCGCCTGGTACTGGCCACCGGTGCCGCGGCCATCGAGATCCCCGTGGCCGGCGAGCAAAGCGCCATGGTAAGCGTCAACGATCTGCTGGACTACCGCCGTTTTCGCGAGCGGCTGGCCGGCAAGCGGCACGTCACCATTCTCGGTGATGGCCTGATCGGCTGTGAGTTCGCCAACGATCTGGCGGCCCAGGGCATAAGCGTAACCGTGGTGGGTCTGGGTCAGTGGCCGATGGAGCGGCTGATCCCGCAGCCTCTGGGCGAGGCGCTGCAGCGGGCCCTGAGCGGCCTGGGCGTGGAGTGGGCGCTGCAGAACAGCATTACCCGCATCGACGCCGAGGGCGAGGGTTATCGTCTGCAGCTGCAGAGCGGTGACGAGCTGACCACGGATCTGGTACTGAGCGCCGTGGGCCTTAGGCCCAACACCGGCCTGGCCCAGGCAGCGGGGCTGGCCACCGGCCGGGGCATCAGCGTCGACCTGGCCCATGCCACCAGCGACCCCGCCATTTTCGCCCTGGGCGATTGTGCCGAGGTGGCCGGGCAGTGGGCGCCCTATATCGCCCCCATTAACCAGGCCATTCCCGCCCTGGTGGAAACCCTGCTGGGCCGGCCCACCCAGGCCAGCCTCAAGGATTCGCCGGTGCTGGTGAAAACCCCGGTGCTGCCGCTGTCGGTACAGCCGGCGGTGGGCCCCGGCGAATGGCGGGTAGAAGCCCACGGCGAGGAATTGGCCGCCGGTTTTTACGGATCCGACGGCAGCCTGAACGGCTTTGCGCTGCTGGGCCGCGAGCTGCAAAGCCAGCGCAGCCAGTGGCTGGAACAACTTAATCCGGCACGAAACGTGGCCTGAGGAACAGATCATGATTGCCTTACCCAACGACGACAACAGCTGCGGCTGGTATCAGGCGCTGCCCCCGGCGGCGCCCGCCACCCGGCTCAAGGGCAGCCAGAAAGCCGATTATACGGTGCTGGGGGCGGGCTTTGCCGGCCTGGCCGCCGCCCGCCGGCTGGCCGAGCTCAAGCCCGACGCCCGCATTGTGCTGGTGGATGCCCAGCGGGTGGCGGAAGGCGCTTCCGGGCGCAACTCCGGCTTTGTGATTGACCTGCCTCACAAGTTCGCCCTGGAGCACCCGGATCCGGTGCACAAGCAGAAATTGCTGGATCTCAACCGGGCCGCCATTGCCCAGCTGCAGGGGCTGGTGGAGCGCCACGGCATTGACTGCCAGTGGTCCGCCGTGGGCAAGTATCAGGGCGCGGTGGGCGAGCGCGGCATTGCCTTTCTCGAGCATTTCGAGCACCTGATGAAGGATCTGGGCGAGCCCTACCACTGGGTGGACAAGGCCGAGCTGAGCCGGGTGCTGGGCACCGGCTTCTATCGCCAGGCCATTTTCACTCCCGGTTGCTACCTGATGCAGCCGGCGGCCCTGGTGCGCGGCATGGCCGAGCACCTGCCCGAGAACGTGGAGCTGCTGGAGCAGTCGCCCATTCGCTCGCTGCGCCGTGAAGGTGGCCTGTGGCGGCTGCAGGGCGACGAGGGTGAGATTCAGGCGCCGACCCTGCTGCTGGGTGCCAGCATCTTTACCCGCGAGTTCGGTTACCTGAAAAACCGGCTGTTGCCGGTGATGACCTTTGCCAGCTGGACCCGGCCGCTGACCGACGACGAACTGGCCCGTTACGGCGGTGAGCTGAACTGGGGCCTGACCCCGGCGGATCATGCCGGCACCACCCTGCGCATGACCGCCGACCGGCGCATTCTCATTCGCAACAGCTACAAGCACGTGCCCAAATATGGCGCCAGTGTGAGTGAGGGTATGCGCAGTAAAATTCGGGCCGATCACCGCAAGGCGTTTCTGGACCGTTACCCTGAGCTTGCCGAGGTGCCCTTTACCCATACCTGGGGTGGCGTGTATGCCATTTCCCGCAACTTCACCAATTTCTTTGGCGAGCTCGAAGACGGTGTGTATGCCAGTGCCTGCGACAATGGCGTGGGCGCGGCCTGGGGCACCATTTCCGGCACCCTGCTGGCGGACATGGCGGTGGGCGCGGACACCCAGGCGCTGCGCGACATTCGCCAGGTAACCGGCATGCCCAGCCTGAACCCGCCCGAGCCCTTCCTGGGGTTGGGCGTGAAAAGCCGTATTCGCCTCGCCAAATGGCAGAGCAGGAGTGAACTGTGACCAAAGAAGTAAAACTGATTGACAGCAAGGAGCTGGACTTTACCGTACGGGGCGACTCACCCGGCATGGCGTACGTGGCCCGGGCCCTGAGCCCGGAAGTGTCGCCGAACATCGGCGTGGGCTTTGCCCGCTGGGAAGGGGCCGAAGTGGCCTGGACCCTACTGTACGACGAGGTGGTGTTTGTGATCGAAGGCTGCTTTGAGCTCACCGCCAACGGCAAAAAGCATGAGGTGCGCCCCGGCCAGATGCTGTGGATCCCCGAAGGCACCGAATTGATATATGGCGGGCATGCCCTGTTCGGTTATGTGGTGCACCCGGGCAACTGGAAAGAGCTGCACGGCCTGGCCTGATATTTGATACGTCTCCAAGCACTACCTTTGCCGGCCCCGGGGCCGGCTTTTTTGTTTGCCCTGCGATTTTATTTATCGTCCCCGCGTTGCCGGCTTTCGCCTCCAGGTTTCCAGAGATCCATTTAGATATCGGTTGCAGTGAGCGGGTAGTTGATCTTATCGATGAGGGAGTGGATTGTGCGATTCGCTGTGGTCGCTTCCCGGTCACTCCCGCATTTTACCGGGATGTAACTTGGCGATTGCCAGGCCATTGTACCCACATTGTTCCTCGGAATGGCTCTCATTTTGGCACAGCCTTTTGCCAATACTTCAGCAATAGTCTGGCAGCTTGCTTATCGAGTCCCGGGCGCACAGGGTAAAGGCCCGGGACAGTTCGCTGCGAACCTGGCCGGTGGAATAATACATGGAATAGTGATATTTGAGTTCGGGTGCGAAAGGACGTATTACCAGGTTGCTGCCTTCCCACAACGAGGCATTGAAGGGCTCGAGCAGAGCAATGCACAGGCCGGCGGCCACCATACCATAGCCCGATAAGGAGCGCTGGGTGGAAAACTGCTCGTTAACCTTGATGTGATGCTCCTTCAGCAGGCTTTTATGGTGGCTCCATTCCATGCCGTTTTCATCCACCAGCTTCAGCAGGCATTCACCCTGCAGATCGGCGGGCGTAATAATCGCCTTTTCGGCCAGGGCATGCGTGGCCGGCATAACACAGACCCAGGAAACCTCAGCCAGCGGCTCTTCAATAAACCCGGAGTGGGCTTCGGTCTGGTTGGTCATGATCAGATCATACTGTTGTTTGTCGAGGCCCCGGATCAACTGCTCCACGCTGTCGACCAGCAGACTGACATGTACCTGCGGGTGCTTATCGATAAACGACTTGATCAGCATGGGAGTCAGAATCGTCGCCAGGGCCGGAGTGGCACCTATGGTCAGGTTGCCGTGGGTGGATTTTTTCAGCTTGTCGGCAAAATTTTCCAGATGATGAATACCGTTAAAAATAGTGCTGACCTCTTCGTAAAACGCCACGCCTTCCGGGGTCGGTACCATCCTGCCTTTTTGTTTCTTGAACAGTTCAAAGCCGACATCATCCTGTAAATCATTGATAAGACGACTTATGGAGGGTTGAGACAGGGAGAGTATCAGGGCGGCCCGGGAAAAGCTGCCCTGCTGAATGGTGGCCAAAAAAGCCTGTAATTGCCGGTATTTCATGATATCTCCATATAGCATTTTCAAATAATGCTGCACAAAAAGTGACATTGTGCAAATGTTCTCGCTATGGAATAGTCCCGTCCCACACATTTAACCTGCACTCAAGCAACGAACATGGAGAGTGACAATGCAAGAGCATCTTGAACATGAGAACGGGGCGGGCGAACTGGTCTCCAAAGAAGGGAAGTGCTGGTATCAGAAATTTCCCGATCCCATGGTGCTTATCTTTTATATCCTGATCCTGGCCGGCTTTCTGACCTGGGTCGTTCCCAAGGGTGCCTATGAGACCGAGCTGGTAGATGGCCGGCAACGCGTGGTGGCAGACTCCTTCCATTACCTTGAAGATCACAACACGGGCTATTCCATCGGTGGCGCCATCAACCAGCTGTTCGATCTCTTTGTGGCCATTCCCCAGGGGTTGGTCCAGTCCGGACAGTATTTGTTTATCGTCTTTATTGCCGGCGGACTGTTCAATATTCTCTATCGTAGCCATGCGCTGGAAAACCTGGTGGGCACTGCGGTAAAACGAATCGGCCTGAGCCGGGGCAACCTGCTGATCTGGCTGGCCACCTATCTCTATGGCCTGTTCGGAATTTCGGTTGGCTATGAAAACAACATTGCCCTGGTGCCCGTCGCCCTGCTGGTGTCGAGCGCCTTGGGTTACACCAACCTGGTGGGGGCGTGCATCGCCATTGGCGGCATCGGCATCGGCTTTACCCTATCACCCATCAATCCTTATACCGTGGGTGTGGCACAGAGCATTGCCGGCCTGCCCATTTTCTCTGGCGGCCTGCTGCGTTTTGCCATGGCCTTTGTGGCTCTAAGCCTGCTGGCCTGGTATATCACCACCTTTGTGGCGCCCAGACATTCGGCGAGCAAAGGCGAGGGGGACGCCGGAGCGCTTTCAAAAAAGATTGAGGACTATCACCTCAGCTCCCGGGATCTGGGCATCATCTCGGTGTTCTTCCTTGGCATTGTGGTGATTGCGGGCTGTTCTTATCTGGCTGGTACGGGCACCTTGGGAAGAAGCTGGTATATAAAGGAAATCACCGCCGTCTTTATTCTGATGTCGATTGTCATTGCTGCCATTTGCCGCATTGCCCCCGATCGTTATGTGGCCCACATGGTTGAAGGGGCGTCCCGGGTCACCGGCGGCGCCCTGGTAATAGGCCTGGCTGCCTCGATCAAGGTGGTACTGGAAGATGGCCAGATCATCTACACCATCGTCAATACCCTGAACCTTGCCCTTGACGTGATGCCCGAGTCGCTGATCGCAGTCGGCATCAGTGTGATTCAGGGAGTGATTAACCTCTTTATTCCGAGTGGCTCCGGTCAGGCGCTGGTGACCATGCCGGTGCTGATCCCGCTGGCGGATCTGGTGGGCATTACCTATCAGGTCATGATACTGGCGTTTCAGGTGGGGGATGGCCTGACCAACATGATAGTGCCCACCTCGGGAGGCACTCTGGCCATGCTGGCCCTGGCCCGGGTCGGTTATTCGGACTGGCTGAAAGTGATTTTCCCGCTGGTCGCCCTGATCTATGTGCTTAGCTGGGGTTTCATTATGCTGGCGCAATGGTTGCAGTGGTCCTGATCCTGTTACCGAATCCTTCATGCTCGGGATGCCGCTGCCGGCGTCCCGAGCCAGGCCGAATCACTGATCCGGCTTACCCATTGTCAACCTGGCCTTGTCCTGAGGCCCTGTGACGGAGAACATCATGCACAATATTACTCGTGTTGCCCTGGTGGGCGGCACTCATGGCAATGAGCTGTCCGGCATCTATCTGCTGAAGAAATGGGATAAAACCAGCCAGTTCGCGCGTTGGCCTCAGCTCGAGCTGACGCAAACCATCGCCAACCCGAGGGCCTGCGAGCACTCTGTGCGCTACATGGAAACCGATCTGAACCGGGAGTTTGCCCTTGAGGATTTGCAGAATTACCGGCTGGTGGGTTACGAACAGTTGCTGGCCAAGAAGCTCAACCAGCAGTTTGGCCCCAGAGGCCGGTCGCCGGTTGAGCTGATGATCGATCTGCACAATACCACTTCCAACATGGGGGCTTGCCTGATGTTGCTGCGCAAGGACGCCTTCAATATTGGTATGGCGGCCTATGTAAAGGATCGCATGCCGGAAGCCGTTATCTATTTTCAGGACAACCTGCCGAAAGAGCGCAAGCGCTTTCTGATATCCGTGGCCCAGCAGGGGGTTACCGTGGAGGTGGGACCTCAGCCGAATTCGGTGTTGCAGCAGGAAACTCTGGAGCTGATGGAGACCATGACTGCTCACATCCTCGATTATGTGGTGCTGTATAACGATGATAAATTGGCTTCGCTGCCGGCCGGGTTTGAGGCTTTTCAGTATACGGAAGACCTGGTGCTGCCAACGGATGAACAGGGCCAGCGGCTCGCCATGGTGTCAAAGCGTCTTGATCGGCGGGACTTTCATCCGGTTGAGCCGGGCGATGTGATCATGGAAACCTTTGACGGTGTCCCGATTTGCTGGGAAGGGGACTACACCGCCTATCCCCTGTTTATCAATGAGGCTGCCTATCATCGGAGTCACAGCGCCATGTCGATGTCGCAGCGCATTGTGCTGCGCTGCGCCGATTATTTCTGAGTCAAGCTGAACGGTCGTCTGTGGCGGCCTTTTTTATCTAAAACTATTAGGCAGCTGTTCAAACTGCTTAATCAACCATTGCTTCAACAGGTTGGCTTCCGGGCTTAGCGGCGATCGCTTGGGGTGAACCAGATAGTAGCCCTTGCATGTGCAGAGGCTGCAACCAAAGGGATTTATCAGTTCGCCACTGCCTATTTCTTCCGCCGCCAGTAGTCCGTTGCTCAGTACCATCCCCTGGCCGCGTTTGGCAGCATCAATCGCCAGCAGCGATTGGTCGAAATATAACGCGCGGATCCGCTGCCTTGCCATTTTGCCGAGAGCAGTAAAACGGTCCAGCCATTCATCCCACTGCACGTAGGGTGCGATATGCAACAGTACTGCTCCGGCGATGTCGTCGGGTTCACTCAACCCCAGCCGATCACGGTACTCCGGTGAGCAAAGTGCCATCACTTCATCCTGTTGCAGCAGATGAACCTCAAGGTGCGGGTTTCGGCCATCAAAGTGCCGAATCGCCAGATCGACCGACTCGCGTTCGAAGTCGACTGGGTGACTCACGGAGTTAATACGCAAGTCAATGCCCGGATGGACTTCAATGAAGTCGGCAATGCGTGGCCCCAGCCAACGGGCGGCCAGGGCCGGGGTTAATGACAGGCACACTGAATGGTCGTGGTGTTTGCGACAGGCCTCACTTGCCTGGCGGATCTGTGCGAGCGGCGGCGCGATACGCCCATAATATTCAAGGCCTGGTTCCGTCACCGTCACTTGGCGGATGTCGCGTACGAAGAGCGTAAAGCCGAGCCAGTCCTCGAGCTTGCGGATCTGCTGTGATACCGCCCCCGGGCTGATGTTCAGCTCATTGGCCGCAAGCTTGAAACTGCCATGACGGACGGCGGCTTCGAAAGCGATCAGCGCGCGCAGAGGAGGGAGTGGGGTTTTCATCGGGGCTCCAAATTTCCGGCGTAAGTTATGAGCGCCCATTATGGAGTAGTTTTTCTATTCCATGTGACAGAATTTATGGTTTGTATGCTTGGCCCCGCTCGTCAAAAATCTGTTTCATATATTGCTACTCTTGATAGGTGAAGTCATGCATTCCAGTGAACGTCGCAGCGTGCTGCTGCTAATAGCCAGTGGCTGTTTGTTGTTGATGTTGTCTTTTGGTTTCCGTTCGGGCTTTGGCTTGTTCGTGCCGCCGATCACCGAGAGCAATGGCTGGTCACGAGAGGTTATTTCACTCTCGCTGGCTATCCAGAATATTGTCTGGGGGGTGATTGCCGTGTTCGCCGGTGGTCTGGCAGACCGATTCGGAACCGGCCGTGTCATTGCCGCGGGTGCGATTCTCTACAGTGCGGGCATGTGGCTGATGGCCGGTGTCGACAGCCCCTGGGTTCTCAACAGTTCGGCAGGCCTGCTGGTGGGGGCCGGCATCGCCGGTACCGCCTTTGGTATTGTGTTGCCGGCGATGGCTCGTGCAGTTGATGCATCGCGTCGCCAATGGGTGTTGGGTTTGGGTACCGCTGCGGGCTCGCTCGGACAGTTTGTGGTGGTACCGGTCGCGCAGCAGTTGATCGCCCATTTTGGCTGGATTCAGGCACTGCAACTGCTGTCGTTCTCGGCGCTGGGCATGGCATTGCTTGCGCTGCCGCTGGCCCGGGGCGGCCGACCGGCGAAGGGCTCTGTGGCGGTGGAGATGGAAAACCGGTCGATGAAAGAGGTGATAGTGACCGCACTGCGGTACCGCTCCTTTTTGTTGCTGGTAGCCGGGTTCTTTGTCTGTGGATTCCAGATCGCCTTCATTACCGCGCACATGCCAGCCTTCCTGAACGACAATGGCTTCGACGCAGGGGTGGGGGCCTGGAGCATCGCCTTGATCGGGTTGTGCAATGTGATTGGTGCTTATCTTTCGGGCATTTTATCCGGCCGCTATCCCAAGCGGGAGGTACTGGTAATTATCTACCTGGTGCGTGGTCTGGCTGTGATTGGTTTCATGCTGCTGCCACTAAGCCTGGCGTCTGTGCTGGTGTTCAGCGCGGTGATGGGCTTCTTCTGGCTCGCCACGGTACCGCCGACGTC
This sequence comes from Oceanimonas pelagia, assembly GCF_030849025.1. Taxonomy (NCBI): domain Bacteria; kingdom Pseudomonadati; phylum Pseudomonadota; class Gammaproteobacteria; order Aeromonadales; family Aeromonadaceae; genus Oceanimonas; species Oceanimonas pelagia. The sequence continues at coordinate 1,006,365 of NZ_CP118224.1, forward strand.
GGGTCTTGTTGCGGTGATGTTCGGTACCCGCTATATGTCACTGCTTTACGGCATCGTCTTTCTTGGCCATCAGCTCGGCAGTTTCTGTGGTGTCTGGCTGGGCGGCGTCCTGTTTGAGCTGACGGGCAACTACGATGCGGTCTGGTGGCTCGGTGGCTTGCTGGCGCTGCTCTCCGCCCTGGTGCACTGGCCAATACAGGAGCGTCAGGTTTTGCAACAGCAAACAACTTGAGCCGGCTCTATGAGGCGCCTGTAATGCGAAGGGTTTTAACCAGTACCTCATAGAGCCTGTCTACCGCTTCCGCGCCTTTGGAAGCCTGACTTCTGATCACGGTCACTTCCATGGGGGCCAGGGGGCCCAGACCGTGATCACTGCCAAGAATTTCAAGGTGGGCGGGCACACTGCACTGGGTCAGCACGGCAATGGCCAGTCCGCTTTCTACGGCGGCAATTTGCCCGGCCAGGCTGGAGCTGTTGTACACCACCCGGTAGCGGCGCCCCTGCAGCGCCAGGGTGTTAATGGCATTGTGCTTGGCGAGACTGGTGCTTTCATACACGGCAATGGGCAAGGGATCCCGTCGCCAGACTTCAAATTGCGGGGATCCAACCCATACCATGGGTTCGTAAAACAGAAAGGCGCCCTTTCTGGAGTCCCGGGAAACCAGTGCCAGATCCAGATCTCCACGTTCAATACGAGGAATAAGGGAGGTCGATTGCTCGCAGTTCAGCTCGATTTCCACCTTGCCGTGATAGGGCGCGAACCGTTTGAGCGCCGGAGTCAGATAGGTGGCGGCATAGTCATCCGGTACCCCGAGGCGAATGCGGCCAGTGAGCTCCTTGCCATGAAATGCCGCCTGGGTCTCGGCATGCAGATCAAGCATGCGGCGGGCATACCCCAGTAGCGTTTGGCCTTCCGGCGTCAGCTGGTGCTGACGGGGCCCCCGCAACAGCAGCTGGCATTCCAGCGCGGCCTCCAGCTTTTTAAGCTGCATGCTGACCGCAGACTGGGAGCGGTGTACTTGTGGCGCCGCGGCGGAGAGCGAGCCGGCATCCACCACGGCAACAAAGCATTTGAGCCAGTCCATCTGCAGGTCTTGATAGGTCATGTTGTCGAGGCTCTTTATTAGGTTATCGAATGGTTTGTTTTTGAATTATTCGCTTTTATAAAGATTATGCCAACTGCACAGTAGCGGAGTAAGAAACAGCACTGTGAGGTTCAGCAAATGACAACCGCCAATACCGGGTTATATCAACTCGACGGCTCCCTGATCTGGTCCGGTTTTCGGCAACTGGCGCCCATTTCCGTGTTTGTTACCGTCTTTGGTGCGGCCTTTGGCCTGGCCGCAAAGCAAAAAGGCCTGAGTGACACATCGATCATTGCCATGAGTGCCCTGGCCTTCTCTGGTTATGCCCAGTTCGCACTGTTGGAGCAGTGGGGTGCACAGATCCCGCTCTTTGCCATGCTGATGACGGCCCTCGCCATCAATGCCCGGCACCTGTTGATGGGGGCCACGCTTTATCCCTGGCTATGCCGGCTGACCCCGGCAAAACGCTATGGCGTGATGCTGCTTGCCTCCGATGCCAACTGGGCCATGTCCATGCGGGCATTCAGTGGCGGCAGGCCGGGGTTTGGCCTGTTACTGGGCGGTGGCCTGGCCCTGTGGTTCTTCTGGGTGTCCGGCACCTGGCTTGGCGTCTATTTTGGCAATGCCATCAGTCACCCCGAAAGGCTGGGGCTGGACATGGTGATGGGATGCTTCCTGCTGGCCATGGCCGTTGGTGGAGAAAAAAGCCCGCGCATGCTGATCATCTGGTTGGTGGCGGCCCTGTCATCCTTGCTGGCCTATTGGTACTTGCCGGACAACAGCCATGTGCTTGTGGGCGCTCTGGCCGGGGGAATGATTGGCACCGTATGGGGAACGCACGACCATGAACATTGAAACCACCGGAACAGGGACCCTGGCTATCGTACTCATCATGGCACTGGTGGCCTTGGCAACCCGCTGGGGCGGCGTTTACCTGATGTCGTTCGTGCCCATCAATTATCGAGTGAAGCGGTTTATTCAGGCCATGTCGGGCTCTGTGCTGGTGGCGCTGCTGGCGCCCATGGCGGTGGCGGGGGATAACGCCGCCCGAGTGGCCTTGCTGACCACGGCGGTCATCATGCTGCTGCTGAAAAAGCCCTTGCCGGCCATAGCTGGCGGCATGGTAGCCGCCGCCGTGATGCGGTATTTTTAGTTCGCTTGATACTGATGGCTCGTTGAATGGAAGGGGGTGGGAATGTCGTCATGCGCCGTTGCGCTGATCCCGGGGTTTATGCTGGATGAAACCCTGTGGAATGAATTTCAAGGCTACCTTCCCGAAACATGGTCGGTGCATACGCCATCTTTAAATGGCGGGCAGACCATTCGTGAGATAGCAGGGAGAATGGCGGCGGCACTGCCTCCACGCTTTGTTCTGGTTGGTTTTTCATTGGGCGGCTACATCGCCCGGCAACTGGCGGCAGATTATCCGGAACGGGTGGAAGCGCTCATTCTCATCGCCAGCTCGCTGCGCGAGGATACGACGCAGCAAATGCAGTCAAAACAGCGTGCCATAGAGGCTTTGTCTGCGCACACCTTCACCGGGCTGAGTGCGGGAACCATTGCCAGGTCGCTGCATCCAGATCGCGCTTCCGATACGGGCCTGGTTTCCCGCATCAGAAAAATGGGAAGCCGGCTGGGCTATGAGGCCCTGGTGACGCAATCGGCACTACGCAGGGCGGATGTTCCTGCGGCAAGCCTGCGCTGCCCAACCCTGGTCATTGCCAGCGCAAACGATTCCCTGCGCTCCCTTGAAGAAGCCGATGAGCTGGTTGATGCCATTCCCGATGCGTCCCTTCAGGTGTTTTATGACAGTGGTCATATGATTCCCCTGGAACAGCCTGAGAAGCTGGCTGCCACGGTGCTTCGCTGGCTGGACATACAATGCGGCGGGTAAATGTCGCGCTTGGCCATTAACGTTTATACCTCGCATTCGTTGCCAAGAGTTATGACCGACAGTCCGTAGGGGCGCGCTTGGCACCGGATCACTTTGCGTGGTGCTCATCCATCAAGCTACGCCAAAACGGCGGCGATATTCGCCCGGTGACAGGCCCACCAAGCGAGTAAATACCTTGCGAAAGGCACCGGTATCGCCATAGCCCACTTCCCAGGCCACCCGCTCTATGGTGGCGCCGCCAAATTGCAGCAGCTCCCGTGCCCGGCCCACCCGCAGCCGCTGGCAATACTCCGTGGTGGTCATGCCTGTGGCCTTTTGAAAACGGCGCAACAGGGTGCGTTGCTCCAGTCCGGCCTGCTCGGCCAGGCGTGCCAGTGCCATGTCTCTGGCACCGGTGGCCTGCAGCCAGTGTTGCAGCCTGAGCACAGCAGCATCGCCATGGGTGAGGCGGGGGGAAAACACACTGTAGTAACGCTGTTCACGACCGGGCGGGTCAACCAGCAGCATGCGGGCCGTTTCCAGCATCACGGTGGGCCCGAGCAGGCGATCCACCAGGCGCAGGCCCAGATCGGTCCAGGACATCAGGCCGCCGGCAGTAATGATGTCGCCGTCATCAATGATCAGTTTATCGGCGTCGACCCGCACCGAGGGAAAACGCTGCTGCAGGCTCTCGGCGTAGGTCCAGTGGGTGGTCATGCGGCGATGTGCCATCAGGCCGGTGGCCGCCAGCACAAAGGCGCCGGCGCATACCGATCCGAGGATCGCTCCTCCGGCGTGCTGGCCGCACAGCCAGCTTGCCAGTGGGGCGGATGTTTCCGCAGCCATCGGCTCGCCCAGCGTCGGCGGCAGGATCAGCGCCGTCAGGGTGCCTGGCTGTGCATCCGGGCAGCTGTCAAACACCCGGTGCGGCGCGGCGGCTGCAGCCTCCGCCTGCCAGTGGCTGATACGCAATATCGGCGTGTTGTTTTGGCCGCGGCTGACGGCGATGCGGTTGGCCATGTCGAACAAATCGGTCAACCCCAGCACCGCCGATTGCTGAGCCCCCGAATAGCGGATGATGCCGATTTCGATCAGTCTTCTTTCACTCATGCGTTGCCTTGTCCTTGAGTCCCAGCCTGCCGGCGCTGACAAAAACTGCGTCGGTAATCGGACGGCGAGGTGCCCAGCTGGGCGCTGAACTGCTGACGCAGCGACAGAGGCGTGCCAAAGCCTACCTCCGAGGCAATGCATTCTATGGGCATCTCGGTGGTTTCCAGCAGTTGTTGCGCCCGGGCCACCCGCTCGGCGTTAAGCCATTTGAGCACTGTGGTGCCGGTGGCTTCCCGAAAGCGCCGGGTAAAGGTGCGCCGGCTCATCATGGCCACTTCGGCCAATTGATCAACCGTGAGCGGCTCGGACACATGTGCCCGGGCCCATTCCAGTACACCGGGCAGGCGGTTTTCACTGTGGATCTGCGGCACCGGCCGCTCAATGTACTGGGCCTGGCCGCCCTGGCGGTGGGGCGGGGTGACCAGCAGCCGGGCCATGCGGTTGGCCGCGTCCGAGCCATGGCGCTCACGCACCAGATGCAGGCAACAGTCGATGGCGGCCACCGTACCCGCCGAAGTGATCACGTTGCCGTCCGCAACATAGAGCACATCCGGCCGGAACCGGGTGCGGGGAAAACGCCGGGCAAACAGGTCTTTTGCCACCCAGTGGGTGGTGGCTTCCCGGTCGTCGAGCAGGCCCGCATCGCCCAGCACGAAGGCACCCAGACACAAGCCCACGGTCAGTGCACCCCGCTCGTGGGCCCGGCGCAGGGCTTCCGTCAGTTCAACCGGGGCCGCTACTTCGGGACTGCTCCAGGCAGGTACCACGACGATGTCGGCCTCGGTTAGCGCGTTCAATCCGTCTGTGACCTCGATCATCAGACCCTGATCACTGCGCACCGCGCCGGGCTGTTGTGCACAGTAGCGCACCTCGTAACGGGGAAAATCTGCCGGCCCATTGACGGCGCCGAAGACCATCGCCGGGACGGAGAGCTGAAACAGGCTGACACCTCCAAACGCGAGCACGGCGATACGGGTGGGAGACATGGAGCACCTCGTCTAACAAGAATGGCCCAAAACTATCCAATCTTGTCATTCGGGTCAATGGCGGCTCACTGTCGCTCCCGGCAAACTGATCAGGCTTAAACGGCCCGAGGTGCAGCCCGGGTCGACTCAGTTGCCACCGGAGCAGAACCGGACGAAGCGCCTCTCAGGCGGGGACCGGAAATGCTCCATTCAGACAGGAATTAATTTATGAACATCAAGCGCGCTACCGCCTCCGTTGCACTGGCTTTGGGACTGCTGACCAATCACGGGGCCTGGGCCGCAGAGCCGGCAGCCACTCAGGATGGTGAGGTTCAGTTGCAGCTTATTCGCAACGCCACGGTCAAGATCAGCTACGCCGACACCACCTTTTTGATTGACCCCATGCTCGCCAAAAAAGGGGCATATCCGGGGTTTGAGGACACTTACCGCAGCCACCTGCGTAACCCCCTGGTTGAGCTGCCGATGCCGGCGGAAGCAGTCTTTGACGATGTGGACGCCATCATTGTTACCCATACCCACCTTGATCACTGGGATGACGCGGCACAGGCGCTGCTGCCCAAGGACACTCCGCTGTTCGCGCAGCATGAAGCCGATGCCAAACTGATCCGCTCCCAGGGGTTTAAGGATGTGCGCGTGCTTGGCGACAGCGCCGAGTTCGGCGGTGTTACCCTCAGCCGGACGGGGGGCCAGCACGGCACCGACGAGATGTTTGCGAACTCAATGCTGGCGGGTTTCCTGGGAGAGGCCATGGGGGTGGTGTTTGAGGCGCCGGAGCACGAAACCCTGTACTTGGTGGGCGATACCATCTGGCGTAATGAGGTCGGTCAGGCGCTGGCCGAGTATCACCCTGAGGTGGTGGTGGCAAACGCCGGCTATGCGCGCCTGAACGACTATGACGGCGCTATTATCATGGGCAAGGAAGATGTGGTGCGCCTGGCAGAACAAGCGCCAGGGGCAACCGTGGTGGCGGTGCATATGGATGCCATCAACCACATGGGCCAGACCCGGGATGAACTCAGCAATTATGTCCGGGAGAAGGGACTGGAGGAACGTGTCGAGATCCCCGCAGATGGAGACACACTGAGCTTCTGAGTCGAAACAAGCCGCCCGAGGGGCGGCTTTTTTGCGGGTGGTATACATACGGCTCTGAGCCTGTACCAAAACCGATCAATAACCTGAAGTTATTAATTCTGTGCAAAGTATGTTGGTTGAGGTTACAAGGATTAAACAATATTGTTACCAAAAGGTTTTGAGTGTTCAGACTTAGTTGGGAGAAAGCAAGATGGAATTTTCTTTAAGCAATGCGTTTACCCTCGCACGAACCGTTGCCATCTCGACCACCATTATTGTTGCCAGTGCCAATGCGGTTGCCAGCGATCAGAAATATAACTTCAAACTGGCACTGGAGTCCGGTGACCGTGATTCAGCCCAGGGAAAATCAATGCAAATGTGGGCTGATCTGATCAAGGAGAAATCCGATGGTCGAATGAAGGTGGGTATTTTTTATCAGGGCGAACTGGGCGGCCAGCAGGAGCTCTTTGACCAGCTGGTAAAGGGAAATATCGACATGATGGTGACCTGGCCGCAAACGTCATATGATGAGCGACTGGCGGTTAATTATATTCCTTACCTCACACTGGGCTGGGAAGATGCGCTCAAGGCTTATGGTGAAAACGGCTGGCTGAAAGACATACTGGGTGGCGTTTATAAAGATATTGGGCTGAAGTATTTTGGTCCTTATCCCGAAGGTTTTGGTGGTGTGGCCACCAAGGGCCGCTACGCCACCAATTTTGAAGATGCCCAGGGCATCAAGGTGCGTTCAACGCCGGTGTTCCCTCTTCCCCAAACCGTGAAAGCCCTGGGTTTCCAGGCCGTCCCCATTGACTGGGCCGAAGTTTATACTTCCATTCAGACCGGTGTGGTAGATGGTGATTCAGGTAATGTCATTTACTGGGACTACGAATACTTCCGCGATCAGCTCGATTATTTCGTTCACACCAAGCACAACTTTTCCTCCTACGCCATATTGATGAACGACGAAACCTGGCAAGAGCTGGATCAGGAAGATCAGACAATTATTGCCGATGCGGCTCAGGCTGTTATCGAAAAGCAGTTCAAGGACGCCAGGGCGGAAGATGAAAAGTGGATAAAAGCCGCTCAGGATGCCGGCATGGAATATATCGTGCCGAGCACGGAAGAAATGCAGGCCTGGGTTGAGCGTGTACGGGCAGAGGTGTGGCCTCAGATCGAGCCGGCAGTGGGCAAGGAGTTGATGGATAAGCTTCAGGAGAATGCCTCCGATCCGAATGCCGTAACTCAGTAAGTCAGGTTGACGGGGTATCCGGATGGGTGCCCCTTTATTTAAATGGAGTTTGTGATGAACAAGTTACTTGGAATCATGGCAGCCATAGACAGGGGGCTGGCCTTTATTATCAAGCCTGTGGTTGTGTTCATCAGCCTTGCCGTTGCCATTATGCTGGCCTATGGCATATTCACCCGTGCAGTGCTGAATGCGCCGGTATTTGGTCTGGAGGAGCTGGTGCTTCTGGGGGCCATGTGGCTGTATATGTTAGGGGCGGTGTTGGCTTCCCGCGAGCGCTCCCATCTCAGTGCCGATTTTATTCAGGTGATCTGCAAGAATAAAACGGTGATCCGTGTGATGCATATGACAGCAACACTGATATCGCTGTTTATGGCATTCATGTTTGCGACCTGGAGTTTTGATCTGCTGGCATGGGGTATCAGCAAGGGACAAACCAGCACAGTGCTTAAGCTGCCCTGGTATTTTTCCCAAGGCAGCCTGTTTTTTGCCAGTGTACTTTTTATCTTTTATTTATTCCGGGACTTCATCAGCGATTTGCGAGATGTCTGCTCGGCCAACCAGACCTTGGCTGAGGCAGAAAAGCAGTATTGATATTTAACAGGATTGTATTATGGGCGCTTTACTTGCAATAGTGGCAGTCGTTGTGCTGATGATGATCGGTGTGCCGGTTGTGTTCTCCTTCGCTGCCATGACCTTTATTCTTTCGATTATCTACGATGTGGATATTTCATCCCTGATGACCACGGGATTCTGGTCGGTTAACTCCATCATTCTGCTGGCGCTGCCCTTGTTCGTTATGACCGGCTATCTGATGCAGGCCGGCGGTATGGCGGCCCGGCTGGTGAGCTTTGTCGAGACCCTGGTGGGCAAGTCACGCAGTGGCATGGGCTCTTCCATGGTGGTGGCCTGCGGCGTATTCGGCGCTATTTCCGGCACCGCATCCGCCGCCGTGGCATCCATTGGAACCATCATGATCGATCCCATGGAAAAACATGGTTACAAGCGGGAATACACCAGTGCACTGCTGGGCATTTCTTCCCTGCTGGGTCTGCTGATCCCCCCGAGCATTACCATGATCCTTTATGCCGTGGTCACGCGGCAGTCGGTTGCCGCCTGTTTTCTGGCCACCATTGGCCCGGGCATACTGTTGATCATGATGCTTTGTGTATTGAACTGGCTCAAGATGCGCCGTCATCCCGATGGGGCCGCCGAGGTGCTCAATCTTCGCCAACGGGTTGAAGCCGTAGGCAGCAACATGTGGAAGGCGCTGCCGGCGTTAATGCTGCCGGTGATCATTCTTGGCGGTATTTACGGCGGCGTGTTCACACCCACCGAAGCCGCCGCCATCGCCGTGGTGTATTCCATTCCGGTTGGTCTTTTTGTCTACCGGGAACTGGATCTCAAAAAGATGGCCCAGTGCCTGCTGGCCGCCGCCACCACCACCGGCGTGATCATGGTGATCCTGGTGTTTTCCTTTGTCGCCAGCCGTATCTTTACCTATGAACGGGTGCCCCAGCAACTGACGGAATTGCTGATGGACTTGTTCCAGAACAAGTTGCTTATTCTGCTGGTGGTGAACATCTTTCTGATCCTGCTTGGCATGATCATGGATGATGTCAGCGTGGTGGCGATAGTCAGCCCGTTACTGTTGCCGGTGATGGTGGATATTGGCGTGGATCCCGTGCACTTTGCCGCCATTGTGGGCACCAGTGTGGTTATTGGCTGCAACAGCCCGCCCATGGCACCCATTCTGTTTATGACCTGCCGTATCGGCAGGGTGGGCATGTCTCAGGTCATGCGTCCTGCCCTGAGCTTTATGGCATTTGCCGCATTGCCTGTTATGCTGGTGACCACTTACTGGCCGCCGCTGGCACTCTATCTGCCCAGGCTGTTCGGATACATCAATTAATGCTGACTCACAGACAAGCGGCAGGCCTCAGAGCCTGCTTCTTGTCTGTTGTACTGATAACGGAGCCTGCCTGAAATGCAAGGTGAAGAGATGACTCAAGCAACCAGACGTCACTTTTTTATTGAGGGGGCCAGGGATCTGCTGCCCATGATACCCGGGGTCTTGCCCTTTGGCCTGGTGACGGGTGCAAGCAGTGCAAGCCTTGGGTTCAGTCCCGAAATGACATTGGGTGCCACCTTGTTGTTCTTTGCCGGTTCGGCGCAGCTGGCAGCCTATCAACTGATACAGGATAATGCGGTGCCGGTGGTGATCCTGTTTACCACCCTGATGATAAACATCCGTTTTTTGATTTACAGTGCCGCCTTTGCCCCCTTGTTTCATTCCATAAAAAAACGTCATAAATGGCCCCTGGCTTACTTGCTGAGCGATCAGGCCTATGGCTTGTGTGTTGCTCGGTTTGCGGCTGATGACCATAGTCGAAAGAAGCTGTTTTACTACAGTGGTGCGGCCTTGATGATGTGGGTGAGCTGGGTTTGCTTTGTGATGGTGGGTATGCTGGTGGGCGAACAAATACCTTCGTCTTGGTCGCTTGAGTTTGCCATTCCATTATCTTTTCTTGCCATGCTGGTTTCCGTGGTGCGTGATCAGGCCACATTAGCCGCAGCCCTGTGCTCAGGCGGAATAGCAACGGTATTTTCATCCCTTCCCTATAACATGGGCTTTATGGCCGCCATTGTCGGGGGAGTGGCCATGGGATATGTGTTTAGTGGCCGTTTTATCACAAAAAAGACGGGCGTTGAGGAGGGGGAGTAATGAATAGCGTCGAACTCTGGCTACTTTTTGTAGGGGTAGGAATAGGGACCTTTGCCATTAGGCTTTCATTTATTCAGCTTCACGGTAGCCTGTCTTTTAATATGGCAAAGTGTCAAAAGGTATTCAGCCTGCTGGCCCCTGCCGTGCTGGCTGCACTTTCGGTGCCGGCCATTATTTTTCAGCAGGGCAACACCATGGCCACGCAGAGTGGTGCTCAGCTTGTTGCCGCGGCGGTAACGGCCCTGTGGGCCTGGTATTCAAAAGGGGTGTTCTGGCCCCTGATGGCAGGTATGGGCACATTCTGGCTGATAAAGTTTTATTATTTTTAATCCATGTCGGGGTTTTCCCGGGGGAAAGACAAAGGGGGTATTGCCGCATCGTTTTCGCGGAAGAGGGCGGGCTGTTGTGGCCGGTGAATATCGGCCAGTTTACTGCGCCGGCATAACAAGTGGGATACAATAAAGGAATGTTGATTGCGGCGATGGAATCAGAAAAAAAGACTATGGTAAAGCCTCTGGAGCCAGACAAGATTCTGGTAAAAATGCCCTCATTGAGAGCCGTCAGATCCTTTGTGGCTGCGGCCAAGTATCTGAGCTTCACCCGGGCGGCGGAAGCACTTTGTGTTACTCAGGCGGCCATCAGCCGGCAGATCCGCGAGCTGGAAGCCCACCTGGGGGTGGAGCTGTTCAAGCGTACCGGGAGGGCGGTTGAACTGACCGAGGCCGGTAACATCTTTTATGATGCGGCCTATCTGTCGTTTGTGAACATAGCCCAGGCCGCCGAGCGCATTCAGAGCACCAGCAGTGTGAAACCGGCCCTGACCATCTGTTGCTCCACGGCCTTCTCCGCACTCTGGTTGTCGCGGCGCCTGCCCGACTTCTTTGCCGGTAACCCGGACATCGACATCAATGTGGTGACCACCGGCAACTTCCTGCAAATGGAGCCTGGTGTACACCCGGATCTTTTTATCAACAAGATTTCCGATCCCCGAGAGGGCTACCATTCCATTCCGCTGTTTCATGATCTGATCTACCCGGTCTGTACCCCGGCTTTTTTGCGCGATAACCCGGCTATCTCCAGTCTGGAAGGGCTGAGTGATGCCGTTTTACTGAACCTGAGCCCTTACGGCCGGGCCCAGGTGGCGGAGCATGTAGACTGGAATGTCTGGTTTTCCTTTTTCAATATCAACCTGGAAAAACGCACCGCTGCCGACAAGCATCTGTTCAACGCCAATGATTACAACATGCTGATCCAGATGGTGCTCAATCATCAGGGCGTGTCCCTGGGCTGGCATCACCTGGTGGCCCCCCTGGTGGAAGAAGGGCTGCTGGTGCGGCCGGTCAAGCAGGAGGTGGTTTTCAGGGAAAAACGTCATTTTCTCACTTACCCGGAAAGCAAGGCCGATAACGAGACACTGTGCCGTTTTCGTGACTGGTTTCTTGGGTACATGCATGATGACAGTATTTCGGTTTCACCGAATGAGGGCTGAAGAGCACTCGACGGGTTAATGTAATAGTGATGAGCCTGTCTGAGTGCTCGATAACCCGAGGTTATTATTTCTGATAAATAAACATGACTCGCCATTTTTTTATTTGAATTTAGCATTTTGATGCAGGTTGTTGTGTCAGCCCGTTTGCTTCTCTCCATTCTTTGGGGAGAAGCTTTTTTATTTTAAGCCTGCTGTAAGCAGGCTCTTTTATTTCCTTGGTATGGATAACATAAGGTTATGTTTAACCGTTAATAAAAGTAAGTTGTGAGTGGTGAGAGCTGGTGGTTAATATTTTGTTATCAAAAAGCCGGCCTCGCCTGAATGTTGACAACATTATTTGGGCGGCGTCTTCAAACGAAAACACATATGGATATAGGTGAAGCCCATGCGATTCGAAGGAATTTACACTCCCGTTATTACCCCCTTTGCCGAAGACAACAGCATTGATTATGCGGCATTTGGCGCCCTGATTGACTCCCTCATCGAGGCCGGCGTTCACGGCATTATCGTTGGCGGCACCACGGGTGAATACTACGTGGAAACTCAGGCCGAGCGCAGCCAGCTGCTGCAGGTGGCCGTGGAGCGCAGCGCCGGCCGGGTGCCGGTGATCTTTGGCACCGGCTCCATCAACCCCGAAGAGTCCATCAGCCTGGCCAGGGCGGCGGTGGAGCAGGGCGCCGATGCCATTCTGGTGGCCACTCCGCCCTATTCCCTGCCCACCGAACGGGAGCTGGCTGAGCATGTGCTGGCCGTGGACAAGGCCGCCAACCTGCCAATTATGCTGTACAACTACCCGGCGCGCATGGGTGTGACCATGGGCGAGGAGTTTTTCGAGCGGGTGAGCGGCTCGGCCAATATCTGCGCCATCAAGGAAAGCTCTGGTGACATCAATCGCCTGCATTTGCTGGTAGGGAAATATCCCGAACTGCAGACTTCCTGCGGCATGGACGATCAGGCCCTGGAATTCTTCGCCTGGGGTGCGAAAAGCTGGGTGTGCGCCGGCTCCAACTTCCTGCCCGAGGAACATGTGGCCCTCTACAACGCCTGTGTGGTGGAAGGAGACTTTGACAAGGGCCGCCGCATCATGGCCGCCATGATGCCGCTGATGAGTGTGCTGGAGCAGGGTGGCAAGTTCATTCAGTGTGTCAAGCACGGCGTGACCCTGTCGGGCCAGTTTGCCGGCGCGACCCGCAAGCCCCTGCTGGGCCTGGAAGAGGACGAAAAGCAGCAACTGCAACAGGTTATCGGCACCCTGAAGGCGGCCATCGCCGGCATCGAGAAGGGAGAATAAATCATGAGCGAACTGCTGACCCGGGAACAGTACCACGCCTTTGCGGCCGAGCTGCAATTCCCCACCGAGAGCTTTATCGGCGGCCGTTTTCGTCCGGCGCTGTCCGGTGAGACCCTGCCGACCATTAACCCGGCCACCGGCGAAGTTCTGGCCGAGATCGCCGCCTGCGGCACCGAAGACGTGGATCTGGCAGTGCAGGCCGCTCGTGACGCCTTTGACGATGGCCGCTGGAGCGAGCTGCATCCCAACGAGCGCAAGGCGGTATTGCTGAAGCTGGCCGATCTGATGGAGCAGCACAGCCTTGAACTGGCGGTGCTGGAAAGCCTGGACTCCGGCAAGCCGATCGCCGAGTGCGAGACGGTCGACGTGCCCGAAACCATTCACTTTATTCGCTGGCACGCCGAGTCGGTCGACAAGATTTACGATCAGACCGCGCCCGTCGGCTCGGATGCCGTGGCCATGGTGGTGCGCGAGCCTATCGGTGTGGTGGGCGCGGTGCTGCCCTGGAACTTTCCGCTGCTGATGCTGGGCTGGAAACTGGGCCCGGCGCTGGCGGCCGGCTGTACTGTAGTGCTCAAACCCGCGATGCAGACCTCGCTGACCACGCTGCGGGTGGCTGAGCTGGCGCACGAAGCCGGCCTGCCCGCCGGTGTGCTTAACGTGGTCACCGGCCGCGGCTCCGTGGTCGGGGCCGCCATTGGCCGCCATGCCGATGTGGACATGGTGACCTTTACCGGCTCCACCGAGACCGGCCGCCTGTTCCTGAACTACGCCGCCGAGTCCAACCTCAAGGAAGTGGTGCTGGAATGCGGCGGCAAGAACCCCTGCATCGTGCTGGACGATGCCGAAAACCTGGACAGCGTGGCCGACCATGTGGTGGCCGCCGCCTTCTGGAACATGGGCGAAAACTGCTCTGCCGGCTCACGGCTTATCGTGCATGAAAACATCAAGGATGCCCTGCTCGAGCGTGTTTGCGCCAAGACCCGCGAGTGGCGCACCGGCGACCCGCTGGATCCGGCCAACAAACTGGGTGCTTTGGTCGACAAGGGGCATTTCGACAAGGTGGTGAGCTATCTGCACCGGGGCAAGCAGGACGGTCATACCGTGCTGCTGGGCGGTGAGCCGATGGAAGGCAACTGCGTGCCCCCCACCATTTTCGACGGCGTGAAGAACGGCGACGTGCTGGCACGGGAAGAAATCTTCGGCCCGATACTGGTGGTGATCACCGTGTCCAGCGTCGAGGAGGCCATCGCGGTTGCCAATGATACCGACTACGGCCTGGCGGCCTCGGTATTCACCGGCAATGCCAAAAAGGCGCTGCGGGCGGCCCGGGCGGTACGCGCCGGTACCGTTACCGTGAACTGCTTCGGTGAGGGAGATGCCACCACCCCCTTTGGCGGCTACAAGCAATCCGGCTTTGGCGGCCGTGACAACTCCGTTCATGCCCACGATCAGTACACCCAGCTGAAAACCATCTGGCTGGATCTGAACGACTAAGCCGATAACGCCCGGCGCACGGCGCCGGGCTTGTCGTGACCTACTTTTCTTCGAGAGGAATCGGAGAATGACCAAAACCATTAATGTCCGCCGCCTTCCCAGGGATACCGGGCCGGCCGGCTGGAACAGTATTCTTCCGCCTGCGCGTACTCACCCTGAGTTGAAAGAGGATATTCGGGCCGACTGGGTGGTCGTGGGTGGCGGTTTTGCGGGCATGGCCGCCGCCCGGCGCCTGAGCCAGCTGGTTGGCGATGACCGCGTGGTACTGCTGGAAGCGGGCCGGCTGGCCCAGGGGCCGGCGGGGCGCAACAGCGGCTTTATGATTGATCTGCCCCACGAACTGAACTCGGAAACCTATGCCGGCGCGGCCGAGGCCGATATGCTGCAGATCCGGCTGAACCGGGCGGCCATCGACTTTGCCCGGAACATGGCCCGGGAGTTTGACATGCCCGAGCGGGTGTTTGATCCCTGTGGCAAGCTGACCGGTGCCGCCACCGCCAAGGGTGCGCAGCATATCGACAGCTATGCCCGCCACCTGGAAGGCCTGGGTGAGCAGTATCGCCTGCTTGATGCCGGCGAGATGAAGGCCCACACCGGCATCGATTTTTACCAGAAAGGGCTTTATACCCCGGGCGCGGTGATGATTCAGCCGGCCGCCTTTATTCGCATGGCGGCAGAGGGCCTGGCCGAGCGGGTGGCCATTTACGAACAGAGCCCAGTGCTGAAAATGGATCTGGGCGACGAGCATGTGCTGCATACCCCCCAGGGCCGGGTTCGTGCCCGCCATGTGATCCTGGCGGTGAACGGCCATATTCAGTCGTTCGGCTTCTACCCGCGCCAGCTGCTGCACGTGTTTACCTATGCCTCCATGACCCGGGCCCTGTCGGCCGGCGAAGCGGCCCGGCTGGGGGGCACACCGGACTGGGGCGTGTTGCCGGCGGATCCCATGGGCACCACGGTACGTCGAGTATCAAGCCTGATGGGCAGCGGCGATCGGGTGACGGTGCGCAACCGCTTTACCCTGAATCAGTCGATGGAAATTTCCGAGCGCCAGCTCAGGGATGTGTTCAAGGCTCACGACCGCGCCTTTGCCGCCCGCTTTCCCATGCTCGACGGGGTGCCGATGGAGCACCGCTGGGGGGGCCGGCTGTGCCTGTCCTGGAACTCGGTGCCGGCCTTTGGTGAGCTGGAGTCGCGGGTATATTCCGCTGCCTGCCAGAACGGTCTGGGTACGGTGAAAGGGACGCTTTCGGGTATGCTGGCGGTGGACCTGGCGTTGAACCACAGATCTGAACTGCTGGATGAGTTTATGAGCTATGAGGCGCCTAGGCGGTTGCCGCCCGAGCCTTTCTTGTCGGTGGGCGCCAACCTGACCATGCGCTGGAAGGAATGGCTGGCGGGTATTGAGTTGTAAGTCTTGGTGAGTACCAAGGATTGGGCCCCGGCATCACGCCGGGGGCCTTTTTTATTTGGCGAGCAGCGGGGTTGATAGGCGCCGTGGCGCCGGCAGGCGTTGCAGTAACAGTGCCAGCAACACCACCAGGCCGCCCATCCAGGCCTGCTCACCGGGTGCTTCAGCCAGCACCATCCAGACCCACAGCGGCCCCAGGATCATTTCCAGCATCATCAGCAGACCCACCTCTGCCGCCGGCAGATAGCGCGGCCCCTGGGTGATCAGGGCATAGGCCAGGGGCACTACGCCGAGGCCGAGCAGGGCCATCCACAGCATGTCTTCGGCGGGCATGGTCAGGGTAGGGGTCTGAAACAGGGCAAACAGGCTGACCAGCAGACCGGCGGGCACCAGCGCCGGGGTCATGTTGGCGGGACTGGCGGCCCGCTCCACCACAAACTTGGCGGCCATGCTGGCGGCGCACAGCAGGGCGGTGAGATCACCGAGCAAATGGCCCTCATGCTGGCTGCCGGAAAACACCAGCGCCAGCCCGCTGATGCACAACCCGATGGCCAGCCAGGTACGCCCGGACACGCGCTCCCGCAGCACAAAGCGGCTGAGCAGGGCGCCGATCAACGGCGCGGCGCTCAGAATGATCAGGGTATTGGCCACGCTGGTCAGCCGGATGGAGATCACAAAGGTGATGGTGCAAATGGCATAAAACAGCGCCGAGCCCAGGCCCAGGCCGAACAGCCGGCGGCTGGGACGGTAACGGTGCCGCCGACACAGGCAGGCGGTGCCGATGCACAGGCTGAGCAGCAGCCCGCGCCAGAACAGCAAGGTCCAGTGATCGGCGCTGATCAGGCGAATCAGCAGGGCATCCAGGCTGAGCACGGCCACCCCGGCCAGGGTCAACAGCACACCTTTTTGGTAAGGACTCATAACGGTATCCAGGCGAATGAATAATGGCCAGCATGGCCACTTTTTCGCTGCCGGACTGTGTTGAAAGCGGCCGAAAAGGCGACGGAAACGACCCGAAAAGGGCGGGCACAAAAAACGGGCCTGACGGCCCGTTTGTATTCAAGTCAGCAGTGGACTTATTTCACCGCGAGCGGTTCGGGGGCAGGCCCGGCCTCTTCCCGCTGCCATTGTTCCTGCTCTGCTGCCGTGGCCCTGGGGGAGAACCAGCCCAGGTAGCCATAGGCCATGCCGATCAGCGGCGACAGCCAGCAGGCAAAGGCCAGGGGAATGTACAGCAGGTTCTCGGTGTGGCCTTCGGCAATGCCCAGCCCCAGGGCGGTGATCACCACGGCGCCGCCGGCGTTCCAGGGAATGAGCGGCGAAATCAGGGTGCCGCCTTCTTCACAGGCGCGGGACAGGTTGAGCGGCGAGTAGCCCTTGGCCTTGTAGGCGGGGGCATACATGCGGCCGGGCAGGGCGATGGACAGGTAAGGGTCGCCGCCCACCACATTGGTCATGGCCGAGGTGGCAATGGCGGAGCCCTGCATGGCGCCAAAGCTTTTGGCCCGGCCGAGAATCTTCTCCACGATCACCGTCAGGCAGCCGGTGCGCTCCAGCACGCCGCCAAAGGCCAGCGCCACCAGCATCAGGGTAATCACCCAGGTCATGCTCTGAATGCCGCCGCGGTTGAGCAGGGCGTCAATTTCACGCACGCCGGTGTCTATCTGATAGCCGCTGAACATGAACTCAAAGGCCTGTTGCAGTCCCACTCCCTGGGTCAGCATGGCGGTGGCCAGGCCCAGAAGGGCACCGGCAAACAGGGTGGGCAGGGCCGGCATCTTTTTCAGTGCCAGGCCAATGGTAACCACCAGCGGCAGCAGCAGGATCCAGGACAGCGCAAAGTGCCGATCCAGGCCGGCGATGATGCCGTCGATACGGGCGAAGTCCACCGCCTGATCGCCGATAAAGGAAAAGCCTGCCACCAGGTAAATGCCCAGGGCAATCAGCATGGCGGGCACCGTGGTGGGCAGCATGTTGCGAATATGGTCGAACAGGTCCACACCGGTCACCGCCGGGGCCAGGTTGGTGGTGTCCGACAGCGGTGACATCTTGTCGCCGAAAAAGGCGCCCGACACCACGGCACCGGCGGTCCAGTACATGGGAATGTCAAAGCCGTTGCCAATGCCCATCAGCGCCAGGCCCACGGTGCCCGTGGTGCCCCAGGAGGTACCGAGTGACACCGACACCACGGCGCAGATCAGCACGCAGGCGGCCAGGAACAATTCCGGCGAGATCAGACTGAGGCCCAGCTTGATGAGGTAGGGTACGGTGCCGCTGGCGATCCAGATGCCGACGATCATGCCCACGATGATCAGTATGCCCACCGACTGCAGGCCGAGACGCACCACGTGCATGATGCCGTCTTCCATGTCGTGCCAGCGATAGCCGCGCAGCCAGCCGATCAGCGCGGTAATGGCCACGCCCATGGCCAGGGGCACATGGGGGGTGAAATTGCCGAAATAAAACAGCTGCACACCCAGCACCACAAAGGTAAGGGCGATGGGCAGGCAGGCCAGCCAGAAGCCGGGTTTTTGGGGGGCTTGTGTTGTCATGGTTCTCTCCTTGAGCCAGTGCCGGCCGGCGGAGTGCCGGGCGGCATACCTGTAACAGGGTCAGGCTAAGGGGAGAATGTATGGCGGTGTTGTGCCAGTTGTAAAAAGTTGTAAAAGATTTGTATCAGGTGGCGCGTTCCAGTCGCCGGCACAGGGTAGCCAGGTCGTTCCGGGCCTGTTTTGCCGCCCGCTCCACGGCGATGAGCAGGTGGGGCAGCAAAAACGTCTGGTTTTCGGCGGCGCGCTCCAGCTCGGCCAGTGCCTCGGCCAGGCGGGGCTGATCCAGCATGCCGGCGGTGCCTCCCAGGCGGTGGGCCAGTCGCGCCAGTTCGTCATGATCCTCGTCGTCTGCCGCCCGTTGCAGCTCCGCCAGCTTGCCGGGCAGTTCGCCGGCAAAGTTTCTGGCCATGGCCAGCAGCCGGCCGCGGCCCAGCACCCGCAGGTGTTCCTGCAGCAGCGGCCGGGTCAGGGCCGGCTCCGGTTGCAGCCTGATGCCCATGGCCTGGGCCAGGGCCTGGGTCAGCCGGGGCCATTGCACCGGCTTGGCCACCACCGCCTTCAGGCCGGCATCCAGATAGCGGCGAATGTCTTCCGGGGTGACGCTGGCGGTGAGCGCTATGATGGGGGTGTCCTGGTTCAGGCCGGTAAGCTGTTCGCGCATCAGCCGGCTGGTTTCCAGGCCGTCCATGCCCGGCAGGTGCATGTCCATCAAAATCACGTCAAAGGCCTGCTGGCGGGCCATGTCCAGCGCCTGTTCGCCGCTTTCGGCCTGGCTCACCAGATGATGATGCTGCTCCAGCAGGGCGGTGAGAATGCCCCGGTTGATGGCCACGTCCTCCACCAGCAGCAGACTCAGGCTGGGCAGGGCGGTCAGCTCGGTGTGGCGGGTTCTGGCCGGCGCGCTCACCGTGGTCAGCGGCAGGGTAAAGCCAAAGCGGCTGCCCCGGCCGGGAGCACTGTCCAGCGTAAGCGAGCCGCCCATGGCCTCAATCAGCCGGCGGGAAATGGCCAGTCCCAGGCCGGTGCCGCCATAGCGCCGGCTGATGCTCTCGTCGGCCTGGGTAAAGCGGTCGAAAATGCGGTCCTGCTGCTCGGCGGCAATGCCGATGCCGTTGTCTTCCACCACAAACTGCCAGCCCTTGCCCACCGGCCGTACCGCCAGGCGCACCTGGCCGCCCTCGTCGGTGAACTTGATGGCGTTCGAGAGCAGGTTGATCAGCACCTGGCGCACCCGGCCGGCATGGCCCGAGAGCCAGGGCAGGGTATCGGGGGCGTTCAGGCGCAGCCGTATCTGCTTGGCGCCGGCATAACCCTGCATCATGCCAATGGTGCTTTCCAGCAGTTCGCTCAGGGCAAAGGGCGCCGGCTCTTCCGGCAGCGGGCCCTGCTCCAGGGCGGCGTAGTCGAGCACGTCGTTGAGCAGCATCAGCAGGTGATCGGCCGAATGTTGCAGGGTGTCGATCAGACCTTTTTCAGATCTGTGCTCCATGGCCGGCTTGAGCAGGGCCAGGGTGCCCAGAATGCCGTTCATGGGGGTGCGCAGCTCGTGGGTCATGTTGGCAATAAAACGGGACTTGGCGCTGTCGGCCGCTTCCGCCTCTTCCTTGGCCTGGCGCAGGTGCCGGGTGCGCTTGTCGACCAGGGCCTCCAGCTTGGCCTTGTCGTGTTGCAGTTCGCTCTGGCGCCGCTCCACCGACTGGCGCATGGTGTTGATGGCCCCCACCAGGGTGTCGAGTTCGTCGGGCAGGGCGCCCGGGCTGCGCGCCAGGCCGAGGGGAGCGGGGTCGGGGCGGCCCTCGCCGATTTGCTCCACATAGCGGGCCATGCGTTCCAGATGGCGGGTGACCCGGCGCTGAAACACCAGCATCAGGCTGAGGGCAATCAGCAGCACGGTGAGCGACTGGCCCAGCAATATGCTGCGGGCGCGGCTGATCAGCTGGTGGCGAATGCTCTGCCGGCTGAAGGCCACTTCCAGCTGTCCCACGCTTTGCGGCCCCAGCGACGGGCTGGCATACACAAGCTCGAAACGGTGGCGGTTGACTTCGTCACGTTCCGGGCCCCGGCTGAGGGTGAGGGGCTGCTCCAGGCCGTCACCGGTGACCGTGAGGCTGGCCATGTGGGGCATGTCGAGCATGCTTTCCAGCTGCAGCCGGGCCTGGGGCAGGTTCAGATCCCACAGGCTCTGGGACAGGCTGTCGAGGTAGCTGTGTTCAATCAGCACCAGGCGCTCTTCCATTTCCCGGCCGATCTTGCGGTGATCCAGCCACACCTGCACGGCGGTGGACAGCAGGGTAAAGCACAGGCTGACGCCGATGATCAGCCAGAACAGGCGAAAACTTAACGGGTGCCGCCGCCGGTAGCGGGGCAGCAGGGTCAGCAGGGCATTCATTCAGGGGGCGTCCAGGTAATGGCGTTCAAAGTACGGCGTGATTTGTTCAATATACCCGGTTTCGGCAAGCTGCGATAACCGGTTTGACAGCGCCGGCAGCAGGGGCGCCAGGGGCGAGTGTCTGGGCACGGCCAGGTGGTAATATTCCAGGGTGAGCAGCTCGGGCAGGGGCAGCACGCGCTCGGTCAGCCCGAGCTTTTGCGCCTGCAGCCGGCCGGTGGCCAGGCCCACGGGCATGTAGTCGATGCGGCCCAGGGCCAGCTTGTGAAAGTTCTGCTCGCCGGTGGAGACCCGCTCCACATGGGGGTGGGTGGCGGCCAGCTTATCGAATTCGTCGCCGAAACTGTCGCCAAACAGCAGCCCCAGGGTCTTGTCGGTGAGATTCCAGGGTACCCGGCTGCCATTGCCGAAATGGGTGAACAGCACCACAGGGTCGGCCACGATGGGCGTGCTGCTGAATAAAAAGTCCGTTTCCCGGGCCTGGGTCTTGTAGGCGGCCACAATCAGGTCCACCTTGCCGCGGCGGGCCGCCAGCTGGCAGCGTTCCCAGTTGCCGAAGACCCGCATGTCCAGCTGGTAACCCTGCTCGGCCAGCAGCTTGCGCGCCAGGTGCGGGGCAATGCCGGTGAGCTCGCCGTTCTGGGCCCAGGACAGCGGCGGATACACGGGGTGGCCGCAGGCGGTGAGTACACGGGGCTCGGCCAGTGCCAGCGCGGGCAGCAGCCACAACAGCAGCAGGCGCAGCATCAGCAACACGGCACCGCCCTGGGGGTAAACACGTAACCGGCGCCGTGTACCGTCAGAATAATGCGCGGACTGGCCGGATCATCCCCCAGTTTGCGCCGCAGCCGCCCCACCAGCACATCCACGGTGCGGTCGTTGGGGGCCCACTCGCGGTTCTTGATGCGATCCAGCAACTGGTCCCGGGACAGGGTCTGACCCGAGTGGTTCATAAAGGCGCACAGCAACTGGTATTCGCCCTGGGTGAAGGGCGTGGCTTCGTCGTTGAGGTCAAGCAGCAGGCGGCGGTCGAGATCGATGCGCCAGTCGTCAAAGCGGCGCAGGCTGGGGACGGCTCTGGCCCCGGTACCGGCGGTCCGCACCCGGCGCGCCAGGTTCTTGGCCCGGGCCAGCAGCTCGCGGGGATTAAAGGGCTTGGAGACATATTCGTCGGCGCCGCATTCCAGGCCGATGATGCGCTCTATTTCATCCTGGCGGCTGGTCACCAGAATAATGCCGGTGTCGCTGGTGGCGCGAATTTCCCGGGTCAGGGTGAGGCCGTCCTTGCCCGGCAGACGAATGTCGAGCAACACCAGATCGATGGACTCCTGCGCCAGCCGCTGCTCCGCTTCCTCGGCGCTGGCGGCGCAGTGCACCCGGTATTGCTCCTGGCGAAAGTAATCTGCCAGGCAGTCCCGGGTGATGTCGTCGTCTTCCACTATCAGAATGCTGATATCCATATCCTGCCCGTGTCGTTGGTGATGCCGTACTTGGCTCGAGTGATCTATCACCGCCCTTGTCGCCTTGTCAACGCGCTAGCCGGGGGGGGCCGCCGCGCCGCAGTTGCCGCGCCTGGCTGGGGGACACGCCGAAAAAGTCCTTGAAGCAGTGGCTGAAGTGGGTGGAGCTGGCAAAGCCGCAGGCCACGGCGATGTTGGCGATGCTGTCGTCGCTCTGCAGCAGCAGACGCCGGGCCTGGGTGATGCGCAGCTCCAGGTAATAGCGTGATGGCGTGGCCTGCAGGTGGGTCTGAAACAGCCGCTCCACCCGCCGCCGCGACAGTCCCACGTAACCGGCCAGCTCCTCGATGCCCAGCGGCTCCTCGATATTGCTGTTCATCAGCCGCAGCAGATCCCGCAGCGGGCCGGGCAGGGCGGGGTCATTTTCCGCAAGCGTCAAACGGGTTTCGCTGTCGTCGGCGAGGCGATCGCTGCTCAGGATCTCGCGAATGGCGCGTACCGTGTCGGCGCCGTGCAGCCGTTCAATCAGCATCAGCATCATTTCCAGGGCGCTGCTGGGACCGGCGCTGGTGAGAATGCGGGCGTCCACCACCATGGCCTGGTTCGAGACCTCCACCTGGGCAAAGCGTTCCCGGGCAAAACTGTGGTTGTCGGGATGAATGGCGCAGCACAGGCCGTCGAGGGCGCCGGCATGGGCCAGGGCCACGGCACCGTTCCACAGCCCCGCCAGCACCTTTTCCTTGCGGTGGGCCAGCTTCAGCTTGCGGCTCAGTGCCCCGTGTTCGGACAAATCGCAGCGAAAGCCGCCGCACACCACCACCACATCGAGGGCCTCGTCTCCTTCCAGGGGCAGGGCGTCCAGGGTGTGGTTGGCGGAAATGTCGATGGCCAGATCGCTTTGCACCGTGGTGCTGTGCAGACCGTAGCTGGTAATGGTGAACAGGGGACTGGACTGCACCAGGTTGGCGGTGACCAGAGCGTCGACGGCGGCGGTAAAGGCCATCATGGAAAAATGGGGCAGCAGCACAAAGCCCACCCGTACCGGCGCATTG
Organism: Oceanimonas pelagia; assembly: GCF_030849025.1. Classification (NCBI taxonomy): domain Bacteria; kingdom Pseudomonadati; phylum Pseudomonadota; class Gammaproteobacteria; order Aeromonadales; family Aeromonadaceae; genus Oceanimonas; species Oceanimonas pelagia. Next base: position 1,029,605 of record NZ_CP118224.1, read on the forward strand.
CCGGCGGCGCGGGCGGGCAGAAAGGCGCTGTTGGTGTCACGCAGCCGGTGGCTGAAATGACGCTTTTCACTGATTTGGGACATGTTGTTCAGAGTGAAGGCACCGCGAAGACGCGGCCTTGTTGTGTTACTGCGTGTTAAGCGGAGTTTACCCCGCCGTTCCCCCCTTTGCACTCTTTGCTCTGTATACACGGCTGAAGACAAGGGCGGATCCCGATCACGAATGTTGCCGATATGTGATTTTTTGTCGCAAATACGCAGCATTGGGCCGCAACCAGTCATCTGCGGGTCTTTCCCCGGCAGTAGTATGCCGGCAAAGCATCACCGGAATGCCGAAAAAACGGCTCCGGCGACAGGAACAAGGACCGGGCAACCCCGGAGCAGCCAAGGAGGTTACGACATGTTCAGCAAGCACACCCGCATTCAGGATATCGACCCGGCCCTGTGGGCGGCCATGGAAGAGGAGGCCAGCCGTCAGGAGCAGCATATCGAGCTGATTGCCTCGGAAAACTACACCAGCCCGGCGGTGATGGAAGCCCAGGGCTCGGTGCTGACCAACAAGTATGCGGAAGGCTACCCGGGCAAGCGTTATTACGGCGGTTGCGAGGCGGTAGACAAGGTGGAGCAGCTGGCCATCGATCGTGCCAAAGAGCTGTTCGGTGCCGACTACGCCAACGTTCAGCCCCATTCCGGCTCCCAGGCCAACGCCGCCGTGTACATGGCCCTGTGCGCTCCCGGCGACACCGTGCTGGGCATGAGTCTGGCCCACGGTGGCCACCTGACCCACGGTGCCAGGGTGAGCTTCTCCGGCAAGATCTATAACGCCGTGCAGTATGGCCTGAACGACACCACCGGCGAGGTGGACTACGACCAGGTCGAGCGGCTGGCGCTGGAGCACAAGCCGAAAATGATCGTGGCCGGTTTCTCCGCCTACTCCCAGATCATGGACTGGGCCCGCTTTCGCGCCATCGCCGACAAGGTCGGGGCCTGGCTGTTTGTGGACATGGCCCACGTCGCCGGCCTGGTGGCCGCCGGTGTTTATCCCAACCCGGTGCCCTTTGCCGACGTGGTCACCACCACCACCCACAAGACCCTGCGTGGCCCCCGGGGCGGCCTGATCCTGGCGAAAGCCAATCCCGAGCTGGAAAAGAAACTCAACGCCGCCGTGTTCCCCGGTGGCCAGGGGGGCCCGCTGATGCATGCCATTGCCGCCAAGGCCGTGGCCTTTGCCGAGGCGCTGAAGCCCGAATTTCGCGATTACCAGCAGGCGGTGGTGGAAAACGCCCAGGCCATGGTGGAAGTGTTTCAGAGCCGCGGCTTTGACGTGGTGTCGAACGGTACCGAAAACCACCTGTTCCTGCTTGACCTCTCTGCCCGGGGCATTACCGGCAAGGACGCGGACCGGGTGCTGGGCGAAGCCAACATCACCGTCAACAAGAATGCCGTGCCCAACGACCCGCAGCCTCCCTTTGTGACCTCGGGTCTGCGCATCGGCACCCCGGCGGTCACCAGCCGCGGCTTCAGGGCAGAGCACTGCCGTCAGCTGGCGGGCTGGATCTGCGACATTCTTGAGCACATGGACGACCCCGAGGTGATTATCTCGGTGAAGGATCAGGTGGCCAGCCTGTGCAGCTATTTTCCGGTGTATCGCTAAGCGGTTTCACCCCATCAGGACACGGATTTCAATCAACAGGTGACCCTCATGCAGAAATATTCAGGATTCGGGCTGCTCAAGCATGCCCTGACCCACCACGAAAACTGGCAGAAAGTGTGGCGCAACCCCACCCCCAAGCACGAAGGCTACGATGTGATCATCGTCGGCGGCGGCGGCCACGGCCTGGCCACCGCCTACTACCTGGCCAAGGAGCACGGCATTACCAATGTGGCGGTGATCGAAAAGGGCTATCTGGGCGGCGGCAACACCGCCCGCAACACCACCATCGTGCGCTCCAACTACCTGTGGGACGAGGCGGCCTGGCTTTATGAACATTCCATGAAACTGTGGGAAGGCCTGGCCCAGGAGCTGAACTACAACCTGATGTTCAGCCAGCGCGGTGTGCTCAACCTGGGGCATACCCTGCAGGACATGCGTGACATCGAGCGCCGGGTGAACGCCAACCGCCTGAACGGCATTGACGGTGAAGTGCTCAATGCCAAACAGGTGCAGGAGCTGGTGCCCATTCTCGACTGCTCCAAAAACGCCCGTTATCCGGTGCTGGGCGCCTCCTGGCAGCCCCGCGGCGGCACCGCCCGCCACGATGCCGTGGCTTGGGGCTTTGCCCGCGCCGCCGACGCCATGGGCGTGCACCTGATCCAGCAGACCGAAGTCACCGGCATTCGCCGCGAAAACGGCGCCGTCACCGGCGTGGACACCACCCGCGGCTTTATCAAGGCGCCCAAGGTGGCCTGCGTCACCGCCGGCAACTCCGGGGTGATGGCCAACATGGTGGGCATGAAGCTGCCGCTGGAATCCCACCCGCTGCAGGCCATGGTGTCCGAGCCGGTCAAGCCCATCCTCGACACCGTGGTGATGTCCAACCACGTGCACGGCTATGTGTCCCAGTCCGACAAGGGCGACCTGGTGATCGGCGCCGGCATCGACGGCTATCTGGGCTACGGCCAGCGCGGCTCCTTCCCGGTGGTGGAGCACACCATGGCGGCCATTGTGGAAATGTTCCCGATCTTCAGCCGGGTGCGCCTGAACCGCACCTGGGGCGGCATTGTGGACACCTGTCCCGACGCCTGTCCGATTATTTCCAAGACCCACATCAAGGGCCTGTATTTCAACTGCGGCTGGGGCACCGGCGGCTTCAAGGCCACCCCGGGCTCGGGCAACGTGTTCGCCCACACCATCGCCAAGGATGAGCCCCATCCCCTGGCCAAGCCCTTTAACGTTGACCGTTTTGTCAGCGGCCACCTGATCGACGAGCACGGCGCGGCCGGCGTTGCCCACTAAAGGAGAGAGACAATGTTGCACATTTATTGTCCGCACTGCGGCGAACACCGGGAAGAGGAAGAGTTTCAGTACGGCGGCGAGGCACACATTGCCCGCCCGGCGGATCCCAATGCGCTGAGCGATGAACAATGGGCCCAGTACCTGTTCTTTCGCAAGAACCCCCGTGGCCTGCATCAGGAGATGTGGTACCACGCCGCCGGTTGCCGCAAGTTCTTCAATGCCACCCGGCATACCGTGACCTATGAAATCAAGGAAACCTACAAGGTGGGCGAACAGCCGCAGCAAGGAGGCCAGTCATGAGCCAGCAGAACCGCATTCAGGGCAAGGGCCGGGTCGACACCGGCAAGCCGCTCAGCTTTATTTTCAACGGCAAGCGTTATCAGGGCTATGCCGGTGACACCATCGCCTCGGCCCTGCTGGCCAACGGCGTGGACGTGGTCGGCCGTTCATTCAAGTATTCCCGCCCCCGCGGCATCATGGCCGCCGGTGCCGACGAGCCCAACTGCATTCTGCAGGTGGGCAGCAGTGAAGCCACCATGATCCCCAACGTGCGCGGTACCCAGGCCGAGCTCTATGACGGCCTGACCGCCGCCAGCACCAACGGCTGGCCCAATGTCGACAAGGACATCATGGGCGTGGTGGGCAAGCTCGGCGGCAGCATGATGCCTCCCGGTTTCTACTACAAGACCTTTATGTATCCCCAGTCCATGTGGCCCAAATACGAGCACCTGATCCGCAAGGCCGCGGGCCTGGGCCGGGTGCCCAACGAGCGGGATCCGGACACCTATGACAAGCTCAACCATCACTGCGACGTGCTGGTGGTGGGCGGCGGTGCCGCCGGCCTGACCGCGGCCCTGGCCGCCGGCCGCCGGGGCGCCCGGGTGATCCTGGTGGACGAGCAGAACGAATTCGGTGGCCACCTGCTGCACAGCACTCAAGCCATCAACGGCCAGGCCCCGGCGGCCTGGGTGGAAGCGGCGGTGAAGGAGCTGGAGAACCTGCCCGACGTGACCCTGCTGCCGCGCAGCACCGCCGCCGGCTATTACGATCAGAACTTCGTCTCGGTCATGGAGCGGCGCACCGATCACCTGGGTGAGCGCATTTCCGGCAAGACCCGCCAGCGCCTGCACCGCATTCGCGCCGGCCGTGTGATCCTGGCCACCGGCGCCCAGGAACGGCCACTGGTGTTCGCCAACAACGATCTGCCCGGCTGCTTCGTGGCCAGTGCCCTGTCCACCTACGTTAACCGCTACGGCGTGGCTCCGGGTGAGCGCCTGGTGCTGATGACCTGCAACGATTACGGTTACCAGGCCGCCCTCGACTGGCTGGACGCCGGCCGCGAGGTGGTGGCGGTGGTGGACAGCCGCGCCAACCCCGGCGGCGACCGTTATCAGCAGCTCAAGGCCCGGGGCGTGAAGATTTACACCGGCCACGGCCTGATCGAAGCCACCGGCAAGAAGCGGGTGAACGGCGCCAAGGTGGCGCCCATCACCAGCGACGGCAGCCGGGTGACCGGCGACGCCGTTCAGCTCAGCTGTGACACCATCGCCACTTCCGGCGGCTGGAGTCCGGTGGTGCACCTGTCTGCCCACACCGGCTCCCGTCCGGTGTGGAACGCCGACGTCATCGGCTTTGTGCCCGGCGACACCGTGCAGCAGCAGCTGCTGGCCGGCGGCGTGCAGGGCACCTATGCGCTCTCGGCCGTGCTGGCGGAGGGACTGAAGGCCGGTCGAGAGGCGGCCGAGGCCACCGGCTACGGCGAGCTGGCCGCCCGCGTGACCGACGCCGACGTCAATACCACGGATCCGCGGGAAGATCAGGCCCAGGCGCTGTTTCTGGTGCCCCACAGCCGCGCCGTGAGCCGGGCGCCCAAGCAGTTTGTGGATTACCAGAACGACGTGACCGCCGCCGGCATCGAGCTGGCCGTGCGCGAGGGCTTTGAGTCCATCGAGCACATCAAGCGTTACACCGCCATGGGCTTTGGTACCGATCAGGGCAAGCTCGGCAACATCAACGGCATGGCCATTGCCGCCAATGCCATGGGCAAGAGCATTCCGGAAACCGGCACCACCATTTTCCGCCCCAACTACACCCCGATCACCATGGGCGCCTTTGCCGGCCGTGATGCGGGTCACCTGTTCGATCCGGCCCGGTTCAGCGCCATGCATGCCTGGCACGTGAAAAACGGCGCCGAGTTCGAGGATGTGGGCCAGTGGAAGCGCCCCTGGTACTTCCCCAAGGCGGGCGAAGACATGCACCAGGCGGTGAACCGCGAGTGTGTGGCCACCCGCACCAGCGTAGGCATTCTCGATGCTTCCACCCTGGGCAAGATCGATATTCAGGGCAAGGACGCGCGGGAATTCCTGCAGCGCATCTACACCAACGCCTGGGCCAAGCTCAGCCCCGGTTTCTGCCGCTACGGCCTGATGTGCAAGGAAGACGGCATGGTGTTTGACGATGGCGTGACCTCCTGCATCACCGACGAGCATTTCATCATGACCACCACCACCGGTGGCGCCGCCGGTGTGCTGCGCTGGCTGGAGCTGTGGCACCAGACCGAGTGGCCGGAGCTGGAGGTGTATTTCACCTCGGTCACCGATCACTGGGCCACCATGACGGTGTCCGGTCCCAACAGCCGCCGCGTGCTGGAGAAGGTCTGTGAAGATGTGGATCTGAGCCGTGAGGCCTTCCCCTTCATGACCTGGAAGGACGCCACCATTGCCGGCGTGAAAGGCCGCATCTTCCGCATTTCCTTCACCGGCGAGCTGAGCTTTGAGGTGAATGTGCAGGCCAACTACGGGCTGCATGTGTGGGAGGCGCTGATGGAGGCGGGGGCCGAGTTCAACATTACCCCCTACGGCACCGAAACCATGCACGTGCTGCGGGCCGAAAAGGGCTTCATCATCGTCGGTCAGGACACCGATGGCTCGGTGACGCCGCAGGATCTGAACATGGACTGGTGTGTGGGCAAGAACAAGCCGTTCCCCTTCATCGGTCAGCGTTCCTGGGCGCGCAGCGACACCGCGCGCAGCGACCGCAAGCAGCTGGTGGGGCTGAAGTGCAAGGATGCCAAAACCGTGATTCCGGAAGGTGCCCAGATCGTGCTGGATCCCAACCATCCGGTGCCGGTGCCCATGGTGGGCCATGTGTCATCCAGTTACTACAGTGCCAATCTGGGCCACAACATCGCCATGGGTGTGGTCAAGGATGGCCTGAACCGAATGGGCGAAACCGTGTACTGCCCGCTGGCCGATGGCCGGGTGCTGGAAGCCGAAATCACCAGCCCGATTTTCTATGATCCCAAAGGAGAGCGTCAGCATGTCTAACAACACCGCCAAAGTGACCCAGGTACAACGCCAGGTGCGGGTGGAGTCCCCGCTGTATCACGCCAACCTGGCCGCGCTGGCCAATCAGGATCAGCAGGGCGAGGTGGTGCTGCGCGAAAAGGCGCTTATGGGCCACCTGGTGCTGCGCGGCAACGCCGGCAATGAGCTGTTCGCCAAAACCGTGGAAAAGGTACTGGGGGTGGCGCTGCCCACCCAGGCCTGCAGCTCGGCCGAGAACAGCAAGGCGCTGGTGCAGTGGCTGTCACCGGACGAGTGGCTGATCATCACCGAGGGCGGGCAGGAAGGCCCGTTGCAGCAGGCGCTGCGCGAGCAGCTGTCCGGCCACTATGCCATCACCGACGTGAGCGGCGGCCAGACCATCATTGAACTGTCCGGACCCAAGGCGGAAATGGTGATCCGCAAGTCGTGCCCCTACGACGTGCATCCGTCCAATTTCCCCACCGGCAAGTGCGTGGGCACGGTATTCGCCAAGAGCACGGCGCTGCTGCGCCGCACCGGTGCCGACAGCTTTGAGCTGGTGATCCGCCGCAGCTTTGCCGACTACCTGTGGCTGTGGCTGCAGGACGCCAGCCGGGAATACGGCCTGGTGATCGGCAAGTAAGCAGGTACTGGATTCCCGCCTGCGCGGGAATGACAATTCAGAGCCGTCACCCCCGCGAAGGCGGGGGTCCATATAGCAAGGGAACACGCAGCGCCATGGGAGGCACAGCATGAACCAGCACGAAACCCTGATCCTCACCGCCAGCTGTGAAAGCCGGCTGGGCACCGTGGATGCGGTGACCGGTTATTTGTTTCAGCAGGGCTGCTATGTGGCCGACATGCAGACCTTTGACGATGCCCGTGCCGGCCGCTTCTTCATTCGGGTGGAGTTTCGCAAGCCCGAGCAGGGCGAGTTCGATGAAGCCGCGTTTCGCGACGGTTTTGCCCCCCGGGCCGACAGGTTCGGCATGGAGTGGGAGCTGACCGAGCGCAGCCGCCGTCCCAACGTGGTGATTCTGGTGTCGAAGTTCGATCACTGCCTGAATGACCTGCTGTATCGCTACCGCACCGGTCAGCTGGCCATCGAGATTCCGGCCATCATTTCCAACCACCCGGATCTGCAGCGACTGGCCGACTGGCACCATATTCCCTACTACCACCTGCCGATCACCGCCGACACCAAGGCGGAGCAGGAGGCGCAACTGTGGAAAATCGTGCAGGAGTCCGACGCCGATCTGGTGGTGCTGGCGCGCTACATGCAGGTGCTGAGCCCGGATCTGTGCGACAAGTTGTCGGGCCGCGCCATCAACATTCACCACTCGTTGCTGCCCGGTTTCAAGGGCGCCCAGCCCTACCACCAGGCCTACGCCAAGGGGGTGAAGCTGGTGGGGGCCACGGCCCATTACATCAATAACGAGCTGGATGAAGGGCCCATCATTACCCAGGGGGTGCAGGCGGTGGATCACAGCCATTACCCGGAAGATCTGGTGGCCAAGGGCCGCGACATCGAATGCGTGACCCTGGCCCGGGCCATTCAGTATCACATTGAAAAGCGAGTGTTCATGTACCAGGGCAAGACGGTGGTACTGGGCAGCTGACACTCATTTACCCCTCGAATGCGCAAGCATTCGGCATGAACAAGGAGCCATCATGTCTCAGAAAATCACGGTACTGCGCGACACCCAGCCTCAGGTGCTGCTGGATGCCACCAAGTGGGAAAAGCTGTCCGGTGACCCGCATACCGTTAACCTCAACGCCTATACCTCGGAAGACGGCAGCAAGATCATGGGAACCTGGATCTGCACCCCGGGCAAGTGGGCGGTGAACTACACCAAGTGGGAATACTGCGATTTTCGCGAAGGTTACTGCATTCTCACTCCCGAAGGCGGCGAGCCCATTCACCTCAGGGCCGGCGATATCTTCGTGGTGGAACCGGGCTTTCAGGGCACCTGGGAAGTGGTGGAAACCGTACGCAAGTACTTTGTGTTTGCCTGATTAAGGTCTGACACGGTCCTGTTTTTCGGCCTGCCTGGTGCAGGCCGTTTTTATTGGGTTTTTTGTTGGTCATCCCTGAAGAACGGGAGTGAGGGGAAGATGGGAGCGTTACTTCACCCTCTCGCAGCGCATTTCCGGGGCGTCATGTCCCCAGCGAAGGGTGGCTTCTCCCTGATGCTCCCAAAAGCGTTCGTTGCGACCCTCATAGCGGCTGCCGCTGGCGGCCGGTTGAGCAGACATCAGTGACACACGGTCGCCGTATTCGGCAATCAGGGTCGGGGGCTCGGTTTCAAAGTGGGTGATCACCACCTCGTTGGCCGGGTTGCCGTTGCAGGCAAAGCGGAACGGGCCGCGTTCGGGCACCAGCCGGTAGCGGGCCTGCAATTCGGCGGTGCGCATGTCGTATTGCTGTTGCACGCAGGTGCGCCGGTCCTCGCTCTTCCAGCATTCGTTGCGCCCCTTGAGCCAGCCCCGTTGCTCGGCCTTGAGCACGGGCGGCCGCTCATGGCGGGTCTTGGCCAGCGCCCGCCGGTAGACTCCGGCCAGTTGCCGGTCCCGGGCCGCCAGCCCCGCATCCTGGCAGATCACCGCCTCAATACTGCCGGGCTGAATGCGCTGGCAGGAAAACGACGGCCCCTGTTTGACCAGCCCGTCGATATATTCGCACCAGGCTTGAGTCTCGCGCTCGGGAACACCGGTAGCACCACGAATGCCTAAGCGGAATTCCACCACCGACTTCCATTCCCCGGAGCCCGCGTCGGGACCGTGGCCCAGGCCATCGCCGGTTGGCACGCGTTGCTCCACCCATTGCGCCCACGCGGGAGAGCACGGCGGCGCGCTTTGTGCCCAGGCCGGCAGGGTGGCAAATATCAGCAGTAATAACCCGTGTTTCATAATGAGTAGCCTCATTTGGGGGAGTGCAGGCGGCGCTTTGCTGGTCATTCCCACGACGGTGTGAATCCAGAGCACGGCGCACGATCCTGCCCATAACGTTCACCTGCAGAACCGCACACAGCCAAACTTTACGGTTGCCTGCTTGGGCCCCGTGCGCAGGCCCTATTTCTTGTGCTTGCCGATGCCGTGGTCGCGCAGCTTGTTGGCCACGGCGGTGTGGGAGATGCCCAGGCGCCTGGCCAGCAGCCGGCTGGACGGGTATTCCGGATAGAGCCGTTCCAGCAGCAGGCGCTCAAAGCCCTTGACCGCGTCTTCCAGCGTGCCTTCGCACAGGGCGTCCAGCCCCGGCAAACCGCTCTGCTCCGGAAGTGACAGGTCGTCCACATCCAGCTCGTCTCCTTCCAGCAGGCTGATGGCCCGGTACAGGCAGTTGCCGAGCTGGCGCACGTTGCCGGGCCAGGGGTAGTGCTGCAGGTAGTCTGCCAGCCGGGCCGACAGCCGGGGCTGGGGCCGCTCCAGCTCGGCGGCATGGCGGGTGCACAGTTGCCGGGCCAGGGGCAGAATGTCCTTCTGCCGCTCCCGCAGGGGCGGCACCCGCAGGTTGAGCACATTGAGCCGGAAGAACAAGTCCTGGCGAAACTGGCCCTGTTGCACCAGGGCGGCCAGATCCTGCTGGCTGGTGCAGATAACCCGTATGTCCACCTTCACTTCCTGCTCGTCTCCCAGCCGGCGGAACACGCCGTCCTGCAGCACCCTGAGCAGCTTGCGCTGCAGCAGCGGCGACATCTCGCCGATCTCGTCCAGCAACAGGGTGCCGCCGTTGGCCTGCTCGAGCACGCCGCGCTTGCCCCTGGCATTGTTGCCAAAGGCGCCGGGGGCATAGCCGAACAGCTCGTTTTCGGCGGCGTCGTCGGGAATGGCGGCACAGTTCAGCAAAATAAGGGGCCCTTCGCCGCGCAGGCTGGCACGGTGGCAGGCCCGGGCCAGCTGCTCCTTGCCGGTGCCGGTTTCCCCCTGAATAAGCAGGGGAGCGTCCAGCACCGCCAGCCGGCGGGCTTCACTCAGCAGTTCGGTCATGGCCGGGCTGTGAGCGATGAAGTTGTCGAAGTGCCGGGACTCCCGGTGGCGCATGGCCTTGAAGTGCTGGCCGATGCGCCAGGCCGACTTGAACACCACCACGGCGCCGGCCAGGCTTCGCTCGCCGGACTCCTCGGTGACCCAGATGGGCAGAAAGTCGGCCAGCCAGGGTTCGCCCTCGATGGTGACCCGCTCGCTCAGCGGCCGGGGTTCGTCCTGCTCCAGCCAGCGGCTGACAAACACCCCTTTCAGCCGGGGCCCGAGGGGCTGCTGCAGCAACTGGGCCTGGGGCTGGTCGAACAGGGCGCAGGCGGCGTCGTTGGCCAAGGTGATGCGGCCCTTGACGTCCACCGCCACCACCGCGTCGGGCAGCACCCTGAGCAGGGCGACAATGGCGTTGTGCTCCTGCTCCGAGGGCATGCAGGCAATGGTCTGCACGTCGTGCACCCCGGGCAGGCGGCGAATGGCCGGCATCAGGTGCTGCAGCTCGGTAAAGTCGAGGGCGGGAAAGTTGAGGTAGATAATGCCGCTGGTGTCGATCTCGATGCCGCGCAGATCGATGCGGTGCTCCACCAGAATGTTGAGCAGCTCCCGGGTCAGGCCCAGACGGTCTTCACAGTTTACTTTCAGGCGCATGGTTTGGCTTGGTCGAACGTTTGAGTGTAAATAATACCTTACACTTACCGCAGCAGGCGACCGGAGCGGCGATAAAAACGTGATAAATTCCGGCTTTTGCACGTCTTGGCGGTTTACCTCAAGCCCCGGCTCGTCCATGCTTGCCACCCTGCGCGGCGGCCTCCCGCCGGCAGGTTTTTATTTAACCAGACAGCATGTATTTTTCAGGTGAAGTAATGAGCGAAGCGGTTTTCAGTAAGGTCAAGTCGTCCCAGGTGATCCTCAAGGAGCTGATGGTGCCGTCCTACGCCAATTTCGGCGGCAAGGTGCATGGCGGTATTATTCTGTCGCTGATGGACAAGATTGCCTACACCTGTGCCGCCAGCCATGCCAAGGGCTATTGCGTGACCGCCTCGGTCGACTCGGTGGACTTTCTCAACCCGGTGGAAGTGGGCGAGCTGCTTACCCTGTACGCCTCGGTCAACTACGTGGGCAAGAGCTCGATGGAAGTGGGCATCAAGGTGGTGTCGGAAGACTTCAAACAGGGCATCGTCAAGCACACCAACACCTCCTATTTCACCATGGTGGCGCTGGACGAAAAGACCCGCAAGCCCACCTCGGTGCCCGGCCTGGTGCTGGAAGACGAGCAGGAAATCCGCCGCTTTGTGATGGGCAAGCTGCGTAAAAAGCTGCGCCGCAGCCATCAGCAGGCGGTGGCCGACCTGCGCCAGTCCCTCAGCCTGGATCAGGAGCTGGCCGAGCTGGAAGGAGAAAACTGCCAGCTGGCGCTCTGATGTGAGCAGCAAATACCGCCGCCTGGCGGCGCAACTGCAGGGACAGATTGAAGCCGGTGTCTGGCAACCCGGCGACCGGCTGCCGTCCTTGCGGGAAACCGCCAGGCACTCCGGGCTCAGCCTGATGACGGTGCTCAGCGCCTATCAGCTGCTGGAAAGCCAGGGCTGGATCCTGGCGCGGCCCCAGTCCGGCTACCGGGTGGCGCCGCGTCAGCACAGCCCCGCCAACGCCGCCCGGCCGGCCCTGCATGCCGCCGAGGCGGTGGACATCAACGCCTTTATCTTCAATGTACTGCAGGCGGGCCAGCGACCCGGCAAGGTGGCCTTCGGCTCGGCCTTTCCCCATCCGTCGCTGTTTCCCAGGGAGCAGCTGGCGCGCTCCCTGAGCCGGGTGGCCCGGCGTCTGGATCCGGCTCATCAGCTGGTGCTGCCGCCGGGCTGTGCCGAGCTGCGCCGGGCCCTGGCCCGCCGTTATGCGGCGCGGGGCATGGCGGTGTCGCCGGAAGAAATCGTGATCACCTCGGGAGCGCTGGAGGCACTGAACCTGAGCCTGCAGGCGCTGACCCGGCCCGGTGACTGGGTGGTGGTGGAGGCACCGGCCTTTTACGGTGCCCTGCAGGCAATAGAGCGGCTGCAACTGAAGGCGCTGGCGGTGCCGGTGGATCCGGTGCAGGGGCTGGATCTCGACGCTCTGGCCGACGCTCTGGGCCGGTATCCGGTCAAGGCCTGCTGGCTGATGAGCCACTGCCAGAATCCGCTCGGGGTCAGCCTGGACGCGCCGGCCCGTGCCCGTCTGCTGGCGCTGCTGAAGGAGCATGGCGTGCCGCTGGTGGAAGACGACGTCTATGCCGAGCTCTACGACGGTGACCAGGTGCCGGTGCCGCTCAGGGCACTGGATGAAGGCGTACTGCACTGCTCGTCCTTTTCCAAGACCCTGGCCACCGGCCTGCGCCTTGGCTGGGTGGCGGCGGGGGAGCTCGCCCCCGCCATTCAGCGGTTGCAACTGATGAGCACCCTGTCCACCAGCGCCCCCATGCAACTGGCACTGGCCGATTACCTGGGGGGGCACCACTACGACCGCCACCTGCATACCCTGCGGCGGCGCCTGGCCCGGCGCAAGGGGCGGTTTTACCAGGCCCTGTGCCGGCAGTTGCCGCCCGAGGTGCGGGTGCATGCCAGCCGCGGCGGCTATTTTCTCTGGCTGAGTCTGCCCGCCGGGCTGGATGCCACCGTGCTGTATCATCGCGCCCTGGCCGCGAACATCACTCTGGCGCCCGGTCGCATGTTTGCCGCCGGCGAGCAGTTCCGGCATTGTTTCCGGCTGAATGTGTCACTGCCCTGGAATGCCGCCAGCGAGGCGGCGGTGGCCCGGCTGGCGGTGCTGACCGCTGAGCTGCTGGCAGCACGCTGAGCGGCCACTGTTATAGTTTTTGTGTAACCCCGGAATTGAACTGTTATGGTTTTTGCGGCCACGACTGTTTATGTCGTGGCCGGGAGCCACGTGCTCTACTGCGCACGGCGCCGGCCTGTTGCCGGAGCCTGAACCACAACGCAAGTGAGCCTTATGAACGACACTTCCTCCCGAATCGACGTCAAGGTATGTACCACCCCTTCCCGGCCCCGTGATCAGGGGCATATCTATGTGCGGGCCCAGCAGGGGCGCTGGCAGCGGTTGCGCCGCCGGCTGGGCTGGGGGCTGATGCTGCTGTTTCTGGCCGGGCCCTGGCTGAGCTGGAACGGGCGCCAGGCCATTCTGCTGGACTGGGCCCAGCAGCGTTTTCACCTGTTTGGTATAACCCTGTGGCCCCAGGATCTGACCCTGCTGGCCCTGCTGCTGACGGTGGCCGCCTTTGCCCTGTTTTTCATCACCACCTGGCTGGGCCGGGTATGGTGCGGGTTTTTGTGTCCGCAAACGGTGTGGACCTTCTGGTTTATCTGGGTAGAAGAAAAGCTGGAAGGCAGCGCCAACCGCCGTCGCCAGCGGGACAGGGGGCCGCGCAATGCCGCCTGGCTGCTGCGCAAGGGGGGCAAGCACCTGCTCTGGCTGCTGATCGGCCTGTTGAGCGGCTTTACCTTTGTGGCCTATTTCACCCCCGCCACCGAGCTGGCGCAGGGGCTGCTGACCCTGTCGGCGGCGCCCTGGCCGGTATTCTGGGTGGGGTTGTTTGCCCTGTGCACCTACCTCAATGCGGGCTGGATGCGCACCATTATGTGCACCCACATGTGCCCTTACTCCCGCTTTCAGTCGGCCATGTTCGATGCCAATACCCTGAGTGCCGCCTATGATGCGGCCCGGGGTGAGCGGCGTGGGCCCCGCTCCCGCCACAGTGATCACCGGGCTCAGGGACTGGGGGACTGCATCGACTGCAACCTCTGTGTACAGGTGTGTCCGGCGGGTATCGATATTCGTGACGGCCTGCAATACGAGTGCATCAACTGCGGCGCCTGTATCGATGCCTGCGATCAGACCATGCAGCGCATGGGCTATGAAACCGGCCTGGTGCGTTACGCCAGTGAAAATGCCCTGGCCGGCGGTGGCCCCGGTCGCGCCCACGTGCGGGTCTGGGGTTATGGTGTGGTGACGGTGGTGGCACTGATCCTGCTGGTGCTGGCGGTGGCCGGCCGCTCGACCCTGGCGCTGGAGGTGGTGCGTGATCGTCATCAGCTGTACCGGGAAACCCTGAATGGCGACGTGGAAAACACCTTTACCCTCAAGCTCGCCAACAGGCACCAGCAGCCGCAACGGGTGGTGCTGAGTGTAGAGGGGCTGGAGCAGCCCGACTGGCATGGCCCGCGGCAACTGATCCTGGTGCCGGGAGAGGTGACGGAAGTGCCGATCAGCCTGTCGCTGAGGGCGCAGGGGCAGGGGGCCCGGCCCATCGTGTTTGTGGCCCGCGGTGCGCAGGACAAGGCACGCACCGAAAGCCGTTTTCTGATGCCCTGAGCCGGGTCATACCGTCTTCAGTTTGGGTCGCAGATCGGCGATGTTGCTGGGAGGGGCCAGACGAAGCTCCAGCTCGTCGGTGAGCCGCCGGTGCAGCACCCGCAGCTCGTCAAGGCCCTGCCGCGCCAGCTGCTCTTCGCCTTGTTGCTGCCATTGCTGCAGCTGGCCGGCCTGCTGATGCAACTGCCGGTGCAGCGCAGCCAGGGAGCCCAGGCGCTCTCGAGTGTCGCCGGGGCAATGGCGGTACCAGGTGCCGAAGCGGCACTGCTCGGCGTCAAGGCTCGGCCAGGGGCTGCCCGGCTGGTGCAGGGCTTCGGCAATGGCCTCGACCCAGGCCAGGTGCTCGATCACCGCATAGAGCAGCGGCAGCATGTCGCGCTCGGCCCGGGGCAGGCTGGCCCAGTGGGGGGCGGGGCACCACCGGGCCACCCAGCCGGGCAGCTCGGCGGCGGGCATGGGGCGGGCAATGCCATAACCCTGGGCCAGCTCGCAGCCAATGCGCAGCAGCATGTCGCCATGCTTGACGGTTTCCACCCCTTCGGCAATTACCTGGCGGCCAAAGGCCCGGGCCAGGCTGATGACACCGTCGAGAATGGTCAGATCTTCCGGGTCTTCCAGAATGTCGCGCACAAAACTCTGATCCACCTTGACGGTGCCGGCGGGCAGCTGTTTGAGGTAGGTGAGGGAGGAATAGCCGGTGCCGAAGTCGTCGAGGGACACGCCCAGTCCCAGTTCCCGGCACTGACGCAGCCGTTCGGAAATTTGCGCCAGATCCCCCAGGGTGCTGGTTTCCAGAATTTCCAGCTCCAGCCAGGCCGGATCTATGTCGGGGTAGTGGCCCAGCAGTTGTCTGAGCTGCTCCACAAAATTCTCCTGGCGCAGCTGGCGGGCGCCTAAATTGACACTGACCACCAGCTTCAGGCCCCGGGCCTGCCATTCCCGAATTTGCTGCAGGGCGGCATCAATCACCCAGTTGCCCAGCTCAATACTGAGGGTGTGTTCTTCAATGGCGGGCAGAAAGTGATAGGGCGTTAACAGGCCCTTCTGCGGATGTTGCCAGCGGATCAGCGCCTCGGCGCCCACCACCCGGCCGGTGCGCATGTTGACCTTGGGCTGGTAGTAAAGCACGAATTCGCCGTTGTGCAGGGCGTGGCGAATATGCTCCAGGCTTTCGTGGTGAGTGCGCACCGAGCGGTCCCGCTCGGCATCAAACAGGTGATAACGGTTTTTGCCGGCCAGCTTGGCCTGATACATGGCCTGATCCGCCTGGCGCAGCAACTGGTCCGGATCCAGCTCTTCGGGTTGCGGATAAAAGGTGACGCCCAGGCTGGCGGTCACCTGCAGCCTGAGTCCGTCTACATTGACCGGCCGGGCGGCGGCCTGCAGCAGCCGTTCGAGCAGGGGCGTGCAGTGCTGGGTATCGGCCAGATCCAGCAAGATGGCCACGAATTCGTCACCGCCTACCCGGGCCAGGGTATCGCCCTCACGGATCACTTCCTTCATGCGCCCGGCCACCGCCATCAGCAGCTTGTCGCCGGCGGCATGACCATGGGTGTCGTTGATGGTCTTGAAGCCGTCGAGATCCAGGTAGACCACCGCCACCGACTGCTCATGGCGGCGGGCCTGGGTCATGGCCTGGCGCAGCCGGTCGGAGAGCAGCACCCGGTTGTGCAGCCGGGTGAGGGGGTCGAAGTGGGCCTGTTGCCGCAGTTGCTGTTCGCTGTTTTTCAGCAGGGTAATGTCGGTGCGAATGCCCAGCAGGCCGACGATCTCCCGGTGTTCGGCATCATCAAAAATGGGGGTTTTCACGTCCATGAACACGGTGCGGCGGCCGTCCTTGCCGATAATTTCCACCTCTTCCGAGCAGGGCTCGCCGGCGAGCACCCTGCTGTCGGACTCGCGCAGAGCCCGGGCCGTTGCCGGCGCAAAAAACTGTTCGTCCATGCAGCCCTTGAGGGTGGTTCCGTTGCAACCGAACTGCTCCAGTGCCGCCCGGTTGGCGTAGATATAGCGAAAGCGGGTGTCCTTCATGTAAATAAAGGACGACACCTGATCGAGGGCCGCGCGAAAGTGGCGGGACTGGCTGTGGGCCGCTTTCAGCGCCTGCTCGGCCTGCTTGCGCCCGGTAATGTCGTAAATAATGCCAAACCAGCTGGTGGCACCATCCGCTTCCCGCCGGGGCAGGGCGTCTCCCAGCAGCCAGCGTGGCTGGCCGTCGGCGCCGTTCACGCGAAACGTGTGATGCCAGGGCGTGAGGGTGCGGGCCGAGCTGAGCATGGTCTCGGCCGTGGCTTCGACGTCGTCGGGGTGAATGGCATCAAACATGGCGGCGGCATTGTCTCTGGCCTGCTCCGGGGCCAGGCCAAAGAGCTGGCGAATGCCGTCGCTGGCATAGGGAAAGGTGCTGCGGCCACTGGGCTCGAGGCGGTATTCGAACAGCATGCCGGAAACCCGGGCGGCGATATTGTCGAAGCGGGACTGCAGGCGGCTGTAGCGGCCTTCACGCGCGCTCATTTCATTGCTCAGTTGCTCCGCCAGGGCTTCGGCCCGCGCCCGCGAGGTCAGCGCCGAGCGCAGCAACAGAAACAGCAGAATGCTCATCCCGAGGCCACCCCCCAGCACCAGCAGGCTCTGCTGATGGCTGATGACGGCGGCCGGGTTGAGGTGATCAAACTCCAGCAGCCACTGATGACCATTGAAATCGATAAAGCGCTGCTGCAGAAAGGCGGTGCCGGGGCGGTGTGCGGTGCCGTGCTGGTAAATCAGCTTGCCGGCAGCGGGAGTATTGCCGTCGTAGATGCGCAGGGTGGTCCAGGGCGCCTGCCGGTGCAGATCCGCTTCCAGCATGGGCTTGACCAGCCCGCCGGGGCTTGCCGCCGCAAATACCCAGCCCAGCAGCTCCCCCTGTACATAGGCGGGCTTAAACATCATGGTGAGGGGTTCGGGCCCGGTGTCTTCGTCCGGGCCGGCCCTGCCCGACAGACTGGTTTTGCCGGTGTGCTCGGCGCGTGCCATGGCGGCGCTGTAGGCGGGAATGGTCAGCAAATCCAGGCCGGGAGCCATGCGACCGGTGCCGTTCAGGGTGCTGCTGTAAAGCACATAGCCGTAAGCCTCGCGCTTGCCGGAGGGAATAATGGTGTGAGCCTGAATGTTGTTTCGCTTCAGCCAGGCGCCGTGGGCATGGCGCTCGGGCTCGCGCACAAAGCGGGCAAATCCCAGACTGTCCAGCCCGCTCAGGGCCGGGCCCCCTTGCAGCCGCTCCACAAACCGGTGCCAGTCCTGCTCGGTGACCAGATCGGAGGCGTCAAACAGGGCGGCAGCGCTGCGCAGTACGAGCCCGTGGCCGGCCAGGCGGTCTTTCAGCCCCTGACTGATACGGTCTGCCCGGGCGGCAAACTCGGCCACGGCGCGGGCTTCTTCGGCCCGGGTCATGGTCAGTGCGGCCAGTGGCGAGAGCACCAGACCGCCGGCAAGCACCAGCCAGGAAAAAAGGGTAAGCCTGGAAGAGCGAATGTATGACATGGCCCCTGCTCGTTGTTTTACATTTGTTTTCAACAAGATTAGCAACTGAACGGCAAAGCGGGGCGGACTCAACAGAATATAATTTTCGAACGTTATCGCGTCGTCTGGTGTGGCCCGGGGCGGCACCGGTGTCCGGTCGGTCCGAGTGGTTGCTATGCTCAACTCAGCAAGGAGAGAGCGGGAGGGCATGATGAAGGGACGATGGCTGAGGGGGCTGGTTTTGGGGCTGATGCCACTGGTGCCGGAAGCCATGTCAGCGCCCGTGCCGGCCCGGCTTGACCCCGACGGGGTGCAGCGGCTGGAAGTGGTCGGAGGCAGCTATTTTTTTCGCCCCGATCACATAGTGGTGAAAGCGGGCGTGCCGGTGGAGCTGACGGTCAGCAGGGAGCCGGGACTGGTGCCCCACAGCCTGGTGATCTGGTCGCCGCGCATGGGTATCGACGTGGAGGTCACGCTCAACAGCCTGGGCCGGGTGATCCGCTTTACTCCCGAAAGCACCGGCCAGACCCCGTTTTACTGCCGGGAAAAGCTGCTGTTTTTTGCCGGCCACCGGGCGCGCGGCATGGCGGGAATAATGGAGGTGGTGGAGTGAGCCATGTTGAGCGGCATGCTGTTGCTGATGGCACTGGCGCTGGATAGCCCGGATCTGCTGGCCCAGGCCCGGGCGCGGTTCGACCGGCTGCAGGGCTACCGGCTGGAGCTGCGCAGCGAAGGCCCCGGGGGCAGCCAGCGGCTGCGCTATGCCTACCGCAAACCCGGCCTGGTACGGCTCGATGTGATCTCCCCTTACGCCGGCGCCGTGCTGATCTACAGCCCCTGGAGCCGGCGGGTCCGGCTCTGGCCCTTTGGCCTTGAAGGGCCTTCCCTGAGCATGAGTCCCGACAACCGGCTGGTGCAAAGCCCCCATGGTCACCGGCTGGACAGATCCGACGTGGGAGCCTTGCTGGAAAATGTGCAGCGTCTGCGCCGGCGGGGGGCGAGCCTGAGTGCGCGCAGCCTCAGCCTGGCGGAGCGGGAGGTATGGCAACTGCGGGTGCGGGGCCCGGCAGATCCCGGGCAGGTGGCCCGTTACGAGCTGTGGCTGGACAAGACCCTGTTGTTCCCCGTGCGGGTAATCAGCCATGATGCCAGGGGCAATTTAATGGAAACCGTCTGGCTGGAGCATATCGAGCTGGATCCGGACTTTGCCGGTGATGTGTTTTTTCCGTGAAGGGACCGGTATGGCAACTTACCGGCTGGTGACCCGCTGGCAGATAGCCGCGCCCCAGGTCGCGGTTTACCGGGCCATCAGCCAGTCCCGGTACTGGCCCCTGTGGTGGCGGGGGCTGGTGGATGTGAGGGAGCTGGCTGCCGGTAACGCGCGGGGCATTGGCAGGGGCTATCGCTACCACTGGCAGAGCCGGCTGGGTTACCGGCTGGTGTTTGATGTGTATCTGGTTCGGCACTATGCGCCGAAGGTTATCGTGGGAAAGGTCTGCGGCGATCTGGAAGGATGGGGCTGCTGGCAGCTGAGGGAAAGGGGCGGCCTGACCGGGGTCCGCCACGAGTGGCGGGTGCGAACCACCCGCCGCTGGATGAACCTGGCGGCCCCCCTGGCCAGGCCGTTGTTTATCTGGAGCCACCATGCGGTGATGCGGGACGGCGCCGCCGGTCTGGCCCGCTGGCTGAACGCCCCGCCTTGTGGCAGCGAGTGGTGAGCCGCGCCGGTGCTCAGGGTGCCGGGTTGGAGTAGCGGCGATGAATGTCGGCGATGCCCTGTCTCAGCTCCTCGGTGAGCACCACATGCACGCTGTCGATGTTTTCCTGCAGTTGTTCCAGGCTGGTGGCGCCAATCAGGTTGCTGGTGACAAAGGGCCGGGTGTTGACGAAGGCCAGGGCCAGCTGGGCGGGCGTCAGGCCGTGCTCATGAGCCAAGGCCACATAAGCGCTGGTGGCAGCCCGGGCATCGGCACTGTTGTAGCGCTGAAAACGGTTGTAGAGGGTGAGCCGGGCACCTTTGGGGCGGGCGCCGTTTTCGTATTTGCCGGTAAGCATGCCAAAGGCCAGGGGCGAGTAGGCCAGCAGCCCCACCTGCTCGCGCAGGGAAAACTCCGACAGGCCGATTTCATAGGTGCGGTTGAGCAGGTTGTAGGGGTTCTGAATGCCCTGAATGCGCGGATAGCCGTGGCGTTCGGCTTCCAGCAGGAATGTGTGCACGCCCCAGGGGGTTTCGTTGGACAGGCCAATGTGGCGAATTTTGCCGGCCTGCACCAGTTCATCGAGCACCGAGAGCGTTTCGGCGATGGGCACGGTATCGGCGTCGTTTTCATCCAGTTGCTCAAAACCGAGCTGGCCAAACATGTTGGTCTGGCGGTCGGGCCAGTGCAGCTGGTAGAAGTCGATGTAGTCGGTCTGCAGCCGGCGCAGGCTGTCGTCCAGGGCCTGAACGATATTGGCCCGGTCGAGCATGGGCTTGCCGTCGCGAAAGTAGGACGGGCGCTTGGGATCGTGGGCCCGGCCCACCACCTTGGTGGCCAGTATCACCCGGTCGCGGTGGCCACGGGCGGCCAGCCAGTTGCCAATCATGGTTTCGGTGGCCCCTTGAGTGTGCTCCCGGGGCGGAATGGGATAGAGCTCGGCGGTGTCGATAAGGTTGACGCCCTGATCCAGGGCCAGGTCGAGCTGAGCGTGGGCATCGGCCTCGGTGTTCTGCTCGCCCCAGGTCATGGTGCCCAGACCAATCAGGCTGACATCGATATCGGTGTTACCCAGTTTTCGGTATTGCATTGCGCTCCCCACAGGTTGGTGCCGTTTTTTGAAAAACAGCATACCAGCAAACTGTGCGGAAGATCACGGTTGTCCGGGCGGGGACCAGGGAGCAGGGATTAGGGAATGGTCGAAGCACCTGGCCTGCCATTCCCCAGTCCCAATTTCCCACTCCCTGCTTTTAAGCGCCGATAATGCCGCCGTCTTCCCGGGTGATCATCATCACGCTGGAGCGGGGCGTACTGTCGCCGCCAAAGGGGAAGTGGGAGCCGGCCAGCTCCTCGCCCGGGTGCTGAATGCCCACGAACAGGGTTTTCTGATCCGGAGTAAAGGCCAGTCCGGTGACCTCGCAGGCCACGGGGCCGGTGAGGAAACGCCGGATTTCACCGGTACCGGGATCGGCGCACAACATCTGGTTGTTGCCCTGGCCGGCAAAGTCGCCGCTGTTGGAGTAGTTGCCGTCGGTCTGAATCCACAGCCGGCCGCTCTGGTCAAAGCCGATGCCGTCGGGGCTGTTGAACATGTTGTCGGCGTTGATGTTGGCGGAGCCGGCGTAGAGGTTGTCCGCATGCACGCCGGGGTTGCCCGCCAGCACAAACAGATCCCAGTCGAACTCTGCGGCGGTGTGGCGACCACCGGCCGGGCGCCAGCGCAGGATCTGGCCGTAGTGGTTTTCGGCGCGGGGGTTGGGGCCGCCCACCGGCTGGTTGTCTTTCACGCCCCGGTTCTTGTTGTTGGTGAGGGTGCAGAATACCACCGGCTCGGTGGGGTGAGCGGCTACCCACTCGGGTCTGTCCATGGTGGTGGCGCCCACCTGAGTGGCGGCCAGGCGGGCGTGAATAAGAATGTCGGCCTGGCTGGCAAAGCCGTTTTCGGCGGTGAGGCCGTGTTTGCCGTGGGTCAGCTCCAGCCACTCGCCCTTGCCCCTGAGCTCGCCGTTCTCGCCTTCATGGAAGCGGGCCACGTACAGGGTGCCCTCGTCCAGCAGGTTCCGGTTGGCGGCCATGTCATCAGGGTTGTACTTGCCCTGGCTGACAAAACGGTACAGGTGCTCGCCACGTTCGTCGTCCCCCAGATACACCACTACATGGCCGCTGTCGTCCATCACCAGCTCGGCGTTTTCGTGCTTGAAGCGGCCCAGCGCCGTGCGTTTTACCGGCATGGCGTGCGGATCCCTGGGGTCGATTTCCACCACCCAGCCAAAGCGGTTGGGCTCGTTGGGGTGCTCGGCCAGATCAAAACGCGGGTCATGCCGGTGCCATTGCCAGCCGGCGTCTTCCCGGCCAATGCCGTAACGGGCCATGGCGGGAGTGATGTCGGCCTGCTGCCGGCTGCCGAAGTAGCCGTTGAAGTTTTCCTCGCAGGTGAGGTAGGTGCCCCAGGGGGTCATGCCGTTGGCACAGTTGTTGAAAGTGCCCAGCGCGCGCTCACCCTTGGGGTCGGCGGCGGTTTTCAGCAGATCGTGGCCCTTGGCCGGTCCGCTGATGGCCATGGGGGTGTTGGCGTGAATGCGGCGGTTGTACTGGCCGTCCTTCACCATGCGCCAGCGGCCGTCGCGCTTTTCAAGGGTGAGAATGGACACGCCGTGGGCGGCCTGGGCGCACTTGACGTCGTCGGCGCTCATGGTCTTGCCCTGGTGGGGGAACATCAGCTCGTAGTTACAGTATTCGTTGTTGTTTATAATTTCCATTATTTATCATCATCTTGCGGCGGATCACTGAAATCCTGGGGCACCACTGGGGCAAACAGGGTGTGATTTTTCATTTTCTCCCAGATCACCTCGGCTTCTGACTTGCTTGCCGAATGAATCCACTTGCCGTACACCTGCTGCAGCATTTTGTAACTGGTGTGACCCATCTGGTTGGCGATGTAAGCCAGGTTACCATGAGCGGTCAGGTTCCAGCTTGCGTAGGTGTGCCTCAGTTGATAGTAGTGGCGGTGGCGAACGCCGGATTTTTTGGTCAGCTTGCTCCACATGCTGGTGATCGCCGGCTGGGAGAAGAACAGGCCGGCCCGGCTGGTTTTATTGATTGCTGACACCAGGGGTGAAAACACCGGGCGAACAGCAATGGCCACCGGAACGCCGTCCGTGTCTACGGTAATGGTGGTCGGTAGATGCTGGTAGGTGTATTTCATCTGCGCCACCAGGGCATCAAAGGCCGGAGGCTGCAGATCTACGGTGCGGGCAAAGCCGGTTTTTGGCAGCTTAAAGCTGCGCTCCCCGCCGATGAGATCGATGACGTTGCGACGAATATGCAGTTGCCTCCTGTCGAAGTCCACGTCCTCCCAGCACAGCGCCCGCAGCTCACCAACCCGAATGCCGGTGTATACCGACACCAGGATCATGTGCCGGTGCTGTGGGTGAATGCAGGCACTGATGATTGCGCTCAGCTCTTCATTGCTGAAGGGATCGGCATTCCCCTTGCCGATCGGTATTTTCTTTATGTGCTCCGAGAAATTAATGGCGGGGTCGGTCATCTTGTTGGCCTCGCACCACTTAAGTAGGTCGCAGAAGCAGATGTAATAATAATTGGCGGTGCTTGGCTTGTACTTCTCCATTAATTCCTTTCGCAGCCCTTCAATCTCCATTGGCTTTAATGTCAGCAGCAGGCGCCCGCCGCCAATGATATTCACTGCCTGATTGATGGCGTTAATATAAGTTCGCTGGCTTGACAGTCCGATGCTTGATTGCTTTATGGGCCAATATATTTTAAGCGCCCGGCTCAGGGTGACATTCTTGTTCGACTCACCAAACGCCGTGGCTTTTTTCGAGTTGGGGAAGTGCTCGGAATATGAAAACTTGCCGGCGGCAATTTCATATTTAATGGCATTCAGTTTTTTTTCGGCGAACTTTATGTTCTGCTTGGTGGTGGGGATATCGAGCACTTCGCGGCAGCGTTGCTTCTTGTAGGTAAAGCAGATGCGAATTTTCTTGCCGTGGATCTCTACCCCCTTAACGCCACTGGTCAGATCATCAGGCTTGACTCTACCCACGCATCATACTCCTGCACGTTGTATCTGATCTGTCCGTCCGGGGCGGTTACCCATATCACGCCTTCTGGCCAGTCACCCTTTAGGCGACGGCCTTCGGCGGCTTTTTCGGTCATGCCGGTCAGTTCGGCGAATTTCTTTGGTCTTACCCAGCGGGCGCACGGGTAAGCATAGGGAGTGGGGTTACTGGCCTTTGCGCTTCTTCGCGCTGGTGTTCTTGTGGTCATTGGTCCTCTGATTTACTGCATCGATAATGGCGCGCCTGCCCGCTTCGTAATAGCAGAAGGTTTCAACTTGCTTACTGCTGGAGCGAGACTTACTCAGGCGATACTCGCCATAATCGGGGGTTTTTAACTGGTGCTGGTTGGCTATGCGCCCCACCAGGGCGGCGGTTACGCCAAGTTCGGTGGCGATCTCTGTGGCGGTCCAAGTGGCTTGCTCGCACTCTATGGGGGCTATGTCGAGCCCGAACGGTCTCAGCATGCG
The DNA here is from genome assembly GCF_030849025.1 of Oceanimonas pelagia. Lineage (NCBI taxonomy): Bacteria > Pseudomonadati > Pseudomonadota > Gammaproteobacteria > Aeromonadales > Aeromonadaceae > Oceanimonas > Oceanimonas pelagia. The sequence goes on from NZ_CP118224.1 coordinate 1,053,949, forward strand.
CGATACTTCCGCCACCTTGGCACTGTGGCTCAGGGTGGTTGAACGCACTATGTTGAGCAGTTCGCAAATAAGATCTTCATCTTCTCTGAAAGCGAGTATCAATTGCTGTTCGGACTTTGACATGGTGGCGCCTCCTGACCAGTTGGTTGAATTATGGTCAGCGGGCGCCGGGTTTAACAGGGCCATGAAATGCTATGCAAGCGGCGGCAGGATCCTGCTGTGATACCAATACCACTGCCGCCTGGCATGGGCCAGCTTTCGTTTAAGTGATCGCATTGGCATCACGCTCTTTCTTGAGCTGGTGAAGCTCCCGCTCCATTCGGCTGAGGCGGCTCATTTCTTCCCGGTAAGAACTGCCTTCTGCATAAGCTGCCGATTCGCGTTGGCGAGCAATGGAAGCCTCAAGATCGGTTATTTTTTTACTGATATCGGTCATTTTGACTTTCTCCTGGTGATGATTTTTTTACTGCTGGGCTCATTTAGCTTTCTGTTGATTGAAATAGCGGCTTTCACGGCTTCACCGCGAATAAAAGTGTGCCTGCCGCCGGGGAGTAGCCAGCCTTTGGCTTTCTCCTGTTTGATATATCCGAATGGCACGGTGGCACGACCAATGCGAATTGCCTTGGCGGCGTCTTCCGCCTGCTCTCGTTCTTTTTCAAAGGAACTCTTGTACATAATTGGCTCTCGCTTATGCGGCCTGTTTAATGGCTTCAATCAGGTGCTTGGCAGCCAGCGGCGCCACGGCGTTGCCGGCCATGTGCACGGTGAGGCGGTGGTTGTTGGGGCGCTGGATCCATGCCGGGAAGCTCATGGCGGCCAGATTCTCGTCAGCGCTGAGCATGCGCATACGGTCACCGTCTACCACGGCCCAGCGGTCACGGGTGGTAATGGTGCCAATGGGCCGGCCAGCATCCCGCCCACTCTTAGTATTCCCGTAGTAGCTCATGACAAAGCGGTCGCCGTACTGAGCCCGGCCGTTGGCGACCCGTTCGAGCGTTGCAGCCGCCCGGCCTGGCTTGTCGATGGCTGACCAGCGCCCGCCCTCCCAGTCGATGAACGAGCTGGCCGGCACATGGTCGAGTTTTGGCAGGTTAAGCCTGAGCGGCGCCTTTGAGCGGCTGGCCACGATAAACAGCCGCACCCGGTTTTGCGGCACACCCAGATCCGCGGCGTCCACCACGTGAGGTGCCAGGCTGTAACCCAGCGCATTCATGGCTGCTTCCCATGCCGGGAACAGGGTCCAGTCCACAAATTCCGGTACGTTCTCGACCAGCGCGAACTCGGGCCGGTGATACTCGGCGGCGGACACCACGGCCCAGGCGGTGGAGCGGCTGGCGTCATGCTCCGGGTTGCCGTTGGCCTTGCCCCGGGCTTTGGAATGGCCCTGGCAGCAGGGCGACGCAAGCAACAGGTCGTGGGCCGGCACCTGTGACCAGTCGGCCTGATGCAAGTCCTGGCAGGCGTGAGCGGTGTCGGGGTGGTTGACGCTATGCCAGTGCACAGCGTCGGGCCAGTGGTTGGCCGCCCATAATACGTTGGCGCCGGCCATGCGGGCGCCCGTAGAAAAGCCGCCGAAGCCGGCGAACAAATCAATGCAGTTCATGTTGGTCCTCTTTATCAGCCGAATATGGCCAGGGATACAGCGATGGGAATGATGATGAAGGCGAGGGCGACGCAGTAAACGGTGCGCGACCTTACCCTGGTTCTCTTTTTATTGGTGACGTGCCCGCACATGCAGCAGCGGACGATGCCGTCAGGTCCGCGGTGGTGCTCGTGCGGGCAAAGCGCCTGCTCCAGCCAGTGGGTCATTATCTCGAGACTCCCATCTCGGTGGCGTCCTTCAGTGCCTGCTCGCACTCCCGGTAGGTGGCTTCACCCATCACCGGGCCGCAATCCGGGCAGCCTCGGCGGGGGCGGTTGCCTTCGGCCAGGCAGACTTTGCGGCCCCACAGGCAAACCGGGCCGTTTTCGGTGTCATGCAGGGTCAGCAGGAACCAGCCGCTGCCTTCGGGGGCGCTTGGAGTCCAGTGGTTTAACGAGCCGTCACGGTCATAGGCCTCCCATACCGATTCGTCGGCGTCGTTTTCCATTCTGCTCCACAGGTACTGGATGCCCATACTGTTGAGCCAATGGTGCCAGCCATCAATGCTGGTTCCTTCGTCTAAAAAATCCTCCGGCAGGGCGGGGTGCAGGTAACTTCCGCCCGCGGCCCTGATCACCTCCACCGGCTCAAGCGCGCCCCGGCGGATCCGGTTGGTGACGTCTCCCTTGGTGAGGCGAACCGAGTGACGCATCATGTGAAGGATGTGCTTTTCATCCTTGCTTTCTATCGCCTCTCGAATGTATTCCATCAACTCGGGTGGTGCCTTGTCGGGGTATTCCGGCTCCACCTCAACCGCCCTGATGCAGCGCTCCATTTCCTCCTTGACCGCCTCGGCAACCCGGTGGCTTTCGCGGTATTCAACCCCCTCCGAGAAGGGCAGCAGCCACTCCTCGAACCGGCCGCCGGCCATCAGCTCACCCCAGGGAGCAATCTCCCCGTTGCCATGCAGGCCGGCCACGCCGGCGCTCTCGGCGGTCAGGCTTCCGATGGCGCCTTTCATGCGGCGGTTGTGCTCCACCAGGTTGGCGGCGGCCTCCATGATCAGGTAGTCGCGGCCCTGGTGCGGCTCGGCCGGCACCTGCAGGATCTGGCCGATATGATCAAGCATCTGCTGGTACTCACCGGCCACGTCGGTGGCGCATTCCAGCTTCTGGGCCAGCTCGTCGCGCTCGGCCAGGATGGCGGCGGCGTCTTCGGCCATCTGGTGATCAATGAACTCGGCAATAACGGTTTCACCGGAGTACAGCTTGCCCTCCAGCACATGGGTGACGGATAAAGTCATGATTGGTCCTCTTGGGGTGTTGCGGTAGAAGGTTTAGATTGCGGTTTCGCTGGTGGCGGACTGCTGTGCGAGCTGCATGTCCAGCTCATCCCGCTCGGCGGTCATGTCATCCAGCTGCGCCTGCAGATTACGATTGGCTTTCTCCAGCGCCTGGCAGTGGCGCCAGAGCTTTACCTCCAGCCGTGTAGCGTTGCGGATAACAGCGCCGGTTTCGGCGTGCACAACATGATGCAGGCTGCCGGCGTGGGGGCCACCGTAGGGTCTCAAGGTGTAGATCACTTGGCCTCCTGTGTGCGGCCTGGCTTCATGAAAACCAGCCAATGCGTGAGGCCTCCGCGCCCGGAAACCTGGCCGAACAGCGGCTGCTCTGGGGTGAGGGCAAGAACTTCCTTCAGCTTGACGTGGGTTTCGTTCCACTTGAACACCAGAACTCCGTGTGGCTCCAGTACGCGGAAGCACTCAGCAAAGCCCAGGCGCAAGTCTTCACGCCAGTTGTCCGACAGCTTTCCGTACTTTGCTGCCAGCCATGACTTGGGACCGGCCCGCTCCAGGTGTGGCGGGTCGAATGCGACCAGCTTGAATGCCCCGTCGGGAAACGGCAGGTCGCGAAAGTCGAGCATTACGTCAGGTTCAATGCGCAAGGTTCTTGTGCCGTCCGCTTTGCCGTGGCTCCTGTCGGTGACTGTAATCACCTCGTGTCGCTGGTCACCGAAAATCACATTCGGGTTTTGACGGTCAAACCACATCATTCGTGAGCCGCAGCAGGGATCCAGCACCGAGGGCTGCAGCAATTGTGGATTCTCTGAAGCCTCACTCATTGGGCCTCCTTGCGCAGGTGGTCAGCGTGATCCATCAGCTCGTAATAACAAATTCTCCCATTCGAGGAGACATTGATTCGGCTCATAGCGTCTTCAATGGCTCTGGCCTTAACCTCAGCCAGGCTGGCGACAGGGCGGCGACGAGTTACCTGTAACGTCTCCCAGGGTGTCTGGTGGTCATAGCGCATAGAGCCGTCATCAGGGCCCTGGGTGTTGTGCCTGTCTATCAGATCGGCCAACTCGGTAGCACATCTTCCGGCATGTAAGGCCAGTTCTGTTGCGTGCGCCGCCAGCTCGTCCCGTTCCTGTCTCAATTTCTCGCATTCTTGAGATAGCGAACTAATCCGCTTTGCCCCATCCATAAGCGCGTTGTACTCACCGCCATCTTCTTCTTTTGCTGTGGCAATAAAAGACAGCGCTCGGATTATCAATTCATTGCTGGATTCACCTTCTTTGCTCACTCCGGCCTCCATTTCAGCTTGTTGTTGTTCCAGCGCCTCCCGGCCTACCGGATCCAGGCGCTCGATGATGCGATCTATGTGCCCTGGTGTGCTCACGCTGCGGCCTCCTGCGGCTTGGTGACGATGCCCAGCCGGACGCCCTCGTCACGGATGGCTGTCATGTCCTCGGTGCTGTAGCCCCAGATATGGCCGCCGCTCAGGCGGGTATGGGTGAAGTACCCCGGGTTGAACTGATGACCGAGTCGGATGTAATCGCGCAGCACCTCTACCACGCCGCGCAGGGTGCCGCCGCTGGTAAAGCCGCGCCACTTTCGTTCGGTATGGGTATAGATGCGGCGCCGGCTGTAGTAGTCAACGAACCACACCCGGCCACGGGCGTCCTGCTCCAGGGTGGCGTAGTGGCCATCGTGGAAAAAGAAACGGCGACCGTGGTCGCCGATAAATCTGAGCCATTCATTGGCCTTGTCCGCCCGCTCGCTGGGGGCCGGGTCGGGCAGCTCATAGAAGCTGTCGCAGCCACACTTGGGGCAAACCAGGGTGGTGATTTCCAGCTTGTCCATTTTCTCGGTGGTGCGGTTCTTTTCGTCATCGGTGCCGGTCCAGCGACAGTGCCGGCGGCTGCATTCGTATCGCTTGGTCATGGATTATCGGCCTCCAGTTCGGGTATGAGTCCGGCAAACATCCTCAGATTTCGCTTGAGTCGCTCTTCGCCGGTAAAGTTCAGTTCGTGCAGGTCTTCATCGGGAGCCAGCATGATGTGGGATACATCAATGTCCCGAATATCGCGACCGATAGCCGCCTCGTCACCGTTAAATCCTCGGAACCAGGCGTTGCCGTTGGGGTACATGCAGCGCAGCTCTTCGCCGCTGTGCAGGCGAATGTGATAGACGTCCTTATACCGGCCGCCGTCGTATTCAAACCAGATGCCGATTTGGCTGGGGTGGTGGTTCAGCATGTTGCTTGCTCCTTCAGCTTGGCGTCCTCAAACCGGACAATGCTCCGGCGGTGCCCGGTTTGCTCGTCCGGGCCGTCGTCATGCAGTTTGACCAGGTAGCAGCCGGGGGAGTGGTGACAGGCAACGTCGGTGATCACGCCAATGTTCAGCTCGGTGCCCACCGGCAGCGGCGGCTGAATGTTGTGCTCTGCCAGCCACGCCCGCTCTGCTTCTTTGAGTGCGCCACTGACGAAGGCGCCCATGCACCCCAGGTCATCCACCAGCACGCTGTTGACGTGCCAGCCGTGGTTGTCGTCCAGCGACTTGGCCAGCTCGTAGCTGTCCATATGGTGACGGTAGCAGCAGGTCAGGTGTTCAATGGCTTCGTCTTTGCTTACGCCGATCTCATCGAGCGGAAAGTAGGGCTGGCTTACCAGCTTCTCGGCGGCGGCCTTGATCATGTCAGGGGTGAGGGTGGGGCGGGGCGGGTTGAACATGGGTGCCTCCTGGCATTCATTGGATTTGTGTTTGGCCTTGCAGGACTTTGAGCAGAAGCGGCCCCAGCCGCGTTTTACATCTGCTGCGCGCACCTGCATGGGCTTGCTGCAGGTTGCGCAGGGGCGCTCTACCTTGGCGCCCCGGGTGGGTTTCTTAGGCTGCATCTTCCTGGCCCTTCAGGTACTGGCGTAGTCCATCCTGAACCGTGCGGATCAGCAGACAAAGGCGCTCATAGTAGGGGTTGGGTTTCTGGGGAATATCCCATTCGTAAAAGCTGCACTCGAAAAGCAGTTCGCAAAGGTCACGCTCGTAACTAATGAGGAAGTGCCTGTGCGCCAGATCTTCAAGGCCAATGCTGTCATCCCACAACAGGCGGGCGTCCTCCGCGCTCAGGTCTTCCGGGCGCTGCCGGCGAACACGAAGAATGGCCTGTTTGCAGGCGAGCTCTACGGCGTCTTCATCGTTTACTTCATCCCGGATGCTGCCCGCAAGGTTTCCCGCCAGATAGTGCTCGTCGCAGCTGACGAAGAACTGGGCGATGTTCCTACTACCCATAGCCGGCCAGAAGCTGGCCCAGCTTTGCCCGAAGCTCTCGATGATAATTTTGCCGCGGCCGGGCCCCATGTCTTCCAGGATGACGGTGACCGGATCCAGTTTCTCCAGCTCGGTCAGGCGGAGCTTGGTGACGCTGCTGACTTCCAGTTTCATGATGCCTCCTTGGCGATCAGTGGCGCTTTGCCCGTAGCCCCGCAGCGCTGGCATGGCTCGTATCTGTTGCCGTCAATGTGGTCCCAGCCTGCCCAGGCCTTTCCGCTGCCTTGGCACACGGCGCAGTTGCCGGTGTCTCGCTCGTAGTCCAGCTTTGCCTGACGAGTTTCTGCCTCGGTCACGGCAGCGCGGTCCAGCTTTACGCCCTGCCATGAACGCCTGCCTTTGTTGGTGCCGGACTTGACGGTGTAGGGGATGCCGCCTTTAACAATCAGGTCGTTGGTGTCGCCTACTCGCTCCCACCCGGACATTGCCCAGCCAGCTGGGGCGGCCAGCTTCTTCCTGGCCGCCTCCTCAATGAAATTGAGCGGTTTCATGATGCCTCCTTGGCTTTGGCGATAGCGGCCCGCACGATCTTTGCGTTACGACTATCGGCTGATGCCGCGTAGTTAAGGCTCTCCAGTGCAGCTAGTAGCTCATCACGCTGCCGCTCCAATTCCAGCAGCTGATTGCCGAACGCCATGGCCAGCCCTTTTGTTTCCAGGTCTTCGGTGCTGAGCCCGTGGCAAGCGTTCCAGCAAGCGACCAGCCGGCGCTGGTTGTCAGGGTTGTGCGCCGTAGCTATATAGTCGGACTGATGATCAAGAATGGCGCCGCAGGTGCAGTCACCATTCGCGCAGGTGTGCAGCAGGCCCTGGCTTAGTTTGGTCATGCCGCCTCCTTAACCTTCCAGCTCCTGGCCATGCGCTTGAAACGGTTGCCGCCCTGCTTGGGGCCGGTACCGCGACCAAGCAGGCGTCTCTCTACCTGCCGGCGGGAGTAGCCCGCGGTCATTACCGATGCGCGCTTGAAGCCGTGGCGCACCAGCACCATGGGTGGCTTGCGTTTGTGCGTCTGGCATATCATTTGATTGACGGCCATATCCATGGCAGTGAAGAAGCTGTCTGATTTGTCGGTGGGTTTCATCCGACGAATGTACAGCTTGCCCTTGCGGTACTTGCTCATGCGGCTTTCTCCCTTTCTTCGCGCTCAGCCTGTTGGTACTCGCTGCCGGTTATCTCGGTGCAACCGGTAAGGGTGGCGGAGGTGGCCAAGTACAGGGTGCCGTTGTACTCGGTGATGGCTATGCCACACAGCAGGATGTTTCCCCAGTTGGTGCCCAGGGCTTGATAGAGCCCGTCCTTTGATACCGTGTCGGGCTCCGGCCAGTGTTGCTTAACTCTGGCTCTCAGCTCCTTGAGCTCGGCGCTGTGGCCGGTCAACCGGCTGCGAACCTTGCTGAGCCCCCCATAGTTCGGGTCCGGCCTGGTCCACAGGTGCCGGTCTTCCCGGACGTCGAAGCCGTTAAGGCGCATGCCATGGTAGCGGTACTCCCTGGCGCACTGGCCAATCACCGGCATGGCGTCAAACTCGTTGCAGCAGGCCTGGGCGCGGTCGCGCAGGTCGTGGGCGTCGGCCATCATTTTTTGGTAGGCGGCAATCACTGCCGGCTCGCTGGTTTTGTAGTATTTGGTGCTCATGCTGCCTGCTCCTTGCCGTCACGTTCTTCCCCACCCATGGCCTCAATCAGATCGGCAATAAAACGGGTCAGCTCGCCGGTGATCAGGGTGAAGTCAGCGTCAAAGCGGGCGAGGACGTCTTCGGTGCCCACGTCGTCGTTCTGCTCGCGCAGCTCTTCCGAAAACTTCATGCGCTTGATGCTCATGTCGTCCTTCAGCACAAAGCTCAGGCTGTCGGCCCAGTTCAGGGCCAGGCTGGTGACCAGCTTGTCGGCATCGAGGTGGGCCTTCATTTCGTCATCCAGCAGGTTCTGCTGCTTGGCTCGGATAATGCCGCCATGCTCCAGCGCTGAGCGCAGTTCGGCCTCGTCCTCCAGGCTGAAGCCGGCCGGTGCCTGCTGCGCCTTCAGCCAGTCGGTCAGGGTCAGCTCGGGCGGGGTGGTCATGGCCAGCGGTACCACCGGTAGTGAGCCAATGCTCTTGCGCAGCAGGGCCAGCACATCTTCTGCGCGGCGGACGGAGCTGGCGTCCACGGCAATAAAGCCGGCATCCGGGTTTATCCAGGCCATGGTCTGCTGAAAGCGACTGAAGGCGCGGGGCAACAGGCTGACGATCACCTCTTCCTTGATGGCGTCCTTCTCTTTTTTCTTCAGCGCCCGGCCTTCCTCGGCCTCCAGCGCTTCCACCTTCTCGGCTACTTCATCATTGACCACGGAGGTCGGCAGCATCTTTTCTTCCCGCTTGGCGCAGATCAGAATCTGCCGGCCGGCGATGTGGGTCAGGGTCTGGCCCTGTTTGCCCAGCGGGGATACCCAGCCGAACCGGGTTTGCTCCTGGCTGCCGCAGGGGGTGAAGGGCAGGGTGGCCAGTTGTTGCTCCAGCTCCTCGGCGGTCAGCTCAAAGGGGCAGGTGAAGCGGTAAATCATCAGGCTTTTGAAAATCATGGGTTGGTCCTCTTGTTGGTTATGCGGCTTTCTCTTGCTTGGCCTGGCGGCGCAGTTCGTCTTTGCGCTCCTTCATCCAGATGCGGGCGGCGCTTCGGGCCTGCTCGCAGGCGTGGCGGGCGGTTTTGTCACCCAGTCCCGGGTGCTTGGCCAGCTGCGCGACGGTGGCCGACAGCAGATCCAGCACGGTGCAGTAGCCCAGGCTGATCAGCTTGTTGGTTAGCTGCGTGGTCATCCCCAGGGTTTCGATGCCGGTGTCGCGGGCCCACAGGTGTCGCTGGTAGTGGTCCGGGTGGCTGTCCTGGCAGCGGCGCAGGATCAGCTCCTGCAGGTCGGTCAGCAGCTCGCCGGGCACGGCACCGGTGTAATGGCTGGTGTCGGGGTGCTCGGGTCGCAGGTATTCATCCACCAGCACCAGGGCGCAATGGCCGGTGGTGGTGCGGATTTCGGCATGCCACTCCAAATCGCCCACCAGATCCATGTCACCACAGCGGTGGTAGCGCAGGCCGAAGTTGAACTGGTAGACATACCAGGCAACGCCATCCTCGCCCTCGTAGGTTTTGTTGATCACGCTGCCGTCGTTGTCCATCAACCGCAGGCGGGCGTTTTCCAGCTCCTCTTTCATGCGCAGGTTGTCTTTCACCAGGTCAGCCAGGCGCTTTTCGGTTTCGGCGCGGTCGTTGCGGATCTGGATGTTGGTGGCGCGCAGCTGATCCGCGGCCTTCCTGAGCTCAACCAGCTCCTGCTGCTTGGCCTTGTTCTGCTTGCGCAGTCGCTCCATGCCTTCCAGCTCGCTCTGTGCGTTTTTCAGCTCCTTGGCCAGAGTGATGCGCTCCCGAGACAGTTGCTTGGTGGCGTCCTGCTCCAGGGCAAGCCGGGCCTCGCTGGATGCCAGGGCGGCAGCCATTTCGGCCTTGTCCGCCACCGCGCCGTCGCGGTCGGCCCGGGCCTGACGCAGCTCGGCTTCCTTGCTCTCGGCTTTGAGCTGCAGGTTGCTGATTTGCTCGTCCCGACGCTCTACCTCGCCGATCAGCTCGTTGTAGTCGTCAGCCTCGGCGCTGGCGGCGTCGGTCAGGCTCTGGTGATGAATGTTGAGCAAGCCGGTCTCACTCAGCAGGGTATCCAGGATCCCGGCGGAGGCCCCGGCGGCCAGCTCGCGCGCGGTGTTAATCTGGGCGCGCAGGCCGGTAAAGGCGCTGTTGATAACGGTGTTTAAATCGGGTCTTTGCATGCCGTGTTGCTCCCCTTAACAATGTTCACAAGGCGATCTATCTCCCGCCTGTCTGGCTTCAGGCTATCTGGCTTTGCTACCCACTTTCCCTTCAGGAATCCGCCGGGGATTAGCGACGTTTCGCTTTTCAGCTCGTTGCCCCAGTGGTCCCAGCCGGGCGCCGAATCTCTGGCGAACAGCTCAATGCGCGGCACGTCACCCAGCAGATCTACCAGGTGATCGCGAAACTCGGGTGGCTTGGCGCTGTGCTCCATGCGGGGGTAAATCTGCAGCTGGCAGATGCCGGCGTTCACGCGGGGCGGCAGCTTGCCCTTGACTGCAAACAGCATGTCCTCGCTATTGGCCCGGGTCATGTGGCCCATGCCGATGGCGTGTTTGTCGGTCTTGTTTTTGTAGGTTTTGCCCCAGGTAAAGCCTTTCATGGTCATCAGCCGAAAGCCCCAGGCATCGATCACCTTGAGCGCTTCGGCGGGCATGGTTGGTACATGCCACATCGCCAGCAGGCAGCTTTCGGCGGCCAGGGTGTGCACCGGCAGCCGGCAAATGTCGGTCAGGTTCATTACCGGGTACTTGAAGTGGGCGCCGCGCTCGCCGCTGTTGCACTTATCGCGGTATTGCCAGGGCGGGTCCGCATAAATCAGGGTGTACTTCAAAGCTGGTGCTCCTTTTCTATCCGCTTCAGCTCCAGGTCAAAGGCCAATCGGGCGGCCCGCTTGCGGGTCTGGTTGCTGGTGAATGAGGTGGGCGCCGCGGGCTTGCCGCCGCTTCGGTCGCGCAGGCATTGCACACAGCTTTTGCTGCTGGTGTAGCGGTAATCGACGTGGCCGCGCCGGCAGGCCTCGCCGGTCCAGTAAAACTTGAGGCCCCTTGCCTGGGCCTCTTCCAGTGACACGCAGGGCTCTTCCATAACTGCCTCCGTGGGTGAGGGCCGGGTTGCCCCGGCCTGATTGGGTTACTGGCCTTTCAGTGCAATGGCGCGCTGGGTGTAGGCCTGCTGAATGGCGGCTTTGTCGGCATCCGACAACTGCTTGTTCATGCCAATTTCCTTGCCCAGGGCATTCAGCTCCTGCAGGGTCTGGCACTCGCCAATGTAAATCTTGAACTCGTCCGCCGGGCTGGGCGGTGCGTCGTCTTCCTGCTGGTACACCTCGCCGGTGTCGCGGTCGAACTCGGCTTGTTCGGGCTCGGCCGGCTCGTCGTCAACCACCACCTCCTCGGCGTCCTGCTGGTAGGCGCGCATGGCTTCGCGGCGTTTCTTCGCGCGCTCGGCCATTTCTTCCATGCGGCTTTTGGCGTCGTCGCCCGGTGGGTTTATCTCCACCTCTGGTTGCAGCTCGTCCACCGTGTACACGCCCATGATCACGTCCGGGGTATACAGTCGGGACCAGCGTTTCACTGCCAGGTAACACAGCTGCTGATAAGGATCGTCGGCCCACAGGGTGGAGTTGCGGGTGCGAGCCTGGGTGAGCAGCAGTTCAATGGTTTCGGTCTTGCCGTTGGTAAGCGTGGCGCTCACCTCAACGCCACAGCCCTCTTCGTCTTGCGGGGTCCAGGCGGGCACCCGGTAGGTGCTCTTTTTGCCATCCTTGTTGCTCTCGCGCACCGCGAACTTGCCCAGCACCCGCTCCCAGGGGCCGAACTTGCGGTAAGAGAACCGGCCCTTGATAACGCCCGAGTTCACAATCACGGCGTTGACCAGTTGCGCCTCGTAGCCCAGCACACCGTTAACCAGATGGGTTTTCTGCATCACCGGGAAGGGGTTCATGCCCCACTGCATGGCCTGCAGGCAGATGGCAAAGCAATCCGCCTTTTTGCCGCGCAGGTGCTGGGGTGTGGACACGGTGCCCTCGGCCATCAGGGTGGCCAGGCTGTCGATGCTCTGCATCAGCGCCGGGTTCATCATCAGCGACAGCACGCTCTGCTGGCCGCGCTCATTGGCCACGCTGGCCGGGTGGCTGACCACCGGAGCGGCGGCCGGCTGCTGGTATTGCTCTTGTTGTTGTCCGAACATGATCGTCGCTCCTTATGAAAACAGCACTTCGTTGAACTCTTCTTCCTGCTCGTCGGTCTGCAGGTCGGCCAGTGACCAGTCGTAACCGTCGATCAGTGCTTTTTCGCGGTTGGCCTGGTATTGCGGCACTTCAATTTCATGAATGCCGTCGTATCCCGGCCAGTAACCGGCGGCTCGCCAGCGCAGAATGCTGGTCAGCCCCAGGTCGCGCAGAGCAAGACCCCGGGCGCGGTCTTCGTCCTTGTAGTGGTACACACCCACCAGCACCGGCTTGAACGCCTCCTGGCCCAGCGGCGCGTCCTTCTGGATAGCGATGAACACGAAGCCCGGCTTGATGCCGGTAACGGACTCGTAGCCCTCGCTGTAGTGGGCGTCCTGAATGTGGTAGTTGTGCTTGCTGCCGTCCCGGGCAAAGCCGGCGGGTGAAGCGTCCAGCACGAACTTGGCGTCTACCAGCACATGGTCGGGGGTGGCCCAGTCGGGCCGGCATTTCAGCAGCTCACCGGTTTTGTGGTGCCGCCAGTAAATGCTCTGCTCGGCCACACCCTCTTCCAGCAGCATGGCGGCCTCGGGCTCGGCCAGCACCGCCTCGCGGATCCGCTGAACGTGGATCCATTCGTCTTGGCTGAGGATTTCCTTGCCTTCGTGGTGGGCCTTGAACTCGGCCACGATTTCATCCACGAACTGGACGCTTTCGTCTACCGAGCGGATCCGCTCAATCAGGTCGGCCTTGCTGCCACCCATGCTCAGGGGCTCGGGGTATTGCTTCCACTCTTCCACCTGGGCGGCGTGTTCGCTGCTGCAGGCGGCGTAGCTTTCCAGCAGGGTGGCGTAGCTGCCCTTGGCCTTGAGCGGCTTGGGCAGGGTGTCGTTGTGGGCCTTGATGCAGGCCTTGAGCCGGGTGAGGGTGCGCTTTTCATCTTCGCCGATCTTCTGGTGCTCGGCGGGCAGCTTGCTGTAGCTGGCCTCGGCTTCTTCCAGGTTGCCGGCGGGCAGGGGGGCGGCCAGGCCCTCGTTATAAGCCTCGATGGCGGTGATGAGGTCGGCGGCGTCCGGCTTTTGCGGCAGGCCGGCGTTGTATTGCTCAATCCAGCCTTTCAACTCGTCGGCACTGCTCAGGGCACCTTCGGGCATGGCTGGCATCACGGCGTATTCAGTGTGGAAGTCGTCGAACTCCAGCAGCGCCTTGTGCAGGATTTTGCCCTCACGGAAAGCGGCAGTTTCTTTCTGCTCGTTGCCGTCCACCTTGTAATACTGGTAAACCCGGCCATTGGTGAGGGCGTGGTCGATATGGCCCTTGCTGATGCCGGGGCCGCGCTGGTAGTCGTCGTTGCTGATGCCCTGATAAATGCCGGGCTTGATCTGCTCGGCGTTGAATACAAAGCCCTGGGCGGGCTCAACGGTGCGGGTGATCTGGTCCATGGTTGGTCCTCTTGTTCAGTTGAGAATGCCGATATCGGCCTGGGCGCCGCCGGCAGGCAGCGGCTGGACGCGCGCGGCATGGCGTTCGCCCTTGATATAAAAACTGGTGCGCTCGCGCCGAAGGCTGTAGCAGAGTTGCCAGCCGTCGGCGGCCAGTTCAGTCCTGAGTTGCCTCAGGCTGGGTCGCTTGATGGGTGGTTGGGTTTTGATGAACAGCATGCAGCCTCCTATGGCAGGATGCGCCCGGGTTGAAGAAAAGGGACGGAACAGTTCTAACAAGGTGCTGGACGCACCCTGCAATAAGGGCTGGGTGAGGGCCTTTCCCCTCGGTCAGCCGGTCACCGCGCTTTTTTTTGGTGGCAGGCAGCCACACTGGAGGTGCGCGGCCCGGTTGCCGGTGTTTCCCACCGCCGGCTGGGGCACAGATGTTTGGTTGTGGCCAGTGGCCTTATTTGGTCTTTCGGTTAGCCAACAGGATGACCGGGACTCCGATAACCGCGAGTGCCAGAGCGATACCCGCCTCGGTTACCTCATCCAGCTCAATGCCAAAGAATTTGACGATGAAGTTGGCGGCGGCCATCAAAACGACAATCACGCCAAGCAGCAAGGTGTCTTGTTTCTTCATGAACTTCTCCATTGGAATAAAAAGCCCCGGACTGGCCGGGGTGAAACATCACCGCTAACAACGGTGCTAGTGAGTGGGTTGTGGTGGCCGGTGCATTTCCGGCTTACGTAGGTCGTGGCCGTAACCCTACGCGCTTGTTTAAGCTTCCTTGAGAGGCTTGCCACATCAACATCACTGCGCATTCACCACAACGGTCAAGCCCACTCCCCATCTTCGCCGCTGAACTGCCAAGTAAAGGTAAAAGGGGAGGGAATGGGCTTGCCGTTGCCCGCTCGAAAGCGGGCTTCGGTAAAGAACTCATTGCAGGTCGGTCCCTCGCGGGGTCTGGAAGAGTGCTTCGCCACTCTCCTTGCTATCCGGGGTTGCTCCGGCGCTGTAATTGTTCTGTGGCCCGAAATTCGGGCGCAGAAAGCCAAGAACCCTTATGCGTGGTTCTGAAAGGTGCTTGGCTTTGGGCTCGCTGGCCGAGCCCGGGCCGTTAGGGGTGTTGGAGTTTGTGCCGGGCTGCTTCCCTGGCCTTGATGATGTGGTGGCTTTCGCAGCAGACAGTGGCGTAGAGTGCCTTGGCGCGCAGGCGCTGACGGCGGCCGGCGTTGCCGTTGAGCAGGTCGCGCAGGTTGATGGCGCGAGTGGTGATGATTTTCTTGGCCCTGGCAAAAAATGGAGTGGTCATGTTATATTTCCCCTGTGTCGCCTGAGTTGGTCCTCTTGGCGGCATGGCCGCACAAGAGTTGGTCCTCTGAACGCGGTTATAGTCTTGGTGGTTTGCCACCGCTTGAAACCCCTTGTTGGTCCGAGGGGTTTCTCCCTTCACTTAAACTTAAGTTTTCTTAAGTCCTGCTTGGTAAGTAATTTAGATCTGCAGCCTTTCAAGGTCAATAGAGAATTTAAGTTTATTTAAATTTTTTTCTGCGCCCATAAAAAAACCCGCATCGCAGCGGGCTTTTGCTTTGTTTTGCCGGTCAGCGCCGAAAACTTCTCCTCTCAACCATGACGGCGGCATTGCCATCCAGCATGTCCGCGCCGGCCCCGGGGTAGGCCGGATTGGCAGGCGCCAGTGCAAAATCGTCGGGGTTGCTCATGCTGCGCAGCTGATAAAGCCGAACCAGGAATTCTCCGCTCTTGCTCATCATTCCCACCACATCGCCAGGGCGAGGGGTTGCAGCCGGATCCAGCACAACAATGTCGGAGGGCTCAAGGCAGCCCTTCATGGCTTCATCATTCATCACATAAGCAAAGGCTCGGTCGCTGACTTCAAGGTGAGTTGCCGTCAGCCCCGATGCCTCAGCCTGGTCGGCCGAGACGCCGCTGGCAAGCCACTCCCGCACCTCCTGCCCGGTTTGCAGTATGGGCAGAAGCGCGATGCTGGCCTTGCCCTTCAGCACCCTGACAGCGGCCTGCACATCGGTAACGTCACCAATCGTGTCCGGATCGCCAACCCCCTCTTCCAGCCAGGTAACGCTGGTTCTTAACGCCTCAGCCAGTCGGTGAATATTCTTGGGTCGGACGTCACCAGACTCCCACAGTGAAATGGTTACCCCAGACACCCCTACGAGCTTGCCAAGGCGGATCTGAGTCAAACCCAGGTCAAGCCGTCGCTGTTTCAGTCGCGCACCTAAGGATTCCACCGTCACTCCGTTCAGAAATTAAAGATGACTTAAATGGTAACGGGCGGTTGACTTCGCTTTCCTTGGGGTCGAGAATTTAATAAAATTTAAATTAGGACCAGCCAGCTCTTACAGAGGACCACCATGACAGTTCATGCACGACCCCAAAAGTGCCTTGTACGCAAGGACGACGTGATTTCCTACTTTGGAAACCGCGTAAAAACCGCACAGGCGTTTGGCATCTCTCCATCTGCCATCACCAGCTGGCCTGACTACATCCCGGAAGTCCGGGCCCGTCAGTTGCTGGAAATGACGTCCGGTGCGTTTACCCAGTTTCGCCTTGTCGATATGCCGGGGCGAACGGCGAACGGAGCTGCCACCCAATAAAAAAGGAGCCTGCCATGGGCCGTAAAAACCTCCCCCAAGATGAACGAATGGATGATCGCAAGACCATCAAAATGCGGTTTAACGCCTCAAAGGGGCAGTTATGCCGCGAGGTAGCCGGCGAGCTTGGTCAGCTGCCTACCGAATTCGCCAGGGGCTCAATGGAGCTCACTCTGGTGCTGTTAGCAAAGCACGATCCGGAATTGATGGCGAGGGCCATCAAACGAGCCAACCGGGTGCTGGCCGGCCAGGGGTATGAGCCTCTAACCCTGATCGGCTTGCTGGAAGATTTGCGCGAGGGGCCGGTGGTTGAACTACTGGCCAACGAACGACAGAGATCCATCACCAACAAGCAGGGATAAACCATGACAGCAGCAACCGACCCGAGAGTGAAAGAGCTGGTAAAGGCACTGGCCGAAGAGATCAACATGAAGCTGGTGCCCGCCTCTGAAGAGACCGCAGAGGAAGCCCCCGAGCCAGTTCTGATTCACTAAGCAGGTTGCGCCACCAAGACGATAAGGACCAAAGACCATGAGCAGTAACAACGTCTTTCAATTGCGGCCGGATGATGCGTCACCGGCCTTGCCCGTTTCTGATGCTGCGCGAGGTAAGCGCGTGTCCGACAATAAACGTTCCGGCTTTGTGCTGCTGTATCGCAGCCTGCAGGACGCCCCTTTCAAAAAACACCCCGATCGGTTTTGCCTCTGGGTCCACCTGTTGATGGAAGCCGGCTTTGAGGCCACCGAGGTATCGTTTAACCGCAACACCATCAAGCGCCGCCGCGGCCAGGTGGTTACCTCTGCCCGCCACCTGGCGCAGGCCTGTGGCATTACCGAAGACAGCGCCCGTCGCAGCCTGGAGTTCTTCAAGAGCGAGGGCATGGTCAGCCTGTTCACCAAGCGCGGCACCCGTGGTTATTCGGTGATCACCCTGTCCAATTACGACGATTATCAGCGCGGAATTACAGAAACCTATTCCGCAGGTTTTGACGCCGATTTTAAAGCCGCGCCAGTGCTGGGCTCAGAGGGTGGGCACGCCGAATTAGCCGCAGGTTTTCACGCCGAATACCACGCCGAAGATCTAAACAATAAAACAAATAAACAAAGTAAAGATCAGAGTATTGATTCTGTTGGGTCATGCACGGCTGACGCCGGGCACTCCCCCGGCCCGGAAGGGCAGGAGCCTGACGATCATGGCGTTCCTGATGGGGCCGCCATCCACGCCAAGCGCGGCAAGCGCACCCTCTGGGGCACCCATGACGATCTGCGCTGTGCCGAGTGGCTGGCCGGACTGCGAGACCAGGCCTTTGAGCGCCGCGAGCTGGCCCAGCCCAAGCGGCCAGACATGGCGCTGTGGGCCAACGACGTGCGCCTGATGCGCGACCGTGACGGCCGCAGTCACCGCGATATCTGCGAGCTGTTCAAGTTCGTGTGCTCCCATCACCGGGAGCTGGAGTTCACCCAATCCCCCGCCAAGCTGCGCGACAACTGGGACACGCTGCGCCTGAAGGCCGCCAACGCCACCCAGAGCGCCAGGCCGGCTGCCATGGGTAACGTGCTGGCTGCTCAGCAGCGGGCGTCCGCCTACGCCGACCTGCTTGACGATGATCAGGAGGTGTGACGTGGGCGAACTGAGCGTTATCAACCAGCGACACCCCGGCACCCAGCAGCGCGCCGTGGCCACTGCCAATGGCATGAGCCCGACAGACCAGATCACCGTGCTGCTGACCAACACCATACTGCCGGCCTGGTGCGTGCACTACCCGGGCAGCGCCGGCCGCATCGACAGCAATCTGCCGAACATGGCCAGGGTGTACACCGAGTTCCTGACCGGTCGCGGGCTGACCGTGGGTGACATTCGCGCCGGCCACCTGATGGCTCTGGAGCAGGATCGGGAGTTTGCGCCGCGGCCGGCCGAGTTTCTGGACCTGTGTCGGGAAGCTGCCGCCAAGCGCAAGCGGGGGGAGCGGAAGCCGCAGATCTCGCTGTCTGCCGTGCGCATGATTGCCGAGTCCAGCCTGTATCTGGCTGGTGAGGCAGTGAGCGAGGAAGCCATCAGTGCCGCCACCGAATCGCTGCTGGGCGACTACCGGGCAAGGGGCGTGGACGTGGTGGGGAGTGCGCTGTGACCTATGAATTCTGGATGGGCGCAAGCCTGCTCACCCTGGTTTTCGCGCTGCTGATGATCTCCGTAGTGGCCGACGCCGAGCGCGCAGAGCTGAAAAGCAAACAGGACCAACTCAACCAAAAGGACCAACTGAAATGACCGAACTGACACTGATCGCCGCCAATGCCCAGCCGACCATGAGCAGCCGCGAAATTGCGGAACTGGTGGAATCCCGCCACGACAAGGTGAAGCAGTCCATCGAGCGGCTAGCCGATCGCGGCGTAATTGTTCGCCCCCCAATGGGGGATGAACAGAAGCCAGACGCAATGGGCCGGATGCGAACGGAAAGCGTGTACCTGATCAACAAGCGCGACAGTTACGTCGTGGTTGCCCAGTTATCCCCCGAGTTCACCGCCCGCCTGGTGGACCGCTGGCAGGAGCTGGAAGCCCAAAGCGCCTTTCGCATCCCTCAGACCTTGCCTGAAGCCCTGCGTCTGGCTGCCGAGCAGGCGGAGCAGTTGGAGCAGCAGCGCGCCCTGATTGAGCAGCAGAAACCCGCCGTTGACTTCGCCAAGCGCATTGCCAGCGCCGAGAAGGGTGTTCACCTGGGTAACTTCGCTAAATCGGTGGGCCTGGGTCCGCGCAAGGTGTTCGACATTCTGCGTGAGCAGCGCGTACTGATGACCGGCGGCGCCCGGCACAACCTGCCCTATCAGGAGTTCGTGGATCGGGGGTATTTCACCGTGCGCCAGTCAACCTACGAAGCCAACTCCGAGATCCGCATCAATCACACGCCGCTGATCACCGGCAAGGGCGAGCAGTGGCTCACCAACCGGCTGATCTCTGCCGGCGTGCTCAAGGCGGTGGCGAGCTGATGACCGTCGAGACCTTCAATCTGCTCACTTTCACCCTGCTGCTGGCAGGCAATGTTCTGGACGACATTCTTGTTCATGTGAGGTATGGCAATGACCCGTTGTGGGGAGTGGATCAACGTCGCGTATCCCGGGCAGACCGAGGCCGAGCGTCAGGCCGTGGAAGCGCACAAGCAGGAGTGCCTGGCGCGGTACCAGCGCTGTCAGGAATCGCTGACCTGGAGCACGGAGCGGGCCAGACAGTGGTTTCTGAGCCTGCCGGACGACGAGCGCAAGGCCTGCAACCGGATTATCCGCTCGATAAAGGCGCTGCGTGATGGCCGAGTTCAGCTTGATTAAGCACCTGGGCGGGGTATGGCTCCCCGCCACTGAAGTGGATCATGAGGCCACCGCGCAGCTGCCCATTGGCACCCTGTTCACCGGCAAGGGCAGCGGCCGGCGCAATGTGCGCTTTCACCGCAAGTTCTTCAGCCTGCTGAACCTTGGCTTTGACTACTGGGAGCCGGCGGGCGGCTTGGTCACCCCGGCAGAGACCCGTGCCGTGCGCGCCTTTGTGAAGTACCTGAGCCAGTGGGCGGCGCTGGACACCATGACCCAGGCGGCGGACGCCTTTCTGGCGCAGCTGGAGCAGCACAGAGCTGACAGGTTTCCGGTTCCTGCCAAGTCGTTCGAGGCCTACCGCAAGTGGGTGGTGGAAGAAGCCGGATTTTATGACCTGATCACCCTGCCGGATGGCTCCGTGCGCAAACAGGCCCGCTCGCTCAAGTTCAGCAAGATGACCGAGCACGAGTTCAACGAGCTGTACAAGGCCGCCTTTGGCGTGATCTGGCGGCATGTGCTGGTGAATACCTTTGCCAGCGAAGACGAGGCGGAAGCCGCAGTAAACCAGATGATGGGGTATGCGTAATGGCCAGGGGCTCAAAAACCAAAGCAGAGCGGCAGTGGCTGAGTGACGTGGCCGGCCTGGGTTGTGTGTGCTGTCGCAACCTGGGACTGGGGGCATCGCCCGCTGAAATTCACCACATTCGTGCCGGCCAGGGAATGGCGCAACGGGCCAAACATACCGAGGTGCTGCCGCTTTGCCCTCGCCATCACCGCGCCTGCTACCTGACCGGCTTTCACGCCGACCCCAGAGGCTGGCAGCTGGAGCACGGCACCGAGGAAGAGCTGCTGCAGCAGGTGCGGGCTGAAGTGGAGCAGGAGAGGGCGTGTCGTGTCTGAGCAGATATTCCAGATCACTCCGGTACCCAAGCCCCGCATGACCCAGCGTGACAAGTGGGCCAGGCGCCCCGCCGTGCTGCGCTACCGGGACTACTGCGACCAGGTGCGCGCTGCCGGCGTCACCCTGCCGGAGGCGGGGTATCACGTCACCTTCTATCTGCCCATGCCGGCCAGCTGGAGTAAGCGCAAGCGTCTGGAAATGGCCGGTCAACCGCATCAGCAAAAACCAGACAAGGACAACCTCGAAAAGGCCCTGCTGGACGCTATTTTTGGTGAGGACTGCCGTATCTGGGATGGCAGGGTAAGCAAGCGATGGGGTGTGGAGGGCCGCATCGTTATCCGCACAGAGTAACCGCCACACAACAACAATGAGAGCAACACCCGGGAATACACACAAGGAGCCGCGCGCCATGTCAGAACAGCACAAGAAAACCCGTATCAGCACCTCAGGCATCCCCAATCGGCAGGAGCAGGCCGAACTGGCCCGCGCCGTGGGCTTGCGCCTGAAAGAGGCCCGGGAAATGGTCGGACTGAGCCAGCTCAATGCCGCCAAGCAGCTGGGCTACAGCAACTCCACCAAGCTGAGCAAAATTGAGAGCGGTAAGCACAGCAGCCAGATCCCCATTTGGGTGCTCAAGCGCGCCGCTGAAATCTATGACGTGTCCCTCGATTACCTGATGGGTATCACCGAGACCATGGAGCAGGAAGACAGTCGCCATACCGCCCTGCGTGAAATGATGGTGCACATGCGCGAGCGTTGGGAGCGGATCCGCGAGCGGGACGTACTGGTGCAGGTAGGAATGCTGAACCGAATCAAGCACGTGGAGAACAGTATTCTGCTGATAGAGCAGGAGGCCGAAGACGCCGCTCATGCCCTGGCCCGGGTTGCTGAGCTGAACCCCGATGACTGGCAGGACATGAAGGGCGGCGCACGGCTGGCCTCCGCCATCGAGCGCACGGCTGCCGCCTCCCGTACCGCCCGCAAGAATATCAAGCGGTTCCGGGCTGAGAATGTGGCCGCCGGCGGTGCCCCTCAACTTGACCTGGTGTTTGTGTGACGACATGGCAGTACCGAAACTCACGGCCGAGCAATGGGCCGAGGTAAGGCGGGTATGGGAAACCGACTCCCGCGATGGATACACCTGGCTGGTGCGGGAACTGGAATTGCCGGTTTCCGCGCCGGCGGTGCGCAAGACCGCGCTTAAGCAGGAGTGGAGCAAGGTTTCCGCGAAAAAGCAGAAACCGAAAATGCCGGCCAAAACCAAGAAACCAGAAACCAAAAGCCGAAAACCGAAAACCGACGAGAAACCGGAAACCAGAAACCCAGCCAGCAGAAAAGACCCGCACGAACCCACCCAAGAGGAAATCGACGCGGCGCACGACTACCTGCATGGCGAGCGGGGGACCGATTGTTCACCTGAACGTACGCGCGCGCGCACACGCGATCCCGGCATGGATGACTTTGCCTATGGCGGCCTGCGTGATCTGCTGGGCCCCGCCCCGGGCGGATTCGGTGTGTATCGTCGGGAGTATTCGGTGATTGCGTTTCGCTTTATGCTGCTGGGTGCCACCATGGAAGATCTGGCCAGCCTGATCGGTGTATCGAAAACCACCCTGTATACCTGGATGGACACCCACCCCGAGTTTTCAACGGCCATCAACAACGGCCGCAACACCGCCGACGCCAACGTGGCCAGCCGGCTGTATCAGCGCGCCATGGGCTACACCCACGAAGCCGAGGAAATCAAGGTGGTGGACGGTGGCATTGAACGGGTAATGACCACCAAGCACTATCCGCCGGATCCGCAAAGCGCCCGATTCTGGCTGATCAACCGCCAGCCCGAGCTGTGGAAAGAGAAAGTCGAGGTTATCGAGAAGCCGACCATTGCCCTGGTGGACAAGGAAGCCATGGACAAGGTGTATGAGCAGGTGCTGCAGGAGGCCGAGCAGAAGCGGGCCGCATTGCAAAGCCGGGCTGAACGGCTTGGTCTGCTGATGGACAGCGAAAAGGGCGGCGCGGTGCGCGACGACGAGGTGATCATTGCTCACGACGACGAGGGCGATGCCTGATGGCCAAGCGCATTCCCCTGCATGAAGATCCCCGCTGGCTGCCGTTCTGCGAGCGCTACGCGCCGGATCCGGCCCGTTTTGCGGTGGAAGTGCAGGGGGTGACGCCCACACCCCAGCAGCTGGAGCTGTATGCCGAAGTGGCTCCGTCACGCTCCCGGGTGTCGGTGGCGTCCGGCCACGGCACCGGCAAGACGACCAGCGTAGCCAACATGGTGCTGTGGCACCTGCTTTGCTTCCCCCAGTCCATCACCCTGGTGACCGCCAATGACATGGACCAGCTCAAGGCAACTCTATGGAAAGAGATTGGCATTGCGGTAGAGAAGATTCGGCGCAGTGCGCACGGCTGGATTGCCGACCATATCGAGATTCTGGCCAACGCCACCATGCGCATTCGTGGGTTTGAGGACACCTGGTTCGTGGAGTCCAAGACCGCCAACGACAAAACCGCCAACAAAATGGCCGGCCGTCACGGTGAGTGGCTGATGATCATCGGGGACGAGGCCTCCACCCTGTCCGATACCGTACTGACCACTCTGCGCGGCGCGCTGACCGAGCAGCACAACCGCATGCTGCTCACCAGCCAGCCCACCCGCAACGCTGGCTTCTTCTGGCGTACCCATCACGAACTGGCCCGCACCAACGGCGGTGAGTGGGCCAACCTGACCTTCAGCTCGCTGGAATCGCCCCTGGTGTCCGACGATGCCCTGCGCGAACTGTGGGACAGCTACGACGACGACGAGCGCCGGGTGCGTCTTCTGGGCCTGTTCCCGCAAGACAGCAGCAAGCACATGATGAGCCTGCCGGACGCCATGGCCATGTACAAGCGGGGGCGCATCATCAAGCCCGGCGAGGCCTACGGCTGGCTGGTGCTGGGTGACGTGGCCAGCGGCGAAGGCCTGCGCGATAAGTCGGCGGTGGTGCTGGCCCGAGTGATCGGCTACGGCGATCGGGGCCCGAACGCGCGGCGGGTGGAAGTGGTGGCGGTGCCCATTCACACCAACGGCATTCGTTCCAACCGTTTCGCCGGCGCCATGGTGGAGGCGGGGGACGACTGCGAGGGCGCCCGGTATGTGGTGGACTCCGGCGGTCTGGGCATTAACGTGTGCCAGGATCTGGAGGACATGAATAAGCCGGTGGAGCGGGTGAACTGGGGTAACCCCTGCTTTCAGAACAAGAACAAGGACCGTTACCTCAACCTGCGCGCCCAGGCCATGCACCAGGCGGCCAGGGCAGCGAGAGAGGGGCGACTGTCCATCCTTACCAACGAACACCGCAACGTGCTGCTGGCCCAGTCCAGCCGCATTCCCAAGACGTTCACCGACAAGGGGCGAGTGCGGGTACCACCCAAGCACAGCACCGAGTGGGAAGGGATGCCGTCGCCGGACTTGTGGGATGCGATATGTTTCGCTTTCCTTGAGGGCGTGGGCTACAACCCGGTGTCTGGCGCCGGTGATGCTGAGCGTGATCTCGGGGCCAGCGTGGAGAGCGAGGTGGACGAGCTGTTTGCTGACGTGTGAAATCTGAGGGGATTGATTGTTCGTGGGCGAGAAGAGGCCGGCATTGCTGCCGGCTTTTTATTTTGCGGACTTGTCAGCCAGATCTTTCAGCCAGCCGGAGATATTGGCATCGCCGGCACGGACATAGCCGTCCCGCACAGCAGCATTGCTCCAGCGTTCGTGCTGCTCATCAGTGATGCGCATATCAAGCCGGCGGGTTGCTGGATTGCTGGTCTTTGGGCGGCCTGGGCCGCGCTTAGTTTCTTCTTTGCTCATGAGCGCCATATTAGTACAGACAATAAAGACTGGAAACAGATATTTTTGTGTGTACAATAATTATTGTACAGACATTAATTAATGGACAGGCCTTCTGTGGGGAATGAGGTCATGCCGCAAGAGGGGTGAGGGAGGGGTAGTGGTGACGCACGTGGTGAGTTTTTCTGGAGGTCGAACCAGCGCCTATCTGGTCCACCTGATGGAGCAGAAGCGCAGGGATGAAGGGTGGGACGTGCATTATGTCTTCATGGACACGGGCGCCGAACACCCCCTGACCTACCGCTTTGTGCGCGAGGTGGTGAAGTTCTGGGATATTCCGCTGACCGTGCTGCGCGTGAAAATCAACCCGCAGCTGGGCCAGGGCAACGGCTACGAGGTGTTCAGTCCCGCCGACATACAGACCCACAGAATGCCGGCGCTGACGCCGTTTATGGATGTGGTGAGGAAGTACGGCACGCCGTATATCGGAGGTGAGTTTTGCACAGACCGAATGAAGCTGCAGCCCTTCAAGAAGTGGTGCGACGACACTTTCGGGAAGGGCAATTACACCACCTGGATCGGCATTCGGGCCGACGAACCGCGCCGACTAAAGGAGAGGGTGGGTATCCGTTACCTGGCTGAGCTGTCCGACTTCGACAAGCAGGATGTGCTCGACTGGTGGAAAGATCAGCCCTTTGACCTACTGATACCCGGGCACCTGGGCAACTGCATTTTCTGCATCAAGAAGAGCACCCAGAAAGTAGGTCTCGCCACCCTCGACGAACCGGGCGCAATGCGTGTTTTCAACCACGACGTCATCAACAGCAAGGAGACCCGAGACGGGCACCGGGCCACACCAAAGCAGGTGATGTACCGGGGCCACCTGTCGCTGGAGGGGATAGCGAAAATGCACAGTGACATGGAATACCAACGGCTTTATGCCGACATGTTGGCGGCCAAACGCTACGACACCGGCAGCTGTTCCGAGAGCTGCGAGATTTTCAACGGTGAGCCGCAGTATGAGCTGGAATTTGCGTGAATCGGCCGCATGAGGCACTGACTGGCGGATCATCCCATAGGTCACTTGACCGATTTGGTCACCCATTAAATGAAATTTGAGAGGAGGGGTGCCGTGAGGAACGAGGGGTATTACTGGATACGGTTTGATTCCACCTGGTGGGTAGCCTGGTGGGATTCAGGCTCAGAAGAATTTGAGCGGCATGGCTCGGTGTTTGGGCTAACCGAAGACGAGTGCGAAGAAATTGACGAGCGCGAAATTGCGCGGGAATCCAACTGAGGGAAAGATGGGGTATGAGCACATTTCATCGTGAATTCCGCTACTGGGTAGCGAAAGTGTCAGATGCCAATGCTGCACTGACTGAACAGGAGCGGGGGCAACTGGCGGCACTGATGCAGAAGGTGGCAGCCCACCGGGAGGTAGCGGGTAAAACGCCGCTAGAGTGTGTGGTGGTTGAGTCGGACTGGCCGATCCACGACAGCACCTGGGCCGCCGTCGAGCGCCTGTCTCACGGCTTGACAGTGGAGTGCCTGGACAAGCTGCGACTCGAACATTCGATGGCCGCGCTGAACACTCTGGCCGACAGCATCGAAGGCCATGAGGAAAGCAGCGACCTGATCTCGTCACAGTCGATCAGGGATTGCGCAAACAACCTGCCCAAAGATCTTGAACTAGG
The DNA here is from genome assembly GCF_030849025.1 of Oceanimonas pelagia. Classification (NCBI taxonomy): domain Bacteria; kingdom Pseudomonadati; phylum Pseudomonadota; class Gammaproteobacteria; order Aeromonadales; family Aeromonadaceae; genus Oceanimonas; species Oceanimonas pelagia. The sequence goes on from NZ_CP118224.1 coordinate 1,079,690, forward strand.
TATTTTCTGAGGGAAAGACAATGGCCAGTATTGAGCAAGTGATCGCCGTGTTTGAGACCAGCGACTCATGCCATGAGTGCCGCTATTTCCAATGGGGGCCGGGTGGCCCTGCCCCATGCGGGTGCGTCGTGATAGATGGTGCAGAAGGCACTGATTTTGACGACTGCCCCGCCCTGGAAGAATGAGAGGAAGGATCATGAAGGGACTGGATTACTACAAAGACTTGGTGCCTCAAGGCCCACTGCCGGTGAAAGCCGAACTGACCCAGCTTGAGGCCATGACCGTGCTCAAGGCATACGACTATGGCACTGAAACACTGAGCGAAGACGAACGGCACCAGTTGAACTGTGTGATCGGCAAACTCAAAGACCAAATTTGGCCGTAACCACCAGGGCCGGGCATAACCGGCCCCCGCTGAGGGAAAGATGAGGTGGATGATGCTTGATTGCTGCATCCGCAAGGGCTCTGTCAGGCCGCTGGCCAAGCGCCACCCGAAAGGGAAAAGGGATGCGATAAGCCGCATCACGGCAGAGTCCTTGCCTGATGTGGTGGTCACTGAAGGAGGGTGACAGCCTCACCCCTTTCTGCTGCAATGCAGGCTCAAACAAAAACAACAAGGAGCACGACATGAAAAAACTACTGATGGCCGCCCTGCTGGGCCTGGTGGCGCTACCGGCGCAGGCACTGAACGTGGTGCACGGCAAGGCCTTTGATGAATGGGTGTCTGGGGTATACAGCGACCGTTCAGCACTGGGCCCCGCATTCATTGAGCGCGACGGCGATACCGCCTATTTCGTCCAGGGCGGCAACCTGATCCCGTTTGAGATCAACGACGTTACCATTGTCAGCCCCATCCAGATAAAGGCGGTGATGACCAACCAGCTTGGCGGTGTGTACTCGCTGAACCGGGTGGGTGGCACGCTTGAGATCTTCACCCCCCAACGGTCAGACCATGCGCCTTCTGCATGTCAGGAGCCTGCTGGATAATGAGCGCGAGGTGATTATCAGCCGCGGCGGTGGTGGCGCAGGGTCGAAAAGCGCTGCCGCATCTTCATCGCCGGCCATTCAGGCCAGCTTTGATTGTGCCAAGGCGAGCACTCGGGTGGAGAAGATGATTTGCAGTGACGCCGCCCTGGCTGAGCTCGACACCACCCTGGCCGCCCGTTATGCCTCTGTGCTGCAAATGGGCGACGACAAGACATACTGGAAGCAGGACCAGCGCAAGTGGGTGAAGGAGCGCAACCAGTGCCAGCAACCCAGCTGCCTGGTGCACTCCTACAACGTGCGCATTCAGGATCTGGAGCAGGTGCTGCAGTATCTCAACAAGCCTGCCGAGTACAGGTAGTTCTCATCGCGTTTCACTAGGTTTCAGGAAAAGACAGAGCGTTACATCAATCAGCCAGCCCTACCATAACCCTCAATGCAACCGCACTGAGGGTTTTTTCATGCAACAACCAGGGGTGATCACCTACAACCTCAAGGAGCGCGGCCGCAAGTATCGCGGTCAGGAGCGCAGCTTTAACATTCCCGCCCTGGTGGCGTCCATCAACGGCCCGGCCACCCAGGAGCGGGTCGAAACCCGGGGCATGCTGGGGTATCTGGGTCACTGGCCGCGGATCCGCTTCGGCATGGAGCCGCCCGAGGGTGGGCTGTTCGGCGGCAAGGCCCATTCGGTGGAGCCCGCCGTGGTGACCGTCTACCTCAAGGCGCACCCGAACGGGGACGTGGAGCACAGAACCGAATTCCTCGACACCGAGCCCGGCGCCATTGCTGCCCGCATGTACGCCAATCGGGTGGGCGGCTTCAGCTCTGCCATTGATCCGGTCGATAACGAGCTGTACGGCTTCGACTGGGTGAATGACCCCAACTACTCCACCAACCGGCCTTATCAGCTGGCACTGGACAGTGCGGCCGACGGCGGCATGAGCTTCCTTGACGTGCTGATGGCCGAGCAGCAGGAGCGACTGGCCAGCCAGACCGCCCTGATGGAGGTGATGGAGAGGCAAATGGCATTGGCACTGGATTCCGCCGCCCGCCTCGAGCAGGACAACAATGAGCTGCTGGAGATCCTGGCCCGTGCCAATCATCAGGCTGGCGATTCACTGGCGGCCGCCGTGCTGGACTCCGCCGCCGGCAAGCGCGCGCAGAGCGAGGCGGAGCGCATCGAGCGTGAGCGCCTCATGTTCCTCGATTCCACCCTGCCGGCCTTTATCAACCCCGAACGCAAGCCAGAAGACAAGCAGGCAGAGCGGGAGTACCTGGCCCTGACCAGTCAGGTGATCCGCCATGTTTGAACCCGTCAAGGCCGGTCTGGGCGGCTTTATGCAGGACTTTTATCTGGGGCTGGTGCCGACCACCAGGCCACTGACCGAGTTCACCGCCCGGGGCTTTGCTCAGTGCGTGGCCTGGGCCCCTGGGCGCATGGTGGACAAGGCGGAGGACATGCTGGGTGCCTGGATGAAGAACGACAGCGCGCAGGCGCCAACCCGGCCACCCAAACTGCCGGTTATTCTGGTGGGCGTGGCCAACGACTACACCCCCATTGCCGGCAACATGGGCACTCAGATAGCGGATGCCATCGACGTGCAGTTGCCGGGTGACGACAAGTGCCGGTTCTTCCAAATGCGCATGGTGGCCGGCGAGGTGCGGGCCCAGGTGGCAATCTTTGCCCACGACGAGCCCACGGCCAAGAGCCTGGCGGCCCAGTTCCTGCTGTTCCTGTCCTCCCCCAGCCGGCGCGGCTTTGATGCTGTGTTCCCTTACGCTGGGGTGGATAACGCCTTCCCGGTGCAGATAGAGGCGCCGGACAACCCGGCCATGAGCATCGAAACCGGCACCAAAAACCTGAAGGTGCTGGCCATCGACCTGACCCTGATCTGCTCCATTCCGCTGTTCAGTGCGCCGGGTGAGGGTGAAGCGAACGATGGCAAGGGCATTCCGGGCACTGCGGATCCTGCCGGATTCCCGCTGGTGGCGGATGTAGATATCACTGCCAGGGAGGTGGAGTCATGATCAAGATGCAGGCCAATATCAGCGGCTTTCACGGTAAGCCGGTGACCCTGCTGGGCGCCCTGGATGAAAGCACCGGCATTCTGGTGGTGGCCAAGTCGGTGGCACAGATCCCCCGGGTGGATGGCTGTGTGCTGATTTCTTCCGATCGCCGCGGGGACCGGGACGCCACCTTTAGCGATGAGCATATCCACGAAGCAATCACCGCCTATTTCAAGCTCAAGGGCGAGGTAGCCGAAGACGGCAAGACTTCCCTGCTGCGCTTCGGGGAGCTGGCGGCCATGGCCGATCCAAGCTCGGTGATCGAGAAAGACGGTGTGGACGTGAACGGCCCCCGCTACCGGATTGCGCCGGACGCATCGAACGCGCACGTTGCGGCCCTGGCCATGTGCCGCTATGCGTCGTTTACCGGCGCCATTGGTGATGTGATGGACATGATGGACGAGCTTTCCGCGCTGCTGGGCGGTGAGGTGGTGACGCTGTGAGCCTGGACAATAACACGCAGGCCGCCCGGGTGTTCTGGCGCCTGGTGCAGGACTTTGTGGCCAATGTGAAGCCGTGGGATCCGGCCATCTATTACGACGTCAAGCCGGACGAGCGCTGGGATGCCACTCTGATATCCCAGCGGGTGTATGGTCGCCGTGACGAGTTTATGGCGGTGCTGGCGGCGGCCGGGGTGGACTCGGTGGATCTGCCCATTGAACAGCGGCGCATTGTGCTGCCAACGGACCCGCAGCTTCGCCAGCTCAAGTTTCAGGCCGGCTTTGAGTCCCGGCAGCAGTACCGCAACGGTAACGGGCCTAGCTGGAGGGTGAACTGATGGCCGAGGATATCGGTAGCCTCAAGGGGATATCGGCGGAGGTTCGCCAGCTGGTTCGGGCGGATGCCCAGCGCCGCCGGGAGGCAAAGAACATCCTGAGCCCGAAAGGGCTGCAGGGCAATTACGATGCCGGCGAGCTGCTGCATACCACCCTGGGGGGCGAGATTCGACCGCTGACGTCGGATGACCTGGCCGCATTCCGGCAGAATGCCCGCTCCCTGGGTCGCCGGTTCAAGGGGGGTATTACGCCGCGCCAGGTGATCGACATGTCGCTGGCGGTGGACCGCAAAAAGGCCCGGCAGGAAATCACCGTGGCGGTGCCGGCATCAGCCAGAACTGTGCGCGGCGCCGGCCGCTCTGCCGATTCGCTGGAGGTACGCTTTGTCACCAACGCCAGCAAGAAGCACGGCACCTATCGCCATTTCGTGACCGTGCAGTTCCTTGGCTACCCCACAGCCATCGCGTCCGGCGCGCTGACGCCGGCCAAGGCTGCCAGTCAGATGCGCAAGGAGGGGATCCGCTTCGACTGCGACTGTGGCCGCCACACTTACTGGTATCGTTACATCGCCACCGTGGGCAACTACAACGCCGGCCGGGCGGAGAACGGTTACCCCAAGATCCGCAACCCCAACCTGGCCGGCGTGGCCTGCAAGCATGTGTTGCGGGTAATGGCTGAGGTGGAAGGCTCCAGTGTGGTACAGAACTTCCTGGAGCGGGCCATTGCCAAGGGCCGCGAGCGGATGGATGGCACCAGCACCATTCGCACCAGCGACAAAGCGGCATCGAAAATCATTCAAAAGCAGGCTCTGCGACCCACCACCCACGGCGGCAGAACGGGCGATCGGGATTATGACCGGGCGCGACGGGCGTTAAGGCAGCAAAGCCGGGCCACCACCACCCGACCCACCAAGGTGGCATCGGGCAGCAAGCGGGTTTCTGCGCTGGCCGGCGATCCAAAGGCAGAGGCGGCCCTGATGGGGGTCGTTCAGCAGCTAGGCATCAGCCGTGAGCAGGCCATTGCCATTCTTCAGGGAGTCAAATAATGCTGACCAACGTACCCGCGGGCATCAACAGTGTGGCCCGCAATGTGATTATCAATCACCCCAACACCTTCAACTGCGAGGTGTACCGGCGCACCGTACAGCGCACCGGGCCGGAAGAGGGTGGCATGCCCACCCTGGGCGGCATGATGGTGCTGACCGTGGAGGACGAGGAGAATATCGGCTGGGAGCTGGTGGGGCTGGGCTTTGCCCTGTCCGCCGAGGCATTCCTGCCGTCTTCCATGGTGGACCGGCGCGATGCGTCCTATGGCGGGCTTGATGAATTCCGCTTCCTGGTGGAGCCCGAGCACAAGCTGGGCGACCCCGGCGGCTTTGAGGTCAAGAAGAACGACGTGATTTACCTGATCGTTGGCCAGGGTGACACCGCCGCCAAGATTGCCCATGAAATTGTGGACGTGGAATCTACCGTTAACGTGCCGCCGTTCGTGCCCCGCTTTGTTACCAACCGCCGCGCCGATCTCGATTTGATGCCCGGCGACCCGGGTATCGAACCCTGACCACCTGACAACCGCAATGCAGCCGGCCCAGTGCCGGCTTTTTTGTGCCAGCCCAAACCGGAAAAGTCGGCGATGGGCGCTTCTCGCTGCCGGCAAACTGTGCCTACCCGTCCGATTGGTCGGCATAACCCTATCCAACAATGGAGATTTACAATGGCTAAAAAAACCAGCCACGTCCGCCGGGAAACTCAGGAAGCGGCCACTTTTGTGGATGCCCTGCGCGGTGAGGCCACCAAGGGCGGCGTTTTTGACAGCGCTGCTGCCAAGGATTTTATCGACAACTCCACCAGTCAGGCCACCTCTGCCCCGGTGCCCAAGGCGCTGCAACAGGTGTTCGACAGTGCCGACGACAAGGAAATCAGCAAGATTTCCCGCGCCATCATCGATGGTGCCAATGCCTATGAGCGCATGCACGGCAATCAGGCGCCCGGCGACCTGCTGGAGCAAGCCATGCACCTGGCTGCCTCCACCACGCCGGACGCGCACCGCAAGGTACTGGATAGCATTGCCACCTCCGACGCTCACGCCGCGACTTCACTGCAGCCGAACCGGGCCGTGGTGGCCATTCTCACCACCCTGAGCGAAGCCATTCCGTTTGCCCACTACCTGCCGGCCGACATTCAGTCGAACGAGGCCAAGCTGGCCATCATGGTGCACAAGGCGGGCAGCGATTACGGCGCCTACGACAAGGGTGGCCTGATGGATGGCGTCAGCTCCGGCGGTCGCTATATCAGCACCAGCCGCGAGCATCAGTGCGTGATTGAAGAGACCACCGGCACCCCCACCGGCAACATCACCGGCAAGATCACCGCCGTACAGGACACCGACAACACCTGTGACCCGGCTGCCGCCTCTGTGCCGCTGCTGAAAGGGCGCGCCATTGTCTATGTCAACGGCTTGGTGTCCGCCGCCGAGTCCCCCCAGAACCCCGGCAATATCGGCGGCAAGGTGGAGATCGCCGGCACTACCCACAACCTGAGCGGTACCATTGACAACGCCACCGGTGCCATTGCCCTGGTTGCCAACCCGCCCATTCCCCTGGGTACCGAAGTGGTGGTGGAAGCCTTTATCGATTACGAGCAGGACGACAAGCTGACTCCGCGCGTGATCACCGAGGTGGAAACTTTCACCCTGTTTGCCAACCCCTACCGCGTGATCACCGCACAGTCCATCGACAGCCGCACCCAGATGACCAACGAACTGGGGCTGGATCCGTACTCTGAAGGCGTTATCGCCATTCAGGGCCAGTTTGCCAACGAGCGTCATTACGAGGTGCTGCGCAAGGCCAAGCGTATGTCGGTGCGCAACCAGGCCACCTTTGATTTCAAATGGGCCAACCGCGGCGATATGCGCTCCCGCTCCGATGTGTGGCGCGATCTGTCTGCCGTGCTGGGCAAGTTGAGCCAGCAGATGGCCAACGACACCATGAACCACGGCATCACCCACCTGTACGTGAAGGACTTTATTGCCGCCCAGATGGTGGGCCTGCCCGCCGATATCTGGCAGCCCTCCGGTGTGTGGGAGCGCCCCGGCATCTACCGCCTGGGCCGCCTGTTCGGCAAGTACGACGTCTACTACTCGCCCAAGGTGGTCGAGGAGCAGGCTGACGGCAGCTCCGGCGAAATCCTGTGTGTCGGCCAGGCAACTGACGTGACCCGCAACCCCTTCGTGCTGGGTGACGCCGTGGCGCCCATGGTGGTGCCGCTGTCCGTGAACAGCGACCTGAAGCAGGGTGCGGCCTTCTATGCCCGCAACTTCACCAGCGTGAACCCGCACAAGCCGTCCGCTCTGGCCTGTGCGCGGATCAACGTCATCAACATGATCTAACCGGAGGCGCCGATGAGCAAAGTTCTGATTATCGGCGCCGCCCCCGCTGTGGGGGCGAGCGCCATGGCTGAGCTGGTAAAGCAGCTTGAAGGGGAGTTCCAGTCCGGTGTCTTGCTGGAAGTGACCAGCTTTGCGCCCTTCAACCTGAGCCTGCCGGAAATCGGCTTGATGTGCCGGCCTTATGCCGTTGAGCGCGTCATTCTGCGAGATCTTCAGGCGCTGCACAGCGCCATGCACAGCGCCATGCAGATAGCTCAGCTGAACAAGGTGGAGCGGCTGGTATCCGTGCGCGTGCTGTCTGGCGAAGCGGATCAGGCCGACGAGGGCCCGGCCGAACAGGGTGGCCAGGCGGATGACGATGCCGCCAAAGGTGACGACGCCCAGGGGGGTGAAGAGCCCGAGCAGGCGGAGGGGCAGGCTGAGCAGGGTGGCCAGGCCGCAAAACCCAAGTCCGCCACCGGCAGCCGCGGCAAAGCCAAGTAACTTCATAAAAGGGGAATGCGATGTTTTCACCATTCAAGCGGCAGTTAGGCTCAGAGTCAGGTGTGCAGCTTAACCCGTTGCGCGATAACTCCGAGCTGCCTGCCGGCAGTAACTCCGATCAGGTGTTTGCCATTGCCATGCGCGCCACCCGTGGCCGCATCGATAAGGCGTTTATGGTCACCCGGGGTAACGTCAAGGCGCGCCTGGGCAAGGGCGAGTCCACCCGGGTTAACGCATTGAACGAGGCCTGGGTGCAGACCGTGGAGGCGCTGCAAAAGGGCGCTTATGCGGCCGTGGTCAGCCGTCTGCACACCAGCGAAGCCGCGCTCAGCTGGATTGTGGTCAAGGAAACGCTGGACGTGGGCGAGGTGCCCACCGGCAATTACACCTTTGAAGTGTCGGCCACCGAGCCGGTTGCGCCCTACCTGTTTGCCATCAAGCACCTGGAGTGCTTTAACGACGGCATCAAGGTGAGCTTCCATGCCGATGAAAACCGGGTGGGCGGCGTCAATCAGGGCAACAGCATGGTAACCCTGCGTCTGCTCGACAAGGACGACGAAAAGCTGGCGGAATACACCGGTTCACTGCTACCCGGCGATATCGACGATAACGGCAACTCCAAGTACCTGCCGGACGTGATCGCCAACCGTACCGACACCCTGGAAGTGCTGGTGGGCGCCACTACCGAGATTGCCCCCACTTCTTCCGCCTACGGCTACGATGGCGTTACCCCCAAGTGGGCGAGCTCCGATGTGCTGATCTACTTCACTGAGGGGTCAACCACCTATGCAGTGGAGGATGCCCAGCGCGCTGCCAGTCAGCTGGAGAAAACCCAGTACGACTACGGCTACATTGCCTCTGGCGGCACCAAGTCTGCACCGCTGATGGATGCGCTGCTTGGCCTGATGCACCGGGTTAACCGCCAGTTCCGCTTTGATGTACCGGGCGATCTGGACCCCGAGGCGGCTGTGGCCTGGGTGGAGCAGATGAACGTGAGCGGACGCGATAGCGCCCACCTGGCCCATGCCTTCTGGGCCCCGCTCAAGTGCAACGATCCCACCGGCATTAACCCGCGTTTCCACCTGGGCACCGCGACCCTGAACATTGCCAAGGCCTGCGCGCGTAATGCTCAGACCAACGCCAAGGGTTTCGCGCCGAAGAACTACCCGGTGGCCGGCCGGGACTGGCCGGTTGATCGCTCCGGCATCATCCAGACCTACACCCCGGATGACCCGGAAATGAACCTGCTGGCCCGGGCCAAAATCAACCCGGTGATCTACTCGGTATACAGCGGTGGCGGTCGCTATGTGTGGTTCGACTCGCTCACCTGCGCCCCGGTAGACAACAGCCTGCGCAAGCTGATCTCGGTAGCGGATATGTCCAGCTCCATTGACGACGCGGTGACCCGCTTCGCCAAGGATGCTCTGCAAAAGCCGATGAAGGTGGCGGTCAAGATGACCACTGACTTTCTGCAGACCTTGTTTGAGGGTGCCGAGGCTTCCGACTGGATCGTACCTTCCGCCGATCCCGAAATGGGCGGCGCAGCCTTCCGCTTTGTGGTGGCGCCCAACGAGGCCAGCCCTTACGACCGCATGGACGTGAGCTACTGGCTGCGCTACGACGGCACCAACCGTCAGACCTTTGTCACCCAGACCCTGAGCCGCTAAGGAGCGATAGATGCTGAATGACCTGATGCGGGGCCACCTGTATGGCTCCATGGAGCAGGAAGAAATGGAGCGGCGCCGGCGCGCCGCCCTCGACAGCGCCCGGGAAGGCGCTTTCGACTCCGCTTCAAAATTCGAAATGATGGCGACCCGCATGGATGCAGTGGCTGCCATTCAGGAGTGGGCTGACGAGCTCGACCTCGATGACGGCGAATCGGCCAGTGACCGCCTGTTGGCGTTGATGGTCGGCATTGCCGACAGCAACCAGGACGGCGAGCTGGACGAAGACGAGCAAGAGGTGGTGTTTTCTGCCATGGAGGCGGCCTGGGATTACCTGTCCGGTCTGGGCGTGGATGATCAGGATCTCGACCTGCTGCTGAATGAGTGGGACGCCGATGCCGCCGAGCGGGTGCGCGAGCTGGTTTCCTCTGCGCTGAGCGAGTCCGATGACGACATGGACGGCTTTGTGTTCGGGCCTGAGGCGCAAGAGGCCATTTTCGACGCCACCTACCGCAAGAAGATTGCGGTGCGCGGTGGCAAGAAGGTGCGCATCAACAAGCGCGTTTCCGGCAATGTGCGCCTGTCCGGCAAGCAGAAGCTGGCGATTCGCAAGGCTCAGATGAAGGCCCGCTCCGCCGGCGCCAAGGTGCGGCGCATGAAGTCGATGCGGGTGCGTCAGAAGCTCGGGCTGTAATCACCACTGGCGGCCCAAGGGTCGCCTTTTTTATGAGAGGGTCACGCCATGGTTTTACCGATAAACCCCATGCAGGGGCCGCCCGGCGGGCGACTCAGCGGCGTGCTGGGTAGCGAGTTGTCGTCACTGTGGGATGGACTGAGCCCGCACCTGATAGCCCGGCTGTATGAGGTGGATATCAAGGGCAAGCCCATTCCCGGTGCGCCTGTGGTGCGCGCCCCATTTGGTGATGATGTGCAACTGGACGTCGATCTTAACTGGCAGTCACCCTTTGAGAATGCCGGGGCTGAAGGGGCGGTTCCTGCGTTGTCACAGATGCTGCAGTCCGGTGCGCTGCCGGCGCTCACCGATAAGCTGGGGCAAACAGTGGGGCTGGATACCAGCGGGCCGTCTGGAGTGACGGCAGAGGCTATCGGCCGCAGTGGCATGACCAAGCTCAACAGTACACAGATTTTCAACGGCATGCCGCCACTGCGCATTCAGGGTGAGCTGCTGCTGCGCGCCTGGATCAGCCCCGAAAACGAGGTGGAGCGACTGCTTGATCAGCTGATGCAGTGGGCGCTGCCCAAGCACCTGGCACCCGAGGGCACCATGGTGACAGCGGCTGCAGAGTACGCCGCCACCGACAAAACCCTGATCGAGAGCATGCTGCCGTCAGAGGTGCCGAGCCTGCTGGCGTTGACCTACAAGGGGCGCACCTATGCACCCATGGTAATCGAGCGGATTGGTGTCCCCCTGGGCAGCCCGGTGGACAAGACGGGGCGGTTTACCCAGCTGCGCCTGCCGATCACTCTGGGCACCCTGACCGCCAAGGACCGCAACGACTGGATGAACATGAAAGGAGTACGGTTTTGATTGAGATACCACCGCTGAGAACCAAGCGACTGACCGCGCATATGCGTGAGCTGTCCATTCGTGACGCCATCGCCCTGGCTGCCATTCCGGCGCACCTGCAGCAGGAGTCGGCCAGCCGCTTTCTGCGCGCGACGGTGGCCGAGGTGAAAGGAGTGGAAGACATTTCCGCCTGGACGGTGCAGGAGCGCACCCTGGCTATCTGCCACTACATGGCCAACACCCTGGACGATGGCCCCGACTTCGCTCTGTCTGGCGGCGTCAGCCATTACTCTGACTACCTGATGGGTGGCCATGACTACCCCTGCGACAGCCTGGGTCTGGGTGAGCTGGAAGGCGATCAGTGGGCCATTCGGCAGTTGACCGGCCGACTGGCTGAGTCCATCGAGCGCCTGGAAGGCGAGATTGAGGATATCAGCCCGGACACCCACTGGCAGGTGGGCTTGATGGCCGCCCAGCTGATCCCGAACGGGGATGATGGCGGCGAGCTGAGTGAGGGCGATCTGGATGCCTTTATCCACCAGCGCATGTTGGTGCTGCTGGGGCTGCCGGAAAGTGCTTTCGCTCGCCTGACCGCCATGTTCCAGTCAGGCCAAAAGCAACTCGAGCACCTGCTCAAACTGTCCCATGACGAGGAAGGGCTGATTATCTTGCCGGCGGACAAAGAGGGAGGTGAGCTGGCGATTCCGCCAGCCCGATTTCTCGCTGGTGCCTGCATCACCCCGCTTGCGCGAAGAATGGCAGGAAAACCACAAGCTGTTGGCGCATAGCATCGCTCTATATTCGTCCACATCGTTGACTGAGGCCTTCGCCATGACGAGATCCGACGCCAGCGACTTTGTAGAGGGTAAGGCCTACGCGGACTGGAAGAAAAGCCGAGAGGCAGAGCTCAAGCTGCAAGCCGGTATTGCCGAACGGCTGAACGGTGTTATTCGCGCCTGCGGATCCATCGTGAAGTCGGTACAGGCCATCACTGGGCGGTGAGGGGTGCCAGGCCGTGGCGGCACTGCCGACATTCACGGGCGCAATGCCCACCTGACGAAAGAGAGTGACCATGGCAGAACCAACAAGCAGCGCTGCTGCTGCCGCCACCGCCACCGCCGGGGTAGGGCTTGCTGCCCTGTTGCCCTGGATTGACGCCAACGCCCTGATGGGCGCGGTGCTGGGGGCTGGTCTGGTGGCTTACAGCAAGTCCGACATTTCCCCGCTCAAGCGCATTGGCGCCCTGGCCTTCTCGGCGGCCCTGGGCTATCTGATGAGCGGGGAGGTGATCAACCTCACCCCGGTTCAGGAGAGCGGCACCGGCGGCTTTATCGGCGCCATTGTGATTGTGCCGCTGGCCCTCAAGCTGTTGGATCATATTGAGCAGGCCAATGCTTCCGAGCTGCTGAAAAAGTGGAGGGGGCAATAATGGTCTGGCTCAGTATTCACATTTTCCCCGTTATCACCATGGCCGCCTATCTGGCGGCCGCTATCCGGCTGGTGGCATTCCGCCGCCAGGGCTTTAACCGCAAACCCCTTTACGCCATCACGGCCAGCCTGCTGGTGGGTCTGCTGATGTGTGGCGCTATTGAGATCCTGCTGTTCAGCCCGCCGGTTAACCCGGCCCAGTGCGCCATTGCGCTGGTGTTTGCGGTGGCCGCCGTGCGCAGCAAGGGCAATGTGGCCGCCATGATGAGAGGGGGGCGCTGATGTCTCTGTTACGTTTTGGCAGCAAGGGGGGCGCCGTATCAACCCTGCAACGCCAGCTAAAGGGCCTGGGATATGTGCTGGAGGTGGACGGCGATTTTGGTCCCGCCACCGAAAAGGCGGTGCGTGATTTTCAGTATGGCCGCCGCCTGATTGCCGACGGCATTGTCGGCCCAAAAACCCTGAAAGCACTGCGCGGCGGTGATTGCGCCATTCTGCTGTCTGCCGCCGATCTGGCCGTGGCTGCCGTTCGCCTGAGCGTGGAGCTGGCTGCCGTGTACGCGGTGAACGAGGTGGAGAGCCGGGGGGAGGGCTTCTTTGCCGCCGGCAAGCCCGCCATTTTGTTTGAGCGCCATGTCATGCGCCGCCGGCTCAGCGTTCACAAGCAACGGCTTTCGGGCTGGCCGCCGGATCTGGTGAGCAGCAAGGCCGGCGGTTACCTGGGCGGCCCTGCCGAATATCGCCGGCTGGATCAGGCCTGCCAAATCCATGAGGTATCGGCGCTGGAGTCCTGCTCCTGGGGTGCGTTTCAGATCATGGGCTATCACTGGGAATTTCTGGGCTACGAGTCGGTGCACGACTTTGTGGCGCGCATGAAAACCGATGAGGCCGAGCACCTGGAGGCGTTTGTGCGCTTTATTGAGCGCAACCCGACCCTGCACCAGGCGTTGCAGCGAAAAGACTGGAGCACCTTTGCCGAAGGTTACAACGGCCCGGCCTACCGCCGCCATGGCTACCATCACCGGCTGGCGGACGCCTATGAGCGGCACAAGGAGGTGGCGTGAGCGCGCAGTTGAAAGTGATTACTCTGATGATGATGTTGGCTGTCAGTGCGATTTGTGGCTGGCATGGTCGAGGATGGCTGGAAGACAGCAACCGGCTGGCCGCAAAGGAGGCGGCAGACGCGGCGATCGCCGCCGCCATGGCGCGGGAGTCCGGCATTGCCGAGATGGTGGAGCAAAAGCTGGCCGGCCTGCAGGCCGCTGAAACCGTGATTGACCGGGGGATTATCCGTGAAATTGAAAAGCCGATTTATCGCAACGTGTGCCTTGAGCCTGCCGCTGTTCGCCTGCTCAACGCCGCCGCCAGTGGTGACACCGCCAGCGATACAGCAAAACCTGCTGGTGCCATGCCCTGAACGGCTACCGCCCCTGGCTGATGGCACGGGCCGGGAGGTGGTGCTGACCATGCAGTCCTGGGCGGCTCAATATCATCGCTGCGCCATGCGCAACAACGGTCTGATCGAGGTGGTTAAGGGGCTGTAAGGTGGCTGGGTAACAGGAAAACTGAAGGGAAGGTAATCACCCGACTGAGGGAAGATCTCTGTCGGGGCTTTGCCATGTCCGGCAGCCAGCCAACCGTCACCACCATGGAGTCTGCTATGACTGTATCGAACAAAAGCTACCTGAAAGGGTACTACGACCGCACCAAGGCCCTCGGCCGAAAGGTGGTCAACTCCGACTTTACTCTGGAAATTGAAGGCTTCGAGGGCATGTTCCTGCTTGCCCCTCAGTGCCCCTGGCCCGTCACTACCGTAGCTGGTGAGATCTCGGTGCCCACTCCGCTTGGGGTTGAGGCCTGGGAGCCGCAACAGGTCAAGGCGGCCAAGCAAGGCCAGGTGCGCTTTATGGAAACGGTGGATGCGCCCATTGACCAGATGCTGGTGGAGCTGATCACCCAGGGCGGCACCTTCAACGCCAAGATCTATGAAGGCACCCCCGAAAAGCATCTGCGCTACAAGCGCATTATCGACGCCTTTATTCAGGTGGACGACGCCGATCGCGACTGGGAGAACCGCAGCCAGCTCCTGACCTTCAGCGGCACCATGTTCTACCACTACTACGGCGAAGTGGTGAACGGCAACAGCGCGGATTACCGGTAATGGCGGCGCTGTCGGAGTTGGTACAACGGTTTATGGAGCAGGAGCGGGGGGCGGCCAACATCCTGCCGCTTGAGTCCGTAACCGCCCAGGCTCTGGCGGCCGCCCGTTTCCATGCGGGCTTTGCTGATATTGCGGCGATTCCCGAGGGGGCGGACGTTGCCGCCGATACTGACATATCCGTGTCTGAATGGGCTCAGATCCGCCCCTTGTTCCTGTTGTACGTAGAGCGGGAGACCGCCTTGCAACTGGAGGCCACCAGGAGCATGGGCGCCGACCCGTTCGGTCGATCCAGCTCCGAGGTGGGCAACGAGATTACCCAGATGGAGGCAGACTACCCGCGCCGGGTGTTCTGCATCCCGGTTATCACGGTGTAAGTCATGGAGCTGCTTTACGACAAGGACAAGGTGATACGCGGCGATCTGATAAAACGGGCCGTGCTGCGCTCTGATCTGGTGCCGGTGCCGCTGACCCTGGAGGCGGAGATCAGGGCTGACAGGGAAGTGGCTCAATTCCTTGAGGTGGGGCAGTCCATTACTACTTACATCGGCGACCAGCTGGAGATTATCAAGTCTGAATATGTGCCCTCTGGCAAAGCCCAAGGGGGGGCTGAGGCCGCCTTTGTGCGGCTGATCGCCGTGCTGAAGCCGGTGCAGGCCGTGTCATTCATCAAGACCCACGGCATTGTGCGCTACAACGCCACCCTGGCCGAGATTTATCGCGCTGCCGGCGCCACCCTGCGCAGCATTGAAGGGGATTTTGCCGTGTCGCGCTTTGCCTGCCTGGCGGGAGAGGTGCCGACCTATCATATTGCCCGGGCGCTGCAGGAGGCGGGGGGCGTGGTGCGCTGGAATCAGGGCAGGCTGGGGTTTGTGCCGCTGCCGGCACTATTTCAGCAGGCGACCTATGACTCCCTGCCGAGCCATGCAGCCGATAAAGTGAATAGCGGTTTTCTGGAACGGCATGAGATACCGGCATTTTACAGTCTGGATGCCAATGGCCAGTTCGTGTTCGGCAACCGCAACAAGCCCCGGGCGCTGCGCTACCAGCCCGGCGCCACCGAAACAACGCTGCGCAATATGACCTCTTGCCTGGTGCTGACCCGCACCGCCAGGTACAAGTACGCTCCGTCCGTCACCGCCGGCATGCTGTTCGGAATAGAAGGAGGATCGCCCCTGGTGGTGATGACCGCTGCCAGCCTGTGGGAAGCGGGCACCGACGGCGAGCCGCCCAACCAGTACACCAAGCTGTGGCTGGGGAGGTTTGAGCGATGAGCAACACCGGCAGCGGCCTGCTGACCGGCAAGTGGCCGGCGGTGGTGGAAAGCTATGACCAGGACAGCCGCACCTGCGAAGTGTCGATCCCGGGCCAGACCGATGGCGGCGGCCACCTGCGTGCCGAAATTGAATACCCGGTGGGCGACAAGTCCCGTCATGCCACCCAGACCGAGATTGAGATCCTGCCGGGAGATCTGGTGTGGGTGGAATTTATTCAGGGTGACCCCCGTTATCCACTGATCACCGGGTGGCGAAACCCTGCGGTGGGAAACAGCAAAGACTGGCGGCGCTGGCATCACCGCAACATGGAGCTGCTGACCGACCAGCAGATGCGCATGATCTCCAAGCAGACCATTCATATCGAAGCGGGGCAAAGTATTACCCTGCAGGTGGGCGGCACCACCATTACCCTGACCGGCGAGGACATAACCCAACTCGCCAGCATGATTTATCTGAACTGAGGCTTCGCTATGTCCAAAAATATCCTGTTCCCCTTCACTGCCATGAGCAGCAACGATCCTGCGATGAAGGAGGTGGCCCGCCACTTCAAGAAGGCCGGTGCCAATGTGGTGCAGGCAGAGGTGAATCCGGCCATTCGTCGCACCAGCGGCATTGCCTACCGTGAAATCCACCTGTCTTTCACCGACAGCCAGATCGTTACTCTGCGCATCAAGGAAACCGGTGATATCTATCAGGTGCTGCTCAACAAGAAGGTGGTCCCCATTCGCGATCAGGATGACCACAGCGCCGCCATCAAGGAGGTTGCCAAGCTGATGGAGCGAGGGCGCGCCGCATTTCAGCGCAAGCTTGCTAAGGTCAGAGTGGCACTGCCGTCCAGCGTGAAGACGGCGGCACCCAAGATGGAGGCGCTACTGGTGCAGCGGCGCGATAGCCTGGCTGCCGAGATTGCGGCCATTGATAGCGAGCTGGAAGCGCTGGCGGCTGGCTGATGGCGCCGGGCTACACGGTGGAGTGGCTGCCGGCGCCCGGGCTGCTTTTCAAGGCGCCAGAAACGGCCGGCGGCATATCGCACCGGATCCGGTGCGTGATTATTCCCACGCCCGCCGGTGAGGATGGCGAAGATCCGGAGCCGCCTCCCGAGGTGGTGGGGTACCGGGCGATCATTGAGCCAGCGCCGCCCGTGCCGGTGCTGGAGCTGGCTGTGTCGGGGCAGGGGGTAACCCTGAGCGCGCAGACCCTGGCCGGGCTGTTTGGTATCGACTTTATCGACTACCTGCAGGATGGCGTCATTGCGCGGGTGACGAGCTGGGGCGCGCTGCCAGCCCAAGCCGAACAGGTGATTGAGTTCAGGCCGAGCCGGCTGACCAGTCGCAGTTACCTGTTGCAGGTGACCGCCGAGCTGACAAACGGTGAGCGTGAGCAGGCAAGCTACACCCTCACCATTACCCAAGAATGGACTGCCGGACGAGACCGGCTGAAGGAGGAAGTAAATGCCCGCAGTAACAAGACAAGGTGATGGCTGCACCGGCCATGGCAGCTACCCGCCCCGCAACAGTGTGAGCGGAAGCGGCAATGTGATGATCAACGGCATTCCCGCACACCGGCAAGGGGATGGCTGGGAGACCCACTGCAACGACGTGCCCGCGTGCCATGGCGGCAGCCTGGCGGCAGGGTCCGGCACCGTGATAGTCAACGGCAAGCAGCTGGGTCGGGTGGGCGATCCGGTGGACTGCGGATCCGCTGTGGCGGCCGGCTCACCCAACGTATTTGCAGGGGGATAGAAAGGAAAACCCAAGGGCGGCGCCGTCCGGCCCGCCCGTAATATGGCCTGACCACACTCCCGAATAACCCGAGGGCCATAACATGAACCTAGCCTGGAACGAGCAGGGCTCCCCCATTGGTGTATCCATCGATCAGCTGCTGTACCGCATCCGATCGGATGACGGCCGCGAGGGGCTGATTTTCGACAGCGTAACCCTGAATGACATTCTGAGCGAAGACGGCGTGGAGCAGTTTGTCTTTGACGCCATGGTGACCCCCTTTTCTCGCCTGCGCCGCAAAATGGAGCAGATGCTCAAGGTGATGAACCGCGCCGTTGAGGGGCTGGACGTCACCGCTATGCAGGTGTCCGATCCGTTCCGCCGCAACGGTGTCGCCCAGGTGGCGGCCGTGTTTGAGCTGAGCGATGGTCAGACCGTGACCGTGTATTTCCACAACCCCGACAGCACCCCGAACAAGCTCACCCCCACCGATGAGATGGTGTCCTGGAAGTGGATGCTCAACAAGAAGGACATCACCATAGTGGTGGCGCCCGAGAAGGGCAGGGATCTGGCTGTGCGGGAGGTGTCGCGCCGCATTATGCGCCTGGCCGAGCGCAACAGTCAGGCATTTGCCCGGCAGAACGCCCGGCGCGCCGAGCGCCTGGAGCGCATTCAGGGCCTGAAGGACGAGATTGGCGAGCTGGAGCAGACCCTGGAGCAAAAGCAGCGGGATCTGGAGCTGGCCCGGGTTGAGGCCGAGAGTCGCGCACTGGCCCAAAAGGAGCTGTCCGCAGAAGAGGGCATGACCGCGCTGAACGGCATCAAGCGGTTCCTGAGCCGGGCCCAGTATCGCACCATTGCCGCCGCCATGAAGGGCGAAGAGAAGCAGTTCTTTATCGATAAAGCCCGGCTGCTGGCTGACATTATCAACGGCATGGCCGAAACCTACGAGCAGGATGGCAAGGGCATGGATGCGACCGCCTACCTGCATTACTTCAAGGGTGGCGCTGACTGGTACATCACCGAAAAGGACAGCCAGGGCGGCACTCAGCAGGCCTTTGGTTGGGCCAATCTGGGTCATGGCGGCGAGCTGGGCTACATCAGCATTGACGAACTCACCCAGAACAACGCCGAGCTGGATCTGCACTTTGACCCGCAGCCGCTGAACGGCGTGGTGGAAGATCAGGAAAGCGAGCCGGCAGCCGATAGTGGCAATAGCGCCGACAACGCCCCCATGAATGCCGCAATCGCCATGGTGGAAACCGTGATCGGGGAATTTGACGGCAGCCTGTCGGGCTGGGAGCGGGACGAGTCATTCTCCGGCGGCGCCTGGTCCTTCACCAACCTGACATTTGGTGGCGTAACGGTGCGCGCCGGTGTGTCCTATGGCGGCGTGGTGTCGCTGGATGGCAAGCCCCACGACCCGGAAGGCCGGGTGATCGACAGCGCCGACAGCCTGCGCGCCGCCATTGTGGCCATGCTGCCCAAGGACGAAGAGCAACAGCAGACCTGGAACGCCAGCACCGAAAGCGTGCGCGAACTGGACGACGAGCAGTTTGCTGCCGCCCTGGCCGAACTGGAAGCCGATAACCTGCGTAGCGAAGCCGTGCTGTTGCTGGCCCGTCGCAAAGGCACCGACGAGCAGATTGCCGAAGCCGAGCAGATTTTGCAGGAATACAACGACGCCGGCCATGCCTCTGCCGAGCTGATTGCCCGCCGTGATGCCCTGCGTAACGCCATTGAGCAGGGTGTGAGCGAGCCTGAGTCAGCCTCTGAAGATCTGCAGCCAGAGGGCGCGGAAAGCGTAGTCAAAACCGCCAAAGGCTCCGAAGTGATCACCGGCTTTTCTGTGGTGGAAGCCGCCGCCCTGATCGCCTCCCATGATGCCGATGGCAACCCCAACCCGGCGTACCCGCAAGAGCTGCAACCCCGCGACCGCAGCCGCACCTCTTCCGTTGCCTGGGTGAAGAAGACCGCCAACCAGCTTGACCCCGACAGCCTGGGTAAAACCCGCCGGGCCGACTCTGGTGCGCCGATTGTGGGCCCCGATCTGGTGGTGGAGTCCGGCAACGGTCGCACCATGGCCATTCAGGAGGCTTACCGCACCGGTAAGGCCGAGGAATATCGCCAGTGGCTACAGGAAGAGGCGGAGTTTTACGGCCTGAATGCGGGCAAGGTGGCCGCCATGAAAGCGCCCGTGCTGGTTCGTATCCGCACCAGCGCCATTGATCGCCGCCAGTTTGCCATTGAGGCCAATCAGGACGACAAGCTGGCCATGACCGGCACCGAAAAAGCCAAGGCCGATGCCGACCGCCTGGACAGCAACCTGATGGCTCGCCTGAGTGATGACGGCAACCTGTTGTCGGCCGCTAACCGTGACTTTGTGGCCGGCTTTCTGGCCTCGCTGGGTGAGTCCGAGTCGGCGCAGTACGTTACCACCAACGGCCAGCCTACCGGCGCGCTGATCGCCCGCATTCAGGCCGCCATTTTTGCCAAGGCATACAGTGATGATCGCCTACTGGAGTTGTCCGCCGACGCCAGCAAGCCGGAGGTAGCCAATATCATCGAGGCACTGAACGTGGCTGCCCCCGAGTTCATTCTGGCCCGCTCTGCCGATGAGGCTGGTGCCGAGGCGCTGAGCGGCCGGCTGGTGGACAGCGTGGAAGCATCCATGAATGAGCAGGCGGTAGAGGCCATCATTCAGGCTGCCAACCTGGTGCGCAAGGCCAAGAGTGAAGGGGCCAGCGTAGAGGAAACCGTTAATCAGTTGGGTCTGTTTGGCGATGTGCCGCCGGCCACTGCCGCCATGGCGTTGTTCATTAACCGCAATAACCGCAGCGCCAAGCGCCTGGGTGTGGCATTCAAGGCCATGGCCGAGTTTGTGCGCCAGGAAGCCGAGCGCGGCCAGACCGTGGATATGTTCGGTGACGCAACGGAGGTGACCTTGCAGGAAATTATTGACGCCGCCAACCGCAAACTGGAGCAGGAATACGGCGAGGGCGCGTTTGCCATTGAATCACTGGATCTGTTTGCGCAATCCCAGCCAGAGAGCGACCCCGAGCAGGCCCTGCAGAAAGCCCGCGAGCAGACCGACACCGATCCCACCGATAGGCAAAAGGAGAATGGTGATTACCAGAAGGGCGAGCTGAGCGCCTTTAGCCTGGAACTGGTCATTGAAAACCCCAAGGGGCACGTTCGTTCCGGCAAGAGCGAAAACGGCGATGAGTGGTCCGTCAGCATGGCCCACGATTACGGCTACATCAAAGGCACCAAAGGGCTGGACGGCGACGAGGTGGACGCCTTTATCGGCCCCAATCTCGAAAGCGAAAAGGCGTTTGTGATCGAGCAGGTTGACCCCTCCGGCAAGCTGGACGAGCACAAGGTCATGCTGGGCTTTGATGATGAAGAAAGCGCCAAGCAGGGCTACCTATCCAGCTACAAGGCTGGCTGGGATGGCCTGGGCTCCATCCGTGAAATGAGCCTGGAAGAGCTGAAAGCCTGGCTGCCGAATGCTGACCAGTCAACCAACGATGAATCATCAGTCAACCAAGAGGGTGAGCCCAGCCCGGCCGAGGCCGACACCGCTTTCCTGCAATCGGTTATCGACGGCGCCGTACCCGACATGCTGGCCCCCGAGCTGGGCGACGAGATCGCCGCCGTGCTGGAGCGCCATGCCGACAATCCCGACATGGAAGCCCTGCTGGAGCAGGCCGTAATGGCCTACCAGACCGCCATGCTGAACGCCACCGCCAATATTGAGTAAGGAACTATCGTGAGCATTATTTTTGACAACAGCAATGGGGAGGGGGCCAAGCAGGTGCTGGCCCGCCTGAAACTGGTCACGCAACTGGCGAGCACCCGCAAGGATTTGCTGGCTCTGCCTGCTGGCGTTGGTTCGCTGGCACCCAGGCTGGCTCTGGTGCGCGAGGCCAACCGGCTGCGCGCCGAGCTGGGGGAGCTGGACGGTCCCGCTTTGAGCGATGATCCCAACAGCCCCCACTACCGGTTCCGCGATACCGGCGAGGTGTCCGGCAGTCGCAAGGAGCTGGCTGCCAGCGCCATTAGGCTGGCCAAATCCAACGGTGACGCCGTGAAAGTCACGGATATCGACTGGCAGGCCATTGAAGAGAACCCGCGTGAAGCGGAAGAGCTAATCAGCAAGGGCAACCTGTTTGGTGAAACCGACTGGGAGCAATTGCAGCAAGGGGGCATGGATCCTGCTGCCGGCTTTCTGGTGGATAAGGTGTTTGCCGCTATCGGCCCCAAGCCGGCCGGCGATGCAGCGCCACAATTGCGTCAGGACTATGCCTGGGGGTTACAGGCCATTCGCGCCCGCATGCAAGCCTGCACCAGTGTGAGTGACGTGCGCGAGGCGCTGGAGGTGATCCGCGATGAAATGATCGGCACCAATCTTAACGAGCAGGAAGCGGAACGCTATACCGCCCTTATGCAGCAACGGCAGCAGGCTGCCGACCGTAACGTGGCGATCCGCCAGGCCATTGATGCAGCCCAGACCGAGATGTATCAGGCCGGCGCCGAGCTGCGGCAGGCTCAGTACAAGATAGAAAGCCGCGGACGCCGGGGCTGGAAGCCGGATCCTACCCTGGCTGAAGCGCTTGCCGATGCGCAGGCCGCCTACAGCGAGGCCGAGGCCCGCTGGAGCAGTGCCCTGAAGGACACCAAAGATGAACGTGAGACGTTGCGCGCCACCATGCTCGACACCCACAATCAGGCCGCCCTGATTGTGGCTGAAGCCCGGGAACGGAACAGCCGGGAGAGCCAGGAGTGCAGATCATGGCGAAGCTTTGGCGAGCGCTTTGCCAAGCTGGTCAATTACCGCCGTCATGGTGGCTCAGACGCCTTCCGTGGACACGTTACCAATGCCGCCGCCGGCAAGGTCAATGACTGGTCCTGGGCCGACAAGAGCAAGGCGAGTCAGCCCAAAAGAGCCACCAAGCGAGAGGTTGGTTTTCAGCTTCAGGTGGCGGACTCTTTCGTCCGCCAGGGTGGCAGGGAGATAAGCGTCGGCTCCACCGCCGAACTCAAGGAGCGAATGGGCTTTCGTGAGGTGCAGTCGGGCAACTGGGTGCTGAACGATCCCAACAGCGCCCGTTTTCACGTTGAACAGACCGCTGCTGCCATGGTGGACATGGCCGACGTACTCGGTATTAACGAGCACCACCTTGGGTTGGGTGGTCGTCTGGCCATGGCGTTTGGCGCGCGGGGGCGAGGCGGCAAGAATGCGGCCAGGGCTCACTACGAGCCGGTGCAGCGGGTGATCAACCTCACAAAAATGGGCGGCGGTGGCGCCTTGGGGCACGAACTGCTGCACGCCCTGGACAACATCATTCCGTCACTGGTGAACGAAACCCCAGGTGGTAAAGGCGAGTTTGCGTCTGCCAATCCCGAACTGCTGCCAGAGGGGCCGCTGCGCGATGCCTTTGCCGCCTTCCGGCGAGCCCTGACCCAGGGCGACAAGCCGCTGCTTGAGATCATCAAGCTTAAGCCCGGCGACGGCAACCTGGCCCGGCACAACATAGATGGCCGGCGCGGCAGCCGAGTGGCCGATGCCATCCGTGAGGCCGGCAACGCCACCGATGCCGTGAAGGCGGTGCGGGCCATTTACGGCGACCGTACCGACAAGCGCAGCCGCAAGACCATTGCCGACTGGGTGCGACTGGCGGCAGCTTATTACCACGACGGTGAAGAGCAGGTAGAGCTGGAAACAGGTCCTGAGGTATCCGACTTCATGCGTTCAGCTCAGCTATTGGACGCTGGCAGCACCGGCAAATACTGGTCGAGCGTGGAAGAGATGGCGGCCAGGGCATTTCAGTCCTACCTCGAAGACAAAATGTCGGAGCGGGGCATGCGCAACGATTACCTCAGCGCCCTGGCAGACAACAAGCACTATTCCGGCGGAAGCTCACCGGTCAAGCCGTTCCCTGAGGGAGAAGAACGCCTGCGCATTAACGCCGCCATTGATGAGCTGTTCGACACCCTCAAGCGGGAGCGGGTATTTGAGAAGGCGGTAGCCAACAAGGCGCTGCTGGACTCGATTTTTGACTGCAACTCTGGGGCCGCGGCACTGCAATAAGGGGGATTTGGTGCTGAATGGATGTTTTTTTTCGTTCGGCACCATCAAGCCAGGAAAAGAACCAGCCTGCTCAGCCATGGCACTGCGTAAAGTCATGCCATGGCTACTAAAACCCACAAGCAGCGGCGCGGATTCTTCGGTCTGTTCAGCGGAAACACTCGCGATTACCAGGCAGAGGATGCGTCGGCGAGCGACATAACACCAGCGGATACCGTGCTCTACGGTGCCGGCATGACCACTGTTGCCAGCCTGATGGCATCCGGCAACCGGAAGGCCCGCACCCGGCAATCCATCTACGATCAGTGGTCAATGATGGAGGCGGATCCCATTTGTTCATCGGCCCTTGGCTTGCTGGTCACCGCCGCTCTGGGTGGTCACGAAACCAATGGCGACCTCATTTTCATCGAAAAAAGGCCCGGCTACAGCGACGATGAGCGCCTGCAGCGGATGGTGGAGGAGATCCGCGAGGACCTGCTCCCCATTTTCAACGGCGCCGCCTTTAACGTTGGCTATCTGGCGGCGGCCTTTGGTGACGCCTATGCCCGCATTTACAGCGATAAGGGGGTGGGGGTCACCGACCTTTATACCGGCGAGCTGATCCGGCCGCCCCTGGTGCAGCCGTTCGAGCGCGGCAGCCGCACCGTGGGCTTTGCCGTTTATACCGGTGAGAAGAACTTCCAGCGCCTGAGCAAGACCCAGATGGCCAGAGTGAAAATGCCGCGCACCCAGTGGGTGCCGCAGCACGGCGTGTTTGAGAAGTCGATCAAGCTGGCCCTGGAGCAGGACGATATCGATGCCCTGCCGCTGATGCCGGCCATGGCTGGCGGCTCCTTGCTGTACCCGGCAGAGGAGCCCTACAACAACCTGTCCGCCAGCCTGCTGGGGCTGGTTGGGCAGCGCTGGATCGACTCCATTGACGAGCAGATGCTGACCGTCAACCTCAACGAAATGAGCAGGGAACAGCAAAAGCGCTTTCTTGAGAGCATCAAGTCCATGCTCACCAAGTCCAAGGAAGTGGCGGAGCAGGCCGCCAAGGGCGGCAAGCCGATACTGGAGCGGATCCGGCATATCATTCCGGTGTTCGGTGAAAAGCAGCTGGCGTCCATGCAGGCGCCGAACGGCGGTCAGACTGGTCGCAGCGCCAATATCAGCATCGAGGACATTATGCTGCATGCCCGGCTGACCGCCGGTGCCATTGGGGTGGATTTGTCCATGGTGGGTTTTGCCGATCAGCTGGCTGGCGGCCTAGGCGAGGGTGGCTTCTTCCGAACGTCAGCGCAGGTGGCTGAGCGGGCCAGGGTTATTCGGGTCGCCCTGGCCGACTTCTTCAATCAGGTGATCGACGTTCATACCCTGCAGAAGTACGGCGTGGTCTTCCCGGCCAGCGAGCGCCCCTGGTCCATCAACTTCTACGGCTCCATTTCCGCGCTGGAGGCCGAAAAGCAGCGCACCCGCAGTGAAGGCATGAGCGTGGGCCTGCTGCTGGTGCAGGGCATGCAGCAGCTCAAGGAGCTGGGCGCCGACAAGAAGATGATGATCAACTTCCTGACCGACATTATGGCGCTGGATGAAGATCAGGCCGAACAGTATGCCGATAACCTGGCCAGGCAGCCGGATGACGATGACAGGGGGCTGTGATGGGGCTATACAACAACGTGGCCGACAGTCTCGGTCTGCTGGGCGCTGGCAGCCTGCTGGGCAATCTGCAGGGCGCCGTGGGCGGCGGCATCAACAACCTTGGCGGCAGAGCGGCACAACTTGCCGGGGGCGGCGCGCTGGCCCAGAACCTGGCTGGCCGGGCAACCTCCATCGCCGGATCCATGGCATCCAGCGCCATCAGTAGCGGGCTGACGCCGGAGTTGCGGCGGGCCATTAATGGCGGCGGCGCGGTTGCCAGCAACCTGCTGGCCGGTAATTTTCAGGACGCGGCCATTACCGCGCTGGATGCGGGCCTGGCCGACAGGGTGCTGAGCAGCTTCGGCAGCCGGGCCGGAGCGCAGATGCGATTCTGGCGTAACGGAAACCCTCTGTACGGGGGGATATCGCCGGGCGAGGCGAGACAGATCCACTCCGAAGCTACCACCACCGGCAAGGCCAAGAAAAACCTGTTCCTGGTCAAGGTCAGCAGCCTGTTGCAGGGCGACTTCTCCCGCCAGTTCAACCTTTTTTGCGTGGATATAGAGCACACGCCTTTTATCGTTTCCGGCGACAAGTTCAAGGTCGGCGCGGCGTTCGTGGACATGCCCAACGCCTCGGAGGTCGACGAGCTCCGCATTACCACCCTGGATGACAAGCGCGGCACCATGAAGCGGTGGTTTGAGGATCACGCCGCTGCCGTGGCGGCGCGTGACGGCACCGTGGGGGTGCCTGGCCAGTACGCGATTACTTTCACCATCGAACACGCCTTTGTGGGCGAGCTGGGCGGCTTCAAGGGCAAGGGGCTGTTTCGCCCCGTGAGTTACGACGTGTCGTTGTCCCGGCGCGATGACGCCCTCGAGGAAATCCAGATGACCTTTACCCAAATCGACACCTTCATGGAGCCCTGATGATGCTGAAACACGACGAACAGGGCTTTCTTGTCGGGCCCAGAGAGCAAACTGACGAGCTGCTGGACCAGCTCAAGTTGATCCGTGGCGAGCTGGAGGCCATCAGGGCTACCCTGGGTGATGCCAAGCCACAAGAGGCCGCCACCACTCCGGCGTCGTCGCCGGACGTTCAGCGCCCGCCGGTGGTAACGCCAGGTGGCAGGCATGGTGGTGAGCCTGGCTCAACCCTGGCCGCCACTGCCGCTCTTGCTCCTGTGGTCGTGCTTCGTCAAGGTGACAGCTATCAGCATGGTGGCGACACCCATTTCCGCCAGGGCGACCGGTCGACGTCAAGTTCCATTGCCCTCACCGACCGTCAAACAATCAACCATTCCGCTCCTAGCGCCCGAGAGGCCGCCACCACTCCGGCGTCGTCGCCGGACGTTCAGCGCCCGCCGGTGGTAACGCCGATAGGCAGGGTCGGTCCGAAAAGGGATGAAAACGGACGCTTTGTAAAGGCATCTTCTCCCCAGTCATTTGGCGCCGCTCGAAGTGATCGCGATGAAAAGGGGCGGTTTGTCGGCTCGGGTGATGATGACTCTGCCGCCAACGAGTTGGGGCTGCGAACGGCTATTGGCGACATGGGAGACCGGATCGCCGGGGCTGTGCACGAAATGGCCCTTAACGAGGAGGCCGACCCGTCGGTTAAGGCCTTCAATGAGGTGGCTCAGCCGCTCAGCCGCGGCTTCAGCAAGATTTTTGGCGGAGAGGGCGACAAGGGGCAGGAGCGCTGGTTTCGCCGGATATGGCGTCAAATGCGCGAGTCCCGGGAGGCTGGGCGCCAGGAGAGCAAGCAGACCATTACCCTGCTGGAGGATATCGAGAAGCAGCAGGGCGGTAAGGATCGCAGCGGTGGCGGCTGGTTTGCGCTAGCCCTGGCTCCCGCCATGGTGCTTCTGCGCGCCATCCTGACTGCGTTGCTGCCCATGGCGCTGCTGAAGCGACTACCGGCCTGGCTGACTGGAATCGGCGCCGGTAAGGGCGGCCCCGGGGCAGGAAAGTGGGCACCTGGTCGCGCTGGGGGTGGCGCGGCAGCGGGTGCGACAGGAGCGGCTTCTGCCGGTGCCGGCCGGCCTGGAGCCCCTGACGCTCGCGGCGCCGGTTCGAAACCGGGCATGCTGCGTCGCGCCGGGCGGTTTGCCCGCCGAGTGCCGGTATTGGGCAGCCTGATCGGGCTTGGCTACATGGCCAGCGATATCTACAGCTCCGAGTCCAGTAACGATTCACGGCAGCAGAAGGATGTGTCCACAGGCGCGGCCATTGGTCGCGGTACTGGTGCGCTGGGTGGCGCCATGGCCGGCGGCGCTGCCGGCGCGGCATTGGGCTCTGTGGTGCCGGTGGTGGGCAACATAGTTGGCGGCATTGTGGGTGCTGCCGTCGGTGCCTGGCTGGGTGAGTCTGCCGGTGAGGTAATTGGCGCTCAGTTCGGCTCCTGGGTGGCAGATCTGCGCGACTCCAACTTCGTGCAGGGCATGTCCGATGCCTGGCGCACCATGACGCTGTTCACCGGCCACCTGTGGGGGCAGGTGAGCGGTGCTGTGGGTGAGCTCTGGGGCGCCATGTCGGAAACCGTGGGGGCAGCCTGGAGCAGCGTATCCTCCACAGTGTCCAGCGCCTGGCTGGCCACGTCAGACGCTGTATCCGCCACTTGGGATGGCATTGCTGGAGCGATAACGAGCACTTGGGATAGCGCCGTTGGCGTGATGACGTCGGCCTGGGATAGTGTGACCAGCAAGCTGGAAGGGTGGTGGGATTCCATTTCCGAGGCCGGCCAAAAGGTTAATGACTGGATTAAGGAAAAAACCGGCATTGACGTTAAGGAGACTGCCACTGCCGTCTATGACAGCACCGCCAGCGCCCTAAAGGAAGCGGGCGGGAATGCGTGGAGCTTCGTTAAAAAGTCAGCGTCCACGGTGGGCGAGGCCACCGGCGTATCCAAGGCGTACCGCGCCATCAAGCGCAGCGCCAATTACGCGAAAAACCGCAGCGCCCTTGAAAAGCAGATGGCAGCATCCGGCATTACCGACCCCGCCGAGCAGGCCATGTTCATGGCGCAGATGGATCATGAGTCCGGCGGTATGACCAGCCTGGAAGAGAGCTTCAACTACCGCAACGCCGATCGCCTGATGGCGGTCAGCGCCACCGCCAGAAAGAAGGGTCCGAAAGCCGTGCAGGCAGCCATAGATCAGGGCCCGGAGGCGGTGGCTGAGCTGATGTATGGCGGGCGCATGGGTAACACCGAGCCCGGTGACGGCTACAAGTTTCGCGGACGCGGCTTCACCCAGCTCACTGGGCGAAACAACTACGAAGCGGCCAGCAAGGATCTGGGTATCGACCTGGTTAATAACCCGGACATGGCGGCAGACCCGGAGGTGGCGGCCAAGATTGCCACTTGGTACTGGCAGCAGCGCCCCGGCCTGTCAGACGCCGCCAAGCGTGGCGATGTGGAGGAGGTCACCCGCAAGATTAACGGTGGCACCAATGGTCTGGCCGATCGCAAGGCCAAAACCGAGCAGTACCTGGCCGAATATCGGGATAGACCGATAGCGCCCACATCCAAACCTGAGGCGGTGGCCTTGGCGCAAGTTGACGCGCCTGCCAGGGCAACAAACAGCATCACTCGCCGGGAAATCACAGATCCTGCCGAAAAGGCGGCGGCACTTGCTGAGCTGGAGCGGGATCTGGCGTGGATGAATGAGTCCATGGGGCATGGCGGCGAGGTTACACCAGAAGGCCTGGCCGGCATGACCAGCCCCAATGTTGCGCCGGCCGCCCGGGTGCCCGATAGCAACCTGAGCCAGATCCTGCTTCCGCCGGTATCGACCAGCGTGGATGCCGCTCGTCTGCCACCGATGGCTATGGGCGTCATGGCGCCCGCAGCGCCGCCCGCCGTGGCGGCCGCGCCTAACCTTACAGTGCCATTGCGCGACAATGCCAAGCCCAAGGCTTCACGCCCGCCGCAGGACGTTTCCCGTGACCTGCCCGATCGCCAGATCGCCCACATCGTCACCGGCGCCTACGCCGCGATGTAAAGCGGAAAACGGCGGGGTTCTTCGCCCCGCCGTCCACCTACCATGCAAATCATGAAAACACTTACCGGCGAAGAGCTTGAAGGCATGGTTGAGCACTGGCTGAGTACCCCGGTTAACGGGTACCTGGGCAGTGACTACGGCCAAGATGCCAAATCCATCCTGCAGCTGCCTCATACCGATGAGGCGGCCGACGAACTTATTCGCAAGCTGAGGCAGGACATCATCATCACCACGTCCCTGCCGGCCGGCGCCGTCTCCCTGTATGGGGTGCCGAGCGGCGTTGATCGCTTCGATATTGTGCTGGAGGTCGCCGGGCGAACCTTTGACCTATCAGGGGGCAACTGATGTATACCCGCGATCAATTCATCCAGATGGCGATAGAGGCCAGCCAGGCGAAATATCCGGCCGTGGCTGCCCTGATCAAAGCCGGCGACCCCCGCATCCTGCAGCAGATAGAGGCCCAGGCCACCATGCTGGCGATGTACTCCCAGCAGCTGGAGGTGGCCCAGTCCGAGCCCTTTGAGAAGACTCGGGACAGCACCGTTCTGGCCGATGCCGCCATGCGCGGCCTGGTGCCGAAATCACGGCCGGCCACGGTGCAGGTGATCGCCGAAAACAAGTCCGGAGCGCCATTCATCATTGCCGCCGGCCGCTACCTGATGGATCCCCAGGGGCGGTCGCTGCGGGTTGAAGCGCCGGTAGAGATACCCGCCGGCGGCAGTGGACTGTTCCGCGCCGTGCAGCTGTACGAGCGGGAGGTTGCCCACACGGTCAGCGGCTCGCGCCCATTTTACGCCATTCAGATCAGCATGGCCGACGATGACGCCTCCCTGTGCGGCTTGTCCGTGGCCGACGGATCTGGTGCGTACGAATATCGTGAGCGGTACGTCAATACCCGTGAAGGGGAGCGCATCTACCATGTGGAGGCGGACGAACGGCAGCGGGTTTATGTGCGCTTTGGTCAGGATGGCGTAGTGGGCACTCAGCCCACTGACGGCACCGAAATCACCATCAACGCCCTTTACTCACTGGGTGACGTGGAGTTCTCTGCCGGCGCCCTGCTGGTGTTTGAGACCATGCAGGATCCCGCTGAGGCCATGGTGGAAATGCGCCTTGACGAGGTGCTGGTGAAAGGCCAGAACCCGCCATCTATGCGCACCCTGCGCGAACTGGCCAAGTACCCCAGCGTCTACAACCACAACGCCGTGTTTCTGGGCGAATTCGACTTTCTGATCCGGCGCAACTTTCCCGACCTGCAATTCCTTTCAGTGTGGAACGAGGGGGTGGAAGAGTCGGTGCGTGGCATGAGTCTGGACAACATCAACGCCCTTTTTGTTGCCTGCCTGTCCGGGCTGGGTGGCGAGCCGGTGCTGAGCGAGGCGAAAGGTGAAACGGTCGCTCCGGTGAAACTGACCGAGCTGACCGCCACCCAGGAGCAAATCAAGGCTAAGGTCGGGCTGGCCGACGACAGCTACCGAGTCTATTTCTACACCCCCATTCGCTCAGAGATAGAAATCAGGATACAGGCCACAGTGGCCACGTCCTATGAAGAGCAGGTGGTGCAGGAGCAGATAACCAAGGTCATGCTGGATCATTTCGGGGAGGCTGCGCCCCAGTCCCGGCGCGGACAGTCCACCCCTCTCTATCAGCAGGTTTACCAGATCCTGAGGCGTGAGGTGCCTGCGCTGAGCGTGGGCAGGGCTGATCTCAAGGTCTACATCGATGAGTCGATCGATACCGACTCCCGCCCTGAGTTGTGGCGCTATGTGTCACCGGATTCCCTGCTAGTGAGTGTCGTCGCTGGCAACGTGACCACGCCGTATTGGGGATCCGGGTTATGAGCGACTTTGATTTCCTGAGCTCTCAGGCTCCCACGGCGGAGCCGTTGCAGCGGAGTCATGATGCCAGCCAGATAGAGGCCGAGCTGAAGGCGGTATTCCTGGAGCTTTTTTCTCGCCTGGGCCGCGACAGTTTTGACGCCAACGTGCTGGGTTCGGCCCACCTTGGTTCGTTCGACCTGGTGCGGCGCATGGTTAACCATGACGGCCTCATTTTACTGCCTGGTGAGCGCGAAGAGGCAGCCACCCGTTATCTGTACCGGGCGTGGAAGTCGGGCGACATTCAGAAGCGCGGGCTCCACTTCGTGCGCACTTACTTGCAGCTGTTGTTTCCCGGGCAGGCCGAGGTGCGGCAGATGTGGCATGCCAAGGATCAGCCGTATGGCTCCGCCTTCATCCTGAATGAGCCCCGTAACCCTTACTGGTATCACTTTCTGGGGAAGGGGGGGCTTAAGCTGGATGGCGGCTGGAAATTGGGCCGCCCACTGCTTCTGGATAGCATCGAGATCCCGCCGCACACACCGAGCGAAGAGGATCTGTTCCTCACCTCCCGCATAGAGATACTGCTGGGACTGGAGGCCATTGCCGAAGGCAAGAATCCGCTGGATATGCCGAGGAAGTCGGCCACCTCTGGCCTGCTCGAGGTGATCCGCGCCGTCATCCCTGCCCGCCTGGTGCCTATGTTCCGGTTCTGGCTTCGGTTTGTGTTGTCGGTATACGTGCGCACCAGCTACAGCATGTTGATGGAAAAGCATTCCCGCATGCGTTACCCCTGGTGTGGGCGGGTCATCGGCGAGCAGGATGATGTACGGTGGAAGCTGGGTCGAGACGGGGAATCGGTAACACTGCCTCAGCCGTTTGGCACCTTCAAACTGGGCGAGCTGCGCGGTGGAGTCAGTCATTGGCGCCTGAAGTCATGCCGCATTGCGTCCACCACCGCCATGCAGAGCGCCACCGAGACACTGCTTTACCAACTGCCCCGGCTGGGGCAGATGGATCGGCGGCTGAATGGGGGCTGGGCGCTCGGGCGCCGACAGATCGACACCCTGTCCCATACAGAAATGACCAAGCGGGTGGAGATGGCGCAGTCCGCCAGCACCTCCGTTACCTTCCATGAGCATCACCACATCAACGTACCAGGGCCAGCGCACAAGCTGGGGGCGCCCTGGCGGCTGGGTACCGGCGTTCGGCTCAATGGCTCCGCCGCCCTGTCTGGCTCGGTGTCCGGCATTAAGCTGAATGGCTTTCGCTTGGGTCGCCGAGGTCCATCAACCGAGCGAGCCATGCTGGGGCAAGTGGCGGGCTCTACCGCCGCCGGGCCGGTGTTCCGGGTAGGTGAGCCGGGTCTGCAGTTGAGTGGTGGGTGGCGACTGGGCGCTGTGCGCTCCGAGGCCTCCGGTGCTGTCGGCATGGACAAACGGATCGAGCTGCAGCAATCCCTGCGCATGGAGCAGATCACCTACCACGAAAACATGGTCATGCAGTTCCCGTTCAAGGCGCAACGCCTTGGTCGGCAGTGGGGTCTGGGTGATGGGTGGCGGCTGGGTGCCGGCCTTCGCCTGGGCAAGGCGGTGACCGGCGCCAAGCTGGGATCCTTCCGCCTCTGCCGAGACCAGGGCATTGCCGTTGAGCTTTCGACCACTGCGCAGCTGTCCGCTGAGGCCAATACTCGCGCCATCATCAAGTTGCCGCGGCAGACCATTGTCAAGTTGCGGCGCTGGAACCGGCGCCTGGATGGTGCCTGGCCGCTGGGGGCGGTGACCCGATTCGGCCGCTTCGCACTGGACGGCACACGGCTTCAAAACCGGAAAATGCGAGAAAGTTACGCTCTGGGCGGCTTCAAACTGAGTCCTGATGAATTATCGGGGCAGGGCATCGCTGACACAGGTCTCGCCTTCCGCCGTCCGCTGGATGGTAGCTGGCAGCTTGGTCAGGTGTCCCAGCCCGAGTTCATGTTAACCATCACTCGCGTTTGAGGACACACCCATGGCGGAAGCCGTAACACTGCTGTCGTACCGGCGCCGGCTTGCAGCCCAAGCTGCGGGCGGGGCGGCGGTACCCAAAATCGCATTCATGGCGTTCGGTGATGGTGGGCACAACCCCGCCACCAATCGCGCCATCGCTCCCGATGAGAACCAGACCTCGCTAAATCATGAGCTGCTGCGCAAACCCCTGGCGGCTGTTGCTCAGGAGGATTTGCTGTCGGTCACCGGCCGGGGTTTCCTGGAGAACGGCGAGCTGATTGGCAAGTCGATCTCGGAAGCTGCCCTGGTCGATGAGAAGGGCAACATCATGGGGATCAAGAACTTCGCTCCGAAGGTGAAGGAATCCGACGAGCGGTACGAAATTTCCATCAAGATGAGGTACTGACATGCCGATCCCGCATCCCAATATCACTCCCATCCCGAACAATGAGCCGGATGCCGTACCCGGCCTCTGGAACGTTCGGTACGAGGAGATCGACCAAAACTTCAAGAACATTGATGACCGCACCAGCGCCAACGAGCAGGAATTGTCCGGCGCACGCGGCGGTAAGGCAAGCATAGGCGCGCGCCTGACTGAAATGTCCGAGCAGCTCAATCAGATGTCGCCCGAGTTTCAGGATGTACTGGCGGCCATGGCAGCCATGGCACTGGATCAGGCCGGCGTTGCTAACCATTCGGTCAAAGCGCTCAGGCGTCACATTCAGCAGGAGGGCGAAATCACCCTGCGCAACCGGGGCGTAGTCGCCGGATGCACCTGCGTCAAGTCCACCACTGCCACCCGCAACCTTAACCTGGCTGGCGGGCAGGTGTTCATGAATGGTCGCATGTACCGGGCGCCGGACGCGACCAACGCCGCATCCGTGCCGCCTAACACCGGATCCGGCAACGTAACGGTGCGGGCCTACCTGTACTTTCACTCCGGCAGCCAGACCATGCGCCTGGCGGTGACCAATATCGGGGAGGAGCTGCCGACCGGTGCTATCCACCTCTACAACATCACCATTCCGCCGAACTCCACCGATGCGACGGATCCCCAGCTGACCAATGTCACCCTGACCAGCGTTCGCCGGGTGGAAGCGTCCTATCCCCGCACCATCAACAACCCAGTGGCGCACGCGGTAGCCATTGAAGCCCTTTCCAAGGCCGACTATCGCCTGGACGTGGACGTGGTGTCGTTCAGCGGTGGTCATTGCAGTCCCGATCAAGTCCTGGTCAGCAGCCGCGCGACCAACGGTTTTACCCTTGAGCTCGCCAGCGAAGTGGACAACGTGGTCCTGCGCTGGCGGGTCAGCAAACTGAATAACTGAGGAGAGCAAGATGCCCCAAATCAATCTTAAGCAATCCGGTTCGCCGGTCGCCGACTTTGCGGTTTCCGGCAACATGGTCACCGTGGCTGGGCTGTCCATTGACTGCGCCGCCCGCCAGGAAGACACCGCTGTCACCATCGAGATCCGCGCTCATAAGGGCGAAGTGGTCGAGGGTGGCCAGGACGGCGCTTATCTGGCCCACATCCACATTCCGGCCCGTACCTATACCGAAGTGCCCGCCGAAGGCGGTGAAGAGGGATTGGATGGCGAGCAGCCCCAGTCCGAGCGTGTAGCGGACCCTCTGGACCACAATGCAGTCGTTGTGACCCTGTGGCCTGTCGCCTAACCATCTGACAACAAGGAGCAATCATGCCTTCTATCTATAACCGCGACAGCCTCCGGGCCAACGTCGAAGCCGCCACCGGCGGCAAGATCACCGTGCTGTACACCGCCAAGGGGCAGCCCTCTTACATGCACGTTGTGTCCGCCTTTAATGCGGATGACGTCGAGCCCGGCCTGGCCGCTGGCCTGCACCCCATGTTCATGACCAACGGTCAGGCCAAAACCGAGCGCTTTATCGGTGCCTACCCGGGCGTGGTTCGAAATGGTGAGCTGATCTCCCTGCCCGGCGAAGACCCGGCCGCCAGCGCCAACTTCGATACCTTCCTGGCTCAGGCGCGGGCCAACGGACCCGGCTGGGGCCTGATGACCAACATGGACTGGTCCGGCCTGGGCCTGTGGTGCCGCAAGAACGGCTTTGTCCCGCGTGGCAACACCAACTACGGCAAGAGTTCGGATGCCCCCTGGGAGACCGGTGTGCGTGGTGACGGCGGCCTGCCCGGCAACACCTCCGGCATCGCCCGCACCCAAGCCGGCTCAGGCCCCACCTCCTGGCGTCACGACAACACCCATGCCGGCATTGCCGATCTGGTTGGTAACGTGTGGGAGTGGTCACCCGGTCTGCGCCTGGTGGATGGCGAGATCCAGGTTATCGCCGACAACAACGCGGCCAGCAGCACCATCGACCTGAGCGCAGCCAGCTCGGAGTGGCGCGCCATCGACGGCGCCACCGGCGCCCTGGTAACCCCCGGCTCCGCCAACACCGTCAAGATTGCCAGCTCCGGCACCGCTGCCTATACCCTGGTGGCCAGCTCCGGCGGCGCCTTCCAGTCCATGACCAACCCCGGCACCACGCCGGTGGCGGAAGCGGCGCTGAAGGTGCTGAAGCTGCACGGCATTTACCCGGTCGGCGCCGATCTGGGTGGTGACGGCATCTGGTTCACTCTTGACGGCGAGCGCGTCCCTTATCGCGGCGGCGTTTGGAACTACGGCGAGCGCGCTGGCGTCTTCGCGGTCAACCTCTACTACGCCCGCTCGAACGTGAACGCGAGCATCGGCGCGCGCCCCGCTTTCTCACTTTAATTCTGGCGCTTTTTTATTCGTTGGGGTGGGCGATAGCCCGCCCCTTCTTTTTGGGATAACGAAACTGGTTAAGGTTTGATCGATCCGTGACAAGAAAAACAAGATCAGCAGCGACAGAGCCTCACTTTCAACGCAGTCAGAGCAAGGGCGAAAAGACCACGCAAATTCAGGCAGATCACCACTTCCTGCCCCTGGGTCAAAAGTGCGAGGACATGATCCATCTGGCCCTTGATGCCATCGACAGAATGCCGAGGGCGCAGAAACCGGTTATCGGCAAGCAAATAGAAGATTCCATGTGGCAGCTGCTGGAGCTGGTTACCCGCGCCGGCCGGCGCTTTCACAAGAGCACCACCCTGGAAGATGCGGTGATTGCCCTCGACATGCTCCGCGCCAAGGTGCGCCGGGCGCACAAGCGCAACCTGATTTCCCACGGCATGTACCGGGAGTGGGCCCGGCAAAACGACAGCATAGGCCGCGACCTGGGCGCTTGGTACAAGCATGAGAGGGAGAAAAAAGGGACTCAAAGGAAAACCACACCAAGCACCCGGGCCGAGGCGGGATAAATTGACTTCAGGGTCATACGGCAATCAGGCGCGTCCCTTATCGCGGCGGCAATTGGAACAACGGCGAGCGCGCTGGCGTCTTCGCGGTCAACCTCAACAACGCCCGCTCGAACGTGAACACGAACATCGGCGCGCGCCCCGCTCTTGAAATAAAAGGCCAGCATCGGCGGCTTACGGGCCGGCCCGACAGTGCCGAATCAAAAGGACGTGTGATCCCCGGCAGAGGCCGAAATACTCAACAGGCGGGACATTCCAGTAGCAGCAGCGACCGTTTGCTCCCGCCGCCACCCCCATAACAACGATAAGAAGCACGGGCCATGGCCAGGACGTATAACAACCTTTATCCGCAAATTTACGACTTCAACAACCTGCTTTCCGCTTACCACAAGGCCCGCAAGGGCAAGCGCAGCCGCAACGAGGTGATGCGCTTCCACTACGACTATGAGGGCAACCTCATTGATATTCAGAATCACCTGATGTGGGGATCCTGGCGAACCGGTGAATACCGGCACTTTACCCTGTACGAGCCGGTATATCGTGTTGGTGCGGCCCTGCCGTTCCGTGACAGGGTGTTACACCACGCCCTGGTGGACGTGATTAACCCCTGCTTTGAGCGCAGCTTCATCACCAACACCTATGCCTGCATCAAGGGGCGCGGCACTCACGTTGGTGCCGACAGAGCTCAGGCCATGCTGCGCAAGGTGAAGCGGGAGCATGGTGTGGTGTATGTGTTCAAGGGCGACATATCCGGCTACTTCTACAACATCAACCATGCCATTCTGCGGGCGATCATTCGACGCCGAATAAGCTGCCAGCGGACCCTGGCTTTGATTGATGAAATCATTGCCTCCAGCGCAGATCCGGACGATATTAACCCAACCGGCATTCCCCTGGGAAACCTGACGTCGCAGCTGTTCGCCAACATCTACCTGGCTGAGCTGGACAACTTCGTCAAGCATGTGCTGCGCGAGCCAAATTACATGAGGTATATGGATGACTTCTGCATCGTCCATCACGACAAAGAGCACCTGCATCACGTTCGGCGCCAGGTAGAGGCGTTCCTGGCTGACACGCTGCAGCTCAAGACCAACCGCAAGACCCAGGTATTCCCGGTGGACACCCAGAGTGGTCGCGCGCTCGACTTTCTCGGCTACCGAATGTGGCCCACCCACAGAAAACTCAGAAAAAGCTCCATCAGCCGTATTTGCCGAAGCCTCAAGCGCCTGCAGAAAATGTATGCCCGGGGCGAAATCGACCTAGAGGACGTGCGCCCGGTGGTACACAGCTGGCTGGCTCACGCCAAGCATGCCGACACCCATGGCCTGCAGCGGAAAATCCTGGCCACCTTCCCGATGATTCGGGGGCAATATGGACCCATACACGACACCGGCGAGGAGTTCTATTTCGATGAGCACGCTGCAAGCCATGAGCCACAGCCTGATTGCTCTGACCATACAGGCTGCTGGCTTGATAGTCCTTGGTGACCCGCTCCCCGGGGCCCTGGCTGGTATCGCTTTCTTCCTTGGTCGGGAAATAACCCAGGCCGAGTACCGTCACATATCCAGCCTGCCGGTGCCGAAGCGGGAGCGCATGCCCATGTGGGGCGGACTGGATCCCAGGTACTGGAACAAAAAGGCGTTCACCGATGTTTTGTATCCCGCTCTGGCGGTGTCGGCGGGGTGCGCAATCCACTATCTCGGGGCCACCTGATTTCTGGGAGGTTTTGACCGGCTTCGGCCGGTCTTTTTTATGGCCTGCTGATGCCAGCCAGGTCAAAGATGAGGTTCATGACTGCGTTCCGCTCTCGCTGCGACAGGGTGCTGGCAGCCGCCGCGATATCGCCGGCCGTTACCGGCTGATACTTGAGCATGGCCACCGAAACGTCCATGTCGGTCATGTTCAGGGCATGAATGAAGCGCCGATACTGGCTCAGCGTCATGTCACTCTCTCCGTTTTCGATTCTTTGCACCGTTCTGGCCGAAATGCCCGTTTTTTGAGCTATCTCCGCCTGTGACAGGGAGAGTTCTTGTCGGCGCCGTTTGAGCACCAAGACGATAGGATCCGGCAAATGCTTCAACCTCAACAAGACAACATTGACGTGAAATTTTCACTTTCACGACACTTGTGGCGCATTTATCCCGATACCCTTTCCAACCGGTGGAAAGCACTTCTGATTTTTGATTATTATCGTTTTGCGATTCACGCAACGCTAATTAAAACAATGAATTAGGGATGAAAATTGTGCAAAGTTGTAACCTATCAGCGGCCGCCATTAAAACAACAAAAATTGATATTTCGGCTGTTTGCACCCACCAGATCAACGTGATGGCCAGGCTGCTGTGCCATGGAATTTCGGACGGCATAGTAAATCACAGCGACATACAAACGGCGTTGACCGTCATCATGGAGAAGAGTGATGCTGCACTTGCTGCCATGAGCGAAGTTTAGTCTGAGCCGGGCCCTGAGCCCGGCTTTTTAGTGGGCCATTAAAAATTCAAAGGGTGATCTTTTGGGCGGTAGTGGTATGCGTTTAGCCTTGGGGCAATTTTGGGGCAATTTTGGGGCAAAATTAGAGGTGGAATGAGGGGATATGCGGGGGTGATTAAAAATTGAATGGGGTTGAAATCAAGCTGTGGCGCCGCTCTGGCGCTGGTTTTCGAGGGTTTCAGTGAAATGAAGTCGCGTAGTTACAGTATTCGTTGTTGACCGCCAGAATGGCGGTGGTGTCGTCGAGGGCAAAGAAGCTCATGCCGTCGTTGTTGTCGCCGAACTGGCCGGCCTGGGCGTCGGCGCTGTTGCCGGACTCGTTGAACTCGGGCACGGTGCCAAACAGGGCGTCGCCCCAGGACACCAGCCGCTCCACCCTGTAGCCTTTGGGCACGGTAATGGTATCGGCGGTGCTGGCGGGTACGGCCTCAAAGCCCAGCAGCGGGCTGCCCTGGGTGGCGGCGGCCACGGCCCGGGAAAGGGGAGAGGCGGCAAAAAAGGCGGCGGCACCGAGGGCGGCGGCGCCACCGAGAAAACGACGGCGGCTCAGGCTTTTTTCCACCAGTTGGGTAAACTCGGGAACCTGATTGCGGGGGTGGTTCTGCTCGTCCTGACGTTCAAAGCGACTCATGGTTGATTATCCTTTGCTCACGGCGTATTGGAATTTTGCAGGCCCATGCTGACGGCTCAGGATGACGGTTTGATAACGGCAGGATGACAGGAAAAAGACAGTCAGAGAGGAGGAACAGCACAAAGGCAGCCCGACGGCTGCCTTGATGTGGCGGAACACTCAGTCATCCCAGTCGTCATCGTCCCAGTCGTGACGATGGCGGTGTTTGCGGTGTTTGCCATGATAGTGGTGATGCACTTCCCGGTGACCGTCACCGGAGCGGGCCCCCAGGGCCGAGCCGGCGGCACCGCCTACGCCGGCGCCGATCAGCTGGCCGCTGTCACCGCCCACGTTTTTGCCCAGTGCCGCACCGCCCAGGGCACCCACGGCACCCCCCAGGGCGGCTTCGTTCTTGTTGCCCCGGTTGGCGGTGGCGGCGCCGCCGGCGGCGCCGCCCAGGGCGGCCCCCACCAGGGCGCCGGTGTCGCCGGCCATCTGCTTGCCGATCAGGGCACCGGCGGCACCGCCGGCGCCGCCGCCGAGAATGGTGTTGAGGGTTTCACCGGCCATGGCCGACTGAATGCCGAACAGCATCGGCAACATCAGAATTGCAAGGGTCTTTTTAAGCATGGCTGTTTTACTCAGCAGTTGAACTTGCCGAAACCATAGCGCCTTTTGGTCCAATGGGAAGAGCCGGGCCGCCGGCACAACAGGGTGCCATTTGAATTGGTTTTTAACTCAAGTGATTGCTTTTAAATGTTTTTTTAGAGTTTTTCGCGTATGGTAACGACCAAAACCGACCGACAGCTCCTGACCCATGGTCAGGGGTTGGCCACCCACACCAGGGCGCGCAGCGCATGCTGGCCATAGCGGGCCAGCCTGTCAAAGCGTTCCCGGGCAATGGGCAGGTACTGCTTGTCGACCGGGCTTTCTCCCGCCGCCTCGTCGATATCCGGATCGTGAATA
Source organism: Oceanimonas pelagia (assembly GCF_030849025.1). Taxonomy (NCBI): domain Bacteria; kingdom Pseudomonadati; phylum Pseudomonadota; class Gammaproteobacteria; order Aeromonadales; family Aeromonadaceae; genus Oceanimonas; species Oceanimonas pelagia. Next base: position 1,120,052 of record NZ_CP118224.1, read on the forward strand.
TAAACAAATTCCCGGTCCATGGCGCACACCAGCACCCAGTGGGGCGCCTTGCGCCCGTCCAGATGATAGGTGCTGATCAGCACCAGAGGCAGCCGGCCCGCACTCAGGCCCTGCTCCAGCTGGTCCAGGGTAAAGTGCTCAACGCGGGGCGTTATGCCCGCCTGGGCCAGGTTGGCAATAAACTGCCGGTGCACCCGCTCCAGCACCTGTTTCTTGTCGGGGCTGCGCACGCTGTTCATAAACAGCGGGCCGTCCTGGTTCAGCACCAGCTCCACCGCAAAGCCGCGCCGGTGGGCCGCCAGCGCCAGCCCGTGAGGGCCGCAGCCACCGTGGCCCTGGGTCATGAAAATGGTGGTGGCCTCGCGCCACAGTTGCAGCTCCAGATCCGGCTCGGGAGCATGGTGCGGAGCCAGGCTGCTCAGGGCCATCATCAGCGAGGCCGGGCCACAGGTAAATTCCGTGGTCTGGCGGTAATAAGGCACGGCGCGGGCGCCGGCCAGGGGATGGTAGTGGTGAATGCGCTTCTGGTAGCGCAGGGCACTTGCGTGATCTTCGTAATAGTCGTGGTAAATGCCGAACTGGCGGTAGCCCTGGCGCTGATACAGGTTTTGCGCGGCAATGTTGTCGGTGCGTACTTCCAGACGCATGAACACGGCGCGCCGGGCCTGCGCGCTGGCCTCGGCAGCTTCAAGCAGGGTGCGGCCCAGCCCCAGGCCGCGGGCGTCGGGCGAGACCGCAATGGAATAGATGCGGGCCAGCTGGGTGTTGCGGCGAAACAGCACCAGCACATAGCCAAGCAGGGCGCCATTCAGCTCGGCCACCAGCAGCACATCCTGGGGGTGTTCGATAAAGCGCAGAAAGCTGCGCCGGCTGACCCTGTCCTGGGCAAAGCAGCGGGCTTCAAGCTGGAGCAGGGCGGTGATATCGGTACGCAGGGCGGGGCGCACGACAGGCGCGGACATAGGGCACCCGAAATCAGGAAAAGAGTGCTTCAACATACGATAATTTTGGCGGCCCGGCGAGAAAATTTCAGTGCATCCGGCGGTGGCAGGGCATAGAGTAGGGGCCACAATCACGGCCAATCAAGCAAGGGAATCACTTCATGACACAACTGGTTCTGGTGGTGGATGAGCTCAGCGCCTGGGCGCCCTATTTTCCCAGCGAAAACCTGGTGGACTTTCAGACCTACCTGGCCCAGCCGCCGGTAAAAAACGCACCCCGCACCCGGGTGATCAACCTGTGCCGCACCGAGAAGTACCTGTCCAACGGTTATTACTGTTCGCTGCTGGCGGAAGCCCGGGGCCAGAAGGTGATTCCGTCGGTCTCCACCCTCAACAACCTGCGCAACAAGGGGCTGTTTGCCTTTGGTTTTGAGGGGGTGTCCGAGGCCCTGGACGCGCATTTTGGCGGCGGTGAGGCGGGAGCCAAACTTAAACTGAAAAGCTGTTTCGGCCAGTGTGCCGTGCCCGGACTTGAAAGCCTGTGCCGGGAGCTGTTTGAGCGGCTGCCATGCCCCATTCTGGAGCTGACCTTCAGGCGCCGCAGCCGCTGGGAGCTGACCGGTCTGGCCACCCTGTCGCCGAAGGAGCTGGCGGGGCAGGAAGAGGATCAGTTTGCCGACGCCCTCGACAAGTATTCCCGCATCATCTGGCGCCAGCCCCGCTCCGCCAAACGCTATCGCTACGATCTGGCCATGCTGGTGAACCCCGACGAAGCCCTGCCGCCGTCCGACGCGGGGGCACTGAAGCGCTTTGTGCGCGCCGGTGAGCGGGCCGGGGTGAACGTGGAAATGATCACCCGCAAGGACTACCAGCGGCTGGCGGAATACGACGGCCTGTTTATTCGCGAAACCACCGCCATCGACCATCACACCTTTCGTTTTGCCCAGAAGGCGGAGCACGAAGGCCTGGTGGTGATCGACTCGCCCAGCTCCATTCTGCGCTGCGCCAACAAGATTTTTCTGGCCGAGAGCTTTGCCCGCAACGGCGTGCCGGCGCCGAAAACCCTGATGGTCAACCCAAAGCAGAAGGATGCCGCCGACTGGCTGGAAAGCGAGCTGGGCTATCCCCTGGTGCTGAAGATTCCGGACGGGGCCTTTTCCCGGGGCGTGTACCGGGTGGCCGACCGGGCGCAGCTGGCCGATACCCTGGGCAAGCTGCGCAATGCCTCGGCGCTGGTGCTGGCCCAGGAGTATTTTTTCACCGAGTTCGACTGGCGCATCGGCGTGCTCAACCACCAGCCCATTTTTGCCTGCAAATACTTCATGGTGAAGGGGCACTGGCAGATCTACCGCCACAACGACGGCAAGGAGGCGGACTCCGGCGGCTTTGTGACCCTGCCCACCCACGAGGCACCACCCATGGTGATTAACGCCGCGCTCAAGGCGGTGAAGCCCATCGGCGACGGCCTGTATGGCGTGGACATCAAGGAAGGCAAGGGCCGGGTGGCGGTGATCGAGGTCAACGACAACCCCAATATCGATCACGGCGTGGAAGACGTGTTTCTGAAAGACCGGCTCTACGACATGGTGATCGAGGACTTTGTGCGCCGGTTTGAACAGGAGCGGCAGGCCGTCGTCACCAAAAAGGCCCGGCGCGACGGCCGCTAGGGTTACAGAAAGCCGGTTTCGCCCCGTTTGAGCGGATCCGGCTTGGGCTCGCCGTCGGTGCAAAAGCCGAGGGACGCCGAGTTCAGGCAATAGCGCAGGCCGGTGGGCGGCGGGCCGTCGGGAAACACGTGGCCCAGATGGCCGTCGCAGCGGGCGCAGCGAATTTCCACCCGGCGCATACCGTGGCTCATGTCTGCCAGCTCGCGAATGTGATCCGGGTGGTAGGGGGCGTAAAAGCTCGGCCAGCCGGAGCCCGACTCGAACTTGCAGGCGGAGGAAAACAGCGGCAGGGCGCACAGCCGGCAGAAATAGCAGCCTTGCTCGTGGTTGTCGAGCAGGCCGCCGCAAAAGGGCGGCTCCGTGCCCTGGTTCAGCAGAATGCGGCGCTCTTCCGGGGTCAGCTTGTCGGCCAGGGCCTGCCGCTGGGCGTCGCCGGGCGGCGAGAGATCGTAAGGGCTGGGAGTCTGGGCCATGGTCAGATGTCCTTCTTCAACCTGTGTTTGTAGTAATGGTGCACCTTGGCCACCTTGGGCTGGGCGACGGCGGCAATGTAGGGCTGGTTGGGGTTGCGGGCGGCATAATCCTGGTGATAGTCCTCGGCGGGATAAAAGGCGTCGAGCGGCTCCAGGGTGGTTACGATGGGTTGCTTAAAGGCGCCGGCCTGCTCCAGCAGGGCAATATAGTCTTTCGCCAGCTCGCGCTCCTGTTCATTCTGCCAGAAGACCGCCGAGCGGTACTGGGTGCCGGTATCATGGCCCTGGCGGTTGAGTTGGGTGGGATCGTGGGCGATGCCGAAAAACACCTTCAGCAGGGTGCCCGGGCCGATGCGGTCGCTGTCGTAGACGACTTGAATGGCCTCGGCATGGCGGGTGGTGCCGGTGCACACCGCCTGGTAGTTGGCGTTATGGGCCTCGCCGCCGGCATAGCCGGAGATCACGTCCATCACGCCGTCGAGCTGGCGGTATACCGCTTCGGTGCACCAGAAGCAGCCGCCGGCCAGCACCAGGGTGCGCCGGCCGCCGTGGCGAAAGGCGCTGTCGTCGATATCGGGAAAATCACTGGGCAACAGGCCCAGAACCTCGTCGCTCATGGGGTCTCCTCCTCGTGGGTTCGGCTTACGTTACCATAGCCAAAGGTCGGGGCAAGGTTCTCTGTTGCCTTGCGGCGCATCCTGTTAATCTTGGCACCTTTGTTGATTTGAAACCGGAAAACGATGGAACTGGATCTGCTGACCCTGGGATTGCTGGCGCTGGCGGCGCTGCTGGCCGGCTTTATCGACGCCATTGCCGGCGGCGGCGGCCTGATTACGGTGCCGGCGCTGCTGGCCACCGGCATGCCGCCCACCATGGCCCTGGCCACCAACAAGCTGCAAAGCTGCTTCGGCTCCTTTTCGGCGTCGTTTTATTATCTGCGCCGGGGGCTGATCGACTGGCGCATCATGAAATGGGCGGTCGCCTGCACCTTTGTGGGCAGCATGCTGGGCACCCTGCTGGTGCAGCGCATCGACGCCTCGGTGCTGGAAAAGGTGCTGCCGTTTCTGCTGGCGGCCTTTGCCCTGTACTTCCTGTTCTCACCGCGGGTGGGTGATGAAGACCGCAGCCGGCGGCTGGGGGTGATCCCCTTTGCCCTGGTGGTGGGCACCGGTGTGGGTTTTTACGACGGTTTCTTCGGCCCGGGCACCGGCTCTTTTTTTGCCCTGGGCTTTATCGCCCTGGCCGGCTACAGCATGGGCAAGGCCACCGCCCATACCAAGTTGCTGAACTTTACCTCCAATTTCGCCTCGCTGCTGTTTTTCATGCTCGGCGGCCAGGTGGTGTGGATTGCCGGCCTGGCCATGGCCGGCGGCCAGTTTCTGGGGGCGCGGCTCGGCTCCAGAATGGTGGTGACCCGGGGTACCCGCATGATTCGCCCCATGCTGGTGACGGTGTCGCTGGTGATGTCGGCGCGCCTGCTGTGGCAGCAGTACCCGCAGCTGTTCGACTGGATGGGCTGAGATGCGCGGGGGAGCGATGTCGCCGGGCCATTTGCTCGGTGTCCAGCAACGGCGCTACCGCCACTGGCTGCTGGGCCTGGGGCTGCTGCTGATGGTGGCAGTGCTGCTCAGCCTGCAGTCGGGCGCCGTGGGCGTGGGGCTGGACGCCCTTTGGCGGCCGGTGTCGGCACTGGAGCAACAGGTGTTCTGGCAGTTGCGGTTGCCGCGCACCCTGCTGGCGGTGCTGGTGGGGGCCAGCCTGGCGCTGTGCGGTGCCGTGCTGCAGGTGTTGCTGCACAACCCGCTGGCGGAGCCCGGGCTGATTGGCATATCCAGCGGCGCCAGCCTGGCGGCGGTGCTGACCCTGTCGCTGGCGGGCTGGCTGGGCTGGATCCTGCCTCACTGGGGGGTGTCGCTGGCGGCCTTTGCCGGTGCCCTGGTGGTGACGGTGCTGCTGATGTTGCTGGCCCGGCGCCGGCTGGGACAGGGCGCGCTGCTGTTGTTTGGCGTGGCGGTGGGCATTTTTGCCAACGCCATGCTCACCTGGCTGCTGTATCTGGCCGACGATGCCTCGCTGCGCACCTTTCTGTTCTGGATGATGGGCAGCCTGGGCTATGGCCAGCGCCTGTCCTGGGGCTGGTGGCTGCCGGCGATACTGGCCTTGCTGTGGCTGGTACGCCAGGGCGGCCGGCTGGACCTGCTGGCGCTGGGGGAACAACAGGCCCGGTTGCTGGGCCTGAACGCCCACAGATTGCGGCCCCGGCTGGTGCTGGCGGTGTGCCTGCTCACCGCTTTCAGCGTGGCCATGGCCGGGGTGATCGGTTTTGTGGGCCTGGTGGTGCCGCACCTGTTGCGGCTGCTGGCCGGCGGGCGCCAGCGGTTTTTGCTGCCGGCCTCGGCCCTGGCGGGCGCCGCCCTGCTGGTGCTGGCGGATGTGGTGGCGCGGCAAACTCTGGTGACCGGTGAGTTGCCCATCGGCGCCGTTACCGCCACCCTGGGGGCGCCCGTGTTTGTGTGGTTGCTGGTGAAACGCCATGCTGACGCTTGATGAATTAACCGTTGAACACAGGGTAGGGCCGGTGAGTGGCCGGCTGGCCGCCGGCCGGCTGACCCTGCTGGTGGGGCCCAATGGCAGTGGCAAGTCGAGTCTGTTGCTGGCGGCGGCCGGGCTGCTGGCGGCGGAAGGTCATGTGCGGCTGAATGGTGACCTGCTGGATTCACTGGCTCTGAGCGAGCTTGCGCATCTCAGAGCCATGCTGGTGCAGCACTCGGTGCTGCCCGCCGGATTAAAAGGGTATGAGCTGCTGGCGCTGGGGGTGCACGGGGAGGTCAGCGAAGCCGCCTGCGAGGAAATGGCGCGGTTAAGTGATTACCTCAAGCTGGACACCCTCTATGCCCGGCCGCTGTCGTCGCTCTCGGGCGGCGAACAGCAGCGGCTGCTGATCGCCAAAACCCTGTTGCAGGTGGCGCCCCGGCTGAACCCGAAGGCCCGCCTGCTGCTGCTGGACGAGCCTCTGGCCGGACTTGACTGGCAGCACCAGCTCGCCACCCTGCGGCTGCTGCGCCACTATGCCGAACAGGGACTGACGGTGGTGGCGTCCATTCACGACATTAACCTGGCCGCTCAGTTCGGCGACGATATCTGGTGTCTGCACCGGGGTCGGCTGGTGGCCAGTGGCGGCCCGGAGGTGCTTACCCCCGAGCTGGTGGCCGAGGTGTTTGAGGTCAAGGTCAAACTGCTGGAGCAGGACGGCCAGCGGCTGCTGCTGCCGGAATAAATGTGAGGGGTGGGGGTAAGGCGTGAGGATATTCTCAAACCGCCTCACTCCTCACAGCCCGGTACAGCAGTTCCAGCACCCGCTCGCTGTCTTTCCAGCCCAGGCAGGCGTCGGTGATGCTTTGTCCGAATAGCAGCGGTGTACCGGGCTCCACCTCCTGCCGGCCTGCTTCGATAAAACTTTCTATCATCACCCCGGCAATATGGCGGCTGCCGCTTACAAGCTGGCGGGCGATGTCGTCTGCCACCTCGAGCTGGCGCTGATGCTGCTTTTGGCTGTTGCCATGGCTCAGATCCACCACCAGCCGGGGCGGCAGGCCAAGGGCGCTGAGCTGCGCTGCGGCATCGGCAATGCTGTGCTCGTCGTAATTGGGCGCTTTTCCGCCCCGTAAAATCACATGGCCATAGGGGTTGCCGTCGGTCTGGTAGATGCTCATTTTGCCGTGTTTGTCCGGCGAGCAGAAAATGTGACCGTGGGCGGCGGCCCGTACCGCGTCGAGGGCAATCTGAATATTGCCGTCGGTACCGTTCTTGAAGCCCACCGGGCACGACAGCGCCGAGGCCATTTCCCGGTGCACCTGGGACTCGGTGGTGCGCGCGCCAATGGCGCCCCAGCTGATCAGGTCGGCTATATACTGACCGGTCACCATATCCAGAAACTCGGTGGCGGTGGGTAGCCCCAGGGCGTTGATGTCACTCAGCAGTTTGCGCGCCAGCGCCAGGCCGGTGTTGACGTCAAAGCTGCCGTCCAGATGCGGATCGTTAATCAGTCCCTTCCAGCCCACTATGGTGCGGGGCTTTTCAAAATAGGTGCGCATCACAATGCACAGCCGGTCGGCATAGCGGCGCTTAAGCTCCGCCAGTCGCTCGGCGTAGGCCCGGGCGGCGGCCGGGTCGTGAATGGAGCAGGGGCCGATGATCACCAGCAGCTTGTGACTCTGGCCGGTGAGAATGGCTTCAATTTCGGCGCGGGCTTGAGTGACGGTATCGGTCATGGTGCGGTCGAGCGGATAGCGCTCGGCCAGCTGATGGGGGGTGATCAGGGTCGCCAGCGGGCGGCTTCTCAGTTCGTCGGTGGATGAGGGCATGGTAGGGCCTGCTTGAAAGAATGGCGTGCGGTAGCACAATGCCCTTAACATAACCAAAAGCCGTGGCAGGGAAAACCACGGCTTTTGAATTTTATGACTTAATTACCGTACTCAACTGAAGCGCTGGCCGGAGATGGCCGGGTGATAGATGGGCTGGATCACGTTGCCGGCGGGATCGGTGATGTGAAAGCTGCGGGCACCGTCGCGGTGATCGTGGGGCTGGTCCAGCAGGGTCACGCCCTTGGCCTTGAAGTACTGGTACCACTGCTCCAGCTCTTCCTTGGTGTCCACGATAAAGCCGAAGTGATCCATGCTCTGCACGCCGCTGGCGGGCACATCGGCGCGGCCCAGCGACAGGTTGTCGTTGCCGCAGGTGAGGTACACCAGGTTGTCGCTGGCGCGGTTGAGGATCTCCATGCCCATGATCTCGGTGTAGAACTGGACGCACTCCTCCAGGTTGGGCATGGTAAAGGCGATGTGGCGCATGCCGTTAAAACGACCGGGTCTGTCCATTCTGGGCTCCTTGGAAGTTACCTGAATATTTGTGTACTATTTGTTGAATTTACATAAACAATTGGAGTTTACAATGTATTCAATTATTGTCAAAACCAAGCTCAAGCCCGGCACCACCCAGGCCTTTCTCGACGCCATGCTGCCCAATGCCGAAGCCTCGGTGCGCGACGAGCCCGGTTGCCACACCTTTGACGTGCTGCAGGACAGGGCCGATCCCGAGCTGTTCTGGCTTTACGAAATCTACCAGGACGAAGCCGCCCTGGCCGCCCACAAGGAAACTCCGCACTACCAGGCCAGCCGCGCCGTGGTCAACGAGCTGATCGCCGAGCAGTCGGTGATCCGTGCCGACGTGCTGGCGGTGAACCCGGCCCGTTAATGTGATGGACATCATGGCCCGGCTGGCGGACTGGCACATCAGGCCGCCGCTGATTGAGCATCCGCCGCTGCACACCTGTGACGATGCCGACCGCCTGCTGGTGAACCGGCCCGGCACCCGGCTGAAAAATCTGTTTCTGCGGGACAACTACGGTCGCCGGCACGCGCTGCTGCTCACCCGCCACGACAAGCAGGTGGATCTCAAGGTGCTGTCGCGCCAGCAGGGCTGGTCGCGGCTGGGCTTTGCCTCGGCCGAGCGGCTTGCGCGTTACCTGGGGGTGGCCCCGGGCCATGTCTCCGTGCTGGCACTGGTCAACGATACGCAGTTGCAGGTGGAACTGTGGCTGGATGAAGACCTGCAAGATGGCGACGATTTTCACTGCCACCCGCTGCGCAATACCGCCACCGTGCTGCTGAGCCGCGCCGATTTGCTGCGCTTTACCGAGCAGACCGGCCACCTTCCCCACTGGCTGCCGGTGCCTTCTCTGGCCTGATATTCGGCGGGAGCGTCCGTTTCCCGCCTGCTTTCCGTTCATGATGGCCATTTACCGAGCCAGCAGCCCATTTGACTCTGGTGTACACTGGCCGCACCGGCGTGGCCGGCGCCTATGCTTTTTTATATGACAGCGTGCTCAAGGAGTAAGCCCATGTTACGGCCTTTGCGGTGGTTGCCCTGCTGGTTGCTGATGGTACTGCCGGCCATGGCGGATGACTACCGAATCGGCTTTCTGGCCTACCGGGGTGAAGCCCAGGGGCGGGCGGAATGGCAGCCGGTGCTCGATGGCCTGAACCGGGCGCTGCCGGCACATCATTTCGAAGGGGTGTTTCTGACTCAGCAGCAGCTGGATCGGCAACTGAATGAGGGCCGGCTCGATTTTGTGGTGACCAACCCGGCCCATTACGTGCTGAGCCGCCACCAGGGGCTGAACTGGCTGGCGTCCTGGCTGGATCCGCGCTTTGGCTCGGCCCGGGAAAGCGTGGCGGCCACCCTGCTGGTGCGCGCCGACAGCGGCATCAGCGGTACCCGGCTGCTGGCCGGGTTGCGGGTGGGGGCGGTGCACGAGCAGGCCTTTGGCGGTTATCTGCTGGTGGCCGAGCAGTTGCGCCGGCGCGGCGTGGCGCCGAACAGCCTGGATATTCAGTTTCGCGGCTACCCGGTGGACGCCCTGGTGTATCTGTTGCGCGATGGCGCCCTGGATGCGGCCATGGTGCCTGCCTGCACCCTGGAGCAAATGGCGCAGGAAGGGCTGGTGAATGCGGCCGAGTTCAGGGCGCTGATGATCCAGGCGGACGCGCCCTGTGTGCGTTCCACGCCGCTGTATCCGGGCTGGAGCTTTGCCGCCGTCGACAGCCGGAACGAAACCCTGCTGCGGGACATCACCCAGGCCCTGCTGGCCATGAAGCAACAGGGCCGGCCGCTGTGGGGCGCCCCCATCCGGCTGGACGAGGTGGAGCAGTTGCTGCGGGACTGGCAGCCCGACGCCGGCGAGGCGCCGACCTGGCAGACCCTGCGCCGGGTGCTGCTGGGTTACTGGCAGTGGCTGGCGGGGCTGATGCTGGTGCTCTTGGTGATCGCCCTGCACCATGTGCGGGTCACCCGTCTGCTGCTCAGGCGCACCGACGAACGGGACCGGCTGCACCATCTTATTCAGAGCCGGGAGCAGGAGCTGGCCCGGGCGCGTCAGGCCACCCTGCTGGGGGAAATGGCCACGGGCCTGGCCCATGAGCTGAACCAGCCGTTGTCGGCCATTCAGGCCTATGCTCAGGCCGGCGAGCTGATGACCGGTGAGCAAAACAGCCGTGAGGTGTTTAATCATATTGTCAGTGAAACCGAGCGCGGTGCCGACATTATTCGCCGTTTTCGTCAGTGGGCCAGCCAGCCCCTGCCGGGGCCGGATGCCTTTTCGCCCCGGGAGCTGTGCCGGGAGCTGGCCGAGCGGCTGGCGCCCAGAGCCAGGGCCGCCGGGGTGCGGCTGGACGTGACCACGGACGAGGGCGTGCTGCTGAGTGTACGGCCGGCGGTGGAGCAGATATTGTCCAATCTGCTGGGCAACGGTCTGGATGCCTTTGAGCGGCGAAACCAGGGGGGACGGCTGCGGCTTGCCGCCGCGCGGCGGGCCGACGGCTGGCGATTGACGGTGGAAGACACCGCCGGCGGCGTGTCGCCGGCGGTGATCGAGGCGCTTGGACATACCCTGCCCGCCAGCCGCATTCACGGCATGGGCATTGGCCTGATGGTCAGTTACCGGCTGGCCCGCCGGCTGGGTGGTAGTCTGACCCTGGTCAATGTGGGCGAGGGCACCCGGGCCGAACTGTTTTTGCCAAAGGAGCAATAATGCACATTTACCTGCTGGACGATGATCCCAAGGTGCTGGCCGCCAACGGCTTCCTGTTAAAGGCGATGGGTTTTGAGAGCCAGGGCTGGTCGGAGCCGGAGCGCTTTCTGGCGGAGTTTGACGACCAGGCCGAGGCGGTATTGCTGCTGGACCTGGCCATGCCGGAGCTGGACGGGCTGGAGGTGCTGACGGAGCTGGGCCGCCGCCGGTGTCCGGTGGCGGTGATCCTGCTCACCGGCCATGGCGACGTGCCTCAGGCGGTGCAGGCGATGAAGCTGGGGGCGGTGGACTTTCTGGAAAAACCGGTGGATGCCCGTCGCCTGGCCGAGGTGCTGGCGCGGGCACAACAGCAGGCCCGGGTGCTGGGCGAGCAGGCCGGGGCTCGGCTCCGGGTAACCCGGCTCTCGGCCCGGGAGCATGAAGTGGTGAGCCTGGTGGCGCAGGGGCTGACCAACAAGGCCATTGCCGAGCAGCTGTGCGTGGCGGTGCGCACCGTGGAAGTACACAGGGCGTCGGCCATGGCCAAGCTGGAGGCGGCCAATATGGCCGAGCTGCTGCACTGCTGGCAGCTGTCTCAGGGGTAAAACGTGGGTTGGACTGGCCCGAGAAAAGTAGACACCTTCATTAGATGAGAAGGTGTTATGAAATACAAACCCCACCGTCGCTTTAGCGATGCATTCAAACGTGAGGCCGTCGAGGCCTCGCTCTCCACCACAGAGACACAAGCTCAGCTTGCTGGCAGACTTGGGATCCATCCTAACCAATTGAGTCGCTGGCGTAGAGAGTGGAGCATGACCAAGAAATCATCCGACAAAGCCGTTGAAAACACCGGACCAGAAAAAAGCCTGCAGGAGCTGGAGCGCGAGGTAGCTCGGCTGAAGAAGCAGCTTGAGCGGAAAGAGCTGGAGAACGAAATCCTAAAAAAGGCGCAAGAGTACTTCGCCAAGCACGGCAAGTAAGGTTTGCCTTTATCGAGGCCCACCGAAGTCAACGCTGGCGGGTCTCGATAATGTGTGAAGTACTCGACGTGTCACGAGCGGGATATTATCGCTGGCGAACACGTCAACACTCTCCGGGGGCGCGTGCCATCGAGCGACGGACGCTGAACACCTTCCTGCTCGAGCGAGCCAGGCAACTGAAGAATGTGCCGGGTTATCGCAAGCTGTGGCTGGAAGCACGGGATGCCGGGTTCTGCTGCGGCAAGAACCAGGTTCAGCGCTTGCTGAGAGACGCTGGTTATCGTTCATGCACGGCTCCTAAAGCAGGATATCAAAAGCCAACATCGTCCTTGCCTGTGTTACCGAATCTGTTGAATCGCCAGTTCTCGGTGGGTTCAGCGAACCGAGTTTGGGTATCAGATATCACCCAAATCCGGTGCAGTGAAGGCTGGCTCTACATCGCAGCAGTCCTAGACCTGGGCACACGCCGCGTGGTGGGCCGAGCCATGGGTGCCATCAATAGCGCCCAACTGGTGCTGGAGGCCCTTGAGCAGGCATGGCAACATCAGCGGCCAGATGGGAAACAGCTGTTGTTCCACTCGGACCAAGGGAGTCAGTATCGCAACGGAGAGGTGATGAGATGGCTGAATACACGGGGAATCACCATCAGCATGTCACGCCGAGGTAACTGCTGGGATAACGCCTGTTCGGAAAGCTTCTTCGCGCTACTCAAGAAGGAGTGGACTCGCCCTCTGGGCGTGCTCGGAAGAGACGAAATGGCAGATGAAGTCCGGTATTATACAGACGAGTATTACCCGAAAGTGCGGCGCCACATGGCGCTGGGAGGGATGACTCCCGATGCCTACGCAGCTGCCGCTTAACTTAAGTGTCTACTTTATCGGGGGCACTCCATGCGTCTCACGTCTCACGTCTCACGTCTCACGTCTCACGGGTGGGCTTCCATCCAGGATTCCAGGATCAGCTGGGCCGAGACCGCATCCACCGCGTCCTTGCCCAGGGCCTTGTAGCCGCCGGCTTCAAACAGCCGGGCGCGGGCGTCGGTGGTGGTCAGGCGCTCGTCCTGCAGCTCCACCGGCAGGCCAAAACGGCCGTGCAGGCGGTTGGCGAACTTGCGGGCGCGGCGGCTGATGTCCTGCTCGGTGCCGTCCATGTTGAGGGGCAGGCCCACCACCAGCAGCGCCGGCTGCCACTCCCTGAGCAGCTTTTCGATCTGCTCCCAGTTGGGTACGCCGTCGTTGGCCTTTAATGCCAGCAACGGCCGGGCGCTGGCGGTCAGCTCCTGGCCCACCGCCACGCCGATGCTTTTCAGGCCGTAGTCAAAGCCCAGCAGGGTGCGGCTCATGCGTGGCCCACCTGGGACGACAGCTGGCGGGAGTCGATGCCGAGCCGGCCAATGGCCTGATGCCAGCGCTGACCAATGGGGGTGTCGAAGATCAGGCTGTTGTCGGCGGGCACCGTCAGCCAGCTGTTTTCCACCAGCTCCTGCTCCAGCTGGCCCGGGGTCCAGCCGGCATAGCCCAGGGTCACCAGAAATTTTTCCGGCGCCTGACGGGTACCCAGGCTTTCCAGCACGTCCCGGGAGGTGGTGATCATCAGGTTGTCGGAAAGCAGCCGGCTGGAGCCAAAGCCTTCCACCGGCGTGTGCAGCACAAAGCCCCGGTCGGCGGACACCGGACCGCCCTGCAGTACCGGCTGATCCAGCTCGGGCACGTCGTCGGGCTCCAGCTCCAGCTGGTGCAGCAGCTCGTGCAATTGCATCTCGACCGGAATGTTGATCACCAGCCCCATGGCGCCTTCCTCGTTGTGCTCGCAGATGTAGGTCACGGAGCCGGCAAAGAAGGGATCCTTGAGGCTGGGCATGGCGATGAGAAAGTGATGTTCCAGTGAATCCATGGTGTCTCGTTATGAGTATCAGGCCCCGGCGTGACCGGGGTACTGTGAGTGTTACTGTCAGGATAGCCGTTTTTCAATGGCGTCCATCAGCATGCCGGTAATGTTGACCGGAAAGGCGGCCTCGATCTCGCGCACGCAGGTGGGGCTGGTGACGTTCACCTCGGTGAGCTTGTCGCCGATAATGTCGAGACCCACAAAGATCAGTCCCTTGCGCTTCAGCACCGGGCCCAGGGCCTCGGCAATGCGGCGGTCACTGTCGCTTAACGGGCGGGCCTCGCCCCGGCCGCCGGCGGCCAGGTTGCCCCGGGTTTCGCCGCCCTGGGGAATGCGCGCCAGGCAGTAGGGTACCGGCTCGCCGTCCACCACCAGCACCCGCTTGTCGCCGTCCTTGATGGCGGGCAGATAGGTCTGCACCATGCAGTAACGGCTGCCGTGCTCGGTGAGGGTTTCGATGATCACCCCCAGGTTGGGATCGTCTTCCTTCACCCGGAATATGGAGGCACCACCCATGCCGTCCAGGGGCTTCATGATGATATCCTTGTGCTCGGCGTGAAAGGCGCGAATGTCGGCGGCCTTGCGGGTGACCAGGGTGCTGGGGGTATGCTCGGCAAACCAGGCGGTGTAGAGCTTTTCGTTGGCGTCGCGCAGGCTCTGGGGCTTGTTGACGATAAGCACGCCTTCGCCCTCGGCACGCTCCAGCAGGTAGGTGGCGTAGATGAATTCGGTGTCAAAGGGCGGATCCTTGCGCATCAGGATCACGTCCAGGCTGTGCAGGGGGTTGAGCTCGGGCTCGGCCAGGGTATACCACTGGCTGGCGTCTTCCCTGACCGACAGCCGGGTCATGCTGCCATAGGCTTCGCCGTCGCGCAGGCTGAGATCGCTCATTTCCATGTACCAGAGCTCATAGCCCCGGCGCTGGGCCTCCAGCAGCATGGCGAAGCTGGTGTCTTTCTTGATGTTGATGGACTGAATGGGGTCCATCACGATTCCCAGTTTGATGGTCATGCGAGATCTCCAAATCGGCATTGCAGGGCGGTAATGGCGGTGAGCGCCGCGGTTTCGGTGCGCAGCACCCGCGGTCCGAGCAGTATATCAATAAAGCCCTGGTCGCGGGCGGCGACGATTTCCTCGTCCGACAGGCCCCCTTCGGGGCCGATCAGCAGGCGCACGCCGGCCTCGGGGGCGGGTAGGGTGTTGACGCTGTATTCGGCCCGGGGGTGCAGGTTGAGTTTGAGCTCGTCGGTGTGTTCTGCCAGCCAGAGGCTCAGCTCCATGGCCGGACGGATTTCGGGAATGCGGTTACGACCGCATTGCTCGCAGGCGGCAATGGCAATTTTCTGCCACTGTTGCAGCTTCTTCTCCAGCCGCTCGCCACTGAGCTTGACGCCACAGCGGCTGGAAAACAGCGGAGTGATCACGTTCACCCCGAGCTCCACCGACTTCTGAATGGTGAACTCCATCTTCTCGCCCCGGCTGACCACCTGGCCCAGGTGAAAGTGCAGCGGCGACTCCACCTCACCGGCGCTGAATGCGCCCACGCGCACCCGCACGGTTTTTTTGCCGGCCTCCACTATCTCGGCGGCATACTGGCCACCCTCACCGTTAAACAGCACCAGGGCCTGGCCGGCCTGCATGCGCAGCACCCGGCCCACGTGGTTGGCGCCGTCTTCCGACAGGGTCAGCTCCCGGCCGCTGGCAAGCTCGCTCGGCTCATGGATTCGGGGTATACGCATAGTTTTTGCACTGCTCCTGAACAAAGGGGTTGTGGTTGCCCTGAATGCGCTCGATGCGCCTGTCGCGCTCGCATTCCCAAGGGCTCGCCGGGTATTGCCGGTTCCAGGCTTCAAACAGTTTCTGCTGCTGACGGGCAATCTTCAGCTTGTATTGCTGTTGCATATACAGGTAGGTGCGGGCAATGGCCCCCCGGGTTTGCTCGGGGGGTTGCACCTTGCGCCCCTTGAAGTCCACCAGCATCTGGCAGCGGCCATATTGTACCGGCTTGCCGTTCCATTCGGAAAAACGGTAGTTGGAGCGATCGCCGTTGACCTCGCCCACCGCCGGCACCAGGTTGTGCAGATCGCCTTCCATTTGCCGGAACAGCTCATCCTTGCGGGTGCAGTTTTTGCGCCCGCCCTGCTGCCAGCACTGGCGCTGGTGGCCGAACTCCCAGGCGGGTACCACGTGTTCCCACTCGATGCGGCTGGCCCGCTGTTGCTGTTTGCGAATCCGGTAGCCGCAACCGGCCAGATCGGGCACCAGTTTTTTACCCTGTTTTTCTATGTTGCAGCCACAGTAAAAGCTTACCGGATGATCGGTGTAAATGCCCGGTGCCACCTTTTTGGCCTGGCGAAACGACATGGCTTCGCCATAAGCCAGTGTGGAGCACAGGCTCAGGATCAGAAGAAAATAGCGCACGACTCGTTGTTATGTTGGTTTTTGTGCGCGCAAGCTTACCACCGGCGGCGGGGCGGGGAAAAGGGGGGGGATACCGGGACGGTGCCCGGTATGACGTTTACGTTTAAATCAGCTTCAGCATGGCCTCGGCAGAAGAGACGTCCAGCTTGCCGGGCTGTTCCACACACACCTGAGTGACCATGCCGTTGTCCACCACCAGGGCGAAGCGCCGGGCGCGCAGGCCGCCAAAGGCGCCGGTGTCCTTGGCCAGCCCCAGGGCCTGAGTAAAGCTGCCATCGCCGTCGGCGAGCATGGTAATGGCGCCGGCATTCTGGCTTTGCTGCCAGGCGCGCATCACGAAGGCGTCGTTCACCGACAGGCAGAACAGCGCCACGCCCTGACGCTGGAATTCGTCTGCCAGGGTCACAAACCCCGGCAGATGGGCCTGGGAGCAGGTGGGGGTAAAGGCGCCGGGCACGGCGAAGATCACCGCCTTCTTGCTGGCGAACAGGCTTTGCGTGTCGGCGCTGGTCTTGCCGCTGTCGGTGATAAAGGTGAAGTCGTGCCGGGGCAGGGCGGTGCCGGGCTGAATCATGTTGTTTTCCTCTTGTGTGGGGCTTTGACCCGGATTAATGGCTGGCCGCAGTGCAGACACTGGTAGCGCAGCTGGCCACGCAGTACCTTGTTGTGCCGGCGCAGGCTCAGTTTATGAATGCGGCAGCCGCAATCATAGCTGAAAACCGGGGCGACTTTCTCGGTGTTGAGCCGGTGCCGGGTGCGGGGCTCAAGGCCGAATACTTCTGCCATGATGGCCTGCCATTCCCGGCCATGGGGTTTTACCTTGCCGTAAAGGGCAAAGACCACCAGATGGGCCACCTCGTGAGGTACGATTTCGCTCAGAAAGTCGTGGGCGTTGTCGGTCAGCAACACCGGGTTAAAGCGTAGCTCCCACTGTTCCAGCCAGGCAGAGCCGGCAATGCGGCCGCGCTGGTTAAAACACACCAGGGGTGGGTCGAACCGCCGGCCGGTATGGCGTTCGGCCAGGGCCAGGCACTCGCTGACCCGGTTCTGTACTTGCTGAAAAAGGGAATCGTCAGGTTTCATGTTTGTAGAGCGGTGAGCTTGTCTTTGGGCCTCAGGTCCTTGCCGTTTGCGATACGGTGCGCTTTCGTCAGGCAAAGCGCACTGCTTCTCCGGCACGCCGTGACGAAGTAAAAATGCCTGACCGAACATTGAGTATGTCCGCAGCAGGTATTTTTAGTGAGTGGCTTTCACCGAAGCGTGTCGTGAAGTGCAACCGCACTGCTGATTCGCATGATGGACGGGTAATCAGCATACAAAAAGGGGAAGCGTTTGCTTCCCCTTGATGCTTACTTCAGGCCGGCGGCGTCGCGCAGCAGGGCGGCCTTGTCGGTGGCCTCCCAGGGGAACTCGTCCCGGCCGAAGTGGCCGTAGGCGGCGGTGGCCTGGTAGATGGGACGGTTCAGGTCCAGCATCTGAATGAGACCGTAGGGGCGCAGGTCGAAGTGTTCGCGCACCAGGGCGTCGATGAGCTCCTCGGATACCTTGCCGGTGCCGAAGGTTTCCACGCTGATGGAGGTGGGCTCGGCCACGCCGATGGCGTAGGACACCTGAATTTCGCAGCGATCGGCCAGGCCGGCGGCCACGATGTTTTTGGCCACATAGCGGGCGGCGTAGGCGGCGGAGCGGTCCACCTTGGACGGATCCTTGCCGGAGAAGGCACCGCCACCGTGACGGGCCATGCCGCCGTAGGTGTCCACGATGATCTTGCGGCCGGTGAGACCACAGTCACCCATGGGGCCACCGATGATGAACTGGCCGGTGGGGTTGATGTGGTACTTGGTGTTCTTGCTCAGCCATTCGGCGGGCAGCACCGGCTTGATGATCAGCTCCATTACCGCTTCGCGCAGGGTGGCCTGATCGATGTCCGGGCTGTGCTGGGTAGACAGCACCACGGTATCGATGCCAACGGGCTTGCCGTCGTCATAAACAAAGGTCACCTGAGACTTGGCATCCGGACGCAGCCAGGGCAGCTCCTTGGCCTTGCGCACGTGGGCCTGGCGCTTTACCAGACGGTGGGAGTAGGTGACCGGCGCGGGCATCAGCACATCGGTTTCGTTGGAGGCGTAACCAAACATCAGGCCCTGGTCGCCGGCGCCCTGAGCGTAGGGATCTTCGTCTTCCCGGTCCACGCCCATGGCGATGTCGGGCGACTGCTTGCCGATGGCGTTGAGCACGGCGCAGCTGTCACCGTCAAAGCCCATGTCGGAGCTGGTGTAGCCGATTTCGCGCACGGTGCGGCGGGCCAGCTCTTCGATGTCGACCCAGGCGCTGGTGGAAATTTCGCCACCCACGATGACCATGCCGGTCTTGACGTAGGTTTCGCAGGCCACGCGGGCCTTGGGGTCCTGCTTGATGATGGCGTCGAGGACCGCATCGGAGATCTGGTCGGCAATCTTGTCGGGATGACCTTCGGACACGGACTCGGAGGTAAACAGTCTGGCCATGTTACTTCACTTCCTGAAAATGTAATGAATTCGGTGCTGTCAGGGACCGCCGAATGGCGGTATTAACATCTGGACGGCTATTCTAGAGAGGCGAGGGCGGGATTGCCAGCAAAATGTGTGACCGGTCCGGTGCCCGGCCATGGCCCTCGGGGAGAATAATTTGCGCCTCCCGGCCGTCTTTGGGACAATAACCGCCGTTTTGTTCACCTTTCTTTAAAGAATTTCTCAGGAGATGTCGATGCCTTCTCGTCAAGTGCTGGCCAATGCCGTGCGCGCGCTCAGTATGGATGCGGTACAGAAAGCCAATTCCGGTCACCCCGGAGCCCCCATGGGCATGGCGGATATCGCCGAGGTGTTGTGGCGTGATTACTTGAAGCACAACCCGGCCAACCCGAACTGGGCCGACCGCGACCGCTTTATTCTGTCCAACGGCCACGGCTCCATGCTGCTGTACTCCCTGCTGCACCTGACCGGTTACGAGCTGTCCATCGACGATCTCAAGCAGTTCCGCCAGCTGCACTCCAAGACCCCGGGTCACCCCGAGTACGGCTACGCGCCGGGCGTGGAAACCACCACCGGCCCGCTGGGCCAGGGCATTACCAATGCCGTAGGCATGGCCATTGCCGAGAAGGCGCTGGCGGCCCAGTTCAATCGTCCCGGCCACGAGGTGGTGGATCACTACACCTATACCTTCCTGGGTGACGGCTGCCTGATGGAAGGCATCTCCCACGAGGCCTGCTCCCTGGCCGGCACGCTGGGCCTGGGTAAGCTGATCGCCTTCTGGGATGACAACGGCATCTCCATCGACGGCGAGGTGGACGGCTGGTTCAGTGACGACACCCCCAAGCGCTTTGAAGCCTACGGCTGGCATGTTATTCCTGCGGTAGACGGTCACGACAGCGCCGCCGTGGCCGCCGCCATTGAGGCCGCCCGTGCCGAGACCGGCCGCCCCACCCTGATCTGCTGCAAAACCGTGATCGGTTTTGGCTCCCCCAACAAGGGCGGCAGCCACGACTGCCACGGCGCCCCCCTGGGCGCGGCCGAAATCGCCGCCACCCGTGAGCAGCTGGGCTGGAATCACGCTCCCTTTGAGATTCCCGCCGAGGTTTACGGTGAGTGGGACGCCAGGGCCAGGGGTGCCGA
The DNA here is from genome assembly GCF_030849025.1 of Oceanimonas pelagia. Lineage (NCBI taxonomy): Bacteria > Pseudomonadati > Pseudomonadota > Gammaproteobacteria > Aeromonadales > Aeromonadaceae > Oceanimonas > Oceanimonas pelagia. Next base: position 1,139,638 of record NZ_CP118224.1, read on the forward strand.
GCTGGAAGCCGGCTGGAACGCCAAATTTGACGCCTATGCCGCCGAATATCCGGCACTGGCTGCCGAGCTCAAGCGCCGCCTGAACGGCGAGCTTCCCGCCGACTGGGCTCAGCAGAGCGCCGATTTTATCAAGGGCCTGCAGGCCGCCCCGGCCAAGATTGCCACCCGCAAGGCGTCTCAGAACGCCCTCGACGCTTTTGGTGCCGTTCTGCCCGAGCTGCTGGGTGGCAGTGCCGATCTGGCTCCTTCCAACCTGACCATGCACAAGGGTTCCAAGGCCATCAGCGCCGAGGATGCCGCCGGCAATTACCTGCACTATGGTGTGCGCGAGTTCGGCATGAGTGCCATCATGAACGGCATCGCTCTGCACGGCGGCTTCGTGCCCTACGGCGGCACCTTCCTGATGTTCGTGGAATACGCCCGCAACGCGGTGCGCATGGCCGCCCTGATGAAGCAGCGCTCCATCTTTGTTTACACCCACGACTCCATTGGTCTGGGTGAAGACGGCCCCACCCACCAGCCGGTGGAGCAGATCGCCTCCCTGCGTCTGACCCCCAACATGAGCACCTGGCGCCCCTGTGACCAGGTGGAGTCCGCCGTGGCCTGGAAACACGCCATCGAGCGCAAGGATGGCCCCACCTCGTTGATCTTCTCCCGTCAGAACCTGCCCCAGATGGAGCGCACCGAGGCCCAGCTGGCCGACGTGGCCCGCGGGGGCTATGTGCTGCGCGACTGTGCCGGCACCCCTGAACTGATCCTCATTGCCACCGGCTCCGAAGTGGAGCTGGCCGTGGCCGCCGCCGAGCAACTGAGCGAAAAGGGCCGCGCCGTGCGTGTGGTGTCCATGCCGTCCACCGACGTGTTCGACGCTCAGTCTGCCGAATACCGTGAAAGCGTGCTGCCCGCCGCCGTGACCAAACGCCTGGCGGTGGAAGCCGGCATTCGCGACTACTGGTTCAAGTATGTGGGCTTTGGTGGCGACATCATCGGCATGACCAGCTTTGGCGAGTCGGCTCCCGCCGGCGAGCTGTTCAAGCTGTTCGGCTTTACCGTTGACAACGTGGTGGAAAAGGCCGAAGCCCTGCTGGGCTGAGCCATTTACACCCATAAATGAAAACAAACCGGCTTTCGAGCCGGTTTTTTTATGTCTGCGATCTGGTCAGGCAGTGAGGCCGTGCCGTCATCAGGGCCAGCGAATGATCCCGATCACAATTTTTTAACCTGCTGAAATTCGCTCTCAAAGTAAAAGTCTATTTTAATCAGTGCCTTGTGTTGAATATTGAGCTGGGAGTCAGGCTTTTTTATCGCCAGTGGCATTGCTCGGTCTGTTAATGGAATGTATATATAATTATGAATTCATAATGACGCAGGCGGCGTCGTAACCAAGGAGAAGGTAATGGGAAACAATCTACACGCTTTTGGCGGATTTTTTAAAAAGAGTTTGTTAACAATGTCGCTGGGCGCCACCCTGGCCACCGCCTCGGTGCAGGCCGAGACCCTGCGGGTGGCCGGCAACTTTGCCGTGGATCATTCCAGTACCCTGGCGATGGAAGTGTTCAAGCAGGAAGTGGAAGCGGCCACCGACGGTGACATTGAAGTGAACCTGTTTCCGGCCATGCAGCTGGGCGGTGCCTCCGAGAACGTGGATCAGGTGCGCTCCGGCGTGCTCAGCATGACCTGGATTGGCGTGTCCTTCCTGTCCCGCACCGTGCCCGAGCTGGAAGCGGTGAGCCTGCCCTTCGTGTTCAAGGACCGGGAAACCGCCTTTAAGGTGATCGACGGCCGGGTAGGGGAGCTGCTTAACGAGAAGCTGGCAGAAAAGGGCTTTGTGGCTCTGGGCTTTATGGAGCTGGGCCCGCGCCATGTCACCAACAGTGTGCGTCCCATCGAGTCCATCGACGACTTTGACGGCCTCAAGATCCGTCTGCAGCCCAACGAAACCCATCTGAAAACCTTCCGTGCCCTGGGGGCCAGCCCCACCTCCATGGGCATCAACGAGGTATATTCCGCCCTGCAGCAGAAGGTGATCGACGGCCAGGAAAACCCCTTCAGCATCATTCGCAAGAACAACTACCAGGAAGTGCAGCAGTACGTCACCGACACCGGCCACTTCTTTGATTTCATCGTGGTGGTGGCCAACAAGAAGCGCTTTGACAAGCTCTCCGACGCCGAGCAGCAGGCGGTGCGGGAGTCCATGGCCAAGGCGGTGCAGTGGCAGCGTGAAAAGGCCGCCGAGGAAGATCTCGAGTCCCGCGACCAGCTGGTGGCCGCCGGCATGAAATTCAACAGCGTCAGCCCCGAGCTGCATCAGCAGATGCAGGAAAAAACCGCCGGCATTATCGACGAGCTGAAAGAGCGCCTGGGTGACGAGCTGGTGAACGCCGTTCTGGAGGACGCCAAGTCATGAAAACCGGTCATTCCGAACAGCCGCACATGCTGAACGGAGCCGGGCCCCTGCCAGCGCCGGGGGCCTTTGGCCGCCGGCTGCTGCTGAGGGTGGACAGCGCCTCCCGCTACACCATTTGCGCCTGCATGGCGGTGATGGTGCTGCTGGTCTCGGCTCAGGTGTTCTGCCGTTATCTGTTGTCCGAGTCCATTGACTGGGCCGATGAAATGTCGCGTCTGGCCTTTGTCTGGGCAGTGTTCCTGGCGATACCCCATGGCCTCAAGCATGGCATTCATGTGGGTATCGATCTGATGACCAACCGCCTGAGCTTTCGCATGCAGGAGAGGTTGGCCCGGCTGATGATGCTGGCCAGCGGGCTGCTGATGGTGGTGGTGTGCTACCAGTCGGTGCTGGTGGCCATCGACGGCTGGGGCGAGCTGATGCCGACCATTCCGGTCAGCGCCTCGGTGTTCTATATCCCGGTGATGCTGAGCTGCGGCCACGGCCTGCTGCACTTGTTGTTTATGGCCTGGCAGGGCACGCGCGTCTGGATTGAAGAGGAGGAAGCCGCATGACCACACTGGCGATTGTTCTGTTCCTGGTGCTGGCGCTGCTGGGCATGCCCCTGGCCTTTTCACTGGGGCTGGCAGCCCTCGGTGGCCTGGCCTGGAGCGGCATTGAGCTGTCGGTGCTGCCCCAGCGCATGATGCACGCGGTCAACTCCTTTCCGCTGATGGCGATTCCGCTGTTCATGCTGGCGGGTGAGCTGATGGTGGGCGGTCAGGTGATGCAGCGTACCATCGACTTTGCCAACGCCTTTGTGGGCCGGGTAAAGGGTGGTCTGGCCCATGTGACCCTGCTCTCCGGCCTGGGGCTGGCGTCGGTGACCGGTGCCGCCGTGGCGGGCGCCAGTGCCCTGGGTACCACCATGATGCCGGCGATGAAAAAGCACTACGACGCGGGCTTCGGCTCGGCGGTGGTGGCCTCGGCGTCAAACCTGGGCCCCATCATTCCGCCCAGCGCGGCCATGATTGTATACGCCCTGATGGCCGGCTCCTCGGTCTCCGTGGGGGGCCTGTTCATGGCCGGTGTGGTGCCCGGTGTGCTGCTGGTGGTGGGCATGATGGTACTGTCGAGCTGGATTGCGCACCGCAAGGGTTATCCGCCTACCGGTGAACCCTTCAGCCTGAAAAACCTGCTGGTGCAGACCAGACGGGCCGGGGCCATCATGCTGATGCCGGTGATCGTGATTGGCGGCATTGTCGGCGGCGTGTTTACCGCCACCGAAGGGGCCGCCATTGCCGTGGTCTATGCCTTTGTCATCGGCAAGTGGGTGACCCGCAAGCTGGAGTGGACCGACCTGCCGGGCTGTATGTTCCGCGCCGCGCTGACCTCGGCCGTGGTAGGGGCGCTGATTGCCTTTGCAACACCGCTGACCTTCCTGTTCACCATTGACCTGATCCCGATGCGGTTGTCCCAGTTCATTCAGATGCTGACCGACAATCCCGACGTATTCCTGGCGCTGGTGATGGTAATGCTGCTGGTGGTGGGCATGTTCCTGGAGTCGAATGCGGCCTACATCATGCTGGTGCCCCTGTTCGCCCCCATTGCCCTGGCCTACGGCATAGACCCGCTGTATTTCGGCTTTCTGTTCGTGTTCAACCTGGTGATCGGCATGATGACGCCGCCGGTGGGGGTGTTGCTGTTCGTGATGTGCGGCATCGCCAAGATCCCCATGTCGCAACTGTTGCGCTACGTCTGGCCCTTTATTGCCCTGCAATACCTGGTGCTGATTCTGTGCTGGATTTTCCCCGAGATAGTGACGGCCCTGCCGCACGCCCTGGGTTACTGATTGATTAACTGATTACACATAATGACAAGCAAGGAGCTAACCATGACTGAACGTACTCTGCTGGGTGTACTGACCCCTTCTTCCAACACCACTCTGGAGCCGGTAACCGCCGACATTCTGCACGGCGTGGAACATGTCAGCGCCCACTTTGGCCGCCTCAAGGTGACCGAGATTTCCCTGACCGACCAGGCCCTGAGTCAGTTCGACAACGAGCCCTTCCTGCAGGCCTCCCGGCTGCTGGCCGATGCCAGGGTGCAGTCCATTACCTGGAGCGGAACCTCTTCCGGCTGGCGCGGTTTTCAGGATGACGAAATCCTGTGCCAGGCCATTACCGAAGAGACCGGCATTCCGGCCACCACTTCCGTGCTGGCACTGAACGAGCTGTTTGCGTTGACCGGCGTCAGGCGCTTTGGCCTGGTGACCCCCTACCTGCGCGACGTGCAGAAGAAGGTGATCGCCACCTACGCCGGTGCCGGTTTTGAGTGTGTCGCCGAGCGTCACCTCAACGACAAGGGCAACTTTTCCTTCTCCGAGGTGAGTGAAGAGACCATTGAGCAAATGGTGCGTGAGGTGGCCGCCGAGGGCCAGTGTGACGCCATCACCATCTTCTGCACCAACCTGCGGGGTGCCCGGGTGGCCGCACGGCTGGAAAAAGAGCTGAACATTCCCATCTACGACACCGTGTCTACCGGGGTATGGAAGGGCATGCTGCTGGCCGACGCGGATCCGGGCCAGATTCAAGGGTGGGGCTCTTTATTTTTGGTTAAACCGTAATTATATATTATATAATTCATAAATAAGAGCAGCCTGGCCGGGGAGTAATGACAGCCCCGGTCAGGCTGGTGTGGTGATTTGTTATTCATAATTCGATCGGGATCACCCTTGCCTTTCCCGGTCATACCGTTTTGACCGGCAACGGATTAGAGTACGCGATCGATCACATTCATATAACAGGAGCACGATATGGCAAGCAGTATGAATTCCCTGGGGCAGGGTTCTCTGCGGCGACGCTCGCTGCACGAGGAAGTGGCCGACTGCGTGCGCACCATGATCATCGAGGGCGAGCTGAAGGAAGGGGAGCGCATCAACGAGCCGGCACTGTGCCAGCAGCTGGATATTTCCCGCACCCCGTTGCGCGAAGCCCTCAAGGTATTGAACTCCGAAGGCATTGTCACCATAGAGCCGAACCGGGGCGCCCGGGTGGCGGTGATCACGCCGGAAGAGATTCGTGAACATTTCGAGATTATCTGCTCCCTGGAGCGTCGCGCCGCCGAGCTCACCGCCGCGCGTGCCACGGCCGCCGAGCTGGAGCAGCTGACCCGGCTGCAACACCAGCTGGAAGACTATCACCAGGCTCAGGACAAGCAGCATTACTTTGAAGTCAATCAGCACATTCACCGGCTGATCATCGAACTGGCCGGCAACGACACCCTGACCCAGCTGCATCACCAGCTGATGAACAAGGTCAGCCGGGGCCGCTACCTGGCCATTGGCTTTCATCACCGCTGGGATGAGTCCGTCACCGAGCACCGGCAACTGCTGGAGGCCCTCAAGGCCGGTGACGGCGACCGGGCGGGTCGTATTCTGGCCGAGCATGTGATGCACACCGGCGATCTGCTGGTGCGCGAGCTGGAGCAAAAACAGCAAAAAGCGGGCTGAGTTGCCCACCGGGGCGGCTTCATGCCCCACTCCCTTTCTTTCTGACGCCGCCTATCGCGTTTTCCTGCCTGTTTTCCGTTTTCCGTTTTCCGTTTTTCGCCAGCCGGAGTGCCGGCTGCTGCCCTGCTGCCTGAACGGTCTTCCGCGGTGGGCGGCCTGAGCCTGCCTGACGACGGTTCATGGAAGGGTGTGCCAGTTTTTTATGCAAGCCTCGATTGTTAATCATTTGTTTCTCATCATGAGATCTTGTTCACATTTTCGTTACCTTCGGTTTGAAAGTGGCCACAAGCAATGATTAATTACGTATACATAATTATGAATGCAATCTAGTGGATTAGCGCAACATCAAGGAGTGACCCATGTCCGAGTTTGATCTGGTGATTCGAAACGGCCGCATTGCCACCGCCGCCGACGTAACCGACTGCGATATCGGCATCAAGGACGGCCGTATTGTGGCCCTGGGCCTGAACCTGGGCCCGGGCCGGGAAGAAATCGATGCCAGTGGCAAGCTGGTGCTGCCGGGCGGCGTGGATGCTCACTGTCATCTGGATCAGCCCATGCCCGATGGTTTGCGTATGGCCGACGACTTCTATACCGGCACCCGCTCCGCCGCCTGCGGCGGCACCACCACCGTCATGCCCTTTGCCGCCCAGGAAAAGGGCCAGTCCCTGAAGGCGGCGGTGGAGGATTACCATCGGCGCGCTGAAGGCAAGGCGGTGGTGGACTACGCCTTTCACCTGATCGTCAGCGACCCCACCGAAAAAGTGCTCAAGGAAGAGCTGCCGGAGCTGATCCGTCAGGGCTGCACCTCCTTCAAGATTTACATGACCTACGACGACCTCAAGCTCAACGACGGCCAGATCCTCGATGTGCTGGCCCTGGCCCGGGACGAAGGTGCCATGGCCATGATCCACGCCGAAAACGCCGACTGCATCGGCTGGCTGACCAAGCGCCTGCTCGACGCCGGCCACACCGCCCCCAAATACCATGCCGCTTCACGCCCCATGCTGGTGGAGCGGGAAGCCACCCATCGGGCCATTGCCCTGTCCGAGCTGGTGGACGTGCCCATTCTTATCGTGCATGTGTCCGGTGAAGAAGCGGTGGAGCAAATTCGCTGGGCCCGCAGCAAGGGCATCAGCATCTATGCCGAAACCTGCCCCCAGTACCTGTTCCTCACCGCCGAAGATCTGGGCCTGGACGGCTACGAAGGCGCCAAGTGCGTGTGCAGCCCGCCCCCCCGGGACAAGGCCAATCAGCAGGTGATCTGGGACGGTCTGGAAGACGGCCTGTTTACCATCTTCTCTTCCGACCATGCCCCCTTCCGTTACGAAGATCCCCAGGGCAAGAAGCCGAACGGTGAGGAAGTGGACTTTCCCTATATTCCCAACGGCATTCCCGGTCTGGAAACCCGCCTGCCGCTGTTGTTCTCGGAAGGGGTCAACAAGGGCCGCATTACCCTCAACCGCTTTGTGGAGCTGACCGCCACCAACCCGGCCAAGCTTTACGGCCTGTATCCGCAAAAGGGCAGCATCGCCGTGGGCGCCGATGCCGACATCGCCATCTGGGACCCCAGGCGTGAGGTGGTCATTCAGAACGAATTGCTGCACCACGACGTGGATTACACCCCCTACGAGGGCCAGGTGGTCACCGGCTGGCCGGTGCTGACCCTGAGCCGGGGCAAAGTGGTATGGCGCGATGGCGAGGTGCTGGGCCAGGCCGGCGACGGCCGCTTTCTGCCCTGCGGCAAGCCGGACATGGCCAAACCCAGGGTGCGCCGCTGAGCGTCAGGGAACGATTTCGGGCAGGGCGAGCCAGGACAGGTCGTCCGCCCATTAACCGAGCAGTTCAAGGAGTGAATATGTCATACCAAAGCGGGCGTCATTTTCTGCAGATCCCGGGTCCGTCACCGGTGCCGGAGCGGCTGGTGCGCGCCATGTCAAAAGCGGTGATCGATCACCGCGGGCCGGAATTCGGCGAGCTGGGCCGGAACGTGCTGGCCGGCATCAAGCGCATTTTCCAGACCGAAAGCCCGGTGGTGATCTATCCCGCCTCCGGCACCGGCGCCTGGGAAGCGGCCCTGGTCAATACCCTGAGCCCGGGGGACAAGGTGCTGATGTGTGAAACCGGCCAGTTCGCCACCCTCTGGCACGAGCTGGCCACCCGCCTGGAGCTGGAGGTGGAGTTTCTGCCCGGTGACTGGCGTCACGGTGCCAGCCCGGAAGCCATTGCCGAACGTCTCAGCCGGGACAGTGACCATCAAATCCAGGCGGTGTGCGTGGTGCACAACGAAACCTCCACCGGTGTCACCAGCCGCATTGCCGACATTCGCCGCGCCATTGACGGCACCGGTCATCCGGCGCTGTTTATGGTGGACACCATCTCCGGGCTGGCTTCTGCCGAATACAAGCACGATGAATGGGGCGTGGACGTCACCGTATCCGGCTCCCAGAAGGGGCTGATGCTGCCGCCGGGCATCAGTTTCAACGCCCTCAGCGACAAGGCCCTGGCCCGCCACCAGCAGGCCCGGCTGCCGAAGTCCTACTGGGACTGGAGTTCCATGCTGGCGAGCAATGCCACCGGCTACTTTCCCTACACCCCCGCCACCAACCTGCTCTATGGCCTGAAGGAAGCCATCGCCATGCTGGAGGAGGAAGGGCTGGACAACGTCTTTGCGCGCCACCAGCGCCATGCCGAAGCCACCCGTCGGGCGGTGCAGGCCTGGGGGCTGGAGGTGCTCTGTCTCAACCCCGAGGAATACAGCCCGGTGCTGACTACTGTGCTGCTGCCGGAAGGGCAGGATGCCGACGCCCTGCGTAAGGTGATTCTGGCGCGCTTCGACATGTCCCTGGGCGCCGGCCTTGGCAAGCTCAAGGGACGGGTGTTCCGCATCGGCCACCTGGGCGACATCAATGATCTCACCCTGCTCGGTACCCTGGCCGGCGTGGAAATGGGGCTGACCTGTGCGGGTGTGCCCCACAGCCCGGGCGGGGTACATGCCGCCATGCGGTTCCTGGCCGATCACTAAGCGATTGCGGCGGCCCGCAGTGGGCGGGCCGCTTACCCATGCCATCGGGCATATTCAAGGAAGGAGATTCTCATCATGAGAAAACTGATCACCGCCACTTTGCTTGGCAGTATCCTGGCATCCACACCGGCTCTGGCCGAGACCATCAACCTCAAGGTGATCGGTCAGCCGCTGGCCACCGGCCTGATCCAGAAAAACAAGGAGCAGCCGTTTTTTGAAAATCTGGCCGAAAAGACCGGCTTGCCGCTCAAGGTCAACTACAAGCCGCTGGACACCACCGGCATCAAGGACGTGGAGCAGCTGCGGGTGCTGAAGTCCGGCCTGTTTGACCTCATTTCCCTGCGGATGTCCCAGGTGTCCCGGGACGAGCCCACCATTCTCGGTCTGGATCTGGTGGGCCTGAACCCCAACTTCGAACAGGGCCGCAAGGTGGTTGACGCCTACAAGGACACGGTGGATCAGCGCCTGCAGGAGCGGTTCAACACCAAGCTGCTGGCGGTCTGGCCCTTTGGCCCGCAGGTGCTGTTCTGTAACCACCCCATCAACGGCCTGGAAGACGTCAAGGGCCTGAAGGTGCGGGTGTATGACCAGAACCTGGCCCAGTTTGTGGAGTCCGTGGGCGGGGTGCCGGTGCCGGTGGCCTTTGGTGACGTACACCAGAGTCTGGCGCTGGGCATGATTGAGTGCGCCATTACCGGCCCGAGCTCGGCCAACTCCGCCGGCTGGCCGGAAGTGACCACCCACATGCTGCCCCTGGGCTTCCAGCTGGCGCTGAATGGTTACGGCATCAACCTCAAGACCTGGAACAAGCTCGATGCCGAGCAGCAGCAGACCCTGCAGAAAGCCTTTGACGAGCTGAGCGAGGAAATCTGGAGCTACTCCGAAGAGCTGTTCCTGGATGCCAGCCGCTGTAACGTGGGTGAACAGCCCTGTGACACCGGCAAGCCCTTCAACCTGGTGGAAGTGCCGGTGAACGAGGCCGACCTGGCTACCGTGGCCAATACCGTGACTCAGGTGTCCTATCCGACCTGGGCCGAGCAGTGCGACAAGTCCAACGCCGACTGCTCCGCCAACTGGAAACGGGACCTGAAGGACATAGTGGGCCTGTAACCCCTTAACAACGCCGGCCTGTGCCGGCGTCTTTGTCTGAATGACACTCAAGTGGACCGGCTGGCGATATGGGCCTCGCCGGTCCCGCGTCCGGCAACAGGGTGATGGCTGCCCTGGCGCCGGTGACAAGGAGACGTTGACATGAAGCGAATAGAGCGGCTGACCAGCCTGGTATTTGGCGGCATGTTTCTGCTGTTGTCGCTGATGATTGCGGTAGAGACCCTGCTGCGCAAGTTTTTCAAGATATCGTTGCAGGGGGTGGATGAACTGAGCGGTTATGCGCTGGCGGTGGGGGCCACCCTGTCCTTTACCATCGCCCTGTTTGGCCGCGCCCACATGCGCATCGACATTTTTCACGAGCGCCTGCCCAGAGGGTTGCAGAGCGTGCTGAACTGGCTGTCTGCCCTGTTCATGTGTGGCCTGGGTCTGTTTATGGTGTGGGTGTGCCTGAATGTGGTGCTGGAAACCCTGGACTACGGCAGCACCTCCCAGACGCCCTGGGCCACGCCGCTTATCTATCCCCAGAGTGTGTGGATGGCGGGTCTGGTGGTGTTTGCCCTGGTGGCCCTGGGCTATGGCCTGCGCGCCACCTGGCTGCTGGCCAGTGGCCGGGTGAACATGCTGAACAGTGAATTCAACCCCAAGGGGGTGAGTGAAGAGCTGAAGGAAGAGCTGGCCGACTTTGCCCAGCGCCAGCAGCAACAGGAACAAAACACCGCGGCACCGAAACTGGCCGGGGAGGGTGCACAATGACAGTAACTACCGTTTTTATCGGCTTTTTCGCCATGCTCGGCATGCTGTTGCTGGGCGTTCCCATCGCCGTGGCCATGGCCCTGATCGGGGTGATTGGCGGCATCATGGTGTTTGACTGGACCTTTATGGACTCTATCGGCGCCGTGGTATGGAGCGTGCACAACGAGGCGCTGCTGACCGCCATTCCGCTGTTCATTCTGCTGGGTGAGCTGCTGCTGCGCAGCGGCATCGCCGACAAGATGTTCCTGTCCATGTCGGCCTGGCTGGGCAGGTTGCCCGGCGGTCTGCTGCACACCAATATCGGCTCCTGTGCGCTGTTTGCCGCCACTTCCGGCTCTTCGGTGGCCACCGCTGCCACCATCGGCACGGTGGCGCTGCCGTCGCTGCAGGAGCGCAAGTACTGCATGCGCCAGTCCCTGGGCAGCCTGGCTGCCGGCGGTACTCTGGGCATTCTTATTCCGCCCAGCGTCAACATGCTGATCTACGGCTCGCTGACCAATAACTCCATCGGCAAGCTGTTTATGGCGGGGCTTATTCCCGGCGTGATGCTGAGCCTGCTGTTTATGGTGTATATCGCCTTCGCCAACCGCGGCCAGGGCAGTGTGCGGGAAGAGAAGCTGCCGCTGTCCGAAAAGCTGCGTCTGTCCCGTCACCTGATCCCGCCGGCGGTGGTATTCGGTATCGTGATGGGCAGCATCTACAGCGGTCTGGCCACCGCCACCGAGTCTGCCGCCCTGGGGGTTATGACCGCGCTCTGGTTCGCCTGGCGCTCCGGCCGGCTGTCGGTTAACTTCCTGCAGGAATGTTTCGTTCAGACCGCGCGCATTACCGGCATGATCCTGCTGATCATCACCGCCGCCTTTGTGCTTAACCTGACCATCAGCCTCACCGGGGTGGTGGATGAACTGACCGCCTGGGTGACCTCCTTCGGTCTCAGTGCCACCGGCCTGCTGCTTATTCTCATCCTGTTCTACCTGGCACTGGGCATGTTTATGGACGTGCTGTCGATGCAGGTGCTGACCATTCCCATCACCTATCCCATCGTCACCGCCCTGGGTGTGGATCCCATCTGGTACGGCGTGTTCGTGGTGCTGATGTGCGAGCTGGCGCTGATCACGCCGCCGGTGGGCATGAACCTGTTCGTGGTGCAGAGCGTGCGCAAGGACGGCGGCAATATCAGTGATGTGATGTGGGGTGTGGTGCCGTTCATCCTGATCATGATGCTGTTCACCTTCAGTCTGATGACCTTCCCGGAGATCGCCCTGTGGCTGCCCAACATGATGTAACCCAAAGCTGGCGCCTCGGCGCCCTTGAGCTGGCGGCGGCCTACGCCGCCGGCACCCTGACCCCGCTGACGGTGGTCGAGGCGCTGGGCGAGCGTATCGCCCGGCTTAATCCCGAACTCAATGCCATTATCACTCTGAACCCGGCGGCCCGTGACGAGGCCGCTGCCGCCACCGCACGCTGGGCCGAGGGCCGGCCCCTGAGCCCCCTCGATGGTGTGCCGCTGACGGTCAAGGATCACCTCAACACGCTGGGGCTGGCGACCACCTGGGGTAACCGGGCCCTGGCCGGCAATATCGCCACCGAGGAAGAGCTGGCGGTCTCCCGCTGCCGGGCCGCCGGGCTGGTGATCCTGGGCAAGACCAATGTGCCCGAGTTCACCCTGGAAGGCTATACCGACAACCGGCTGTTCGGCGTGACCCGCAACCCCTGGAACCCGGCACTGACGCCGGGGGGCTCCAGCGGCGGCGCGGTGGCAAGCCTGGCCGCGGGGCTGGCGCCGCTGGCGCTGGGCACCGACGGCGGCGGCTCCATTCGCCGGCCGGCGTCCCACACCGGCCTGGTGGGGCTCAAGCCTTCCATCGGCGCCGTGGCCCGGGCCGGCAGCCTGCCCCAGGTGATGCTCGACTTTGAAGTGGTGGGGCCGCTGGCCCGCAGCGCCGCCGATGCCGAGGCCCTGTACCGCATTATCAGCGGTCCCGATGTGCGGGATCCGGCGTCCTGGCGCGCTCGTCCCGAGATGCCTGCCCGCCCGTTGCGTATTCACTATGTGCCCCGTTTGGGCGAACAGCCGCTCGATGCGGAGATTGCCGCGAGCGTGGAGCAGGCGCTGGCGGTGTTTGCGCGCTTGGGGCACCGGGTGACTCAGGGGGAATTGCCGTTTTCTCTCGAGCCGGTGGACAGATTCTGGCCCATGATGGGGGCGGCGGCGGTGGCGGCCATTTTCCGGGCCTTTCCCGGGACCGAGTCCGAGGCCGCCGGGCGCTTTCGCGATATGGCCGGGCAGGGCCGGCAGCTGTCGGCCACCGACTATCTGTGCGGCCTGGACGGCATTGGCCGTTTTCGCCGTACCGTGGCCGAGGCCTTTCTTGATATCGACATCATCATCACGCCCTCGGCGGCGGCCCTGCCCTGGCCGGCGGAGCAGCCCTATCCCGGCGAGATCGATGGCCGGCCGGTGGGTCCGCGGGGTCATGCCATTTATACCGGCTGGGTGAATGCCTGCGGCCATCCGGCCATCAATTTGCCGGCGGCGCCGTCGGCGGACGGCCTGCCCATCGGTTTTCAGTTGGTGGCGGCCATGGGCCAGGACGCGCTGCTGCTGCGGCTGGCGGCGGAATATGAACAGCAACAAGCGGGCTGGCAGTGGCCGGCCCTGGCAGAAGGGTGACAACAGGATGAACACCATGGAACAACAAATCCAACCACAACAAATACAGCAAGCGGTGGCCCGGGTTCTGGCCGCCTATGAGAGCGGGCAGCAGTTTGACGCCGGTGAAGGGCCGCAAACGGTGGAGCAGGCCTATGCCATTCAGGATGGCGTGGCCCGTCACCTGTGGCCGGCACACCGTACCCATTGCTGGAAGGTGGGTGCGCCCGACCGGGACACCGAGCCCTACAGCGCGCCCATTCCGCCGCAGAAGGTATACGACAGCGGCGTGCGGCTCAGGGGGGATGACTTTCACATGATTGGCATAGAAGCGGAGCTGGCCTTTCGGGTAACCAGAGCCCTGCCGGTGCGGGCCGAGGCCTACAGCGAGCAGGAAGTGCGGGCGGCGCTGGGGGAGCTGTGCGTGACCCTGGAGCTGGTGGATACCCGGCTCCAGCAATGGCAGCAAACCAGCGCCCTGTGGCGGCTGGCCGACAACCAGATCAGCGGCGGCCTGGTGGTGGGCAGTGGCATTAACGACTGGCAGGGCCGGGATCTGACTCTGCAGCCGGTGCAGCTGACGTTGAACGGTGAGGTGCTGGCGGATAAAAGCGGCGGCCATCCGCTGGCCGACCCGACCGTGCTGCTGACCTGGTCGGTGAATCATCTGGTGGCGCGCAGCCACGGGCTGGCCGTGGGGGATCTGATCACCACCGGCAGCTGGACCGGCATGAAGTTTATCGAGCCCGGCGCCGATATTCGGGTGGTGTTCCCCGGCATCGGCGAGGTGGCGCTGACTATTGCATAAGCTGAATTAACCGGCGCCGGAGTGCCCGGTAAGGAGGACATCATCGCCTGGTTGCTTCCCGGCGGCCTGTGTGCCGCCATTGTTCTGGCCCTGCTGTTGCCGGGGCCCGGCGTCTGGCTGGCCCAGTGGCAGCCGCTGCCCTGGCTGGTGGCGGTGATCTTTCTGGTCAACGGCCTGCAGACCCAGGTGCGCGAGCTCAGGCCCGAGGCGGGCTTTGGCCGGGTGTTCGGCCTGGCGCTGGTGATCAGCCTGTTGCTGTCGCCGCTGCTGGGGGCGCTGCTGTATTACCACAGCGGGCTGGCACCGGGGCTGGCGCTGGGCCTGCTGGTGGTGTCTGTGGTGCCGCCGACCCTGTCGTCCTGCGTGGTGCTGACCCGGCTCAGCGGCGGCAACGCCCAGTGGTCGCTGTTTATGACCCTGGGGCTGAACCTGCTCGGCATCGTCACCATTCCGCTGATGCTCAGTCTGCTGATCGGCCGCAGCGGTGAACTGTCGCCCTGGTCCTTGCTGCACAAGCTGTCGCTGATGGTGCTGTTGCCTTTTGTGCTGGGCCTTTTGCTGCGGTTGGTGCTGGGCGGACGGGTGGTACACCGCTGGATGACGGTGGTGCCCACCCTGAGCGTGGTCACCACCGCCTGGATCACCCTGTCTACCAGCCGCCCGGCGCTGTTGCAGCTTGGCGGAGGTGATTTGCTGGCGCTGGCGCTCTGGTCACTGTTGCTGCACGGTGCTCTGCTGCTGGTATGCCGGCTGGCGGGACGCGGGCTGGCGCGGCCGGCGCGACTGGCGCTGTTGTTTACCGCCGCCCAGAAAACCACGCCGGTGGCGGTGAGCGTGCTGGTGGCGATGAACGCCGCCGGCGGGCTGGCGGTGGTGGCCTGCCTGGTGTTTCACTTTATGCACATGCTGGCCGACTCCCTGCTGGCGTCGCGTATTGGCGCGCGAACCGCGGCCCTGACGCGGGCCGGGGCTTAGCGTTCGGCGCTGAAGGTACAGCAAAACCGGGTCAGGCCCCGATCCTGGGTTACCTCGATGGGGGCCCGGTGACCGTCGAGAATGGCCTTGACCAGGGCCAGCCCCAGCCCGTGGCCCGGGCTGTGCCGGCTGCGATCGCCCCGGTACAGGCGCTCAAAAATATGGGGCAGATCGGTCTCGCTGATGCCGACGCCGGTGTCTTCCACCATCACTTCAATGTTTTGCCGGTTGCGTCTGGCCGTCAGCCGCACCCGGCCGCCGGGTTCAGTGTACTTGATGGCGTTGTCGAGCAGATTGGCAAAGGCCTGGCGCAGGGCCTGGGGATCTCCTTGCGTGATCAGCCCGGTTGCCAGCCGGGTGGTCAGGTCAATGCCCTTGTCCTCGGCGGCCAGCTCGTACAGTTCGGCCACCTCTTTCAGCAACCGGCCCAGATCGCAGGGCTCGAGCCGGGCCGGATCCAGCCCCTGCTCGGCGGCGGTGATCGCCAGCAGGTAATCGAGCTGGGTTTGCATGCGCTGATTCTCCTCGGCGCAGTCGAGCAGGCTGTCGTGCCAGCGTTGCGGATCCGTGCTTGCCAGCGCCTGCTCCAGGCTGAGGCGCTGGCGGGTCAGTGGCGTGCGCAGATCGTGGGCGGCGCTGTCGAGGGCGTGGCGCAGCCCGCTCACCAGCCGGTGAATGCGCGCCATTTGCTGGTTGAACAGCAGAGTCAGCTGGCCCAGCTCGGTGCGGTGCGAGGCGGTGGGTGGCACCGGGCAGTCAAGGCCGTCCCGCTGCAGGCTGCCAATGCGGTGAATAAGGGTGCGAATGGGGCGCAGGGTGCGCCGGGTGAGCCAGGCCACCAGCCCCAGGCTTATCAGCAGCATGGGCAGCAACAGTTGCAGCATGGTCTGGCGGTAGCGGGCCAGATCCTGCTGGCGGGGGCCGGCGGACAGGGCCACCTGCAGCCGGTAGCCGTCCAGGGTGCGGCCCTGGTGCCAGCTGCCATCACTCAGCTGGCCGTCGGCCCGGGGAGGCAGGGCGGGGCCGGCGCTGAACAGCAACTGCCCGGTCGGATTGGTAAAGCGCACCCGGTAGTGGCTCAGCAGCAGAAATTCCCGGTCCCGCTCCAGCACGTGCAGCAGCTTGTCGGGGCCGGCGTCGTTGCTGATGCGCTGGTAGTTGTCGAGCAGGGTGGCCACCAGTTGTCTGTCCTTGCCGAGCAGGCGTGAGCCCAGCAGGTGCTCCCCGGCCAGCAGCAGGCCGCCGGTGACCAGGGTCATCAGTACCAGATACCAGAGGGTGAGGGTCAGGCCGGTGGTAAAGCGGGGTTTAATCGGTGCGCAGGACATAGCCAATGCCTCTCAGGGTATGCAGCAATTTTGGGGTCTGGCCCTTGTCTATCTTGTTGCGCAGCCGGCATACCAGCACGTCCACCACATTGGTCTGGGGATCAAACTGGTAATCCCACACCTGCTCCAGGATCTGGGTGCGGGACACCACCCGGCCCTGCTGGCGCAACAGCAGCTCCAGCAGCACCAGCTCTCTGGGCTGCAGGGCCAGCCTGTGCTCGCCCCGCCAGGCCAGTTTGCGGGATGAATCCAGGCGCAAATCCGCCAGTTGCAGCACATCCTGCGCCAGCGCCGGCTGGTGCCGGCGCAGCAGCGCCTCGATACGGGCCAGCAGCTCGCTGAAGGCAAAGGGCTTGGTCAGATAGTCGTCGCCGCCCAGGCGCAGCCCCTGCACCCGGTCGTCCACCGAGCGACGGGCGCTCAGCAGCAGAATGGGAAAACCGGCGCCCTGGCCGCGCCAGTCCTGTACCAGCTCAAGTCCGTCCCGGCCCGGTAGCATGATATCGACAATGGCCAGGGCGGGGGGCTGCTCCAGCGCCAGGGGGGCGGCGTCTTCGGCCCGGCTGCAGTGCTGCACCCGGTAGCCCTGCTCGGTCAGGCCGCGGGCAAGAAAGGTGGCAATCTTGTCATCATCTTCAACCAGCAACAGCTCCATGGCCGGGGTCTCCGTAGTGGGCATGGCGCACATTGTACCGCCATCGAGACGGGTGGCCATGAACCTTTCCATTCTGTAATGCGGCGGCAAGGCAGCCGCAAGGCTGGCCGGCTATAGTGACAGGGTCATTTACAAGGAGAAGCGTTATGAAAAAAGTTCTCGCCGTGCTGGTGCTGGCCAGCCTGGGTGTACAGGCCCAGACCGTGAACACCCAAGTGCTGACCACCGACACCGCGCTGAAGCTGGTGAGCGAAGGCATCAGCCAGTGCGCCAAAGACGGCTATAACGTGACCGTGGCGGTAGTGGATCGCAGCGGCACCCTCAAGGCCCTGGGCCGTCATGAGAACGCCGGCCCGCATACCGTTGAAAGCGCCCGCAAGAAGGCCTTCACCTCCGCCTCCATGGGGGTGGTGACCGCCGAGCTGGCCAACAATATCGCCGACAAGCCGGCGCTGTTTGGCCTGCGCGAAATGCACCCGGATATGCTGATCCTGGGCGGCGGCCTGCCCATTCGTGTGAATGACCAGCTGGTGGGTGGCATTGGCATCGGCGGCGCGCCCGGTGGTCACCTGGATCAGGCCTGCGCCGACGCGGCCCTGAAAGCGGTACTGCAGTAAGTCTGGCCGAGCGGCCTAGCGGGTGCCGCTCAACCACTCCAGCAGCGCCTGCTCCGGCATGGGGCGGGCCATGAGAAAGCCCTGAAAGGCCGGACAGCCCAGCCGCTGCAGCTGGTCGCGCTGGGCTTCGGTTTCCACCCCTTCCGCCACCACCGTCATGTTCAGCTCACGGGCCAGCGCCAGAATGCAGGCGATAATGGCCCTGTCTCGCGGCGCCGTGTCCACATGGCGAATAAAGGCCCGGTCGAGCTTGAGCTCGTCCACCGGCAGCTCCTTCAGGTAGGCAAAGGAGGAATAGCCGGTGCCGAAGTCGTCGATGGACAGCCCCAGCCCCAGCTCCTTCAGCCGGGCCATGCGGGTGCGGCTTTCGGTGAGGTTTTCCAGGATCACGCTTTCGGTCACCTCCAGGGTCAGCCGGTGCCGGCAGGCGGGAAACTGCAGCAGCAGGGTTTCCAGCCGGGTGGTGAAGTCGGGGCTGTGAAAGTGGCGGGCACTGATGTTGACCGACAGCCGTTCTGGCCCGCTGCCATGACGGTGCCAGTGTTGCAGCCGCTCGCAGGCCCGGGCCAGCACCCAGTTGCCGATGTCGCAGATCAGCGAGGTTTCCTCGGCTACCGGAATGAAATGGCCGGGGGGAATGGGCGGCTGGCCCGGTGGCTGCCAGCGCAACAGCGCTTCCACACCGGTGACACCATGGCCGTTCAGGCTGACCTGAGGCTGAAAGTGCAGCGCCAGCTCCTCGTTTTTCAGGGCCTGCTGCAGGGCATTGGACAGCCGCAGCCGCTCCTGTACCTCTTCCGCCATTTCCGGGCTGAAAAACACATGGCTGCCCGGGGCGATGCGCTTGGCCATGTGGGTGGCGGTATCGGCCTGGCGCAAATATTCTTCCAGCTCGACCCCGGTGGCGGGAAACAGGCTGATGCCGGCGCTGATGCTCAGGTGCAGGCGCAGCCCGTCCAGCTCAAAGGGCAGCGAGAACAGCTCGTTGAGGGCCTTGGCCAGTTGCTCGGTGCGGGTTTTGGTAGCGGAATAGCCGTGGCCCAGGCGCGGGCACAGCAGCACGAATTCGTCGCTGGCAATGCGTGCCAGGCTGAAGTCGTCGTGCTGGTCACAGAACTGCTGCAGCCGCCCGGCCACCTGCACCAGCAGCCGGTCTCCCAGGCCGTAGCCGAGGGAGTCGTTGATGTTCTTGAAGCCATCCAGATCCAGCAGCAACAGGGCGCCCCGGCTGGACTCGAGCTCGGCCAGCGCCACCGTGTGATGAATGTGCTCCACCATGAAACGGCGGTTGTGCAGGCCGGTAAGCTCGTCGAAATAGGCCATTTTCTCGATGCGCTCGCGGCTGGCCTTCTGCTCGGAAATGTCCTCGGCGTGGCACACATAATGGCGCAGTCCCAGGCCGTCCTGCATGCGGCTGATACGCAGGTTCACCGGCAGAGAGCGGCCATCGGCCCGGGCCAGCCGCTGCTCGCCCTGCCACCATCCTCTGTGGTGCAGCGCCCGCAGGATCACGCCGACCTCCGCCGTATCCGTGTCCTTGTCCCGTAGTGACAGCAGGCTGGTGCCCACCAGGCTGTCCGGCTCCAGGCCGCACATGTGGGCAAAGGCCTGGTTGGCCCGCTGAATGCGCATGCGTTCGTTGGCGATGAAAATGCCTTCCCGGGTTTCAAAGGCGGCGGCGGCCACCATCAGCTGTTCCTGATCGCGCCGGTGCCTGAGCTCGGCGGCCACTCTGGGCTCCAGTTGGGACAGCAGCGCCGTGATGCCTTCGCTGTCGGTCAGGGGCCGGTCGAACAGCAGCACCAGTACCCCCAGGGGCTGACCGTCGCTGTCCTTGAGGGAGAGGCCGGCGTAGGCCTGCATGCCCTGCTCGCTCAGCATGGTGTCGCCGGGAAAGCGTTCGGCAATACCGCAGGGGTGAATGCATACCCGCTCCCGGCTGTGGCGGCTGAAGGCGCAGGGCGTGCCGGCCAGATCGTAGGTAAAGGGCGGGCACAATTCCCCCTTCAGGTGGCAGGCGATGGCCTGCACCCGTTCCGCTCGCGGGTGCTGCAGTCCGGCCAGCACCATGCTGGCGCCGGTGAGGCTGGCCAGCTGCAGCATCAGCCGGTTGAAAAAGTCCTGCCCGGTGTGGCGGCACAGCAGCGGCATCAGCCGGGCCATGATGTCGTCGGCATAGCGGGAAGGCGGGGGCAAAGCCGGGGCTTGCTCCAGGACCTGGGCGATGCGCGTGGCCAGGGAAGCCACAAACTGCAGGTCGGTGGCGGACATGGGCCCGTGGGCCTGGGCATATTCCAGGCTGAGCAGGCCGCCGGGGCCGCCGGCAAAGGGCAGGGGCATATCCAGCCGGTGGCGAATGCCGTCGGTGGCCAGGTAATCAAAGGCGCTCAGCAGGGGTTGCTCGGCACAGTTGCCAAAACTGAGTCCGCCGCGCTGGTGCAGGGTGCGCAGATAGCGGCGGTCGGCCCGTACCGGGCGCAGGGCAAAGGGCAGGCCCTGGCTGTAGAGCGGGCGCAGCAGTTCCTCGGCCTCGTAATGGCGCCACAATATAATGCGGTCCGGTTGCAGTTGCTCACCGAGAATATCCAGCAGCGCGGGCAGAGAGGCCTGGCTGTCGTCCGGTTGCTGGCGCCACTGACGCTGCAGTTGCCACTCCAGCAGCCCTTGTTCGTCACGGGTTTCCTGCCGGCGGATGTCGGCGCTCACCAGCCAGTGGCCATGCTCCACCGGGGCCAGATGACACCGCCAGCGCCGGCCGCCCACGGTCAGTCCCAGCCGCGTGGCTTGGCCGGCCTGGCAGGCCTGTTCAAGGCGTTGACGATCGCCCTGCTCCAGGCCGGCAAGCAGTGAAGAGCCGGGCTCGAACAAGCCAATATCGGCGGGCAGGGGAGTCAGCGGGTGCAGGTGAAATTGCGGATCCAGCCTGAAAAAGCACAGGGTATGCTGGGCCTGGGATAGCGCAGGCAACGACATGATGGGGGCGTCCTTGTTCTTGCAAGCCGTGAAACTGTCTTGTGGTGACCATGATGAGGGCCATTGTAACGCATTGCGAAAAGCCGCGTCAGGGGTTATTTTATTAGTGGTTTCTAAATTAATGCCTGCTTGTAAAACGAGTTTCATCCTGAAAACGGGGGCCTGTGATGACCATTGTCAATTTTACTCCCTGGACCGCTCTGGCCGGTGGCCTGTTGATCGGCGCTGCTGCGCTGCTGTTGTTGCTGGTGGGCGGACGTATTGCCGGCATCAGCGGCATTGTTGCCGGCATTGGCAGCCAGCGCAACAAGGGTTGGCGGCTCGCCTTTGTGGCGGGGCTGGTGGCGGTGCCGCTGGTGCTGTTTGGCCTGAATGTGGCGGAGGCGGCTTCGTTGCAGCACTATTCCCCCTGGCGGCTGGCCCTGGCCGGCCTGCTGGTGGGCGTGGGCACCCGGCTGGGCAACGGCTGCACCAGCGGTCACGGCATTTGTGGCCTGGGCCGGCTGTCGCCCCGCTCGGTGGTGGCCACCCTGCTGTTTATGGCGGCGGGCATGGCCACCGTGACCCTGAGCGGGCTGGGAGGCTGATCATGCTGATACCGATTGCACTGTTTTCAGGCGCCCTGTTCGGGTTGGGGCTGCTGGTGTCGGGCATGATGAACCCGGCCAAGGTACTGGGCTTTCTCGACTTGTTCGGCCGGTGGGACCCAAGCCTGGCGCTGGTGATGGGGGGAGCGCTGGCGGTGTTTGCCCCCGGCTACTGGTGGTGGCGCCGGCAGGGCCACACTCGCTGTGTGCTGGGTGACAAGCTGCCGGATGTGCCTGCCGCCCGTTTTGATCGCAAACTGTTGCTGGGCGCGCTGCTGTTTGGCATCGGCTGGGGCCTGGCGGGCATCTGCCCCGGGCCGGCACTGGGCCTGCTGGGCAGCCTGCAGTGGCAGGCCGGGCTGTTTGTGGCCGCCATGATCGCCGGTTTCTGGCTGGCCAACAAAGCCGGAAGCTTGAAGCGATAAGCTGGAAGCCTCCACATGGCCACTTGCAGTTATAGTGTGCAATCAAAATCAATAAAAAGGCTGTGCTCCCTGGCATCGGGGCCACAGCCATATCATTCGCTTCGAGCTTCGAGCTTCGAGCTTCGAGCTTCGAGCTTCGAGCTTTAAAGCTGTTTGAGGTAGTCCAGCACCACTTCGTGGTGATCCTTGGTCTTGAACTTGTTGAACACCTTGGTCACGGTGCCGGTTTCGTCAACCAGAAAGCTGATGCGGTGAATGCCGTCGTATTCCTTGCCCATGAATTTCTTCGGGCCCCAGACGCCAAAGGCGTCGGCCACGGCGTGATCTTCATCGGAGAGCAGGGTGAAGTTGAGCCCGTCCTTTTCTTCAAACTTTTTCAGCCGGGCCACCGGATCCGGGCTGATGCCCAGCACCACCACGTTGAGGGCATCGAGCTCGGCGCGGCTGTCGCGCAGGCCGCAGGCCTGTACCTTGCAGCCCGGGGTCATGGCCTTGGGGTAGAAATACACCAGTACCTTTTTGCCGCTGAAATCGCTCAGGCTGACGCGCTGGCCGTTCTGATCGCAAAGGGTAAAGGCCGGAGCCCGGCTGCCTTCCTGCAGATAGGTCATTTGCTGTTTCCTGTGGTTGGTTTGCGTTTTAAACGAAAGCTGTGTTGCTCGCACTCCAGCTCGGCGCACAGTTGCTCAAAGGTGTGCTGGGCCTGGTCGTCGCTGAGCTGCTCGGGCAGGTTGAGCTGAAAGTGGGCCTGAAACTTGCCGCTGTGCTCGCCGCTCAGGGTCTGGTTCTGCATGGCCTGAATGTCCCAGCCGGCGTCGCTGAAAAACTGGGTGCAGCGGTTGACGATGCCCGGCCGGTCGGCGAGCACTATTTCGGCATCGGCGCTCAGCACATAGCTGGGCTGGTTCAGCACCTGGGTACGCTTCATCATGGTGATCAGCTGCTGGCTCTGGCCAAACAGCGGCAGGGTGGTTTCCAGCCGGGTGATCTGGTTCCAGCTGCCCGACAGCAGCAGAATAAAGGTAAACTCGTTGCCGAAAATGCCCAGCCGGCTGTCGACGATATTACAGCCGCAATCGGAAACATGGCGGGCGACTTCGTTCACGATGCCGGCTCTGTTTTCGCCTATGGCGGTCACCACGAGATGATGGGTCATCGGCAGTCCGAATAATGCTGTGGGAGTGAGCGGGCATGTTAGCATAAAAGCCGGTTGGCTCCAGTGCCTGTCTTGTATTAGGGTAGGGGCCACCACTAGCATCGCCGCCTTTATTCTTGTTGCACTTCAGATTGCTCAAAGCGAGAGCAGGCAAGGGGCGCGTTACCGAAGCGAATTTTAGGGCATGAACCAAAGCGTGAAAGCAAAAACAATGATGAGCCTGCTGGCCATGGCGGTACTGGCCGGCTGCAGCAACCCGGAAACCCGCAGTCAGGCCAACCGTGGTTTTGACTATGAGCAGGAAACCCTGCGCACCGCGCCGCTGCTGATCCCGGAAGGACTGCAGGCGCCGCGTTTCAATACCGAATACGTGATCCCCAAGGGCGCCGCCCAGGGCGCCACCGGCAAGGCACTGGACATTCGTCCGCCCACCCAGGTGCTGCCACTGGTGCGCGGCTCCGAGGCCATGGCCGAGGGCAGCGGCCTGTGGTTTTATCAGCAGCGCCTGGACCAGCCCCTGGAGCAGGAGCTGACCAAGGCGCTGACGGCGTTTTTTGAGCAGAGCGATGCCGACTACCGCGCCGTGGCCAACGGCTTTGAAAGCAACGGCAAGGCCATTGGTGCACCCGGGCAGCAGTTTCGCTGGCAGCTGATGCCCGACGCGGTGCGCCGGGCGGTGGCGGTGCAGGTGCAGGCCACCGAGGGCGCCGATGCCCTGGCCCAGGACCGGCGGCGGGCCGAGGCCTCCATGCTCAACGCCTTTTCATTGTCTTACCAGCGTGAGCTGAGCCGCCAGCAGGAGTTGCTGGATAAAAGCCCCATTGAACTGACCCTGGACCCCGGACAGGGCCTGTTGCTGGCCGGGCAGGGCTACGACCGTACCTGGAAGCGGCTGATCACCCTGCTGCCCAAACTCGGCTTTGACATCAGCAACCGTCAGCAGGCGCTGGGTTACGTGGACGTGGAGTTCGACGGCCTGAGCAAGGGCGACTGGCAGGATCTCAAACTGCCGGCGCTGAATATTCCCGAACAGGAATACCGCATTCAGCTCGGTGACTTGGGCAACCGCACCAGCCTGAGCCTGAGCAACAAGGACAGAGAGCCGGTACCCGCCGGAGTACTGAGCGCGCTTATCAAGACGCTGGCGCCGGCCTTTGAGCGTACCGATCTGGCTCGCTGAGCTTTTTTGGGGAAAGGTAATTGGTACCGTGCACTTTCGTCGGACAAAGCGCACTGCTTCTCCGGCACGCCGTGAATACCTCCCTGTAGGCTCCGTCGCGCCATCCCTGGCGCGAAGGGCACGGCGAAGCAGACACCCTTTGCCCTCCTTGGGACACTCGGAGCTGACTGACCGCTCACAGACAGCATCGATGTTGCCCGAAGCAGCAGTGGGGATTGCCGTAGCCGACCGGCACATGCCATGGAAGGCATGTGCCGAGCGTTACAGGGAAGTATTCGAAGCGTGTCGGCGTAGTGCAACCGTACTGCTGTTTCGCGTGGCACGGGTTTTCAGCGAGTGCCATTCCCTGTTCCCGACTCTCCATTCCCCAAAATGAACTCCATCCAGCCGGGCTTTGTGCTCACCCGCCACAGCCGGGATCGCCACGGCCACACCGAACTGCACTACTGGCTGTGCACGCCGCAGGGGCCGGCGCGCCTCACCGTGCGCGGCGAGCGGGCCCTGCTGATGGTGCCGGTGGCCGAGCGTCTTCAGGTGGAACGGGCACTCGCGGAGCTGGGTTTTGAATGGACCGAGCCCGGCCTGCAAAGCTTTGCGCGACAACCCCTGGCGGTGCTCTATTTCGCGACCATGAGCGAGCACTGGCAGGCGCTGCAGCGGCTGCAGGCCGAGGGCATCGAGGTGCTGGAGTACGACCTTCGTCCCCACGAACGTTACCTTGTCAGCCGGTTTATTCGGGGCAGTACCGAATTTACCGGTACCCTGCGGCCACGGAATGGCTTTGTGCAGGTGGATCATGCCCGGCTGCGCAGGGGCGACTGGCAGCCGCGTTTTCGCGTGCTGTCGCTGGATATCGAATGCTCGGGCCAGGGCGAGCTCTATTCCATCGGTCTTTATGGCGAGGGGCTGGCCCGGGTGATCATGATTGGCGCCCCCGAGCCCGCCGCCACCGACATCCATTGGGTGGCCGACGAGCGGGCGTTGCTGCGAGCGCTCGAAAGCGAGCTGACGGCTTATGATCCCGATATCATCATCGGCTGGAACCTGGTGGCCTTTGATCTGCGGCTGATCCTGAAGCGGGCGGCGCTGCACGGGCTGAAGCTCGCCCTGGGCCGGGGCGGCGAGGGCGCCTACCTGCGCGAGCGCACTCACACCGAGCAGGTGTTTGTCACCCTGCCGGGGCGGGTGGCCATCGACGGCATAGACGCGCTCAAGACCGCCTGTTACACCTTTGACAGTTTCAGCCTGGAGTCGGTGGCGCAGGCGTTGCTGGGCCGGGGCAAGCAGACCGAGGACGTGACCAACCGGCTGGCGACCATACTGCACGACTTTCGCTTTAACAAGCCGAAACTGGCGGTCTACAACCTGGAAGACTGCCGGCTGGTGTGGGACATTTTTGAGCACACTCGAGTGCTCGATTTTCTGCGCCTGCGCAGCCAGTTGACCGGGCTGGAGCTGGATCGTGTCGGCGGCTCGGTGGCGGCTTTTGTGCAGGTGTATCTGCCCCATCTGCACCGGGCCGGGTTTGCCGCCCCCAACCTGCCGCCCGGCGGCGGCCTGGCCAGCCCCGGCGGTTATGTGATGAACTCGCGCCCGGGCCTGTACCGCCATGTGCTGGTGCTCGACTTCAAAAGCCTGTATCCGTCCATTATTCGCACCTTCCGTATCGATCCCCTGGGGCTGGTGCTGGGCGCCGAAGAAAGCGATGCCATTCCCGGTTACCGGGGCGCGCGCTTTTCCCGCACCCACCATTTTCTGCCCGACATTATCGCCGGGCTCTGGCGCGAGCGGGATCAGGCCAAGCGGGATGGCGATGGCCCCCGCTCCCAGGCCATCAAGATACTGATGAACTCCTTTTACGGCGTGCTCGGCTCCGGCGGCTGCCGCTTCTACGATACCCGGCTGGCCTCGTCGATTACCCTGCGTGGCCACGACATCATGCAGCGAAGCGCTCATTGCATTGAGGCCGAGGGTCACGAGGTGATCTACGGCGACACCGACTCGGTGTTCGTGCTGCTCACGGGCGAGCACGACGAAGCCTCGGCCAGCCGCGAAGGACAGCGGCTGGCGGCGCTGGTCAATGCTTACTGGCGGGAATGGCTGCAGGCGGAGCTGCGGCTGGAAAGCTTTCTGGAGCTGCAGTTTGAAAGCTATTTCGCCCGCTTTTTAATGCCGACCATACGCGGCCGGGAAGAGGGCTCGAAGAAGCGCTACGCCGGCCTGCGGGTCAAAAACGGTGAGCCTGAGCTGGTGTTCCGGGGGCTGGAAACCGTGCGTTCCGACTGGACGCCCCTGGCCCGGGCCTTTCAGACCGAGCTGTACCGGCTGGTGTTCCATGATGAAGATCCGAGCGGGTTGGTGCGGGAAACCCTGGCACAGACCCTGGCCGGCGAGCGGGATGAACAGCTGGTCTATCGCAAGCGGCTGCGCCGGCCCCTGGCCCAGTATGTGAAATCCCAGCCGCCCCAGGTACGGGCGGCCCGGCTTGCCGACGCGCACAACGCGCGACTGGGCCGGCCGCTGCGCTACCAGCGCAAGGGGGTGATTGCCTATGTGATCACGGTGAACGGGCCTGAGCCGGTGGAATACCGGCAGTCGGCCATCGACTACCAGCATTATGTGGACAAGCAGCTCAGGCCGGTGGCGGACGCCATTCTGCCCTTCGTGGGGCTGACCTTTGAGGGCATTACCGGCCAGCAGCTGGGGTTGTTCTGACAGTGCAGGGATTAGTGATTGGGGATTAGGGACTGGTAGCTGTGCACCCTTGTCTGCGAGTTTGCGCCGGCTGAAGCGGCGCCTATAATGAACCAAGTCCCAAGTCCCAAGTCCCAAGTCCCAAGTCCCAAGTCCCAAGTCCCAAGTCCCAAGTCCCAAGTCCCAAGTCCCAAGTCCCAAGTCCCTAGTCCCTAGTCCCTGCTCCCGAGTCTCCGTTTTTCTTCTCGTCATCGGGCTTGTATTGGCCCGGGGGCACGCCCCAGTCATCCTTGCTGTCGTCCCAGCGGCGCAGCTTCATCTTGTCGCGATTGCGCTGCACGCTTTTTTCTATCTGCTTGGTGTCCTTGAGGGCGCTGACGAACAGGCCAACCAGAAACAGCAGGGGCAGGGCAATCCAGAGCCAGACGCTCATGGTGGTTTCCTCAGTGGTAAATGTAGCGGGCGAAAATTTCGTCCAGCATGTTAAGGATATGTGTTTTACCCGATATTGGCCGGGCGGCCAGGGCCTCGGCCACCAGCGCCGGTGTCAACTGGCGTTCACAGTGCTGTGCCAGCGGCCGGTAGCTGAGGTGCCAGGGCTCGGCACCGACGCCACTGGCCACGGCGTAAGGCAGGTAAAAGCCAAAGCGGCCCATGTTGGCGTTCAGCCACTGGCTCAGCGGGTGAAAATAGCCGCCGGTTTCATATTCCCAGGGCTCCAGTTGCAGCTTGCCGCCGCTGGGCAACAGGGTGGGATCGTAAACATCGAGATCCGTGCCCCAGTGGTGGCGGCTGGTGCCGGGCAGGGCGCTCCAGCGCAAAATGGCGTGAATGCGCTCGGGCTCGCTCAAGGTAAGGGCATCGAGGGGGCGGCTGTGCGCATCCAGCAGCGGTCGCTGGCCCTCGAACTTGCCGTTCCAGATGGCGAGCTGGCGGTCAAAACCGCGAAAGCTCGACGCCGGTGCCAGATGGAATCCGGCCCCGGCGGCGGCCGCCTGCAGGGCCTCAAACGCCGCCCTGGCCTCGGCCTGCAGCCGGTGCCCCGGCTCGGCCAGGGGCACCAGATGGCGTTCGTCGAGGCCCAGCAGGCAGGCGGACATCATGCCAGCAGCCGCTCCAGAATGCCTTCATACATGTCGGTGAGCTGTTCCAGATCGGCAATTTTCACGCACTCGTTGAGCTTGTGAATGGTGGCGTTGACCGGGCCCAGCTCAATCACCTGGGCGCCGGTCTGGGCGATAAAGCGCCCGTCGGAGGTGCCGCCGGTGGTCAGCAGCGCCGGTGCCTGATGGCGCACCGCTTCCACCGCGCCCACGGTGGCGGTGAGCAGATCGCCGGCGTCGGTGAGGAAGGGTTTGCCGTTCAGCAGCCAGTCGATGCGGTAGTCGAGGCCGTGGGCGTCGAGAATGCTGTGCACCCGGGCCTTGATCCTGTCTTCGTCGAGCTCGGTGCTGAAACGGAAGTTGAACTGCACCTTCATCTCGCCGGGAATGACGTTGGAGGCACCGGTGCCGGCCTGGATATTGGCAATCTGAAAGCTGGTGGGCGGAAAATAGTCGTTGCCCTTGTCCCACTCGATGGCGGCCAGCTCGGCCAGCGCCGGGGCGGCCCTGTGCACCGGGTTGTCGGCCAGGTGCGGGTAGGCCACGTGGCCCTGCACGCCCTTGACGGTGAGATCACCGGTGAGCGAGCCGCGCCGGCCGTTCTTGACCACGTCGCCCACCTCGTGGGTGGAGGACGGCTCGCCCACCAGGCACCAGGTGATCTTTTCGTTGCGCGCTTCCAGGGTGTCCACCACCCGGGTGGTGCCGTTGATAAAGGGGCCTTCCTCGTCGCTGGTGATCAGAAAGGCGATGGAGCCTCGGTGATCCGGAAAGCGGGCCACGAAGCGCTCGGTGGCCACCACCATGGCCGCCAGCGAGCCCTTCATGTCGGCGGCGCCGCGGCCGTGCAGGTAGCCTTCAATCTCGGTGGCTTCAAAGGGCGGTGTGTGCCACTGGTCCAGCGGGCCGGGAGGCACCACGTCGGTGTGGCCGGCAAAACAGAACAGCGGGCCTTCGGTGCCACGGCGGGCCCACAGGTTGGTGGTGTCTTCAAATACCATGGTTTCCAGTTTGAACCCCAGGGCGGCCAGCCGCTGGCCCATCAGCTCCTGGCAGCCTTCGTCTTCGGGGGTTACCGAGGGGCGGTTGATCAGCTCTTTGGTGAGAGCCAGCACGGCAGAGTCGGTCATGTGTTTCCTTACTTCTTTATTATTGGTTGAACAGGCGGGCATACAGCTCGGGCTTGAAGCCTAAGTGCAGCTCACCGTCGATATTCAAAAGCGGCCGCTTGATCATGGCCGGATGGGCCAGCAGCAGGGCGGCGGCGGTGTCGGGCCCCAGACTGGCCTTGTCGGCATCGCTCAGGGTGCGGTAGGTGGTGCCGCGCTTGTTGAGCACCTGCTCCCAGCCCAGCACGTCCAGCCAGTGGGCCAGTAGCTCGGGGTCGAGGCCATCGGCGCGGTGATCCACAAAACGGTAATCGATGCCCGCCTGCTCCAGCCACTTGCGGGCCTTTTTGACGGTGTCGCAGTTTTTGATGCCGTAAAGGGTCACGGTCATGATGCTGTTGCTCCTGGAGGGTGGGCGGAATTTTGTCACTTAAGGTGCCGGGCTGCAACCGGGGCGGCGTCGCGACAAAATCCGCTGGCGCATCACCGCCGCTTTGGTTAGTGTTAGCGACTTTGAATTCCCGTCGCCGCCGCCAGCCGAATCCGGACCCTGATACCCGGTCTCGCACCATGACGCGGCTTTTCATTCGCTTTGCCTTCAGAACAAAAGGGGAAAG
Organism: Oceanimonas pelagia; assembly: GCF_030849025.1. NCBI lineage: Bacteria > Pseudomonadati > Pseudomonadota > Gammaproteobacteria > Aeromonadales > Aeromonadaceae > Oceanimonas > Oceanimonas pelagia. The sequence continues at coordinate 1,169,303 of NZ_CP118224.1, forward strand.
GCTTGGAACTCAAGGAATACTGGAGCGACAGTTACCACTCCAGCGATTTTAAACTGACCCGCATCGGCTTTGTGGCCATTCGTTTTCGCTGGCTGGTGACCCTGCTTATCATCGGCATTGCCGGCTGGATTGCCGTGGACTGGTGGGTGCTGGATCCGGCCCACTTTCAGCTTATCTGGAAAATCCGGCTGATCACCGGCGCCATGCTCACGCCCTTGTTGCCGCTCAGCTACCTGTGCAAGCTCAACCGGCGCTGGATGGTGGCGTCGCTGTATTTTCTGCTGGGCATTCTGCTCACCTTCAATCTGGTGGGATTGTGGAGCTTTCGCGACGGCGCGCCCATTCCCATTGGCTATGTGGCCTTTCCCTATTTTCTGCTGGCGCTGCTGAGCGTGCTGCCACTGCCGGTGAAGTCGGGGCTGCGCGTGGCGCTGGTGGTCACCCTGGCGGTGCTTGGCACCGACTACTGGCTGGACCGGCACAGCCTGCACAACGGCGCCCTGCTGGATCGGCTGTGGCTGCTGCTGTGCTTCAGCCTGGCCATGATCTGGGTGCAGGCGGGCCAGTTGCGCATGTTGCTGGATCTGTACCGGGAGTCGACCCGGGATCCGCTCACCCGGCTGATGAACCGCCGGCTGTTTATGCGTCAGCTCGAGCAGGCACAGCGCGACAGCCGCCATCAGCCCTTTACCCTGATTTTGTTCGATCTGGACAGGTTCAAGCGCATCAACGACGAACACGGCCACCTGATGGGGGACGAGGTGCTGGTGCGGGTGGCCACCACTCTGGGAGACATTTTTGGCCCCGACGCCACCCTGGCCCGCTTTGGCGGCGAGGAATTCATCGTGCTGCTGCCCAATACCACCCTGGAGCAGGGCCTGCGCCGGGCCGAGACCCTGCGTCTGGCGGTGGAGTCCCAGCCGGTGGAAAACCCCTTGGGCGAGGGCGAAATCACCGTGACCCTGAGCGCCGGCGTGGTGGAAGGACGCCATGACAGCAAGCTGCAGGTGTTGCTCAATCAGGTCGATGAGGCGCTGTATGACGCCAAGCGAAACGGCAGAAACTGTGTACAGGCGGCGGCCTGATCAATAAGCCTTTCGAGTGGTGGTTTGTATACGGGGCTTGGCTTATACTGCGTGCCAAGCCCCCGTATACCAATTTCACATCATGACTTTCCTGCGGAAAAATAACTAAGCGAGATGTCTATGCCCCAAGACCAACAGGACAAACGTGCCCTTTACATTCCCTATGCCGGCCCCGCACTGCTTGAAACTCCCTTGCTGAACAAGGGCAGCGCGTTCACCAAGGAAGAACGGCTGGCATTCAACCTGGAAGGTCTTCTGCCTCACAACATTGAAACCATCGAAGAGCAGGCCGAACGGGCCTACAAGCAGTACTGCGGGTTTCAGAACAATCTCGACAAACACATTTACCTGCGCAACATTCAGGATACCAACGAGACGCTGTTCTACCGTCTGGTGGAAGATCACCTCACCGAGATGATGCCCATCATCTACACCCCCACCGTGGGCCAGGCCTGTGAGGAATTCTCCAACATCTACCGTCGTGCCCGGGGTCTGTTTATTTCCTACCCCGATAAAGATCATATCGACGACATTCTGCAGAACGCCACCAAGCGCAACGTCAAGGTGATCGTGGTGACCGACGGCGAGCGCATTCTCGGCCTGGGTGACCAGGGCATTGGCGGCATGGGCATTCCCATCGGCAAGCTGTCGCTGTATGTGGCCTGTGGCGGTATCTCTCCGGCCCATACCCTGCCGGTGGTGCTGGACCCGGGCACCAACAACCCGCAGTTGCTGAAGGATCCCATGTACATGGGCTGGCGCAACCCGCGCATTACCGGCGAGGAATACGAAGAGTTCGTGGACGCCTTCATTCAGGCGGTCAAGCGCCGCTGGCCCAACGTGCTGCTGCAGTTTGAAGATTTCGCCCAGAAGAACGCCATGCCCCTGCTCAACCGCTACAAGGATGAGCTGTGCTGCTTTAACGACGACATTCAGGGCACCGCCGCCGTCACCCTGGGGTCGCTCATCGCCGCCTGTCAGGCCAGCGGCAGCAAGCTGTCGGAGAAAAAGGTGGCCTTCCTCGGCTCCGGCTCCGCCGGCTGCGGCATTGCCGAGCAGATCGTGGCGCAGATGAAGGCCGAAGGCCTGAGCGACGCCAAGGCCCGGGAGCGGGTGTTCATGGTCGACCGTTTTGGCCTGATCACCGACAACATGCCCAACCTGGTGGACTTTCAGCGTCCGCTGGCCCAGTCCCTGGACAACCTGCAGGACTGGAACGTGGCCGGCGACAACATCTCCCTGCTGGAGGTGATGCAAAACGCCAAACCCGACATTCTGATCGGCGTGTCCGGCCAGCCGGGTCTGTTCACCAAGGAAGTGATCCAGACCATGCACGCCCACTGCGAGCGGCCCATCGTGTTCCCGCTGTCCAACCCCACCTCCCGGGTGGAAGCGACCCCGGAAGACATCATCAACTGGACCGACGGCCAGGCGCTGGTGGCCACCGGCAGTCCGTTCGCGCCGGTGGAGTACAAGGGCAAGCTGTATGAAATTGCCCAGTGCAACAACTCCTACATCTTCCCCGGCATCGGCCTGGGCGTGCTGGCCTGTGGTGCCAAGCGGGTGACCGATGCCATGCTGATGGCGTCCAGCCGGGCCCTGGCGGCCTGCTCGCCGCTGGCGAAAGATGGCGAAGGCGCGCTGCTGCCGCCGCTGTCCGAAATTCAGCAGGTCAGCCGTCACATCGCCAAGATGGTGGCCAAGACCGCCCAGTTGCAGGGCCAGGCCCTGCAGACCTCCGACGAGGTGCTGGACAAGGCCATTGAGGCCAACTACTGGAATCCGGAATACCGCCATTATCGTCGGGTTTCGTTCTGATCCCGGGGTGAACCGCAAAAGGCATGCTTCGGCATGCCTTTTTTGATCCCGGCCCATGGCTGGTATTCATATAACCCTCTGGGTATATTGGACCCTGACTGGTGAGCAACCACGAGTCCGGCGGCGAGCCAGGGTGGGCGAGCCCGGTTATTCAAGGAGAGAACCATGACCGTTAAAATTTCCCTGCTGGCCCTTTCCCTCTGTGCTGCGCTCGGTGTGCCGGCCCAGGCCGCCGTGGTGCCCGCAGGCACCGAGCTTGCCAAGGTGCAGCAACTGGTGCGGGGCAATGGCTCTGAGCCGGCGTCCCTCGACCCGCACAAGGTGGAAGGGGTGCCCGAGAGCAACGTGCTGCGGGATCTGTTTGAGGGGCTGGTGAATTCCGGTCCCGATGGCGAGGTGGTGCCCGGCGTGGCCGAGCGCTGGGAAAGCAGCGACAATCTGGTGTATGTGTTTCACCTGCGCGACAACGCCCGCTGGTCCAACGGCGATCCGGTGACCGCGCAGGACTTTGAATATGCCCTCAGGCGGGCGGTGGATCCCGCCACCGCCTCACCCTATTCCTGGTATCTGGAAAAGGCCACCATTCTCAACGCCAGCGAGGTGGTAAACGGCAACAAGCCCGCCACTGAGCTGGGCGTGAAGGCGCTGGATGAGCACACCCTGGAAATTACCCTGGCCAGCCCCGTGCCCTATTTTGTGTCCATGCTGTCGCTGGCGCCCACCTACCCGGTGCACCGGGCCACGGTGGAAAAATTCGGTGACGAGTGGACCCGGGTGGGTAACATGGTCTCCAACGGTGCCTACCGGCTCAGCAACTGGGTGGTCAACGAACGCATTGAGCTGGCGCGCAACCCTCACTACTGGAACAACGCCGACACGGTACTGGACACGGTGGTCTATCTGCCCATCGCGTCGCAGAACGCCGAGATGAACCGGTTTCTGTCCGGCGAGCTGGACATGACCTACGACATTCCTCTGGAGCACTTCAAACGGCTGCAAAAGGAGCACCCCGACGCCGTTCGGGTGAACGGCTACGTGGGCACCTATTACTATGTGTTCAACACGCAAAAAAAACCCTTTGACGACGTCCGGGTGCGCAATGCCCTGTCCTACGCCATCGATCGCGACATTATTGCCGGCAAGGTGATGGGGCAGGGGGAGCGCCCCGCCTATACCCTGGCCCCGGAGGGGGTGAACGGCTTTACGCCGCCGGCGGTGGTCTGGGCCGGCTGGACCCAGCAGCAGCGGGATGAAAAGGCCCGGGCGCTGCTCGAAGCAGCCGGTTACGGCAAGGACAAGCCACTGCGCTTTGAGCTGCTTTACAATACCAACGACAACCACCGCAAGGTGGCGGTGGCCATTGCTTCCATGTGGAAAAAGCACCTGGGGGTGGAAGTGGAGCTGGTTAATCAGGAATGGAAAACCTACCTGGATACCAAGACTCAAGGGAACTTCGAAGTGGCCCGGGCCGGCTGGATTGCCGATTACAACGAGGCGTCCAGCATGCTGGATCTGATGCAGAGCCGCCATGGCAACAATGACGGCCAATACAGCAACCCCGAGTTTGACCGGCTGATGGCCGCCTCCAGGCTGGCCAGCGACGAGAAGGCCCGCAATGCCCTGTATGCCCAGGCCGAGGAGATACTGGCGGTGGATATGCCCATTGCGCCCATTTACCAGTACGTCAAGGCGCGGCTGGTACAGCCTCAGGTGGGGGGGTACCCCGACAATCCCCTCGACAATATTTACAGCAAGGATATGTATATCAGGGCGAAGTAGGCCCTGCATGATGACCATTTCGTCATGCCCGCGAAGGCGGGCATCCATTTCCCGGCCGGCGCTCTGGTGTCAGAGGGTGCACTTTTGCCCTGGACTCCCGCCTACGCGGGAGTGACGTTACTTTTCCTGTCATGCCGGTGTCGGGAAGATGACGGCCGTCAGGCTGCGGCGTTAAGGGGTTAACCCATGTTCAAATTCATACTGAAGCGAATACTGGAAGCCATACCCACCCTGCTGGTGCTGATCACCATTTCCTTTTTCATGATGCGCTTTGCCCCCGGCAACCCGTTCAGCACCGAGCGTTCGCTGTCGCCGGAAGTCATGGCCAATATCGAGGCCAAATACGGCCTCGACCAGCCGGTGCTGCAGCAGTATGTCACCTACCTGGGCAACCTGGCGCGAGGGGATCTGGGGCCCTCGTTCAAGTACCGGGACTTTACCGTCAACGAGCTGGTGGCCCAGGCACTGCCGGTGTCGGCGCGCATCGGCCTGCTGGCGTTTGCCGGCGCCGTGCTGCTGGGCGTGACGGCGGGTGTGGTGGCGGCGCTCAGGCAGAACAGCTGGGTGGACCATATGGTGATGTCCGGCGCCATGCTGGGGGTGGTGGTCCCGTCCTTTGTGCTGGCACCGCTGCTGATCCTGGTATTTGCCATCGGGCTGAAATGGCTGCCCGCCGGGGGCTGGCAGGACGGCGGCTGGCAATATCTGATTTTGCCGGTCATCGCCATGATGATGCACTACATTGCCGCCATCGCCCGCATCATGCGCGGCAGCATGATCGAGGTACTGAACGCGCCCTTTATTCGCACAGCAAAGGCCAAGGGCCTGCCCATGGCGCACATTGTGCGGCGCCATGCCCTGCGTCCGGCGTTGCTGCCGGTGGTGTCCTACCTGGGGCCGGCCTTTGTGGGCATCATCACCGGCTCCGTGGTCATTGAAACCATCTTTGGCCTGCCCGGCATTGGTCAGCTGTTTGTCAACGGCGCGCTTAACCGTGATTACTCCATGGTGCTGGGGCTCACCATACTGGTGGGTGCCCTCACCATTACCTTTAACGCCCTGGTCGACATTCTCTATGCCCTGATCGACCCCAAGATCCGTTACTGAGGTATGCATGGTCACCACCAAGGATAAAACCGCCGCCCTGGCCCGGTTTGCCGGCGAGCTGGAGGTGCCGGGCCGCTCCCTGTGGGCCGATGCCCGCCGGCGCTTTTTTCACAACCGGGCGGCCCTGGCCAGCCTGCTGGTGTTGCTGCTGATGACCGGGCTGGTGCTGGCGGGGCCCCTGTGGTCACCCCATGCCTTTGATGACACCGACTGGGGGGCCATGATGGCGGCCCCCACCCTGGAAAATGCCCACTACTTTGGCACCGACTCCCTGGGGCGGGATCTGTTTGTGCGCACCCTGATGGGCGGGCGCATCTCCCTGATGGTGGGGCTGCTCGGCGCCCTGGTGGCGGTGGTGATCGGCACTCTTTACGGCGCCACCGCCGGGGTGATGGGCGGACGCACCGACCGTGTCATGATGCGGCTGCTGGATATTCTCTATTCCTTTCCCTTTATGTTTTTCGTGATCCTGCTGGTCACCTTTTTTGGCCGCAACATCGGGCTGATTTTTCTTGCCATCGGCGCGGTGAGCTGGCTCGACATGGCGCGTATTGTGCGCGGTCAGACCCTGAGCCTGAAACGGCGGGAATTTATCGAGGCGGCCGAGGTGTGCGGCGTCAGCCGCTTGCGGATTGTTGTCCGCCATATTGTGCCCAACGTGCTTGGCATCGTGGTGGTGTACGCCACCCTACTGGTACCGGGCATGATCCTGTTCGAGTCCTTTCTCAGCTTTCTCGGCCTGGGGGTACAGGAGCCCATGACCAGCTGGGGAGCCCTGCTTGACGAGGGCGCCAAGGCGATGGAGGTGGCGCCCTGGCAGTTGCTGTTTCCCGCCGGTTTTATGGTGGTGACCCTGTTTTGTTTCAATTTTCTCGGGGACGGCCTGCGCGACGCCCTGGATCCCCGTGACCGGTGAGGGAGGCAACCATGGAGCTGCTGAGCGTCGATGGTCTCAGGGTGGAATTTGATACGCCGGAAGGCCGGGTGGCGGCGGTGGACGATCTCGGCTTTTCGCTCCGGGCCGGCGAAACCCTCGGCATTGTGGGCGAGTCGGGCTCGGGCAAAAGCCAGACCGCCTTTGCCATTATGGGACTGCTGGCCGGCAACGGCCGCGCTGGCGGCCGCGTGCGCTATCGGGGCCGGGAACTGCTGGGGCTGCCGGAGCGGGCGCTCAACCGCATTCGCGCCGAAGAAATCGCCATGATTTTTCAGGACCCCATGACCTCGCTCAACCCCTATATGAAAGTGGGGGAACAGCTGATGGAAGTGCTGCTGCTGCACCAGGGTATGAGCCGAAAAGATGCCTTTAACGAGTCGGTGCGCATGCTGGAGGCGGTGAGCATACCCGAGGCGCGGGACCGCATGGGCCGCTACCCGCACGAGTTTTCCGGCGGCATGCGCCAGCGGGTGATGATCGCCATGGCGCTGTTGTGCCGGCCCGGCCTGCTGATTGCCGACGAGCCCACCACGGCGCTGGATGTGACCGTGCAGGCCCAGATTATGCGCCTGCTCAACGAGCTGAAAACCGAGTTCAGTACCGCCATCATGCTGATCACCCACGATCTGGGGGTGGTGGCCGGCAGTTGCGACCGGGTGCTGGTGATGTACGCCGGTCGCGCCATGGAGGTGGCGCCGGTGCGGGATATCTTCTATCGTCCGGCCCACCCCTATACGCAGGGGTTGCTGGCGGCCATTCCCCGGCTCGACCGCGACGAAGAGGCGCTGGCCACCATGGCCGGTAATCCGCCCAACCTGCTGCGGCTGCCGGCGGGCTGCCCGTTTCAGGCCCGCTGCCCGCATGTGTTTGACCGCTGCCGGCGAGAGATGCCGCCCCTTGAAGACATGGGTGACGGTCGGCACAGCGCCTGTTTTCTGGAGGCAAGCCATGACTGAGCCGCTGTTGCGGGTACACGATCTGCACGTGCATTTTCCGGTGCGAAGCAAGGGCGCCTGGCCCTGGCAGGCCCCGCAACGACTTAAGGCGGTAGACGGCGTCAGTTTCACGCTGTTACCGGGCGAAACCCTGGGGGTGGTGGGAGAGTCGGGCTGCGGCAAGTCCACCCTGGCCCGGGCCATCATTGGCCTGGTGCCCGTGACCGCCGGCTCGCTGCGCTGGCAGGGCCGGGAGCTGACCGGCCAAGCGGCGAAGGACTGGCGCACCGTGCGCCGGTACATGCAGATGATTTTTCAGGATCCGCTGGCCTCGCTCAACCCGCGCATGACGGTGGGGGAGAGTATCGCCGAGCCGCTGATCACCTTTCAGCCGCACCTGAACAGGGGCGAGGTGCGCCAACGGGTGTGGGCCATGATGGAGCGGGTGGGCCTGCTGCCCAGTCTGGTCAACCGCTACCCTCACGAGTTTTCCGGCGGCCAGTGCCAGCGCATTGGCATTGCCCGGGCGCTGATCCTCGAGCCGGAACTGATCATCTGCGACGAGCCGGTCTCGGCACTGGACGTATCCATTCAGGCCCAGGTTATCAACCTGCTGAAAGCGCTGCAACGGGAGCTGGGGCTGGCGCTGGTGTTTATTGCCCACGATCTCTCGGTGGTGCGCCATATCTCGACCAGAGTGCTGGTGATGTATCTGGGCCACGGGGTGGAGCTGGCCGACAGGCAGGCCCTCTATAACAACCCGAAACATCCCTACACTCAGGCGCTGCTCAGTGCGGTGCCCGTTCCCGACCCGGATGCGGAAAAAACCAGAAGGGTGCAACTGTTGCAGGGCGAGCCGCCGTCGCCCCTCGACCCGCCCTCGGGCTGTGTGTTTCGCACCCGCTGTCCCTTGGCGGATGACGAGTGCGCCAGGGCCGTCCCCGAGCTGAAAGGACCGGCCGAACACCGGGTGGCCTGTTTCAAGGTGGAATAATGCCACTATTTGCAAATCGGCCTTGAAAACCCTGCGGCCAGCCCCATATTCAGACACCAGGGCGCGCCATCGTCCCTCGACGCTGGCACACTGCGCCGTTATAATGCCGCGTCTGTTTTTAGCGAAGACCACGTCTTCACCAGGATTCAAGGAGCAGCCCGGGCTGTTTCAAACATCACAGGGTCAGCACCGCCGTGCTGAAGAAAATTGAGGTAAAAGAATGCAAGTTTCTGTAGAGACGACCCAGGGCCTGGAGCGCCGCCTGACCATCACTGTTCCCGCCGAGCAGGTGACCGGTGAAGTGAACAACCGTCTGCGTCAGCTGGCCAAGACTCGCCGCATCGACGGCTTTCGTCCTGGCAAGGCCCCGCTGACCGTTATCAAGAAAATGTTCGGCGCGTCCGTGGAAGCCGACGTGGCCGGCGACCTGATGCAGCGCAACTTCTTTGAAGCCGTGATGAGCGAGAAGCTCAACCCGGCCGGCATGCCCACCATGGAGCCTGCCCCCATCAAGGCCGGCGAGGACTTCACCTTTACCGCCACCTTTGAAGTGTACCCGGAAGTGGAAGTGAAGGGCCTGGACGCGGTAACCGTTGAAAAGCCCCAGGCCGAGGTGACCGATGCCGATCTGGACAAGATGATCGACACCCTGCGCAAGCAGCACGCCGACTGGGTTGAAGCCGACCGTGCCGCCGAAGACGGCGACCGCGTGACCATGAACTTTGTGGGCTCGGTAGACGGTGAAGAATTCGAAGGTGGCAAGGCCGACGACTTCGTGCTGGTACTGGGTTCCGGCCGCATGATCCCGGGCTTTGAAGACGGCCTGCTGGGTAAGAAGGCCGGTGACGAGTTCACCATTGAAGTGACCTTCCCCGAGGAATACCACGCCGAAAACCTGAAGGGCAAGCCCGCCAGCTTCGCCATCACCCTGACCAAGGTGGAAGCCCAGCAACTGCCCGAGCTGACCGAAGAGTTCGTCAAGCGTTTCGGCATTGCCGACGGCTCCGTGGACGGTCTGAAGGCGGAAGTGCGCAAGAACATGGAGCGCGAACTGGCCCAGGCCCTGAAAGCCTCCGTGAAGGAGCAGGTGATCGACGGTCTGCTGGAGCAGAACCAGATCGAGGTGCCTCAGTCCCTGATCGACAGCGAGGTGAACACCCTGCGCAAGCAGGCGCTGCAGCGCTTTGGTGGTCTGGATGCCAAGAACGCCCCCGAGCTGCCCGCCGAGCTGTTCAAGGATCAGGCCGAGCGCCGCGTGCGCGTGGGCCTGGTGCTGGGCGAGCTGATCAAGACCAACGAGATCAAGGCCGACGACGCCAAGGTGCAGGAAATCATCGCCTCCATGGCGTCCGCCTACGAAGATCCGGCCGAAGTGGTGGCCTACTACAACGATAACCCCCAGCTGCTGGAAAACGTGCGCAGCCTGGCCGTGGAAGATCAGGCCATCGAGTTCGTGCTGTCTCAGGCCAAGGTCACCGACAAGCAGGTGTCCTTTGACGAGGTGATGAACAAGCCGGGCATGGGCGCTTAAGATCATTTGACTTAAGCATCAAGCTCTTGCGTATAATGGCCCCAGTGTAAGTGCACTCGGGCCATTTTGTTTTAGGGACAATATTTTATGTCAGACAACCAGCATCCGATGATGAACGGACCCCTGGCCGCCCTGATCCCCATGGTGGTGGAGCAGACGGCCAAGGGCGAGCGTTCCTACGATATCTACTCGCGCCTGCTGAAGGAGCGGGTGATCTTCCTCACCGGTCAGGTTGAAGACCACATGGCCAACCTGATCTGCGCCCAGCTGCTGTTTCTGGAGTCGGAAAACCCGGAAAAGGACATTTACCTCTATATCAACTCGCCGGGTGGCTCGGTGACCGCCGGCATGTCCATCTACGATACCATGCAGTTTATCAAGCCCAACGTCAGTACCGTGTGCATGGGTCAGGCCTGCTCCATGGGCGCTTTCCTGCTGGCCGGCGGCGCACCGGGCAAGCGCTTTGCGCTGCCCAACAGCCGGGTGATGATCCATCAGCCCCTGGGCGGCTTTCAGGGCCAGGCGTCGGACATTCAGATCCACGCCAAGGAAATTCTCTATATCAAGGAAAAGCTCAACCGGCTGCTGGCCGAGCACACCGGCCAGGATCTGGCGGTGGTCGAGCGCGATACCGACCGCGACAACTTCATGTCGGCGGCCCAGGCCAAAGAATACGGCCTGGTTGACGAGGTGCTTCTCAAGCGCGACTGAGCAAAGCGGGGCGGGGTGCTGTACACTGTGCAGTAGAGCCGACAGGGCTGAGCCCCGCGCTGCATCCACAAGAGGTGACTGAATGACAGACAAACGCAAGGGCGAAGGGGATGGCGGCAAACTGCTGTACTGTTCCTTTTGCGGTAAGAGCCAACACGAAGTACGCAAGCTGATCGCCGGCCCTTCCGTCTACATTTGTGACGAGTGTGTCGAGCTGTGCGAAGACATCATTCGGGAAGAGATCAAGGATATTTCGCCCAAGCGTGATGGCAATGCCCTGCCTACCCCTCACGAGATCCGCGCGCACCTGGACGATTACGTCATCGGCCAGGACCATGCCAAGAAGGTGCTGGCGGTGGCGGTGTACAACCACTACAAGCGGCTGCGCAACGCCACCGGTACCGACGGCGTGGAGCTGGGCAAGTCCAACATTCTGCTGATCGGTCCCACCGGCTCGGGCAAGACCCTGCTGGCCGAGACTCTGGCGCGGCTGCTGGATGTGCCCTTTACCATGGCCGACGCCACCACCCTGACCGAAGCCGGTTACGTGGGGGAAGACGTCGAAAACATCATTCAGAAGCTGCTGCAGAAGTGTGATTACGACGTGGAAAAGGCCCAGCGCGGCATCGTTTATATCGATGAAATCGACAAGATTTCCCGCAAGTCCGACAACCCGTCCATTACCCGGGACGTGTCGGGCGAGGGCGTGCAGCAGGCGTTGCTCAAGCTGATTGAAGGCACGGTAGCGTCGGTGCCGCCTCAGGGGGGGCGCAAGCATCCGCAGCAGGAGTTTCTGCAGGTAGACACCTCCAAAATCCTGTTTATCTGCGGCGGTGCCTTTGCCGGCCTCGACAAGGTGATTGAGCAGCGCATGGACAAGGGCACCGGCATCGGCTTTGGCGCCGAGGTCAAGGCCCGGGATCAGAAGGCGTCCTTGAGTGAAATTTTCACTCGGGTGGAGCCGGAAGATCTGGTCAAGTATGGCCTGATCCCCGAGTTCATCGGCCGTCTGCCGGTGGTGGCGACGCTGACCGAGCTGGACGAAGACGCCCTGGTGCAGATTTTGTCCGAGCCCAAGAACGCCCTCACCAAGCAGTATGCGGCGCTGTTCGCGCTGGAAGACGTGGAGCTGGAGTTCCGTGACGACGCCCTGCGTTCCATTGCCCGCAAGGCCATGGAACGCAAGACCGGTGCCCGGGGCCTGCGCTCCATCGTGGAAGCCGTGTTGCTCGACACCATGTATGATTTGCCGTCCATGGACGACGTGTCCAAGGTGGTGATCGATGAAACCGTGATCAAGGGCGAATCCGACCCCATTCTCATTTACGAGAAAGGCGAGGCCCAGGCCGCTTCCGGCGACTGAATGCGGCTTTTTTGAGCTGAAAAAGGGGCATTTTGCCCCTTTTTCCGTTTTTGCCGCACCGACGATTGAATCTTGCGATCCCGCCCCCATATACTCACCCAAGCGCTAATAATTGCATTCAAGCCGAGAGGACACTATGACCCTAGAGCGTTCCGAACGCATCGAAACTCCCGTCCTGCCTCTCAGGGACGTGGTGGTTTATCCTCACATGGTCATCCCGCTGTTTGTGGGACGGGAAAAATCCATCCGCTGCCTGGAAGCGGCCATGGAGCAGGACAAGAAGGTACTGCTGATTGCCCAGAAAGACGCCTCCACCGACGATCCCGGTGCCGATGATGTCTACCAGGTGGGCACCGTGGCCAATGTGCTGCAGATGCTCAAGCTGCCCGACGGCACCGTCAAGGTGCTGGTGGAAGGCGCGCAGCGCGCCCGCCTGGAGCAACTGCGTGAAGATGACGGTTACTTCGTGGCCGAGGCCCAGTACCTGGCCACCCAGGCCCTGGATGAGCGTGAGCAGGAAGTGCTGGTGCGCTCCGCCATCACTCAGTTTGAAGGTTACATCAAGCTCAACAAGAAGATTCCGCCCGAGGTACTCACCTCGCTGTCGGCCATTGAAGACGCCGCCCGTCTGGCCGACACCATGGCCGCACACATGCCGCTGAAGCTGGAAGACAAGCAGAAGGTGCTGGAGATCGCCGACGTGGGCGAACGCCTCGAGTACCTGATGGCGATGATGGAAGCGGAAATGGATCTGCTGCAGGTGGAGCGCCGTATTCGCGCCCGCGTGAAAAAGCAGATGGAAAAAAGCCAGCGCGAGTACTACCTGAACGAGCAGATGAAGGCCATTCAGAAGGAGCTGGGCGAGCTGGACGACGTGCCCGATGAGTTCGAGGCGCTGCAGCAGAAAATCGACGAAGCGGGCATGACCGACGAAGCCCGGCAGAAAACCGAGGCCGAGCTGGCCAAGCTCAAGATGATGTCGCCCATGTCGGCGGAAGCCACCGTGGTGCGTGGCTACATCGACTGGATGGTGTCGGTGCCCTGGAAGAAAAAGTCCAAGGTGAAAAAGGATCTGGCCAAGGCCGAGGAAGTGCTCGATGCCGACCACTATGGCCTGGAAAAGGTCAAGGAACGCATTATCGAGTATCTGGCGGTGCAGAGCCGCACCAGCAAGCTCAAGGGGCCCATTCTGTGTCTGGTGGGACCGCCCGGGGTGGGCAAGACGTCACTCGGTCAGTCCATCGCCAAGGCCACCGGCCGCAAGTATGTGCGTATGGCCCTGGGGGGCGTGCGCGACGAAGCGGAGATCCGCGGTCACCGCCGTACCTACATCGGCTCCATGCCCGGCAAGCTGATCCAGAAAATGGCCAAGGTGGGTGTGCGCAATCCGCTGTTCCTGCTCGATGAAATCGACAAGATGTCGTCCGACATGCGCGGCGATCCGGCCTCGGCGCTGCTGGAAGTACTGGATCCGGAGCAGAATCACAGCTTTAACGATCACTACCTGGAAGTGGACTACGATCTGTCCGACGTCATGTTCGTGGCCACCTCCAACTCCATGCACATTCCCGGCCCGCTGCTGGATCGGATGGAAGTGATCCGGCTGTCGGGCTACACCGAGGACGAAAAGCTCAACATCGCCAAGCGTCACCTGCTGGCCAAGCAGATCAGCCGCAACGGCCTGAAGCAAAACGAGCTGGTGGTGGAAGACTCCGCCATTATCGGCATTATTCGTTATTACACCCGGGAAGCCGGGGTGCGCAGCCTGGAGCGGGAAATTTCCAAGCTGTGCCGCAAGGCGGTAAAGGAAATTCTTCTCAACAAGGACATCAAGCAGGTCGTTATCAATGGTGACAACCTGAAAAACTACCTGGGCGTGGTCCGCTTTGACTACGGCAAGGCGGAAGAGAGCAACCAGGTGGGGCAGGTGACCGGCCTGGCCTGGACCGAGGTGGGCGGCGATCTGCTGACCATCGAGGTGGCCAACGTACCGGGCAAGGGCAAGCTCAGCTATACCGGCTCCCTGGGTGACGTGATGCAGGAGTCCATTCAGGCGGCGATGACGGTGGTACGCTCCCGCGCCGATAAATGGCGCATCAATGCCGACTTTTATGAAAAGCGCGACATTCACGTGCACGTGCCCGAAGGCGCCACCCCCAAGGATGGTCCCAGCGCCGGTATCGCCATGTGCACCGCGCTGGTGTCCAGCCTCACCGGCAACCCGGTGCGCGCCGATGTGGCCATGACCGGTGAGATCACCCTGCGCGGCGAAGTGCTGCCCATCGGCGGTCTCAAGGAAAAACTGCTGGCGGCCCACCGGGGCGGCATCAAGCGGGTGGTGATTCCGGCGGAGAACGAGCGCGATCTGGAAGAAATTCCGGATAACGTCAAGGGTGACCTGGAAATTCATCCGGTGCGCTGGGTCGACGAGGTGCTGGAGCTGGCGCTGGAACAGCCGCCGGAAGGCTTTGCGGTGGCCTCGGCCTGAGCTTTTTCGCCCCGGGCCGCGGTTTGAGGCTTGTCAGTGGCCGAGACTCGCAGTAGCCTTGGAGAGCTTTGTGGCGGCCGGGTCAGGATGAACCCCGGACCGCCCACTCAAATAACAGGGTGGTGTCACCCGACCAAACCAAATAATGAACAAGGGGAATGACCGTGAATAAATCTCAACTGATTGACAGAATCGCCGATGGCGCCGACATCACCAAGGCCGCGGCCGGCCGCGCACTGGACGCCTTCGTGGAAGCGATTACCGACACCCTGAAAGACGGCGACTCTGTCTCTCTGGTTGGCTTTGGTACCTTTGAGGTGCGTGAGCGTGCCGCCCGTACCGGTCGCAACCCGCAAACCGGCGCCACCATCGAGATCGCCGCCGCCAAGACCCCGGCATTCAAGGCCGGCAAGGCTCTGAAAGACGCCGTTAACTGACATCGGCTCGCCGGCGTTCAGGCCGGCTGAACCGAATCCGAACAAGGCGCATCCGGTGGTGCGCTTTTTTTTCGGCACCGGCGCCAAGGCGCCATCGGGAGCAACAACGACTTATGTTTTTTGACAAATTGAGAGCAGGTGCCCAGGGCACCACCTCCAAGATCATTCTGGGCGCCATCATACTGTCCTTTGCCCTGGCGGGCGTGGGCAGCTATGTGACCCGTCCGGTCAAGGAAGTGGCCGCCGTGGTCAACGGCGACGAGATTGCCGCCCAGACCCTGGAAAACGCCTACCGTAACGAGCGTGCCCGGCTGGAAAGCCAGCTGGGCGAGCAGTTCAGCCAGCTGCTGGCCGATCCCGCCTATGTGGCGCAAATTCGTCGCTCGGTGCTGGAGCAGCTGGTGGAGCAGCAACTGATCGATCAGAAAATTGCCGAGCTGGGCCTGCGCGCCAGCGACGATCAGGTGCGCAACGCCATTCGCGCGCTGCCCGAGTTTCAGGTCGACGGTCAGTTCGACAACGACCGTTACCTGCAACTGCTGGGCCGCAACAACCTGAATCCGGAGCAACTGCGCGACAGCATTCGTCAGGATCTGAACCGTCAGATGCTGCTCAACGCCGTGGTGGGCTCGGCGTTTTCCCTGCAGAGCGAGGCCGGCTGGCTGGATCGGCTGAACCACCAGCAGCGCAGTGCCAGCCTGGTGAAACTGCCTCTGGCGCTGTTTGAAGCCAGGGCCGAGGTGAGTGACGCCGACGCCCGGGCCTGGCATGAGGCCCATCCGGAGCGTTTTCAGCGCCCCGAGCAGGTGAAACTCAACTATGTGTTGCTGGCGGCAAACACGGTTTCCGCCGATGACATCGACGAGCAGGCCATTGCCGACTACTACGCCGCCAACCAGGCCAGCTATACTCAGCCCGAGCAGCGCCGGGTGGCCCACATCATGGTGAGCAAGGGTGAGGGGGCCGAGCAGCGGATACAGGCCATTGCCGAGCGGCTGGCCGCCGGTGAAGAGTTTGCGGAGCTGGCCAAAACCGAATCCGATGACACCTTTACCGGTGAAGACGGCGGCGAGCTGGACTGGATGGAAGCCGGCACCCTGGACCCAGCCTTTGACGCCGCCGCCTTTGCCCTGACCGCGGAAGGCGAAGTATCCGGTGTGGTGGAAAGCGAGTTTGGTCTGCACCTGATCAAGCTGCTGGAAGTGCGGCCGGCCCAGACCAAGCCATTGGAAGACGTGCGTGACACCATTGCTGAGCGACTGGCCGCCGATCAGGCCGCTGACGACTTTTACCACCGCGAGCAGCGGCTGGCGGAGCTGGCGTTCGAGTTTCCCGATTCCCTCGACATGGCCGCCGACGAACTGGGCCTGACCGTGCACAGCACCGACTTTGTGTCTGCCAATGAGCTGCCCGCTGCACTGAACGATGCGCGGGTGGTCAGCAAGGCGTTCTCCCTTGAGCTGCGCGAACAGCGCATGAACTCGGAGCTGATTGAGCTGGGAGACAACCAGGCGGCGGTGATCCGCGTGCTGGACTATCGCCCGGCGGCGACACGCGATTTTGACGACGTCAGGGCCGAAGCGCGTGAGCTGGCACTGAAAGACAAGGCCGCCGAGCTGGCGCAACAGGCTGCCGACGAGCTGATGCAGCTGTGGGCTCGGGGAGACATTGCCGACTGGCTGACCGAACGTGAGCTGAGTGTGACCGAACTGGCCGACGTCACCCGCGAAAGCGCTCAGGATCCGGCCCTGCTCAATGCCCTGTTCGCCATGCCAGCGCCGGCCGAGCAGCCCAGCCTGCGCACCGTCCCCCTGAGCGGCGGCGATCTGGCGGTGCTGCGCCTGAACGCGGTTATCACGCCGGAAAGCCCGTCCGATCAGCTGGCCCTGATCCGTCAGGGACAGAGCCGGGTGCAGGGACAGCGTGACTACCAGAGTCTGATCAATGCCCTCAAGGCCGCCGCCGACATCGAGTATCGTCAGCTGGAAAGCGAAGACGACAGCTTTTTCTGATGGGGATCTGAGAGTATCAGGTGGCAAACACGGGCGCTTCGGCGCCCGTTTTTTTGGGCAGGGCCTTCCTCTCTCACGTTTTTCCTGTTTCGCGTTGCTTTCTGCTCGAGCGCGAGTTGCCAAGCCTCCGCCGATTTGATACTAAAGATGTCCTTCGCGGCCGAATGTTTTGTTTGGTCTGCGTTTTTCGTTCAGGTGCGAAGCATGGGTATTTGAGATATGCTAAGCAGGTTACAGCAGTCGGAGAACAGCTTTGATAAACGTATTCCTGGTTGATGACCATGAGTTAGTGCGCACAGGGATCCGACGCATTTTAGAAGACGTCAAGGGAATGAAGGTGATGGGCGAGGCCAAGAGCGGCGAAGACGCCGTGCAGTGGTGTCGTGAGCATCATCCCGACGTCATTCTGATGGACATGAACATGCCCGGCATCGGCGGGCTGGAAGCCACCCGCAAGATCCTGCGCTTCAACCCCGATGTGAAAATCATCGTGCTTACCATTCACACCGAAAACCCGTTTCCCACCAAGGTGATGCAGGCGGGGGCCGCCGGTTACCTGACCAAGGGTGCCGGGCCGGAAGAAATGATCAACGCCATTCGCCTGGTGCATAGTGGTCAGCGTTACCTGTCGCCGGAAATTGCCCAGCGCATGGCCCTGAGCCAGTTTTCCAACGAGGAAAACCCGTTCAAGGAGCTGTCGGAGCGGGAACTGCAGATCATGCTGATGATCACCCGTGGCCAGCGTGTGACCGACATCTCCGAGCAGCTCAACCTCAGCCCCAAAACCGTGAACAGTTACCGCTACCGGCTGTTCAGCAAGCTCAACATCAACGGGGACGTGGAGCTGACCCACCTGGCCATTCGCTACGGCATGCTCGACGCGGAAAAAATCTGACCGGCGCGCTTGCGAGCGCCCGAGTCAGCCAGCCTTCATGAGCCAGCCCTTTGATGCCAAGGCCTTTCTCAAGGTCGTGACCGAGCAGCCCGGCGTCTACCTGATGTATGACGCCGGGGGTGAGGTGATCTATGTGGGTAAGGCCAAAAACCTCAAGAAACGGCTGTCTTCCTATTTTCGTGCCAATGTCAGCGGCGAGAAAACCCGGGCTCTGGTGCGCCAGATTGCCGACGTTCAGGTGACGGTGACCCACACCGAAACCGAGGCGCTGATCCTGGAGCACAACCTGATCAAGCAGCACCTGCCCAAATACAACGTGCTGCTGCGGGACGACAAGTCCTATCCCTATATTCTGATCTCCGATCATGCCCACCCGCGCATCAGCATTCACCGGGGCGCGCGCAAGAAGCGGGGCGAATACTTCGGCCCTTATCCCAATGGCAATGCGGTGCGCGAAAGCCTGCACCTGATGCAGAAACTGTTTCCGGTGCGTCAGTGTGAAGACAGTGTCTATGCCAATCGCAGCCGGCCCTGTCTGCTGTATCAGCTCAAGCGCTGTGCCGGCCCCTGCGTGCGTGGCCTTGTCAGCGAGGAGGAATACGCCCACCAGGTGCAGCTGGCCCGGTTGTTTCTGCAGGGCAGGAACCAGCAGGTGCTCACCGATCTGGCCGACAGCATGGAGCGCGCCAGCAGCGAACTGCGCTTTGAAGACGCGGCCCGGTTTCGGGATCAGCTGCTGGCCCTGCGCCGGGTGCAGGAGCAGCAGTTCGTCAGCGGCAATGTGCTTGACGATCTCGACGTGATTGGCCTTGCCGTGGAGCGCAGCCAGGCCTGTGTGCAGGTGCTGTTTATTCGCCAGGGCAAGGTGCTGGGCGGGCGCAGCTACTTTCCGCGCATGGCCCCGGATACCGACGCCGAAGAGATATTGCAGAGCTTTGTGCTGCAGTTCTACCTTTCCGGCATCAACGGCCGTGAAGCGCCCTCCGAGGTGTTGCTGGACCGGACCCTGTCCGACGAAACCGTGCTGAGTGACACCCTGAGTCAGCATTACGGCCGCAAGGTGCGGCTACGCAGTGCGGTGCGCAGCGAGCGGGCCCGCTTTGTGAAGCTGGCCCGCACCAATGCCGAGACCGCCCTGGCCAGCCGGCTGGCCCACCGCAGCACCCAGCGCCAGCGGCTGGTACAGTTGCAGGAGGTGCTGGGGCTGGGCGATATCTTCCGCATGGAGTGTTTTGATATCTCCCACACCATGGGCGAGAAAACCGTGGCCTCCTGTGTGGTGTTCGATCAGGACGGCCCGCGCAAGAGCGATTATCGCCGCTTCAACATCGGCGGCATTACTCCCGGTGACGACTACGCCGCCATGGAGCAGGCCCTGCGCCGGCGCTTTGAGGGCGCCGATCCCGACACCCTGCCCGACGTGCTGTTTATCGACGGTGGCCTGGGCCAGCTCAGCCGTGCCGAGGCGGTGGTGGGCGAGGCCCTGGCCGACAGTCCAAAGCAGCCGATGCTGGTGGGTGTGGCCAAGGGGGTAACCCGCAAGCCGGGGCTGGAGACGTTGATCATGGGCATCAGCCACGAGGAGCGCCATTTGCCTGCCGATCTGCCGGCGCTGCACCTGATTCAGCATATTCGCGACGAATCCCACCGCTTTGCCATTACCGGACACCGGGCCCGGCGGGGCAAGGCGCGCACCACCAGCAGTCTGGAAACCATTCCCGGGGTTGGCGCCAAACGCCGCCAGGCGCTGCTAAAATATCTGGGTGGGCTGCAGGAAGTGAAGCGGGCGAGTGTGGATGAGTTGTCCAAGGTGCCGGGCATCAGCCGGGCACTGGCAGAAAAGATCCACGATGCGTTGCATCACTGAGTCTCATCATGCACCATGTACCGGCATCGTATTCTGGTTTAAACAACAATGATAAATGTCCCCAATTCCCTGACGTTCTTTCGCATTCTGCTGATCCCGGTCTTCATCGTGCTGTTTTACCTGCCGTTCGACTGGGCCTATTTCTGGGCGGCTGCGGTGTTCACCCTGGCCGCCGTGACCGACTGGTTCGACGGTTTTCTGGCCCGCCAGCTGAAACAGAGCACGCCTTTTGGTGCCTTTCTCGATCCGGTGGCCGACAAGGTGATGGTGGCGGCAGCCCTGGTACTGATCGTGGAAGATTACAGCAGCCCGCTGGTGACCATTCCGGCCATGTTCATGATCGGTCGCGAGATCATGATTTCCGCGTTGCGGGAATGGATGGCCGAGCTGGGCCAGCGTTCGCGGGTGGCGGTAAGCTGGATTGGCAAATGGAAAACCACCATTCAGATGCTGGCGCTGATCGGTCTTATCTGGCAGCAGAGTATCTACATGATCTGGGTCAGCTATGTGCTGCTTTACATCGCCACCGGCCTGACCCTGTTTTCCGCCTACGATTACCTGAAAGCGGCCTGGGGCGATCTGACCCGCAGCGAATAAAACGGCAAACACCGGGTCGCGCATAAAAAATGTGCGAACGGACGCGAAACACCGAATAGCGGTTGACTGAGCGACGTTCGCCGTTAAAATGCACCTCATATCAACGACTTCCTTCGGCGCGTTAGCAAAGTGGTTATGCAGCGGATTGCAAATCCGTTTAGTCCGGTTCGATTCCGGAACGCGCCTCCATATTTCCTTTCAAATACGTCTACGCCCGGATGGTGAAATCGGTAGACACAAGGGATTTAAAATCCCTCGCTCGCAAGGGCGTGCGGGTTCAAGTCCCGCTCCGGGCACCATGTAAATCAAGCCTTTCCGCGATGGCGCGGGTAATGTGGTAACCCGCCAGGGAACACACTGAATGTGTTCTTGTTACTCCCTTGCGCTCAGCAGCACAGTCCCGTTCATGCCTGCCTCATCGCCCCTGATGCACCCGTCCATATTCCGAAACAGCCGCTGCAGCCGCTGATAGACCTGCTGGGTTTCGGTGCCCGACGGGGGCAGGGGGGCAAAGTCGTGGCTGTTCAGGCCCAGGGGATCGTAACGGGCCGACTCAATGCGGCGAAAACCGTAGGTGGTGCCCGACACCTTGGCCAGCAGGGTAAGCTCAAAGCGAATGCGATCCTGCACCGGCAGCACGCGATACACGCTGGTGCTGTGATTGACCAGGCCCTCGGCACTGAACATGTCGCGGCCGGTGTAGCGCACAATGCCAGTATCGGGCTGCTGCGCCAGCAGCAGCTTTTCGCTGCAGGCGCCGGCCTGGGCCTGGTTAAAGGGGGTGGCGGCATAAAAGGTGAGGGCGGCCAGCCGCGGCGGTGCGTTTTGAGTGACGGCAACGCCCGGGCTGTACTCGTTGATCACGGGAAGGGGAGTCTTGCCGACAAGCGGGGAGAGCTGGGCGCAACCGGTCAGCAGCAGGGCCGGCCACAGCCGTAAAAGCGCAAGCATGGTGAACCTCCAAATGTTCCTGGTTGAGGCGGGATGCCTTCGTCCTGCTGTTTAGTGTGGGCGCCGGACCGGATCAGGACAAACCGAATGGCGTTATTTGTGCGCCGGGTGGTTACAAGCCGACCCGCGCCGGGCTATCATTGAAACAGGATGATTCTAAGAGTTAACTCATATTTATGCGCTTTCTGTCCGCTTTTGTCGCGCCAACCCTTCTTTTAACGACTTTGTTTATGTCAAACGCCGCTTTCAGCTACATTCACGGTTCGGTGGAGAACGTGGTTGCCACCTATGGCCCGCTGGCGGAAATCCGAATGAAACCCTATTTTATGCGCGCCGAGGTGCAATATCCCCCCAAAGACATAGTGCTGCTGGCCACCAAGGAAGAAAAGGCCCTGGAGCTGTGGGCCCGCAACGACGACGGTGACTTTCGTTTTATTCGCAGTTATCCGGTGCGCAAGGCCAGCGGTGGCCCCGGGCCCAAGCTGAGGGAAGGCGACAAGCAGGTGCCCGAGGGTATTTACCGCATTACCCACCTCAACCCCGACAGCCGTTTTCATCTGTCGATGCGGTTGAATTACCCCAATTCCTATGATCTGATGCGGGCCGCCCGGGAAGGCCGGACCGATCCGGGCGGTGACATCTACATTCACGGCAAGGCGGAGTCGGTGGGTTGCCTGGCCATCGGTGACATTGCCATTGAAGAGCTGTTTGTGCTGGTCAGCCAGATTGGTGTGGACAATACCTCTGTCATTATTGCCCCTCATGATCCGCGTCGCGCCCCCCTCGACGGCTTTGCTGCCAACCTGCCGCGCTGGGCGGTGGAGCTCTATGCCGATATCTCCCGGGAGTTTGCCAAGTACCCCCGCAACGAGGATATCTGAGCCGGTATTGCGTTAGCGCGGGGCTTTCAGCCGGGCGTACAGGGTGGTGCGGCTGATGCCCAGTCGCCGCGCCGCCTCGCTTACGTTGCCGTCGCACTCGGCCAGCACCTGCCTGATCCTTTGCTCCGTGGTGGTTTTCAGATCCTGCACCGCCGGTTTTGCCTCACCCGGTGTCGGCAGCCCGGGCAAATGATGAAGCTCGATCATGCCGCCGTCGGCGAGAATGCCGGCCACTTCCAGCACCTGCCGAAGCTGGCGAATATTGCCCGGCCAGGGGCAGGCGTACAGGCGCGCCATCAGCCCGGGCGCCAGCCGGCAATGTTCGCCGTGCAGTTCATTCAGCAATTGTTCCACCAACTGCTCAAACGCCGGGCGGGTGTATTCGCGCAGGGGCGGCAGCGTCAGGGTGTAGCCGTTCAGGCGAAAATACAGGTCTTCCCGGAACCGGCCTTCCGCCACCATGGTCGCCAGGTTTTTGTGGCTGGCGGCAATCACACAAAAGTCCACCGGCTCGGGCTCATGGCAGCCCAGGGGCACCACGGTTTTTTCCTGCAATACGCGAAGCAGCCGGGTCTGGGCCGCCAGCGGCAGCTCGCCGATTTCATCCAGGAACAAAATACCCCGGTGCGCGGCGCGCACATAACCGGTGCGTCCGGCCTTGTGGCTGCCGGTAAAGGCGCCGGGCGCGTGGCCAAAGAGCTCGGCCTCGATCAGCTCGGCGGGCAGGGCGCCGCAGTTTACCGCCACCAGGGGGCCTTGTGCCCGCCGGCTTTGCCGGTGCAGCCGGCGCACCCGGTGATCCTTGCCGGTGCCGGTTTCCCCCTGCAGCAGCAGAGGCACGCCATGGTTCAGCAGCTTGAGGGCGGCCGCCTCGGGCGAGTGATCAGCCTGCGGGCGAGGGCGGGCCGGGGCCGGCTTGCGGCTCAGCAGCGCCATGCCTTCGCCCCAGGGAGTGAGCTCGCCCTGGCGCAGCTGGCGCAACAGGGCGGCAGGATCCAGCCTTGGCAGCCACTGCCGGGCCCGGCGGTTGGCGCCCAGCAGCCGGCCGTCTTCCCGCAAGGCGATCAGCGCCGACCAGGGCTGTTGCAGGCCGGCGGCATCGCTGGCCAGGCTCACCAGCCAGCAGGCATCCTGCTGCTCGCTGACCAGGGCGTTTTCCATGGTCAGCGCCATCAGCCGGGCGGTGAGCAGCATGTCGGTGCTGTGCTCGCCGGCCTCGCTGGAAATGTCGATCACCCCCAGCAGCTCGCCGGCAGGCGAAAACACCGGGCTGGCACTGCAACTGATGGTGCCGTTGGCATGCATATAGTGCTGTTCGCCCAGCACCGACACCTCCTGTTGCTCCAAGAGCGCGGTGCCAATGGCGTTGGTGCCCATGGTCTGTTCGTGCCAGCGGGCGCCGGTGGCCAGGGCCAGCCGCCTGGCCCGGTCGCCAAAGCGGCTGTCGCCCGTGCTGAGCAGTATGGTGCCTTCGGCATCGGCAAACAGCAGCCGGCAGTGGCGGCCCTGCTGCCACTGTTCAAACAGCGGCATGGCCTTTTGCAGCAGGCTCAGCAAATGGCGGTGGCGCTGCTGGCGCCGGCGCAGCTCGGCCGGACTCAGGCAGCAGGGGTCGGCGGTGTGGTGGCGTTGCAGGCCAAAGGTCTGGCTGCGTTGCCAGGAGCGGATCAGCAGCTCGCCCGGCTGCGGGGTGGAAGCAGGATAGATCATGGTCATTATCTTCGCCTGTGCGGAAACTGAACACTTGTACTGAACATCCGTACACTCGCGCTACAGCTCGCCGAACCATGTCAGCGAACACTGTGCCCCAGTGTAGCCCGCAACGCCTTGCAACATAAGGGCTCCGCGCCTGCTTGTTATTAAAATGTAAAGCTGGCACCGGCCTTGCACTGTTCAGCCTGTCTGAACACACACAGCAAGGAGAGCACCATGATCTATCAGCAACCCGGCCAGCCCGGCGCCGTTGTCAGCTTCAAGTCCCGTTATCAGAACTACATTGGCGGTGAGTGGACCGCACCGGTCAATGGCCGCTACATGGACAACACCTCGCCGGTGAACGGCGCCGTGTTCTGCGAGGTGCCCCGCTCCGACGCCGATGACGTGGATCTGGCGGTCAGGGCCGCCACTCAGGCCTTTGCCAGCTGGGGCACCACGCCGCCGGCGGAGCGCGCCAACCTGATGCTGCGCATTGCCGATCGCATTGAGCAGAACAGGGAAATGCTGGCGGTGGCGGAAACCTGGGACAATGGCAAGGCGGTGCGGGAAACCCTGGCCGCCGACATTCCCCTGGTGGTGGATCACTTCCGTTATTTCGCCGGTGCCATTCGCGCCCAGGAAGGCAGTGCCGCCGAGCTGGACGCCGGTACCGCCGTATATCACTTTCGCGAGCCGGTGGGGGTGGTGGGACAGATCATTCCCTGGAACTTTCCGCTGTTGATGGCGGCCTGGAAGCTGGCCCCGGTGCTGGCCGCCGGCTGCTGCACCGTGCTCAAGCCCGCCGAGCAGACCCCGGCGTCCATTCTGGTGCTGATGGAGCTGATTGGCGATCTGCTGCCGCCCGGCGTGGTTAACGTGGTCAACGGTTTGGGCCCGGAAGCGGGGGAAGCCATTTTGCGCCACCCGGGCATCGCCAAGCTGGCCTTTACCGGCTCCACCCCGGTGGGCCAGCACGTGCTCAAGGCCGCCGCCGAGCGCTTGATCCCGTCCACCGTGGAGCTGGGCGGCAAGTCGCCCAATATCTTCTTTGAAGACGTGCTGCGCCATGAGCCCGAGTTCGTGGACAAGTGCATTGAGGGCATGCTGCTCACCTTCTTCAACCAGGGTGAGGTGTGCACCTGCCCGTCCCGGGCGCTGGTGCAGGAAAGCATTTACGACGAATTCATGGAGCGGGTGCTGGCCCGGGGCCGGGAGATCAAACAGGGCAACCCCCTCGACACCGAGACCCAGGTGGGCGCGCAGGCGTCCCGGGAGCAGTTTGACCGCATCCTCGGTTACCTGGAAGTGGGCCGCGCCGAAGGCGCGCAAATGCTGCTGGGTGGCCAGGCCAACCATATTAGCGGGCTGGAAAACGGCTTCTACATTCAGCCCACCATCTTTCAGGGCCGTAACAACATGCGGGTGTTTCAGGAGGAAATCTTCGGCCCGGCGGTGGGGGTCACCACCTTCAGGGACGAGGCCGAGGCCCTGGCCATTGCCAACGACACCGAGTTCGGCCTGGGCGCCGGGGTCTGGACCCGCGACGTGAACCGAGCCTATCGCATGGCCCGGGGCATTCAGGCCGGTCGGGTATGGATGAACTGCTACCACGCCTATCCCGCCCACGCCGCCTTTGGCGGTTACAAAAAGTCGGGCATTGGCCGGGAAACCCACAAGATGATGCTGGATCATTACCAGCTCACCAAGTGCATGCTGGTCAGCTACGACAGCAACCCTCTTGGCTTTTTCTGAGCGACTTTTTCTGAATAACCAGGCGCCGCCGCGGCGGCGCTCTTTTCGCCTATGACCAACAACAATGAGGCTCAGCCTCAACAAGGGAGCAAACCCATGAGCACAGCAACCTTCTTTATGCCCTCGGTCAACCTGATCGGCGACGGCGCCCTGGAGCAGGCGGTGAATCAGGTGAGCGAGTCCGGTTTTCGCCATGCGCTGATCGTCACCGATACGCCCCTGGTGGAGCTGGGCTATGCCGGCCAGCTGCAGCAGGCGCTGGCAGCCAGGGACATTCAGGCCAGTGTGTTTGACGGCGTGCAGGCCAACCCCACCACCGGCAACGTGGAAGCGGGGCTGGCGCTGCTAAAGCAAAGACAGTGCGACTTCGTGATTTCCCTCGGTGGCGGCTCGCCCCACGACTGTGCCAAGGCCATTGCCCTGGTGGCCAGCAACGGCGGCGACATTCGCGATTACGAAGGCGTCGACAAGTCCGCCAAGGCCCAGTTGCCGCTGGTGGCCATCAACACCACTGCCGGCACCGCCTCGGAAATCACCCGCTTCTGCATCATCACCGATGAGCACACCCACATCAAAATGGCCATCGTTGACAAGCACGTCACCCCGGTGCTGTCGGTGAATGATCCCGGCCTGATGAAAAACATGCCGGCCTCGCTTACCGCCGCCACCGGCATGGATGCGCTCACCCACGCGGTGGAGGCCTATGTGTCCACCGCGGCCAACCCCATTACCGACGCCTGCGCCATCAAGGCCATTACCCTGATCAGCCAAAACCTGGCCAGGGCGGTGGCCAACGGCGCCGACATGGAGGCCCGCAACAACATGGCCTATGCCCAGCTGCTGGCGGGCATGGCCTTTAACAACGCCTCTCTCGGTTATGTGCACGCCATGGCACACCAGCTGGGCGGGTTTTACGATCTGCCCCACGGCGTGTGCAATGCGGTATTGCTGCCCCATGTGCAGCGCTTCAACAGCCGGGCGGCCGCCGCCCGCCTGGCCGAGGTGGCCGCCGCCCTGGGTGAAGAAGTGCAGGGGCTGACCGAGCAGCAGGGCGCCGACCGCTGCATTGCCGCCATTGAGCGGCTGGCCCGGGAAGTAGGCATTCCCGCCGGCCTGCGCGCGCTCAAGGTGAAGGAAGAGGATTTTGCCGAGCTGGCCCGCAACGCCATGAAGGACGCCTGCGGCCTCACCAACCCGGTGCAGCCCAGCCATGAGGACGTGGTGGAGATTTTCAGGGCCGCCTATTAACGGCGTGGCGATATCACGCGGTGATGCCGGGCCTGGTCCCGGCATTTTTTTGCGGGCAGCGGTGTTTACTCAAGGGCGAGGCGCGCCGCCGGCATGATTGTTAGGGCTGCCGGCATGGTCCCCGCTCGGTGCTGAAACAGCAGCAGCTTTGCTCATGCTGCTTGGCGCTGTGCTTGGCGGCACTGGCCAGCAGGGCCACGTCGTCGTGGGAGTGGCAGCGGGCCGGATCCGGGTGCACCACGCCAATGGCAATGCCCAGCAGTGAATGGTGCTTCAGCTCGCCGTTGCGGGCGGGCGCCATCATGCCCCGTCGCAGCCGGTCTTCGGCACGGTAAAAACCGACGATTTCTTCGTCAAAGCGGCGTATCACCTCGTTGCACAGGCTCTGCCAGTCGCAGCGGGCGTCAAACACCGCCACGAAGTCGTCTCCGCCCACATGGCCGAGAAACTGGCCGGCACCGCCGATGATCTGCTGCATCAGCGCCGCCACCCATTGCAGCACTTTGTCCCCCTGGGCGTAGCCGTACACATCGTTGTAGGGCTTGAAATGGTTGAGGTCGAAGTAGGCCACGTAAAAGTCCCGCTGCTGCTGCAGCGCCTCGTCGATTTCCCGGTAAATGGGCACATTGCCCGGCAACTGGGTCAGGGGGTTGGCGTGGCGGGCATGCTGCAACCGCTGTTCGGTAATGGTGCGCAGCAGTCCCCGCACCGAGCCCAGACCGTGATAATGGCCGTTGTGGGTAATGATGAAATGCTGACGGGCGATGACGCTGTCGTCGTCGGTGATCAGCGTGCTGGCCCGATCCAGGGAGGTGTGCCGTTCCACGATCACCGGCTGGGTGTCCATGGCCCGCGACAGTGGTTTGTTGGCGTAGAGGGCGCGGCCAAAGGGAGTGGAAAACAGCTCCATCACCCGGGAGCGGTGCAGCATGCCCACCGGCATGCCCTGGGCCAGCACCGGAATGGAGTGCAGCCGGTTGTCGGCCAGCAGCCGCTCAAAGGCGGTGTCCAGCCGCTCGTTCACGTCCATGGCCGGCGCGGAGCGGGCCAGGCTGTCTACCGTGTCCTGCTGGCGGCGAAAGGGACGGCGCTCACCGGTGGGCACATAGGCCGGCACCCGGGTCAATGGTCTGGCCTCGGGGCGGCCCAGCCAGAAGCCCTGGCAGTGCTGAATACCTATTTCCTGCAGATGCTCGAGCTCGGCGCGGGTTTCAATGCCTTCGGCCACCACCGCCGAGTCCATGCTGCGGGCCAGGGCGGCAATGCTGCGCACGAATTCCCGCTTCACCGGATCCTGGTCCAGATGCTGAATGAAATGCCGGTCAATCTTGACAAAGTCGGGCTGCAGCTCCGACCACAGTTTGAGCCCGGAGTAGCCGGCGCCGAGATCGTCGATGGCAATGCGAAAGCCCAGCTCCCGGTAGCGCTTGAGGGCGCGTTTCAGGCCGTCGGTGTCCTGCACCGCATCCTGTTCCGACAGCTCAATGACAATCTGCTCCGGGGCGATGCCCAGCTCTTCCGCCAGCCGGCGGGTGCAGCCTCTCGGGTGATGGCGGTCGAGCAGCACATTGGGATTGACGTTCACAAACAGGCTGCCGCCCATGCCAAGCTGGTGATAGCGACGCAGCGCCGCCTGGCGGCAGGCCAGATCCAGCTCCGACAGCAGCCCAAGGGTGCGGGCTTCGCCAAACAGGGCCGCCGGAAATTCCAGCCGGTGGCCGGCGGGCCCGCGGATCAGCGCCTCGTGGCCGAGAATGCGCCCGGCGCTGACATCGACAATGGGCTGAAACAGCGGCCGCAGCCGGTTGTCGGCAATCAGGCCGGGCAGATCGTCGCTGATGCAGGGAAGTGGAATCATTTGCAGCTCAGTGGTAACGGCTAATACGGACACTATATGGCAGCGTCGTGAACCAAATATGACAGCCGCTTATTCTTCTGAGTCCGGTGCAGCCAGCAGCCGCGTCAGCGGCAACCGGCTGCGAAACAGCTGGGCGCCTCTCCCTTCCCGGGAAACATACAGGTGGCCGTCCGGACCCAGGGCAATGGCCTCGAACTGCCCGCTTTCGCTCAGACGAAAGCGTTTCCCGGCCGCTTCAACCACCCTGTTGTGGCGCACCGGATACAGCCAGACAAAGGCCCGCCGGTCCAGTAGGCCACGGCTGTAACCCACCAGCAGCAGGGTCTGGCTGGCGGCGTCAAAGTCGGCGCCGGTCACCAGCATGCCGGTGTTCAGCCGTTGCCACTCACTCAGTGGGGCGGCGTCCGGCGTCAGCCGGTAAATGGCGCTGTGCTGATCCAGCCAGCGCTTGGTGAGCAGCCACAGTTCGCCGTTGACCCAGGCCAGGGCCTCGGCGTCGAAGTTGTGCTGGTGCCGGGGCGGCCGGAAATTGTCTTGCTCCCGGTAACTGACCGGCAGCAGCACGGGCGCGCTGGCTCCCTCTCCGGTCAGGCTCAGGGCCAGAATGCGCAGATCCCGGCGACGGCCGCCGTTGTTGCCGGTGTCGGCCAGATAAAGGGTGTTGCCGTGGCGGGCCATGTCTTCCCAGTCCCGGTTGGGGGCGGATACCGGCACCTGCCGCAGTAGCGCGCCTCGGTGGTCGAGCACAAACAGCTCGGCGGGTTTGCCGCTGTCGTTGTGGCTGACAAAGCCGCCCTTGTGCACGGCCAGCCCGGAGCTTTCCGACAGGCCCGGCGGAAAGCTGCCTGCCCGGGTCAGGGTCAGGCGCTGCTCGCCGGCACCGGCGCAGGCGGTCAGCAGCAGGCAAAAAGCATATAACAGGCGGGACATGGGTGCGGGCTCCTTGAACGGGTGTATCGGATTCTGTGATGACGTTTTCATTAATGACAGTGACAGGCAAATACACAAGGAATAAAACGCGGTGAAAGGTTGCCGTATTGAATGTTTCTGTAAATCCGTTGTTAATCGGTTTGGTGTGCTGTTAATACGCGATATAAGCAATAAATATGGCTGCTTTTATTTTTTAAATCAGGTCAATATTTCATCGTAAAGCTGGTAAGCTGCGCGCGAAATATTGACCGGAATGACAGATAAGGAGGAAAGCGAGTGGCCAGAGGGGTTGCGTTGTCGGTGTTTTCATCTGTGCTGTTTGCGCTGCTGTATTACTACGCCAGCCTGATGACGCCCATGAGCGGCGAGGTGGTGTTTGGCTGGCGCATGCTGCTGACCATGCCCTGCCTGGGCCTGTTCCTGCTCTACAGCGGCGACTGGCGACTGGTGGCCACTTTGCTTTCGCAACTGAAACGCCGGCCCCTGCTCTGGATGGGACTGCCGCTGTCTTCCGCGCTGGTGGCGGTGCAGCTGTGGATTTTTATGTGGGCTCCCATCAACGGCCGGGGGCTGGCGGTGTCGCTCGGTTATTTCATGATGCCGCTGGTGCTGGTACTGGTAGGGCGGTTTCTTTACCGGGAGCGGCCCACCCACCTGCAGTGGCTGGCGGTGGCCTGTGCCGCCGCCGGGGTGGCCAATGAGCTGTGGCACGCCGGTGGCGTGTCCTGGGAGACCCTGGTAGTGGCCCTGGGCTACCCGCTCTATTTCGTGTGGCGGCGCTGGCTCGGCAACGACACCCTGGGCGGCCTGTGGTGCGACATGCTGCTGATGCTGCCGGTGGCGGCCTGGTTTGTGCTGGCCGCCGGCTCGCCCATGGCCGTCTTTGCCGAGCGTCCGCTGTTGTATCCGCTGGTGCTGGGCCTGGGCATGATCAGCGCGCTGGCGCTGGCCTGCTATATTCTCGCCAGCCGGCGGCTGCCGTTCAGCCTGTTCGGTCTGCTCGGCTACGTGGAGCCGGTGCTGCTGGTGGTGGTGTCACTGATGCTGGGCGAAACCATTTCCGCCGAGGAATGGCCCACCTACATCGCCATCTGGACGGCGGTGGCTCTGTTGATCCTCGAAGGGGTGCGTAAAATGCTGGCGTTCCGGCGTTATCCCTTCAGTCAGAACGCCGCCCACTGAGCGCCGCTCTTCAGGTCATACCGGGCTTGCCCCGGCATCTTTGTTCAGCCGGCGCAATGATAAAAGGGCCGGCCATCAGGCCCACATCACCAGCACGGCGGCCAGCACGATCAGCACCAGACCGCCGTGATCCCGCCGGCCCAGCGGCTCGCGGAAGTACCAGGCCGAGATCATCAGGGTAAACAGTACCTCCACCTGGCCCAGGGTCTTGACCAGGGCCACGCTTTCCAGACTCATGGCGGTAAACCAGCCAATGGAGCCAAGACAGCTGGTGAGGCTCACCAGCGCCGTCAGTCCGGGCCGGCGCCACAGCGCTCCCAGCGCGGCCGGGTTGCGCAGGCCCAGCCAGCCCAGCAGCAGCAGGGTCTGCAGGCTGATCACCAGCAGCAGCACCCAGGCGGCGCCGAACGGGAAGGGCAGGGCCAGCGCCAGGCTGGCTTCCCGTACCCACAGCGAGGTCAGGGCAAAGGCCAGGCCGCTGCCCAGCCCGGTAACCAGGGTGCCGGCCGGCACACCCTGGCCCGCCGCCCGGCTGAGGCCGCTCAGCAACCACACCGCCACGCCGCCCATCATGACCCCCAGCCAGCCCGGGGAGGTGAGCGGGGCGCTGAAAAAGAACACCCCCAGGGCCGCCGCCAGCACCGCCTCGCTCTTGGCCAGGCCGACGCCCACCGCATAGTTGCGCAGCTGAAACAGCCGCACCATCAGGGCGGTGGCCAGGATCTGGCTTACCGCCGCCGCCACAATCAGCATGCCAAAGCCCGTGGTAAAGGCGGGCTGGGGCTGGGCCGGCTGCCAGCGATACAGCAACCACAGGTACAGTGCCGCCAGCGGCCAGGCCAGCACAAAGCGCGCCAGGGTCACGGCGGTGGCGCCGGCGTTCTGGCTCAGTTGTTTCTGAAAGGCGTTGCGGCAGGCCTGCATAAAGGCGGCGAACAGGGTAAAGGGGATCCACAGCATGGTGCGTCCTTGGGCGGCAAAGCGTGAGGCGAGGGCGGTCATTCTAGCAAAGTTGCGCAGGCGGTGACGCCGTCCCCGGGATTTGATAGAAAGAAGGCTGTTTTCCGTTACACGAGGCATGTTTCATGGCATTTGATACCTGGCTGGTTTACCTGGCGGCCTGCATTGGCCTGTCGCTGACGCCGGGCCCCAACAGCCTGCTGGCGCTGACCCACGGCGCCCTTTACGGTCCGGGCCGCACCCTGGCCACCATTGCCGGCGGTGCCGCCGGTTTTATCGGCGTGGTGGGGCTGTCGATGTTCGGCATCGCCTCGCTGCTGACCCTGGCGTCCGAGTTGCTGCTGGTGATGAAGGTGCTGGGCGGCATCTATCTGGTGTGGCTGGGCATTCAGGTGTGGCGTTCGCCGGCCCCGGGCGGCGGGGTGGGTACCATCAGCGGCCAGGCCAGTGCCTGGATCATGGCCCGGCAGGGGCTGCTGTCGGCCTTTGCCAACCCCAAGGCGTTGCTGTTTTTTGCCGCCTTTCTGCCCCAGTTCATCGATCCCGCCGCCAGCCTGTGGCAGCAGTTTGTGGTCATGGCGGTGACCTTTGCGGTGGTGGAAGCCCTCACCGAGGGCGTGATCGCCGGCTTTGCCGGCCGGGTGTCGGGCTGGCTCGGCCGCTGTGGCCGGGGCTTTAACCGCACCTGTGGCGGCCTGTTCATGCTGATTGGCGGCTGGCTGCCGTTAAGCCGATGAGTGGCACGCAATAAAAAAGCGCCCGCGGGCGCTTTTTTGTTGACGGAGTGGGCTCAGGCCACGGCCGGAGCCTGTTCTTCCCGCTCGGCGGCAAACACCGCCTCGTCGGTCTGGCCCAGCAGCTTGCTGCTGATGGTGCCGGCGGTCATGGCACCGTTCACGTTCAGGGCGGTGCGGGCCATGTCGATCAGCGGCTCGATGGAGATCAGCAGCGCCGCCAGCGCCACCGGCATGCCCATGATCGGCAACACGATCAACGCCGCAAAGGTGGCGCCGCCGCCTACGCCGGCCACGCCAAAGGAGGCCAGGGTGATCACGCCCACCAGGGTCGCCAGCCACAGCGGATCCAGCACGTCGATGCCCATGGTGGGGGCGATCATCACCGCCAGCATGGCCGGGTAGATGCCGGCACAGCCGTTCTGGCCGATGGTGGCCCCAAAGGAAGCGGAGAAGTTGGCGATGCTTTCGGGTACGCCCAGCTTCTGGGTTTGCGCCTGCACGTTCAGCGGAATGGTGGCGGCGCTGGAGCGGCTGGTAAAGGCGAACGCCAGCACCGGCCATACCTTGGTGAAAAAGCGCCTGGCATTCACGCCCACCAGGGTCAGCAGCAGCCCGTGCACGCCAAACATGATGGCAATGGCGAGATAGGAGGCCACCAGAAAACCGGCCAGGCTGAGCACGTCCTGCAGGTTGGAGCCGGCGATCACCTTGGTCATCAGTGCCATCACACCATAGGGGGTCAGCTTCATCACCAGCCGCACCAGCCGCATGATCAGTGCCTGCAACGCCTCAATGCCGCCCAGCACCCGTTTGCCCAGCTCGGGCTCGTCCTTCAGCAGGGTCAGCACCGCCAGGCCCAGGAACACCGCAAACACCACCACGCCGATGATGGAGGTGGGGCTGGCGCCGGTCATGTCGGCAAAGGGGTTGCGCGGAATAAAGGACACCAGCAACTGGGGCATGGACAGGTTGGCCACGCTGGCCACCGAGGCTTCCAGCTGTTCGGCCCGGGCCAGCTCGCGGGCGCCCTGCACCAGATCGGCGGCGCTGAGGCCAAAGGAGTAGGTCACAAAGGCGCCCACCAGCGCCGAAATGGCGGTGGTGAACAGCAGCACTCCCAGGGTCAGCACGCTGATCTTGCCCAGCGAGGTGGCGTTGTGCAGCCGCGATACGGCGCCGAGAATGGACACCAGCACCAGCGGGATCACGATCATCTGCAGCAGGCGCACATAACCGCCGCCCACCACGTTCACCCATTCCAGGGTGCGGGCAATGGTGCCGGCGTCATACAGCAGCTGCATGGCAAAGCCGGCGGCCACGCCAAACACCAGGCCGGTAAGCACCTGGCGGGAAAGGGACTGGCCCCGGCGGGCCAGTCTGCCGAGCACCAGCATCAGCAGCACAAAGATCGTCAGGTTGACGAGCATGGTCAGCATGAAGACTCCAAATATCAGGGAACAACAGGGAAAGGCGGCGATGCTAACAGCACCATTCACTGCACCGTTAATCCGTTTGGTTATGACTTATAAAAAATAGCGTGAAATGCTGTTTTCGCAGGCAGTTTGACCAGTTGTCAAGCGAAGCCCGTTGCCGGGCTTCGCCGAGTGCGGTCAGCGCAGGCGCTCCAGCAGGCTGGCGCTGGCGTAGCCGTCGGCCACCAGTCCCTGCGCCTGCTGCCAGGCGCGAATGGCCGCCATGGTATTGGGGCCAATCACGCCGTCGGCGCCACCGGTGTCAAACCCCCGGGCGCTCAGACGCCGTTGCAGCTCCTGTTTTTCGGTGCGGCTCAGTGCCCGTTCATGGCGCGGCCAGGCCTGGTGAAAATCACTGCCACCGGCGATTTTATCGGCAAGATGTCCTACTCCCATGGCGTAGGCGGTGGCGTTGTTGTAGCGCTTGATCACATAAAAGTTGTTAAACACCGCAAAGGCCGGGCCCCGGGCGCCCGCCGGCACCAGGATCGCGGCCTTGCCGAAATCGGGCAGGGCGCCACCCCCGGCCAGGGTTACGCCGCGCTCGCGCCAGTGGGTCACCGGCTGGCGGTTGCCCTGCTCGGCCCGGGCGTAGTCAAAGCCCTCGGGCAGCCGCACCTCCAGCCCCCAGGGGGCGCCGGCCTGCCAGCCGAAACGGGACAGGTAATAGGCGGTGGAGGCCAGGGCGTCGGTCGGGTCTTCGCTCCACACATTGCGCTTGCCGTCGTGGTTAAAGTCCTGGGCGTATTCCAGGTAACTGGTGGGCATGAACTGGGTGTGGCCCATGGCGCCGGCCCAGGAGCCGCGCATGTCGCTCACGCTCACATCCCCCGCCTGCAGAATGCGCAGGGCGGCGATCAGCTGGGTTTCGGCAAACGCGCGGCGGCGGCCCTCAAAGGCCAGGGTGGCCAGGCCCTCAATGGTGGGGGTGTTGCCCCGGTAGCTGCCATAGTTGGTTTCCATGCCCCAGATGGCCAGCACCACCTCGGCTTCAATGCCGTAGCGTTGCTCAATGCGGGCCAGGGTGTCCTTCAGCGCCTGCTGTTTTGCCCGGCCGGTACTCACCCGGGTGGCCGACACGGCGCTGTCCAGATATTCCCAGATCTGGCGGCTGAATTCGGCCTGACCGCGATCCAGCTTGATGACGCTGTGATTCAGGTCGATGCCCCTGAAGGCGGCGTCAAACACGTCGGGGCTGATGCCTTCGGCCAGGGCGCGGCGGCGGAAATCGGCACGCCAGGTGGCAAAGTCGGGGTGAGAGGTAACCCCGGGGGTCACCTGTGCCTTGGCGCCGGCCATGGGCGCGGCCGGGGCGGTATCGGCCTGGCTGGCGCAGCCGGCCAGCAGCAGGCCGGCCAGCAGGGGGGAAAAAATGCGTGCTCTTGTCATGACAGCGTCCCTGTAAAAAGATGGGTGTCAGCTTATCTGATTGTCACGCAAAGAAAAGGGGCGGGCGGAAAGGAAAATGGCGCAAGTCCGGGCCTGGGCACGGACGCGGGCACCGGCCTTTGTTATCATGCCTCTTCGCCGGCGGTGGCGGCCATGGACAAGCCCCTGGCGAAACGCAAGAATGAACACAGGGACGTTGTCGCGACTATAGTAATTTCCGGAGTGACCATGTACTCGAGCAGAAACTACCAGGAAACCGACTTCAGCAGCCTGGAGCTGATTTATCACGATTCGGTCATGGGGCAGGGGCGACGCGGCTACAGCGATGAGCAGGTGCAGGTGTGGGCGGCCTTTCCCTACCTGTTTCGCGACGATTTCAGCCGGCTGGTACGATCCGGTTACACCCGGGTGATGACGCTGCACAATATTCCGGTGGCCTTTGCCACTCTGACCCCGGACAACTGCGTGGCGCTGGTGTATGTGCTGGCGGAGCATTCCGGGCGCGGCCTGGCCGGGCGGCTGTGCGAGGAAATGGAGCGGGAGGCGCGCCGGCGTGGCGTGCGCTGCCTGACCACGGACGCCAGCGTGCTGTCGCGGCCCATGTTTGAACAGCGCGGCTTTCGGCTGGTGGATCAGCAGCAGGTGCACAAGGCCGGCCTGAGTTTCACCCGCTTTATCATGGAAAAAAAGCTGGACTGACGCCCCGCTCGCCGGCTGGTGTTCATCCCGGCTTTGCCGCACAATAGCGCCGCCGCAACGCGGCGTGTTATTCAGGAATCCGGAGAAGGCCGTGGCCATGCCAAAAGACACCTATTATCTGACCGCCCACTGCCCGGGCAGCCTGGGCACAGTGGACGTGGTAACCCGCTACCTGCGCGAGCAGGGCTGCTACGTGGTGGAAATGCAGACCTTTGATGACGTGCTGAGCCGCCATTTCTTTATTCGCGCCGAATTCCGGCCTCCGGCCGAACAGCCCTTTGATGAGGCCGCCTTTCGTCAGGGCTTTGCCCCCCGGGCCGACGGTTTTGCCATGGACTGGCAGCTCACCGCCAGCCACTACCGGCCCAATGTGGTGATCATGGTGTCCCGGCTGGATCACTGCCTGAACGATCTGCTGTATCGCTACCGCACCGGCCAGCTGGCGGTGGAGATTCCGGCCATTATCTCCAACCATCCCGATTTGCAGCGGCTGGCCGACTGGCACCATATTCCCTATTACCACCTGCCGGTGGACGATAACAACCGTGCCGAGCAGGAGGCTCAGGTGCTGGGCATCATTCAGGAGTGCGAGGCGGATCTGGTGGTGCTGGCGCGCTACATGCAGGTGCTGAGTCCGGAGTTGTGTGCCCGGCTCAACGGCCGTGCCATCAACATTCATCACTCCCTGCTGCCCGGTTTTCGGGGGGCCAAGCCCTATCATCAGGCCTACGACAAGGGCGTCAAACTGGTGGGAGCCACCGCCCATTACATCAACAACGATCTGGACGAAGGCCCGATTATCACTCAGGGGGTGGAAGTGGTGGATCACAGCCATTATCCCGAGCAGTTGATCGCCAAGGGCAAAGACATTGAATGCATTACCCTGGCCCGGGCGGTGCAGTACCATATTGAACAAAGGGTGTTCCTGCACAACGGCAAGACAGTGGTCTTTACCAGTTAAGGCCCTTATTCGGTTTCACGCGATGGAGTTCGTATATTCATGAAAAAAATTCTGGTGGCCGGCGCCCTGGCGCTGGCCCTGTCCGGCTGTGCCAGCCAGCAACCCGAGGCGCCCTTTACCCTGACTCTGGCACACATCAACGACACCCATTCCCACTTCGACCCGAGCGATGCGCCCCTGACCCTGGACGGCCAGCGGGTCTACACCCGGCTGGGGGGCTTTCCGCGACTGCTGAATTACGCCAACACCCTGCGTGAGCAGGCGAAGCTGGCGGATCAGCCGCTGTTGTTTGTGCACGGTGGCGACGCCTGGCAGGGCAGCGGCTATTTTCAGCTGAACCGGGGGGCCATGAACGCTGATCTGCTGAGTCGCCTCGGGCTCGACGCCATGGTGCCGGGCGAGCACGAGTTTGACCTCGACAACCAGCGACTGGCTGCCTTTATCGAGGGGGTCAATTTTCCGGTGCTGGCCGCCAACCTCAACGTCAGCCGGGATCCGGCCCTGAGCGGTGCCGCCAACCTGCATCCTTACGTGCTCTATGCCTTTGACGGCAACGACAAGGAACGGCTGGAAAGCATGGACGACGCCGGCCGGGATCCGGTGGTGGCGATCATCGGCCTGCTGCCGGAGGAGATGGGCGAGCTCGGCACCAGCACCGGCGGACTGCGCTTTGAGCACGAGCTGGAAACCGCCCAGCGCACCGTCAATGCCCTGCGTGCCCAGGGCGTGAAGCACATCATAGCGCTCACTCATCTGGGGCTGGAGCGGGATCAGCGACTGGCCGCGCGGGTCAACGGCATTGATGTGATCGTGGGCGGACGTTCCGAAACCCTGCTGGGCGACTTTTCCGATCTGGGGCTGGGCAATAATCCGCCTTACGCCCAGCTCATTACCAACCCCGACGGCCGGGCCAAAACCTGCGTGGTGCAGGCCGGCCACTTTGCCCAGGCCATGGGCCGGGTGAGCGTTACCTTCAGCCGCGACGGCCGGGTAACCCGTTGTGAGGGGGGCAACACCCTGCTCACCGACGGCGAGTTTTACCACGACATTCGCCGGGGAGAGCAGCACCGTCTGAGCCCGGCCGCACAGCAGCGCCTGCGCCAGCTGGTGGCCGCCGACAAGCGCCTGGCGGTGGTGGCGGAAGACGCCGAACTGCGCCGCCATATCGATGAGCAGTACAAGCCGGCGCTGACCAGGGCCTACGGCGCCGTGCTGGGCCATGTGCCGGCCACCCTGTCCCACCGTGGTCTGCCCGGACGCGACGGCAGCCAGTCGGAGCTGGCCCCGCTGGTGGCCGCCAGCCAGCTGTACTGGGTCAATACGCCCGAGGTGCAGGCCGTGACCGGTCGCCGGGCCGATGTGGCCCTGGTGAGCGCCAGCGCGGTGCGCACTCAGCTTGAGCCGGGCGAGCTCAGGCAGGGCAAGGTCAGGCAGGAGCTGCTGCCGTTTGCCACGCCGCTCAGCCTGGTGTCGCTCACCGGGCGCCAGCTGGCGGGCCTGCTGCTGGAAACCATCAATGGCGCCCTGACCGACGACAAACGGGCGCAGGCATTTCCCTATATGGCGGGCCTGCGTTACCAGTTCGACGAAACCCGCAAGGGCGCCGGCTTCCTGCGGCAGATCGAGGTGCGCCAGGGCGAACGCTGGGTCAAACTGGACCCCAACGCCAGCTACAGCCTGGTGCTGAACGCCTACCATGCGTCGGGTAACGACGGCTGGAATACCCTGTTCCAGGCGCAGCAGGTGCTGACCGATCGTATTGATCTGGCCCGGGTCAACGGCCGGCTGATGGCGTTTCCGGTGGCGCGCCTGAGCCAGACCGGCAACAACGCCATTGAGGCGCACTATATCAACCAGCCGCTGAACTGCCGCGCCGCTGGCGTGCGCTGCAATACCGATGCCGAGGCCTTTGAGGATTACGTGCAGCAGCGCCGGCCGCTGCTGACCCCCCTGGCCGACACCGGCATTACCCTCAACCGGCTGTAAGTTCCATGGCGGCGCGGGTCCCTTTTTCCGCGCCGCCATCACCGGCAACATGCCTCCCCCGGGAGCGAAAGCGGATGACTCTGCGCAAACCCCCTTTGCCGCACAAGACCTGCCCGGTCTGTGGCCGGCCGTTCAGCTGGCGCAAAAAATGGGCGCGGGACTGGGAACACGTCAGATATTGTTCCGAGCGCTGTCGCCGCCATCGCAAGGGCTCAAACGCGTCAGCAACTGACGTTAATTGAAGCGTTTGGCAGCGGTCGTGGCCGTTGCGTCTCGACTTGCTTTTTTGACTGATTTACTCTTGAGGTACCGCAGACATGTAAAGGAAGCAGGGGCGGACTATACTCTTTTGAGTCTGCAATTGTTCAAGGAAACCGAGATGCATTTGACCATCCGCTTTGCCACTGTCCGCCCGGCGGCCTGGCCCGGCATACTGGCCCTGCTGTTGCTGCTGACCGGCTGGTCCGCCCGGGCCGCCGGTGAACTGCCCACACCCGAAGGGCGGGTGATTCTCACCGTGACCGGCAATGTCAAACACACCAACAGTGCCCACGGCGCCCGTTTCGACATGGCCATGCTGGAGCAGCTGCCCCAGCAGGAATTTGTTACCGACACGCCCTGGACCGACGGCCAGCACCACTTTCGTGGCGTTGAGCTGCGGGCCCTGTTGCAGCGCCTTGGCGCCGAGGGCAAGCGGCTCCGGCTGGTGGCCCTGAACGACTATCATCACGATATCGACATGGCCCTGGTCAACAACATGCCCTTTGTACTGGCGACCCATATGGATGGCAAAACCATGAAAATTCGCGACAAGGGGCCGGTATGGCTGATGTTGCCGCTGTCCGGCAACGCCCAGTACAACACCAAGCGTTTTCATGAAATGCTGGTGTGGCAGCTGAAAACCCTGGAAATCCAGTGACCGTGAAAACCGTCAAGCTGGTGCTGCTTACCATTGCCGCCCTGCTGTTCAGTGCCAGCTCGCTGTACAGCTATAACCGCGATCTGGATGTGGTGACCTATGTGTCGGCCACCATCAAGGCGGTGGGCTGGGCCAGCTCCGAGCTGGAAATGGAAGTGCTCAAGTTTGACCACGCGCTGACCTCACTGGCGGCCGGCATTCGGGATGAAGACCATGCCCAGCTGCGGTTTGAATTGCTGTGGAGCCGTATCGACACCCTGCTGGAAGGTGAAGAAACCCGGCCCATGCGCGAACAACCCGGGGTCAAGCCGCTGCTGCTGGAGTTTCGCCAGCGCCTGCAGGAGTGGGAAGAGGCCGTTTACCGGCTGAACGCCGGCGACCGTCAGGGCATACTGGCGCTGAAGCAGGAACTGGCGCCGTACCTGCAGCGGGCCCGGGAGCTGAACGTGGACAGCTTTTCCGGCAGCAGCGTCTGGCAGCAGCTCGACATCATCGGCGACATTCGCCTGCGCTCCACCATGTATCTGGGAGGCCTGCTGATCAGCGGCGGCCTGATGCTGTGGCTGCTGCTCAGGGAAAACCGCCGTAACCGTTACCTTGCCTACCACGACATGCTCACCGGTCTGCCCAACCGCATGAACTTCTATCAGATGATGGAACAGTCCCTGAACCGGGCCCAGCGCGACCAGCACAACCTGGCGGTGCACATGGTGGATCTCAACGGCTTCAAGGCCATCAACGACAGCCTGGGCCACGACGTGGGTGACCGGGTGCTCAAGGTGGTGGCTTCCCGGCTGAGCGTGGCGCTGGCCGGGCGTGGCCACGTGGCCCGGCTGGGGGGCGACGAGTTTGTGGTGATCCAGCCTTTTGACCGGCGTGAAAAGGTCGAGCGGCTGAGCGAGCAGTTGCTGCGCAGCCTGGCGGGGGAGATCCGTCTGCCCGACGGTTGCCTGTCGCCCCAGGCCAGCATTGGCACCAGCTGCTATCCCGAGCATGGCACCACCATGGCCGAGCTGCTCAGCCATGCCGACACCGCCATGTATTACGCCAAGCACGATCCCAAGTTTGCCTCCCGGCTGTTTGAGCCGGGCATGGACGAACGCCGGTTGCGCAGCCAGAAACTGGCGGTGGCGTTGCAGCTGGCCATTGAAAATGACGAGCTGAACCTGGTTTATCAGCCCATTTTCCGCCTGGACGGCGGCCATATCGAATCCCTTGAGGCCCTGCTGCGCTGGCATTCCGCCGAGCATGGCCATATCAGCCCGCTCGAGATCATTGCCGTGGCCGAGCATCATGGTCTGGCCCACCAGCTTAATCAGTGGGTGTTGTTGAGCGCCTGTCGTCAGCTGAAACACTGGCACCAGCAGGGCCACGGCTGGCTCAAGGTGAATGTCAACATCAGCCCGGAAATCTTCATGAGCGGCGAGCTGGGCAGCACGGTGAAAACGGTGTTGCAGCGCACCGGCCTGCCCGCCAGCGCCCTGGTGCTGGAGATCACCGAAGACACCAGCCTGTGGGATACCGCCGGCTCCATCGACAACCTGGCCAGGCTGCGCCAGCTGGGGGTGGAAATTGCGCTCGATGACTTTGGCACCGGCTATTCCTCGTTCAGTCACCTGCGTCAGCTGCCGGTGAACAAGCTCAAGATCGACAAGTCCTTTGTGTCGGATCTGACCACGGACTCCCGCGCCGCCGATCTGGTGCATACCATTATTCGCCTGGCGGAGAGCCTCGACATGGAGGTGACCGCCGAGGGTATTGAGCTGCCCGAGCAGCAGCAGCACCTGCAGCGGCTGGGCTGCCAGCTGGGCCAGGGCTACCTGCTGGCCCGGCCATTGCCCGCCAGCCAGGTGGCCGACTGGCTGCAGCAGGATCTGCAGCGCTACACGCCCGCCGGCTAGGGCACCATTTCTTCCTTCTCTGCTTCGCCCCGCAATTTGTTGTCCGTGCCTCATGGCCGCCCAAAACACCTGCTAGTGTTGAGTAATACCAAGCTGATTAATTCTGCACCTGTTTCGGCACCCCGGCAGCGGGTGCCGGGTCGGCCGGCACCCGTGGGCAAACGACGCCGCGGCAGCCGCCACAACAGAGCCCCCATCGGCGCGTGCCTAATCTTCCTGGTATGGATCACATCAAACAGCCTGCCGAGGAGACCCGCCATGACCAACGCCGAAGGACTGCGCGGCCAGATCGCCGGCCAGACCGCCCTCTGTACCGTGGACAAGACCGGCTCCGGCCTTAGCTACCG
This sequence comes from Oceanimonas pelagia, assembly GCF_030849025.1. Lineage (NCBI taxonomy): Bacteria > Pseudomonadati > Pseudomonadota > Gammaproteobacteria > Aeromonadales > Aeromonadaceae > Oceanimonas > Oceanimonas pelagia. The sequence continues at coordinate 1,211,727 of NZ_CP118224.1, forward strand.
GGGTTACGATATTGAAGCGCTGGCGGCCCATGCCGAGTTTGAGGAAGTGGCGTTTTTGCTGCTGAAGGGAAGCCTGCCCAATGGCGGCGAACTGGCCGCCTTCAAGACCCGGCTGCGCGCCAACCGGGGCCTGCCGGCGGCGCTGCGCACCGTGCTGGAGCAGATTCCGGCCTCGGCCCACCCCATGGATGTGCTGCGTACCGGCTGCTCCATGCTGGGCAACCTGGAAACCGAGCGTGCATTCAGCGAGCAGCAGCAGGCCGCCGAGCGGCTGCTGGCCCTGCTGCCGTCCATGCTGTGTTACTGGTATCGCCATGCCCATGACGGTGAACGTATCGACACCGCCCTGGATGACGACAGCCTGGGTGGTCATTTTCTGCACATGCTGCGGGGGCGGACGCCGTCGACGCTGGACGTGCAGGTGATGCACTGTTCCCTGGTGCTTTATGCCGAGCACGAGTTCAATGCCTCCACCTTTGCCGCCAGGGTGTGCGCCTCTACCCTGACCGATCTGCACTCGGCGGTGACCGCCGCCATCGGCACCCTGCGCGGTCCGCTGCACGGCGGCGCCAACGAGGCGGCCATGGCCATGCTGGCGCAGTGGAGCAGCCCCGATGAGGCAGAAGCCGCCCTGCTCGAGATGCTGGCGCGCAAGGAAAAGGTCATGGGTTTTGGTCATGCGGTATACACCCGTAAGGATCCCCGCAACGCCATTATCAGATCCTGGGCCAAAAAGCTGGGTGAAGCGGTGGGCGACCGGGTGCTGTATCCGGTGTCGGAGCGGGTGGAGCAGGTGATGTGGCGAGAGAAAAAGCTGTTTGCCAACGCCGACTTTTATCATGCCAGCGCCTATCACTTCATGGGCATTCCCACCGGGTTGTTCACCCCCCTGTTCGTGCTCAGCCGAGTGACCGGCTGGAGTGCCCACATCATGGAGCAGCGGGCCCACAACCGCATTATTCGTCCCGGCGCCGACTATGTGGGCCCGGCCCGCCGGGCCTGGGTGCCCATCGACAAGCGCTGAGACTAGCAGGGGCTGGGGGAACACACACATTTCCACCCAATCCCCGCGGTAAGCAAGGAGCCGAGCCATGCACAGTACCGTGAACAGCAACCGGCGCACCGCCCCCGACGCGCTGCTGGTGCACATCGCCGATTATGTGGCGGGCTCCCTGTGCGGCAGCCCGGAGGCGCGGCGCACCGCCCGCCACTGCCTGATGGATACCCTGGGCTGTGGCCTGCTGGCGCTGCGCTTTCCCGAATGCACCAAGCTGCTGGGGCCCCCGGTGCCGGGCATGCATGTGCGCCACGGTGCCCGGGTGCCCGGCACCTCCCACGAGCTGGATCCGGTGACTGCCGCCTTTAACATTGGCTGTCTTGTGCGCTGGCTCGACTTCAACGACACCTGGCTGGCCGCCGAATGGGGCCACCCGTCCGACAACCTGGGCGCCATTCTGGCCACCGCCGACTACCTCAGCCGGGTGGCGGTGGCCGAGGGGCGGGCGCCGCTCACCATGGGCGAGGTGCTTACCGCCATGATCAAGGCCCACGAAATTCAGGGCGTGCTGGCCCTGAACAACAGTTTCAACCGGGTGGGACTGGATCATGTGTTGCTGGTGCGGGTGGCGTCCACCGCCGTGGTTACCCGCCTGCTGGGCGGCGGCCATGGACAGATTGTGGATGCCCTGTCTCAGGCCTGGGCCGACGGGGCGGCGCTGCGTGTTTACCGCCACGGGCCCAATACCGGCTCGCGCAAGTCCTGGGCGGCGGGGGATGCCACCGCCCGGGCGGTACGGCTGGCCATGCTCACCCTGCAAGGGGAGGCGGGCATGCCATCGGTGCTGAGCGCGCCCCAGTGGGGCTTTCAGGAGGTGCTGTTTGCAGGCAGGCCCGTCACCCTGAGCCAGCCGCTGGGCAGCCATGTAATGGAAAACGTGCTGTTCAAGCTGAGCTATCCCGCCGAGTTCCATGCCCAGACCGCGGTGGAGTGCGCGGTGCAATTACACCCGCAGGTGGCGGACCGGATCGAGGAGATCGACCGTATCGAGCTTGCCACCCAGGAGCCGGCCATGCGCATCATCGCCAAGACCGGCCCCCTGGCCAATCCGGCGGATCGCGACCACTGCCTGCAATACATGGTGGCGGTGGCACTGTTGTACGGCACTCTCACCGCCGAGCACTACGAAGACGCCTTTCATCAGGGAGATGCGCGCATCGACGTGCTGCGCAACAAGATGCGGGTGGCGGAGGAGCCGCGCTACAGCGCCGACTACCTGCAGCCGGACAAGCGCTCCATTGCCAACGCCATTCAGGTGTTCTTTAAGGATGGCAGCCACACCGGGCGGGTGGAGGTGGAATACCCCCTCGGCCACCGTCGCCGCCGGCACGATGGCATACCGGTGCTGGAGCAAAAATTTCTGCACCATCTGCACACTCGTTTTCCCCGGGCGCAAAGCCGGCGCATTATTGACCTGTGCCAGGATCAGACCCGGCTGGAGGCGACCACGGTCAATGCGTTCATGGATCTGTGGGTAATCAACTGAGCCCGAAAGGGTAAGCCTCACTTCGGCTTCACCATGCCGGCCTCTGCGCCGGCCTTTTTATTGGTGTGTTACCGCTGTTACCAAAACCGTGACTCACATCACATATGAAAAGCATCAACAAATTTGCATTTTATTGTTAACGATTTTGGTGGTACTTTGTTTACCTGTGATTCGGTTGATCATTTACATTCATCCGGATCGGGTAACATTTATCATCAGGCAGTAACAGGGAGAGGCCGCTATGGCTGTACACGAGATGAACAACCCCGAGCTGATGCCGTCCACCGACAAGGACAGAGACATCAATATCTGGGACTTCACCATGCTCTGGGCGGGCATGACCATCAACATGGGGGCCTTTACCATGGGCGCCCAGCTGTATCCGGGCCTGTCGCCCTGGACCATTATCGGCGCCATTCTGGCGGCCTACGCCATCGTCACCAGCATTCTGATCCTGGCCGGTGACATCGGCATTCGTTACGGCATTCCGTTTACCGTTTACATTCGTGGTTGCTTTGGCTACAAGGGCGCCAAGATCCCCGCCGCCTTCCGGGCCATTCCGGCCTGCTTCTGGTTTGGCTTTCAGACCTGGGTGGCGGCGGTGGCCATTGGCAAGGTGCTGGAAATGTGGGTGGGCTACAGCAATACCACCATTCTCATTCTGATCTTCGGCGTGCTGCAGGTGGTGAATGCCATTTACGGCATGAAGGCCATGGCCAAGTTCGACTGGGTGGCCATTCCGGCGCTGACCATTCTGATCGGCCTGGTGACCTTCTGGCTGCTGCAGACCAACAACGCCACCATTGGCGACGTGCTGGCGGCCCCGTCTCTGGACAACGGCTCCTTCCTGTTTGCGGTCATGGCCATTGCCGGTATCTGGATTACCATGGGTCTGAACAGCCCGGATCTGACCCGCAAGCTTGAGCGCTCCCGGGATCACAGCAGCAAGAACTTCTTCGTACGCAACCGCAAGCCCTTTATTGCCCAGCTGGCCGGCCTGATCATCATTGGCTCCGGCATTCTGATGGTGGGCATGATCGGTGGCATTCTCACCGGCACCTGGGACCCCATTGAAATCGTGCTCAACTCCATGAGCTCCCCCGTGGTGCTGATCCTGAGCATGCTGACCATCGCCTTCGCCCAGTGGTCCACCAATACCGTGGCCAACCTGATGCCGTCGGCGTTGATCCTGATGAACGTGTTCCCGCGCATGAGCTTTGCCAAGGGCGTGTCCATCTCCGGTGTGATTGGTCTGCTGATGATGCCCTGGCTGTTCGCCGACAACCTGCTGTGGTTCAGCGTGGTCACCTCCGGCCTGCTGGGTCCGGTAGCGGGTATCATGCTGGCCGACTTCTACCTGCTGCGCCGTGGCCGCATTCGGGTGGAAGACTTCTACGACCCCAAGGGCCCCTTTGTTTACCAGAATAACTACAACCTGCGGGCCTTCCTGGTATACGGCGTGTCTTTCGTGTGCAGCCTGATCTTTGTGGACATGGCCTTCTTTGTGGGCCTGGTGATCAGCGTGGTGGGTTACACCCTGCTGATGAAACCCCTTGCCAAGCCGGCCGAGCTGCCCGAGGTGGCCGCCGAATCCTGAGCATTCCGCTGTTAATCGTGTGCTTTTGGCCCCGCTGTGCGGGGTCTTTTTTGTTGGGGGGAAAATGAGGGAAAGCATCTGGTTCCCACGGAACAGTGGGAACCAGATGGGTCAGTGGGTACCTGCCTCAAGCAGCCGTTGCCGGCAAAAGGCGGTGACAAGCTGCGCCAGTGCCGGGTAGAAGGGACTGGCGGTGGCCTGTTGCCGGCAGCGCTGGCTGAAGGCGGACAGCCAGTTGCACAGCTCCTTTTCCAGAAACTGCGCCAGGCCGGCCAGCACCCGGGCCTGTGCCGGGGCATCCAGCTCGGCGAGCTGGCGGTAGCCGCCGGCAAGGTAATCCAGCATCACCGCCAGGTGATCCGCCGGCTCCCTGAAGTCGGCGGGCAGGGTGACGCCGGCATCCGCCAGCCGGTCCGCCATGCGCCGGGCCGGCCCGGCCATAAAGCCACCGCGCTCGGTGACATAACAGGAGGCATAGGGCGCGGCGCCGTGGCGGGCATCGCTCAAAAACAGGGTGGCGAAGTCCGCCGCCAGCTCCAGCCGGGGGTGCTCAAACAGGCCGAGGCCGGTGATGGCCGCCTGCAGGGCGCCGGCTTCTTCCGTCAGGCCGTCTTCTCTCAGCCAGTCCAGCAGCGGCGCGGCCTCACCGGCCCGGTAGGCGGCCAGGCTGGCGTCGTCCAGCTCCTTGCTCATCAGGGTGGCCAGCCACTGGCACAGCAGCGCCTGCCGTTGCCAGTGCTCGCTGGAATAAAAGGGCAGGGCGGTGCCTGCCTGCGTTGCCTGTGTCATGACACCTCCACCAGTTGCGGGCCGCCAAAGGAAGTGACCGCCGGCGCTTCGCCGGTGAATTTTTCGATGTCCACCAGGCAGGTGTTGGCACTGGGCGCCTGGGCCAGTTTGGAGGTGCCCACATCCAGGGTCAGGGTGTTGGGGTCACCATAGGTATCCAGGGCGCCAATGCTGGCATCCACCGGGCCATACCAGGCGCCTTCGTGAATGCGCACCACCCCGGGCGGGAAATGATCCGACACCCGGGCACCGGCCAGCAACTGGCCCCGGCCGTTGAAGACCCGCACCAGATCGCCGTCGGCAATGCCCCGGGCGGCGGCATCCTCGGGGTTGATGTAAATGGGCTCGCGGCCCTGCACCGTATAGGTGGCGCGGTAGTCGTCCGACTCGCACAACTGGGAATGCAGGCGCTGATCCGGGTGTACCGACTGCAGCCACAGCGGGAATTTGTCGGAGCCCGGTCCGCCGTGGGAGCGCTCGGCCTTTTCCATCCACATGGGGTGGGACTTGCAGTCGTCGTAGCCGTAGCTGCCGATCTTGCGGCTGCTGATCTCGATAAAGCCGGACGGCGTGCCCACGGCGTTCACTTCCGGATCTTCGCGAAAATCGGCATGACGCACCCAGTTTTCACCCTCGCCAAAGTCCACATAGCCGGCTTCCCAGAACTCGTCGAATTCGGGCATGGGGTAGCTGTCCTTGTTGGCCTCTTTGCACTCGTTGTAGAGCTGCATCAGCCACTGGCGTTCGTCTTTCCCTTGAGTGTATTCCTCGTGGCGGCCAAAACGGCGGCACAGATCGGTGAAAATGTCGAAGTCGCTGCGGGAATGGAACAGCGGGTCCACCAGCTTGTGCATGGCCAGCAGGCCGCGCTTCACATAAGAGCCGTAAATGTCGATGTCGTTGCGCTCGAACTGGGTGCAGGCGGGCAGCACCAGATCCGAGAAGCGGCAGGTGGCGTTCCAGGAATAATCGATGGTGACCACGGTTTCCAGCTTGCGGAACGCCTGCTTCATGCGGTTGTGATCCTGGTGGTGATGCCAGGGATTGCAGCCGCTGAACACGCACATTTTCACGTCGGGAAAGATGACCTCGCCGCCGTTGTACTGAATTTTTCCGCCCGGCTCCAGCAGGCAGTCGATCCAGCGGGCCACCGGAATAATGCGGCTGGCCCCCTGAAAGTCTTCGTTATCGTGCACCGGCTTCTTGCCCGGATCCAGGTTGCGGGGGAAGCCGCCCGGAGCGCTGGCCGAGGTGCCGGGCACGCCGATGGAGCTGTAGTGGTGGGCATAGCTGATGCCGCCGCCGGGCAGGCCAATCTGGCCCAGCATGGCGGCCAGCACTGCCCCGGCCCAGTAGGGTTGTTCGCCGTGCTGCTGGCGCTGAATGGCCCAGCCAAACATCAGCTGAGTGCGGCCCGCGGCCAGCAGGCGGGCAAAGTCGCGAATGGCGTCGGCCTCAATGCCGCAGATGGCGGCGGCCCATTCCGGGGTCTTTTCCACCTGGTCTTCGGTCTTGCCCAGCACGTAGTCCATAAAGGGCTCAAAGCCAAGGGTGTAGGTGCCGAGGAATTTTTCATCGTGCAGCTTTTCGCTGTACAGGGTGTGGGCCAGGGCCAGCATAAAGGCCACGTCGGTTTGCGGATGAATGTACTGGTGCTCGCATTCCAGATAGCGCTGGGTCTTGGAGCGCACCGGATCCACGCAAATCACCCGCATATCGCCGCTGGCGACCTTTTCCTTCAGTTGTGCCAGATAGCCGTAGGACTGGTGGGTTTCGCAGTTCCAGCCCACCTGCAGGTTCTTGAACGGATCGTTGGCCCACAGCACCAGGGTGTTGGTGTTTTCCAGGATCAGCGGCCAGGAGGTGCCCTGATCATAGACCTCGGTGGAGCCCAGCACATAGGGCATGATCACCTGGCCGGCGCCGGTGGAGTAGTCGCCCACCTTGTTGACAAAGTTGCCGTGCAGGTTCACGGCCCGCTGCATGTGGCTGCCACAGCTGTGAAACTGGCCGGTCTGGCGCCAGCCGGTGGCACCGGCATACAGCGCCCAGGGACCATACTGGGTCTGTATGCGCTCCAGCTCTTCATAAAACAGGTCCAGGGCTTCGTCCCAGGTGAGCCGCACAAAGCGGTTGTCGCCGCGCCGGGTGGTGTCGCTGTTGTGACGGTTTTTCAGCCAGTCGAGCCGCACCATGGGGTAGCGAATGCGCGACGGGTTGTAAATCAGCCCCTTGATGCCGTTGAGCATGTCGGTAGGGTGCTGATCCAGCTCAAAGGGCCTGACCTCGGTGACCACACCGCCCTTGACCAGCGCCTTGAACGCGCCCCAGTGGGAGCCGGCCATTTTCCAGCTGCCCTCGGCGGTCACCGCCGCCCGGGCGGTACGCACCAGCAAACCGGGGCCAATCAGGGCCGCGGCAGAGCCCGCCGCCAGCCCCTGAAGAAAACGTCTTCTTGAAATTGCCATGCTTGTTCTCTCCTTAATGCGCGCCGTCGGCGAAATCGGACGAATGTTTCTGCAGGTATTTGAGCACCAGCGCCTGAGTGGCGGCGTCCATGTTGGTAAAGCCCACCATGCCCGCGAACATGCCCGGCCAGGTGTTGGCATCGAAGTGCGCCTCGGCGGGCTGGGAGTGGCACACGCTGCAGGCGGTGCGGTAGGTATCCCGGGCGTAGCTCCAGATGTCTTCCGCCTCCGGCAGCAGGGCACCCTGCTCGGCCCACAGCGCCACCTCCACCGGCTCCCAGGGCAGGCCGGTCATGCTGTCGACCTTGGCGTCGTCCAGCACCTTCACCAGGGCCTCGTCCTGGGCCATGTCCTTTTCCAGCACCAGGCTGGTGATGTTCATGCCAAAGTCTTCATACAGCACCCGGCCAAAGCCCCGGGTCTTGCGCCAGGCGGGCACCAGCAGTTTGACGCTGTCGCCGCTTTCTTCCAGCACCTGCACCGGACTGGCCGCCTCCAGCTCGCCGGCGGCCTGAGTACGGGCTTCGTCCAGATACAGGGTGATGGCCCTGACGGTGTAATAGCTTTCACCTTCATTCGGGCTCAGCCCCTGGGCGCGCTGCTCCAGCTGATCCAGCGCCGGATCCTTGAAGGTCATCTGCTCGGGCAGGTGGTGGGCGATGCCCTTGTGACAGTCAATGCAGCTCTGGTTGCGCTCGGCGGCGGGCTTCATAAAGCGTTTGGCCTGGTCGGACATCACCTCCCAGTTCATGCTGTTGTAGTCGTGGCAGTTGCGGCATTCCAGCGAGCCGTTGGCGGAAAACCGCGCCCATTCGTGCTGGGCCAGTTCCAGGCGTTTTTCCAGAAACTTTTCACGGGTGTCGATGGTGCCGAAGATCTTGCCCCACACTTCCTTGCTGGCCTGCATCTTGCGGGCGATCTTGTCGGTCCAGTCGTGGGGCACATGGCAGTCGGGGCAGGTGGCGCGCACCCCCGAGCGGTTGGACCAGTGCACCGTGCCCTGCAGCTCCTGATAGGGGTTGTTCTGCATTTCGTGACAGCTGATGCAGAATTCTTCGGTATTGGTGGCTTCCAGGGCGGTATTGAAACCGCCCCAGAACACGATGCCGGCCACAAAGCTCACCAGGATCACGGCCCCCAGACTGAGGTGCACCGGCGGACGCTTCAGCGTTTTCCAGAGTTTGCAAATAAGATTTTTCATGGTGCTGCTCGCTTCACAAGATTGAATTCAGTAGGGCGGGTCAACCGTGTCCGGGGGGGCCGAACACCAGTTGCAGCATCCACACCGCAAAGCCGTAACCGCCGACACAGATAATGCTGAGCAGGGGAAAAAGCACCAGGGTCATAAAGAGCAGCGACAGCCACTCCCGCCCCTTGCCGGGTGCACTGTCGTAGGACTTGTTGTTCATGGTGGGTACCTTGTTATGCGCGGGGCCGTCCTGGAAAGGCTGCAACCGCCGCCGAAGCCTGATTTCAAGTTTAGTTACTTTCTGTAAAGGAACGTTGATCCCGGTCAAGGCCACCATGGCCGCCAACACGCACCGGTCAAGGCGTGAACAGCTCCGGCTGCTATTTTTTACTCAGGTGGCTGCACCAATTTGGGGCTCGAGCCCGGCTCGCTGTGCCAGCTTGGTGAATTGGATTCAATTGAAATTAAATTTAGGTGGTCAGGGTATGAACGCTTTTATTTAATCATTTGTTTAAAAACAATTTTTTTATTTTGGCCCGGTTAATGCAGTACTACTTATATTCTCAACGGTTCAAATGAATTTATGCACCAGTGCCATGCAAACGGCGTTAACGGTTACGGCCCTGAGCGGCAATGGCCGGCCCACCTTAGCCTGCAACTGGCCGAGGGACCGGAACGAACCCAGGTAAAGCGAATGGCCTTCAGCGGCCCGCTGCGCATTCAACGTCCGTTTTATCCGGAAGGAACGCCTTGCCATCTCTACCTGCTGCACCCGCCCGGCGGTCTGGTATCGGGAGATAGCCTGCGCATAGAGGTGCAGGCCGGTTCGGGCAGCCAAAGCCTGCTCACCACCCCGTCGGCGGGCAAGGTCTACCGGCGCGACAGCGCCGGCGTGGCCCAGGGCCAGCAGGTGCGCCTGCAACTGGATGAAAACGCCGAATGTGAATGGCTGCCTCAGGAAACCATTGTCTACCGTGGCGCCAGGGCCGCCCTGGATCTGCATATAGAGCTGGCCGAAGACGCCCGCTTTATCGGCTGGGAGCTGGTGTGCCTGGGCCGGCCCGCCGGCGAGCACTGGTTTGACGACGGCAGCCTTACCCAGCGGCTGCAACTGTGGCGGGGCGGGCGTCTGTTGTTTAACGAACGCTTGCAGCTCACAGCCGGGGATGCGCTGCACCGGGGCCGGGCCGGCCTCAACGGCGGCTGCGTGTTCGGCACCCTGCTGGCGGCGGGTCCCGGGCTGACCGATGAGCTGATTGCCGGCCTGCGTGAGACGCTGCCGGCCGGCTTTGCCGTGACCGAGCGCCTGGGCGTGCTGCTGGTGCGCTACCTGGGTAACGACATGAACGACTGCCGCACCGGCATGTGGGCGGCCTGGGAACAGCTTCGCCCCGTCGCGCTGGGGCGTGAGGCCAGTTTTCCCCGCATCTGGTTTACCTGAATTTTTGCAAGTGGAGTAACAACGAATGGAGCTCAGCCCGAGAGAAAAAGACAAGCTGCTGCTGTTTACCGCCGCCTTGCTGGCCGAGCGCCGGCTGGCCCGGGGCCTGCGCCTGAACTACCCCGAGGCGGTGGCCTACCTGTCGGCAGCGATCATGGAAGGCGCCCGCGACGGCCGCACCGTGGCCGAGCTGATGGGCGAAGGCCGCACTTGGCTGAGCCGGGAGCAGGTGATGGACGGCGTGCCCGAACTGGTGAAGGAAGTGCAGGTGGAAGCCACCTTTCCCGACGGCACCAAGCTGGTGACATTGCATGATCCGATTCAGTAAGGAGACACCATGATTCCGGGAGAACTGCAACTGGCCGCCGGCGACATTGAGCTGAGTGCCGGACGCGAGCGGCGCACCCTTACCGTGGCCAATACCGGTGACCGGCCCATTCAGGTGGGCTCTCATTACCATTTTGCCGAGGTCAATCCGGCGCTGGAGTTTCTGCGGGAGCGGGCCCGGGGCTTTCGCCTCGACATTGCCGCCGGCACCGCCGTGCGCTTTGAGCCGGGCCAGCACCGCACCGTGACCCTGGTGGCCATGGGTGGCAAACGCCATGTGTATGGGTTTCGTGGCGACGTGATGGGCCCGCTGGAAGGAGAGCAGCCATGAGCAAAATCAGCCGCCAGGCCTATGCCGACATGTTTGGCCCCACTACCGGCGACCGGGTGCGGCTGGCCGACACCGAGCTGTGGATAGCCGTGGAACAGGATCTCACCCGCTACGGGGAAGAGGTCAAGTTCGGCGGTGGCAAGGTGATCCGCGACGGCATGGGCCAGAGTCAGGCGGTGCGCGCCGACAGCGTGGACACCGTGATCACCAATGCCCTGATTGTGGATCACTGGGGCATCGTCAAGGCCGACGTGGCGCTGAAGGACGGCCGCATTCACGCCATCGGCAAGGCCGGCAACCCGGACATTCAGGACGGCGTTACCATTAATGTGGGGCCGGGTACCGAGGTGATTGCCGGTGAAGGCCATATTCTTACCGCCGGCGGGGTGGATACCCATATTCACTACATCTGCCCCCAGCAGGTGGACGAGGCCCTGTGCTCGGGCATGACCACCATGATCGGCGGCGGCACCGGTCCGGCTACCGGCTCCAAGGCCACCACCTGTACCCCGGGAGCCTGGCACATTGCCCGCATGCTGCAGGCCACCGACGGCCTGCCGATGAACTTCGGCTTTCTCGGCAAGGGCTGTGCCAGTGAGCCCGACGCCCTGCGCGAGCAGCTGGAAGCCGGTGCCATGGGACTCAAGATCCACGAAGACTGGGGTGCCACCCCGGCGGCCATCGACTGTTGTCTGTCGGTGGCGGAAGAATACGACGTGCAGATCGCCATTCATTCCGACACCCTCAACGAGTCGGGTTTTGTGGAAGATACGCTTGGGGCTTTTAAAGGGCGCACCATTCACACCTTTCATACCGAAGGGGCCGGCGGCGGCCATGCTCCCGACATTCTCACCGCCTGCAGCCTGCCCAATGTGCTGCCGTCGTCCACCAACCCGACCCGTCCCTACACGGTCAATACCGTGGACGAGCACCTCGACATGCTGATGGTGTGTCACCACCTGGATCCGGATATTCCCGAAGACGTGGCCTTTGCCGACTCGCGCATTCGCAAGGAAACCATCGCCGCCGAAGACATTCTGCAGGATCTGGGGGTGATTTCGATGATGTCGTCCGACAGCCAGGCCATGGGCCGGGTGGGGGAGGTGGTGTGCCGCACCTGGCAGACCGCCCACAAAATGAAGGTGCAGCGCGGCCCGCTGCCGGAAGAGCCCATTGCCGGTGCCGACAACTTCCGGGTAAAGCGCTATATCGCCAAATACACCATCAACCCGGCCATTGCCCATGGCGTGGGCCACGAGGTGGGTTCGGTGGAAACCGGCAAGCTGGCGGATCTGGTGTTGTGGAGCCCGGCCTTTTTCGGCATCAAACCGGCCCTGATCCTCAAGGGCGGCACCATTGCGTATGCGCCCATGGGCGACGTGAACGGCTCCATTCCCACGCCCCAGCCGGTGCACTACCGCCCCATGTTCGGTGCCTTTGGCAATGCGGCCGCCGCCAGCAGCCTGACCTTTGTCAGCCGTGCGGCGCTGGCCCACGATCTGCCTGGCCGGTTGAGCCTCAAGCGTCGGCTGGTGGCCTGCGAGCATACCCGCACCATTACCAAGGCCGACATGATCCACAACGGCGCCACGCCCAACATTCAGGTGGACGCCCAGACCTACGAGGTGTACTGCGACGGCGAGCTGCTTACCTGCGAGCCCGCCACGGTATTGCCTCTGGCCCAGCTGTATTCGCTGTTTTAACAAGGAACCATCATGCTGAACATTACCCACAACGAGGGGCAAAGTACCCGGCCTGCCGACGACACCCTGACCCTGCCCTTTGAGTTGCGCCAGAAAGGACGGCTGCGCGCCGTCAGTGACGGCGGCACCGAGCTGGGCCTGTTTCTGGAGCGGGGCCGGGTGCTGAGGGCCGGCGACAAGCTGGTAAGCGAAAGTGGCCGGGTGTTTGAGGTACGCGCCGGGGCCGAGCCGGTGGTCACCGCCCATGCCCCCGACTGGCCTGCCTTTGCCCGGGCCTGCTATCACCTGGGCAACCGTCACGTCACACTGGAGATAGGCGAGCGCTGGCTGCGTTTTGCGCCGGATCATGTGCTCGAGCACCTGGCCGAGCATCTGGGCCTGCGGCTGGAGCGTGAGCAGGCCCCTTTTAATCCCGAGTCCGGCGCTTATCACGGCCTGGGCGGCCACCATCATCATGATCACTGACGGCGAGCTGCTGGGGCTGCTGCACCTGGCCAGCCCGGCCTTGCCCATTGGCGGCTTTGCCTGGTCCGCCGGGCTGGAGTCGGCCATTGAGCTGGGCTGGGTAACCCATGAAGCCGAGCTCAGGGACTGGCTCACCGTCACCCTGCAGGGGCTGGCCCACCTTGATCTGCCGGTGCTGCTGCGTGCGTATGGCGCGCTGGCGGCTGGCCAGTACGAGGCGGTGGCCTGCTGGAGCGATTTTATTCGCGCCAGCCGCGAAACCCGGGAGTTGTTGTTTGAAGACGAGCAGCAGGCCCTGGCGCTGGTGCGGCTGCTGAAAGGGCAGGGGGTAAATGTGGCCATGCTGCCCGCGTCGCCGGCCCTGATGTGCGTCTGGGCACTGGCGGCCCGGCAGTGGGGGCTGAGTGCCCGCACCGCCGCTCTGGGCTTTGCCTGGAGCTGGCTGGAAAACCAGCTGGCGGTAGCCAGCAAGACTCTGCCATTGGGGCAGACCGCGGCGCAGCGGCTGCTGCTGGCGCTGAAGCCGGCGTTAAGCGAGGCGCTGGTGCTGGCCGAATCCCTTGACGATAACCGGCTGGGGCTGGGCCTGCCCGGTCAGGTGCAGGCCAGCGCCCTGCATGAAACCCAATATTCACGATTGTTCCGGAGCTGAAAATATGAGTACACACTGTTTGCGCGTTGGCGTGGGGGGGCCGGTGGGCTCGGGCAAAACGGCGCTGCTGCGCCAGCTGTGCGCGGCCCTGCGCCAGCACTACGATCTGGCGGTGGTCACCAACGACATTTACACCAGGGAAGACGCCGAGTTTCTGCTGCGCCACCAGGCGCTGGAAGAAGACCGCATTCTGGGGGTGGAAACCGGCGGCTGCCCCCATACCGCCATTCGGGAAGACGCCTCCATGAACCTGGCGGCCATCGACACCCTGCAACAGCGTCACCCCGGCCTGGAGCTGGTGCTGGTGGAAAGCGGCGGCGACAACCTGTCCGCCACCTTCAGCCCCGAGCTGTCGGATCTCACCCTCTATGTCATCGACGTGTGCGCCGGCGACAAGATCCCCCGCAAGGGCGGCCCCGGCATTACCAAGTCGGATTTGCTGATCATCAACAAGACCGATCTGGCGCCCATGGTGAACGCCTCGCTGGAGGTGATGGACAGGGATGCCAGACGCATGCGCGGCGAGCGGCCCTTTGTATTTACCAACCTGATGCGCGGCGACGGCCTGCTCGAAATCATTCTCTTTATAGAGCGCCAAGGCATGCTGCGCCCGCTGCCCGCCGATTTTGCCATTCACGGAGAACAAGCATGAAAAAAGCCCTGATTACCCTGGCCGCCCTGATGCCGGCCGCCGCTTTTGCCCACCCCGGCCACGGCGAGGCCGGCCTTGCCGCCGGTTTGCTGCACCCCATGATGGGAGGGGATCACCTGTTGGCCATGCTGGCCGTGGGCATGCTGGCCATGGCCGGCGGCAACCGGGCGGGCTGGCGCCTGCCCCTGACCTTTGTGGCGGCCATGGTAGCGGGGGCGATCCTGGGCATGGCGGGCATGGGATTGCCGGCGGTGGAGCCGGTGATCCTGGTGTCCATGGTGGTGCTGGGTGGCCTGCTGGCCGCCAATGTGGCCGGTGCGGGCCGCGGCCTGCTGCTGTTGTGCGCCCTGTTTGGTTTGTTCCATGGCAATGCCCATGGCCTGGAGACGCCGGCGTCCGGCTCGGCTCTGATCTTTATGGCGGGGTTTGTGCTGGCCACCGGTTTGTTGCATGCCGCCGGCTGGCTTGCCGCCCGCCATCTGCATCAAACCCTGCTGCGAGTGTTCGGTTTTGCCGTGGCCGGCGTTGGCCTGCTGGCAGCGATATAATGACGTGAGGAGTTTTCCGAAGTCATTCCGGCCTTTGAGCCGGCATTCAGAGCAGAATGCACCATGGCTGCACTAAAAACATGCCGGGCCAGGCCCGGCATGTTTCCAAAAATGCTGCCTTCCTGGTCAAATGCGCCGGCACCGCGTTGCCAAAAGTGCCGATTGAGCCGATAATTCCGGTTTAAATCATCATTTCAGAGTTACCCCCCATGCTTGAACAATATTTTAAGCTCAAAGAGCTCAACACCAACGTCCGCCAGGAGGTGGTGGCGGGCATTACCACCTTTCTTACCATGGCCTACATCATCTTCGTCAATCCGGCGATTTTGTCGGAGGCGGGCATGGATTATGGCGCCGTGTTTGTGGCCACCTGTCTGGCGGCGGCATTGGGCTGCTTTATCATGGGGCTGGCGGCCAACTACCCCATTGCCCTGGCGCCGGGCATGGGCCTGAACGCCTTTTTCACCTATACCGTGGTGCTTACCGAAGGCTACAGCTGGCAAAGCGCCCTGGGCGCCGTGTTCTTCTCCGGCTGTATCTTTGTGCTGCTCAGCCTGTTCAAGGTGCGGGAGTGGATCATCAACGCCATTCCTCAGCCGCTCAAGCTCGGCATTGCCGCCGGCATCGGTCTGTTTCTGGCACTGGTGGGGCTGAAAAGCGCCGGCATTATCGTGGATAACCCGGCCACCCTGGTGGGGCTGGGCGACATTACCGGCCTGCAGGCGGGCCTGGCGGTGCTGGGCTTTTTCCTGATCATCGGCATGGCGGCCCGGGGCATGCGCGGTGCGGTGATGATCGGCATTCTGGCGATCACCGGCCTTGGCCTGGCTTTTGGCGATGTGGAATATCAGGGCATAGTGTCTGCCCCGCCTTCCATCATGCCCACCTTTATGCAGCTGGACATTGCCGGTGCCTTTAACGTGGGCATGCTGTCGGTGATCTTCGCCTTTCTGTTTGTGGACCTGTTCGATACTTCCGGCACCCTGATCGCCGTGGCCCAGCGGGCCAAACTGCTGGACGAGCAGGGCCGGCTGCCGCGCCTGGGCCGCGCCCTGCTGGCCGACAGCACCGCTTCCATTGCCGGCTCGGTGCTGGGCACCTCCACCACCACCTCCTATGTGGAAAGCACCGCCGGCGTGGCCGTGGGCGGACGCAGCGGCCTCACCGCCGTGGTGACCGGCCTGCTGTTTATTGCCGCCATTCTGTTTTCGCCGCTGGCGGGCATGGTGCCGGCCTACGCCACCGCCGGTGCCCTGGTGTATGTGGCGGTGCTGATGCTGGCTCAGCTGGCCCACCTGCACTGGGACGACCTCACCGAAGCCGTGCCCGCCGTGGTGGTACTGGTGATGATGCCCTTTACCTTCTCCATCGCCCACGGCATTGCCTTTGGCTTTATCAGCTTTGTGGGCGTCAAGGTGCTGTCCGGCCGCGCCAGTGAAGTGAGCCCGGTGGTCTGGGCGCTGGCGGTGCTGTTTGCGCTGAAGTTTGCCTTTGGCGTGTGAGCGCGCGGTGCAGCATTGACGCCAGTCGCCATTAAATACAAAAAAGCCCCGGAACCGGGGCTTTTTGCTTTCATTTTTCGCGAATAATCAGAACTCGGCGTTGCGCGGGGTGCGGGGGAAGGGGATCACATCCCGCACGTTGCCCATGCCGGTGACGTAGGCCACCAGGCGTTCAAAGCCCAGACCAAAGCCGGCATGAGGCACGGTGCCGTAGCGGCGCAGATCCCGGTACCAGCCGTAGTCTTCCTTGTTCAGGCCCATTTCTTCCAGGCGGGCGTCCAGTACTTCCAGCACCTCTTCCCGCTGGGAGCCACCGATGATCTCGCCAATGCCGGGAGCCAGCACATCCATGGCCGCCACGGTTTTGCCGTCCGGGTTCAGCTTCATGTAGAAGGCCTTGATGTCTTTCGGGTAGTTCTTCACCACCACCGGCGCCTTGAAGTGTTCTTCGGCCAGGTAGCGCTCGTGTTCGGAAGACAAATCCACGCCCCATTCCACCGGGAACTCGAACTTCCTGCCGGATTTTTTAAGGATCTCCACCGCATCGGTGTAGTCCACCTGGGCGAAGTCCTTTTCCACAAAGCTCTGCAGCCGGGTAATGGCGTCTTTATCCACACGCTGGGCGAAGAAGGTCATGTCGTCCATGCGCTCTTCCAGCACAGCGCGGAACACGTATTTCAGCATGTCTTCGGCCAGTTTGGCGGCATCATCCAGATCGGCAAAGGCCACCTCCGGCTCCACCATCCAGAACTCGGCCAGGTGGCGGCTGGTGTTGGAGTTTTCGGCGCGGAAGGTGGGGCCAAAGGTATACACCTTGCTCAGGGCGCAGGCGTAGGTCTCGGCGTTGAGCTGGCCGGACACGGTAAGAAACGCTTCCTTGCCAAAGAAGTCTTCGCCAAAGTCGATGTCGCCCTTGTCGGTGCGCGGCAGGTTGTGCAGATCCAGGGTGGATACCCGGAACATTTCCCCGGCGCCTTCGCAGTCGGACGCGGTCACGATGGGAGTGGCCACCCACATGTAACCGTTTTCATGAAAGAAGCGGTGCAGCGCCTGCGACAGGCAGTTGCGCACCCGGGCCACGGCGCCAATCAGGTTGGTGCGCGGGCGCAGGTGGGCGTATTCCCGCAGATATTCAATGGAGTGGCGCTTGGCGGCCATGGGGTAGGTGTCGGGATCGTCTACCCAGCCCACCACCTTGACCTCGGTGGCCTGCAGCTCGAAGTCCTGGCCCTGGCCCTGCGACTCCACCACTGTGCCGGTGACTTCCACCGAGCAGCCGGTAGTCAGACGCACCACTTCAGACTGATAATTCGCCACGTTATTGGGCACCACGGCCTGCACCGGATTGAAGCAGCTGCCATCGTGAATGGCCAAAAACGAAATTCCCGCCTTGGAGTCACGGCGAGTGCGAATCCACCCCTTAACGGTAAGGGGGGTGCCAACGGCATATTTGCCTGCCAGCACATCAGTTACGGATGCGTGGGTCATGTAAATCGCTCTCCAGCTTTGAACTAAACCGGCCCCTGGCCGATACACTATACATAAGGGAGCTAATGTTACCCGTGTGGGGTCAGGACTCAAGCAAAAGATGGGAGGGGCTATGGCGAAGCAACGCAAAGACTGGCTCGGCGCCTGGCTTGCGGCCCTCACCGGCGGCGGCTGGACACTCTACATACTGCTGCTGATCCTGTTTCACTACGGCCGGCCCGAGCAGCACTACGGCTATCTGCGCTACCTGGAGGTGGAAGTGCGCACCGGCTGGCTTACCCTGCCGACGCTGTGGTTTCACCTGGGCATCTGGGGCGCCCTGGGGCTGGCGGTGACCACCTTTACCCTGGTGCACCTCAAGGGCCGGCGCCACAGCCAGTATCTCAAGGTGTATCTGGTGATGCTGGCCGCCGCCGCCCTGTTTACCCTGCTGTTGTTTTACTTTTATCCCGCCTAGGGCGAGAAGTTGACCATACTTGTGGCAACAACCCAGGGAGGGGATGCGATGATAAACATACTGCTCAGGCTGTTGATAACCGTGGCCCTGCTGCTGAGTGGCCCGGCATGGGCGCAGCTGTTGTGGCATCACGGCAACACGCTGAATCCGGCCGGGCAGCAGTTGCAACAACTGTTGCTGCCCGATGAGCCTGCGTTTGCCGCCATGAGTCCGGCCGAACGGGACGACTGGCTAACCCGGGAATGGCGTGCCGTGTTGCAGGAAAGAGAACGCTTCGCCCAATACACCCTGCCGGCCCACTGGCGCACCGAGGGCTTTGACCAGGCCATTCGCCAGCAGGAGCTCACTACCTACATGGCCGGCCAGGCCCCCGATTACCACGGTTACCGCGAACTGCAGCGTCATTACCAGCGCCTGGCCGATGTCACCCATTACACCACACTGCCTTCGGGGCCGAACGTACGCCCCGGCGAGCGGGACGCGATCATTCCGGTGCTGCGCCAACGGCTGGCGGAGCTCGGCCGGCAAGTGCCGGTGCCGGTCGGCCGGGCCGATGTACTGGACCCGCCGTTAAGTGAAACTCTTTCCACCCTGCAGCGGGCCGGGGGCCTGGAGGTGACGGGAGGGCTGAATCAGGCCACCCGTGCACTGATTAACCGTCCGCCCGCCGAACTGCGCGCCGAAATAAAAATCAACCTGCACCGCTGGCTGCGGCTGCCCCCGGCCACCCGTGACTATGTATTGATCAACATTCCTTCCTACCGGCTCACCCTGGTACGGGACGGTCGGCCCCAACTGGCCATGAAGGTAATAGTGGGCCGGCCCGACTGGCCCACCCCCGAGCTGGCCACCCACATAGACGCCCTCAAGGTGAACCCGGACTGGACCCCCACCGCCAATATAATGCGGGAAGACCTGTTGCCGGCTCAGCGGCGCGACGCCGGCTATCTGGATCGCAACGGCTTTATTGCCTGGCTGCCCGGAGAAAGTGCGCCCGTGTTGCCATCCAGCATCAACTGGCAGGCTCCGCCCCCCGGTCTGCGCCTGGTGCAAGAGCCTGGCCCTCACAATGCCCTTGGGCGGCTCAAGTTTGAAATGCGTAACCGCCACAGCGTGTATTTGCACGACACCCCCCATAAATCCCTGTTCGGCCGGGACCGGCGGGCGCTCAGCCACGGCTGCGTGCGCCTGGCCGAGCCGGCGGCACTTGCCAGCGGGCTGGGCTGGCAGGTACCCGGGCACGAGCGTACCCAGGTGCTGCCGCCGTCACAGCGGCTGCCGGTCTACATGGTGTATTTCACCACCTGGAGCGAGGGCGGCAGCCTGGTGTTTGCCGGGGATATTTATGGCAAAAACCGGGCCGCCAACGACGCATAGCAACACCATTGGAATTCGAACGAATCCTTGAATGGGAACCAAACGAAAAACATGAACAATAGAGCGGGAGCGGGCGGTGAACTTTCGGAAACTTGCATTAATAAACTGCCTTGCGGCTCGTGGAACTGAGCTATAAATAATAACAAGCACAATGCTTAAGGCCCGGCACTTAAGAGAAGAGAAAAGTACCGGATCATATAATCAAGCGAAAGGGAGGCCGCGAGACTATATGAAGCAAACAGGCACAGGCGGTGCCGGATTGAAAGCAAAGCACTCTGAGTGACTCAGAGCCAAAGCAAGTTTTAACCAGGAAGGTTTTCTGTAAAACAGGGACCTGAAAACACAAGCAAGGAAAGAGGGTTTTCTTATGTTTATTGCCAAAGAACTGTTGCGTCTGGTGAATGATGAAGATGGTCTGACCGTGGTTGAATATGCGATTGCGGGTGGGTTGGTAGCTGCGGGTGTGGTTACTGCTTTTGTGGGATTGGGGGAAAGGGTTGATTTGGTAATTACAGACCTTTGTGGAAGTGTTGGTAAATCTGATGCAGCTTCCGCTGCTACGAAAAATTGTTGATATCTAAAAAGGCGGCCAGTGCCGCCATTTTTAATGGTGGGTATATGGAACAGCTACCATTAATACTATTTTTGATGGCGGCGTGCTGGATGGATCTGGCCCGCCAAAAGATTCCCAACTGGCTGACGCTGAGTTTTATTCCCCTGGCGTTGGCCTTTCATGCCTTTGTTGGTGAAGGCCCGGCCTTTGCCCTGACCGGTCTGGTTTATTCCTTTATTATTCTGTTTCCGTTTTTTGTATTGCGTATTCTTGCCGGTGGTGACGTCAAGCTCGGCATGGCCATTGCCACCTTTGTAGGCTGGCAGGTATTTCTCGAAGCCCTGCTCTATGGCCTGATGATTGGTTTGCCCTTGGTATTAATACTGGCCTGGCGCCGGGTGGGCTGGCAGGGCTTTAAAACCACCTTCAGCCGTTACGGCATTATCCTTGGCTCCCGCCGCTATCTGGCGCCGGCAGAGAATGAAGTGGCCGGCCTGAAGGTGCCCTACGGTCCGGCCCTGGCCCTGGGCGCGGCGCTGGCGGTGGTACTGAACGAGCTGCAACTTTTTACCCTGGTGTCCTGACATACTGGTCGGCCGCTAGCTTGCAGCTGCCGGCTTAAAAGGAGGTAACAAGGATGTACCTGCCCAAACCCAAAACCCTGGCCGATACCGGCCTCTCCAAGGAATTACTGTTTCGCCTCTGCCTGCGCCACCTGCAGGAAGAGGCGTCGCTGTCTTTGCCCGCACTGGCCGAGCGCCTGTGCCTGCGCGGCAGCATTGTCGAGCCCCTGCTGCAGGAGCTGAAAACCCTGCAAATGGTGGAGGTGCGCGCCTCGGGCCGTATGGACGAGCCCATTCGCTTTGCCCTTACTCAAAAAGGGCAGTACGAAGCCCAGGTGCTGAACGAGCGCGACGGCTACATAGGCCCGGCGCCCATCCCCCTGGCCGACTACAATCGCCTGGTGCTGGCCCAGTCTCTGGGGGAGCGCAGCATTCGCCGGGAGCGGCTTGAAGCCGCGCTTGCCGACATGGTGATCAGCCCCGAGCTGGTCAACGTGCTGGGCCCGGCCCTTAATTCGCGCCGGCCCCTGCTGATTTACGGCCATGCCGGCACCGGCAAAAGTTTTTTGTGCCACCGTTTTAACAAGGTATTTGACGAGCATATTTATGTGCCTCATGCCATTGCCATTCAGAACACCATTATTCCGGTGTTCGATCCCCTTTATCACTGGCGAACCGAGCACGACGAACCCGAACATGACGCCCGCTACATTGCCTGCCGGCGGCCGCTGGTGATGGTGGGCGGCGAACTCAAGCTTGATATGCTGGAGGTGCATTTTGACCGGCAATCCCGCCAATACAGCGCGCCCTTGCAAATGAAAGCCAATAATGGCGTATTTTTAATTGACGATCTGGGTCGCCAGGGTTTTTCCGCCGATGAACTCTTCAATCGCTGGATTGTGCCCATGGAGGAAAAGCGGGATTTTCTTTCCCTTCCCAATGGCCTGCATTTTGATATTCCCTTTGAACAGATACTGGTGTTTTCCACCAACCTGGATCCGGAGTCCATTGCCGACGAGGCGTTTTTACGCCGCCTGGGCTACAAGCTGCAATTGCAGGCCATGCCGGAAGAACTTTACCGAAAAGTCTGGAACATGAACCTGGAAAAATACCGGCTGTCCGCCACCGATGCATTATTCCACTTTATGGTGAAAAAACTGCACCAGGGCAGCAACAAACCGCTGATCGCCTGCTATCCGCGGGATATTCTGGGCATCGCCCGCGACATTATGCATTTCAATGGTCAGGCCAACGAGCCGTTGAATGAAGAAGTTTTAACCAAAGCCTGGCACATGTATTGCGTGCACTGACTATACTCCCGATGTGGAGCAACGTTTAAACCAAGGATCAGGTTATGAAAACACGCACTCTGTTATTGTTTGTTCTCTCCGTGGGCTTTGGTGTCGCGGCCGCCATCATGGCCAACAACTGGCTCAATCAGCAAAGCGAAGCCGCCCGGGCCAAGGCCGAGGGCGACACCACCCAAGTGGTGGTGGCGGCGGTCGACCTGGTGCCCGGCGCCCCCATTGAGCCCATTCACGTGCAACTGAAAGACATCGACACCCGCCTGGTGCCGCCCGGCGCCCTTACCAGCCTTGAGGCAGCCCAGAACATGGTGGCCAAGAACAACCTCTACCGGGGTGACGTGCTGCGCAGCGAGCGGCTGGCGCCGGTGGGCGAGGGCAGCACCCTGTCCGTGCTGCTGGAGCCCGGCATGAGGGCGGTAACCGTGCGGGTAAACGACGTGATCGGCGTGGCCGGGTTTCTGCTCCCCGGCAACCGGGTCGATATTCTGTTTACCGAAGGCAGCATGACCCGCACCGTGCTGAAAAACCTCAAGGTGCTGGCGGTGGATCAAACCCAGCATACTGACGAAAACCGTCCCAAGCTGGTGCGCGCCGTTACCCTGGAGGTGGATCCCGAGCAAGCCGAACGGCTGGTGAACGCCAGCTCCAATGGCCGTATTCAGCTGGCGCTGCGCAACCCCAACGACGAGCAGGATTTGCAGCTTGAAACCGTGGCCGCCGTGGCCAGTGAGCCGCAGGCCGTCGCCGAGCCCGAGCCGGCCCCCCGGACGGTGCGGCCACGGGCTTCCACCATCGATCTCATCAAGGGCACCAGCCAGCAGCAGGTGCCGGTTAAAAGCTGAAAATAAACACAATTCTACCAATTAGTGCACATGGAGGTGGCTATGAGAGCCCTGTTGGCAAGCGTACTGGGGTTAACCCTGCTGGCGGCAACCGGCCCGGCAATGGCCGGCGGCAGCCTGAACGAGGCGGGCAACGAAATGCAGTTGCCCATTCACAAGTCCCGCTCACTCATGCTCGACCGGCCCGCCAGCCGGGTGTCGGTGGGCAACCCGGCCATTGCCGATGTGCTGGTGCTGCAGGACCGCGAGCTGTATCTGGTGGGCAAGTCCCTCGGCCACACCAACCTGATGGTGTGGGACATGAACGACAACCTGATGCAGGTATACGACATTGAAGTGAGCCATGATCTGCAGGGCCTGAAAGAGCGCCTGTACCGTTTTCTGCCCAATGAGCCCATTCAGGTGCACACTTCCCAGGGCCAGCTGGTGGTAAGCGGTGAAGTGTCCAACCTCGACCGGCTCAATGCCGCCTATGAACTGGCCCGGGGTTATGTGGTAGCCGCCGAGGGAGGCACGGCCCGCTCCGAGGTGATGAACATGATGAGCGTGGGAGGCGGCCAGCAGGTAATGCTGGAAGTCACCGTGGCCGAGGTGGCCCGGGATACGTCACGCAGCTGGGAGTCGGCCTTTGAGTTGCTGGAGCGCTCCGGCAACTGGGGATTCTCGCTGCTGCGTGACAGCGTGGGCCAGCTGGCCGGTTTTGGCACCAACACCGTTATCGGCAGCTTTGCCAGTGCCGACACCGTGTTCAATGTGGCCCTGGACTTGGCTAAAACCCGAGGTCTGGCCCGAGTGCTGGCCGAGCCGCGCATCACCGCCATCAGCGGTCAGTCGGCCGAGTTTCTTTCCGGGGGTGAATACCCGGTGCCGGTGCCCACCGAAGATGGTGTGGCGGTGGAGTTCAAGGAATTTGGGGTGGGCCTCAAGTTCACCCCCGTGGTACTGGGCAGCGGCAAAATCAACCTTAACCTCAACGTAACCGTTAGCGAGCCGGTGGTGGCCAACTCCGCCAACGTGCCCCTGTTTGGCGACATTACCGCCCTCAGCAAGCGCAGCGCCGGCACTACCGTGGAGCTGGGGGATGGCCAGACCATCAGCATTGCCGGTTTGCTCAGTGAGAACAACCGCGAGCAAATCAGCCAGATGCCCTTTGTGGGAGATATTCCCGTGCTGGGTAACCTCTTTACCAGCCGCAGTTTTGCCAAAGGTGAATCCGAGCTGGTGATCATGGTCACTCCCCGCCTGGTGCGGCCCTTCGACAAGCAGCAGGTCACCCTGCCCACCGACGGCTTTATTGAGCCCAACGATCTCGAGTTTTACCTGCTGGGCCGCATGTCGCACCGCTCCCGTGTAAGCGAAGGCGCGCCGGCCACCGGACAGAGTGGCAACAGCGGCGTGAATCCGGCCATGAACGAAGGCGGCATGGAGCAGACCTATGGTCAGTCGCTCTAGCGGAACAAGGAGAACCACCATGAAACAGTTATTGCTGACCCTGCTGACCACCGCCGTGCTTGCCGGCTGCGCCAGTGAACGTTACTACGGCTTTGACATGGGGCAGGACACCAAAGCCCTCGACACCCTGCAGGTGCTCGATCCCGGTGCCGCCGCCCGCAACGACGGCAAGCTGGCCGCTCTCACCCTTAACGGGGAATACGGCGTATCCCTGCACGACAAATATGTAAAAGGCGCCGAGGCCCCGGCCGAAGGCAAAACCCAGGTAACCCTGAATTTTGGTGATTAAGGAGTAACGTCATGAAAGCGCTGCCGCACCCTAACAAACAGAAAGGCGCCGTACTGGTTCTGGTGACGGTGGCGCTGTTCGTGTTGCTTGGCTTTACCGCCCTGGCTCTGGATGGTGGGTATTTGATACTCAATAAAAACCGTTTGCAGGATGCGGTGGATGCTGCAGCGCTGAGCGGAGGAAAAACACTTTCCTTGACTGATGAGGATAAGAACACACAAGCCGAAGCCGAAAAAGCGGTTCGAGAGACGCTGAAAGCCATTTTTCAGGGGGAGGGCTTTCAGAAGATGAACGTAGATACTACCAAACTGGCGGAAACTGTGGCGGTAGAATTTTCCCTCAAACCAGTACCTTTTGATCCTATTGATGATCCAACAGCCAAATACCTGAGGGTGAGAATGGAAACTGTTCCTGTTACTCAGTTTTTTTCCCAGTTGATGGTGGATGTCTGGCAGGTGAGGGCTTCGGCTGTAGTGGGTTCATTGGCTCCGGAAAAAGGAACGGAAATTTGTGATGTGGTGCCATTGCTCATGCTGGTTGATCAAAATGATGTGGGCACAGAAGGCTATGGATATAAAATGGCATCAGCTGAAGAACCTGGTGACATTATGGTCATAAAATCGCCGGCTGCCGGGGAACCCAATATGGCACCTGGACACTTTCAGGCATTAAGGCTGGGAGAACAAAAGGGGGCTGATGCCTATCGTGAAGGACTGGCAAGTGGTTACTGTATTAGTCTTGATGAAGATTATGAAGTGGATGAATGTAAAGAGGGTGATAGTAATTGTACCTTGACTGTTACCAACGGTGAGCAAGGCAACATGGCTGGCCCTACGAGGCAGGGGCTCAACACCCGATTTAACATTTATAATCCAGGTAAATTTAAAAAACCATTAGTTGCGCCAGACGATCCTAACGCCAGTGAAAGTGATTTTTACTCAGACTGCACTTTGTCCAAATCAGGTGTTCTTGATTTTAAGGATAATAACCTTGTGGGCTACCTTGAGGTACTGCTAAATGATGGTAGCACCACTAAAGATGAGATGTTGTCTCTTTTGAGTGAAAAGAAAGAGGATTCAAGCTTAAAGGCTAATGAGGTGAAGGCAATCGACGACTATATTAAGGCAATAAATGGAATGCAGTTGTACTCTGATTATAAAAATCCGCTTAGTGAAAGAAATAAAAAATATGAAGTTAAGGGAAATGATCATGGTTGTTTAGATAGCCGGCGAATTGTTAAGGTTCCTGTTGCCGTTGGTGGAGAAGGTGTAGGTAAAAATATTCCTGTGATCGGTGTGGCCTGTATCTTCCTGAACCAGCAAGTAACAGGTAATGGACTCAGTCAATATATTGTGGGCGAGCTGATTCCAGAGTGTGGTGCTGATGGTGATGGAACCGATGATGACTCAGGTTTCAGCCAGCCAAGGTTGGTTCTATATAACGATACCGGCAGTGAGGATTCATGATGCGCTTATTGTTATCAGGCTACGCCAGCAAACAGAAAGGGCTGGCGGCCGTTGAAGCGACCATAGTGTTGCCGTTGATGTTGTTGCTGATGCTGGCTATTGGTGAGTTTGGTCGGGCTCTGTATCAGTATGCGACCTTGACTCAGGCTCTGCGTGGGGGAGCTCTGTCAATGGACAGAATGGGTACTTATGTCGACAACCCGACAACCCGGGCGGAAAAGGAAAATACTGTAAAAAACATTATTGTTTACGGTAATGCTGCCGGCTCCGGTAACCCGGTGCTGCAGGGCCTGTCTAAAAGTAATGTCACTTTCAGTGGTATTTACGAACTTCCTGTGGATAGCGGTAATTACTACTCTGATATCAGTATCAGTTATAGCTGGCAGCCTATCTTTGGGAATGAATTCAATACTTTTGTTGCCGGTAGCATGTCACTTGATTTTCCACTTAACACCAGTATGACAGTGAGAGTGAAATAATGATTAACAAGGTGAGTAAATCAGTGAAAGGTAAACAGCAAGGCTTGGCAGTAGTAGAGTTTGCCATTGTTGGTTCTGTGGTTTTTCTTGTGCTGTTTGCGGTGATGGAGCTGGGCCGCCTGCTTTATACCTGGTCGGTGCTTAACGAGGTCACTCGGCAAGCTGCTAGGATAGCAACGGTATGTTCACCCGACGAAAGTGTTTCAGTAGCTAACTCAGTTGCCAGCAGGCTTGGGGGCGGGGTGCCGGGGTTAACCGGTAGTAATGTGAATATTGAGTATCTGACAGACAGTTTTATACCTGTGTCGGGTGCCGAACTGCCCTATTATGTGAGAGCCGGCATTGTTAACTACCGTTTTGAAATGATATTGCCGATGTCCGTCGACCTTTCCATGTTCAGCCCCAATTTTTCAACCGTGGTCAGAGCGGAAAGCCTGGGTGAAACGCCGGATGGCGTGGTTGCTTGTTTTCCCTAAATAATGGAGTAGCTATGACAGACGCCAAAATAGTGGAACTGGAGCGAGAAAGCATGCAGACATTGCCCGCCCTTTCCTGTCCCTTGCAGCTGAATGTAATGGATCCGGACGAGCGGCTGTGGCCTCTGCTCAAGGTAAAGCTGCATAACAGCAGCCAGCTTCAGCTTAAAAAGCTCAACGATCAGGATTTTCTGCCCAAGGGCGAGCGTCAGGTGTTGCTGCTGGTGGATCACCCCGTGCTGGCGCCGGTTTACGACGAGCTGGAGCGCAAGGCCGGAGAAAGCCGCAGCCTCATTTTTATGGGAGATCCTGCCAACACCGTCCTGGTGCGCCGGGCCATGCGCATGGGCGCCGCCGACTTTTTACCGCAAAACAGCGATCCCATTGAGCTCTGGTCCGCCCTGGTGCGCATTTCCGCTCAGGTATCGGCCAGCATCAGCCTGGCCCCGGTCACCGTGGTGATAAACGGCAAGGGCGGTTCGGGTGCCAGTTTTGTGTGCGCCAACCTGGGGCATGCCTTTCAGAGCAGCGACGAAAAGGTGCTGCTGCTCGATGCCTGCCGCCATTACGGCTCGCTGGCCGACTACCTCAATATTCGGGACAAACAGGGTGGCCTGAACGATGCCCTGCAACGTGCAAGCGAAATGGACGCCATGGCCCTGGCGGGCATGGTCAGCAAGGCCCGGGACGGCATGGACGTCATGCCTGCCTCCGTGCTGCCCCTGCACGATGAAAATACCGTCAGTGCCCGCCAGTGTGCCCAGTTGCTGCATCTTATGCGCGGCCAGTATCAGCGGGTGGTGGTGGACATGTCCCGCGGGCCCGAGGCCTGGAACCTGCCGCTGCTGGAAAACGCCGAGCAGGTGGTGGTGGTCATGCAGCAAAGCCTGAGCGCGTTGCGCGAAACCATTTTCCTGCTGCGCCAGCTGCGCCACGAACTGGGCATTGGCAAGGATCGTATTCTGCTGCTGGTTAACCGCTACGATAAAAAAAAGGACGTATCCCTGCAGGAAATAGAAAAAGCCACCGAGATCAAACGCATTACCACCCTGGCCAACGACTTTGCCATGGCCGAAACCTGCACCGATCTGGGCCGGCTGGTGGCGGAAGAAAAACGCAACCACAAACTGGTGGAGGGCTTTAATCACCTTTCCAGCGCGCTTAAGCCCGGACATGAACGAGACGACAGGCCGGGATTATTCAAACGACTGTTCGGTAACTGACCGAACAAAGGGGGTCACGGATGAACCTTGAAGACTATATCCTCAGCCAGGAAGAAGAAGGTCACAAGCAGCGTTTGCACGGCAAGCTGATGGACATGCTCGATCTGCCCATGCTGCAGACCGTTTCCAAAGAGCAGGCCAGCGATCAAATTGAACGCCTGGCCCATCAGCTGATGCAGGACTCGCCAGTGCCGCTCTCCATGAGCTCGCGCCAGAAAATTATTCGGCAAATTCTCGACGAGGTACTGGGCCTGGGCCCGCTTGAGCCGCTGCTGGCCGACGCCGGCATCGCCGATATTATGGTAAACGGTGCCAAAAGCATTTACGTGGAGCGCCGGGGCCGCATTGAGCGCGTGCCGCTCACCTTTCACGACGATGAGCACCTGATGGGGGTAATTGAGCGCATTGTGTCCAGCGTGGGCCGGCGCATAGACGAGCTTTCGCCCATGGTGGATGCCCGCCTGAAAGACGGCTCCCGGGTAAACGCCATCATTCCTCCCCTGGCGCTGAACGGGCCAACGGTGTCCATTCGTCGTTTTACCGTGGAAAAACTGGCCATCGATACCCTGATTGATTTTGGCACCATTACCCCGGCCATTGCCCAGGTGATGGAGGCGGTGGTCAGGGGCAAGCTCAACATTCTTATCTCGGGCGGTACCGGCACAGGTAAAACCACCTTTCTTAATATTCTGTCGAGCTTCATTCCGTCCAATCAGCGCATTATCACGGTGGAAGACTCGGCCGAACTGCAGTTGCAGCAGCCCCATGTGGTGCAGCTGGAAAGCCGGCCCGCCAACATTGAGGGCAGAGGTGAAGTCAGCCTGCGGGATCTGGTGAAAAACACCCTGCGTATGCGCCCCGACCGCATTGTGGTGGGGGAGGTACGCGGGGCCGAGGCCTTTGACATGCTCACCGCTATGAACACCGGCCACGAAGGCTCGCTGACCACGGTGCACGCCAACACGCCCCGCGATGCCCTGAGCCGTCTTGAAAACATGGTCTCCATGACCGGGTTCGACATGCCGGTAAAAAACATTCGCACCCAGGTGGCCTCGGCGCTGGACTTGATCATTCAGCTGGAGCGGCAGGAGGACGGCAGGCGGCGCATGATCAGCATGCAGGAAGTGCACGGCATGGAAGGGGAAACCATCACCATGTCGGAAATCTTTACCTTTGAACGCACCGGCATGGATGCCGAAGGCAATGTGCAGGGCCGGCACAAGGCCACCGGGGTCATGCCCAACTTTTATGACCGCCTGGCCCGCCGGGGCATGGTGCTGCCTCGCAGCCTGTTTGGTGACGACGAGCTGCACAAGGGCATTTTCTGACGGGAGGCGCTTATGAACATGCTGATTTTTCTGGCTCTGGTGGGGCTGGCGGTGGTGTGCCTGAGCATGGCGCTGTTTGTGCCCATCAGCCAGCCCCGGCTGAAATATTCCACCATGCTCAAGCGCCGGGTGCAGGCGCTGGCGGAGGAAAACCGGGAGCAGGCCCAGGCGTCCATTTTTCGTACCAAAAAGCTGGACGCCCTGTCGCCGGCGTTGCGCCGCATAGAAACCCTGCCGTTAATGGAGCGGGTGGCGTTTTCTCTGGAGCTGGCCGGCTCCAGACTCTATGCCTATCAGCTGGTGCTGATAGTGGGGGGGATTACCCTGGTGCTGGTAGTGGGCAGCTGGTGGTGGCTGCACAATCTCTGGCTGAGTCTGCTTATGCTGGTGGTGCCCTCACTGATTGCCTGGATCAAGCTGAAGCGCAGCTACCTCAACCGGCTGGCGCTGTACGAGCAGCAAATGCCGGAAGCGCTGGACATCATGAAACGGGGCCTGCAGGCGGGTTATTCCTTTGCCGACACCATCAAGCTCATCAGCGAGCAGATGCCCAACCCCATCGGCCGCGAGTTCGCCCTGGTGTTTGCCGACATCAACTACCGCAAGGATGTGCGCAAGGCCATGACCGGCCTGCTGGAGCGGGTGCCCAGCATCTCCAACATGGCGCTGGTCAGCGCCGTGCAGGTGCAGCGGGAAACCGGCGGCAACCTGGTGGAAAACATCGACAAGCTGGCCACCATCATTCGTGACCGGTTCAAGTTCAACCGCCAGTTGCGCACCCTGTCGGCGGAAGGACGCATGTCCGGCTGGGTGCTGGTACTCACGCCCTTTGCGCTGTTTGCGCTGATTTTCGTGACCACGCCAAGCTACATTACCGAGCTGGTAAACACGCCGGAAGGCAACCGCCTGTTGATTGCGGGGGCCATTGGCATGGCGCTGGGCACCTGGTGGATTAGCAAAATTATCAAGATAGAGGTGTGATATGGACACGCTCAATCAAATGTTGGGTCAGGTGCTGGCCGATCCGCAATTGCGCCAGTGGGTGCTGATTGGAGTGGTTGGCCTGAGCGCTCTTACCCTGTTCTGGGGGCTGACCCTGGTGGCCAGCGGGGTGGCCAGCCCTTATCGCCGTCAGCTGCGGGAAATTCAGCGGGAAGTGGATGAAGACGAAGAATCCCTGGAGCAGCGACTGGTTATCGCCAAGGAGCACGGCAGCGGCTTTAACGGCCATCGGGTGCGCACCCTGCTGGTGCACGCCGGTTATCAGAAAGGTTCTGCCTACCGGGTGTTTGTGGGGATCAGAGTGATGGTAATACTGGTGTCCTTGCTGGTCACCTTTGTTGTCCTCAATATGATGACCCAGTTGCCTCTGAGCGGCATTCTGCTGGTGCTGCTCGGGGTGGGTTATGTGGCCTATATTCTGCCGGTATTTGTGCTGGAGCGGCTGGCCAACAAGCGTATGACCCGCATGAAGCTGGCCATGCCCGATGCCCTCGACTTGCTGGTGGTGTGCACCGAGGCCGGCCTGGGGTTCAAGGCGGCGTTGCAGCGGGTGGCCCAGGAGGTGAGCATGAGTCATGAAGAGCTGGCCGAGGAGCTGACGCTGATTTCCGCCAAGCTCAGGGCCGGCTTCAGCATGCAGCAGGCCTTTGACGAGTTTATTCTGCGCACCGGGCTGGAAGACTTTAAAAGCCTGAGTGTGGCCATTAACCAGAGCATTCAGCTGGGCACCAGCATTGCCGAAACCCTGCGTATCTACGCCGATGAATACCGCATCAAGCGCAAACAGGAAGCGGAAGAAATGGCGGCCAAGGTGGGTACCAAGATGATTTTTCCGCTGGTCACCATGATCTGGCCATCGTTTTTTATCGTGGCCATTGGTCCGGCCCTGATCAAGGTGTTCCGGGTGTTCGGCAACATGTAGCCGGGCCTTCCCCCCTTGGCAAGGGGGAAGGCCAATACTGGCCCGAACGAAACACAACGACTAGCATAAGAACAATAAAAGCGTTTGCCACGGAACCGGCTCGAGGATAACAACATGAAACATACTGCAATGGCGCTGGTAATCATTCTGCTGTCCGGTTGCTCTGCCATGTCGGACTCTCGCGAAAACGGACTTTCTTCCGTCAAAACTCCGGGGGCGGGGGCCATTAAACCCACCAACGGCCAGGAAGCACAAATGCTGATTGCCCAGTCCCAGACCTCGGGTGATCTCGACGCCATGATCTATGCCTACACTCAGGCGCTGGCGTTTGACGATTTCGAGGCGGTGGATATTTATCTCAACATCGCCCGGCTGGAGCGCCAGCGCAACAATAATGCCCGGGCCGAGCAGGCTTACCGCAGCGCCCTGGCGCAGGACAGCAAGCGTCTGGATGTTAAAGAAGGGCTGGCCCTGCTGCTGATTGACATGAAACGCCACAACGAAGCCGAAACCCTGTTAAGGGAAGTGATCAGTACCGATCAGGCCAGGCTGGGCCAGCGCACCGCCGACGCGGGGGAATGTGTTACCAACGCCGACTCGCCCTGGCGCAGCTACAACGGTCTGGGGTTGCTGGCGGATATTCTGGAGCAGGGCCAGCAGGCCCGGAAATATTATCAGTGTGCCCTGCAAATTCAGCCTGGCATGGCCATGCTGCACACCAACCTGGGTTTCTCCTATTACCTGGAAGGGGAATACCCCCAGGCCGAGCGCTCCCTGCTGCGGGCGGTGAACCAGGAGCCTGAATATGAGCGTGCCTGGAGCAACCTGGGGCTGTTGTATTACCGCTGGGGCCGCAGCTCGGAAGCACTGATGGCGCTGCGCAAAATCATGTCCCAGGCCGAAGCGCTCAATGATCTGGGCTATATCGCCATGATGGAAGGGGAATATGAAGACGCGGCGAGCCTGTTTCAGCGTGCCATTGATGCCTCGCCCCGTTACTACCCCAAGGCGGTGGAGAACCTGAACCAGGCGAAGTCCATGCAGGCCGTCAGCAAGCGTTGAGGGTTGGCCATGCAGCTATACAGCTTTTTTAACAGCTCGACTTCTTACCGGGTGCGGATTGCCCTGGCGATCAAGGGGCTGAGTGTGGATTACTGCGCCGTCAACCTGAGGGCCGGTGAACAGCGAGAAACAACCTACCGGGCTTTGAACCCGGCCGGTGGCGTGCCTTTGTTGATCGACGAGCAGGGCAACGGGCTTGGCCAGTCGCTGGCCATTATCGACTACCTTGAGGCCCTGCATCCCGAGCCGCCCCTGCTGCCTGCTAACCCTCTGGTCCGGGCCAGAGTGCTGGAACTGGCCCATCTTGTGGCCTGCGACATGCACCCGCTTAACAATCTTCGCGTGCTTAACTACCTGACAAACGAGCTGGGCGTCAGCGAAGCCCAGAAGCAGGCTTGGTACGAACACTGGATAGCAGAAGGGCTGAGGGCTGCCGAAGCATTATTGATCCGGTACGGGTTTGGCGACTACTGTTTTGGCGACCGGCCCACCCTTGCCGACTGCTGTCTGGTACCTCAGGTGGCCAACGGTATGCGCATGCACTGTGATCTCACGTCCTATGCCAGGGTGATGGCCGTTTACCAACACTGTCTGCAGCAACCTGCGTTTCAGCAGGCTGCGCCGGCCATGCAGCCCGACTTTACTTCGTAACCCTGCTTGCTGGCGGGGGCGAAAGTGTCCGCACGTCCACCAACTTTATTTTTCATGTCAGACAAGGCCGCTCAGTGCAGCGGGCTGGTCGCCGCTGCCGGCCCGATCACAAAAAGGCGGCTGCTGGCTTGCCCGGGGGGCGAAAAGGTTCCATCTTGCTGTTGCCAGCACACCACGGCGGCAATGGCCGGGCTGGCCAGGGCTTTTTGCAGCTGGTCCGGACTAAGGCGGTGGGCATCCACCACGTAAGCCGGATTGATGCCGGCGGCGCTCAGGGTGTGGCGACACAACCGGCCCGGCGCGTTGGCAATCAGGATCCAGCCGGTGCTGCTGTGGCTTAGTGCCGCCAGGCTCGCGAGCAAGGCGGCCGGAGGTTCGGCCATCGGGCGGTTGCCGGTACTGGCGGTGGTGCTGCAGCGGGGCAGCGGGTCTTGTTGAGAGATCAGTGCCTGCTTGCGGATTAACGAAAGGTGCATCATGGTTCGGCCCTGCCTGTTGTTTTACTGTTTATATATACAGTATTCACTTGAGGCGGGCTGGTCAATATTTAACTGGTTAAATTTACAGTGTTTCGATCTTGCCGGCAGTTTCACCGGCCCGTTACCTGCAGGAGAGCCACATGGACAGAACGCAACTGGAACGAATGGACACTCACATGGTGCTGAGCATTCTCAACGAAAAGCTGCGCATTGAATGCGACAGCCTGGATGCACTGCTGTCGCGCTACGAGCTTGACGGCGGCTGGCTGAGGGCCCGCATGGCACAAATTGGCTACCGTTACGACAGCCATACCAATCAGTTCCGGGCCGCTTGAGAAGGTAAAACCGGGCTGTCATAGTCCGGTTTTTTTGTAGAGGACACGGGCATGGATCCACAGTTCTGGCACCAGCGTTGGCAAACATCGCGCATTGGCTTTCATCAAGGCGACATCAATACTCATCTGCGTGCCTGCTGGCATCACACCGAAGCGCGGCCGGGCACCGAGGTGCTGGTGCCCCTGTGTGGCAAAAGTCGCGATATGCACTGGCTGGCGGAGCAGGGCCACTCCGTGGCCGGCTTTGAGCTGTCGCCGCTGGCGATCGGGGACTTTTTTGCAGAAGCCGGGCTGGCGCCGCTGTGCCAATCCGAGGGCCCCTTTGTGCGCTGGCAGCGGCCCCCGTTCAACCTGTATGAGGGTGATTTCTTCAGGGCCGATACTCTGGGCCGGCAGTTTGCACTGGCCTATGACCGGGCGGCCCTGATTGCCCTGCCGCCCGCCATGCGGCCCGGTTATGCCGCTCTGCTGGCGGCGCTGATGCAAGCCGGTGGCCGGATGCTGCTGATCACCGTTAATCACGATGGCCCCGAAGAGCAGGCACCGCCCTTTGCGGTGGATGAGACCGAGGTAAAAGCGCTGTTTGAGCCGCATTTCGAGGTGAAGCTGCTGCAGCGCATTGAAGAAGGCCGGCAGAACCGCCGGGTGGCGGCGGGAGAGTGCCGCTTTTTTGATGAGCTGTGCTTTGTGCTGAAGCGATATTGATGTTAACAAATTGAAGCATAATTCTGATTTTATGTTAATATGCAGCCTGATGTTTCAACTTGTTCTTTCTGTGTAATACTTTTATCTGTAAAATAACTATTCACTGAATGCGGCTGTTAATGCTGCATTATGCATCACTTGATGAGCATTATGCAGATGAATGGGCTGTAACATCTTCTTTTTACAGTAATTGTTATTTTTACCGTGCCGCGAGCGCCGGCCGGAAAGGAGTATTCATGGAGAAAACGCTGACGGCGCGCGCCAGTGGCACCCGCAACTGGCTGATGTTTGTGCTGCCCTCGCTGGCGGGCATTCTGCTGTTCATGACCCCCGTGGCCTGGCAGGGCAACCTCACCATCATGATTGCGGTGCTGGCCAAGAGCGTGCAGGCCGCTCTGGGGGCACACCTGCCTGCCATTGTGACCGGCATTATCACCCTGTCGGCACTGCTGACGCTGCTCGGCAGCCTGTTCAGGCCCGCCTGGCTGCAAAATCATGCCTTTTTCAATACCCTGTTCAATGTGCGGCCGGTGTGGCTGGTGAGCCGGCTGCTGGGTGCCCTGTTTGTGTTGCTGGTGTACTTTCAGGCCGGCCCCGAGCTGCTCTACAGCGGCGACACCGGTGGCCTGGTGCTGAACGATCTGCTGCCGGTGCTGTTTTCCGTGTTTATCTTTGCCGGCCTGCTGCTGCCGCTGCTGCTCGACTTCGGTCTGCTGGAGCTGGTGGGCACCCTGCTTACCGGGGTGATGCGACCGGTGTTTCGCCTGCCGGGACGCTCGGCGGTAGACTGCATGGCCTCCTGGCTGGGCGACGGCAGTGTGGGCATTCTGCTCACCAGCAAGCAGTATGAGGGACACCACTACACTCAGCGGGAAGCGGCGGTGATCGGCACCACCTTTTCGGCGGTGTCCATTACCTTCAGCCTGGTGGTGCTGGCCCAGGTCAAACTGGAGCACATGTTTCTGCCCTTTTATGGCGCCGTGTGCTTGGCGGGCATAGTGGCGGCCATTGTGGTGCCGCGGCTGCCGCCGCTGTGCTGGAAGAAAGACACCTTCATCAACGGCGAAGCCCGTCCGGCCAATGCCGAGACCACCCCGGAAGGTTACTCCCGCCTGAGCCACGGCCTGAGCTTGGCGCTGGCCCGCGCCGACAGGGTGGAAGGCCTGGGGCAGGTGGCGCGCACCGGCGTGCACAATGCCCTCGACATGTTGCTGGGTGTGTTGCCGGTGGTCATGGCGTTCGGCACCCTGGCGCTGGTGGTGGCGGAAACCACGCCGCTGTTCAGCTGGCTGGGCGTGCCCTTTGTGCCGCTGCTGGAGCTGCTGCAAATTCCCGAAGCGGTGGCCGCGTCCCAGACCATGGTGGTGGGCTTTGCCGACATGTTTATTCCGGCCATTCTCGCCACCTCCATCGAGAGCGACATGACCCGGTTTGTGATCGCCGCCTTGTCGGTAACCCAGCTTATCTACATGTCGGAAGTGGGCGCCCTGCTGCTGGGCAGCAAGATCCCGGTGAACATTGTTGAGCTGTTTGTGATCTTCCTGATGCGCACCCTGGTTACCCTGCCGGTGATCGCCCTGGTGGCACACTGGGTATTCTGATCGGCCCCGTGGCTTCTATACTTTCGCCACGCGCAGCGGGAACAGGAGAAGCCCATGTATCAAAATGTGCTGGCATTCTGGTTTGAAGAGCTGAGCCCGGCCCAGTGGTGGCACAAGGATGCTAAGCTGGATGCCGCCATTGCCGAACGTTTTGGCTCCCTGCATGAGCGGGCCTGCCAAGGCGAGCTGTGGCAATGGCGCAGCGGCGCACTGGGCCGGCTGGCGGAGATCATTGTGCTCGACCAGTTTTCCCGCAATATTCACCGGGGCAAACCGGCATCCTTTGCCGCCGACGGCATGGCCCTGGCGCTGGCTCAGGAGGCCATCCGCCAGGGCGCCGAACACGGCCTCAGCCGCGAGCAGCGGCTGTTTCTGTACATGCCCTTTATGCACAGCGAATCCCTCGGCATTCACGACCAGGCCCTGGTGTTGTTTGAACGGCTGGGCCTGGCCGACAACCTGGATTACGAGCGCCGCCATCGCCGTATTATCGAACGTTTCGGCCGCTATCCGCACCGTAATGCCATTCTGGGCCGGCCGTCCACGGCGGAAGAGCTGGTGTTTCTCAAACAGCCCGGCTCGGGATTCTGACATTAAAAAAAAGGCCGGCGTCATTTAATGACGCCGGCCTTTTTTTCTTTTTACCTTTTATTACTGCTGCTGAATGGCCCAGATCTGAAAGGCGCGGCGGGTGTCGGCGTCGGCGGCGTTCCACCAGTGTTGCAGCATTTCCATGGCGTCGGCGTCTACCACGGCGTCACCGAACTTGGCCTGGGCGGCGGCCACGGCGGCCTCGGTGCGGCCGTTAAAGGCCTGGCGGGTTTCCTTCAGGTATGCCTGAATGCCACCGGCGGTGTCCAGCCCGGCGGGCATGGGAATGGTAGACAGCTCGGCGTCAACGGGCTGGCCGGTACGCTTGTCCACCACGGTCAGTTGCTCCGGCTGCTCGCGCAGAAACTGCTTGGCCAGCTGGTAGTTAAGCGGCGCCTTGAAGTCGATGGTCAGCTCGGCATCGGCAGGCACGTCGGCGAGTTCAATGATCACCGGCTCGCCGTTCAGCACCCGCACTTCGTTGCGGTTGGAATAGTCGTTGGTGTAGCCGATGGCCAGCTGGTTCTTGCCTTCGTTCAGGGTAACTTCATGAATGCTTTTGGTAATGGTGTTGGCGGTTTTCTCGCCATTCACCAGAAAAATCTGATAAGGCTGCTGGGCTTCAAAGGTGGCGGCGCTGGCGCCAAAACACAGACCGGCCGCGGCCAGGGCGGCAAGGGTAACATGCAGTTTCATAGACAAGGGCTCCTGAGCCATTCTGCCCGTTTCGGGCGTAAAGTAACGAATTAAACCGGAGGATTGTGACAATTTATAAAACCGGACGCAATTGGCAAACCGGTGCCGGCTCACGTTTCCCGTGTAAAGGGGGGCAGGGCATTGAGCAGCGCCGGGCCATAGCGACGGGTGAGCAGGCGCCGGTCCAGCAGCACAATGCGGCCCCGGTCGGTTTCGGTGCGCAGCAGCCGGCCACAGGCCTGGATCAGTTTGCGCGATGCTTCGGGCACGGTGAGCTGCATAAAGGGATTGCCGCCGCTCATGCTGATCCATTCAGCCATGGCTTCTTCCACCGGCGAGGTGGGCACGGCAAAGGGCAGTTTGGTGATGATCAGGTTGGTGAGGTAATGGCCGGGCAAATCCAGCCCCTCGGCAAAGCTGCCGGTGCCAAACAGCACGCTGGGCTGGCCGCCGTCGCACTTCATGCGGTGCAGCTCCAGCAGCGCCTGGCGGCCGGCCTCTCCCTGCACCAGCAGCGAATGGCCCTTGCCGCGCAGCGCCGCGGCCACCGCGTTCATTTGCCGGTAGGACGAAAACAGCACCAGGCTGGCCTGCTCATCCTTCAGCCAGCGGGGAATTTCCTTTATCAGTAGTTCATCAAAGCCCGCCTCCTGGGGTTCGCAGGGCAGTGACGGAATAATCAGGCGCGAGCTCCGGTAATCAAAGGGGGAGTTCAGCCGCAAATACTGGCTGCCGTCGTCGGGCCGCAGGCCCACCGCCCGGCGAAAATAGCTGAAGTCATTGAGCGCGGTAAAGGTGGCCGAGACCATGATCACCGCCGCCGCCCGCGACCAGCACCATTGCTCCAGCAAATGACCCACCGCCAGCGGCGTGGCGCACAGGGTAATGTCGTTCTTGCTCTGCTCCAGCCAGCGTGCCGGCGGCGTGTGCTTGGGACCCACGGCCCTGAGCATCAGCTCGCACAGGCTGAGGGCTTCGTCGGCATGCAACTGCTGCAGGCTGACGCCGGCCATGGCGCCCGATACCACACTGTTGCCCGGCTGCTGCTTGAGTGCTTCGGCAAGCTGGGCCTGCAATCGTCCCAGCCCCTGGGCCAGCTGCTTGTGTTCGTCCTTCAGGGTGGTGAGGGTGTGGCTCAGCAGCTCGGGCAGCTCGCCGGCGGCAAAGCGCAAGCAACCCTGATCATCGGGAGCGAGATCTCCCGAGCGCAGGGCCGCCTGCAATTGTTTGTGCAGCTCCGTTAGCGAAGGGATCAGCTGTTGCAGCGCCTGCTGGGTGCGGTTAACGGCGCTGTGGCCGTCATCCTTGAGTGCGGTGGCAAGGTTTGGCAACTGCTTGTTGAACTGCTCCAGGTTGCGCCGGGCCGCACGCAGTGCCAGCCGGGCCGAGCCCTGCTCCCGGGCGATGTGGGCAATGTGGTGGGCTTCGTCCAGCACATACACGCAGCTTTCCGGCTCGGGCAGAATAATGCCGCCGCCCATGGCCAGATCCGCCAGCAGCAGGGCGTGGTTCACCACAATGACGTCTACCTTGTCGAGTTCGGCCCGGGCCAGGTGAAAAGGGCAATGGCTGTGGCCCAGCTGGGGCTGGCAACTGTGGCGTTCGGTTTGCAGTTGCGCCCACAGGGCATCAATAATGGGCTCGGGCCAGCTGTCCCGATCCCCGGCCCAGTCGCCCGCCTCCAGCGCCCGCCACAACCCGGCCAGTTGCTCCTGCTGGGCCGGGGTCAGCGCCTCGCTGGCGTCAAACATGCCCATCTGGCTGTTACCCTGCACCAGGCTCTGCAGCCGCTGGCGGCAGCAATAGCGGGCCCGGCCCTTGGCCAGGGTAAAGGTAAAGGCGGGCTGGCAATGGGGCTGGAACAACGGCAGATCCTTGTTCACCAGTTGCTCCTGCAGCGCCAGGGTGGCGGTGGAGATCACCAGCTTTTTATGGTTGAGCCGGGCCCAGGGAATGCAGGCCTGCAAATAGGCCAGTGACTTGCCAATGCCGGTGCCGGCCTCGGCCACCAGAATGCGCCGGGCCGGGTCGTGCTGGCCCAGCAGCACCTTGCCGATTTCCGCCACCAGGAAGTTTTGTTCCCGTCTGGGCTTAAAGCCCTGAATCGACTGACTTAACTGGCGGTAGTTGGCCCGCACAAGCGTGCGGTAATCGGCGCTGGGCATGGCAAATTTCCGGTATAAAATGCGGTCACAAGTATACCCGGTAGACGGTTATATGCCAGTTGCAACCGGCAGGGGTGAAAAAGAGGCATGGATCACACTTGGTTACCGGACGAGCGTCATTGTCACAAAAAGTTCCCGCGATTTTGTTGCACGGGCAAAATACCGGTGATAGGCTGCTCGCCATAGTAACGCTAGCGTTGCTAACACAGGGAATAACAAGGACTTAGTGTTTAATTACAGTAGGCAAATAAAATCATGAAAAAAACGATTCTTGCACTGACCATCCCTGCGCTGTTCGCTACCTCTGCCAGCGCTGTGACCGTTTACTCCGACGAAGGCGCCCAGGTTGATATCTATGGCCGCGTACAATACGAAGCTGGCGCTCTGGATTATCAGGCTGCCAAGCCTGAAAAAGCAGAAAACTTCGGTGGTTTGGGGGAAGCCCGTCTGGGTACCAACATCAAATATGCCCTGAACAACGACGTGGATCTGATCGGTAAGCTGGAATGGCAGGTTGCTGCTGAGAAGTCTGACGGCTCCAAGTTTGATTCCCGTTACGCCTGGGCCGGCTTCCGCTTTATGGACACCACCGACCTGACTGTGGGCCGTGTGAACAGCCCCTATGCTCAGCTGCTGGATTACACCGACGTGCTGAACGTGTTTGGTGGTATTGCAGCATACGGCTCTGAGCTGGGTACTACCGATAAGGTAGACGACATGGTGCGTGTAGCTTACGCCGCCAATGGTGTTGACCTGCGTGCCGGTTACTCTTTCAACGATGCCGACAAACAAGACACTAACACTGGCGAAGAAAATCGCTGGTCTGTGTCTGCCGGTTACACCCTGCCGATGGGTCTGGGTTTTGGTGCTGCCTACGAGCAAATCGCTTTCAATAATGGCGCAGACCAGGACAACTGGATTGCCGGTGTGAACTACACCCTGGATGGCCTGTACGTAGCCGCCATTTACACCGAGCAGGAAAAAGACGTTCTGGGCGGTGGCAAAAACGAGTCTGAAGGTTACGAGCTGCACGCTCAGTACAATGTAGACGCCTGGACCGTACTGGCTCAGTACTCCAATGAAGAATACACCCCCGCTGGTGGTTCCTCTGAAGATACTGTTGACGCCATCACTCTGGGTGTTCAGTACAGCCTGACTCCGAAAGCCAAGCTGTACGGTGAATACCTGATCAGCGACGTGGCTGACGAAGACGACCTGTACGGCGTTGGTATTCAATATAACTTCTAACGTGCGACGAGAGTCGTGCGAGTCCTAGTCTAAATCTTTGATTTAGCTAGGAAAAGTGGTCAGGGGTTGCCCCCTGACCACTCCCTTACCTCCGTAGATGGCTGAATCGGAGGGCCCTTCCAGGGTTCCATCACTATCCAATAAGCGCACTTTGCGCACTCAATATAACCAGGGATGAAAATCCTGTGGTACAAACAGCGGCCTGCGGCTGCCTGTTATTCAATGAGAGCTTTCCGCTCACATCTCAAATGTGATGAATGATCATCCTGTTCTCCAAACGGGTTCGGTCTGACCATCCACATTCAATTTTTCGACCTATTCCATGTACGGAAGAGGCGCGTGTTTGCGTCTGTCCAGTGGTCACGTCGTGATTGAATGCCAACCAGGGAGAATGGCCGCCTACGCCATTCTTGAAACTCGCACGCGCAAGCTGTGTGTTCGATTGTTCCACCCGCTGCTGTACTTCCCTGTGGAGCAGCGGACATGGGAACCCATTGTTCAGCCAATGGTGGTCCAGGGATAGGGCATTTCTGGTAACGGATTTGTCCGAAGCTTCCTGACAATGTACTCACCCGCAAGGGCCCGGTTTCTGTGAAGAAACCGGTAGATTCTGCCAGCAGCAATGGTGGATGAGAGGCTAGACCAGCAGGCTAGGGTGAACGTATGTGAATCACTGATAAACCTCGTCATTGTAAACCGGCGCAAGCTGCTGAATTCGCCGGAGCCAAAATGGCACATAGCCGGTTAACCCTTTGTTAGATGGGGTTACGCTGACATCAGGCTATCGGGGAACAGGTGGCACCTAAGGCCATGCAATCATTCGAACACACGGAACTCGGCAATCCCGTTATCGTGCCCATTCGGGCAGGCGAACCGCAAGGGGAGCTGTTGCGGTAGCGGGCATGGGAGGCAGGAAAAAGCGAATGCCAGTCTGTAACGGATTGGATA
The DNA here is from genome assembly GCF_030849025.1 of Oceanimonas pelagia. Lineage (NCBI taxonomy): Bacteria > Pseudomonadati > Pseudomonadota > Gammaproteobacteria > Aeromonadales > Aeromonadaceae > Oceanimonas > Oceanimonas pelagia. The sequence continues at coordinate 1,253,639 of NZ_CP118224.1, forward strand.
GCGGTCAACATGCCGCACCCGAAAGGGGAGCAGACGTCCTGCTGGTCTTCAACTGCGTGAAAACGTGTAAAGCGTCCAACGTGTCTAAAGAAAGCGAGTGAAGGTGTTGCAGCACCTTCACTCAATACCCTGACGGGGCGATAAGCTCTCCCCGTTAGGGGAGAACTGTCCGCTTCGCCGGGGTGCTTTCAACACAAAAGCACTTCGGAGGATAGCAAGATGAGTGCATCCAAACCAGCGGCAGCCGCCGCGACTCTGGTTGTATCTGCATTCTCCCATCCGACCGACTGGCACAGTATTCACTGGCGTCAGGTTCATCGGCGGGTGCGGGGGCTACAGGTACGGATCGCAGAGGCAACCAAGAACCAGCAATGGCGACGCGTCAAGCAGTTGCAGCGCCTGCTGGTACGCTCGTTTGCAGCGCGTGCGCTGGCCGTCAAACGAGTCACTGAAAATCGAGGCAAACGGACCGCCGGGGTGGACGGAGCAATCTGGAGTACGCCCGACACCAAATGGCAGGCCATAGGTCGTCTGACGCGAACGGGGTATCGCCCTCAGCCGCTCAGACGGGTTTATATTCCCAAGAGCAACGGTAAACGCCGTCCGCTCGGGATCCCCACCATGCACGACAGGGCCATGCAGGCGTTATATCTGCTGGCGTTGGAGCCGGTGGCGGAAACCACGGGAGACCTTAATTCCTACGGCTTCCGGCCCCACAGATCTACCGCTGACGCGATAGCGCAATGTCGTAATGCGTTGTCACGAAAGCTACAGGGCCCTTGGGTTCTAGAAGGGGATATCAAGGGGTTCTTTGACAATATCAGCCACGACTGGATACTGCGCCACGTCCCCCTGGACCGGCAGGTACTCAGAAAATGGCTGGCATCCGGGTACATGGAGAAAGGCAGGCTGTTTGCAACCACGGCAGGTACACCGCAAGGTGGCATTATCTCGCCGGTCATTGCGAACATGGTGCTGGATGGGCTCGAAACTCGTTTGGCTGCGTTATGCCAGACTCGGGCAGACATACTGGCGCTGCGCATCAAATATGTCAGGTATGCCGATGACTTCATCGTGACCGGCAGTTCGAAAGAGCTGCTGGAAACAAGAGTAAAACCGCTGATCGAGGCCTTTATGGCGGAGAGAGGGGTGGAGCTGTCGGCAGAGAAAACCCTGATCACGCATATTGATGATGGTTTTGACTTTCTCGGCAAGAACCTGCGTAAGTACAAGGGTAAGCTGCTGATCAAACCAAGTAAAAAGAATGTGAAAGCGTTCTTGAGCAAGGTCAGTGACGAGCTGAAACGGTACAGGATGGCACCGGCATGGCAGGTGGTGATGCGGCTCAACCCGATGATTCGGGGCTGGGTCAACTACCACCGTCATGGGTCGTCCTCGCAAACGTTCTCCTACGTGGACCATCGGCTGTGGCACATGCTGTGGCGATGGGCGAAACGCAGGCACTCCAATAAGCCCAGACGCTGGATCGCCCAGAAGTACTTTGGGCAGCAGCGGGGCCGGAAGTGGGTATTCTTCGGAACGCCCCCGGATGGGAAAACGTTGTTTCTGGTGCAAGCGAACCAGACAACAATAAAGTGGCACGCCAAGATCAGAAGCGAAGCCAATCCCTATGATCCGAAGTTCGAGCAGTACTTTGAGAAGCGTCAGTTGGAGCGACTCAAGGAGAACCGGCTTTGGACCAGCAAGCTCAAGCTGATATGGGAGAAGCAACAGCGCCGTTGCCCGCTTTGCGGGGAACCGTTCCGGGATAATGATGACTGGGATTTACACCACATCATCTACCGGACACGGGGTGGCGGTGATGAAAGCACGAACCTGGTAATGCTGCATCCAAATTGTCACCGGCAGTACCATGCCAAGACAGACAGTAAGGAAGCTGGTGTCTATGTTAAGTAGGCATTTATGAAGGCTTGAGCCGGATGCCGGGAAACCGGCAAGTCCGGTTCTTAGGGGGGAGGGGAGCAGTAATGTGACCTTCCTACCCGACATCAGCTAACTAGCTGATACAGAAGTAAAAAGCCGGCGAAAGCCGGCTTTTTAATGCCTGTGTTTCAGGCTTTCTGCGCTCTACCTCTCCTCACGCCTCACCCCTTACGTTTTACGTCCCACGTCCACGCCTCACAGCGTCCAGCTGGCATGCTGGGCTTTCTGATACTTCTGTTCACAGCTGTCACAACGCTGCCGGCACGGATCCGCCAGCAGTTGCACCGGCTCGAGCTCGGCTTCACAGTCGCTGCACAGGCCGTACAGGCCCAGCTGCCACTGGCACAGGGCGGCGTCTGCCTGACGCAGCAGTGTCAGTTGTGGTTGCAGTTGCGGCCAGGCCGCCAGGGACGGGTGGTCGGCCCATTCGTCGGGGGACACGGCGTGCAGCCGGGCGGCCAGTCCGGCATCCAGCTCCCGCAGCCGGTGCAAAAAGCCCTGGCGGCGTTCTTCCGCCACCGCCAGCAGCCGCTGCTCAAGCTCGTGTTCGGTAATATTGCTGCTCATGATGACATCCAGTCGGTGGAATATGCCGTCCAGTATAGGGTTGGCCAGTTGTTAACATCATGATGCAAATCAAGGGAATGAAGCGCGGGCCGGCAACGGCCGCAGGCAAGGCGAACCCCGGGCGGTGGTTTGCCTGCGCGTTGGCTCTTACCCTTCGGCCCGCATGTTATCCAGCACCCGGCGTATGTCGTCGGTGTGGGTCAGAGTGCGAATGGCGGCGAACAGCTCCCTGGCCTCTGTATATTGCAGCTTGAGGTAGTTGAGCCACTGTTTGATGCGGTTGGGGTAATACATGCCCTTGTCGCCGGCCACTTCCAGCCCGGAATAGGTTTGCAGCAGCTCAATCACCTCGGGCCAGGTCATGGCGGCGCCGCCGGTCTTGATGGTGGCGGCCAGGTTGGGCAGGGCGAGGGCACCCCGGCCCAGCATCACATCCGCACAGCCGCTTTGTTGCTGGGCCTGAGCGGCCTGCTCCGCGCTCCAGATTTCGCCGTTCACGATCACCGGAATGGTGAGCCGTTGCCTGATTTCCGCCACCAGGGGCCACCAGGCCGGCGGACGGTAGCCGTCCTTTTTGCTGCGGGCGTGCACCGCCAGTTCGCTGATGCCGGCATCGGCCAGGGCCTGGCTGTTTTCCAGATAGCTGTCGCGCTGTTCCAGCCCCAGGCGGATTTTGGCGCTCACCGGCAGGTGCGCGGGCACGGCCGCGCGCACCGCCTTGCCAATGCGATAAAGCTGTTCGCTGTCGGCCAGCAGGGCGGCGCCGCCTCTGTGCTTGTTCACGGTTTTGGCCGGGCAGCCAAAGTTGAGATCTATGCCCTCGGCGCCCAGCCGGCAGGCCTGATCGGCGTTTTCCGCCAGCCAGTCCGGCTCCTGGCCCAGCAGCTGAATGCGCACCGGGGTGCCGGCGGGGGTTTTGCAGCCCTGATGCAGCTCGGGGCACAAACGGTGAAACACTCTTGGCGGCAGGCGCATGTCCACCACCCGCACGAATTCGGTGACACACAGATCAAAAGGGTTCAGGCGGGTGAGCAGGTCCCGCATTAAATGGTCGAGCACCCCTTCCATCGGGGCCAGGATCAGGCGCATGGCAATAACTACCCACAACAAAAGGCGGCAGTGTACCGGGCCGGCGGGCAAAGCGCCATGGTTCTGACGGGGCCCGGTTTTTGCTATATTGCCCTTAAGAAGGTTGGCTGGCAGGAGAGCGCCATGCGTATATTGTTTGCACTGCTGGGGAGCATTTCACTGGGGCTGGGGTTGCTTGGTGCCTTTTTACCGGTGCTGCCCACCACGCCGTTTGTGCTGCTGTCGGCCTTTTGTTTTGGCAAGTCGTCTCCCGGTGTGCACCGCTGGCTGGTTAACCACCGCTGGTTTGGCGGCATGATTCAGGACTGGCAAACCCACCGGGGTCTGCGGCTTCCTGTGCGCCGGCGGGCGCTGTGGCTGATGGCGGCGAGTTTCACCCTGTCCATTTATCTGGTGCCGCTGTGGTGGGTACGCGGCCTGCTGGTGCTCACCTTTATTGCGCTGGCGTGGTGGATGTGCCGGCTGCCGGTGGTGCCCGAGCGCCCCGTGGTTGCAATGGAGCAGACGAGGCCCTAAGATTTCACTCCTTAATTCAATGCCATGCCCGCTCGCGCCGGGCCCGATGAGGCAGCCAGATCCCATGAAACAAGACACCCTCAAGCTGATTGCAAACAGCATCGTTTCCATTCCCGATTACCCCAAGCCCGGCATTGTGTTTCGTGACATCACCGGCCTGGTGGAAAACGGCGAGGCCTTTCGCCAGACCATAGACACCCTGGTGGAGCACTATCGTCACTCCGGTGTGCGCAAGGTGCTGGGCACCGAAGCCCGGGGCTTTATTTTTGGTGCACCGGTGGCGGCGGCGCTGGGCGTGGGCTTTATTCCGGCGCGCAAGCCGGGCAAGTTGCCCCGGGAAGTGGTGGAAGTGTCCTATGAGCTGGAATACGGCTCCGACAAGCTGCAGATCCACGCCGACTCCATTGTGCCCGGCGAAAAGGTGCTGATCATCGACGATCTGCTGGCCACCGGCGGCACCGTGGAGGCGGCGGTCAAGCTGGTGCGCCGCTGTGGCGGCGAGGTGCAGGATGCGGCTTTTGTGATTGGTCTGCCGGCCCTGGGCGGAATGCAGCGGCTCAACCGGCTGGGCGTGCGCGTGACCAGCCTGGTTGAATTTGACGGCCACTAAGCCCATGAGTTATCAGGTTCTGGCCCGCAAGTGGCGTCCGCGCCGCTTTGCCGAGGTGGTGGGGCAGCAGCATGTGCTGACCGCCTTGGTGAACGCCCTGGCCCAGGGCCGGTTGCATCACGCCTACCTGTTCAGCGGCACCCGGGGGGTGGGCAAGACCTCCATCGCCCGGCTGCTGGCCAAGGCGCTCAACTGTGAGGGTGGGGTCAGCGCCGATCCTTGTGGCCAGTGTGCCAGCTGTCAGGAGATTGAGCAGGGGCGGTTTGTCGATCTGCTGGAAATCGACGCTGCCAGCCGCACCAAGGTGGAAGACACCCGCGAGCTGCTCGACAATGTGCAGTACCAGCCGGCCCGCGGCCGGTTCAAGGTGTATCTCATCGACGAGGTGCACATGCTCTCCCGCCACAGCTTTAACGCCCTGCTCAAGACGCTGGAAGAGCCGCCGCCCCATGTGAAGTTTTTGCTGGCTACCACGGATCCGCAAAAACTGCCCATTACCATTTTGTCCCGCTGTCTGCAGTTTCATCTCAAAAGCCTGGAGCCGGCGCTGATAGACGGCCAGTTGCAGCATATTCTGCAGCAGGAGCAACTGGCCTTTGAGCCCGAGGCCACAGCGGCCCTGGCCCGGGCCGCCGACGGCAGCCTGCGCGATGCGCTCAGTCTCACCGATCAGGCTCTGGCCTTTGGCAACGGCCAGTTGCAACTGGCTCAGGTGGAGCGCATGCTCGGCAACCTGAACCGGGAGCAGCTGCTGGCGCTGGTGGAGGCGGTGCTGGCCGGCGACGGTGCCGCCCTGCTGGCGCGGGTGGCGGAGCTGGCCAGCCTCGGACCGGACTATGACCATGTGCACAAGGAGCTGATCGCCTTCTGGCATCAGCTTGCTCTGGCCCAGGTGGTGCCGGCCCAGGGAGTGCCCCATGCCGATGAGCTGAACCGGCTGGCGCCTTTGGTGAGTGCGGATCAAATCCAGTTGTATTACCAGATTTGCCTGCAGGGCCGAAAGGATCTGCCCTTTGCCCCCGACGGTCGCTCGGCGCTGGAAATGACCCTGCTGCGCGCCCTGGCCTTTGTGCCTCAAAGCGCCGCTGCGAGCGGGCCAACCCCCGTTACTCCCTCTGTGACCGTTACTCAGCCGGAGCCTGCGTCTGCAAAAAAGCCCGAGCCGGTGGCCGCGCCGGCGCCGAATGAAGACGACGAGGCCATGACCGCCAGGCTCGAACAGGAGCAGGCGCAAATCTGGCAGGAGGCGGCGCGCATGGGCAAGGACGTTGCAGGCCCAGTGGTAACAGAGGAAGCCTCGGCACCGTTCGCGCCGGCACCGGTTGCCTCTGCGCCTTTGGGGGAGCCGCCGGCGGCCGCGGTGGCCAGCCCGGTTGTGGCGCAAGTCACCGGCAACGGGCCGCAGTCCGTCTCCGCAGCTGAGCCTGCAGAGACGACGGACTCCGCCCCCGCGCCACTGGTGGATGAAGCCGCCGAGCAGGCGGCACGCATTCGCCGGCTGCTGCAAACCCGTAACCGGCTGCTGAGCCAGGAGCGCAGCGAGGTCAGGGCCGCCCCCGAGCCAAAGGTTCGGACGGCACCAGCCCGGCCGGCCAGCCCGGCGGTGGCTACTCCGGAGCGCCCTGTGGCGGTGGCATCCCGGCCATCTGCCCCCGCCGCGCCGGTGGCCGAGGGGCAAGCTGCCCGGCCGCAAGACGAGCTGCCACCCCTGGATGCCTACAACGACATGCCCTGGGACGACAACGAGGTTCCGCCCTGGGAGCCGGAAGGCACACCGCCACCGTCCGCGCCGTCACAACCGGCGCCAGTCCGCCCCGCGCCCGTGCGTGTGCAACCCCAGGCCGAGGCTGCGCCCCAGGCGGCCGTGTCGCCGTCGGTGCCGCGGGCAGTCTGGAACATCAAGGACGGCCCCGAGCCGCTCAGGCCATCGCAACTGTTGCCTCAGGCCGAGGACGACTGGGCACGGCTGGTGTCGCAACTGCCGGTGGGGGGCCTGTTGCGCCAGCTGGCCATGCACAGCACCCTGGAGCGAGACGGCGAGCGGTGGCAGTTGTGGCTGCGCCCGCAGCACAAGCATCTGCTGAGCGACAAGACCCGGGAAGAGCTGCAAGCCATGCTGGTTGAGCACCTGGGCAGGCCCGTTACCCTGAGCGTGGCCCTGGGCGAGCAGGGTCAGACTCCGGCCGAGGTGGAGCAGCAGCTCTACCTGGCGGCGCGGGCGCGAGCCAGAGATGAAATCGAGGCCGATGATGCGGTACAATTCCTTATCTCGCGTTTTGCTGCCGAGCTGGATGTCGACAGCATCGAGCCCATGGCGCATGTATCAACCCATCAATAAAGAGTAACGACCTATGTTTGGTAAAGGTGGACTTGGCAATATCATGAAACAGGCCCAGCAGATGCAGGAAAAAATGCAGAAGCTGCAGGAAGAGCTGGCCCAGATGGAAGTGGTGGGTGAGGCCGGTGCCGGCCTGGTGAAGGTCACCATGACTGGCAGCCACTCGGTACGCCGGGTTGAGCTGGACGACAGCCTGCTGGAAGACGACAAGGAGCTGCTGGAAGATCTGCTGGCCGCCGCCGTCAACGACGCCGTGCGCCGCATTGAAGAGCAGAACAAGGCCCGCATGGGCGAGCTCACCGGCGGCATGCAGCTGCCCCCTGGCTTTAAAATGCCGTTCTAAAGCAAAGTCTTAAGCTGGAAGCCTGAAGCTGGAAGGTAAACACTGACGTCTGCAAACGCGGCGCTTATCCTTCCGCTTCCAGCTTCCAGCTTTCTTTCAAGAGTTTTCCCATGCGTTTCAGCCCGTTACTGGATGAATTGATCAAAAGCCTGCAGGTGTTGCCGGGTGTGGGGCCCAAATCGGCCCAGCGCATGGCCTTTGCCCTGCTGGAGCGCCAGCGCGCCGGTGGCCGCAAGCTGGCCCACGTGCTGGAGCAGGCGCTCGATAACATCGGCCATTGCCGCCAGTGCCGCACCTTCACCGAAGAAGACATCTGCACCATTTGTGCCAGCCCCAAGCGGGCGATCAGTGGTCAGTTGTGTGTGGTGGAAAGCCCCGCCGACGTGGTGGCCATTGAGCAGACCGGCCAGTACCAGGGCCGTTATTTTGTGCTGATGGGGCACTTGTCGCCGCTGGACGGCGTGGGCCCGGAAGATCTGGGGCTGGACGTGCTCGAAAACTGGCTGGCCGCCGAACACTTCAGCGAGCTGATCCTGGCCACCAACCCCACGGTGGAAGGGGAAGCCACCGCCTACTTTATTGCCGATATCGCCCGAAGCCACGGCGTGGCGGTGAGCCGCATCGCCCACGGCGTGCCCATTGGCGGCGAGCTGGAGCTGGTAGACGGCAATACCCTGAGCCATTCCTTGATGGGCAGAAAGGCCTTCACCGACTAAAAGGGGTCAGGCGGGATACAGCGTCAGGCTGGCAATCCGTACCAGCACGCCCACAAACAGCAGCATGCCGCCGTAACGCAGCCAGCGATATTCCTGCAGGGTGAGATCCTTTGCCCGGTTGAACACGATGCGCGGCAGCGCCAGCCAGTCGTGCTTGCGCCGGCCGTAGCGCCAGCTTCCCACCAGCACCAGCGCCATTCCCAGGCCCAACAGCAGCGGTTCGGCGATTTTTAGCCAGAGCATCATTCCCTTGCCCCCTGTTTTGCATTTGTTAACGGTTTGTTGCCGCCAGTGTAGCCGGGCGCAGGCGGGCCCGGCCATTAGCCAAAGGTCGCAGTCAGCTCGCCAGCCACAGATAAAGATGAAACAGCGGCGGCGCCAGCAGGGCGGTGATCACGCCGCACACCACCATGGCGAGTGAAGAGAAGGCCCCCTGCGTGCTGCCCACTTCGGCGGCGGCACCGGTGCCGATGGCATGGGCGCCGGCGCCCATGGCCAGACCCTGGGCCTCGGGGTGGTGTATGCCCGCCAGCCGCATCAGCGGAAAACCGGCAATGGCCCCCATCATGCCCACGATGATCACCAGACCGGCAGCAATGGCGGGAATGCCGCCCATGGCTTCGCTTACGCTCATGGCCAGCGGCGTGGTAATGGAGCGGGTCGCCACCGATGCCAGCAGCTCGGGGCTGGCATGAATGAGGCCGCCAATCAGCAGGGTGGTGCCCACCGAAATCAGCACCGACAGGCCGCAGCACAGCAGAATGGGCACCAGTTGGCTGCGGATCTTGGCGGCCTGCTGGTACAGGGGCAGGGCAAAGGCCACCACCGCCAGCTCCAGCAGCAGGCTGAGGGGTTGGGTACCGGCCTGGTAATTGGCGGGATCCTCTCCCAAGGCCAGCAACAGGCCGATCACCAGCAGTGCCGGTATCATGATGGGGTTCACCAGGGGGCTGTTCAGCCGGCGCGCCAGCTTGCGGGTGAGCAGGTAAAACAGCACGGTAACGGGCATGGCCAGCCAGAACATCATGACACCAGCCTCTGATACAGCCGGCCCACCAGCAGCAGGATCAGCACCAGCCCGGTGGTGGCGGCCAGCAGAATAAAGCCCAGGCCCCGGCTCAGCACGTCCGCGTAGCTGAGCAGGCCGGCGGCCACCGGAATAAACAGCAGCGCCATGTGGCGCAGAATGAGCTGGCCGCCGGCAAAGATCCATTCCAGCCGCACCAGCTGGGTGCTGAGCAGGGTAAACAGCAGCAGCAGGCCAATGATGCTGGCGGGAAAGGCAAAGGGCAGCAGGGCGGCGACGGCCTTGCCCACCAGCAGGCAGGTCAGGATCACCGCAAAATCACGGATCAGTTTCATACGGATATTCTACAGTGACTGTACATAGCGGGCCACGGCCTGCAGCAGCGCCAGCCTGGGTTCATCGTCCTGATGCTCGATCACCAGTTGTTCCAGCCGGTGCATATAGGCCTCGGCATGGGCCGAAAGTTTATCCTGGCAGTGCAGGCGCCAGCGCTGCCACTCCTGCTCGCTGAGGGTATGGGGGTAGTTGCGTGCCCGGTAGCGGAACAGCAGTTCCGGCAGCCGGGAGTCGCTGAACTGCAGCGGCAGCTCCGCCAGGGCCTCGGGCCGGCTGTCGCGCACCATGGCCATGGCGGCCTTGTCGGCGTCACCGAAAAAGCCCTGGTACAGAGCGGTGTCGACATCGCCGTCGGCTTCAAAGCCCTCGTCCTGCCGGTATATGGCTTCCACCTTTTCGCGAATTTCCGGATGCTGGCGCAACAGATCCAGGCTTTTCCGGCACTGGGCGCGATCAATGCCCAGCTCGTCGGCACGCTGCTCGGTAAGTGCGGCCGCCTTGGCCAGCACCGGGCACTTGTTGATGTGCACCAGTTTCAGCGGCACCGGCGGCAGCTCGCCCAGCTCGCTCTTTTTGGTGTAAAGACGCTGGCGCAGGGTGTCGGCATCGAGCTCCGCCAGGGGCGACAGGTCTTTCGCCAGATCCACGCAAATCACCGCATTGGCGTTGTCCGGGTGCCAGGCCAGGGGCGCCACCCAGCTGGCGCAACCCTGCCAGGCGGAAAACATGCCCGACACGTGCACCAGTGGTTTGCTGTTAATGATGTCGATCAGCGCCTTCACCCTGTGCTTGCTGCGCAGCTCAAACAGATAGTCAAACAGCCGGGGCTGAGCCTGTTTCAGCAGCCGGGCGAGGGCAATGGTGGCACGCACGTCGGCCAGGGCGTCGTGAGCCTGGCCGTGATCAATGCCATTGGCCTGGGTGAGTCGCTCCAGCTTGAAGCTGGGGCGGCCGTCCTCGTCTTCCGGCCAGTTTATGCCGTCGGGCCGCAGGGCGTAAAAGGCCCGTACCACGTCCAGCAGATCCCAGCGGGAATTGCCCTGCTGCCAGCTCCAGGCGTAGGGATCGTAAAAGTTGCGGTACAGGCTGTAGCGGGTCACTTCGTCGTCGAAGCGAATATTGTTGTAGCCCAGCACACAGGTGTGCGGCCGGCTGAACTGCTCGTGGATCCGCGCGATGAACTCCGCCTCGCACAGGCCGTCCTGCTGCGCCTTCTGCGGGGTAATGCCGGTGATCAGGGTGGCCTCGGGGGAAGGCAGGTAGTCCGCCGGCAGCCGGCAATAGATCATCAGCGGCTCGCCGATTTCGTTGAAGTCGGCGTCGGTGCGAATACCGGCAAACTGCACCGGTCTGTCTTTGGCCGGGCTGACGCCGGCGGTTTCATAGTCGTAGAAGTAGAAGGTGGGCAGGCTCTGCTCGCTCATTGTTCTTTATGCACTTGGCTGTGTTTGTGCATCATTATGCGTGACTCGGACAGGGAACCCAAGCGAATGAAGGGAAAACAAAAAGGCCGGAGCAGCTCCGGCCTTTGGCACTCAGTCGGCGGTATCTTCCACCGGCTCGTAGTCGTCTTCGCTGCCGGCGCTCATGGGGGAGCACAAACGGTGCACCCGGCGCGGGCCGATTACCTTGAGGTATTTCAGCCACACCTTGGCATGGCGAAGTTCGGGGGCGGCCTGCTGCTGCACCTGTTCAACAAAGCGCTGCTCTTCATCGGTCATGGGCGCGCGCTGGCCGGTATACAGGCCCAGCATGGCATGGCCGCATTGTTCAAGCAGCTGGGCTTCGGTCACGGTGAACTCGCCACAGCGGCGCAGCCCGCGCGGGAAGTGGGTAAAGTCCTGGAACGGCTTGCCTGACTCAAAGCTCATATGCACTCTCACTCTAACGTGGCATTGATGATCGCGGAAAGTATGGCACTCGGGTCCGGTACGCAAAATCAATTTTTTTTACGTGTCGTGAAAATTTGTTTTATGAGTTTTTAGTGAACAACCCCGCCGTCGTCAGGAGGCGGTTTCGCCGGCATCCATGGTCAGTTCAAGAAAACGCGGGTGCTGGCGCAGCGGGTCGAATTCCTCGTCTTCCGCCGCCACATGGCGCAGGTGCACATTGTTGGCCACCGCCAGTTCCAGATCGCTCAGGGCCTGCTCCTCATGACCCATGCCGGCATTGGCACAGGCGCGCTGATAAAGGGCATGGGCATTTTGCGGATCCACCTGCATGACCCGGTTGCACAGGCTCAGGGCCCACTGGCGTTCGTTCATCATCAGGGCGGCGTCGGCCTTGTGAGTGAGGGCGTCGAGATCGCCGGGCTTGATGTGCAGGATCTGATCGTAAATTTCCATCTTGGCCTGGGGGCTTTGCTCCTGACTGGCCCGCAGCCAGAGCGCGTGCACCTCCTGAAAACGTTCAATTTCCCGGTAGTTTTCCGCAATGACTTTGGTTTTTCGTTGCAGTTCCCGCTCAATTTGCCGCAGCTTGCGTTCGTAATTATCGGTGATCTGCTTCATCTGGGTTTCCACATAATCCCGCGCCGACTTTTTCAGCTCGCGCAGTGACTGCCAGCCCACAATGGCCAGCACCGAGGCTGCCCCCGCCAGCAGGTAGAAGAAATAGGTCACGGTGATGTTGGCGTAGCTCATGGCCTTGTCGGCCACCCCCAGCTCCTTCTGTACCACCTCTTCCTTTACGTTTACGCGAAACTGGGCCATTTCGGTGCGCAGCGCCTTCAGCTCGTCGAGCATGTAGCGTTCCATCAGGGGAGTGAGCCGGGTGCGCTCTTCTTCTTCGGAGGGACCGGCGGGCTCGGCGGCGATCAGGGGCCCGGAAAGGCACAACAACAGCAGGGCGGCGAAATGTTTGAGCATGAGAAACCGTAAGAATCTGGTGTGAACCGAATGTAAAAATCGGTGCCAAGGATAACCCGTGGATTATTCGCTTTCAAATTATTGTCGCGAGTGACAGTCGCTGTCCTGTATTTAGGGTGCTAATGATGTCTTCGGTATTTTTTGAATGGTTTGATTGATTTGAATACAGAGCAGATGGTGTGGTGTTGCATGAGAAGGTGATTAAAAAGTGAACGGGTGTGATGCGAGAGTGTCGGTTGCCGGCGTTACCGGTTAGTTTCCTGCGACAAAAGGTTACCGCCGTTCGTGAGGCTGATGGTGCGGCGTTGCTGAATCGAGGTGAGGAGTCGTTCAGGCCTTTTGTTGCATGGGATTGGCGGGAGTTCGGGGTGCTCAATGCGAAGCGAAAAAGGAGAAAAACGGGGTGGCGAAATGCATGCTGTTCAAATTAATTTCATGGAATTCGCCTTGCAATCGATAAATGGTTTGTTAGGTTAATAAAGGATTTTTGATTAGCCCACTAACCAAAAGAGCTTGAAGCAATCATTATGGATACCACCGTTGACCTGCAACTTGTGCTGCGACATCCCAATGCCACGGACGGGCGTAACGTCAATCTGCTGATTGACCGTTGCAAACCTCTGGACACCAATTCCACCTACTGCAATCTGCTGCAGTGCTCGCACTTTGCCGACACCTGCATGCTGGCCGAAGACGAGGACGACGGCACCCTGCTGGGGTTTATCTCTGCCTACCGCAAACCCGCCGAACCGGACACCCTGTTCGTGTGGCAGGTAGCCATAGATAAACGCGCCCGCGGAGAAGGACTGGCCCGTCGCCTGCTCGACAACCTGCTCGATGCCGACGCCTGCCAGGGCGTGCGCCGCATTGAAACCACCATTACCCCCGACAACGCCGCATCCTGGGGGCTGTTTGACAGTCTGGCCCGGGATCGGGGCGCCGGCGCCGGCAGCCGTCATGTGCTGTTTGATCAGGAACGTCACTTCGGCGGCGAGAGCAAAAGCGAGATCCTCTATCGCATTCCGCTCGCCTGAGCCCGTCTTTTCCCTTTTTTCGCATTTAACGATTTGAATCAGACTTTAAGGAGTCGTGATGAGTATTTTTGACGTAATGGAATCCAGTGTACAAACCTATGCCCGCTCGTTTCCGGTGGTGTTTAATCAGGCCAGGGGCGTGTGGCTGCACGATCAGGGCGGCAAGCGCTACCTGGACTTTCTGGCCGGTGCCGGTACCCTCAACTACGGCCACAACCACCCGGCCCTGAAAGAGGCTCTGATCGAATATATTCAACGGGACGGCATCACCCACGGCCTGGACATGCACACCGATGCCAAGGCGAAATTCCTGAGCGCGCTGCAGAACATCATTCTCAAGCCCCGTGATCTGGATCACGTGGCCCAGTTCACCGGCCCCACCGGCACCAATGCGGTGGAAGCGGCGATGAAACTGGCGCGCAAGGTCACCGGCCGGGAAAACATCGTGGCTTTCACCAACGGTTTTCACGGTGTGAGCCTGGGCGCCCTGGCGGCCACCGGCAACCAGCATCATCGCGGTGGCGCCGGCACCGTGCTGGCCAACGTGACCCGTTTGCCCTACGACGGGTACGCCGGCACCGGTGAAGACAGCCTGGTGCTGTTCGAAACCATGCTGAACGACAACTCCAGTGGCCTGGACAAGCCCGCCGCCGTGCTGTTTGAAGTGGTACAGGGCGAGGGGGGCCTGAACGCCGCCTCGGTCACGTGGTTGCAGCGCCTGGAGAAAATCTGCCGCGCCCACGGCATTCTGCTGATTGCCGACGACATTCAGGCCGGCTGCGGCCGCACCGGCACCTTCTTCAGTTTTGAGCCCGCCGGTATCAAGCCCGACATCATCACCCTGTCCAAGTCGCTGAGCGGTATGGGCCTGCCCTTTGCGCTGGTGCTGTTGCGTCCGGATCTGGATCAGTGGGAGCCGGGCGAGCACAACGGCACCTTCCGGGGCAACAACCACGCCTTTATCACCGCCCGCAAGGCGCTGGAAACCTTCTGGCAGGACGACGCCTTTGCCGCCGGTGTGCGTGCCAAGGGTGAGCTGCTCACCCGCCGTCTGCAAACCCTGGTGGACAAGTACCCCCAGCTGTTCGACAAGGTGAAAGGCCGCGGCATGATGCAGGGCATCGCCTGCGTGAACGGCGACATTGCCGACGAGATCACCAGCCGGGCCTTTGAGCTGGGCCTGGTCATCGAAACCGCCGGCCCCGACGACGAAGTGGTCAAGTGCCTGTGCCCGCTCATTATCACCGAAGCCGAGCTGACCCAGGGCCTGGATTGGCTGGAGCAGGCCATTGTCGACGTGGCCGCCAAGCGCCTGAAAAAGGCGTCATAAGCCTGCATTATCGCCCTGAAATGTAACAATACGGCCCCGCCCTGGCGGGGTCGCAAATACCGAACAAACTGAAGGAAACACCATGATCGTACGTACCCTTGCCGACTGTGAGAAAACCGAGCGTCGCGTGGAGTCCGAAACCGGCACCTGGGAAAGCACCCGCATGTTGCTCAAGGACGACAAGATGGGTTTTTCGTTTCATATCACCACCATCTACGCCAACACCGAAACCCACATCCATTACCGGAACCATCTGGAGTCGGTGTATTGCATGAGTGGCAACGGCGAAATCGAGGATCTGGCCACCGGCAGGATTTACCAGATTGAGCCGGGCACCCTTTACATTCTCGATCAGCACGACGAGCACCTGCTGCGCGGCGGCAGCGAAGACATGAAGCTGGCCTGTGTATTCAACCCGCCGCTCACCGGCAAGGAAGTGCACGACGCCGACGGCGTGTATCCGCTGGAAACGGAAGCAGCGGAAGGCTAAAGCAAGTCAGCTGCGCAAAGCATCGGCGGGGATTGCTGTAGCCGACCGTCAAATGCCAGGGCCGAATAATTGCTCCTGCATTTTCGGCATTCCCGCCATCCATGGCGGTCAGATACATTTGCCGAGCGCCCATGGGGCGAGCTTGCTCGCCGTAACGAATCAGTAAAGTCTGAGCGAACATCCAGTGAATGTTCGCAGCAGGCTTTACTGGTGAGTGGCATCCCCCGAAGCGTGTCGGCGGAATGCAACCGCGCCGGTGATTTGCAAAGGCATTATTTCGCACCTTTTCACTGGGCAGGGTTATGAAACCCAGGCCCACTGAAAGTGTGCGCTCCAGAATATCAAACTTTTATTTCAGGGAACGGGAGAGCAATAACGTGTTACATACGGTAGAAAAAATCGGCGGCACCTCCATGAGCCAGTATCAGGCGGTACGCGACAATATCGTGCTGTATAACCGTAAAAACGATAACTACTACCAGCGCATGCTGGTGGTGTCGGCCTTTGGCGGCATTACCGACGGCCTGCTGGAGTGCAAGCGCACCGGCGCGCCCGGGGTCTATGCCACCTTTGCCGACGCCGAAGACGACCACGCCTGGGAGCAGGCGCTGGACAACGTGAGCCAGCGCATGGCGCAGATCAACGAGCAAATGTTTGGCGTTACTCCCGAGCGGGCCCTGGCCGACGCCTTTTTGCGGGAACGTATTGCCGGCATTCGTGACTGCCTGCATCACCTGCGCCGGGTCTGTGCCTTTGGTCAGTTTCAGCTGGCGGAGCAGTTGCAGACCATTCGCGAGCTGCTGGCGGCCATGGGGGAGGCTCACAGTGCCCACAATATGGTGTTGTATCTGCGCCAGAGCGGCGTGAACGCCATTTTGATGGATCTGACCGGCTGGCGCACCGACGAGGCGCTGCCGCTGGATGAGGTACTCAACCAGGCCCTGGCCCGGGTGGATTTGTCTACCCAGCTGCCGGTGGTGACCGGCTATGCTCACTGCAAGGAAGGGCTGATGAGCAGTTTTGACCGGGGCTACAGTGAAATGACCTTCAGCCGGCTGGCGGTGCTGAGCGGCGCCCGGGAAGCCATTATTCACAAGGAGTATCACCTGAGCAGCGCCGATCCGCGCCTGGCCGGCGAGGACCAGGTTATTCCCATTGGCCGTACCAACTACGACGTGACCGATCAGCTGTCCAACCTCGGCATGGAGGCCATTCACCCCCAGGCCGCCAAGGGGCTGCGTCAGCAGGGCATTCCGCTGCGGGTGCGCAATACCTTTGAGCCGGACCACGAAGGCACGCTGATCACCACCGACTACCGCAGCCCGGCACCCTGTGTGGAAATGGTGGCCGGCCGTCGTAACCTGTTTGCGGTGGAGCTGTTCGATCAGGACATGGTGGGCCGGGTGTCCCATTACGCCGAGGGCTTTACCGACGAGCTTGACAAGATGCACCTGAACCTGGTGGCCAAGGACATGAATGCCAACACCCTCACCTATTATGTGGCGGGCAACCGCAAGCAGGTGCGCCGGCTGGTGGGAACCCTGCAACGCCGCTTTGAAAACGCCGAGGTCACCACCCACAAGGTCTCGCTGGTGTCGGCGGTGGGCAGCGACATGAGCATTCCCGGCCTGCTGGCCCGCTCGGTGGGCGCGCTCAACCGGGCCGAGGTGCCGGTGCGCGCCGTGCACCAGTCGTTGCGGGCGGTGGAAATGCAGTTTATCGTCGACGACGAGTTCTACGAGCGGGCGGTGGTGGCTCTGCACGATGAACTGGTGCAGACCCATGCCGAGACCGTAGCGCTGGCGGTGGCGTAAACATCACCACAAGCCGTCATGGCCACCTTCGTGGGCATGACGGCTGTTCCGGCCTGGCCATCGCTACACTGGCAGCAGGTCCCGCATTTTGGCACACTGGCACTATCGCTTGTTTTAATGAGATTCCTTCATGGCAAAACGTGCCTGTGCCCTGCATATTCTGGTAAAAACCGAGGCCGAGTGTCAGGCCCTCAAGGCCCAGCTCGACAAGGGGGCCGATTTTCACCAGCTCGCCAAAAAGCACTCCCTCTGCCCGTCCGGTAAAAAGGGCGGTGATCTGGGCGAATTCAGCAAGGGCGACATGGTCGGCCCGTTTGACAAGGCGGTGTTCACCGGGCCCGAGCTCAAGGTGCAGGGGCCGGTTAAAACCCGTTTTGGCTATCATCTGATCAAGGTGCTCTACCGCCACTGATCCCCGTCACCCATTCACCGGACAGCGTTCATGTATCTTGAGCACGTTCAGATCCACAATTTCCTCGGTATCAATCGGCTTTCCCTGCCGCTGGATCAGAGCACGGCGCTGATGGGGGAAAACGCCTGGGGTAAAACCAGTCTGTTCCGGGCCCTGTGGCGGCTGATGGGGCGGGGCGCCTGCTGTTACGCGTTTGCGGAAGAAGACTTTTTTCGTACCGAAGACGGCCAGCCTGCCGATGAACTGTTGATTGTTCTCACTTACCGCGAGCACAGGCCCGGAGTGAGCGAGCACTCCAGTCGTCTGGCCCGGCTGGAGCCTGTGTGGGTGGCCCACAAGGACAGGTATCACCGGGTGCACTACCGCGCCAGCGCCCGGCGGGAAAATGGTGCCGTGCATTGCCGCCACGAGTTTCTCGACGGTGCCGGTAACGTCATTGAACTGGCCGATGCCCACGCCATGGTGCACCGGCTGATTGAAATGAACCCGGTGTTCCGGCTGCGGGACTCCCGGGGCGCGCCCCGGGATCTGCCCATCGTCAACCTCAACGGCGACTACCAGCAACTGCTGAGCCGGCTGAGCGAACAGCTGGCGGAAGAAGACGAGCTCAGCCGCGCCGAGATCCAGGCAGGCCTGGACGCGGTACGGCAACTGTTTGAACACTACTTTACCCCCCAGGGCGCCACCAGCCGGGCACCGCGCCGGGCCCGGGACATCGCCATTCACCCGGTTACCCTCAGCCAGCTGGGCAAATTCAACGACTGGCAGCCGCCGGGTGAGGAAAGCGGCCTGTCGCTGGCGCTGGCGGCGGTGGCCCGTACCATTCTGCAGGCCCGGGGTGGGCGGCCCATTGAAACCGGATCCCGGCCGCTGCTGCTGATAGAAGATCCCGAAAGCCGGTTGCACCCCACCATGCTGGCGGCCACCTGGGGCATTCTGGAGCGCTTTCCCGGCCAGAAACTGGTCACCACCAATTCCGGGGATCTGCTGTCGGCGTTTCCTCTCAACCATTTGCGCCGGCTGGTGCGGCTGGAAGAGGAAACCCGTTGTCTGCACATCGGCAACGAACGCTACAGCGCCGAAGACATGCGCCGCATCGCCTTTCATGTGCGCATCAACCGGCCCATGTCGCTGTTTGCCCGCTACTGGTTGCTGGTGGAAGGGGAAACCGAAATCTGGCTGCTCTCCGAGCTGGCGCGCATCTGCGGTTATGTGCTGCCCGCCGAGGGCATTCGTATTATCGAGTTTGCCCAGTGTGGCCACAGCCCGCTTATCAAGGTGGCGCGGGACTTTGGCATTGGCTGGCATCTGCTGACCGACGGCGACGAGGCCGGACAGAAATACGCCCAGGGGGTGCGCAGCATGCTGCGGGGCGAGCGGGAAGGGGACCATCTTACCGTGCTGCCCCGGGCCGACATTGAGCATTACATGTATTTCAACGGCCTGGAGCAGGTGTTTCGCCACGAGGCCAACATTCACGACAAGCACACGCCGCCGTCGCGCATCATCGAGCGGGCGCTCAGCCGGCGTAGCAAGCCGGGCATGGCCCTGGCCATGGTGGAAGCCATTGAACCCCTCGGCATCGACGGGGTGCCGGTGGAATTGCGGCGCATGTTTGCCCGCATGGTCGCGCTCGCCCGCCGACAAAGGTAGAATGCGCCCCACGAATTGACGGAGGCAAATCATGACAGAATTGCTGCCGGCGCGATTGTTCGCGCCTTTGGCTCTGAGCGCGGTGGCGGCCCTGGCGCTGCTGGTGTGGATACTGAAAAACGGCGAACTCTGCCCCGGCCAGCGCCGGCGCATCGGCGACGGCGCCATGTCGGTGTGGGCGGTGTTTGGTCTGGCGCTGATGCTGGGGGTTGAAGCGGCCGTGCCGGCCTTCATGCTGTGGCTGGGGGGGGCCACCCTGGTGGTGGGGCTGGGCGCCGTGTTGTATCAGGCCCGCATGCAGGGCAAGCGCAGCCTGAGTGTGAGCTGGCATTACCCGGCGCTGGTGCTGGCCCTGCTCTTTGGTGCCCTGGTGAGCTGGCGCATGGGGCCGGGCTGGGCGCTGCTGGCGGCCGGCGCCGGTGGTTGTGTGTTTGCCCATCTTATTATGGTACGCGCCCGCCACCGGCTGCAGGCGTTTAATGTGTTGCTGCCCCTGGCCGGCTCTGCCTTTGGCGTGCTCTGGCTGCTGGCGCTGGCGGTGCGGGCCGCCGGTCTTGAGGACGCGGCCCTGGCGGCGCTGGTGATGCCTTTTGTGCAGGTGAGTGCCGCCGTGCTGGTTGGCGCCCTGGTGTGGTTGCTGCCCTTGCTGCGCAAGGAGCAGACCAAACCGCCGGTGATTGCGGTTGCGGCCCTGTTAATTTTGGGGGCGCTCACCCTTGGTCAGGGCATGATCTGGCACATGGCCGGTAACATTAGTTAAACATCAATTTTTCTGGCCGAATCACAAATTTTTCTCGTTGTACTTGTGATTGGGCCATTTCTAGAATGCGCGCCTCGAAATCCGGAGGCGCCATGCATCTTGTTCCCCTTTACACCCATCTGATCCTGCTGACCCTGGGCAATGCCTTCCTGGTGACCCTGGTGGCCGTCTACCTCAACGGCCAGGGCGCGCCGGCGGCACAAATTGGCCTGGTGGGGGCGGCCTTTTACCTGGGCATGCTGGGGGCGAGCTTTTTTGCCGACAAACTCATTCAGCAACTGGGCCATGTACGTGCCCTGGTGCTGTGCAGTGCCACCCTGTCGCTGGCGGCACTGGCGCTGACCTGGACCAGCCTGTTGCCGTTGTGGCTGGTGTTGCGCATGGTGGCGGGCATGGCGGCGGCGGTGAGCTTTGTGGCGGTGGAAAGCTGGGTGCTGGGGGTGGCGCCGCTCAATCGCCGCTCCGGTGCCATGGCCCGTTACATGCTGGTGTATTACTTCAGTTACGGTGCCAGCCAGCTGTTTATTGACTGGATTCCGGTTGCCAGTCCGCTGGCCTTCTGGCTGGCCACCGGCCTGTGTGCCGCGGCCTTGCTGCCGCTGCGCTGGGCGCGCACCCCCAATCTTGACGCCGAAACCGCTGGCGAAGGCGCGGTTTCCGGCAAGCCGCCCCGGGCCGACCGGGCCCTGGGCCTGGCCGGCTGTCTGGTGGCGGGCATGCTGCTGGGCGGTCTTTATGCACTGATGCCCATTCAGCTGGAGCAGCTGGCCCTGGGCGAGGAAGTGGGGCTGTACATGGCCTGGCTGATTTTGTGCGGCATGGCGTTCCAGTTGCCTAACGGCAGCCTGGCGGATCGCTTTGGCAAGCGGGCCATGATGGTGGTGCAGACCCTGATGGTCGGCAGCGGCTGCCTGCTGCTGTGGGAGTTCAGCGACAACAGCACCCTGATCCTGGCCTTTGCCCTGGTGGGGGCGGGCGCCTTTACCCTGTATCCCACCACCATGTCTTACGCCTGTGGCAAAATGCATGGCCGGGCCCTGGTGCGCATGACCCAGAAGCTGATGTTTGCCTACAGCATCGGCTCGCTCACCGGCCCGGTGATCGCCGGCATGTTGCTGGAAAAATACCAGGCCGGGTTGTTTCTGTTCATTATTCTGCTGGTGGCGGGCTGGGCCCTGTGGCTGTTGCTGGTGCGGCTGGTGCTCGACAAGCCTCTGGGCGATGCGGTGTAACCAGGCTTGTTGCCGGGGCATATGTCGTTTTTCCTGCAACCATGAGAAAAGGCCTGCACATGCAGGCCTTTTGCTGTTCATGCCGATGAAACCTCACGGATGACGCTCCGGTCTTAAGAGTGTAATGTCACCATAATAACAATCCGTATTTTCATTACAGGGGGCTTCCATGAAACTGAAACCACTTTCTGCCGTTGCCGTGCTGGCCATGCTGGGCCTGGCCGGTTGCGCCAATACCGATGTGTATTCCGGTGATGTGTACAGCAGCAGTGCCGCCGGCCGGGCCCAGACCGTGACCTACGGCACCCTGGTGTCGGTGCGGCCGGTGAAAATTCAGGCCGGGGATGAAAATCCCAATGTCATCGGTACCCTGGGAGGCGGTGTGATCGGCGGCATCGCCGGCAGCACGGTCGGGGGGGGCACCGGCCGCTCGCTGGCCACGGCCGCCGGTGCCATTGCCGGTGCCATGGTGGGCTCCAAGGCCGAGGAAAAGATCAACCAGGTGAACGCGGTGGAGCTGGAGATCCGCACCGACAGCGGCGAGAGCCTGGTGGTGGTGCAAAAGGCGGATCGCAGCTGGCAACCGGGCCAGCGGGTGCGCATGATCGGCTCCGGCAGCAGCATGAGCGTGGCGCCATACTGAGATAACTGTTGAAAACAAGAAAGGCGCCGCAAGGCGCCTTTCTTGTTTCACAGGAAATATTGTTATTTCTTAGTGTTTTACAGTCCTGTCTTCCCGGGCTCAGTTAGAATTGTGCCAAGGAAGGTGCAGAAACGGCAAGCGTGGTTGCGCAGACTGTAAAAATGACGGTTATGACTAACTCTTTCATTATTTACCTTCCTCAACAGTGGGCTGTGTGATCACTATAGCGACACCCTGTTTTCTTTTCAATCACATTTTTTGTTTTTAACTGCGGTTTCTGTGATGTGAGCAGGATAGCGTCCATTTTTGTCAGTAACTTTGGCGGGATCTTGCTTTAGGCTTTGAATTTACGACCTTTTATCTTGGTTCTTAAAATAATTTTTTTATTTATATCATACACTTGTGTTGTTTGTTTGGTTTTGTTGGGGTTGGTGGTCTTACGGTCAGAAATACGATCTCATTTTGAAAAAACAGGGCGGAAACGCCTCTTGCCGGAAGGAAGGGGCGTTTCCGAGTCTGCCCTGTGGTGAAAATGTGCCCGCCAAAGCTGACGTGAAAGACAGAAATCCGGGTGTCAGGCCCGGCTTTCTGGCTGAGCAGCCCGATCCGGGACACTGCATTCAAACACCGGTTTCTGCTAGACTGCGCGCCAGATTTTTTGGCAGAAACATGTTGATAAACAAACAGGGGTGTTGAGTTTGGCGCAGTCGGTTGAACAGTTGCAGGCAAGGCTGAAGGAGTGCAGGGGCGCGGAGCGCGGGCGGTTTCGCCGCCGGCTGCAGGGCGTGGCAAAGCTGAATGAAGGCAAACGGCAACAGGTGCTGGAGAAAATCGCCCTGGAAATGGCCACCTCCATGGCCGAGCGCAGCCGCCGGCAAGCGTTGCTGAACAGCCCTATTACCTATCCGCCCCAGCTGCCGGTCAGCGACAAGCGCGACATCATCAAACAGGCCATTCAGGACCATCAGGTGGTGATCATTGCCGGCGAAACCGGCTCGGGCAAAACCACCCAGATCCCCAAAATGTGCCTGGAGCTGGGGCTGGGGATTGATGGCACCATAGGCCACACTCAGCCCCGGCGGCTGGCGGCGCGCAGCGTGGCCACCCGTCTGGCTCAGGAGCTGGGTTGCGAGCTGGGCGAGCGGGTCGGTTTCAAGGTGCGCTTTAGTGATCAGGCAAGCAGCGAGACCCAGGTCAAGCTGATGACCGACGGTATTCTGCTGGCGGAAATTCAGCAGGACCGTTGGCTGCGCCAGTACGACACCATCATTATCGACGAAGCCCACGAGCGCAGCCTTAACATCGACTTCATTCTGGGCTACTTGCGTCAGCTGCTGCCCAAACGGCCCGATCTCAAGGTGATCATCACCTCCGCCACCATAGATCCGGAGCGCTTCTCCAGGCACTTCAACGACGCCCCCATTATCTCGGTGTCGGGCCGCACCTACCCGGTGGAGCTGCGCTACCGGCCGCTGGTGGACGACAACAACCGGGAGCGGGATCAGCTGCAGGGCATTTTCGATGCGGTGACCGAACTCACCAGGGAAGGCCCGGGTGACATTCTGATCTTCATGAACGGCGAGCGGGAAATTCGCGACACCGCCGACGCCCTGCGCAGGCTGGAGCTGCGCCATACCGAAATTGTGCCGCTGTTCTCGCGGCTGTCGAACGCCGAGCAGAACCGTATTTTTGAATCCCACTCCGGCCGGCGCATTGTGCTGGCCACCAACGTGGCGGAAACCTCGCTCACCGTGCCCGGCATTCGCTACGTGATCGATCCCGGCACTGCCCGCATCAGCCGTTATTCCTACCGCACCAAGGTGCAGCGGCTGCCCATTGAGCCGGTGTCCCAGGCCAGCGCCAACCAGCGAATGGGGCGCTGCGGCCGGGTAGAGGCGGGCATCTGCGTTCGCCTGTACAGCGAAGAAGACTTTTTAAACCGGCCGGAATTTACCGATCCCGAAATTCTGCGCACCAACCTGGCCTCGGTCATTTTGCAGATGCTCTCTCTGGGGTTGGGCGACATTTCCGCCTTTCCCTTTGTGGAAGCGCCGGAAAAGAAACACATCTCCGACGGCATTCGCCTGCTGGAAGAGCTGGGCGCGGTGCAAAACGAGAACAACGAGCTCATCCTGACCCCGCTGGGGCGGGATTTGTCCCGGCTGCCGGTGGATCCGCGCCTGGGCCGCATGGTGCTGGCGGCCCGCGACCACGGCTGCGTCACCGAGGTGATGGTGATCACCGCCGCCCTCAGCATTCAGGACCCCCGCGAACGCCCCCTGGACAAACAGCAGGCCGCCGCCGAAATGCACCGCCGCTTTGCCGACAAGGACTCGGACTTTGTGGCCTGGATCAACCTGTGGAACTACCTCAAGGAGCAGCAAAAGGTGCTCAGTGGCAACCAGTTCCGCAAGCAGTGCATGAGCGAATTTCTCAACTACCTGCGGGTGCGGGAGTGGCAGGATATTTACAGCCAGTTGCGGCTGGTGGTGCGGGAGCTGGGCTTTGCCCTCAACAGCACCCCCGCCGGTTACGACAGCCTGCACCGGGCCCTGCTGACCGGCATGCTCAGCCAGGTGGGGATGCGCGACGGCGACAAAAAGGAAATGCTGGGCGCGCGCAATGCCCGCTTTGTGCTGGTGCCGGGCTCGGCCCTGGCCAAAAAGCCGCCGCGCTGGCTGATGGTGGCCGAGCTTACCGAAACCCACCGGCTTTATGGCCGCACCGCCGCACGCATTGATCAGCAGTGGCTGGAAGAGGCGGGGGCCCACCTGCTCAAGTCCAGTTACAGCGAGCCGCACTGGTCGAAAAAGCAGGGCGCGGTGATGGGCTATGTGAGCAAGACCCTGTTTGGCCTGCCGGTGGTGGTGCGCCGCCGGGTCAACTATTCCGCCGTGGACCCCAAACTGTGCCGCGAGTTGTTTATTCGCCATGCCCTGGTGGAAGGGGAGCTCAGCACTCGGCACGAGTTCTTTCACCACAATCAGGCGCTGCTGGAGCAGGCCGAGACCCTGGAGCACAAGTCGCGTCGCCGGGATCTGGTGATCGACGACGACACCCTGTTCCGCTTTTACGATGAGCGCCTGCCCGCCGACATTGTGTCCATCCGCCATTTCGACAAGTGGTGGAAAACCGCGCGCAAGGCCAACCCGGAGCAGCTGCACTTTACCGAAGAGATGCTGCTCAGCGAGCGTGCCGGTGCCGTGACCACCCGCGACTACCCGGATGCCTGGCAGCACGACGGCCTGAACCTGCCCCTGGACTATCAGTTTGAGCCGGGCAAGGAAGAAGACGGCGTGACCGTGCGCATTCCGTTGCCGCTGCTCAACCAGGTGGCTGCCGAACCCTTTGAGTGGCAGGTGCCGGGCCTGCGCCGGGAGCTGCTGGTGGCGCTGATCAAGTCCCTGCCCAAGCCCATGCGCAAGCACTTTGTGCCGGCGCCCAACTTTGCCGAGGCGCTGCTGGCGGCCATGACCCCATTCGAGGGCCCGCTGCTCGACCAGATGGAAAAACACCTGCGGCGCATGACCGGCGTGACCGTGCCTCGTGAAGACTGGGACTGGTCGGCCCTGCCGGCGCACCTCATCATGCGCTTTGCGGTGGTGGACGCCGACGGCAATACACTTGCCACCGGGCGGGATCTGGAAAGCATCAAGCTCAGCCTGCAGGGCCAGGTGCAGACCGCGCTCACCCAGGCGGTGGACGACGATCGCTTTGAGCAGGAAGGCCTGCTTACCTTTCCCGCCAAAGCCATTCCGCAGACCTTTGCCGCCAAACGGGCCGGGTTTGAGGTTAAAGCCTACCCGGCGCTGGCGGATCAGGGCGACAGCGTGGCGCTGCAACTGTGCGAAGACGAAGCCAGCCAGGCCCGGACCATGTGGGACGGCCAGTGCAAGCTGTTGCAGCTGCAACTGCCGTCGCCCATCAAGTACCTGCAGGACAAGCTGCCCAACAAGGCCAAGCTGGGGCTCTATTTCAACCCTTACGGCAAGGTACTGGATCTGGTGGACGACTGCATTCGCGCCGGCATTCATCAGCTGATGCGTGAGCACGGCGCGCCGGCCTGGACCCCGGCGGAATTTGAAACCCTGAAAAACAAGGTGGCCGGCGAGCTCAACCCCACGGTAGCGGCCATTGCCCTGCAGGTGGAAGAGGTGCTGAGCCGGGCGCAGGCCATTAAAAAACGGCTCAAGGGCAAGATAGATCTGGCCATGGCCATGGCCATGTCGGACATTCAGGCCCAGCTCGACGGCCTGATTTACCGCGGCTTTGTCACCGACACCGGCGCCGAGCGGCTGAAGGATCTGTGCCGCTACCTGGAGGCGTTAAGCCGACGGCTCGACAAGCTGGGCATAGATCCGCACCGGGACAGGGCACACCTGCTGAAAATCCAGAACGTGCAAACCGCCTACCAGGCCCTGCTGAAAAAGCAGCCCAGAGGCAAGCCGCTGGACCCGGAGGTGAAAGCCGTGCGCTGGATGATTGAAGAGCTGCGGGTGTCCTACTTTGCCCAGACCCTGGGCACCCCTTATCCGGTGTCGGACAAGCGCATACTGCAGCAGATAGAAGCGCTTTAAAGCTGGAAGTCGTTAGCTGGCCTTTTGGTCAAACAAATCGCCAAAAAAGAGGGCGCAATGCGAAGCATCAGTGTGCACTGACCGACGGCAGTGCACTGCTCTGCAAACGATAAAACGCCAGGCTTCCGGCTTCACAGCTTGCCCCGTCAGGGGCTGCGTGTTACCATCCGCGCGCTTTTATCAAGGCAAAGGCCGGTCGCAGCCTTTGTCATTAACCTCAAAGAGAGAAGATTATGTCATTTGTATTTGAAGCCGAAGTGCGTTCTGACCTGGGGAAAGGTGCGAGCCGCCGCCTGCGTCATGAAGACAAAGTGCCTGCCATCGTTTACGGCGGCAACCAGGAGCCGGTAGCCATTGCTCTGGACCACAAAAAAGCCATCATCGCTCAGGCCGACGACGCCTTCTACAACGAAGTACTGACCCTGGTTATCGATGGTCAGGAAGTGAAGGTGAAGGTGCAGGACGTTCAGCGTCACCCCTACAAGCCCAAGCTGGCTCACCTGGACTTCGTTCGCGTTTAAGCGCAACGAGCCTCAGAAAAAACCGCCGCAAGGCGGTTTTTTTGTGCCTGTCATGTCATGCCATGCCAGTTGCGATAAACCAGTAACCTAACATGAGCCTTGTTTGGTGATATGGGAGAGCTTCAGCCAGGCTGCTGCAACTACCCTTTGAGCCTGTCAGGCGGGGTGACCAGACCTGGACTTTCCCATGAAGAACAAGGAAGCAACATCATGAGTACAAAACCGGAAAGAGATATTGAAAAAGCCTATTCCACACCGGAATTTGTGGCAAAGCTGCGACGTCTGGCTGACGCACTGGAGCGTGGTGAAAAGTTTGAAATACAGATAGCCGGCGAACGTGTCTATGTTCCCGTTCGTGCCAAATACAGCATTGAGCACGAGCGGGAAGGTTCAGAAGAAGAAATTGAGTTTCAGATTAAATGGACTCATGAATAAATTTTCTCGGCCCAGCGGGTGAGGCCGGCGGTGACACTGCCGAAGTGATCGCCAACCACTATGGGGGTGTGCTCAAACTGCTGTTGCAGAAACCGGTTCAGTACCGGGGAGCGGGCGGTGCCGCCGGTGACAAAGACCACTTCGGGCTTGGTGCCGGCCTGAGCAATGGCCTCGGCAATCAGCGTGGCAATGCGGTTCAGCTCGCGCTGGCAGGCCCGGGCAAAGTCGTCCCGATCCAGCCGAATGGTCAGCTCCTGGTCGATGTCGGACAACCCAACCTGTTGCGCGCTCTGCTCGGTGAGCGCAATCTTGCCTTGCTCGGCGGCATTCACCACCCGGTAGCTGAGCCTGTTTTTTTGCATGGTCAGCAGCCGGTTTACCAGCTCGGGCTGGGCGGCATCGCGCACCAGTTGTTGCAGAAAGCGGCCGTTGGCGGCGCTGTAGAACTCGGTTTGCAGGTTGATGTCGTTAATGGCCACCGCCTGCCAGTAGCTGTGTACCGGTATGGCCTTGCCGGTTTTCAGCAGGCTATTCAGGCCAAAGGCCGGCATCATGCCTTTCAGCGCCAGGGCAATGTCAAGGTCGTTGCCGCCTACCCGTTCGCCGCTGTGGCTTAACAGATCCGGGCCGCGATCCTGTTGCGCGGCCCGCTTTGGTCCCATCAGCAGCAGGGAACAGTCGGTGGTGCCGCCGCCAATGTCCACCACCAGCACCCGGGTTTCCCGGCTCAGGCCGGCTTCATATTCAAAGCCCGCCGCTACCGGTTCAAACTGGAACTCCACGTCCTTGAAACCCACCCGTTTGGCGGCATGGGTGAGAATGGCGAGGGCCTGGCGGTTGCTTTCTTCCCCCCGCAAACCCTGGAAGTTCACCGGCCGGCCAATCACCGTCTGGGTGACGGTGCGGCCCAGGGCGGCTTCGGTGAGCGTTTTCACGTTGCTCATCATGGCCGCCACTATGTCTTCAAACAGTTCAATTTGCTGCGGCATCAGGCCGCTGGCGCCCAGAAACGACTTGGGCGACTTGATGTAGTAGCCCTCATCGGGCGCTTGCAGGTAGCTGGCCAGGGCATCGCGGCCAAAGGCCAGCTCGGCGGGAATAGCATCCAGCGCCAGCTCCCTCAGGGCGGCCTGGCCTTGTTGCAGTGCAATGGTGCGTTGCCGTTTGAAGGTGTCCTGCTCGGCCGCGGGCAGCCGGCCATGCAGCCAGTTGACGATTACCGCGCGGCTCGGGGCATACAGGTTCGAGGCGATATAGCGGCCATGGCTGCCCAGCGGCAGAATGGTCGGGTGATTGCCTTCCATTACGCCGACGGCGCAGTTTGATGTGCCGTAGTCAAATCCAATCATAGCGGGCCCCAAAGCAAAAAAAGGCCGCGCAGCATACCGGCATATGCCGCCTCAGGCAAGGCGCCTGCCGTCTCATTACGGCGAAGGAAGCGCGAGTTGTCCATGGCGCCGGCAGGGCTTGCCGAATAGACTTGGCTCATCAGTGTGCGCGAAACATTCGGTGCCAGGCCCATGATCCCATCATTCATTTATGCCGATCGCTATCGCAATGAAGGTACTCGCAGCTACAGTCGCCATGCCGCCTACACCGAGGCCGCGAAGGCCTACCGGCCCGATGCCGATCACGCGGGCTTTGCATTGCCGGTGTTTGCGCTGCCCCGGGCGCAGCTGAAGGTCTATGCGGCCAATCCGGCGCCGGCCCTGCTGGCGTACTATCTGAACGATCATCAGGGGCTGTTTTGCCTGCACCCGCAGGTGCTGGCAGAAAAGCGTGCCGATCCCTACGTGCAGCATACCCTGGCCCGGGGAGCGCCCCGGCCCGGCATGGCGGTGGTGCCCAGCTCGTCATCCCGTACCCTTTATGTGCAGGGTGCGGCGATCCCCCATGCGCTCAAGGTGCATTTTCCGTTTCGCGTGTCCCGCTATGAGCGGAAAATGCGCGACGAGGTGATAGAGCAGGCGATCAATGTCTCCCTCGAGCTGGAGCGGGGCACAGGGCGGCTCGATCATCACTTTGCCTTTTTACGGGAAGTACTGGGAGTGGTGCATCAGCGCCTGGCCAACGACAGGGCACGTGGGGAAAACTGGGGCTATCTGGTGCGGGAGATGACGCCCTTTCCGCCGGCACCGGACAGACGTGGCCTGCTGCCGGGCTTTGCTCTCTATGGCCGGGACTTTTACGATCCCGGGGCCCGGCCGCTGCTGTTTGAACTGATTGGCGAACAGGAGCCGTGCCGCTTTGTGCTCGACCACATTCTGCTGCCCGTGGTGCGGCACTGGGTGAGCTGTTTTCGGCAATTTGGCTTTTTGCTGGAGCCCCATGGCCAGAACCTGTTGCTGGAGCTGAATGCTCGGCACCGGATCACCCGGCTGGTGCACCGGGATCTGAGCGTGGGCATCGACATGCGCCGGCGCCGGGACCTGGGGCTGTGCAGTGATCACCTCAACCATTACAACCGCATGGAAAGCGGCGCCTTTCACAGCATTACCTACGACAAGTTCATGGGCAGCCATTTCTTTGATCGCATTGTGGCCGAGTGCCTGGCGGAATATGCCGGCCTTGCCCGGGAGGACTTCTGCGGTCCCTGCCGGGAAGCGTTCGCGCACGCTTTTCCCGAGCATGAGCGCTATCTGCCGCGAACCCAGTGGTATTTCAGCGAACGACGGGATCGATACCACAAGCCGCTGTACCGGAACACCGGCCGGCCCCCCGAGTGGCGGCCCTGATGGTGGCTGCATTTTCACTTGCGCCGGGTCGTTAAAGGCACTTGTATTGATACAGGTGATCACATCAAGGAGAAGAGTCATGGACAGTCTGTTGAGTGCCTGGCGCCCCCGGGTGCTGAGTCTGGTGCGCATGGTGACGGCGTTTTTGTTTATGCAGCATGGCGGTCAGAAGATTCTGGGCTTTCCGGCTCCGGCCCGGGGCGAGTTTGAGCTGTTTTCGCTGATTGGGGCGGCCGGTGTGCTGGAGTTGTTTGGTGGCGCCCTGCTGCTGGTGGGGCTCTATACCCGACCGGTGGCCTTTGTGCTGTCGGGGCAGATGGCCTTTGCCTATTTCATTGCCCATCATCCGCAGGGGTTCTGGCCGCTGAACAACGGCGGTGAGCTGGCCATCATGTTCTGCTTCGTGTTCTTTTATCTGGTGTTTGCCGGCGGTGGCAGCTGGAGCCTGGATCGCGTGCAACGCCGGCGCTGAGCAGAGAGGGGTGGGAAGAAGAAACGGCCGTGTCTATAATGCGGCTGTTTTTTTAAATTTTTTCAGGTGGTTATGAAGCTTAAAGAGATTGACAAGCGCCGTTATCGCGGCCATCTCAACCGGGTGTTCATTGGCTCGGCGCTGGCCCTGGCGGCGTTCAGTCTGGGCATCGCTCAAGTGTTGATCGCCCTGTTTCCCGACGCCGACGGCAGCCATTTTCACTGGAACCTGCTGGGGGTGGTGGCCGGTGCCCTGCTGGTGGGAGCCGGGCTCAGCCGTTTGCGCCGGCACCCTTTCATGACCGAAGTGGTGTACGTGTGGGAGCTGAAGCAGCAGCTCAACAGAATAAGCCGCAGGCGCCGCCAGCTGGAGGCCGCCGCCAAGGAGGGAGACGCCA
Source organism: Oceanimonas pelagia (assembly GCF_030849025.1). Lineage (NCBI taxonomy): Bacteria > Pseudomonadati > Pseudomonadota > Gammaproteobacteria > Aeromonadales > Aeromonadaceae > Oceanimonas > Oceanimonas pelagia. The sequence continues at coordinate 1,284,497 of NZ_CP118224.1, forward strand.
CCGCCATGCAGGTGCTGCAGTTCTGCTACGCCGGCTCGCGCCAGCTGTGGCAGCTGGACGACAACACCATAGTAATGGACGAGCTGGCGGTCAAACAGACCGAGCTCCACAACCTGGCCGGGAAGCACGGTGTCACCCTTGATGCCGGCGCGTATCACCCGTCCATGCTGGAGCGGTTTTAAGCCATGCAACAGGCCATGGTGGGGTTTCAGCAGGACGAACAAGGTGACTGGGTGGCCCGGCTGGCCTGCGGCATGTGCGTCACCAGCCGCCCTTTGTAAACCGCCCCTGGGTGGTCACCGCCGAAGGCCGAACGGCCATGCTGGGGGTTCGGCTTGACTGCAAAAAGTGTGATCGGAACGAACCGGTTATCTGACGGGAGGAAAGGTGCTGTCGCTGTTTTTCAAGTCGTTGCTGGGGGCGCTGGCGGTGTTGCTGATTGCGCTGTTGTCGAAAAGCAAAAGCTTTTTCATTGCCGGTCTGGTGCCCCTGTTTCCCACCTTCGCTCTGATTGCCCACTACCTGGTGGGCACGGAGCGCACCCTGGCGGACCTGCGGGTGACCGCCCTGTTTGGACTCTATTCCCTGTTGCCCTATGCGGCCTATCTGCTGGCGGTGTACTGGCTCAGTTATCGTTTCGGCCTGCTGGCTACCCTGACCCTGGCCACTCTGGTGTGGGGGCTGTGCGCAGCCGGTCTGCTGCTGGCATGGATGCGGCTTTATTCCGAGGTGGCCTGAGCAGACTCCCTATACTGGTGGTATTACGGCTGGCGCACGAGCCGGCCTGACACCCCGGTAACATGCCTGCACAAGGAGCTGCGAGATGGCCGGCAACACGCACTGGCGACTGATTACGCCGGATCAGTATCACTGCCCCGAGCCGCCGGCCAGCACCCGGCTGCAACGGGGCTGGCACCGGCTGCAGCGCCTGCTGGGTGTGGCCGGGCGGCCGAATGATGACAATGCCGGCCAGCTGCCCGATCACGGTGAATTTAACCGTTTGCCCGCCATCAGAGCCCTGGACGCCTTTCTTAAAGGCTGGCCGGGAGACAGCCGGGAAGTACGCTTTTTGCTGGATCCGCCGTTCAGTACCACCGCCAGCATCGCGCGGGACTGGGCCGAATGGCGGCAATGGCCGAGGTTGACGCCGCCCACCCGGGCGCAACTGAACGAGGCTAATGTGATGGCCTGGTGGCAGGGGCAGCAGGTGCGCGGCCCCTGGCTGATTGACGATCTCGCCCGTTATTTTCTGCGCACGGCCCGGGGCATGGTGTTTTTGCGCCGGCTGCTGGTGCTGCTGGTACAGGGGGCGTTCGGCACCGGCCTGGTGGTGTGCAACAGCTGGACCTACCGGTTTGTGGTGCAGGGGTTTGAGCCCGGGATCGGCGCCGTTTATTGCTTTGCGCCGGCCTCGGCCGCCTTGCTGCGGGAGCTGGGGGTGAAGGGAACCGAGCGGCAACTGGCACGGCTGGCGGCGCGGGCCAGAGGCAATGCCGGCGTGGCGCTGGCGTTGTGGGGCGGACAACACGAGCAGCAGGCACTGCCCCAAATACCGGTCTGGGCGGATGATAATGCCGCTTTTATCCTTTATGCCCTGTTGCTGCACCGGGGGCTGGATGAGCCAGGTCTGCAGCAGGTGCTGCCCATCATGGCGCCGGAGCGGCTGGCTGCCCGCCTGTTGCGGCTGGCCGGTGCCGGTCTGGTGCAGCAGAACAGCACAGGCTGGCAGGTGAGCCCGGCGGCCTATGGTGAGGTGCGCGAGTTTCTGGCCGGGCGGGAGCACGGCCTGGATGACTTTTAACGCGGGGTAATGTCATGGATGCCGAACAACTGACCCGTTTGTTTCGCCGTATCACACCGGCGGTGCTCACCGAGCTGGCGCTGGTGGTGCTGGTGGCGCTGGCGCTGGCCTGGCTGATACAAACCCTGTTGCCGCGGCTGGCCACCCGGCTGCATGGCCGGCGCCGGCACTGGGTGCTGGCGCTGATCCCCACGCTGCGCATTCTGGTGGTGCTGGTGGCCATCGGCTGGGTGATCAGCCTGGTGATCGAGCCCTCGCTGCGCAACATGGTGGCCATTCTGGGGGCCGTTGGTCTGGCCCTGGGTTTTGCCCTCAAGGATTATGTCAGCAGCCTGTTTGCCGGCGTGGTGGCGGCCTATGAACGGCCCTACCGGCCCGGTGACTGGATAGAGGTGGACGGCTGCTACGGCGAGGTGCGCCATATCGGGCTGCGGGCTCTGGAAATGGTGACCCCCGACGACACCGTGGTGGTGGTACCCCATTCAAGGCTGTGGAACGGGCTGATCCGCAATGCCAACAACGGCGATGCCAGCCTGATGTGCGTGGCCCGCTTTTACCTGGCGCCGGAGCACGATGCCCACCAGGTGCGCCGGCTGCTGCACGACGTGGCTCTGTCCAGTCCCTACCTCAAGCTCAGCCGGCCCGTGCTGGTGGTGATGGAGGATCATCCCTGGGGCAGCCGCTACCGTATCAAGGCCTACCCCCTGGATCCGCGCCAGCAGTTTTTGTTTATCTCGGATCTCACCGCCCGGGGCAAGGCCGCCTTGCTGGCCATGGGCGTGGAGTTTGCCCGGGTGGAGGCCATGGCCCGGGGCGGGGAGAGCAATGCGGGGTAAAAGCCGGAAGCGGCAAGCAAAATATACGCTTCCGGCTTTCGGTGCCGGCTACACCTTCAGCGGGGTGATCTTGTCTTCCGTCTGTCCTTCCTGCTGCTGACGAAGCTCCTCATATTCGGCCTGCTGAGCCAGCACCGAGCCTTCCGGCGCCTGCGAGGTTTCGCCCTGCTCCCAGGGGGCCGATTGCGGCAGCGCCTCGATATGAATGGTTTTCAGGGAGTAATCGGGCTGGTAGTGCAGATCGTACTTGGCGGCCCGAATAATCGATACCATCATCATGGCCATGATCACAATGAGCGGTGCCCCGGCGAAGATGGAGGCGGTCTGCAGGGTAGACAGGCCGCCCAGGAACATCAGCACCGCCGGCATAAAGCACAGGGTAAAGGCCCAGAACAGCCGGTTCCAGCGGTGGGGCTCGCCGTCCACTTCCCGCTGTACCACAGAGGCCAGAATGTAGGAAATGGAGTCAAAGGTGGTGGCGGTAAAGATGATGGCCAGCAGGGTGAACACGGCGATCATCAGCCAGCTCATGGGCAGGGTGTTCAGCACCGCAAAGATCGCCGCCGTGGGGCTTTGCTGGTTGAGAATGGCCACAATGTCGAGCCCGCCCGACAGCTGCAGATACAGGCCATAGTTGCCCAGCACCACAAAGAACACGGCGCAGCCCAGGGAGCCGAAGAAAATCGAGCCCACCACCATCTGGCGAATGGTGCGGCCGCGGGAGATCTTGGCAATAAACAGGCCCACCGTGGGCGCAAACACCAGCCACCAGGCCCAGTAGAAAATGGTCCAGTCCTTGGGAAAACGGGTTTCCTGAAAGCCGTGCTCGGCAAAGGGGCCGAACGACTCGGTCCAGGTCATCATGGTGATCATCTGGGTCAGGGAGCGGCCAATGCTTTCCAGCCCGGTATTGAGAATAAAGCCGGTGGGGCCGGCAAACAGCACCACCGCCAGAAACGCCAGCGCCAGATAAAAGTTGATGTTGGAGAAGAACTGAATGCCGCTTTTCAGGCCGCGCCAGGCGCTGTAGGCGAACAGCGCCGTGGTGCCGAGCAGCACCAGAATGCGGCTCCAGGCATTCACCGGCACGCCAAACAGTTCGTGCAGGCCCTCGGTCACCATGGGCGAAGCCAGCCCCAGGGTGGTAGCACCGCCGCCGATCATGCCGAACACGAAGAACACGTCCACCAGCTTGCCCCAGTTGCTGGTGGCGAACTTCTCGCCAAACAGCGGTGCCAGGCTCTGGCTCACCTTGAGCCGGGGCGAATTGCGCACGTGGGCGAAGTAGGCGATGGGAATGGCCGGAATCAGATAAATCGACCAGGCCACCGGCCCCCAGTGAAAAATGCCGTAGGTGGCGGCCCAGCGAATGGCCTCGGGGCTGCCGGCTTCCAGGCCAAAGGGCGGGCCCTGATAGTAGTAGGCCCACTCAATGATGCCCCAGTACAGGATGCTGGCGCCAATGCCGCCGCAAAACATCATGGCCGCCCAGGAGCCGTTGGAGAATTCCATTTCGTCTTCGGGCTTGCCCAGCTTGATGTTGCCAATATCCGAAAACGAAATGTAAATCACGAACAGCACCGCGGTAACGCCCAGCGCTAGGTAGAATACGCCAAAGGTGTCGGTGATCCAGGTCTTGGCCTGGGCCACCCAGTCGGCGCCCTGCTCGGGATAGAGCACCAGGGGCAGGGTCACGGCGGCAAGAATGAATAGAACCGAAAAGAAAGTGAAGCGGTCAATGCGGGTATCGGGAACATGATCCGGCCCGAGCGGATGCCGGGGCAGATCTTTGTCAAAGCTTCCCAAATGGATGCTGTGTTGCGTTTTTGCTGTCATTCAATGACTCCCTGTTATTGTTATTCGCTGCTCCGGATGCATCATGCGCCGGTAAGCCGGTGATCCGGCAAACAAAAAAACCTTTGGATTGTAACCTTTTTCTGCGGCTTGGCAACGCCGGCGCCGGCCGGCCGAATGTTCACCAGGGGCGCCGGCAAGGCTTAATGTCATGTTCATTCGGCACTATGATAGACGTCACGCACGGGAAACAAGGACTCGGAATGCATAACGATAATGGCCTCGGCCCCGGCCTGATGGTGGTGCACGGCAACCACCTGGAAGCGCTGCGCGAGCTGGCGGTGACCTGGATGCGGCGCTATCCGCTGGCGCCGCTCGAAAACGAAGTGATACTGGTGCAGAGCAACGGCATTGCCCAGTGGCTCAAGCTGGCGCTGGCCGAGCACCGCAGCGGCGGCATTGCCGCCGCCGTGCAGGTGGAGCTGCCGGCCCGCTTCCTGTGGCAAGGCTACCGGGCCGTGCTGGGCAGCCACAGCATTCCGCGCCAGTCGCCGCTTGACAAGGCGCCGCTCACCTGGCGGCTGATGCGGCTGCTGCCGGCGCTGGTGAGCGAACCGGTGTTTGCCCCCCTTGCGCGCTTTTTGCAGGACGACGGCGATGGCCGCAAGCGCTATCAGCTGGCCGAGCGGCTGGCGGATCTGTTCGATCAGTACCAGGTGTACCGGGCCGACTGGCTGGCGGCCTGGGCGGACGGCAACAACGTGATGATTCACGGTCGCCGGGGCGAGCAGCCGCTGGATGAGGCGGTATTGTGGCAGCCGGCGCTGTGGCGCGCCCTGCTGGCGGATGTGGGCGAGCAGGAGCTGGCCGGCAGCCGCGCCGGGGTGCATCCGCGCTTTGTGGCGCATTTGCGCAATTGCGAACAACGCCCCGCCGGGCTGCCGCGCCGGGTGGTGGTGTTCGGCATTTCCTCGCTGCCGGCACAAACCCTTGAAGCACTGGCGGCCATGGCCCGCTTCAGCCAGGTGCTGCTGTGCGTGCACAACCCCTGCCAGCATCACTGGGGCGATATCGTGCCCGATCAGGACCTGTTACGGCACCAGTACCGCCGCCATGCCCGCAAGGCCGGCCAGGCGCCGGGGCTGAATGCGGTGGAGCTGCACCAGCATGCCCATCCGCTGCTGGCGGCCTGGGGCAAGCAGGGGCGGGATTACATCAACCTGCTCGACAGCCTGGACGATCCCGACAGCTACCGGCAGCGCTTTAACGCCATCGGCAGCCGTATCGATCTGTTTGACGACGGCGACACCGGCCATTTGCTGGGCCAGTTGCAGGACGACATTCTCAACCTGCGACCGCCGGCGGAAAGCCGCGCCCACTGGCCGCCCCTGATCCGGGAACAGCTCAGCATTGAATTTCATGTGGCCCACAGCGCCCAGCGCGAAGTGGAAATTCTGCACGATCAGTTGCTGGCCCGCTTTTCCGCCGATGCGACCCTGCGTCCCCGGGACATCATCGTCATGGTGCCCGACATCAATGTTTACGCCCCCCATATTCAGGCGGTGTTTGGCCAGTATGAGCGTGACGACGACCGTTTCATTCCCTATACCCTGGCGGATCAGGGCAGCCGGGGCAGCGAGCCGCTGCTGATCGCCCTGGAGCATCTGTTGCGCCTGCCCGAGAGCCGGCTGCCGGTGAGCGAGGTGCTGGATTTGCTCGACGTGGCCGCCCTGCGCCGGCGCTTTGGCATTAAAGAGGCGGACTTGCCGGTGCTGCGCCGCTGGATCGAGGGCGCCGGGGTGCGCTGGGGCCTGGATGCCCGCCGCCGGGCCGGACTGGGCCTGCCCGCAAGTCTTGAGCAGAACACCTGGCGTTTTGGCCTGCGGCGCATGTTGCTGGGCTACGCCGTGGGGGCGGGGGAGGCCTGGGCCGGCATTGAGCCCTACGACGAAATCGGCGGCCTGGACGCCGCCGTGATTGGCCCGCTGGTGAGCCTGCTCGATGCCATCGACGCTCTGCACGATGTGCTGGCCGAGCCCGCCCCCGCCGCTGACTGGTCGGTGCGGCTGCTGGCGCTGCTGACGCGGTTTTTTGAACCCGACAGCGAACGGGAACAGGCGCTGATGGCCGGCCTCACCGACGCCCTGGAGCAATGGCAGGAGCTGTGTGCCGGGGTGGATCTGACCGAGCCGCTGCCGCTTACCGTGGTGCGCGAAGCCTGGCTGGGGGCGGTGGATCAGGGCCGGCTCAGCCAGCGCTTTCTGGCCGGGGCGGTGAACTTCTGCACCCTGATGCCGATGCGCGCCATTCCCTTTCGCCGGGTCTGCCTGCTGGGCATGAACGACGGTGACTATCCGCGCAGCGTTACCCCCCTCGATTTTGACCTGATGGCCGGTGACTACCGGCCCGGGGATCGCTCCCGCCGGGAAGACGACCGTTACCTGATGCTGGAAGCCCTGCTCTCGGCCCGGGAAGGACTTTACATCAGCTGGGTGGGGCGCAGCATTCGCGACAACGGCGAGCGGCCGCCCTCGGTGCTGGTGGGCCAGCTCAGGGATCACCTGAGCGGCTGGCGGCTGGCAGACGGCGGCGAGCTGCTCGATGCCATCACCACCGAGCATCCGCTGCAGCCCTTCAGCCGGCATTACTTTACCGCCGGCAGCGGGTTTACCAGTTATGCCCGGGAGTGGGCCCGGAGCGAGTGTCAGCCCGTGGCCGACACCGCGCTGCCGCCCTGGCAGCCCGACGGCCCGGTGGCGCTGGAACAACTGCAGCAGTTTCTGCGCCAGCCGGTGGCCAGCTTTTTTTCCCGCCGGCTGAAGGTCATTCTGGATGAAACCGCTGCCGCCGGGCTGGACGAGGAGCCCTTTGCCCTCGATGGGCTGGAGCGTTATGGGATCAAGCGCGAACTGCTTGAGAGCGCCGCCGGCGCCGAAGACACAGACGCCGCCCTGGCCCGGGCCGCGGCCCGGCTGCAGGGCCAGGGCCGGCTGCCGCTGGCGGGCTTTGGCGAGCGTCTGCGGGCGGAAGTGCAGGCGGCGCTGCCGGAGCAACTGGGTCGTTATCATGCCCTGTGCCATGCCTGGCCCGAGCGGCTCGCATCGCCCTTGCCCCTGGCGCTGGTGCACCACGAGCTGCGTCTGGAAGGCTGGCTGGGTGGCCTGCGCCGAAGCGGTGAGCGGCTGGCGCTGATCGAGCTGCAACCGGGAGAGCTGCAGGGCGGTAACAGCCTGCGCTGGCACCGGCTGCTGCGCACCTTTGTGGCCCAGACGGTGGCCTCCGCCTGCGGCATTGAACTCGGCCTGTATGTGGTCGGGGAAGACCTGACCCTGCACGGCGCACCGCTGCCGCAAGAGGATGCCCAACGCATCGTGCAGGGCTGGCTGGAGGCCCTGCAGGCGGGCATGACGACACCGCTGCCGGTGGCGATGAAAACCGCCGTGGCGGCCCTTGAGCAAGACGACGACGGCAAGGCGTTGCAGGCGGCCCGCAAGGCCTATGAGGGAGATGGCTACCACCATGGGGGGGAGCGCTCGGAGAGCGGCGCCCTGGCGCGCCAGTTTCCCGACTTTGACGCTCTGGCCGCCGATGGCACCTTTGCCGCCTGGTGCGAGCGGCTGTACCGGCCGCTGCTGGAGCATGGTCCGCAACCGCTGTCACAGGAGACTTCATCATGAGCGCATCGCGTCCGCTGGCGCTGACCTTTCCCCTGCATGGCAGCCGGCTGATTGAGGCCAGCGCCGGCACCGGCAAGACCTTCACCATTTCGGCGCTGTATTTGCGCCTGGTGCTGGGCCACGGCGGTGAGCACGGCTTCGCCCGGGAGTTGCTGCCGCCGGAAATTCTGGTGGTCACCTTTACCGAGGCCGCCACCCAGGAGCTGCGGGATCGCATACGCGCCCGGCTGGTGGAGGCGGCGGCGGTGTTTCGCGGCGAGGCCAACGGCGACGAGCTGCTCATTACCCTGCGGGATGACGTTGACCCCGAGCAGTGGCCCGGCTGTGCCCACCGCCTCGACATTGCCGCCCAGTGGATGGACGAGGCGGCGGTGTCCACCATTCACGGCTGGTGTCAGCGCATGCTGCGTGAGCACGCCTTTGACAGCGGCAGTCTGTTTACCCAGACCCTGCAGACCGATCACAGCGAGCTGCTGGCGGAAGTGGTGCGCGACTACTGGCGCCGCCAGTGTTACCCGCTGGCAGGCACGGCCCTCGACTGGGTGATGGCGCAGTGGAAAACCCCGAATGAATTGCTGCACGCCCTGCGGCCGTTGCTGCACGAGCCCGGCGAGGCCGAGGGCGAGCTGGGCGAGCTGCTGGCACAGAGTCTGAGGGAGCGTGCGCAGGCGCTTGCCGCGCTCAAGGCGCCCTGGCGAGCCTGGCTGGATGAGATTGAGGGGATTCTGCAGGGCGCGATCGCGGCGAAACAGGTGCACGGCAAGTGGCTGCAGGCCAGGCGGACCGAGGGCTGGCTGGCCGCTCTGCGCGCCTGGACCGACGGTGACGACATCGCCTTGCCGCTGAGTGAGGCGGCGGTTTACCGGCTGACCCCGGAGGGCATTACGGAAGCCTGGAAAGACACGGCCCAGGCGCCGGGCCACCCCGCCTTTGACGCCATGCAGACCCTGCCCGCGCAGCTGGCGGCTCTGGCCGCGCCGCTGGAGGCGCCCCTGCGTCATGCCGCCGCCTGGGTGCGCCGGCGCTTTGAACTGGAAAAACGCCGCCGGGCCGAAATGGGTTTTGACGACATGCTTACCCGGCTCGATGAGGCGCTGGCGGGAGAGAACGGGCCGCGGCTGGCGGAGGTGATCCGGCGGCAGTTTCCGGTGGCGCTGATCGACGAGTTTCAGGACACGGATCCGCTGCAATACCGTATTTTCGACACCATTTACCGCGTGGCGGACAACAGCCCGGACAGCGGCCTGTTCATGATCGGTGATCCCAAGCAGGCCATTTATGCCTTTCGCGGCGCCGATATTTACACCTATCTGTCGGCCCGGGCCGCCACCGAGGGGCGTCATTACAGTCTGGACACCAACTTTCGCTCGTCCCGGCCCATGGTGTCGGCGGTGAACCGGCTGTTTGAGCGGGCCGAGGCCCATGCCGACGGCGCCTTTCTGTTTCGTGACGGCCACGACAATCCGTTGCCCTTTGTGCCGGTCAAGGCGCGGGGCAGGGGGGAACAGTGGTGGTGCGAGGGCGCACCGCAACCGGCACTGACCCTGTGGCAGCTGGACAGCGACGACGGCGCACCCATGTCCGGCAGTGCCTATGTGGAGCAGATGGCGGCGCGCTGCGCCAGCCATATGACCCATCTGCTCAACCTGGGCGGCGCCGGTCGGGCCGGCTTTGCCGGTGAGTGCGGGCTGGCGCCGGTGCAGCCCAGCGACATGGCGGTTCTGGTGCGCAGCTTTCGCGAGGCCCAGGCCATACGCACCGCGCTGGCGGCCCGGGGCGTGCGCAGCGTGTATCTGTCCGACAAGGACTCGGTGTTCGCCAGTCCCGAGGCCGGCGATCTGCTGCACTGGCTGCGCGCCTGCGCCGAGCCGGAGCAGGATGGCCGGCTGCGGGCGGCGCTGGCCACCGCCACCCTGGGCCTGAGCCTGGCGGAGCTGGAGCGGCTCAATCAGGACGAGCGCCACTGGGAGGCCAGAGTGATGCAGTTTCGCGACTATCGCCGGATCTGGCAGCGCCAGGGGGTGCTGCCCATGGTGCACCGGCTGTTGCACGACTTCGGCCTGCCGGGCCGGCTGTTGCGGGCCACCGAGGGCGAGCGCAGCCTTACCAACCTGCTGCACCTGGCCGAACTGATGCAGCAGGCCGCCGCCAGCCTCGACGGTGAACAGGCGTTGATCCGCCACCTGGCCGAGTGCATGGAAGGGGAGCGCCAGGCCGCCGACGAGCAGGTTCTGCGGCTGGAAAGCGATGACGCCCTGGTGCGGGTGGTGACCATTCACAAGTCCAAGGGGCTGGAATACCCGCTGGTGTTTCTGCCCTTTATCTGCTCGTTCCGGGAAAGCGGCAGCCGGGGCGGCCCGGTGCAGTTGCACGAGCATGGCCGCAAGCGGCTGGTGCTGAGCCCCGGCGAGCAGCAAAAGGCCCGGGCCGAGCGGGAGCGGCTGGGCGAGGATCTGCGTTTGCTTTATGTGGCGCTGACCCGGGCCCGCCACGCCTGCTGGCTGGGGCTGGCGAACATTCGGGTGGGCAATGCCAGGGCCTCGCGCCTGCACGACTCGGCCATGGGCCGGCTGCTGGGGGGCGGGGCCGTGCTGACCGGATCGCTGCATGACTGGCTGGGGGAGCTGGCCTGTGAGCACACCGCCCTGTGCCCGGCGCCCGAGGTGAACGAAACGCCGCTGCTGAGTGCCGGGGCCACCCCGGCGGCGCCGGTGTGGGCCACCCCGGCCCGGCCCGCCGCCGAACACTGGTGGATTGCGTCCTACAGTGCGTTGCTGGACCGGCATGATGCCGGCAAGCGCTTTGACGATGCCGCCCCGGAGCGGCCCGAGGCGGGCAAGGCCGGTGACGACGATCTGCAACGCCCCTTTGTGCCGCTGCGCCCCGGTGAAACCCCCAGCCTGCACCGCTTTCCCCGCGGACCGGCGGCGGGTACCTTTCTGCACGGCCTGCTGGAGCTGGCGCTGAACGAGGGGCTGGCCGGCCAGCCCGAGGCGCTCGCCAGCCAGCTGGCCCGGCGCTGCCAGCTGCGGGGCATGGCGGAGTGGGCCGGGCCGCTGACCGACTGGCTGCAGGGCCTGCTGGCCACGCCCCTGTTTGCGCATGGCCCGGCGCTGCAGGGGCTGGCTTGCTTTCAATCGGAAATGGAGTTCTGGCTGGAGGTGAGCCGGGTGCCCATTGCCGAGCTGGATGCCCTGGTTCGACGCCATATTCTGCCACAGCAGGATCGCCCGGCGCTGGCCCCGGGCCGGCTCAACGGCATGCTCAAGGGCTTTATCGATCTGGTGTTTGAGCATGATGGCCGCTATTACGTGGTGGATTACAAATCGAACTGGCTGGGCCCGAGTGACGCCGATTACACAGGGACGGCCATGGCAGCGCAGATCCTTCAGCACCGTTACGATCTGCAATACGTGCTTTATGTGCTGGCGCTGCATCGTCAGTTGCTGCTGCGCCTGCCCGGTTACGACTACGACACCCACATGGGCGGAGCCCTGTATGCCTTTGTGCGCTGCCCCGGCGCGGTGTTTGCGGATCGGCCGCCCCGTGAACTGATAGACACCCTGCATGGGCTGTGCGGTGGTGAACACCCCGAGGAGACATTGCCATGATCACCCCCCATACTCCGGCCGGCGAGTTGCTGGCGCTGCTCGATCGCTGGGTGGAGCTGGGCTGGCTGCGCCCCCTGGACCGGGCGCTGGCGGGCTTTTTTGCCGAGCAGCAGCCCGAGGCCGGGGCGGGAGTGCTGCTGGCGGCGGCCCTGGCCAGCCATCAGCTCGGCCATGGCCATGTGTGCCTGGATCTGGCCGCCACCCTGGCCGAGCCCGACTTTGCGTTGTCGTTGCCGCCGGAAGGGGAAGAGGGCCTGGCCGATGCCTGGCTGCCCTCAACCCGGCTGGCGGCCCTGACCCTGGCCGACTGGCTCGAGGCGCTGTCTGCCAGCGAGCTGGTGGCCGCCGCCGGTGAACCGGCCCGGCCGCTGGTACTGAGTGGCGAACGCCTGTATCTGCGTCGTTACTGGAGTTACGAGCAGGGCGTGGCGAAGGCCCTGGCGGCGCGCATTCACGACGACAGACCCGTGCCTGACGATTTGCCCGAGTGGCTGGAGCGGTTGTTCCCCGAGCCGCTGATGCTCCATGGCGAGCGCCAGACCGACTGGCAGAAACTGGCCTGCGCCCTGGCGGCGAGCAGCGGCTTTACCCTGATCACCGGCGGCCCGGGCACCGGCAAGACCACCACAGTGGTGCGCCTGCTGGCGCTGCTGCAGGGCACCGCCGCTCAGCCGCTGCGTATTCGGCTGGCGGCGCCCACCGGCAAGGCGGCGGCCCGGCTGACCGAGTCCATCGGCGCCCAGGTGGCTTCGCTGCCGGTGAATGACACCGTGCGTGCCCATATTCCCACCGAGGTGAGCACCCTGCACCGGCTGCTGGGCAGCCTGCCCGACAGCCGGCATTTTCGCCACCACGCCGGCAATCCGCTGCCGCTCGATGTGCTGGTGGTGGACGAGGCCTCGATGATCGATCTGGAAATGATGCACAGCCTGCTGGCGGCGCTGCCGGCCCATGCCCGGCTGCTGTTGCTGGGCGACAAGGATCAGCTGGCTTCGGTAGAAGCGGGGGCGTTGTTGGGGGATCTGTGCCGTCACGCCGAGCAGGGTTTGTATACCCCCGAGCGCCTGGCCTGGCTGGAAGCGGTCAGCGGCGAGAAGGTGGCGCACCCGGCACTCGAGGCCGGCGAGCCCGGCCGCCACGGTCTGGCCCAGCGCATTCTGATGTTGCGCCATTCCCGCCGTTTCGCCGGCGGATCCGGCATTGGCCGGCTGGCGGAAGCGGTGAACCGCCAGCAGCCTGCAGCCGCCCGGGCATGGCTCGACGGCCATCAGGAGGTGGCCACGGTGCGGCTCAGGGGTGAGCAGGACCGCGCCCTTAACCGCCTGCTGTGTGACGGGCGGGGCGAGGCCGCGGGCTACGGCCATTATTTGCGGCGGTTGCGCGATGAACGGCCCGCCGCCGGCACGGCCTTTGACGACGCGGCCTGGAGCGAGTGGGCGGGCACCGTGCTCACCGCCTTTGACCGGTTCCGGCTGCTGTGTGCGGTGCGCCGAGGCCCCTGGGGGGTGGAAGGCCTGAATGAGCGCATTGCCGGGCTGCTGCACCGGCGCGGCCTGCTGGAAGCCGACAGCGGCTGGTATGAAGGCCGGCCGGTGCTGGTGACCCGCAATGACTACGGCCTGGGGCTGATGAACGGCGACATCGGCATTGCCCTGCGCCTGCCCGAGGAAGACGGCCGGCTGGTGCTGCGGGTGGCCTTTCCCCGCAACGATGGCAGCGGCGGGCTGCGCTTTGTGCTGCCCAGCCGGCTGGGCGACATGGAAACCGTGTTCGCCATGACGGTGCACAAGTCCCAGGGCTCGGAGTTTGCCCACACCGCGCTGATCCTGCCCGAGACACTGAACCCGGTGCTGACCAAGGAGCTGCTCTACACCGGCATTACCCGGGCCCGGCACTGGTTCACCCTGCTGGAGCCCAGGGCCGGCGTGTTTGAGCAGGCCATCGCCCGGCGGGTGGAACGGCGCAGTGGCCTGCTGGAAAGCCTGATGGTGCCATGACGGCCGTACTGTTCGTTGCCGCGTTCGGTGCGGCAACGGGCCGGCACGGCGCCGTTTCTGAAGGGAGCGGTTATGCCGGTGGCGTGTCGGCCAGAAAGCCGCCGGTCTGGTGGTTCCACAGCTGGGCGTAGAGGCCGTTCCGGGCCAGCAACTGCTGGTGCGAGCCCTGCTCGACGATGCGGCCTTTCTCGATCACCACCAGGCGATCCATGGCGGCGATGGTGGAGAGCCGGTGGGCGATGGCGATCACCGTTTTGCCCTCCATCAGCTGGTACAGGCTTTCCTGAATGGCGGCCTCCACCTCGGAGTCCAGTGCCGAGGTGGCTTCGTCCAGCACCAGAATGGGGGCGTCCTTGAGCAGCACCCGGGCGATGCCGATGCGCTGGCCGCCCGAGAGCTTGATGCCCCGCTCGCCCACCTGGGCGTCGTACCCCCGGTGGCCGTCCTTGTCTTCCAGGTGTTGAATAAACCCATGGGCGTGTGCCCGGCGGCTGGCGGCCATCATTTCCTCCTCGGAGGCGCCGGGCCGGCCGTAGACAATGTTTTCCCGAATGGAGCGGTGCAGCAGGGAGGTGTCCTGGGTCACCATGCCAATCTGGCCGCGCAGTGAATGCTGGGTCACCGTGGTGATGTCCTGACCGTCGATGGTGATGCGGCCGCCTTCCAGCTCGTGCAGGCGCAGCAGCAGGTTGACCAGGGTGGACTTGCCCGCCCCGGAGCGGCCCACCAGGCCGACCTTCTCACCGGGTTGAATGTCCAGGTTAAAGTTCTCGATCACCGGCTGGTCGCGGCCATAGTGAAAGGTGACGTCCTGGAAGCGAATGGCGCCCTGGCGTACGGTCAGTTCACTGGCGCCGGCCTTGTCTTCAATGGTGACGGATTTGGACAGGGTGTTCATGCCGTCGATCACGGTGCCGATGTTTTCAAACAGGGCGCCAATTTCCCACATGATCCACTTGGACATGCCCTGCAGCCGCAGCGCAATGCTGATGGCCACGGCGATCACCCCCACGGTGACGGTGGCGTTCATCCACAGCCCCACCGACAGGGCGGTAATGGTGAACAGCAACAGGTAGTTGATGGCGTCCACGCTCAGCACAAAACGGGTGGCCAGGCGCATCTGGCCGTAAACGGTGGTGAGAAAGGCCTGCATGCCCTGTTTGGCATAGCGGGTTTCGGCGTCGGCATGGGCGAACAGTTTGACCGTGGTGATATTGGCATAGCTGTCGACAATGCGCCCGGTCATCATGGAGCGGGCGTCGGCCTGGGCGGTGGCGATGCGTTTCATGCGCGGCACAAAGTAGCACTGAATGCCCACATACAGCAGCAGCCAGAGCAGAATGGGCAGCATCAGCACCAGATCCGAATGGCCCACCATCACCAGCATGGAGACCAGATAGACGGACACGTAAACCAGCACGTCGAGCAGCTTCATCACGGTTTCCCGCACCGCCAGCGCCGTTTGCATCACCTTGGTGGCGATGCGGCCGGCGAACTCGTCCTGATAAAAACTCATGCTCTGGTTCAGCAGGTAGCGGTGCGCCAGCCAGCGAATGGCCATGGGATAGTTGCCCAGCAAAGACTGGTGCATCAGCATGGCGTGGCTGAAGGCCAGCAGCGGCAGGACCAGCAGTACCAGCACGCCCATGAAAATGAGGGTATTGCGCTCTTGCGCCCAGAACGACTCGGGGCTATGGCTGGCCAGCAGATCAACCAACTGTCCCATAAAGCCGAGCAGAGAGACCTCGACAATGGCCAGCAGGGCGCTGAGCAGGGCCATGGCCACCAGGGGCCATTCAAAGCCACGGGTGTAGTGGCGGCAAAAAGCATACAGCCCCTTGGGGGGCTGAGCGGGCGCTTCTTCGGGGAACGGCCGGGTCAGGCCTTCAAACAGTTTGAACATGGGGGCGGTCACCTGTGTGCCGGGGGATTATCCTTCGCACCTTACCCTGCTCAGCCAGTGTCTGGCAAAGTCCTCCGCCGGCAGCGGCCGGCCGGTCAGGTAGCCCTGCACCAGATCCACCGGGTAGCGGCCGAGTGCCTGCATCTGCGCCTCGGTTTCCACCCCTTCCGCCACCACCTTGAATTCCAGCTCCCGCGCCAGGCCGGCCACGGCGGCGAGAATGGCATTGCTGCTGCGGGACTCGCCCAGGCGCTGAATAAAACTGCGGTCGATTTTCAGGCTGTTGACCGGCAGATCCTGCAGATAGCTGAGTGAAGAATAGCCGGTGCCGAAGTCGTCGATGGCAATGGTGCAGCCCAGCTCGCGCAGGCCATAGAGCAGGGGAATGGCCTGCTGCTGCTTGTCGAGCAGCACGCTTTCGGTGAGCTCAATGCCGATAAGCCCGGCGGGCAGGCGGTGCTCGGCCAGCAACAGGCGAAACTGCACCAGCAGGTTGTGCTGCCAGAATTGCTGGGCCGACAGGTTGACCGACACCGGCACCGGCATCAGGCCCCGGTCGAGCCAGCGCCGTTGCTGGGCGGCCACCTGGTGCAGCAGGGTCAGGCCCAGCGGCACCATGAGCCCGGCGCGCTCCGCCAGCGGAATGAACTCGGCCGGTGACACTGGCCCAAAGTCGGGATGGTGCCAGCGGGCCAGGGCTTCGGCGCCGGCCAGGGTGCGGGTGGCGCGGTCGACCTGGGGCTGATAGTGCACGCTCAGGCCTTCGCCGCTTTCCACCGCATAACGCAGCGCGGTTTCCATGGCCAGCAACTGGTGCTGCTGGCGGTTCATGTTGTGGCTGAACAGCCGGTAGTCGTTGCGCCCTTCCTGCTTGGCCTGGTACATGGCGGCGTCGGCATGGTGCAGCAGCTCCTCGGCCGATGCGGCATCGTCCGGATACAGGCTGACTCCCAGGCTGCAACCGATGCGAAAGGGCTGATCGTGAATGTTGAAGGGCTCGGCAATGGCGTCGATCAGGCGCCGGGCCACCCGGCTGGCCTCATCGGGCTCGCTCAGCTCGGGCAGCAGCACGATAAACTCGTCGCCGCCGAGGCGCGCCAGGGTGTCGTCTTCCCGCAGCCGGCCACGAATGCGCCGGGACACGTCGAGCAGCAGCTCGTCGCCGGCGGCATGGCCAAGGGTGTCGTTGACCTGCTTGAAATGGTCGAGATCGAGAAAGATCACCGCCAGATGCTGCTGGCTGCGGTTGGCGTGGCGAATGGCCAGCTCCAGCCGGTCTTCCAGCAGACGGCGGTTGGGCAGGCCGGTGAGGGGATCGTAATAGGCCAGTTTGCGGATTTTGTCTTCGTTTTCCCGAATATGGGTAATGTCGGTGAACAGGGCGGCAAAATGACTGATATTGCCGTCGTTGTCCTGAATGGCGGTAATGGTCAGCAGCTCCAGGTAGAGCTGGCCGTTCTTGCGCCGGTTCCAGATTTCACCGCGCCAGTAGCCCTGCTCATGCAGGGTTTTCCACATGGCCTGGTAAAAGGCGGCATCGTGCCGGCCCGAAGACAGCAGGGCCGGAGTGCGGCCGATGACTTCCTCGGCGCTGTAGCCGGTGGTGTGGGTAAAGGACGGATTGACGAACACGATGCGGTTGTCGGCATCGGTGATGACGATGCTTTCCAGTGACGCCTCAATCACCCGCTCGGCCAGCTGCAGGTTGAGCCGGGAGCTGTGCAGCGCCTGATCCCGCTGCGCCAGCGCCTGCTGCAGCTGCTCCAGGTAGCGGTGCTCCACGCCGTTGATGATTTCACGAAAGCCCACCAGGCCCACTACCTTGTTGCGCTCTTTTACCACCAGGTGGCGTACCCGGTTGTCGATCAGCAGATCCCGGGCATGCAGCAGGCTGTCGTCGGGGCCGACCGACAGCAGCGGCCGGCTGGCCAGCTCACCGATGGGGGTGTTGCCAGGATGGCGGGCAATGCAGCGCACCATGTCGCGCTCGGTGATAATGCCGAGCTGTACCGGTGAGCAGCTGACCACGGCGGCGTCCTGATCGTGGCGCAGCAATTCCGCGGCCGCCCGGGCCAGCGACATGGTGCCCGGCAGCAGCAGGGGCGTGTCGTTCATGGCTTCGCTGATGCGGCGCAGGCTGAGATAGGGCTCCAGCCCCTGCTTGAGCGCCATGTCGGTTTGCGACACCATGCCGATGGGCGCGCCCTGCTCGTCCACTACCACCAGGTGCCGGCACTGGTGCCGGCGAAACCATTGTTCGGCCTCGGCGAGCGGCGTATGGCCCGGCAGGCTGTGCACCGGCTGGCTCATGGCGTGGCGAATGGGCAGATCCAGGCTGTTTGCCCGGGTCAGATCCAGCCGCAGGCTGTCCCGTTCGGTCCAGATCCCCACGGCCCGGTTGTTGTCCACCACTACAATGGAGCTGCAGCGGCGGGACGCCATGCGCTCGGCGGCTTCCCTGAGCGGTGTGTCGGGGGCACAGGTCAGCAGGCCGGTGTGCATCAGCCGCTCCAGGGTAAGATGGGCAGGGGGCATGTTGGAAAGTGTCACTGTGCTCTTATTGGTGTTTCGGTTATTGTTTGGCGCCCATACCTTATCCGGGGTGATTGGCCTTGGCAATGATCCCGCCGGGTTTTTACCGTCAGGGCCGTAACCGCCGGCGTACATTGATATGGGCCGCCGGCAGGCACAGATTACCGGTTGCCCTTGTCGTTTTGCTTATCATGTCTCTCTTTTGGCGGGCGCACACGGACAGTGGCAAAGCCATTTATATTCAGAGAGGCGGCATTGGAATCAAGCGGGAGGCATACCGTGAGCAGGAGACTTGGCTGGTTGTTGCTGTGGTTGCCCCTGGCCGGGTGCGCCGGTCAGCAGGAGCGGGCCCTGGCCCGGCTTGAGCACATTGCCGGCGAGGTAATGAACGCGCCCTGTGCCGAGCCCGAGTATGTTTATCGCCAGGTGGAAAATCCCCATGTGCCCGGCCTGATTGACGAAATAGAAACCCTGCGCTGCCCCGGGCTGGAAGCCCAGACCTACTTGTCCAGCGAGGCGGCGCGCCCCGACGGCATGCCGATTTATTTGCTGGTGAGCCGGCCCCATGCCGGGCTGCCCGCCTTTTTGCAGCCCGGCAGCCCGGGCAGTGGCCTGGCCGAGTGGCTGGGGCCGCCCGCCGAACGCAATCCCGTGCGCTGGCGCTACGGCTCGGCGGAGACCACGGAAACGGTCACCATAGAGTGGCGGGACGGGCTGATCCGGCAGTTGCGCTGGGAGTGGTATTTTGACTGAGCCGGCAAAAAGGGCGCCGTGATGGCGCCCCCGGAGCGGTACCGAAAGTCCGCTTATTCTGCGTTATTGCGTTTTTCCCGTTTCTCCTGACGTTTTTCCTTCAGGGTTTTCTGGGCTTTCTTTTTCACCTTTTCCTTGCTCATGATTTGGCTCCGTTTATTTCTCGCCGGCAAAAGGTGCCGTTTTCCTTTTGCGCGGCGCAAAATTGTCGTGGTCACGACAGAGTTACAACATGATCACGGCAAAACCACTACTTCAAGGCGATGTCTCCCTTATCAGTTGCCATGGTGGCAAAACCAACAGAACAAACCATCCCAAAGCGCCAGCATGCCTTTGCAAGTGACTAAAAAAACAGGAAAAATAATTACAGTTACCCTAGCCAAGGGCGAGCGGAAAAGCAAGCCGCGCCCGCTCAGCCAGTGTTAAACTGAAACCGAATGCTCAGGGTGAGAGGAGAAAAAAGATGAAATACCTGATGTTGGGTGCCCTGTGGGGGCTGTCGGCCCTGGCGACGGCCAATACTCTTGCCACCGCGCCGGTGGAGCTGAACATTGCCACCGGCACCGAGCCGGTGTGTTACTTTGAAGACAAGCGTTATTCCCGGGGGGCGGTGATCCAGATGGGATCCCAGTGGTTTGTGTGCGAGCGGGAAAAGTCGTTTGAGCAGAATGGCCGGTTGAGCTGGCATCCCTTTGATCCCACCGCCGGCAAGCGTCGCGACTGATTCAGGCCTGCTGTTTCAGGGTCAGCAGCGCTATGTCGAGCCGCACCTCGCCCTCGGGCTGGCAGCAGCAGGGCAGCACGTCGCTGCCGGCCACAAAGGCCAGCGGCTCCTGCTGGTAGCGCACGGTGCCGGCCAGCAGCGACGTGCGGCAGGCGCCGCAGTAGCCGCTGCGGCACTGGTATTCCACCGCGTGACCGGTGCGCTCCAGGCCGTCGAGCAGGGTTTCCCCCGCCCGCAGCTCGAAGCTGAGATCCCGCGTGTGCACCTTGCTCACAGTTCAAAGTCACCCAGGTCGTCGTGGCTCACCTGAGAGTCAATCTGACCCACCAGATAGGAGCTCACTTCCACTTCCTGGGGCGCCACCTGCACGTTGTCGGAAGACAGCCAGGCGTTGATCCAGGGAATGGGGTTTTGCTTGGCGCCGGCAAAGGCCGGCTCCAGGCCCACCGCCTGCATGCGCAGGTTGGTGATGTATTCCACGTACTGGCACAGAATGTCCTTGTTCAGGCCGATCATGGAGCCGTCCTTGAACAGGTATTCGGCCCATTCCTTTTCCTGAATGGCGGCGGCCTTGAACAGCTCAAAGCACTGCTGTTCACAGTCCTTGGCGATCTGCGCCATGTCGGGATCGTCGTCACCGCTGCGCAGAATATTGAGCATGTGCTGGGTGCCGGTCAGGTGCAGGGCCTCGTCCCGGGCAATCAGCTTGATGATCTTGGCGTTGCCTTCCATCAGCTCGCGCTCGGCAAAGGCAAAGGAGCAGGCAAAGCTCACGTAGAAGCGAATGGCTTCCAGGGCGTTGACGCACATCAGGCACAGGTAGAGCTTTTTCTTCAGCTCATACAGGTTGATCAGCACCTTGCGGCCCTTGATCTCGTGCTCGCCTTCGCCGTAGAGGTGATAGAAGTTGGTGTATTCAATCAGCTCGTCATAGTAGTGGGCAATGTCCCTGGCGCGTTTCTGAATGTGCTCGTTGGCCACGATATCGTCAAACACCCTGGACGGATCGTTGACGATATTGCGAATAATGTGGGTGTAGGAGCGGGAGTGAATGGTCTCGGAAAACGCCCAGGTTTCAATCCAGGTTTCCAGCTCGGGGATCGACACCAGCGGTAGCAGTGCCACGTTGGGGCTGCGGCCCTGAATGGAGTCGAGCAGGGTCTGGTACTTGAGGTTGCTGATGAAAATGTGCTTTTCGTGATCCGGCAGCGCCTGGTAATCGATGCGGTCCTGGGACACGTCCACTTCTTCCGGACGCCAGAAGAAGGACAGCTGCTTTTCAATCAGCTTCTCGAAGATTTCATATTTCTGCTGATCGTAGCGGGCCACGTTCACCGGATTGCCGAGGAACATGGGCTCTTTCATGTGATCGTTCTGAATTTGACTGAAAGTGGTGTAAGACATTTTTCTCATTCCGCAAAGACAAGAGCGCAGTGCCGCTCAACCACTCCGGGTGGTGTCAGCGACGCTGCGCACGGCGGCGGGAACACACCCGCCGCGAATTATTTCAGTAAGGCGCCTTTATATCTTGCAGGCGCCGCCGGCGCAGCCGTCATCTTCCTGCAGGTCGTTCTGGGCGTCTGCCGCACCGTCACGGGTGTTGTGATAGTACAGGGTCTTGAGACCGAACTTGTAGGCGGTGAGCAGATCCTTCAGCAGTTGCTTCATCGGCACCCGGCCGCCGTCAAAGCGGGCGGGATCGTAGTTGGTGTTGGCGGAAATGGCCTGATCCACGAACTTCTGCATCACGCCCACCAGCTGCAGGTAGCCGTCGTTGGACGGCATCTGCCACAACAGCTCGTACTGGCTCTTGAGGCGCTCGTACTCGGGCACCACCTGCTTGAGAATGCCGTCCTTGGAGGCCTTGACCGACACCAGGCCACGGGGCGGCTCGATGCCGTTGGTGGCGTTGGAGATCTGGCTGGAGGTCTCGGAGGGCATCAGCGCGGTCAGGGTGCTGTTGCGCAGGCCGGTGCTCTTGATCTCTTCCCGCAGGGCTTCCCAGTCCAGGTGCAGCGGCTCCTGGCAGATGGCGTCGAGATCCTTCTTGTAGGTGTCGATGGGCAGAATACCCTGAGCGTAGGTGGTTTCGTTGAACGCCGGGCAGGGGCCGAATTCCTTCGCCAGCTGCACCGAGGCCTTCAGCAGGTAGTACTGAATGGCTTCAAAGGTCTTGTGAGTCAGGCCGATGGCGCTGCCGTCGGAGTACTTGACGCCGTTTTTGGCCAGGTAGTAGGCGTAGTTGATCACGCCGATACCCAAGGTGCGACGGTTCATGGAGCCTTTTTTGGCCGCCAGCAGCGGGTAGTCCTGATAGTCGAGCAGGGCGTCCAGGGCCCGCACCGCCAGATCCGCCAGGCCTTCCAGATCTTCCAGTCTGTCGATGGCGCCCAGGTTGAAGGCGGACAGGGTGCACAGGGCGATTTCGCCGTTCTCGTCGTTGATGTCCATCAGCGGCTTGGTGGGCAGGGCGATTTCCAGGCACAGGTTGCTCTGGCGCACCGGCGCCACGCTCGGATCGAACGGGCTGTGGGTGTTGCAGTGATCCACGTTCTGCACATAGATGCGACCGGTGCCGGCCCGCTCCTGCATCATCAGCGAGAACAGCTCCACCGCCTTGACGGTGCGCTTGCGAATGCTGTCGTCGGCTTCGTACTGAACGTAGAGCTGTTCAAATTTGGCCTGATCCTCAAAGAAGGCGTCATACAGGCCGGGTACGTCGGACGGGCTGAACAGGGTAATGTCGCCGCCCTTGATCAGGCGCTGGTACATCAGGCGGTTGATCTGCACGCCGTAGTCCATGTGGCGCACCCGGTTTTCTTCCACGCCCCGGTTGTTTTTCAGTACCAGCAGCGACTCCACCTCCAGGTGCCACATGGGGTAGAACAGGGTGGCGGCACCGCCGCGCACACCGCCCTGGGAGCAGCATTTGACCGCGGTCTGAAAGTGCTTGTAGAAGGGAATGCAGCCGGTGTGAAAGGCTTCGCCGCCACGAATGGGGCTGCCCAGGGCGCGAATGCGGCCGGCGTTGATGCCGATGCCGGCGCGCTGGGACACGTAACGCACAATGGCGCCGGAGGTGGCGTTGATGGAGTCCAGGCTGTCGCCGCACTCGATCAGCACGCAGGAGCTGAACTGGCGGGTGGGGG
Organism: Oceanimonas pelagia; assembly: GCF_030849025.1. Classification (NCBI taxonomy): domain Bacteria; kingdom Pseudomonadati; phylum Pseudomonadota; class Gammaproteobacteria; order Aeromonadales; family Aeromonadaceae; genus Oceanimonas; species Oceanimonas pelagia. The sequence continues at coordinate 1,307,274 of NZ_CP118224.1, forward strand.
TGCGCACGCCGGACATGATGGGCGTGGGCAGGGAAATCTTGAAGGTGGACACGGCGTCATAGAAACGGGTCACGTAGTCCAGCCGGGTTTCTTTCGGATACTTGGAGAACAGGCAGGCGGCCACCAGCATATAGAGGAACTGGGGGCTTTCGTAAATGTCGCCGGTCACCCGGTTCTGCACCAGGTACTTGCCTTCGAGTTGCTTGATGGCGGCGTAGGAGAAGTCCATGTCGCGCTCGTGGTGCAGGCGCGCATTCATGGCCTCGAATTCTTCGCGGCTGTAGTCGGCCAGAATATGCTGGTCGTACTTGCCCATTTCGGTCAGGCGCACCACGTGGTCATGGAAGTGAGGCGGCTCAAAGCGGCCGTAGGCCTTTTTGCGCAGATGGAACATGGCCAGGCGGGCGGCCAGATACTGGTAGTCCGGGGTCTGCTCGGAGATCAGATCCGCGGCGGCCTTGATGATGGTCTCGTGAATGTCTTCGGTGCGAATACCGTCGTAGAACTGAATATGGGAGCGCAGCTCCACCTGGGAAACGGACACGTTGTCCAGGCCCTCGGCGGCCCAGGTGATCACCCGGTGGATCTTGTCCAGATCGATGGGTTCCTTGGCGCCGTCGCGTTTGGTAACCAGCAGATGTTTATTCATGAGATGGACCTTCTCCCAGTGGTGTTGTGCCGCGCACCCCGTGCGTGACAACCACCCTATATAGTGTGGTTGCTGTGTGGCGGAAACACAACATCTAGTTGTCTTAGTTGGAATGGGCACAATATAGTGGGTTGGGGGGCGATTCTCAACCCGGGCCGGATCTGGGCAGCTTGTGGATAATCTGTGTGAACCGGGCCTATGTTTGCGTTCACTAACTGCTGTGCCGTTGGCGTTCTGGCATTGCCAAAACACTGGTTTTTTTGTGGCCGGCGAAAAACTTTTTTTAAAATATTTGGCTTGCAAAAAACGGGGGCTTGGGGATCCGCGGGATCTTTCAGCAGCGGGCGCCAAACGCCCCTTGCAGCCAGCGGCTGAGTGCCGTGACCGACTCCATCACGCCCTTCGCCTGCCAGTTGTAAGGATCCTCGCCTGCCGACACATAGCCCCAGCCGGCGGCCAAGGTAGCCATGCCGGCGGCCAGTCCCGCCTCGATGTCGCGACGATGATCGCCCACATACACGCAATGGCCGGGGGCCACGCCCAGGCGCTCGGCGGCGTGCAGCAGCGGGGCCGGGTGCGGCTTTTTCACGGTCAGGGTATCGGCGCTGACGGTCACACCACACTGCGCGAACAGCGGCATTGCCGCCAGCAGCGGGTCGGTGAGCGCCGCCGGCTTGTTGGTGACCACCCCCCAGGGAATGGCATTCTGGTTGAGCCAGCCCAGCAGCTCGGGCACACCGGCGTAAGGCTGAGTGTGGTGGCACAGGTTCTGGCGGTAAAAACCGAGCATGCGCTCCCGTAATGCTTCAAGGCCGTGCTGTTCAATCAGGGCCGGCGGAATGCCGGCTTTCAGCAGGGCATAGGAGCCGTCGGAGGTGGTGCAGGCCAGTACCTCGTCGGGCAGGGCGGTGAGGCCCAGCCCGGTGATCACATGGTTGGCGGCGGCGCCCATGTCGCCTGCGGTGTCGAGCAGGGTGCCGTCGAGATCAAATAATACCGCCTTGTACATGACCGTCTTACTCCGGTTTGATGGCGTGCACCATGTAGTTGACGTCCGCATCGTGGCTGAGCCTGAAGTCGCCGTGCAGCGGCCGGTAGACCACGCCCTGAATGTCCTTCACCACCAGACCGGCGGCCTCGATAAAGCGGCACAGCTCGGCGGGGCGAATGAATTTGCGGTGATCGTGGGTCCCCTTGGGCACCATTTTCAGCAGATGCTCGGCGGCGCCGATCATCAGCAGCCAGGCCTTGGGGTTACGGTTGATGGTGGAAAACACCAGATTGGCGCCGGGTCTGGCCAGGCGGGCACAGGCCGCCACCACGGAGGCGGGCTCGGGCACGTGCTCCAGCATTTCCATGCAGGTGACCACATCATATTGCCCGGGTTGCTCCCCGGCCATCTGCTCGGCGGTGGCCTGGCGGTAATCGACACTCACACCGCTTTCCAGGGCGTGCAGCCGGGCCACCGCCAGCGGCTCCTTGCCCATGTCGACGCCGGTGACCTCGGCGCCTTCCCGGGCCAGGCTTTCACTGAGAATGCCGCCGCCGCAGCCAATGTCGATCACCCGCTTGCCAAACAGGCCATCGGCCTTGTCGGCAATCCAGCCAAGGCGCAGCGGATTGATGCTGTGCAGGGGTTTGAAGTCGCCGTCCATGTCCCACCAGCGTGAAGCCATGGCCTCGAATTTGTCGATTTCCTGTTGATCTACGTTCATGAAACAGCCTTGTGCCTGGGCGATTGGGGAGCCCATTATAACCAAGCGGGCAGGGGTCGCCAGCTTCACTGGTCCCGTCGGGCCGGAACTGTGCTAGAATGGCTCGCTTTTTAAAGCCATATAATCAATAACCTGGGGACAAGGCTTGCTATGACCGATTTGGCCCGAGAAATCATGCCGATCAACATTGAGGAAGAGCTGACCCGCTCCTACCTCGATTACGCCATGAGCGTGATCGTGGGGCGGGCCCTTCCCGATGTTCGAGACGGCCTGAAACCGGTGCATCGCCGCGTGCTGTTCGCCATGAACGAGCTCGGCAACGACTGGAACAAACCCTATAAAAAGTCGGCCCGTGTGGTGGGCGATGTAATAGGTAAATATCACCCCCACGGCGACAGCGCGGTATACGACACCATAGTGCGCATGGCACAGGACTTTTCCATGCGCTACACCCTGGTCGACGGCCAGGGCAACTTCGGCTCGGTGGACGGTGACTCCGCCGCGGCCATGCGTTACACCGAAGTGCGCATGGACAAAATCGCCCACGAGCTGCTGGCGGACCTGGACAAGGAAACCGTTGACTGGGTGCCCAACTACGACGGCACCGAACTGATCCCGGCGGTGATGCCCACCAAGGTACCCAACCTGCTGGTGAACGGCTCTTCCGGCATCGCCGTGGGCATGGCCACCAATATTCCGCCCCATAACCTCAACGAGGTGGTGGATGGCTGCCTGGCGCTGATTGATGACGAGCACATCAGCATCGACCAGCTGATCGAGCTGATACCGGGGCCGGACTTTCCCACCGGCGGCATCATCAACGGCAAGTCCGGCATTCTCGATGCCTACCGTACCGGTCGCGGCAAGATCTACGTGCGCGCCCTGGCGGAGATTGAAACCGATGAGAAAAGCGGTCGCGAGACCATTATTGTCTCCGAGCTGCCCTACCAGGTGAACAAGGCCCGGCTGATCGAAAAGATCGCCGAGCTGGTTAAGGAAAAACGCATCGAGGGCATTTCCGCCCTGCGCGACGAGTCCGACAAGGACGGCATGCGCATCGTGATCGAAGTGCGCCGGGGCGAGGTGGGTGAGGTGATCCTCAACAACCTGTACGCCCAGACCCAGATGCAGACCGTGTTCGGCATCAACATGGTGGCGCTGGACAACAACCAGCCGCGCACCTTCAACCTGAAGGAAATGCTGGAGTGCTTTATTCAGCACCGCCGCGAAGTGGTGACCCGCCGCACCGTGTTTGAACTGCGCAAGGCGCGGGACCGGGCCCACATCCTGGAAGGCCTGGCGATTGCCCTGGCCAACATCGATCCGGTGATTGAACTGATCCGCCGCTCGCCGACCCCGGCGGAAGCCAAGGCCGGCCTGCTGGCGCAGGGCTGGGAACTGGGCAATGTGGCCAGCATGCTGGAGCGTGCCGGTGATGACGCCGCCCGTCCGGAATGGCTGGAGCCCGAGTACGGCATTCGTGACGGTCAGTACTACCTGACCGAGCAGCAGGCCCAGGCCATTCTGGAACTGCGCCTGCACCGGCTGACCGGCCTCGAGCATGAGAAGATCCTGGAAGAATACAAGGCATTGCTGGAGCAGATCGCCGAGCTGCTGCACATTCTCAACAGCAGTGCCCGGCTGATGGAAGTGATCCGCGAAGAGCTGGAGGCGCTGAAAGAGCAGTTTGGCGACCAGCGCCGCACCGAAATCACCACCTCCAGCGCCGAGATCAACATCGAGGATCTGATCACTCAGGAAGATGTGGTGGTGACCCTGTCGCACCAGGGGTACGTCAAGTACCAGCCGCTCACCGACTACGAGGCTCAGCGCCGCGGCGGCCGCGGCAAGTCGGCGACTCGCATGAAGGAAGAAGACTTCGTCGAGCGGCTGCTGGTGGCCAATACCCACGACACCATTCTGTGCTTCTCCACCGCTGGCAAGGTGTACTGGCTCAAGGTCTATCAGTTGCCGGAAGCCAGCCGCACCGCCCGTGGCCGTCCCATCGTCAACCTGTTGCCGCTGGACGAGCACGAGCGCATCACTGCCATTCTGCCGGTGAAGGAATACGCCGACGACAAGGCGGTGTTCTTTGCCACCCGTCAGGGCACCGTGAAGAAAACCGAGCTGACCGCCTTCAGCCGGCCGCTGGCGTCGGGCATTCGCGCCATCAACCTGGTGGAGGGCGACGAGCTGATTGGGGTGGACATTACCGACGGCGACAACGAGATCATGCTGTTCTCCGATGCCGGCAAGGTGGTGCGTTTCCATGAAGATCAGGTGCGCGCCATGGGCCGGACCGCCACCGGCGTGCGCGGTATTCGTCTGGGTGACAACGACAGCGTGGTGTCGCTGATCGTGCCCCGCGGCGAGGGCGCCATTCTCACCGCCACCGCCAACGGTTACGGCAAGCGCACCGCCCTGGAAGAGTACCCGACCAAGAGCCGGGCCACTCTGGGCGTGGTGTCCATCAAGGTGAGCGATCGCAACGGTGCCGTGGTGGGGGCCATTCAGGTGGACGAAACCAACGAGATCATGCTGATCACCAATGGCGGTACCCTGGTGCGTACCCGGGTGTCGGAAGTGAGCCTGATCAGCCGTAACACCGCCGGCGTGCGTTTGATCCGTACCGGAGAAGACGAGCAGGTGGTGGGCTTGCAGCGCATTGAAGAACCGGAAGACGACGAGCCCATCGAGGGCGAGGAAGGGCTGGATGCCGGGGACGTGAGTGATGCGTCTGCACCGGCCAGTGATGAAGAATAAAAAATGAGGCCTGCGGGCCTCTTTTTTGTGCTCTGGATCGGATTTTGCTTTGACTTGGCGCGTGAGCGCCGTGTAAAACGACAGAGCGCCGGTGTTGCGGCGCCATACATTAGCAGGTTAACTCAGGGAAAATGGAGAAGATGGTTTACAACTTCAGCGCAGGTCCGGCCATGTTGCCGGTGGAAGTGATGCAACGGGCCCAGGCCGAGTTTCGCGATTTCAACGGGCTGGGCGTGTCGGTGATGGAGCTCAGCCACCGTGGTGCCGATTACATTGCGGTGGCGGAGCGGGCCGAGCGGGATCTGCGCGAACTGATGCACATCCCCGACAACTACAGGGTGCTGTTCCTGCAGGGCGGCGGTCGCGGCCAGTTTGCCGCCGTGGCGCTGAACCTGATGGGCAAGAATGCCAGGGCCGATTACATTGTCACCGGCCAGTGGTCCCGTGCCGCGGTGGCCGAGGCCGAAAAGGTGGGTACCGTGCGGGTGCTGGACGGTTTTGAGCCCGGTGAAGGCCCTCGCAAACTGGCCACAAGCTGGGATCTGGATCCCTCCGCCGCCTATGTGCATTACTGCCCCAACGAAACCGTGGAAGGCATCGAGTACGACTTTATTCCCGATACCGGCGACGTGCCCCTGGTGGCGGACATGTCGTCCACCATTCTTTCCCGCCCGGTGGACGTGAGCAAATTCGGCATTATCTATGCCGGCGCCCAGAAGAATATCGGCCCCTCCGGCCTGGCGGTGGTGATCGTGCGTGACGATCTGCTCGATCAGGCCTGTCCGAATGTGCCGGCGATCATGGACTACGCCGCCATGGCCAAGGCTGACTCCATGCTCAATACCCCGCCCACTTATGCCTGGTACCTGGCCGGTCTGGTATTCCAGTGGCTGAAGGAAAAAGGCGGTGTGGAAGCCATTGGCAGGCAGAATCAGGCCAAGGCCGAACTGCTGTACAGCTATGTGGATGCCAGCGACTTTTACGAGAACCGGGTTCACCCCAGCGCCCGCTCCTGGATGAACATTCCGTTCCAGCTGAAGGACGAGTCTCTCAACGAGGCCTTCCTGAAAGAGTCAAAAGAAGCCGGTTTGCTGGCGCTCAAGGGTCACCGCATTGTAGGCGGCATGCGTGCCAGCGTATATAACGCCATGCCCATTGAAGGCGTACAGGCCCTGGTCGACTTTATGGACGACTTCGCCAAGCGTAACAGCTGAGCTGAAGTGTGAAGCTATGATCTTATGAGTTGTCTGTAAGCCCCAAAGCCTGTTGCCTGTCAGGCCGTGCACTGTCGTCTGCCAAAGCGCACTGCTTCGCCGGCACGCCGTGGGAAATGACACTCAATGTTTCAAGCCGCTGCGAACATACTAAATGTTCGGTCGGCTTGAAACATCTCGTCATGGCGAGCAAGCTCGCCCCATGTAGGCTCCGCTGCGCATCTGACCGCCACGGATGGCGGGAATGCCGAAAATGCAGGAGCAATTTTCGGCCCTGGCGCAGAGGGCGCGGCGAAGCAGACGCCCTTTGGCCTCCTCGGTAATCACTGGGTTGTCAGAAGCAACTTGCAGGCAATATCGGCGTATCACGAAGCAGCAGCGGGGATTGCCGGAGCCGACCGTCAAATGCCAGGGATGGCATTTGCCGAGCGTCCCATGGATGGGCTTGAAGCGTGTCGGCGGAGCGCAACCGCGCTGTTGCTTCGCATTGCGGAGTAACTGACAACAACCAGCTTCAGGCTGGCTTTGTGTTAGGCATTACTCAAATAAGTATTTAAGGAGCCATTGTGAGTATTGATTTTCTGGCCCTGGCCAACCCGGGCGTACCGGGTCTGCATCCTTATCAGCCGGGCAAGCCGGTGGAAGAGCTGGAGCGTGAGCTTGGCATCAGCCACAGCGTCAAGCTGGCTTCTAACGAAAACCCGTTGGGCCCGGGCCCCAAGGCCATTGCCGCCATTCAGAAGGCGTTGCCGGAGCTGGCCCGCTACCCGGACGCCAACGGCTTTGGCCTGAAAACGGCCCTGGCCGGCAAGCTGGGGGTCAACACCGATCAGCTTATTCTGGGTAACGGCTCCAACGAGCTGATCGATCTGCTGTTCCACACCTTTGTGGGCCCGCAGCAGGAGGTGGTCTATTCCCAGTACACCTTTATTGTGTATGCCCTGGCCACTCAGGCCCATGGCGCCCAAGCGGTGGAAGTGCCGGCGGTGGACTGTGGCCACGATCTCGACGCCATGGCCGCGGCCATTACTCCGTCTACCCGGCTGGTGTGCATCACCAACCCCAACAACCCCACCGGTACCTTCCTGACCAAAGAGGAAGTAAAGGCCTTTATGGGCCGTGTGCCAGAACAGGTGCTGGTGGTGCTGGATGAAGCCTATACCGAGTACGTGGCCGAAGACGAGCGGCTGCCGTCCATCGACTGGCTGAAGCAATACCCGAATCTTATCGTGTCCCGCACCTTCTCCAAGGCCTATGGTCTGGCGGGCCTGCGGGTAGGCTACATGGTGTGCCATCCCGAGCTGGTGGGGGTGCTGAACCGGGTGCGTGAGCCCTTTAACTGCAACAGTCTGGCGCTGGCGGCAGCGGAAGCGGCCTTGAGTGACGAGGCTTATCTGGCCGAGGCGGTGGCACTGAATAACCAGGGCATGGCCATGTATGAAGCCTTTTTCAAGGAGCGGGGCCTGAAGTACATTCCGTCCCGGGCCAACTTTATTACCCTGGATCTGGAGCGCGATGTCGCGCCTGTGTATCAGGCGTTGCTGCGTGAAGGGGTGATAGTGCGGCCCATCGCCGGCTACGGCCTGCCTACCTGCCTGCGCATCAGCATTGGTCTTGAAGCCGAAAACCGGCGCTGCATTGAGGCGCTGAAAAAAGTGCTGGGCTGATCCGCCTTGCTCGCCGCAACGGGGCAAGTGGCTTGCCCTGATTCGCGAGCCCTGATAACGTCAGGGTAGCTTCGAACGTTTTATTCCCATCTCCAGGAAGATTATGGAAAGCCTCAAACTATTCCCCATTGCCCGGGTGGAGGGCACGGTCAACCTGCCCGGATCCAAGTCGGTGTCGAACCGGGCGCTGCTGCTGGCCGCCCTGGCCCAGGGCACCACCCGCCTGACCAACCTGCTCGACAGCGACGACATTCGTCACATGCTGGATGCGCTTAAACAGCTGGGGGTACAGTATGAGCTGTCGGCCGACAAGACCGAATGCGTGGTGCACGGGCTGGGCCGGGCGTTCAGCGCCGCCGAGCCGCTGTCGCTGTTTCTGGGCAATGCCGGTACTGCCATGCGGCCTCTGTGTGCCGCCCTGTGCCTGGGCACCGGCGAATTTACCCTGACCGGCGAGCCGCGCATGTGGGAGCGTCCCATCGGCCACCTGGTGGATGCCCTGCGCGAAGCCGGCGCCGACATCAGCTACCTCAAGACCGACGGTTACCCGCCGGTGTTCATCAATGGCAAGGGCCTGTGGGGCGGCGATGTGCATATCGACGGCTCGGTCTCCAGCCAGTTCCTCACCGCCTTTCTGATGGCGGCCCCCATGGCGTCCGGCGACACCCGTATTCATATCAAGGGCGAGCTGGTGTCCAAGCCCTACATCGACATTACTCTGCACATCATGAAACAGTTCGGGGTGGTGGTGGAGCACGATCACTACCGGACCTTCTACATTACCGGCAACCAGACCTATGTGTCGCCGGGTACCTTCCTGGTGGAAGGGGATGCGTCGTCTGCCTCTTATTTTCTCGCCGCCGGTGCCATCAAGGGCCGGGTGCGGGTCACCGGTATTGGCCGCAACAGCATTCAGGGCGATATTCGCTTTGCCGATGTGCTGGAAGCCATGGGGGCGAAGATCACCTGGGGCGACGATTTTATCGAGGCCGAGCATGTGGGCCCGCTGAAGGCGGTGGACATGGACATGAACCACATTCCCGATGCGGCCATGACCATTGCCACGGCGGCGCTGTTTGCCGAGGGCACCACCCGTATCAGTAATATTTACAACTGGCGGGTGAAGGAAACCGACCGGCTTTACGCCATGGCCACCGAGCTGAAAAAGCTGGGGGTTGAGGTGGAAGAAGGGGAAGACTACCTGGTGGTCAATCCCGCAGCGACGCTGCAGGAGGCGGACATCGCCACCTACAACGATCACCGCATTGCCATGTGCTTCTCGCTGGTGGCCCTCAGCGACACCCCTGTGGTGATCCTGGATCCGGGTTGCACTTCCAAGACCTTTCCGGACTACTTCGACAAACTGGCCAGCGTCAGCCATCACGAATAAAGCAAACGCCCCGCCATTGCGGGGCGTTTTTTCCTGCAGGTCTCACATGGCATGTGAGCCGCCTCAGTGATGTTTCATTTTCTCCAGGGCGTCCCGGGCCTTGATGTCGGCGGCGTCCAGCTCGGCCAGCACCTTTTCAATGTCGTCCTGTTGCTGCTGCAGCACAATGCGCTTTTCCGCGATCATGGCGATCATGGAGTGCAGCTGGGGCCGGGTATTGTGCTCGGCATCGTAGAGCTCAAACAGCTCGCGCATTTCCGCCAGGCTGAAGCCCAGGCGCTTGCCCCGCAGGGTCAGGGTGAGGCGAATACGGTCCTTGTGGCTGTAGATGCGGCTGTTGCCCCTGCGCTTGGGGGTCAGCAGGCCCAGCTCCTCGTAATGGCGCAGGGTGCGGGGCGTAATGTCAAACTCGTCGGCCAGCTCGGATATGGTATAGGTGACTTCCTTATTGGGCATCATGACAACTCCTGCTACTGCGAATAAACAAGTTTGAGCGGCGCACCTTACACCCAAGGGGGCAGGCTGTGAAGTCCGGCTTTGACTCACACCGGCTATTACGCCAAGATTGTTGCTTTATGGCAACCGGCGGAGACGGCGTGTTTATTTTCAAGGTCAGGGATGGTGAAGGCGGCCAGGCACAAATCCGCATTCAGGCGCTCGACTGGAGCGAACAGGGCGACGTTGCGTTCAGTGCCAACAGCGATGCCCTGGCAGTGGCTCTGCTGTCGGGCTGTCGCAGCGGCCGAGGCCACTTCACGCTGCTTGCCGGCGCCAAGCCCATGGACGTGGAGCAGTGGCTGGAATACCTGCAGGAGCAGGGGCGGCTTACGGAAGTGGACGTGGACATCTACAGCCCGCTGAACGAAGATTACGCCGGCCTGTGTGGCCTGGACGAGCAGCAGGTGCAGACCCTGCTGCAGCTCGTTTACAAGGTGGGGGGCTTTAACCGGTTGCAGATCATGCGTTATCTCAAGCACCGTAAAAACCCGTCCACCATGTCTACCCGCTACAGCCCGGAAGAGCTCACCCGCTATCGCCACCTGGGTGAGCTCATCAACTATTTAATCAAGCTGAAGTCGGCCTAAACCGCGGTCAGCGTCAGCCCCTTGAAGTCGGTCAGTGGCACGGGCTTGCTGATCAGATAGCCCTGGACACCGTCGATGTACATGGTCTCCAGCAGCCGTTTCTGATCTTCCGTTTCCACCCCTTCCGCGACCACGTGGCAGCCCAGCCGCTGGGCCAGATCGATGATCATGCGCACAAACTGCTGGTTGGCGCTGTCGTCCTGCAGGTGGCGTACCAGCTCGGGATCCAGCTTGACGTAATCGGGCTTGAGATCCTTCAGCAGCCGGAACGAGCCGTAGCCGTGGCCAAACTTGCTGATGGCCGAGCGGGCGCCACTGCGGCGGATCATCTCCAGCAGCCGTTTGCCGCTGGTCAGCTGGTGTTCCAGTACATGTTCATCCAGCTCAAAGACCAGGCCGGCGGTGACATTGGGGTTGCGCATCAGCACCCGCTCCAGCCAGATCATAAAGGAGCTCTGCTGCAGGCTGGCGGGGGTCAGGTTGATGGCCCAGCGCTGAGCCGGCAGCTCGTTGGCGGCGACCTTGCGCAGGATCATCTCAATGATCTTCTGCTCAAACAGCATCGACATGCCCAGGCGCTGCAGCATGGCAAACACGGTGGACGCGGGGTAGACACCGCCGCTGTCGTTGGGGAAGTGGGTAAAAATCTCGTTATAGCCGGGCAGGGACGGTTTGAGCAACCGGGCCGGCTGCACCATCAGGCGAATACGGTCGCCGTCGAGCATGCTCTGCAGCCGCTGGCGCCACTGGCTTTCACCCAGATCTTCGTCGTCGCTGTTTTTCAGCACGATTCGCCAGCCATTGGGCTCGCCACTCTGGGCCTGGGCCAGGGCGGAGTCGGCGCGGATCAGAATGCTTTCCGGCGACTGACCCGGCAGCAGCTGGGTAAAGCCGATATAGGCGGCACAGTCCAGCTCGTGCACGTCCTGATAGTGATACAGCTCCTGCTGCAACTCGGTGCCCAGGGCCTTGGCCAGCGGCTCGCACTGCCCGGGGGCCAGCACGGCAAGGTCGCTGCCGCTGATGCGGTAGGCATGGGCGCCGAGGCGGGACTGAATAACCTTGCGCACCAGCCGGGAAATATCCTGCAGATACTGATCGCCGGCCTGAAAGCCATGACGGCTGTTAATGTCCTGCAGGGCGCTGGCGCGTACCAGCATCAGGGTGGCGGTGGCCAGGCGGTTTTCGTTGGTCAGCAACTGGGTCAGATCCCGCCGAAAGGCATAGCGGTTGCCCAGGGTGGTGAGGCTGTCCCGGTTGCTTTGCTGTTGCGCCTCTTCCAGCTCGCGCTGTATCTCGTCCAGTTGCTGGCGGTAACGCTGGTGCAGTTCCACAATCTCCTGGGCCAGGGGATCGTTGGGCTCGGCGCGGGTCTGCTCCGGTGTTTGCAACAGGCTGTGAAGGTAGGCCTGGCGTGAATGCATGGTGCGCCGGTAGCGGCCATAGAGGCCGCCACAGAGCAGCAGGCTGGCCAGTACCAGCGGAACGGACACGCTCAGCCACTGACGGGTGGCAGCCTGCGTATCGAGGCGGTAAAACAGCGCCTCGTTGTTCAGTTGCTGCACCTGGCCCAGCTCTCCGAACCACCAGGCGTCGGGGCTGTGCGCCAGTGAGCCGGTCCGGCTCAGCCCGGCCAGGCCGGGCACCTGCTGCGGGCTGTTTTCTTCGGCGGACAGGGCCGGCAGTTGTGGTTGCAGCAACTGCTGCCAGTGGCCGAGCGAGCGCAGGGTGGACCACCAGGGCAGCAACAGGCTCAGCACAACAAGCAAAACGGCCACCAGCAGCAGGGACTGACTGAAAGAACGGGATTCCCGCATAATCGGCATCCTTGTAATAACGGGACAAGTCGCAGAAAGAAGCATGCCGTTGTCTGTCGGGAACATGGTGCATGAGTCGCACTAAACAGAAGCAGGGCAACGGCGTTACTCACTTGGTGCTCATGATGAGTCAAGCCGTGGGGAATGACAAGGGCACAGCGGCAGGGAATGCGACCCGTTGCAGGCCGATGGCAACAAAAAAGCCGGCACTGGGCCGGCTTTTCGGTGTGTGGCTCCCCCTGCTGGACTTGAACCAGCGACATACGGATTAACAGTCCGCCGTTCTACCGACTGAACTAAGGGGGAACAACTTTTCAAACTGGCTCCCCCTGCTGGACTTGAACCAGCGACATACGGATTAACAGTCCGCCGTTCTACCGACTGAACTAAGGGGGAACAACTTTTCAAACTGGCTCCCCCTGCTGGACTTGAACCAGCGACATACGGATTAACAGTCCGCCGTTCTACCGACTGAACTAAGGGGGAACAACTTTTTTAAACTGGCTCCCCCTGCTGGACTTGAACCAGCGACATACGGATTAACAGTCCGCCGTTCTACCGACTGAACTAAGGGGGAAGAGGCATCGCTTGAATGCGTGGCGCATGTTAAAGGCTGACCCTGGGGCTGTCAACACTGAAAATGGCTTTCCCTGTAAAATCAGTCTGTTTGCTGCAATAGTGTGCGCTGGGGGCGAAAATGCGTGCAGGGTGAGTAAAATCCGACCATGGTCGAGAGTTCGGCCTCGTGGGCTGTGCGAGGACGAGCGCTATTCAGGTGTGTGTTGCTCACTCTATATAGAAGGCAAACGACAATGGAGGAGGTAACGGCCTTCGCGACGAGAGCCTGTTTTTACGCCTGTTCCTGTGGGCCGGCTGACGGCTGTTGTCATTGTTGCCGGAGCGTGGCGGTCATCACGATGAAAAATATTTTCGACAAGCAGGTCAGGAATTGACGCCGTAGCAGGGAATTACACCGGTCGTTTGTAAAAAGCCTGTTAATAAAACAGGGCCGGTTGAATCATTAAAAAACTTTTTAATAAACGAAACCGCCAAATAAAAGCTGCGACATCGCACCTTTTCAATACACAATGAGAAAAGCCACGACAAAACAGGAGATAACATGCTGTTAAAAAGGAATTTTTCATGTCTTTTGCTCGGGCGTTGAGCCGTCTTGTTGTTTTTCTACAGGAGTTATTTAATTAAAGAACGAGGCGGGAGAGGTCTTTTTATTGGAAGGAATTATTTTAATGCATTTGTCATAAATATAAGGTTATAGTGTTTGGGTCTGGGCAGGGAGTTGGTTCAGATGCGGTATATAGAAATCGAATTGTGTTGTTGTTATTGTCAACAATGATTGTTGGCGGTGTACACAAAAATAAGTTTGGCTTTCTTTTTATTGTATATACATGGAGTACAGTGTTCATGACCGACAAGAAAATCGCTTTGGTAACCGGCGCGGCAGGTGGAATTGGTACGGAAGTTTGTCGTCTGTTTGCAAACAACGGCTACAAGGTGCTGGCCACGCACCGTCCCGGTAAAGAGCAGCAGGCCGCCAACTGGCTGCAGGAAGAAGGCCTGGCCGGCAAGGACGTACAGCTGCTGGCACTGGATGTGTCTGATCATGAAGCGATTGGTGAAGTGCTTGCGGATACCCTGCGGGAGCTGGGCCGCATCGATGTGCTGGTGAACAATGCCGGCATCACCCGGGACGCGACTTTCAAAAGAATGACCTGGGAGCAGTGGAAAGAAGTCATGGACACCAACCTGAACAGCCTGTTCAGCGTTACCCAACCGATTTTTAACAAAATGTGCGAGCTGGGCAGCGGTCGCATTATTAATATTTCCTCCGTAAATGGTCTCAAGGGCCAGTTTGGCCAGGCCAACTATTCCGCCGCCAAGGCCGGCATGATTGGCTTTACCAAGGCATTGGCGGCCGAAGGGGCCCGTTTTGGCGTCACCGTCAACGCCGTGGCGCCGGGGTATACCGCCACTCCCATGGTGACCGCCATTCGTGAAGACGTGCTTGATTCCATCAAGGCCACCATTCCCCTCAAGCGCCTGGCCACCACCGAAGAAGTGGCTGGTGCCGTATTGTATCTGGCCGGTGAGTACGGCGGCTACGTGACCGGCGAAACCCTGTCGGTCAACGGCGGCCTTTACATGCAATAAGCCCTGCGACTTTTATTTTACGGAGCGAAAAATCATTATGTCTGAACCTGTATACATTGTTGCGGCAAAACGCACTCCCATTGGCGCCTTTCTCGGTGCGCTGAAAACCGTTTCTCCCGCCGAGCTGGCCGCCGTTGCCATCAAGGGGGCGCTGGAGCAGGCCAAACTGTCCGGCAGCGACGTGAATGAAGTGATCGTCGGTAACGTGGTCAGCGCCGGCCAGGGCATGGGCATCGGCCGTCAGGCCGCCCTGGCCGCCGGCATTCCCGCGGGCATTCCCGCCTACACCCTCAACATGGTGTGCGGCAGCGGCATGAAAACCCTGATGGACGCCTGTGCCCATATCAGGGCCGGTGACGCCGAGGTGGTGGTGGCCGCCGGTTGCGAAAACATGTCGCAAATTCCTCATGTGGTGAAGGGCGATCTGCGCAACGGCCAGAAAATGGGCGACATGACCCTCTCCGATCTGCTGATCAGCGACGGCCTGACCGATGTGTTCAACCAGTACCACATGGGGGTGACCGCCGAAAACGTGGTGGCTCAGGAAAACATCAGCCGCGAAGAGCAGGACGCCCTGGCGGTGGCCAGCCAGTCGAAGGCGGTGGCCGCCATCGAAGCGGGCTTCTTCAAGGACGAAATCGTGCCGGTGGAAGTACAGACCCGCAAGGAAGTAATCACCTTTGATACCGACGAATACCCCAAGGCCGGCACCACCACCGACGGTCTGGCCAAGCTGCGGCCGGCATTCAAGCGTGACGGCGGCTCGGTGACTGCCGGCAATGCCTCCGGCATCAACGACGGCGGCAGCGCCATTATCGTGGCCAGCAAGTCTGCCGT
Source organism: Oceanimonas pelagia (assembly GCF_030849025.1). Taxonomy (NCBI): domain Bacteria; kingdom Pseudomonadati; phylum Pseudomonadota; class Gammaproteobacteria; order Aeromonadales; family Aeromonadaceae; genus Oceanimonas; species Oceanimonas pelagia. The sequence continues at coordinate 1,322,580 of NZ_CP118224.1, forward strand.
TGAGCGTCTGGGCCTGACGCCGCTGGCCGAGGTGGTCAGCTACGGTCAGGGCGGTATCGATCCGGAAATCATGGGGCTGGGTCCGGTGCCCGCCATTGCTCAGGCGCTGGACAAGGCCGGCCTGAAACTGGCCGACATTGAGCGTTTTGAACTGAACGAAGCCTTTGCCGGCCAGGCCCTGGGCGTGGTGCGCCAGCTGTCGAAGCAGCACGACATTGCCGAGCCGGTCCTGTTGGAAAAAACCAACAAAAACGGCGGCGCCATTGCCCTGGGTCACCCCCTGGGTGCCTCGGGCAACCGCATCATGGTTACCCTGCTGTATGAGCTGCAGCGCAGCAACACCCGTCTTGGCCTGGCGTCACTGTGCGTGGGCGGCGGTATGGGTACCGCGGTGATTCTCAAGCGCGTGTAAATTGTTGGGCGGTGCTTTGGCACCGCCTTCGGGTAAATAGCCATTTAAAGGACGTCATCATGTACACGGATATTTTCAAGACCTTCAACGACCAGACCGAAAAAGCCTTTGGTCCCCTGTATCAGTACAACCAGCTGGTTGCCAAAAACTTTACTGCCCTGACCAACCTGCAGCTGGAAGCCGCCCGCCAGTATGCCGACATTGGCCTGGCCCAGTTGCAGGCCAACAGCCAGATCCGCGACGTGCAGGGCCTGGTGACCAGCGGGGCCAAGCAACTGGAAACCATGACCCGCATAAGTCAGCAGATGATTGAAGACGGCAAGAAGCTGGCCGAGCTGGCCCAGGAGTTCAAGGCCGGCCTGGACAGCCTGGCGGCCGACGCCAGCAAGGGCTGAGTCCGCACGGCCTTTCCAGTGCTTGCTTGAAGGGAAGGGGCCGCAGGGCCCCTTCCTGTTTGCCGGGCAACCTGTGCCGGCGTACGGCGGTTACCTTTTTACGCAGGGAGGGAGACAATGCAGCAGAACATGTTTGAGGGCGGCGACCCCATTCGCCAGTTTTTTCAGTGGAACGAGACCGTCTGGTCCGATCTGCAAAAGGCCAGTCTGGGTGACAACCCGGTGACGCAGGCCCTTTCCCGGGTCAATGCCGAGGATCTGAACACCTTTTATGAAGTGGTGGCCAGCAATCCGGTGCGCCTGCTCGATATGCAGATGCAGTGGTGGCAGGGCCAGCTGGCCATTTGCCAGAACAGCATGGTGCGGGCGCTGGACCGCAGCGCCGAGAGCGTGATTGCCGATCCGCCCGGTGACCGTCGCTTTCAGCACCAAAGCTGGAAGGAGGATCCCAACTTTGATTTTCTGCGCCAGTCCTACCTGCACTTCGCCAGTTCCCTGATGCAGACCCTGGAAGTGGTGGAAGGCCTGCCGGATCCGGTGCGCCAGCGGCTGATCTTCTTTTTCCGTCAGACCATCAATGCCCTGTCGCCCAGCAATTTCATCTGGAGCAATCCCGAGTTGCTGCATCGCACCCTGGAAGAGAAGGGCGCCAACCTGGTCAAGGGCATCCGCCTGTTTCAGGAGGACCTGGCCAACAGTGCCAATCTGCTGAAAATCCGCATGACCCGCCAGTCCGCCTTTGAGCTGGGCAAGGATCTGGCCACTACCCCGGGTGAGGTGGTGTTTCGCAACGATGTGTTTGAGCTCATTCAGTACGGCGCCAGCACCGAGCAGGTGCATCAGACGCCGCTGCTGGTGATCCCGCCCTTTATCAACAAGTTCTATATTCTGGATCTGCGCGAGCAGAATTCCCTGGTGCGCTGGCTTCGGGATCAGGGCCACACCGTGTTCCTGATGTCCTGGCGTAATCCGGGCAGAGAGCAGGCCAGCATCGGCTTTCAGGATCTGATTAACGCCGGCACCATGGAGGCCATTCGGGTCATTGAGCGCATTACCGGCGAAAAGGAAGTCAACGCCATCGGCTACTGCATCGGTGGCACCCTGCTGGCCAGCACCATGGCGCTGTACGCCGCCCGGCGCATGAAGCCGCGCGTGAAAAGCGCCACCTTCCTCACCACCCTGCTCGATTTCACTCAGCCGGGAGAGGTGGGGGTCTTTATCAACGAGCCCGTGGTCAGCGCCATGGAGCAGATGAACGACGCCCAGGGCTATTTCGATGGCCGCCAGATGGCGGTGACCTTCAGCCTGTTGCGGGAAAACAGCCTGTACTGGAACTACTACATCGACAATTACCTGAAGGGTGAAGAGCCGGCGGACTTCGACATTCTGTACTGGAACAGCGACAGCACCAACCTGAGCGCCACCTGCGCCAGCTTCCTGTTGCGGGATCTCTACCTCGACAACAAGCTCAGCAAGGGCGAGGTCAAGGTGGGCAACTTCGGGGTGGATCTGTCCAGGGTACAGACGCCGAGCTATTTTCTGTCGACCAGGGACGATCACATCGCCCTGTGGGATGCCACCTTCAAGGGCTCAAAGCTGCTGGGTGGCGACACCACCCTGGTGCTGGGCGAATCGGGCCATGTGGCCGGGGTGGTCAATCCGCCCACCAAAAACAAGTACGGCTACTGGCTGAGCGATGCAGGTTTTGAGTCGCCAGAGCAGTGGCTGGCTTCGGCCAGGCGCGAAAGCGGCTCCTGGTGGCCCCACTGGCAACAGTGGGTTGCCCCTCACCTGGGCAAGCAGGTCGCCGCCCGGGCCATTGGTAACGCCGAGTGTCCGGGGCTGATGCCGGCCCCGGGCCGGTATGTGCAGCAGACCCTGCCCATAGCAGAATAATAATCAGCCGCCTGCGGGCGGCTTTTTTGCTTTTGGGGGCAATATCGGGGCCGGCCTATTGAGCCTCGTGCCGGAATCATGGATCATGGTTGTTTGATCCCATCACACCATATTCCAGTTTTGAGGTGCATTGAATGAGTCAGGCGGACCACAGTCCCAGCAATTTCATTCGTCAGATCATTGATGAAGATCTGGCCAGCGGCAAGCATCAGTCGGTGCAGACCCGCTTTCCTCCGGAGCCGAACGGCTACCTGCATATCGGCCACGCCAAGTCCATCTGCCTGAATTTCGGCATCGCCGAAGATTACCAGGGAAAATGCAACCTGCGCTTTGACGACACCAACCCTGAAAAGGAAAGCGTGGAATACGTCGAGTCCATCAAGCGTGACGTACAATGGCTGGGCTTTCAATGGAGCGGTGACATTCATTACTCCTCCGACTATTTCGAGAAGCTGTATGGTTACGCCGTTGAGCTGATTGAAAAGGGGCTGGCCTATGTGGACGAGCTGACGCCCGAGCAGATCCGCGAATACCGTGGCACCCTGACCAGCCCGGGGCGCAACAGCCCTTACCGCGACCGGCCGGTGGAAGAAAACCTCGCCCTGTTCACCCGTATGCGCAACGGTGAGTTTGCCGAAGGCACCGCCTGCCTGCGCGCCAAAATCGACATGGCCTCGTCCTTTATGGTGATGCGGGATCCGGTGATCTACCGGGTGCGTTTTGCCCATCATCACCAGACCGGTGACCAGTGGTGCATCTATCCCATGTACGACTTCACCCACTGCATTTCCGATGCGCTGGAAGGCATTACCCACTCCCTGTGCACCCTGGAGTTCCAGGATAACCGCCGGCTCTACGACTGGGTGCTCGACAACATCAGTATCGACTGTCATCCGCGCCAGTACGAGTTTTCCCGGCTCAACCTGGAATACACCGTCATGTCCAAGCGCAAGCTCAACCAGCTGGTGGTGGACGGCCATGTGGAAGGCTGGAACGATCCGCGCATGCCCACCATTTCCGGCCTGCGCCGTCGCGGTTACACGCCGGCGGCCATTCGCGAGTTCTGCCGTCGCATCGGCGTAACCAAGCAGGACAACACGGTGGAAATGGGCATGCTGGAAGCCTGTATTCGGGATGATCTCAACGAAAACGCGCCCCGTGCCATGGCGGTGCTGCGGCCGGTGCGGCTGGTGATTGAAAACCTGCCCGAAGGACACGAGGAAATACTCAAGGCGCCGAATCATCCGAACAAGCCCGAGATGGGCGAACGTGAGCTGCCCTTTACCCGTGAGATCCTTATCGATCAGGAAGATTTCCGCGAGGAAGCCAACAAGAAATACAAGCGTCTGGTGCTGGGCAAGGAAGTGCGTCTGCGTAATGCCTATGTGATCAAGGCCGAACGGGTGGAGAAAGATGAGGCCGGTAACATCAGCACCATTTACTGCAGCTACGACCCCGACACCCTGGGCAAGGATCCGGCCGACGGCCGCAAGGTCAAGGGAGTGATCCACTGGGTGTCTGCCAGCCACGGTGTGCCGGCCGAAGTGCGCCTGTACGATCGTCTGTTCAGCGTGCCCAACCCGGGAGCGGCCGAGTCCTTTGAGGCGGCGCTGAACCCGGCCTCACTGCAGGTGCTGAGTCAGGCTGTGGTGGAGCCCTCGCTGGCGGCGGCGCAGGCGGAGCGCGCCTATCAGTTCGAGCGGGAAGGCTACTTCTGCCGCGACAGCGAGTCAGACGGCCTGGTGTTCAACCTCACCGTGGCCCTGCGCGATTCCTGGGGCAAGGAAGAGGCCTGAGCCTCACAGCCCGGGCTTGGCGCCCGGGTTGCTGAAACCAAAAAAGCCGCAGATGTCTGCGGCTTTTTTATTGGGTGGACAACGGTTTATTCGTCGTTATGGCTGCACTCGTCGTTGGTGCAGTGACCGTACAGATACAGGCTGTGGTTGGTCAGCTTGATATTGAACTGGGAGGCGATATCCCGCTGACGCTGCTCGATGACCTCGTCGTGGAACTCGATCACCTTGCCGCAGTCGAGGCACACCAGGTGGTCGTGGTGCTCCTGGGTGGCCAGTTCAAACACCGACTTGCCGCCTTCAAAATGGTGGCGGGTCACGATGCCGGCATCGTCAAACTGGTTCAGTACCCGGTACACGGTGGCCAGGCCGATCTCCTCGCCCTGATCAATCAGCAGCTTGTACAGCTCTTCGGCACTGACATGCTGGGTTTCGGGTTGCTGCAACAGCTCCAGGATCTTGACCCGGGGAAGTGTGACCTTGAGTCCTGCTTTTTTCAGTGCTTGGTTGTTATCGGCCATAAAATCAACGATTCGCATTTCATTTGGGTATTGATGTCAATTTTGCGTCTTCCTGCCGCTAAAGGCAACCCGAATTCACTTTGAGCCCAAAAGGGCGTCATGGCCATTACCGTTGGAAGGGACGGTAACCACGAAACAAGCAGAGGATTTGTTTGAAGCATGATGGACTCGACGAAATCCGACGCTACGCGCCGGTGGGCGATGAGTAATTTTTTGCGTTTGATATTATGATGGTGAATGAAAAGCGTGCTGTGCTGCCCCTATATGAAGTAAAAACCCAGGCTGGGTAAAAAAGCAGCAAACAGACGCTAAATCATGGCGTTAAGCAAAAATTCCTAATGTCATGGTCTATAAAATAATTTGCGGTGAGTAGGGAACTTCGTTCATACTTAGCTCGCCAATGTGGTCTTTTTGACTCCCATTTAAAACAAGGAGCAGGTAATGCGTAATAAAATGATGATGGTTGGTGGTGTTGTTGGTGCCCTGATGCTGGCCGGTTGTAGCTCCACTACCGCTCTGGAAGAGAAACTGGACAGCCTGGCTCAGGACGTTCAGGCCGTTCAGCAAGGTCAGCAATCCAACGCTGCCAAGATCGACCGTCTGGCTGCCGACGTTGCCGAAGCTCGCGCTTCTGCCGACCGCGCCAACTCTCGCCTGGACCAGATGGGCCGTTACACCAAGTAATCGCCTCTCTTCCAAAATTAAAAGGCCTGACGAAAGTCAGGCCTTTTTTTATATCTAAAACGACGTTTAAAAAATGGAGGGCGGCCCGCAGGCTCGCCCCCATGCTCTCAGTAGTAGGTCTGGCCCACCAGTTGCGGCGTTGCCTGTTGCTGGCTGATGATGCGCTCCAGGGTGCTTCTGTCGAGGCCGTTCTGCAGCAGCGGCTCCAGCTGGCTCATGTCGATGGGGCGGGTATCCACCTGGCCTTCCGCGGTCAGCGGCTCGTGAGACTCCACAAAGGTCTGGCCATAGGCGTCCGTGCTGACCTTCAGCGACTGGTTGACGATCTGCACTCGCGTGCCCTTGTCGACCTGGGCGAACAGCCACTCCACGTGCTCCGGATACATGCGAATGCAGCCGGCGCTGGAGCGCAGGCCCACGTCCAGCGGATCATTGGTGCCGTGGATCAGGTATTCACCACTGCCGTAGGCCAGGCGCATGGCGTACTTACCCAGGGGGTTGTCGGGGCCGGCCGGCACTACCGCCGGCAGGGGGATGCCCTTGGCGGCATATTCCCGCCGAGTGTTGGCGGTGGGGGTCCAGGTGGGGTTTTTCCGCATCTGGGAAATGGAGGTCACCATTTCGGGCGTGGCCCGGCCTACCCGGCCGATGCCGATGGGAAAAACATAAACTTCATCGCCACTTTCCGGGTAGTAATACAGTCGCAGCTCCGCCAGGTTGATGACAATGCCTTGGGTTTCGGCCCGGGGCAGCAGCATCTGGTTCGGGATCACCACCCGGTCTCCCGGACGCAGCAGCAGCAGATCCCGCTCCGGATTGGCGGCCATGATCAGAATGGGGCTGACGCCGTAATAACGGGCCAGGCCGGCCAGGGTGTCGCCATCCTGGGCGGTGTGCACAAGAATTTGTCCTACCGGCTGGCCCCGGTCCTCGGGCAGGGGCAGGGGGCGCACCGAGGCTTCGGCCAGGGACACCGGCAGCAGCAGGCTCAGCAGTATGGCGCTTAACAGTTTCATTGCTTGGTTCTCTCACTTCGGTTGAAGCCGGGATCATACCCTTGCTGTACAAAAAAGGGATGCGCCCGGCGCATCCCCTAAAGACCCGGTTTGTCGCGTTATGCTTCCAGCTCTTTCAGACACATTTCTTCATAAATCTGCTTGCACCAGGCTTTCACCCTGTCCTGGGTCAGCTCGGGCTGGCGATCCTCGTCGATGCCCAGTCCCACAAAGTGGGCATCGTCCACCAGGGCGCGGGACGCTTCAAAATCGTAACCCTCGGTGGGCCAGTGACCGATGATAATGGCGCCCCTGGGCTCGATGATGTCTTTCAGGGTGCCCATGGCGTCGAGGAAGTACTCGGCATAGTCTTCCTGGTCGCCGCAGCCAAAAATGGCAACCAGCTTGTCGTTGAAATCGATTTGCTCCAGCTCGGGAAAGAAATCGTCCCAGTCGGCCTGGGATTCACCGTAATACCAGGTGGGAATGCCCAGCAGCAGCAGATCGAAACCGGCGATGTCTTCCTTGGTGCTTTTGGCAATATCATGAACCTCGACCAGATGCTTGCCCAGCTCTTTCTGGATCATCTTGGCCACGGCTTCGGTATTGCCGGTATCACTTCCAAAAAACAGACCTACACTTGCCATAATTATGCCGTACCTGTTGAGAATGGTGTTATCGAAACCTGGCCCTAGTCCTTACCCTGCGTCGCCAGTTGCTGCAACAGCAGGGCATGGATCAGCTCGGCTCGGCTGAGCCGGCGTTCATTGGCCAGAACATTGAGTTTGCTGAACAGTTGTTCATCTACCTTCAGCTCAATGCGCCGAAGACCGCGTTCGCGGTCCCGCTTGAGCTGATTGCGCTTGTTGAGCTTGAGCTGAACCTGCCGGGGCAGGGGATTGGTTTTGGGTCTGCCGGGCCGACGGTCGTCGGCGAACAGGTCCAGCGTGGTTCTGTCTGCTTCTTGCTTGGCCATGGATCAGCCCAGACCACCGCTTTCCCAGGCCGCCTCGATAATGCCCTTGGCGATAAAGCCGGCACAGCCGAGAAACAGCACCAGCCACACCACAAAGCGACCAAATTTGGGCACGTTACCGCGCTTGAGCACATCCTGAATGGCCAGCCCGATCAGCAGAAAAATGGCCACGAAAAACAGCTTCAGCCCCAGGCTTTCCAGCAGCTCGATTTGATCCAATGACATTATGTTGACCGACCGTTAAGAATGGGCGCCACTATAGCATAAAGCGCCAAAGCCTGTTAACTGACTGAGCGCAGGAAATCCTCCACCAGGCGGTTGAATGCCTGCGGTTTTTCCGCGTGCAGCCAGTGCCCGGCACCCTGTATGACGCGGGCGCGGGCGTGAGGAAACTGGGTCAGCACTTCGGGCTGATGCGCGGGCAGCAGATAATCGGACTCGCTGCCCTTGATAAACAGCACCGGACCTTCAAAGGGTGCGGGCAGGCCGGGCCAGCCCATGATGTGGTCGTAGGCAGCGCGCAGGGCCGGCACATTAAAGCGCCAGTTGGCCTCGCCGGGCACAAAGGACTTGAGCAGAAACTGGCGCACGCCGGCGATGGCAACATGTTCGGCGAGCACGGCGTCGGCGTCCTGGCGGTGATGGCAGCCGGCGTCGATCACCGCCTGCAGCCCGGCGAACACGTTTTGGTGGCGGGCCTCGCGGTAGGCCACCGGCGCCATGTCGGCCACCACCAGGGCACGCACCCGTTCGGGGGCCAGGCCGGCGGCCATCATCACCGCCTTGCCACCCATGGAATGGCCGACCAGGACGGGTCTGTCCAGTTGCAGCCGTTCACTCAGCTCGAGAATGTCTTCGGCCATGGCGGCGTAGGTCATTTGCTGGCTGCGGGGAGACTGGCCGTGGTTGCGCAGATCCACGGTGATGACATCAAAGTGTTCGGCGAGGGCGCGGTTCAGGCCATTGAGGTTATCCAGGCTGCCAAACAGGCCGTGCACCAGCATGACCGGCACGCCCTGGCCCTGACGGCGATAGTTGAGTTGCATGACATCATGTTTTGATTGAAGGACAAGGGTCATATTGTTGCCCGGGTCACTCCCGGGCGCAACCCGCTTGGGCCGGACCCCGGCTCCATGTATAATCGCCCACTCTTCACTGGGAGTGGATATGCCAGAAAAAATGATGAAAACCATAGAGGTGGATGAAGAGCTTTACCGTTATATCGCCAGCAATACCCGGCATATCGGTGAAAGTGCCTCGGACATATTGCGCCGTCTGCTGAATCTGGAAAACAAGGCCGACGCCGACCCCAGGCCGGTTGCCGCACCTGCCGTCACCCAGGGTGAGGGCGTGCGTCACATGCTGGCCTCCGGGGTTCTGGCGGCGCAGGATTCCGCCATTGAACGCTTTATGACCATACTGGCGGTGCTGTACCGGGAAAATCCGGCCGCCTTTGCCCAGGCTTCCGACATCAAGGGCCGCAAGCGCATTTACTTTGCCGACTCCGAGGCCGCCCTGCTGGCGGCGGGCAACACCACCAAGCCCCGAGCCATCGAGGGCAGCCCCTACTGGGTGATCACCAATACCAATACCGGCCGCAAGCGCAACATAGTGGCGCAGCTGATGGCCGCCATGGGCTATGCCCACGGGCTGATCGAGCGGGTCAGCCAGAGTATCTGATGACGTCAAGGACCGAATAACACATGAGCACGCACCCCAGAGCGGGCCAGCCGGCAGAAGCCGGTGATCTGGTCAACATTCCTCAACTGATGGCGGCCTTTTACCAGCTGGTGCCCGATGCCGCCGTGCCCGCACAACGGGTGGCCTTTGGCACCTCCGGACACCGGGGCTCGGCCCTGGATACCAGCTTTAACCAGGCACATATTCACGCCATTTGCCAGGCGGTGGCGGAATACCGCCGGGAACAGGGGATGGACGGCCCGCTGTTTCTGGGCATGGATACCCATGCCCTGTCGGAGGCGGCCTTTGGGGCGGCGCTGGAAGTGCTGGTGGCCAACGGCGTGGAGGTGCGGGTGCAGCAGGGCGGAGGCTATACGCCCACGCCGGTGATCTCGCATGCCATTCTGGGCCATAACCGGGCCGGCAACGGCGGCGTGGCCGACGGCATTGTGATCACCCCGTCTCACAATCCGCCCCGGGATGGTGGCATTAAATACAACGGCCCCGACGGCGGGCCGGCCAGCGCCGAGGCGACCGGGCGCATTCAGCAACGGGCCAACGAGCTGCTGGCCGCCGGCAATGCCGGTGTGCGCCGCCTGCCCTTTGCCGAGGCCCGCGCAAACGCCGTGCCTCACGATTATGTGGCCAACTATGTGAGCGAGCTGGCCGACGTCATCGACATGGCCGCCATACGCGAGGCGGGCATTCGCATTGGCGTGGATCCCTTGGGGGGCTCGGGACTGGCTTACTGGCCGCACATTGCCGAGCGTTATGGTCTCGACATTACCGTGGTCAATCCACGCCAGGATGCGGATTTCGGTTTTATGCCCCTGGATCACGACGGCAAAATCCGCATGGACTGCTCCAGTCCCTGGAGCATGACCAGCCTGCTGGCGCTGAAGGACCAGTTCGACATCGCCTGCGGCAACGATCCCGACTACGACCGCCACGGCATTGTGGATGCCGACGGCCTGATGAACCCCAATCATTACCTGGCGGTGTGCATTCATTATCTGTTTACCCACAGGCCCGAGTGGCCGGCGAACCTGGCGGTGGGCAAGACCCTGGTGTCGTCTTCCATCATCGACCGGGTGGCGGCCAGTCTGAACCGGCCGTTGATGGAAGTGCCGGTGGGCTTCAAATGGTACGTTCAGGCCCTGATGGCGGGGGAGCTGGCCTTTGTCGGTGAAGAAAGCGCCGGTGCGTCTTTCCTGCGTCGCAACGGCGGCGTCTGGACCACCGACAAGGACGGTTTTATTCCCTCCCTGCTGGCGGCGGAAATGCTGGCGGTGACCGGCAAGACCCCGCACCAGTATTACGCCATGCTCACCAGCGAGCTGGGGCGTCCTTATTACCGCCGGGTGGACGCTCCCGCCAGCCATGAGCAAAAGCGGGTGCTGGCCGGGCTGAGCCCGGAAGATGTGCAGGCCGACACCCTGGCCGGTGATGCCATTGTCGCCCGCCTCACCGCCGCTCCCGGTAACGGTGCCGCCATCGGGGGCCTCAAGGTGGTCACCGGGCAGGGCTGGTTTGCCGCCCGTCCCAGCGGTACCGAGCAGGTCTACAAGATATACGCCGAGAGCTTTCGCAGCGAGGCGCACCTGGATCAGCTGATCGCCGAGGCCCGTGGCCTGGTGGATGCGGTGTTCGTCAGGGCCGGTGTCTGAGCCCGTGCGGCCGGCCATCATGGCCGGCCCGCTTCTTCTTCCTTGTTCAAACCACAAGCTTTAGACATTGATACTGAAATCGTGTTTTATTGCATATGAATATATTGCAATGAAATGGAATTTTGGAGGTATCTATGAGCGGAAGCCGGCTTGAACATTTTCTTGAACTCAGCAGACAGTATCCCTGGCACCTGGCCCCCTTTACCGAGCGGCTGGCCGACGGCACCCGTGCCGAAGTGTGGGACACGGGCGTTCTGTGCCTGGAGCCGGCCTCGCCGGGGACGCGGGATATTGTCATTTCCTGTGGCATTCACGGTAATGAAACCGCGCCCATCGAGCTGTGTCAGCGCCTGTTGCAACAACTGGTGACCGGCCACCTGAAGTGCCGGCAGCGGCTGTTGCTGATCTTCGGCAATCCGGCGGCCATGAATGCCGGCGTGCGGGAGCTGGAAGAAAATCTCAATCGGTTGTTTTCCGGGGCTCACGCCCGGGGTGAGAAAACCAGCCGGGAGCGGCAGCGGGCGGCGGCGCTGGAAGGTTATGTCACCCGTTTTTTTGAGGCCCGCTCCGGCAGCGAACGGCTGCATTACGATCTGCACACCGCCATTCGGCCGTCTCTGCACGAGAAGTTCGCGGTCTACCCCTTTACCCACGGTGCGCCCTACAGCCGTAACCAGCTGGCGTTTCTGCAGGCCGCCGGGGTGAATACCATTCTGCTGTCCCAGGCGCCCACCACCACCTTCAGTTACTTCAGTGCCCACGCATTCGGCGCCCATGCCTTTACCCTTGAGCTGGGCAAGGTCATGCCCTTTGGCCAAAACGACGCGCGCCGGCTGGCAGACATGGCGCATTGCCTGAGTGCGCTGCTGTCTACCCCCGGCTGGCAGCCGCCGGCGCTGAAGCTGGCCGAGCTTGAGGTGTTTGACGTCAGCCAGGAGATCATCAAGCACAGCGCGGACTTTCGCTTCAGTTTTAACAATGATGTATCCAATTTCACGTCCTTTGAGCCCGGTGCCCTGCTGGCAAGTGACGGTGAACACCGCTGGTATGCCCGGACCAGCGGCGAGGCGGTGGTGTTCCCCAATGCCGGGGTGGCGCTGGGCCAGCGGGCGGCGCTGATGGTCTCGCCGGTGCGGCTGGGCGAGGGGCAACTGGTATGAAAAGCGTCAGGGGAATGGGATTTTTTTGAAGCTGATTCACTTTTGTAAACAAAATGTAGATTTTTGGTGTGTCATTGTGTAATCATTCAATTGCTGAAATGTGGAATGCAATAAAGCACAAAAAAATACTATTTTGTATCCATGTCAGGATTCACCCTTTGAACCATGTGAAGGAATCACGGTTATGAAGCACACCTGCAAGCGCGTTTTCACCCTGTCTGCCCTGGCCCTGGCCGTTTCTGTTGCTCCCCAAGTGAGCGCGGCCACCTGGTCCGACACCTATATCGGTTATCGGTACGGTACCGAATTTACCGAGCCGAGCAACCCCAATGATGTGGAGAAGCATGTACTGCAGCTGACCCATGCCAGCGGCTATGCCTACGGCCAGAACTTCTTTAATCTGGATATTCTGCAGTCCGACGACATGGATCCGGCCAACGGCAGCGCTCGTGGTGAAGGTGATGGCGCGCTGGAAGCCTACCTGACCTACCGTCATCAGCTGCACCTGGGCAAGGTGTTTGACACCGATCTGAGCTTTGGCCCGGTCAAGGAAGTGGCGGTGACCGCGGGTGTTGATCTCAATACCAAAAACACTCAATTTGCTCCGCGCAAGCAACTGCTGGTGGTGGGCCCGACCCTGAAGTTCGGCCTGCCCAAGGGCTTTGCGGATCTGAGCCTGTTTTATGCCTATGAACGTAACCATTGCGGAGCTCCTTTCTGTCAGCAGAGCGATATCAGTTTTGATCCCTACTACATTGTGAATCTGGCCTGGGGCGTGCCCTTTAATGCCGGTCCGGTACCCATGAAGTTCCAGGGCTTCGGTAACTACAACGGCGCCAAGGGTAAGGATTACAACTTTAACGAAACCAAGCCGGAAGTGCTGGTGCGCACCTCGCTGATGGTGGACGTGGGTCAACTGGCCTTTGACAAGAGCAACACCCTGTGGGCCGGCGTGGGTTATGAATACTGGGACAACAAGTTCGGTAACCACGGCAAGCCGGGTGTGGACACCCGTGCCCCGACCTTCCAGCTGGAATACCATTTCTGAGCCGGCATTGCCTGACGGGTTAAACCCCCTTTCCCTGTGTAATGAAAAAGAGCGCCTCGGCGCTCTTTTGTTGTTGGGTACTTGTGGTTGGGGGCTCAAAAGCGCCAGACCGCCAGGCCCTGTACGGCGCTTTCGGTCACCGCGCTGCCGTACTTGTTATGCCAGTACTGGTATTCCACTCCCACAAACAGCCGCTGGGGCTCATTGAACAGGGTTTTACCCAGATCGTAACGCAGCTGGGGCTGGGCCAGCACATGGGCCTTGACCCTGTCGCCAAACTCGTTGGTGCGGCTGCCGATGTACTCAAGATGACCTTCCAGGCTGAAGTCGTGGTTGCCAAGGCCAAACGGAAAAGCCCAGGCGGTGTCCAGCATCCAGCTGTTGCTTTCCTTGGGGGCACCGCCGCCGGCAACACCGACATTGTCGTCGATATAGGCGGTGATCAGGGTATTGAAGAAGGCGGCTCCGGGCACATCCAGGGCCAGCTGCACACCGGGCAGATACTTGCGTACCTTGCTGTCGCCGCCGGCGTTTACGCCCATGACGATGCCTACATCCTTAACCGGGCCAAAGCTCAGGTCGCGGCCGCTGATCTTACCCAGGCTGAAGTTGAAATAGCCTTCGCCATACCAGTCGCGCTGGCGCCGGTCGTCCTTCCAGTCGGCGTAGTCAACAAAAAAGAAATTGTCGCCGTACTTCCAGCCGCTGGCATGTTGCAGGGTGTAAATGTTGGTGGTTGATGTTTGATCCGGGTTTGCGCCAAAGGGCTGTTGTTTGAGCTCACCCAACTGGTAGTGCAGCTCGGTGGTACTCCAGTCGGCAGCCTGGGCCGGCATGCAGCCGGTGGCAATCAGCAGCGCCAGGGCGGATTTTTTTATCATGACTTCCTGTTCCTTTGTGTCCGTTGTATTGAAGAGGGTAAGCAAAGTGCCATAAATGCGGGTCACATTTGGGCACAAAGGATGTTACTTATCTGTAACAATGATGGTTGTGACGCTGGTCACAAAATGGATATTAATCTTTATATGAAGAATCTTGTCATGGAGATTTGTGGCGGCGGAAGGTGATGGATTCCCGCCTTCGAAGGGAGTGAGGGGCAGGTGACGGCGAGGCAGACAAAAAAGGAGCCCTTCGGCTCCTTTTGCTGTTAATCGGCGACCGATCTGGCTTTTGCCGTTTGAGGTGCCGGCGTTTCCCGGGAAGGTTCTTCGAGCGGCGGTTTGCCGGCCCGGGCAGACTTGGGGCCAAACGGATAGCGCCTGTGAGTAAACACATAATGATAGGCGCTGGCAAAGGCCACCATGAACAGGGTGCCGGCCAGGGTGGGCAGAATAAAATCCAGCGGGCTCAGGTGCGCGCCCGACAGGTAAATCAGAATGGGGTTGGCGCCGGCGGGCGGGTGCAGGGTGTCGGTCAATACCATCAGGGCCAGGCCCAGACCAAAGCAGATGCCAATGCCCAGCATGGGGTCGGGGATCAGTCCAAGGCCGGCCACGGTCAGGCAGGTGGTCAGCAGGTGGCCGAGGATCACGTTTTTGGGCCGGGACAGGGGGGCCGAGGGCAGCAGCAGCAGCAGTACCAGGGTGGCGCCCATGGGTGCACTCAGTACCATGAAGTGGGTCCAGTCTTTCAGATAACTCAGGCAGATCACGGCGGTAAAGCCGGCAACTCCGGCCAGACTGGCGTCGCGCAAACGGTGTTTAAAGTGCATCGAGACCTCGTGAACAGGATGTTTTTATAATCTATGCTCATAAAGCAAACGGCTAAATTGTATTTATAATGCATATAAAATAAAAGCCCGTCCTCTTTGGTAAATGCGCATTACTGATGCAAAGGAGAAGGCCATGAGTGAGCATGAAGCCTTGCGCAAGGCGCTGCACTGGCTGACCGAGCAGCCCCGAATCGATGCGGCCGCCATTGCCGAGGCCAGCCGGCACTTTGATCTGTCGCCCCTTGATGAGCAGTTTCTGCGAGACTATTTTCTGAGGCAGCTCAGACAAGCCCCCTCAAAAAAACCTCAAAGTGATGATTTGAAAAGCAATTGAGCCGGCGCCCTCTTTACAGTACAAGGCGGGCCGCAGTATGATGCGCCGGGTCAGGAGGGGTGGCAGAGTGGTTGAATGCACCGGTCTTGAAAACCGGCGTAGGTTAATAGCCTACCGTGGGTTCAAATCCCACCTCCTCCGCCAGACACCAAAAAGCCCGCTGCATTTGCAGCGGGCTTTTTTGCGTCAGCAGGCCGGCCATCGGGGCCGGCCTTGTGCTCAGCCGGCTTCGGCCAGCCGGCGCCGGCGTTGCAGCCAGGCCACCAGTCCGGCCAGCGCCAGGGCGGGAATAAACATCCACTCCTTGTCGGGCCGGTCCGATGGGCGTTGCAGCGCCACGATTTCCAGATCGAAGTCCACCCCCAGCCGCTCGGCCTGGCTGCCAAAGTCGACCATGTCGATGATCACCTTGTCATCCTGAGTGCGCAGGCTGCTGATGCCGGTGCTGGCCAGGCGTTCAGCTGCACCGGGCCGGCTGGCGTCGAAGTTGAGCTTGACGATTTTGTTCACCGGCTCGCCAAACAGGTTGTTGCCCCCCAGCTGCAGAATAATCGATTCGCTGGCGGGCAGGCTTTCCACCACCTGCTCCCACCGGCTGGCCTCATACTGGGTCATGGGGGGGAACAGCCGGTCCCAGAAAAAGCCGGGCCGGAACAGGGTAAAGGCCACCAGCAGCAGCGCCAAGGTCTCCCACCAGCGGCTTTTCACCAGCCAGAACCCCTGGGTGGCGGCGGCAAACAGCAGCATGGCCCCCAGGGCGCTGGCAATGGTCAGCAGCAGGCCGGCCCAGCTGTCGATACCCAGCAACAACAGTTGGGTGTTGAAGATGAACATGAAGGGCAGAATGGCGGTACGAATGTCGTAGGTGAACCCCTGAATACCGGTTTTTATCGGATCCGCCTTGGCAATGGCGGCGGCGGCAAAGGCCGCCAGCCCCACCGGCGGCGTGTCGTCCGCCAGTATGCCGAAGTAGAACACAAACAAATGGACCGCAATCAGCGGCACAATCAGTCCGTGCTGGGCCCCCAGGTTGACGATTACCGGTGCCATCAGGGTGGACACCACGATGTAATTGGCGGTGGTGGGCAGGCCCATGCCCAGCAGCAGGCTGATGACGGCGGTGAAGATCAGCATCAGCAGCAGGCTGCCACCGGAGATAAACTCCACAAACTCGGTCATCACCAGGCCGATGCCGGTGAGGGTCACGGTACCCACCACAATACCGGCGGCGGCGGTGGCCACGCCGATGCCTATCATGTTGCGGGCGCCGGTCACCAGCCCCATCAACAGATCAAAGGCGCCTTCCCTCAGCATGCCTTGGGATGCTTCCTTGCGGAACAGGGCCTTGAGCGGCTTGTGGGTCACCACGATAAACATCATGAACAGGGTGGCCCAGAAGGCCGACAGCCCGGGCGACAGCCGCTCCACGGTCAGGCACCACACCAGCACCACGATGGGCAGCAGATAGTAGATGCCCGACTTGAAGGTGGGGCCGGGCTCGGGCATGTGAATATCCGGGTTTTCCGGATCGTCCATGGCCAGGTCCGGCAGCCGGGCCGACCAGGCCACCAGCGCCACATAAATGATCAGCGCCAGCACACTCAGCACCCAGGTAGCCAGAGGGCCGAACAGGGTCTTGGTCCAGCCGATGCCGTAATAGACTCCCGCCGACAGCAGCATCAGGCCGATGATGATGGTCAGAAAGCCGGCCAGGCGCTGGGCCAGGGTGCGCTGACGGCGCTGCTGCAGCGGCTGCATGCCGGCCTTGATCGCTTCCAGGTGTACGATGTAAATCAGTGCCGCATAGGAGATCAGCGCCGGCAGTATGGCCGCCTTGATCACCTCAATGTAAGAAATGCCCACGTACTCCACCATCAGAAAGGCGGCGGCGCCCATGATCGGCGGCGTCAGCTGGCCGTTGGTGGAGGCGGCCACTTCCACTGCGCCGGCCTTGGTGGCGGGAAAGCCGACCCGTTTCATCAGCGGTATGGTAAAGGTGCCGGTGGTCACCACGTTGGCGATGGAGGAGCCCGATACCAGCCCCGACAGTCCCGACGACACCACCGCCGCCTTGGCCGGGCCGCCGCGCAGGTGGCCGAGCAGGGAAAAGGCCAGCTTGATGAAGTAGTTGCCGGCGCCGGCCCGCTCCAGCAGGGAGCCGAACAGCACAAACATGAACACAAACGAGGTGGATACCCCCAACGCCACGCCAAATACCCCTTCGGTGGTCAGCCACTGGTGGGTGACGGTACGGGCCAGGCTGGCGCCCCGGTGGGCGATGACCTCCGGCATCCAGGGGCCGGCAAAGGTGTAGAACAGAAACAGGGCCGCCACCACCATCAGCGGTGGCCCCAGCGCCCGGCGGGTGGCTTCCAGCAGCAGCACCATGCCGATGCAGGCCACCACCAGATCCTGCATGATGGGCAGGCCCGGGCGGCTGGCCAGCTCCCGGTAGAACAGAAACAGGTAGGCGGCACAAAAGGCGCCCACCAGGGCCAGCGCCCAGTCGTGCCAGGGAATGCGGTCCCGGGGCGAGTGGGTAAGGGCGGGAAAGGCGGTGAACGACAGGAACACCGCAAACGCCAGGTGAATTGAGCGGGCCTCGGTATCGTTGAAAATGCCGGCATTGAACATAAACGGCAGGGGCGAGACATACCACAGCTGAAACAGGGCCCAGCACAGGGGCACCAGCAGCAGCACCCAGTGGCCAATGCCGGTGGGATGACGACCGCCGGTGTCGGCCTGGGCCAGCATCTCCTCCAGTTTGTGCCGGGTGTTGTCCTGAGGCGGATGGGACATTAACTTTTCCTCCGAAGGTCAGGGATAAACAACAAACCGGGGCGACAAGAGTCATGCTTGCCGCCCCGGATACTTTCTGACCGAAACAGTGAGGGAAGCGGGCTTCCCCGATGCAGGCCGGTTACTCGATCAGGCCGGCTTCCTTGTAATACTTGAGGGCGCCGGGATGCAGCGGCGCACTCAGGCCGTCCTTGACCATTTCCTCTTTCTTGAGGTTGGCAAAGGCCGGATGCAGGCGCACAAACTGGTCAAAGTTGTCGAACACCGCCTTGGTGAGCTGGTACACCTGCTCGTCGGGCACCTTGGCGCTGGTGACCAGGTTGGCGCCCACGCCAAAGGTGTGCACGTCTTCGTCGGCGCCGGCATATTCGCCGCCGGGAATGGTGATGTGACGGTAATAGGCCTTGTCGGCCAGCAGCTTGTCGATCACTTCGCCCTGCACCGTCACCAGGTTGGCCTCACAGGCGGTGGTGGCTTCCTTGATGGAGCCGTTCGGGTGACCCACCACATACACAAAGGCATCGATGCGGTTGTCGCACAGGGCCTGGCCGTGCTCGGCGGGACGCAGCTCGGACACCAGGCTGAAGTCGCTCTGGGTCCAGCCATAGGCCTGCATCAGCACTTCCATGGTATCGCGCTGGCCGGAGCCGGGGTTGCCGATATTGACCCGCTTGCCCTTGAGATCTTCAAAGGTTTTGATGTTGGCATCCTTGCGCGCCACTATGGTGACTGCCTCGCCATGCAGGGCGAAGATGGCCCGCAGATCGTCAAATGCCCCTTGCTCGGCAAAGCTGCCTTCGCCCTTCAGGGCCTGATATTCCAGATCCGACTGGGCAATGCCGACTTCCAGCTCACCGGAGCGCAGGGAGTTGAGGTTGTAGGGGGAGCCGCCGGTGCTTTCCACCGAGCAGCGAATGCCGTGTTCGGCCCGGCCCTGGTTGACCAGCCGGCAGATGGCGCCACCGGTGGGGTAATACACCCCGGTCACACCACCGGTACCGATGGTGATAAAACTCTGCTCTGCCGCCATGGCACCGGGAACACCGGCACCCAGTCCCAGGCTCATGATGGCCGCTGCACCGCTGATGGTTTTTTTGATCGACATAGTTCCTTTTCCTTGTCTTAAGGTTCAACAGTCGTAGTTATTTTTTAGCTAAGCCATTCAAAGATAGCAAAAAATAACTTCACAAGGCGAGAAGAAAAGGCTCCTTTTGAGTATTACCGCAAAGATCAAAAAGGCCGGCCCCGAGGCCGGCCTTGGCAGCATTAGTGCCGGCCTAGCGGCTGTTGATGGCGGCAATCATGCGGTGCAGGGCCTCGTCGAGCATGGCCCGGGGGCAGCCAAAGTTCAGCCGTACAAAGTCGCTGCCGCCAAACTGGCCGCCCGGCGACAGGCCCACGCCGGCCTGCTCAAAAAAGCCGATGGGATCGTCCAGCTTCAGGGCGCTGATGTCGATCCAGGCCAGGTAGGTGGCCTCGGGAGACAGCACACGCACTCCGGGGACGCCGTTCAGGCGTTCCACCAGCAGGTCCCGGTTCTGGCGCAGGTAGTCGAGCTGGGCCTGCAGCCATTCCTCACCACCGGCATAGGCGGCCTCGGCAGCGACAAAACCGAGCAGGTTGACATCGGCCATGATACCCCGGGCGGCACGAATAAAGCGGGTGCGCAGCGCCTGGTTGGGCACCACCGCAAAGGAGCAGCAGAGGCCGGCGATGTTGAAGGTCTTGCTCGGTGCCATCAGAATGATGCTGCGGTCGGCGGCGTCCTGGTCAATGGCGGCATAGGGCACGTGGGGCTTGCCTTCGTCCAGCAGCAGATCGCAGTGAATTTCGTCGGAGCACACCACCAGGTTGTGGCGCCGGGCGATGTCGTTGATGGCCTGCAGCTCCTCGCGGGTATAGATGGTGCCGCCCGGGTTGTGCGGGTTGCAGAACAGCAGCAGCTCGCTGTCCTTGGCCTGGCGTTCGAGGGACTCGAGATCCAGCAGCCAGCGGCCGTCCTTTTCCACCATCTCCACATGAGCGGCCTTGCGGCCATGAAAACCGGGCGCGTGCAGGAAGGGGTAATAGATGGGCCTGGGCATCAGAATGTGGCTGCCCGGCTCGCTGAAGGTCTGGCAGGCCAGGTTCAGCGCCGGCACCACGCCGGGCATGTACACCAGCCAGTCGGCCTGAATTTCCCAGCCATAGCGCTCGCGCAGGCGGGTGATAATCAGCTCGGTCAGTGCCGGGGTGGGGCGGCTGTAGCCGAAAATGCCGTGCTCCACCCTTTCACTGAGGGCTTCAATCACGGCGGGCGGCGCCTTGAACTCGGTGTCGGCCACCCACATGGGCAGAATGTCGGTGCCTTCGTATTTCAGCCACTTGAGGGCGCGGGTAGGGCGGCGGTCTATCCACTGATCGAAATCAAACATGCGTGAATCCTTGTCAACTGCGAGCCCCAGAGCATAAGGAAGCGGGCCCGGGCTGGCAAGGCTCAGGGCGTGTTGCCCGGCTCTTCGTGTCCGTCGTAATGCTGGCGAATAAGGCTCAGCAGCAGGCTGGCGGCCGGCCCGGGCGGGGTTGTGCCGGGCAGGATCAGGTGGGTAAAGCGCTTGCGCAGGGCCTGATTGGCCATGTTCAGTCGCACCAGAATGCCGTCGTGGATCATGGGCGAGACCACGTCCAGGGGCAGCCAGGCAAAGCCCACCCCCCGGCGCAGCAGCGACAGCGCGTCGTGCAGGTGGTTGATGATCCAGCGTTGTTCCCCCCGGGCCCAGCCTTCCTCCTGCTCGTTGCCGTCGGCCAGCACCAGCTCCAGTTGTTGTTCCAGCTCGGTCTGGCCTACTTCGGCCAGCGCCGCCAGCGGGTGGTCGGGCGCGCACACCGGCACATAGACGGTGGTGGCCAGGGGCAGCGAGGTGATATTGGGGTAGGCGCGGGACGCAAACACCAGGTTGGCGGCCTGCTGGCTGATCACTGTCTGGCAGCCGGAAGGCTGGGTTTCCACCAGATGAATGCGGCAGCCCCGGGAGCGGGGGCGGAACTCGGCGAGGGCCTGGTACAACGGCGCCCGGGGCAGGGACGCTTCCACCACAATGCGCAGCACCGGCTCCCAGCCGCTGGACAGAATATCCGCCAGCCGCTCCAGGCTTTCCACATCCTGGGTGAGCTTGCGCGAGCGACGCAGGAACACCTCGCCCTGGGGCGTGAGGCAGGCCTTGCGGCCACGCACTTCCAGCAGGGCCAGCCCCAGCGCCTGCTGCAGTTTGGCCACCGCATGGTTAAGGGAAGACTGGCTCTTGTTCAGCTTTTCCGCCGCCTGGGCGTAACCGCCGTAGTCGACCACCGCCTGAAAGATACGCCACTGCTCTACCGTGCTTTTGGGACGATACATGGTTGAAATGCCTGCCTTGGCCGTGCCGTTACGGGGCCAGGACCCGGCCCCTTGTTATGGGTGTCAGCTTCAGTTTTAGCCGATTTTACCCTGGCTGTCAGCCTGTGCTCGGGGCTGCGCCGTCTGGGCCACCCGATCGCCCTGGGCGTCAATGGACTGTCCGTTCACGCTCAGGCTGTCGTCGCCCATCAAATAGAGGTAGGGCCCCATGATCTCGGCGGGGGTACGCAGGCTCGACGGTGCCTCGGCCGGGTAGGCGCGGGCGCGCATGCCGGTGCGGGTGGCGCCCGGGTTGATGCAGTTGGCACGCACCCCGCTGTCTGCCAGCTCGGCGGCCAGTACCTGCATCATGCCTTCGGTGGCGAATTTGGAGATGGCATAGCTGCCCCAGTAGGCCCGGCCCCGTTTGCCCACGCCGGAGCTGGTATACACGATGGAGGCTGGCTTGCTGTCTTTCAGCAGCGGCAGCAGCGCCTGGGTCATCAGCATCTGGGACTTGACGTTGACCTGCATCACCTTGTCCCACTCGTCTTCACCAATCATTTCAAAGGGGCCGAGGGCGCCGAGCTGGCCGGCATTGAACAGTACGCCGTCGAGGCGGCCGAATTGCTGGCGCAGGGTGGCGGTCATGTCCAGGTAGTTCTGCTTGGTGGCGCCCTGCAGATCCAGGGGAATGATGGCCGGCTCCGGGCTGCCCTGAGCCAGCAGCTCGTCGTATACGGCTTCCAGCTTCTTGACCGTTTTGCCCAGCAGCACCACGGTGGCGCCGTGAGCGCCGAAGCTCAGCGCGGCCTGGCGGCCAATGCCGTCTCCGGCACCGGTAACCAGAATGACCTTGTTCTTGAGCAGATCGGAGGATGGATGATAATCGAGCATGTGCCTTGTTCTCTGTGCGCAATTCTGTGTGGGCCGATCAAACCAGACTCCGGGGCACTATGCCAGTGCCGAATGCAAAAAAGCCGATTGGTGTTCCTGTTTGAGGCTTTTACAATGAGGCCCACAGCCAGCTGAGGAGACACATGGTGGAATTTTTATATGAATACGGCCTGTTTGCGGCCAAAACCCTGACCTGGGTGGCCGCGGTGGCGGTCATTATCGCGCTGGTGGCCGGGGTGGCGGCAAAGCAGAAACAGGGGGCGGACGGGCTCAGCGTCAAGGATCTGAGCGCGGCGCTGCGCCGCCAGGCCCGGCGGCTGCGCCTGGAAACCGCCGCCACCGAGGCCCAGCGCAAGGCGCTGAAGCAGGAATTCAAGCAGGCCGACAAGGCCGATAAAAAGCAGGGTGACGCCCGCAACCGGCTCTATGTGCTCGATTTCAAGGGCAGCATGGATGCCCACGAGGTGGCGGGCCTCAGCCGGGAGGTGACCGCCCTGCTGCAACTGGCCGAGCCCGGTGACGAGGTGCTGGTGCGGCTGGAGTCCGGCGGCGGTGTGGTGCACGGCTATGGCCTGGGGGCGGCCGAGCTGCAACGGCTCAAGGGACATGGCCTCAGGCTGACGGTGGCGGTAGACAAGGTGGCCGCCAGCGGCGGTTACATGATGGCCTGTGTGGCCGAGCGCATTATCGCCGCGCCCTTTGCCATTGTCGGCTCCATCGGCGTGGTGGCCCAGTTGCCCAATTTCAACAAGTTCCTGAAAAACCGGGACATCGACATTGAGCTGCACACCGCCGGAGAATACAAGCGCACCCTCACTCTGTTCGGGGAAAACGACGATCATGGCCGGGCCAAGTTCCGGGAAGAGCTGGAGGTAATCCACCAGCGCTTCAAGTCCTTTATCGCCGAAAACCGGCCCAGAATGGATCTTGAAAAGGTGGCCACCGGTGAGCACTGGCTGGCCAGTGACGCTCAGGCGCTGGGACTGGTGGACAGCCTGCAGACCAGCAGCGACTACCTGCTGGCCCAAAGTGCCGACAAGCGCATTATCCGTTTGCAGTTCAAGCCGAAACAGACCCTGAAGGACAAGCTCGGCAAGGCGGCGGAGGCGGGCGTCAGCCGGGCACTGATGAAGCTGTATGAAGCCGGCCAGCGGCCCTTTGGCTGATTAAAGCCGGGAATAGGGAGCAGGGAATAGTGATGAGACTTTTGCCCCATTTCCCATTCCCCATTCCCCATTCCCCATTCCCCGCTGTTACCGCTGGAACGGATATACGGAGCCCAGGTCGAGGATCCGGGTCAGCTCGTCCAGGGCGGTACGGGACTCCGTCAGCAGCGCCGGATCGCGCAGATCATTCGGACTCAGGCGATCCCGGTAGTGACGGTTTACCCACTGGCTCAGGCGGCCGTGCAGCTCATCCGTCATCAGGCAGGCCGGGTTGACCGCGGCCAGCTCGGCCTCGCTCATGGCCACCCGCAGGCGCAGGCAGGCGGGGCCGCCGCCATTCTGCATGCTTTGCTTCACGTCGATAAAACGCACTTCCTTCACCGGGGTATTCATGGCGGTCAGGCGGTCGAGATAGGCCCTGACGCGGGGTGTGTCGGCGCACTCGGTGGGGGCAATCAGCGCCATGTGGCCGGGGGCCAGGGTCACCAGCTGAGTGTTGAACAGGTAGCTGCTCACCGCATCCGCCACCGGCACCTCGTCGTCACTCACCTCGATAAAGTGCATGCCGGCGTCCGGCAGCTTGGCCATGATTTCGTTTTGCATGGCGTGCGTATCGAGAAAGGCCTGCCGGTGATAAAACAGCACATTGCCGTTACCCACGGCAATCACATCGTTGTGAAACACGCCCTGATCGATCACGTCCGGGTTTTGCTGAATAAAAGCGGTATTGTGCTCGCCCAGGCCATGCAGCCGGGCCACGGCCCGGGAGGCCTCCAGGGTCTGGCGCGCCGGATAGCGGCGCGGGGCGGGGGCATCGGGCCGGTGGGCGCTGCGACCATACACAAACAGCTCCAGCCCACGGCCTTGAGCATCGTGCAGGCGAGTGTGATTGGCGGCGCCTTCGTCACCAAAATCGTCGTGGGCCGGCAGTGCCGAGTGGTGGCAAAAGTGTTTCTCGTCGGCAAACACCCGGCGCAGAATGCGTCCGGTCACCTCGTGCTCCAGGGAACGGTGAAACTTGTTTACCAGGTTGGCCGGAGTGAAATGCACCCGGCCGTCGGCGGTGTCGGCCCCGGGCGATACGGTGGCGGCGTTGGCGGTCCACATGGCGGATGCCGAGCAGCAGGCCGCCAGCAGCAGGGGGGCTTCCCTGAACGCCTTGTCGAGCACTTGCGTTTCGCTGCCGGTAAAGCCCAGACGGCGCAGGGTGGCCATATCCGGACGTTCCTGCGGGGCCAGCACGCCCTGCACCAGGCCCAGATCGGAAAGGGCCTTCATTTTGTCGAGCCCCTGCAGGGCGGCCTGGCGCGGGTTGGAGGTGCTGTGGGCATGCTTGCCCGAGGCCACATTGCCCCAGGACAGACCGGCATAGTTGTGGGTGGGGCCGACCAGGCCGTCAAAGTTGGCTTCCCTTGCTGACATGATAATCTCCTTTAAGACAGGCTTATAAACCGAATAAATGTCGGGTGTGGCCATTATATTTGGGTTTTCCGCCAGGTTGTAACTCAAAAGTTATCAGGGCAAATGGCACGGGAATAATGATGCATAAAAAGCGGGCGAACAGGCAGGCCCGGTAAAAAAGCAGTTGATTCCTGCGCATGGGAGGGCGTTAATAAATAAATATAAATTCACCGAAATTTTTTCAGGCCCGGGCCCGGCAAGTTTGCTTTTTGCGGTTATATCACTTATACAGCCGTCAAGACCCTGCCGTCGACCAGCCCGCACGGGGCCGAACTTTAAGGATTTCAACGCGCTTTATGAGCAAATCTCTCGTTATTGTGGAATCGCCCGCCAAGGCCAAGACCATCAACAAGTACCTGGGCAGGAACTATGTGGTCAAGTCCAGTGTCGGCCATGTGCGCGATCTGCCGACCGCCGGCTCCGCCAGCGGCAAGAAGCCCGCTGCCCGCAAGACCGACACCAAACATCTGAGTCCTGAAGAAAAGGCCCGGCTGAAAAAGGAAAAGGAGCACAAGGCGCTGATCGCCCGCATGGGGGTGGATCCCGAGCAGGGCTGGAAGGCGGACTATCAGGTGTTGCCGGGCAAGGAAAAGGTGGTCAACGAGCTGCAGGCCCTGGCCGAAAAGGCCGACACCATCTATCTGGCAACGGATTTGGACCGTGAGGGGGAAGCCATTGCCTGGCACCTGAAGGAGCTGATTGGCGGCGACGATGACCGTTTCAAGCGGGTGGTGTTCAACGAGATCACCAAGTCGGCCATTCAGGAAGCCTTCAGCCAGCCGGCCGAACTGAACCTGAACCGGGTGAACGCCCAGCAGGCCCGGCGTTTTCTCGACCGGGTGGTGGGTTACATGGTGTCGCCGTTGTTGTGGAAAAAGGTGGCCCGGGGCCTGTCCGCCGGCCGGGTGCAGTCGGTGGCGGTGCGTCTCATCGTGGAAAAGGAGCGTGAGATCAAGGCGTTTGTGCCCGAGGAATACTGGGACATTCAGGTGGCGCTGAGCAACGAGCAACAGCTGGCGCTGTCGATGATGGTGGCCAAATACCAGGGCAGGGAGTTTCGTCCCGCCAACGAGGCCGATGCCATGGCCGCGGTGAACGCCCTGCGGGCAAGCCGCTTTGAAGTGGCCTCCCGGGAAGACAAGCCCACCCAGAGCAAGCCCCCGGCGCCTTTTATCACCTCTACCCTGCAGCAGGCCGCCAGCACCCGGCTGAGCTTTGGCGTGAAGCGCACCATGATGCTGGCCCAGCGACTGTACGAGGCCGGTTACATCACCTACATGCGTACCGACTCCACCAACCTCAGCCAGGAAGCGGTGGCCTCGGTGCGCGACTTTATTCGGGAGCACCACGGCAGTGCCTATCTGCCCGAGTCCGCCAACGTCTATGGCGCCAAGGCCAACGCCCAGGAAGCGCACGAGGCCATTCGTCCGTCCGACGTAACCCTGTCCGCCGACCAGCTCGACGGCATGGAGGCCGACGCCAAGCGGCTGTACGATCTTATCTGGCGCCAGTTTGTGGCCTGCCAGATGACCCCGGCCCAGTACGACAGCAGCACCATCACGGTGCGCGCCGGCGACTATGAACTCAAGGCCCGGGGCCGCATTCTGCGCTTCGCCGGCTGGACCAGGGTGCTGACGCCCCAGAGCCGCAAGGGGGAAGACACCGAGCTGCCGGCGGTGCAGGCGGGTGAAACCCTGACCCTGAACGAGCTGACTCCCAAGCAGCATTTCACCAAGCCGCCGGCCCGCTTCACCGAAGCGGCGCTGGTACGCGAGCTGGAAAAACGCGGCATCGGCCGGCCGTCCACCTATGCCTCCATCATCTCCACCATTCAGGACCGGGGCTACGTGAAGGTGGAAAGCCGTCGTTTCTATGCCGAGAAAATGGGCGAGATCGTGGCCGATCGGTTGCAGGAAAGCTTTGCCGAGCTGATGAACTACGACTTTACCGCCCAGATGGAAAGCAAGCTGGACGAAATTGCCGGCGGCAAGCTCAACTGGACCCAGGTGCTCGATGCCTTTTATGCCGAGTTCAGCGAAGAGCTCGACAAGGCCGAGCGTCCGGCGGAAGAGGGCGGCATGCGCGCCAATGAAATGGTGCTGACCGACATCGACTGCCCGGCCTGTGGCCGCAAAATGGGCATTCGCACCGCCACCACCGGGGTGTTCCTGGGCTGCTCCGGCTATGCCCTGCCGCCCAAGGAGCGCTGCAAGCAGACCATCAACCTGATCCCCGGTGACGACTTTGTGCTGGCCAACGACGAGGAAGCGGAAACCGACGCCCTGCGTGCCAAGCACCGCTGCGGCAAGTGCGGCACCGCCATGGACGCTTACCTCATCGACGACAAGCGCAAGCTGCATGTGTGCGGGCAGAATCCGGACTGCGACGGCTACGAGCTGGAGCAGGGGCAGTTCAAGCTGAAGGGGTACGAGGGGCCGGTGATCGACTGCGATCGTTGTGGCAGTGACATGCAGCTCAAGAGCGGCCGCTTTGGCAAGTACATGGCCTGCACCAACGAAGACTGCAAGAACACCCGCAAGATCCTGAAAAACGGCGAAGTGGCCCCGCCCAAGGAAGATCCGGTGCATCTGCCCGAGCTGCCCTGCAGCCAGTCCGATGCCTACTTTGTGCTGCGTGACGGCGCCGCCGGTCTCTTTATGGCCGCCAGCAACTTTCCCAAATCCCGGGAAACCCGGGCCCCGCTGGTGGAAGAGCTGGTACGCTTCAGGGACAGGCTGCCGCCCAAGTTCCGTTATCTGGCCGAGGCGCCCACCGAAGATCCGGACGGCAACAAGGCGGTGGTGCGCTTCAGCCGCAAAAACAAGGAACAATACGTGATGACCGAGGTCAATAAAAAAGCGACCGGCTGGACGGCCCACTATGTCGACGGCAAGTGGCAGCAGCACCAGAAAGGCAAAAAATAACGATGGGCACGGCCCGGCCATGGCCGGGCCGTGAACGCAGGGCTCTTGAGCACAGGGAATGACGTGCGATGCATTCAGGCCAGGCCTGAACAGGAGTGAATATGGATATTCGAGAAGTGAGACCCGGCATGATCTGCCACACCACCGACGGCTCCGGCTATGTGCTGGAGGTGGACGTCAAGAACGAGCTGATATTAATGCAGCGGGAAGACGAAACCATTCCCTTTCAGGTGCATGTCAGCGATTTGATCGACGAGCTGGACTGACAGGCCCGGCGCGCTTCAGCCTTTCAGCAGCATCAGCATGGCGGCCAGATCCGGCTGCCAGCGGTGCTTTTGCATGTTTACCCGGGCGCCAGTGAATGTCACCCCTTCCGCCAGCAGCCGGGCGCGTTGCTCCTGCGCCGCCGAGCTGCCTGCCGGCAGGCTGATGCGTCCGTCGGCTGCCACCACCCGGTGCCAGGGCAGGTCCCGAGTGTCGGCGTTGCGCAGCACGCGTCCCGCCAGCCGGGACCTGCCGGGCAGGCCGGCCAGATCCGCCAGCTGGCCATAGCTCACCACTTGCCCGGCGGGCACCAGGGCAAGCAGCTGCAGGATGGCCCGCTCGGCAGACCTGGGCATATCAGGAGAAGGTACGGGTCATGTCGTTCAGCCCCTGAGAGCGCGCCAGCAGCTCCTTGCTGGAGGTTTCCACCTGCAGGATCTTGCCCAGGTTGGCGGAAGAGGCCTCGGAGATCTGGTGCACATTGCGGCTGATCTCCTCGGCCACCAGCGCCTGCTGACCGGCGGCGGCGGAAATTTCCACGGTTACGCCCACGATATGATCAATTTCCTGCACCACTCTGGACAGGCTCTCGGTGCCGGCCTCGGCGGCTTCCACACACTCGTGGCTGTGGGCCATGTTGGCATCCATCATGGTGCGCCAGCGGGCCAGGGTTTGCTGGATCTGGCCGATGCTGCCCTGGATCTGCTCGGTCGCGCCGTGGGTGCGGGTGGACAGGGCTCGCACTTCTTCCGCCACCACCGCAAAGCCCCGGCCGTGCTCGCCGGCCCGGGCCGCTTCGATGGCGGCGTTGAGGGCCAGCAGGTTGGTCTGATCGGCAATGCCCTGAATTTCCGTCATCAGGGTGCCGATGCGGTTGGACTCTTCCGACAGCGCCACCGTGGCCTGGGCGGCCTGCTCTGCTTCCCGGGCCAGCTGCACAATTTTCTGCCGGGTCTGCTCCAGTTGCTCCTGAGTCAGATGGCACTGGTGCTGGGCCTCTTCCGCATTGCTGGCGGCCTTCTGGGTGTTCTGGGTAATGTCGTGGGCGGTGGCCGACATTTCATCGATGGCGGCGGCAATCTGGTGGGTATCGCTGTCCTGGCGGCTGAGATCGTCCCGGGCGCCGGTCATGGCCTGCATCATGCCCGCCGCCAGAGCCTTGAGCGAGCCGGTGGCGTCGTCAACCCGGCCCAGTATGGTGCGGGTACGGGCCTGCCACAGCCCCAGGTGGTAGTCGGCGATGGAATGGGGCGCGTTGCCGGAATAGACCAGCCGCGACAGGCTGTCGTACTCCTTGCCCAGGCGGTGGAAATAGTGGCGGGTTCCGAACAGCTGATCGCGACAGCAAAGCAGCAGCCAGCCCAGAGGCAACAGGCTCCAGACAAGCCCCGTTGCACCGCCATTGGCAAACGCGCCCGCCAGCAGGCCAAGCAGGGTGGCTCCCCCCAGCCAGGGCCGCAGCGTACGCCAGCGGGGGGAAAGCGCCCGGGTTTTACGCTGCTCGGCGGCCAGCAGGCCGGCATAGGCCTGTTCGGCCCGGGCCCGCACCGCCGGGTCCAGCTGGGTACGCACTGACTGATAGCCGGTCACCTCGCCGTTTTCATAAATGGGAGTGACGTAGGCATCCACCCAGTAGTAACGGCCATCCTTGCAGCGGTTTTTGACGGCGCCGCGCCAGGCCTGGCCCTTTTGCATGTGTTCCCAGAGATCCCGAAAGGCGGCCCTGGGCATGTCGGGATGGCGTACGATATTGTGATTCTTGCCGACCAGCTCGTCGGGGGTATACCCCGCTACCTTGCAGAAAATGTCGTTGGCGTAGGTGATCACACCGCGCTTGTCGGTGGTGGACACCAGCTGCTCCTGCTTGCCGTATGTTACTTCTTCATCGATGACGTGCTGGTTTCTTCTGTTCATGAATTTCTTTCATATGAGCTTGGCTTGGCAGGCGTATCGGCCCGTGGTGAAGAAACTTGAGGGACACGGGCCGAATTTTTACGGGTGGCCGGGCCGTCAGTCTGCGGCCAGGGCCAGCCCCTCGCGGCGTGGGTCGGCGACGCCCCGCAGGCCCTCGGCGGTGCGCATAATCAGGTGCAGGCCCGAGTTAAGCTCGGTGGTGCGAACCTCATGGCCGAGTGCCGTCATCGCCGCCTGCAGGGCCAGGTTGCGGCCAAAGGGCTCCATGTCCAGGGTATTTCCCCGGTGCAGCACATGAGGCTGATGCACGGCCTCACGCACGTCCATGCCCCAGTCGAGCAGGTTCACCAGGGTATGCAGCACATAACCGATAATGCTGCTGCCGCCGGGGGAGCCCAGCACCAGCAGCAATTGCTCCTTATCGTCAAACACCAGGGTCGGGCTCATGGAGGAGCGTGGCCGCTTGCCGGGCTGCAGCCGGTTGGCCACCGGCACCCCCTTGATCTCGGGCTCAAAGGCAAAGTCGGTCAGCTCGTTATTGAGCAGAATGCCCTGTACCATCAGCCGGGAGCCAAAGGCATTCTCAATGGTGGATGTGAGAGACACCGCATTGCCATCGGCATCGATGATGCTGATGTGTGTGGTGGAGGGGAACTCGGGCGAGGCATCGGGCGCCGTGGGCCAGTGTCCCTTGGGGGTGCCCGGGGCCACCGAGGGCAGGGCGCGCTCGGTGTTTTTCAGTAATTGAGCGCGTTCGGCCAAGTAGTCGGCGTCGAGCAGGCCTTCTACCGGTACCGGCACAAAATCACTGTCGGTGACGTAGCGGGCGCGGTCGGCAAAGGCCAGCCGCGAGGCATCGGCAATCAGCCGCCAGGCCTCGGATGAGCTGGGTCCCAGCCGGCTCAGTTCGAAATGGGACAAAATCCCCATGATCTGGCCCAGGGCCAGGGTGCCCGAGCCGGGCGGTCCCATGCCGCACACCTTGTACTGACGATAGGGAAAGCATAACGCCGGGCGCTGTTGCACCCGGTACTGCTCGAGATCGGCCAGGCTCAGATGACCGCCGGCATCTTGCACCTTGTCTATCATCAGTTGGGCGATTTTGCCGGCGTAAAAGGCCGAGGGGCCTTCAATGCTGAGTCGGGTCAGCAGGGCCGCCAGCTCCGGGTTGGCCAGACGATCACCGGCCGCGAGTGGCCGGCCTTGCTTGTCAAAAAAGTAAAGGCGGCTGGCGGGGTCCCGTTGCAGGCTGTCACGATGTTGTGCGATTGATTGTGCCAGTCGCGGCGACACCTCAAAACCGTTCAGCGCCAGGGTAATGGCCGGCGCAAACAGCTCCCGCCAGGGCAGGGTGCCGAAACGCTGGTGTGCCTGCCACATCAGCATCACGGTGCCCGGGGTGCCTACCGAGCGACCGCCGACCACGGCGTCCATAAACGCCAGAGGCTGGCCCTGATCGTCGAGAAACAAGTCGGGAGGTGCCTGGCGGGGTGCAGTTTCCCGGCCATCCAGGGTGATGAGTTGCCGCTCCTGCTGTTGCCAGTGCACCAGAAAACCGCCGCCGCCCAGCCCCGAGGACTGGGGCTCGACCAGGGTCAGCACCATCTGGGCTGCGATCATGGCGTCCACCGCGCTGCCGCCCCTGGCCAGCATGGCCCGGCCTGCCCGGCTGGCGTGCGGGTTGGCGGTGACCACCATGGCCTTGTCGGCATGAACCAGGGGCTGGTTCTGCCAGCCGGTGGCAGCCTCGGGGGCCGGCCGGTTGTCGGCATGAGCCAGAGGCAGCCAGAGCAGGGCAAACAACAACAGAGGCATAATGGACTCCAACGCGAAACAGGACCCCAAGCTTAGCAGCCGGGGCGCTAAAAAATTACCCAAGATGCTGAAAATTAAAGCAAATGACACAATGTTGCGAAAAAGCGCTTGTATTGGCGAACGTCCTGCCTATAATGCCCACCCATCAGCGGCGATGAGCGGCTGATACCTTCTTGATAAGCGGGAATAGCTCAGTTGGTAGAGCACAACCTTGCCAAGGTTGGGGTCGCGAGTTCGAGTCTCGTTTCCCGCTCCAGTTCTGCACAGGCGCGTTAGCAAAGCGGTTATGCAGCGGATTGCAAATCCGTTCAGTCCGGTTCGACTCCGGAACGCGCCTCCATTTTTCCGTGCTCTCCCTCTTTATTCCAACTGCGGTTCACCCTGACATACCAGTTGCCGTGCCGATCCCGGTAGTTTTGCCGATCCCGTTGTTCGCAGGTGCGCCGGCCGCCGGTCATCCAGCCCAGTTTTTGTTGCGGCTCAAAGCCGGTGCCGGGCAGTTCATGGCCCCACCGGCCAATATTGCCGGCGTGGCTGGCGGGCAGGGGGGCTCCCAGGGGATAGAACAGCCGGCCTTTCAGCACCAGCCGGGTATGGTCCGGCATCAGCCCTTCCGCCGTCAGCGCCCGGCGCACCGCCGGCTGCCGGCTCAGACGCAACTGATGCTGCTGCATATGATCCAGTTTGCGACGCAGCCTGTCGCAAGGATTGATGCCCAGGGCGCTGTCGTGCGGCGCCTGTATGTCGGTGATCAGGTAAAACTTGACCGCCAGCTCCCAGTGTTCGATGCGCCGGTGGCGATGATCCCACAGCAGCAGATCAAAGGCTCCCAAAGTGCGTCCGGCCACCACCTGCTGGCGATTGTAGCCAAGCACCTGAAAGCGCGGGTGATCCAGCAGAAAGAAATGCCACAGGGCCTCGAAATACTGACCCAGACGACGACAGTTGCCGCAATAACGCAGCAGCACCGCCGGCTCCCGATCCAGTGCCAGCAGGCGCGGGCGATACTCCTCGAGCAATTGTGAATACCACTGGTCGTCCGGCGCCTGCTCCAGTCCGGGCAACAGGCTCGGGCTGCCAATGGCCCAGGCCAGATCTCGCACCTCGTTGTGGGTCAGCCGGTTCAGCAACTCGCTGAGTAAAGGGCTCATAACCATTCTCTTTATGATTTACAATGGGCCAATTTCAAATGACGGGAGCCAGCATGAACAACATGGAGCTCGAACAGCTGCTTAACCGCCAGCTGAATGTGGATGCTATTCGCGATTATTGCCCGAACGGCCTGCAAGTGGAAGGCCGTGCCGAGGTGCGCCACCTGGTGACCGGCGTGACCGCCAGTCAGGCACTGATCGACCGGGCCGTGGAGCTTGGCGCCGATGCCTTGCTGGTGCATCACGGCTACTTCTGGAAGGGGGAGTCCCAGCCGGTGCGGGGCATGAAGCGCCACCGCCTGAAGGCCCTGCTCGGTCACGATATTAATCTCTATGCCTATCATTTGCCGCTGGACATCGCTCCCGGGCTCGGCAACAACGCACAACTGGCGAGTCTGCTGGGCATTGATGTGACCGGCCCGCTTGAAGCCGGCAATCCGCTGTCGGTGGCCATGGCCGGCGAGCTGGCGTCGCCGCTCAGCGGCCCCGAGCTGGCCGCGCGCATTGAGCAGCAACTGGGCCGGCGCGTGCTGCACGTGGGCGAAGGCGGGCCGAATCGGATCCGTCGGGTGGGCTGGTGTACCGGCGGTGGTCAGGGCTATATCGAGCTGGCGGCAGAGCAGGGCATGGACGCCTTTATCAGCGGTGAGGTGTCGGAGCAGACGGTGCATGTGGCCCGGGAGCTGGGAGTGCATTTTTTTGCGGCGGGGCATCATGCCACCGAGCGTTACGGCGTCAAGGCGCTGGGCGAATGGCTGGCGGCCGAGCATGGTTTGCAGGTGGATTTTGTCGACATCGACAACCCGGCCTGAACATAAAAAAGACCAGGGCGGAGATCCGACCCTGGTTTCGCAGCAGCCACACGGGCATAAAACAGGCTTCGCTTCACATCGCGCTAACGCATGAAAATGCGGAATTACAAGAGTAACAAATGAGTCATAACGAATGTTGAAATGATGTTAACATGGCGTTACTCAATGGCAAGTCTTTTTTGTTCGGTGGCTGAAAACAACAAATATGGAAACAACGAGAGAAACGAGATGGTAGAGCAAAGGCTGAATGTCCTGATGGTGGAAGACACGCCATCGCTGGCGGCCATGTATCAGATGTTTTTGCAGGACGAGCCTCTGTCGCTGACGCTGGTCAGCAGTGGCCAGGAGGCGCTGGAGCATATTCGTCGTCAGCCGCCCGACATTCTGTTGCTGGATCTGATCCTGCCCGACATGCCTGGTATGGACATTCTGCAATGGCTGCACCAGGAGCAGCTGAATGTCACCACCATAGTGATGACGGCCCACGGCTCGGTGGACGTGGCGGTAGACGCCATGCGCCTGGGGGCCCACGACTTTATCAGCAAGCCGGTGGAAGCCGAGCGGCTCAAGGTAACCCTGCACAACACCATGAAATTCCGCCACCTCAACCAGCTGGTGGATCAATACCGTCATGAAATGGAGCGGGAACGGTTTCAGGGCTTTATCGGCGAAAGCCTGCCGATGCAAAAGGTCTACCGGCTGATTGAAAATGCCGCTCCCAGCACCGCTACCGTGTTTATCACCGGAGAAAGCGGCACCGGCAAGGAGGTGTGTGCCGAGGCCATTCACCAGCTCAGTGGCCGGGCTGATGGCCCCTTTATCGCCCTGAACTGCGCGGCGATTCCGCGGGATCTGATGGAAAGTGAGCTGTTTGGTCACATCAAGGGCGCCTTTACCGGGGCGCTGCAGGATCGGGACGGCGCCGTGATCCGCGCCAACGGCGGCACCCTGTTTATGGATGAGATCTGTGAAATGGATCTGGAGCTGCAAAGCAAGCTGCTGCGCTTTCTGCAGACCGGCCTGATCCAGCCGGTGGGCAGCTCCAACCATGTCAAGGTGGATGTGCGCATCGTCTGTGCTACCAACCGGGATCCCCTGGTGGAGGTGGAGCAGGGCCGGTTCCGGGAAGACCTTTACTACCGCCTGCATGTGATTCCGGTGCACCTGCCGCCACTGCGCGAGCGGGGGGCCGATGTGATCAGCATCGCCACCGCCCTGGTACGCCAGGCCTCGCGGGAAGAGGGCAAGGAATTTGTGGGCCTGTCGGAAGCCACCAAGGACCGGCTGCAGGCCTATCACTGGCCGGGTAACGTACGCCAGCTGCAAAACGTGATCCGCAACGCAGTGGTGCTGCACCGGGGAGAGTGGATCGAGGTGGACATGCTGCCGGCTCCCCTCGATCGGCCCCTGTCCGAGGCGCCCGCCGCAGAGCGGGATCTGCTGCCGGCATCTCAGCCGATCCTGCCGCTGGCGGTGATCGAGCGCCAGGCCATTGAACGCACCATCGCCCATTGCGACGGCAACATTTCCCGGGCGGCGGCCCTGCTGGAAGTGAGCCCGTCCACCATTTACCGCAAGTTGCAGAGCTGGGGAGGCGACCATGGCTGACTGGCAGCGGCTGCATGGCCGTCTGCCACTGCTGGATGAGCTTCGGCTGGAACAGCTGGAGCGGGATCTGGGTGGCGAAGCACTGGAACGGTTGTTGCGACTGTTTGCGGAAGACGGTGTGCAGCAGGGGGCCTCCCTGGCCGAGGCCTTTGCTGAACAGAATGAGGACGGCATGGCCCGCTGGTGTCACAGCCTGAAGTCGGCCTGTGGCAGTTACGGGGCGCTGCGTTGCCAGTTTCTGGCAGAAAAGCTGGAGGCGGCCTGCCGGCGCCATGAACCAGCGGAGATTGCCGCCCTGATGAAGGCCTGGCAGCAGGCACTGCAAGAAACACTGGCATGCGTGCAGAACCGGCTGGGCTCACGGTAAAGAGGCAAAAAAAAATGGCCAACCCAATGGGTTGGCCGAACTTCAGCGGGAGCTGAAGAGAGCACGGGATAAAAACGACTGGTTACATATATGAAAGTATCGTGCCAACTTTGCAAAAGCCCATGCTACAAGGGTTGGCGGCATTTCGGACCCAAAAATAGCCATTGCAGAGTGCGAATTTTCCCATTGTGAAAGTCTTTTTTGTTGCAATATGAAACTGCCAGAACCGAGTGACACCGTCCGCTGACCTGGGTACCGGCCGGTTTGCCTTCCCGTTGTTCGTGAACAAATATTTCTTGATCTGAAGCAATGTTTGCCCCTAAGGTGAAAGTGATAATTGTCATCGCCGTTAAAAACTCCGAGTCCGGTATGCCTAAGTCGTCGTAACACCGTCGATAGGGAGGCTGGACCGTTCGAGCCGCAAGTTGCGGTTCGTAAGGGTGCCGAGAGAAATGTCGTCGCCTCCCGTTCTGGAAAGGTGTTTATGTTGGAATTACAAGACGCGTTCGCGCGCAAGTTTCATTATTTGCGGTTGTCGATCACCGACGT
Source organism: Oceanimonas pelagia (assembly GCF_030849025.1). Lineage (NCBI taxonomy): Bacteria > Pseudomonadati > Pseudomonadota > Gammaproteobacteria > Aeromonadales > Aeromonadaceae > Oceanimonas > Oceanimonas pelagia. The sequence goes on from NZ_CP118224.1 coordinate 1,358,934, forward strand.
CTGCAATTTTCGTTGCCAGTACTGCCTGCCCGACGGCTACCGGCCGGACGGGCGCAAGTCCTTTCTGACCCTGGATGAAATTCGCCGTGTCACCCGGACCTTTGCCGCCATGGGCACCAACAAGGTGCGCATCACCGGTGGCGAGCCGTCCATGCGCCGGGATTTCACTCACATTATCGAGGCGGTGGCGTCGACCCCGGGCATTCGCAAGGTGGCCACCACCACCAATGGCTACCGCATGGCGGAGCGGGTGGCCGACTGGCGCAGCGCCGGCCTGAGCGCCATCAATGTCAGTGTCGACAGCCTGGACCCGCGCATGTTTCACCAGATCACCGGGCAGAACCGCTTTCATGAGGTGATGGCGGGCATCGATGCCGCCTTTGCCGCCGGCTTTGAGCAGGTCAAGGTCAATACCGTGCTGATGCGAGGGCTGAACGACGGCGAGCTGGGCCGGTTTCTGGACTGGATCAAATCCACGCCCATTCAGCTGCGCTTTATCGAGCTGATGCAGACCGGGGAAATGGACGAGCTGTTTGAGCGCCACCATGTGCGCGGGGCCGCCATCAAGGAAAAGTTGCTGGCCGCGGGCTGGCAGCAGAAGGTGCGCGCCCATAATGACGGCCCGGCCGAGGTATTCTGGCATACGGACTACGTGGGCGAAATCGGCCTGATCATGCCCTATGCCAAAGACTTTTGTGCCAGCTGTAACCGGCTGCGGGTGTCGGCCCTGGGCAAGCTGCATTTGTGCCTGTTTGGCGAATATGGTGTGGATCTGCGCGACCTGCTGCAGCATGAAGGCCAGCAGGCGGCGCTGCAACGCCGCCTGCGCGAAGCCCTGGCCGACAAAAAGGCCACTCATTTTCTGCACCAAGGCCAAAGCGGCATGACTCCCCACCTGGCCTCCATCGGCGGCTGAGTTTCTGCTGAACGACGGGCGTGGCCGTCCCCGTGGCCACGCTGAGCTTGATCCTGATCAAGCTCGCCTCAAATACATATTCCAGATCATTCTTTTTGCTCTCCCGCTGTTTTACTCTGTGGCCAGTAAGCCCGGAACAGATTCACGTGTACGAAATGTGTGCTAATTTCGTGGCTGATCACCACAAACGGGAGCAGTATGGATACCACACCCGATTTATCACGGCGGCGCTGGCTCAGAGGAGGGCTGGGCGCAAAAGGTCCGGCCCAGTCCCTGCCCTGGGCGGTGCCCTGGCCGCAGTTCAGCGACGGCTGCACTCGCTGCGGCGACTGTCTGCGGGCCTGTCCCGAGCAGATCATCGTTACCGCCGACGGCGGCTTTCCGAGCATTGATTTTTCCCGGGGGGCATGCACCTTTTGCGGAGCGTGCGCGACGGCCTGTGCCGAACCCCTGTTTTCCCCGCGAAGCGACTCCCCCTGGCGGCAGTATGCGGCGTTTCATGATGCCTGCCTGGCGCAAAAGGGGGTGCATTGCCGCAGCTGCGAAGACGGTTGCGAGCCCGCCGCCATTCGCTTTCGTCCCCGGCTGGGGGCAGTGGCGGTGCCCGAGCTGAACGAAGCCGCCTGCAACGGCTGCGGCGGCTGCGTGGCGGCCTGCCCGGTGGGAGCCATTCACATGGTGAAGGAGGAGCAAGCATGAGTGAGCAGGAATGGCATGTGGCCAGCCTGGTGGTGCACTGCCGGCCCGAGAGCATGCCGGCGGCCATAGACGCCATTGAACAGTTGCCCGGTGCCGAGGTGCCGGTGTCCGGCGAGCAGGGCAAACTGGTGGTGGCGCTGGAAGGACCCGACCAGCAGCACATTGTTCGGCACATCGACGCCATTGCCCTGATGGACGGCATTCTCTCCACCACCCTGATTTATCATGAATTTGCCGGGCCTGAGGCCGGTAAGGAGCCAGCATGAAACTGAATCGTCGCGACTTTATGAAAGCCAATGCCGTGGCGGCGGCGGCCGCAGCCGCCGGGCTAGCGCTGCCGGCCGGGGCCACCAATCTGATCACCAGCCGGGATCAGACCGCCATCAGGTGGGACAAGGCGCCCTGCCGCTTTTGTGGCACCGGCTGCTCGGTGCTGGTGGGCTCCCAGAACGGCAAGGTGGTGGCCACCCAGGGGGATCCCGAGGCGCCGGTGAACCGGGGGCTGAACTGCATCAAGGGCTATTTTCTGTCGAAGATCATGTATGGCAAGGATCGGCTGACCACGCCCTTGCTGCGCATGACCGACGGAAAATACGACAAGCACGGCGAATTCACTCCTGTCAGCTGGGATCAGGCCTTTGATATCATGGCGGAAAAATGGAAGGCGGCGCTCAAGGAACAAGGCCCCGAGGCCGTGGGCATGTTCGGCTCCGGCCAGTGGACCATCATGGAAGGTTACGCCGCCGCCAAGCTGTACAAGGCCGGCTTTCGTTCCAATAACCTGGATCCCAACGCGCGCCATTGCATGGCCTCGGCGGTGGCCGGCTTTATGCGCACCTTTGGCATGGACGAGCCCATGGGCTGCTACGACGACATCGAAGCCACCGACGCCTTTGTGCTGTGGGGCTCCAATATGGCGGAAATGCACCCCATTCTGTGGTCGCGGCTGACCGACCGCCGCCTGAGCGCACCCCATGTGCGGGTGCATGTGCTGTCCACCTTTGAGCACCGCAGTTTCGAGCTGGCCGACAACGGCATGGTGTTCGAGCCCCAGACCGATCTGGCCATTCTTAACTACATTGCCCATTACATTATCGAAAACGGCCATGTAAACCGTGACTTCGTCGATCGCCATGTGCGTTTTGTGAAGGGCGAAACCGACATCGGTTATGGCCTGCGCCCGACCCATCCACGTCAGGCGGCGGCCGCCAATCCCGACTCCGGTGCCGCCAGCCCAATCAGCTTTGAAGACTTTGCCGCCTTTGTGGCCGACTACGACCTCGAGACCGTGGCCGAACTGTCCGGCGTGCCCGCCGAGCGCCTGGAAGCCCTGGCACAGGCCTATGCCGATCCCGCTACCAAGGTGGTGTCGTTCTGGACCATGGGCTTTAACCAGCATACCCGGGGTACCTGGGCCAACAACATGGTCTACAACATTCACCTGCTCACCGGCAAGATTGCCGAGCCCGGCAACAGTCCGTTTTCCCTCACCGGCCAGCCGTCTGCCTGCGGTACCGCCCGGGAGGTGGGCACCTTCGCCCACCGTCTGCCCGCCGACATGGTGGTGGCCAACCCTGAACACCGCGCCATGGCCGAAAAAATCTGGAAGCTGCCCGAGGGCACCATCAATCCCGTGCCCGGCTACCACGCGGTGCTGCAAAACCGCATGCTCAAGGACGGCAAGCTCAATGCCTACTGGGTGATGTGCAACAACAATATGCAGGCGGCGGCCAACATGAACGAGGAAAGCCTGCCCGGCTACCGCCACCCCGACAACTTTGTGGTGGTGTCGGATCCGTATCCCACGGTCACCGCCCAGGCGGCGGATCTGGTGCTGCCCACCGCCATGTGGGTGGAAAAGGAAGGGGGCTACGGCAATGCCGAGCGCCGTACCCAGGTGTGGTATCAGCAGGTGAAAGCGCCAGAGGGTGCCCGTTCGGATCTGTGGCAGCTGATGGAATTCTCCAGACGTTTCACCATGGAGGAGGTCTGGCCCGAGGCGCTGCTGGCGAAAATGCCCGAATACCGGGGCAAGTCGCTGTATGAGGTGCTGTTTAACAACGGCCAGGTGGATCGTTTCCCTGCCGAGGACTGCAAGAACGAGCTCAACGACGAACGGGATCACTTCGGCTTTTATGTACAAAAGGGCCTGTTTGAGGAATATGCCGAGTTTGGCCGGGGCCACGGCCACGATCTGGCGCCCTACGACCGTTACCACCAGGAGCGGGGCCTGCGCTGGCCGGTGGTGAACGGCGAGGAAACCCGGTGGCGCTACCGGGAAGGCTATGACCCCTATGTGGAAAAGGGCAGTGGCGTGCAGTTTTACGGCCACAAGGACAAGCGCGCGGTGATCTTTGCGCTGCCCTACGAGCCGGCGGCGGAAGCGCCCGACGACGAGTTTGATCTCTGGCTGTCCACCGGCCGGGTGCTGGAGCACTGGCACTCCGGATCCATGACCCGGCGGGTGCCCGAGCTGCACCGCTCCTATCCGGCGGCCCAGGTGTTCATGCATCCGGACGATGCCAAAGCCCGTGGCCTGCGCCGGGGCGACGAGGTGGTGCTGGCTTCCCGTCGGGGCGAGATGAAAACCCGAGTCGAAACCCGCGGTCGCAACCGGCCGCCCCGGGGCCTGGTGTTTGTGCCCTGGTTTGACGAAAGCCAGCTGATCAACCGCCTGACCCTGGACGCGACCTGTCCGTTGTCCAAGGAAACTGACTACAAGAAGTGTGCTGTCAGGGTAACCAAGGCCTGATCGGTGTAAGCAAGGTGGAGAACGCATATGAACATCACTGCAAGATATTTTATCGTCCCCCTGTTGCTGCTGGCCGGACTGGCCGTGGCCGCTCCCGATGCGGGCAATCTTGAGGCACTGCGGGGCAAGCTGCCGCTGGACCGGGATCCGGCTCCGGCCCGCATTGCAGACCCGCTCAAGGATCAGGGCATTCAGGACAGAGACTACATTCACCAGCCGCCCCTGATCCCCCATCAGGTGCGCGACTATGAAGTGGATCTCAAGGTCAACCAGTGTCTGTCGTGCCACGGCTGGAAAAACGCCGCCAGCCGCAATGCGCCCCGGGTCAGCCCCACCCACTACGAAAACCGGGACGGCCTGACCCTGAGCGACATCAGCCCCCGGCGCTATTTCTGCCTGCAGTGCCATGTGCCCCAGACCGGGGCAGAGCCGCTGGTGGACAGCACCTTTATGCCGGTTGAGTCACTGCGCTGAGGAGGTCTTATGGCGAACAAGAACGGATTGCTGCGGCGGTTGTGGCGGGTGTTTCGCACCCCCGCCCGGGTGGCGGCGGGGGTGGTGTTGCTGCTGGGTTTTGTCGGCGGGGTCATTTTCTGGGGGGGCTTCAACACCGCGCTGGAAATGACCAACACCGAGACCTTCTGCATCGGCTGTCATGAAATGCGCGACAACGTGTACCTGGAATACCGGGATACCATTCACTATGCCAACCGCTCCGGGGTTCGGGCCAGCTGTCCCGACTGCCATGTGCCCCACGAGTGGACCCACAAAATCGTGCGTAAAATCGCGGCGTCCAAGGAGGTATGGGGCAAGATCACCGGCATTATCGACACGCCGGAGAAGTTCGAAGCCCACCGCCGGCACATGGCCGAGCGGGAATGGCAGCGCATGAAGGAAACCGACTCCCGGGAGTGCCGCAACTGCCACAACTTCGACTACATGGACTTCAGCGTGCAGGGCAACCGTGCCGCCGAGGCCCATTCCACCTCGCTGGCCAGTGGCGAAAAAACCTGCATCGACTGTCACAAGGGCATTGCCCACCGGTTGCCCGACATGCGTGGTGTCGAGGGTTTCTGATCTGGATCCATGAAGCGTGCAAAAGCCTGTGGCATGATGGCCACAGGCTTTTTTGTTATTGACCTGTCCCGCTTCGGGGTGAACAATGCAGGCAGTAAATGTTTTTAAGTGAAAGTATTAAGGGGGACATTCATGAGTCATGCAAGCCAGGAGCGGGTACCGCTCAATATCGCGGTGCTCACCGTTTCCGATACCCGCAATGAAGACACCGACACGTCCGGCCGCTTTCTGGTGGACGCGCTCACCGGAGCCGGCCACAAGCTGGCGGAAAAGGCCATTCTGAAAGACGACAAATATGACATTCGCGCCCTGGTGTCCCGCTGGATTGCCAGCCCCGAGGTGCAGGTGGTATTGATCACCGGCGGCACCGGCTTTACCGGCCGCGACACCACCCCCGAAGCGGTGGCGCCGCTGCTCGACACCGTGGTCGACGGCTTTGGCGAGCTGTTCCGCCATATCACCTATCAGGAGCTGGGCACCTCCACGGTGCAGAGCCGCGCCCTCGGCGGCCTGGCCAACCGCACCGCGGTGTTCTGCCTGCCGGGCTCCACCGGCGCCTGCCGCACCGGCTGGAACGGCATTCTCGCCGAGCAGCTCGACGCCCGTCACAAGCCCTGCAACTTTGTGCAGCATCTGGTGTAAGCCATGAGTGAACTGACCCACATCAACGCCTCGGGTGAGGCCAACATGGTGGACGTGAGCGACAAGGTGGTGACCAGCCGGGAAGCCCGGGCCGAGGCCTGGGTGCGGATGGCCCCCGAGACCCTGGCGCTGATCCTGGAAGGCCGGCACCACAAGGGGGATGTGTTCGCCACCGCCCGCATCGCCGGCATCATGGCCGCCAAGAAAACGTCCGATCTCATTCCGCTGTGCCATCCGCTGGCGCTGTCAAAGGTGGAAGTGAAGCTCGAGCCCGACCGCGAGCGGAGCGGGGTACGCATAGAAAGCTACTGCAAGCTGGCGGGCCAGACCGGGGTCGAGATGGAAGCCCTGACCGCCGCCTCGGTGGCGGCGCTGACCATTTACGACATGTGCAAGGCGGTACAGAAAGACATGCTGATCGAGGGTGTGCGCCTGCTGGAGAAAAAAGGCGGCAAGTCCGGGGAGTTCAAGGCCAAATGATCAAGGTAGTATTTTTTGCCCGCGTGCGGGAACAACTGGACACAGACACTCTGGATATACCGGCGGAGTTTACCGATGTAAATGCCCTGCGGCAGCACCTGGCAGCGCGTGATGACACCTGGGCCCGGGTGCTGGCTGACAACAGCCTGCTGGTGGCGGTGAACCACGAGGTGGCCACACCCGGCACCATGCTCAAGGACGGCGACGAAGTGGCCTTCTTTCCGCCGGTCACCGGAGGCTGAGATGATACGGGTACAGACCGGCGACTTTTGCCTCGCCACCGAATACGACGCCCTGAGCCGGTCGCACCAGACCGGCGCCGTGGTCACCTTTGTGGGCAAGGTGCGGGACATGAATCAGGGCGATGCGGTCAGCGGCATGACCCTGGAGCACTACCCGGGCATGACCGAGCACGCCCTGGAAAACATCGTGGCCGAGGCCAAAAGCCGCTGGCCGCTGCTGGAGTGCCGGGTCATTCACCGGGTGGGCGCCCTTGAGCTGGGGGATCAGATAGTGTTTGTGGGCGTGGCGAGCGCTCACCGGGAAGCGGCTTTTGCCGCCTGCCATTTCATTATGGATTACCTCAAAACCCGGGCGCCGTTCTGGAAGAAAGAGCGCACCAGCGAGGGCGAGCGCTGGGTGGATGCCAAAGACAGCGACACCGAAGCGGCCAAGAAATGGTAGGTCGCGAAGGCTGAGCAATGAAGGAGTGAAATGCGGCCTCAAGCCGGCATTACCGTTAACCAGGTCACGTTCAGGCCCCAGCCAAGGCAGGGGCCTTTGTGTTACCAGTAAAGCCCGTCGATCAGCTCCAGGGTCACGGTTTCGCCGGTTTCCACCGGGCCTCTGTCCTGCTCCAGATGCAGCAGGCAGTTGGCCTCGGCCATGGCGCTGAACACCGCCGAGCTTTGTGAGCCGGCGGGCACCACGCCCAGGCTGCCGTCGGCCTGGCGCTCGACCCGGCCGCGCTGGAAGTCCATGCGTCCGGGCGACTTCTTAAAGGGCATCAGGGCGGTGGCCTGCAGGGTGAGGGGGGGCGCCAGCCGCTCGCCGGCCAGTGTGGCCAGGGCAGGGCGCACCAGCAGATGAAAGGTCACCGCCGCCGACACCGGGTTGCCCGGCAAACCGAAAAAGGCACAACGGTCGATGTGGCCAAAGGCAAAGGGCTTGCCCGGCTTGATGGCCAGCTTCCAGAAACCGATGCGGCCCACGTCTTCCAGCACTACCTTGGTATGATCCGCATCGCCCACCGAGACGCCACCGGAGGTGATAAGGGCGTCGTGGCTGGCCGCCGCCTTCAGGAACGCCTTGCGAATGAGTTCAGGGTCATCGGCAATAATGCCGTAGTCGGTGATCTCCACGCCCAGCCGGGTGAGCATGGCGGCCAGGCCAATGCGGTTGGAGTCGTAGATCTCTCCCGGCGCCAGCAAGTCTCCGGGGGATCTGAGCTCGTCACCGGTGGAGAGCAGCGCCACCCTGAGCGGCCGGCGCACATTGACCTGCTCCAGCCCGAGCGATGCCAGTACCGACAGCACCCGGGCATTGATACGCATGCCGGCCTGAAACACGGTTTCGCCCTGGGCCAGATCTTCCGCCGCCTGACGCACATGCTGCCCCGGCTCCACCTTGCCGGTAATGGCCACCCGGTTGTGCTCCGAGGTACAGTTTTCCTGCATGACCACGCTGTCGGCGCCCAGAGGCAGGGCGGCGCCGGTCATGATGCGTACGCACTGGCCGGCGTCAACCCGGCCGGTAAAGGGATGGCCGGCAAGGCTGGTGCCAATCAGCTCCAGCTTTTCCCCCGTCATCGTGTCTTCGGCCCGCAGGGCGTAACCGTCCATGGCCGAATTGGCAAAGGCCGGCACATCCAGCGGTGAAATCACCGCCTCGGCCAGCACCCGGTTGAGGGCCTGCTCCAGGGGTACCAGCTCCGCCGCTGCCACCACATCGAGCTGACCCAGCATGTCGGCCCGCGCATCGTCGAACGGGCGCAAACCGGGTTGACTGCAACAATCTTGAATCGCCATCTTCAGGCTCCCTGATGGTGTTGATGAGGCTCATTATTTCAGACTCGGGCGGTTATTGTCATGCACGGGGATGAGTGAGTGTTAATCCGCCATTCACAGCAAAGCCCAAATGCACTACCATGCCCAGAGATTGTATACCCCACGGAGATCATCATGACCGCATTGAGCGACGCAGCCATTCGGGTCCGCTCGGCCCTGGAAGCCCGGGGCCTGGAAACCCCCATGCGCAGCCACAACCTGACCACGGATGAACAACAGGAAAGAATCACCGGCCTGATGACCCAGGTAATGGACGTACTGGGGCTGGATCTGCAAGACGACAGTCTGGCCGAAACCCCCCAGCGTATCGCCAAGATGTATGTCCGTGAAATTTTTTCTGGCCTGGATTATGCCCACTTTCCCAAGATCACCCTGATCGACAACAAGATGAAGGTGGACGAAATGGTGCAGGTGCGCGATATCAGCCTGACCAGCACCTGTGAGCACCATTTCGTGACCATAGACGGCACCGCCACCGTAGCCTACATTCCTCGGGGCAAGGTGATTGGTCTGTCCAAGATCAACCGCATCGTGCAGTTCTTTGCCCGCCGTCCGCAGGTGCAGGAGCGGCTGACCCAGCAGGTGCTGGTGGCCCTGCAGACACTGCTGGAGTCTGACGATGTGGCGGTGAGCATTACCGCCACCCACTATTGCGTCAAGGCCCGGGGCGTGATGGACGCCACCAGCAATACCACCACCACCTCACTGGGCGGTATCTTCAAGAGCCGCCCGGCTACGCGCCAGGAGTTTCTGAGCGGCGTGGTGCGCTGATCGCAACCTTTGCCATGCCGGGTCTGGCCCGGCATGGCACTGAAGGAAGATGAATGAAACCCAGAGTGGAAATTCGCTATTGCAGCCTGTGCCGCTGGCTGCTGCGTTCAGGCTGGCTGGCCCAGGAGATTCTGTCGACCTTTGCCGATGAGGTGGGCGAGGTGGCGCTGATCCCCGGCGACAAGGGGCAGTTTCAGATCTTTGTGGACGGCGAGCGGATCTGGTGCCGTGTGGCCGATCAGGGTTTTCCCGAGGCCAAGGACATCAAGCAGCGCATTCGTGACAAGATCGCCCCCGACCGCGACCTGGGTCACAGTGACCGTCATCACTGAGTGATTCAGCGCGGACCCTGCTCCAGGTGCGGCGCAATATAGCGCTCGTGGCGGGCCGGCTTGAGCCGGGCCAGATCCACGATCACCAGGCCGTCCACACAGTCGGCAAAGTCCGGATCCGTACCGAAGTCCACAAACTGCACGCCACCGGGCTCGCACAGCTCGGCGTACTGTTTGTACAGGGTGGGAATGGCCACGCCCAGGTGATCCAGCCGTTGTTTTAACCGTTGCAGGTCTGCCCGGTAGTCATTACCGGCAAAGGCGTCCAGCAAATGCCCGGGACTGGCCGGCAAGGGCCGGCGGGAGCGGGCCAGTCCGGCCCGTCCGGAAAAGTACAGCCGGTAAAAGGCCACCAGCAGATCCCGGGCGGCCACCGGCAGCGCGGCGCTGAGCGATACCGGGCCGAACAGGTAGCGATACTGGGGATGGCGGGCCAGAAAAGCGCCAATGCCGTACCACAGATAATCCAGGCTGCGCCGGCCCTGATAGGCGGGCTGAATAAAGCTGCGGCCCAGTTCAATGCCCTGCTCGAGAACGGGGGCCATGGTGTGGTCGAATTCAAACAGCTGGTGGGTGTAGAGTCCTTCGGCGCCGCGGCGCTCCAGTTGCCGGGCGGCGGGCACAAAGCGATAGGCGCCAATCACTTCCAGCTCCTGCGGGTCCCACAGCAGCAACTGGTAATAATCATCATCAAACGGGTCCAGGTCCCGGCGTTTGCCGGTGCCTTCCCCCACCGCCCGAAACGCCAGCTCCCGCAGCCGGCCAATTTCCCGCAGGATCACGCAGTGCCCGGACGGATCCCGCCTGGTGAGGTAAATGGCCTTGCCGTCCCGGGTTTGCCCCAGCCGTTCGCATTTTTCCACCGCTTTTTTGAGTAACTGGCGCGGTTCGGGCGCGGCCACGGCAACCTGGGTTTCAAACAGTCCGCTTCTGCCCTTGCCCAGCCGGTACAGGTGGCTGCGAAACAGCATGGCCAGCCCCTTGTCGCTGACGCCGCTGCGACGACAGTGCTGCCAGGCCACCGGGCGGCCGATGCGCAGGCTGATTTGCCGGTTGCGCTGGCGAAACATTTCACGCACCAGCAACACACCGCTCAGCGGACGGCACAGCAGTGAGCTTAAATAAAAGAAGGCAGAGTTACGGCCTTCCAGGTGAATGGGCACAATGTCGGCCCGGGCGCGAATGGCCAGGCGAATGAAGCCGGCATGCCAGCGGCCGTCGCGCACGCCGGTGGCGCCAAGGCGGGACACCTCGCCGGCGGGAAAAATAATGACCACGCCGCCGGCACTCAGGTGATGCTGCAGGGCGCCAAGCTGGGCCCGACCGGTGCGGCCACCCAGGTTGTCCACCGGCAGCAGCAGCGAGCTGAGCGGCTCGATGCGGGCCAGCAACTGGTTGGCCACAATGCGGGTGTCCGGACGCAGCCGGCACACCAGCCGCAGCAGGGCCAGGCCATCCAGGGAGCCGATGGGATGGTTGGCCACAATCACCACCGGGCCGGTGGCCGGAATGTGCTCCAGCTCCTGCTCCTGGACCTGTACGCGAAAATGAAAATAGTCGAGCACCTGCTCGACAAAGTCGAGACCGCGCAGATGGGGGTACTCGGCGGCGAAGTCGATAAAGGCCTGCTCGTGCAGCAGGTGGCGCAGCAGGGGCTTGCAGCCGGGCAGGTGTTGCCAGCGGGGCAGAAACTCGGCGGCCAGGGTGTCTACAGAAAACATGGCGGGCTCCTTGTTCTGATGATGGGCCCAGCCTAGACGGCCGTGGTGACGGCAAAGTGGCGCCGGCATGATGATTTGATGACAGGGTAGTCCATGTTAAGACAACGAACGGAACCAGATCACAGAATCGTTGAGCCTGCCGCCGGTGACGGGCCGACGCGGGGGCGGCTGGCCCTGATTTGCGAGGGGGGAGGCCAGCGCGGCATTTTTACCGCCGGTGTGCTCGACGCCTTTATGGCGGCAGACTTTGACCCCTTTGATCTCTTTATCGGCTCGTCCGCCGGCGCCCAGAACCTGTCTGCCTACGTGTGCCATAGCCGCGGCTTTGCCCGGGAAGTGATCACCGATTACACCACCCGCGCCGACTTTTTTCGGCCGCTGCATTTTGCCCGGGGCGGCGATCTGGTGGATCTGGACTGGTATTTCGAGGTGCTGCGCCACGAACTGCCGCTGGATGTGGTGACCGGGCGCCGGCGGCTGGGCCGGCGGGAGTTGCTGTTCTGCAGCACCCGGGCGCGGGATCACCAGCCCCATTATTTTCATCCCGCCGACACCGACTGGTTGTTGGGGCTCAAGGCCTCGAGCGCCATTCCACTGCTTTACCGGGCCGGGGTGGAGTGGCGGGGCGAGCGCTACCTCGACGGTGGTGTGGCCGATGCCATTCCGGTGCGGGAAGCCTGGCGCCGGGGGGCCGGGGTGCTGGTGGTGATCCGCACCCAGCCCGGGGATCTGCGGGTTACCCTGAGCTGGGTCCGGCGGCTGGAAGGCTGGCTGGGACGGGACCGGCTGGGAGAGTTGCTGGCCATTGTGCGTGCCTATCAGCGCTGCTGCGAGCAGGCCCAGCACTTTATCAGCCGGCCACCGGAGAATGCACTGGTGTTTGAAATCGCGCCACCGGCCCCCCTGCACAGCCGAGTGCTGGGCTCGAGCCGGGCGCAGCTGGGGCAGGACTATTCGTTGGGATTCAGTTGCGGACAGTCCTTTCTGCACCGGCACGGCACCCTGCTGGAACGGCTGGCGAGCCAATAAAATTGAAATTGAAGCGGGATCGGCACTGGTCAGCGCCCGGCGTGAGTTGTACACTCGCCCCCCGATTTTTTGCAATCGCCGAATGAGCTGCGTTTACCCGATAAGGCAGCATGGCTTGCCTTATACTGATGAAAAATCGAATTAAAATCGCTCCGGACCCCTGGTCCGGATTTTCTGTGACCCTGAACTGACAAGGGGGCAAAGAGCATGGCTGAATGGTCCGCAAACGATGCGCTCAAGGTATATAACCTGCCTTACTGGGGCGCCGGTTTTTTTCATCTTGATGAACAGGGACGTGTGTGTGTCACGCCCGACAAGACCCGGCCCGAGGCAAAAGTGGTATTGGCAGAAGTGGTGGAGCAACTCAAGGCCGAGGGTTACGCCGCGCCTGTGTTGCTGCGTTTTCCCGATATCATCAAGAGCCGCATCGACGCCCTGTTCAACGCCTTTAACGGCGCCATAGAGGACTATGGCTACGAAGGCGATTACCTGACCGTGTATCCGATCAAGGTCAACCAGCAGCGCGGCGTGCTCGATGCCGTGACCAAGGCCTACAAGGACAAGCCCCGGCTGGGCCTTGAAGCCGGCTCCAAACCCGAGCTGCTGGCGGTGCTGGCCCACACTCACGAGACCGAGTCGGTGATCGTGTGCAACGGCTACAAGGACAAGGAATACGTGCGCCTGGCCCTGCTGGGTACCCGCATGGGCCACCAGGTGTACATTGTGATTGAAAAGCTCTCCGAGCTGTCGCTGGTGATGGAAGAAGCGGCCAGACTCAAGGTCACGCCGCGCCTGGGCGTGCGTGCCCGGCTGGCTTCCCAGGGGGCCGGCAAGTGGCAGTCGAGCGGCGGCGAGAAGTCCAAGTTCGGCCTGAGTGCCACTCAGGTGCTGAGCCTGGTCAACCGGCTGAAGGACGCCGGCTGCATCGACTGGCTGCAGTTGCTGCATTTTCACCTTGGCTCCCAGATCGCCAACATTCGCGATATTCAGAAGGGCATTCGCGAGTGCGGTCGTTTCTATGCCGAGCTGCGCCGTCTCGATGTACCGGTGAACATAGTGGACGTGGGCGGCGGCCTAGGGGTGGACTATGAAGGCACCCGCTCCCAGAGCTATTGCTCGGCCAACTACAACCTGCGTGAATACGCCAACAACGTGGTGTGGGGCATTGGCAACGTGTGCCGGGAATACGATCTGCCCCATCCGCGCATCATCAGCGAGTCGGGCCGGGCCATTACCGCCCACCACGCCATGCTGGTGGCCAACGTGATCAGCATCGAGTCGGCCCAGAGCACCAAGCCGGCGGCACCGCCTCAAGACGCGCCCTTTCTGCTCGGTAACATGTGGGAAACCTGGGAGGACTTGTGCCGGGAAGATCCGCCGCTGCTGGAAATCTACCACGACACGGTGGCGGAGCTGGCCGATGTGCACGAGCAGTACAACATGGGCCTGATGACCCTGGAAGACAGGGCCTGGGCGGAAGAAGTGCACCTCAACATTTGCCTCGGCATCAAGGCGAAGCTGGATCCGGTGAACCGGGCGCACCGGCCCATTATGGACGAGCTGAACGAGAAGCTGGCGGACAAGTGTTTCGTCAACTTTTCGCTGTTCCAGTCGCTGCCCGACGCCTGGGGCATTGACCAGATTTTTCCGGTGCTGCCCCTGGACGGCCTCGACCGTCCCCCCAGCCGCCGGGCGGTGATCCTGGACATTACCTGCGACTCCGACGGCGCCATCGATCAGTATGTGGATGGCCAGGGTGTGGAAACCACCCTGCCCATGCCCGAGTTCGTGCCCGGTCAGCCCCAGTATCTGGGCTTTTTCCTGGTGGGGGCTTATCAGGAGATTCTGGGTGACATGCACAACCTGTTTGGCGATACCCACAGCGCCGAAGTGGTGCTCGACGAACAGGGCAGGGCACAGATCACCAACATCAAGGAAGGCAGCAATGTGGCCGAGCTGCTGCGTTATGTGGACATCGATCCCTCGGTGATCAACGCCCAGTACGAGCTGCAGGCCAGTCACCCGGATCTGGACGAAGAAACCCGGGCGCTGCTGCTGAAGGAATTGTCCGCCGGCCTGGAAGGCTATGCCTATCTGGAAGAAGAGCACTAAACCGCAGTATCCCGCCAGTCAACGCCCCGTAACGGGGCGTTTTTTATTGTGGCGGTGGCCAGTCAGCCGGCGTCGGAGTCGTCGTGCTGCTCGGCCAGTTTGTGTTCAAAGTCCCGGGTCACAATGGCCAGCGCGGCCAGTGCCACCTCGGGCCTTACCTCGTTGATTTCGAGCAGTTCAATCAGATCCACCGCGAGTTGAATATGGGCAGGGGCGTCGTTCAGGTTCATGATCGGTGTGTGGTGACAACAGGGGCGTGCAGTGTACTCAAAAGCGGCAGGCAAAAAAACGCCCAGCAAAGGTGCTGGGCAAAGACTTAGTGCTTAATTGCAGTGGCACTAAGTCAGAACACGGCGGCGCGAAAAGGTTCCCGCCTGCCCAAAATTATTTGCACAAAAATTATCCGCTCGCGTCTGCCTTGACAGCCGCCCGGCTCAAACATAGATTTTAAACAGGTGTTTAAACCTGCGTGGGAGTAGCCGGTGGCCCGAAAGGATACCAAGCAGAGAATACTGGACGCCGCCGAAGTGCTGTTTGCCGAGCAGGGCTTCGGCGATACCTCGCTGCGGCGGATCACCAGGGCCGCGAATGTGAACCTGGCGTCGGTCAACTATCATTTCGGCTCGCGCAAGGATCTGATCAAGGCGGTGATGGACAGGTATTTCGGGCTGTTTATGCCGGCGGTCAATGAAGCCCTGGTGCGGCTGCTGGAGCAGCCCCGCCTTACCGTGGAGCAGGTGTTCGAATGTTTTGTGGCGCCGCTGATGGGGCTGAGCCGCCTTCGCGCGCGAGGCCCGGAAATTTTTTTGCAGTTGCTGGGGGGCGGCTACATGGATAACCAGGGTTTTTTGCGCTGGTTTATCATCAACCACTATGGTGAGGTGGTTGAGCACTTTATTCAGTGCATGCGGCGGGCGGCGCCGGCGCTGTCATCCGCCGAGCTGTTCTGGCGGCTGCATTTCACCCTGGGCACCGTGGTGTTTACCATGGCCTCCAGCGAGGCGCTCAGGGACATTGCCAGAAACGATTTCAACGAGCATATCGACGTGGAAGGCCTGGTCCGCAAGGTCATTCCCTACCTGGCCAGCGGCATGGAAGCCCGCACCGATTGACACAACCCGGCGGTTGAGGAGGTCATGATGAGTTTACGCAGAAAGTGGATAAGCGCCCCGGCCTTTGCCACCTTTAAAAAGGTGTTGCCGCCGCTCTCGGCAACCGAACGCGAAGCCATGGAGGCCGGCTCGGTGTGGTGGGACGGCGAGCTGTTCAGCGGCCGGCCCGACTGGAATATGCTGCTTTCTTACGGTCCGTCACGGCTGAGTGAACGGGAACAGGCCTTTCTCGACAACGAGGTGGAGACCCTGCTGGCCATGCTCGACGATTACCGCATCGTCAGCGACGACCGGGAGCTGCCCGAGCCGGTGTGGAACTACCTGCGCAACAAGGGCTTTTTCTCGCTGATCATTCCCGAGTCCTATGGCGGGCTGAATTTTTCCGCCTTTGCCAACTCCACCATAGTGGCGCGCATCGCCAGCCGCAGCACCAGTGCCTCGGTCACCGTGATGGTGCCCAATTCCCTGGGGCCGGGCGAGCTGCTGATGCACTACGGCACCGAGGCGCAAAAACAGCGCTGGCTGCCGGGACTGGCCAGCGGGGCCGAGATCCCCTGTTTTGCCCTTACCGGCCCCGAGGCGGGCTCCGACGCCGGCTCCATTCCCGACAGTGGCGTGGTGTGCATGGGCGAATTCGAGGGCAAACAGGTGCTGGGGCTGCGCCTGAACTGGGACAAGCGCTACATTACCCTGGCGCCCAGGGCCACCGTGCTGGGGCTTGCGTTCAAGCTGTATGACCCCGACCACCTGCTGGGGGAAACCGAAGAACTGGGCATTACCTGCGCCCTCATTCCCACTTCCCACCCCGGGGTGGAAACCGGTGACCGGCACCTGCCCATGGGGCTGGCCTTTCTTAACGGCACCACGCGGGGCCGGGATGTATTTATTCCCCTCGACTGGATCATCGGCGGGCCCGATTACGCCGGCCGGGGCTGGCGCATGCTGGTGGAATGCCTGTCGGCAGGAAGGGGCATTTCGCTGCCGGCGCTGGGCACCGCCAGCGGCCATCTGGCCACCCGCAGTACCAGCGCCTATGCGGTGGTGCGCAGGCAGTTTGGCCTGTCCATCGGCCGCTTTGAAGGTGTGCAGGAAGCTCTGGCCCGCATTGGCGGCCTGACCTATCAGCTGGAGGCGACCCGGCGACTTACCACCCGGGCGCTGGACATGAATGAAAGCCCGGCCATCGTCACCGCCATTTCCAAATATCACATGACCGAGATGGCACGTACCGTGATCAACGATGCCATGGACGTGCATGCCGGCAAGGCCATTCAGATGGGCCCGAAAAACTACCTGGCCCACAACTACATGGGCATGCCCATCGCCATTACCGTGGAAGGGGCCAATATTCTCACCCGCAACCTGATGATCTTCGGCCAGGGCGCCACCCGTTGCCATCCTTATGTACTGAAGGAAATGGCCGCCGCCGCCAACCCCGACGAGCAGGCCGGGCTGGCCGAGTTCGACCGCCTGCTGGTCCGCCATATCGGCTTTGCCGCCGGCAACGCCCTGGGGGCGCTCTGGCAGGGGCTGACCGGTGCCCGCTTTAACGGGGCGCCCGTGTCCGGCGATACTGCGGTCTATTTTCGCCAGTTGGGTCGAATGAGCCGGGCCCTGGCCCTGTGCGCCGATGTCTCCATGCTGATGCTGGGCGGCGACCTCAAGCGCAGGGAAATGCTTTCGGCCCGGCTGGGTGACGTGCTCAGCCACCTGTACCTGGCCAGCGCCACCCTCAAGTATTTCGAAGACAATGGCCGGCCCGCCGATGAACTGCCTTTTGTGCATTACGCGGTAAGCCGTAACCTGCACCTGATCGGCCAGGCGCTGACCGGCTTCCTGCAGAACTTTCCCAACCGGCCGGTGGCCTGGACATTGAAGGCGCTGATCTTCCCCCTCGGCAACCGCTACCGCATGCCGGCCGACCGGCATGTGCACGCCATCTGCAAGCATCTGATGACCCCGGGCGGCGTGCGGGAGCGGCTGTCGGCCCTGTGTTACCTGCCCCCCGCCGAGGAGCCGGGGCTGGGTGAGCTGGAAGCCGCCTTTCTGGCCATGGTGGGGGTGATGGAGGTGGAAAAGAAAATTCACGAGGCCCAAAAGACCGGGAGGCTGCCCCGCAAGCTGGCACAGCCCGAGTTGTGGCAGCAGGCCCGGCAGGCGGGCATTATCAGTGAAACCGAGGCACACCGGTTGGGGGAGGCCGACGAGCTGCGCCGGCGTGCCATTGCCGTGGACAGCTTCGCTCCCGGTGCACTCGGCCGCCGTCAGGGCAAAAAGGTCGATGCGGCCTGACGGCCACAGACGAGGTGGCAGGCCGGGCCCGTGCCCGGCCTGTGGTTATTATCAGAGGATGAACAACATACCGACATGAGGTCACTGACTGAGCGCATGGCGCAACTGAAAATTCTGCCGGTGATCACGCTGGACCAGGCCGAAGACATTCTGCCCCTGGGGCGCCTGCTGCACGACAGCGGCCTGCCGGCGGCTGAGATCACCTTTCGCTCCGCGGCCGCTGCCGAGGCCATTCGCCTGTTGCGCCGGGCTCATCCGGCCATGCTGATTGGGGCCGGTACCGTGCTCAATCGGGAGCAGGTACAGGCGGCGAAACAGGCTGGAGCCGATTTTGTGGTGGCGCCGGGTTTCAATCCCACCACGGCGCGCGCCTGCCGGGAGCGGGACATGCCCCTGATCCCCGGGGTCAACAATCCCAGTACCATAGAGGCGGCACTGGAAATGGGCCTGACCACGCTCAAGTTCTTTCCGGCGGAAGCCTCCGGCGGCGTCAATATGCTCAGGGCATTGCAAGGTCCCTTTGGCCGGCTTGATTTCCTGCCCACCGGAGGCATTAACGCCGGCAACATTCGCGACTACCTGGCCCTGCCCGGAGTGATCGCCTGTGGCGGCTCCTGGATGGTGGACAAGGCATTGGTCAATGCCGGCAACTGGGAGGAAATCGGTCGTTTGACCCGGGAAGCGGTGGCCCTGGTGCGATAAGGTAGCGCGAAGCCACAAAAAGGCCGGGCGATATGCCCGGCCTTTTGCCATCACGGGAGTAAGAACATCTTACTCGACGGTGAGGATCTTGCAGGTGTTGGTGCTGCCCACCACTTCCATCATGTCGCCGTGGGTCAGCAGGACCAGATCGCCGCTGTTGACATAGCCGGACTGCTTCAGGGTGGCAATGGCCTCACGGCAGATTTCGGAGATGTTTTTGCTCTCGTCGGCCTTGAAGTACACCGGGGTGACACCGCGGTACAGGTTGGTCCAGGACAGGGTCTTTTCTTCCTGGGACAGGGCGAAGATCGGCAGGCCGGAGCTGATGCGGGACAGCAGCAGCGGGGTGGTGCCGGAGTGGGTCAGGGCCACAATGGCCTTCACACCCTGCAGGTGGTTGGCGGCATACATGGTAGACATGGCCACGGTTTCTTCCACCGAGGTGAAGGTGAAGTTCATGCGGTGGTTGGACACATTGATGCTGGGGTGCTTTTCGGCGCCCAGGCACACCTCGGCCATGGCCTTGACGGTTTCCACCGGGAACTGGCCGGCGGCGGTTTCGGCGGACAGCATTACCGCATCGGTGCCGTCGAGCACGGCGTTGGCCACGTCCATGACTTCGGCCCGGGTGGGCAGGGGCGCGGTGATCATGGACTCCATCATCTGGGTGGCGGTGATCACCACCCGGTTCAGGCGGCGGCTGGTGCGGATCAGCTTCTTCTGGACGCCCACCAGCTCGGGATCACCGATTTCCACACCCAGGTCACCCCGGGCCACCATCACGGCATCGGAGGCCAGGACCACGTCTTCCATGGCGGCATCGGTGGCGACGGCTTCGGCGCGCTCCACCTTGGCCACCAGCTTGGCATTGCTGCCGGCGGCGCGGGCCAGCTCACGGGCGATGCGCATGTCTTCACCGGTACGGGGAAAGGACACGGCCAGGTAGTCCACGCCGATCTTGGCGGCGGTCTTGATGTCTTCCTTGTCCTTGTCGGTCAGGGCCGGAGCGGACAGGCCGCCGCCCTTCTTGTTGATGCCCTTGTTGTTGGACAAGGGGCCGGCCACGGTGACTTCGGTCAGCACCTTGTTGCCTTCCACGCCTTCTACCCGCAGCTGTACGCGGCCGTCGTCGAGCAGCAGAATGTCGCCGTTTTTCACGTCCCGGGGCAGCTCTTTATAGTCGATGCCCACGCTCTGCTGGTTGCCTTCACCCTTGGGCAGGTCGGCATCGAGCACGAACTTGTCACCGAGGTTCAGCTGGATTTTGCCGTCCTTGAAGGTGGAAACACGGATCTTGGGTCCCTGCAGATCGCCCAGAATGGCCACGTGCTTGCCCAGTTTCTTGGCGATGGCCCGTACCTGGTTGGCACGGTTCATGTGATCTTCCGGGGTGCCGTGGGAGAAGTTCATACGAACCACGTTGGCACCGGCGGCAATAATGCCTTCGAGGTTGTTGTCACGGTCGGTGGCCGGGCCCAGGGTGGTCACGATCTTGGTGCGTCTTAACATGAGAGACTCCAATTGGAAGAAAGAATGAATACGATGGAAAAAACAGGATTGTGCATCAGGCCGGTCGGCCGTTGCCGGAAAAACGGTCGGAAAGTGTCGGCAGTCAGGGGGGGTACGGCGGCATTACGGGCCGAAACTGACGAATTATGAAAAGGCCATGGGTTGCTCACGGTCCGACACATCATCCTTGGTTTATGAAATTGTTATCGATGATAACCGAAGCCATGGCAAAAGTGTAGACGGGATCACAAAAATGCCGGGGTTTTCACTCGCTCTTGATCGCGGTCAAGGCGTCTCGTTCAGCGGCGCTATTTTAATCTGCCGGCGTATGTCAAATTAATGAAATAAAAAGGAAATATTCATTAATCCGACAGAGGGGGCGACGTACGGGGCAGGCGGTAATAATACAGGTTGTTTGTTTTTTGTTCGCAATTATCAGGGGAGGTTGTCACGGGTTGGCTGTAACATTTCCCGCCGCGAATTAACATGACGGCGCCGAGCCGGACCAGGGGCCCGGCTCAACAGGCGGAAAGAGGGCGTCAGTAATGCGGGCCGTCGAAGCGGGAGTTTTTGATGCCTTCCTTTACCTTTTTCAGGTTCTCCCGGAAGCGGGCGCCCCGGCGCAGAATAAAGCCGGTGGCCAGTACGTCGATCAGTACCATCTGGGCCAGTCGTGAGGCCATGGGCAGGTAAACGTCGGTGTCTTCCGGGACGTCCATCGACAGCACCACGCTGCATTCACGGGCCAGGGGTGAGTCCCTGGCGGTCAGGCCGATGACCACGGCGTCGTTCTGACGGGCCAGCTGGGCCACTTCCACCAGCGCCTTGGTGCGGCCGGTGTGGGAGATCAGCACC